>NZ_CP151632.1:0-1442149 GCF_040144835.1 Microbacterium sp. LWS13-1.2
GGTTTCAGCACGCCGCGCGCGTGCACGATCGGTGCGGTGCGGACGACGGAAACCCCGGCATCCGGCCCGGCGCTGAACGCCGCGGCTTCCCATTCGCCGCACAGGTCGGCGAGGAACGACTCGCCGCGCGGTGCGTCTTCCGGGAGCCGCGCACCCGGCCGGGAGCCGTAGTAGCCGACGGCCGACCCCGACACGAAGTGAGGGGCGTCCGTTCCCAGTTCCCGCACCGCGCGGGCGAGGGCGCGGGTCGGTGCGATGCGCGACCAGAGCAGCGTGTTCTTGTACTTCGCGGTCCAGGGGAATCGCCCGATGCTCGCGCCGCTGAGCCCGACAACGGCGTCCGCGCCCGCGAGCACCGCGGGATCGAGCGGCTCGGCCGTCGTCAGCCACTCGACCTCGTCGGCGGTCTCGGGCGGCCGGCGCACGAGCGTCGTCACCGTGTATCCATCGGCGCGGAGGCTCTCGACGAGCGCCCCGCCGACGAGCCCTGACGCCCCCGCGACGACGATCCGCCGACCGCCCCCGGCGGGCGGACGGCCTTCAGGCAAGCGTCGCCTCGAGGGTGATCTCGATCCCGGCGAGGGCCTGCGACACCGGGCATCCGCTCTTCGCGCTCTGCGCGATGCGCTCGAAGTCCTCGGGTTCGAGGCCCGGCACCACGGCGTTGACGTTGAGGTGGCTGCCGGTGATGCCGGTGCCCGGCTTGAAGGTCACCGAGGCGGTGGTGTCGATCGACTCCGGCGGAGTGCCGTTCTCGGCCAGCGCGAGCGACAGCGCCATGCTGAAGCACGACGAGTGCGCTGCGGCGATGAGCTCCTCGGGCGTGGTGACCGAGGTGGATCCCTCGCTGCGCGCCTTCCAGGTGACGGGGTAGGTGCCCAGGCCCGACGACACGAGGCTGACCTCGCCGGATCCGTCGAACAGTGCGCCCTTCCAGGCGGTGGTGGCTTCGCTGGTGACGGTCATGTGGGGCCTCCTCGCTCGCTCGGCGCCCGCGTGGTGGGCGTCTCGCGTCAGCCTAACCGCGACGGATGCCGTGCCGCGACGGTTCGGCCGCGACGGCGTCTCGTCAGGCCGAGGCCGGGCGGGCGCGACCGACGATTCCGGCGCGCTGCAGCAGCAGATACAGCTGGCAGCCCAGGCACAGTCCGAAGACGGCGTTGAGGAAGGCGGCGACGAAGGCGGCCGCGGCGGCGATGGTGAGAGCCCACGGCACGCCGAGCAGGTGCAGCGCGAGCCCGATGACCGACACGAGCAGACCGACGCCCTGTGCGAAGCGCGGCGGGCGCGGGTCCTCGAGTTCCGTCGGAGGCGCCAGGCGCGGCGCGACGACGGTGCGGTACAGCGCGCCCCAGGGCGCCGTGCGGGGTGAGAGGACTCCCCAGAGGAACAGCAGGGCGATCACGAGCAGGAGGAGGAACGCCGGGTCCAGGAATCGCTGCGCCGGAGACGCGAACGTGATGAGCCAGGCAGGATGTCCCGCGACGAAGGCGAAGTCGACGGACCCGACGAAGCCGAAGGCGAGGGTGTCGCCGAGCTGCGCCGTCGACAGTCCCGTCAGCCCGAGGAAGACGTCGATCAGCAGCAGCAACGCGGTGATGCCCGCGACGAAGCGCGGACCGCGCGGGTCGATGCCGCGCTGCGGTCGCCGTCCGGCGGCGGCATCCGCTCGCTCAGACATTCGCGTCCTCGGAGATCAGCCGGTTGAGCTCCAGTTCGAGCACGTCGCGGCTCGGGGCGCCGCCGAAGCGCGTCTGCACGACCCCGTCGCGGTCGAGCACGAGCGTCGTCGGCGTCTGCAGCACGTGGAAGTGCTTGGCGATGTCGGGGCGGTGCGTCAGATCGACGTCGAGGTGCCGCACTCCCGGATGGCCGTCCGCGATGTCGGCGAGTGTCCGATGCACACCGGGGCAGCGCGCGCACATCTCGGTGCTGAACTGCAGGAGCGTCGCGACTTCGCCGAGTCCGTCTGCGCCTAGCCGGGCGGGCTCGATGACCTCGTGTGCGACGTTGTGACGTGCGCGAGGCTGACGCCACTTCACGAACACGCCGATCGCCACGGTCGCCGCGAGGAGCGCGGCGAGGGCGATGAGGGCTCCGACCAGGGTCACAGCAGATCAGGCTAACCCCTTTCGCCTGCGTACGGGCCGAATGCACCGATATGTCGCCTCCGTCGTAACACGACCGTCGCGTGAGCCCGTCGCGGCGCGGCCCCGACCCGCGCGGCGCGGGCCGCCGGTATCGTGGCAGCCGTGACGACGCCGATCCCGACCCCGTACGAGGACCTGCTGCGAGACGTGCTCGAGAACGGCACGCATAAGGACGACCGCACCGGCACCGGCACCACCAGTGCCTTCGGACGCCAGATCCGTTTCGACCTCTCCCAGGGCTTCCCCCTCATCACCACCAAGCGCGTGCACTTCAAGTCGATCGCGTACGAACTGCTGTGGTTCCTGCGCGGCGAGTCGAATGTGGGCTGGCTGCAGGAGAACGGCGTCACCATCTGGGACGAGTGGGCGGATGCCGACGGCGAGCTCGGCCCCGTCTACGGCGTGCAGTGGCGGTCGTGGCCGACGCCGTCGGGGGAGCAGATCGATCAGATCGCGCTCGTGCTCGATCAGATCCGTGCGAACCCGGACTCCCGGCGCCTGATCGTCTCGGCATGGAATCCCGCCGACATCCCCGACATGGCACTGGCACCCTGCCACGCGCTGTTCCAGTTCTATGTGGCTGACGGCAGGCTGTCGTGTCAGCTCTACCAGCGCAGCGCCGACCTGTTCCTCGGTGTTCCCTTCAACATCGCCTCGTACGCGCTGCTGACCCTCATGGTGGCCCAGCAGGCGGGCCTCGAGCCCGGCGACTTCGTCTGGACCGGCGGCGACTGCCACATCTACGACAACCACCTCGAGCAGGTGCGCGAGCAGCTGACCCGCGAGCCGTATCCGTACCCGACGCTGCGCATCGCCCGCACGCCCGCCTCGATCCTCGATTACCGCTACGACGACTTCGTGCTCGAGGACTATCAGCACCACCCTGCGATCCGCGGCGCCGTCGCGGTATGACCTCTTCGATCGGCCTCATCTGGGCCGAGGCGCACGACGGCGTCATCGGCGCGCAGGGCGGCATGCCGTGGCACGTCCCTGAAGACCTGGCGCACTTCAAAGCCCTCACGCTCGGTGCGCCGGTCGTCATGGGACGCCGCACGTGGGAGTCGTTCCCGGCGCGATTCCGCCCGTTGCCGGGCCGGCGCAACATCGTCATCACCCGCCAGGAGGAGTGGGCTGACACCGGCGCCGAGCGGGCCGGCTCGCTCGAGGCCGCTCTCGCCGTCGCCGCCGAAAGCCGACCGGAGCGGATCTGGGTGATCGGCGGTGGGCGGCTGTTCCGCGAGGCGATCGATCTCGCCGATCTCCTGGAGGTCACGGAGCTCGATCTCGAGGTGCCCGGCGACACCCACGCACCGGATCGGCGCGGCTGGCGGACGACATCGGTCGACCCGACCGAGGGGTGGCACACCTCGCGCACCGGCATCCGCTACCGCTTCCTGCGGCTGGTGCCGGAGCATGAGCGCGCCGCTCGCCCGCCCCAATAAGCTGGCGCGCATGGCGAAGACGGCGCTCATCACCGGTGCGAGCTCGGGGCTCGGCGCGGAGTACGCGAGGCAGCTGGCGGCGAAGGGCGCCGACCTGGTGCTCGTCGCCCGCGACAGGCAGGCGCTCGAGCGCCTCGCGGTGGGCCTGCGCTCGACGTACGGCGTGGAGGTCGAGATCCTCGCCGCTGACCTGCTGAAGGCCCGCCAGCGCGAGAAGGTCGAGGCGCGCGTCGCCGACGAGACGCGGCCCATCGAGGTCCTCGTGAACAATGCCGGGTTCGGGCTGCCGCTGGCATTCGAGGCGAATGACATCGAGGACGAGGCCCGCCACCTGCACCTGCACGTCGAGGTGCCGATGCGGCTGACGCATGCCGCGCTGGGCGGGATGCTCGCCCGCGGCCACGGACGGATCGTGAACGTCGCGTCGGTCGCGGCATTCATCCCGCGGTCCACGTACGGCGCCTGCAAGGGCTGGCTCGTGAGCTTCAGCCGCTGGGCGAACGGACGCTACGGGCCGCGGGGCGTCACGGTGACGGCAGTGTGCCCCGGCTACACGCACACGAGCTTCCACGAGCGCCTCGGCCTCGCTCCGGGCGAGGAGGGGGTGTCCGACCTGATGTGGCTGGACGCGCGGGACGTGGTCGCGGAGTCCCTGCGCGACGCCGCCCGCGGCAGGGCGGTGTCGATCCCGTCCCGCCGGTACAAGGTACTCGTCGCCCTCGCACGCTTCGCGCCGCCCTCGCTGGCGGCCCGCATCGGCGAGCGCGGGCGCTAGAGGCCGGGACCGGCCGCGCGCGGCGGGCGCGGCATCCGGATAATCTGAAGTCATGACGCATACGGGCAACCCTTTCGGACAGGTGCTCGTCGCGCTCGTCACCCCCATGACGGCCGACGGCGAAGTCGACTGGCCCGCTGTCGAGAAGCACATCGACGACGTCATCACTGCGGGCGCCGACGGCATCGTCGTCACCGGCACCACCGGTGAGACGTCGACCCTCACCGACGCGGAGAAGATCCGCCTCGTGGAGGTCGGAAAGGATGTCGCGGCCGGCCGGGCGAAGATCATCACGGGCGGCGGGTCGAACGAGACCGCGCACGCGATCGAGCTCTACAAGGCCAGCGAGAAGGTCGGCGCCGACGCCATCATGATCGTCACGCCGTACTACAACAAGCCCACGCAGGCGGGCATCCTCACGCACTTCCGGCTCGTCGCCGACGCCACCGATCTGCCGGTGATCCTGTACGACATCCCGGGCCGGACCGGGGTGCCGATCAGATACGAGACGATCCTGCGCCTCGCCAAGCACCCGAACATCCTCGCCATCAAAGACGCCAAGGGCGACTTCAGCGAGGTGAGCCGCGTGCTCAACCAGACCGACCTCATGTACTTCTCCGGCGACGACGCCAACGTGCTGCCGCACCTCTCGATCGGCGCCACGGGGCTCATCGGCGTGACCGCGAACATCGCGCCCGCACCGTATAGAGCGATCGTCGACGCCGTGAACGCCGGCGACGTGAAGACCGCGACCGCAGCCCACATGCAGCTGGAGCCGCTCGTGCGCGCGGTGATGACGCATGTTCCCGGCACCGTCTCGGCGAAGTACATCCTGCACGGCCTCGGCCGCATCGGGAGCCCGCGCGTGCGCCTGCCGCTCGTGGGGCCCGAGGAGTGGGAGGCCGCCAAGATCGAGGACGAGCTCGCCCTCGTCACGGATGTGCCCGGCGCGGACTTCTCCAACTTCCGCCCCGACCGCAACGCCGCCGCCGGCGGTGCCCTGCCCAAGGTCTCAGGCACCACGAGATGACGACCGTGCCGTCGCCGATCGGGCGATGGCACGCTGATGAACGGATGCCGTGCATCCGGAGGAGGCTTCACAATGCCCACCACCCCGTACGACCCGCCCGAGCTCGCAGCCGGAACCCTCCGGGTCGTCCCCCTCGGCGGCCTGGGCGAGGTCGGCCGCAACATGACCGTCTTCGAATACGGCGGCAAGCTGCTGGTCGTGGACTGCGGCGTCCTGTTCCCCGAGGAGCACCAGCCCGGCGTCGACCTGATCCTGCCGGACTTCGAACCGATCAAGGGGCGCCTCGACGACATCGTCGGCGTCGTGCTCACCCACGGCCACGAGGACCACATCGGCGCGGTGCCGTACCTGCTGAAGCTCAAGAGCGACATCCCGATCGTCGGCTCCGGCCTGACCCTCGCGCTCACCGAGGCGAAGCTCAAGGAGCACCGCATCCGGCCGTACAGCCTCACGGTGGCCGAGGGCCAGCGAGAGAACCTCGGCCCGTTCGAGCTCGAGTTCATCGCGGTGAACCACTCGATCCCCGACGCGCTGGCCGTCGCCATCCGCACACCGGCGGGCACCGTGCTCGCGACCGGCGACTTCAAGATGGACCAGCTTCCGCTCGACGGGCGCCTCACCGACCTGCGGGCGTTCGCGCGGCTGGGGGAGGAGGGCGTGGATCTGTTCCTCGTCGACTCCACGAACGCGGACGTGCCGGGGTTCACCCCTCTGGAGCGCTCGATCGGACCCGTGCTGGATCAGGTCATCGGCAAGGCTCCGCGGCGGGTGATCGTGGCGAGCTTCTCGAGCCACGTGCACCGCGTCCAGCAGGTGCTCGACGCCGCGGCCGCCCACGGCCGCCGCGTGGCGCTCCTCGGCCGCAGCATGCTGCGCAACATGACCATCGCCGAAGACCTCGGCTACCTCCACGTGCCCGAGGGCGTGCTGATCGACTACAAGAAGGCGCGTGACCTCCCCGAGGACCAGATCGTCTACATGTCGACCGGCTCGCAGGGAGAGCCGATGGCCGTGCTCAGCCGCATGGCGAACCTCGACCACGCGATCGAGCCCGGGCCCGGCGACACCGTGATCCTGGCGTCGAGCCTCATCCCGGGCAACGAGAACGCCGTGTACCGCGTCATCGACGGGCTCACCAAGCTCGGGGCGACCGTCGTGCACAAGGGCAACGCCAAGGTGCACGTCTCGGGCCACGCAGCCGCCGGCGAGCTGCTGTACTGCTACAACATCCTGAAGCCGAAGAACGTGCTGCCGGTGCACGGCGAGTACCGCCACCTGATGGCGAACGCCCGCCTCGCGCAGGACACCGGGATCGCGCCCGAGCGCACATTCCTCGCCGAGAACGGCACCGTCATCGATCTCAAGGACGGCGACGCGCGCATGGTCGGCCAGCTCGACCTGGGCTTCGTCTACGTGGACGGATCGACCGTGGGCGAGATCACGGATGCCGACCTCAAGGATCGCCGGATCCTCGGCGAAGAGGGCTTCATCTCGGTGATCGTGGTCGTCGATGCCTCGACCGGCAACGTGATCTCGGGGCCGGAGGTGCACGCCCGCGGCTTCGCCGAGGACGACGCCGTCTTCGAGGACGTCAAGCCCAAGATCGCCGCCGCGCTCGCCGAGGCCGCCAAGTCGGGCGTCCGCGATCCGCACGCGCTGTCGCAGATCGTGCGCCGTACGATCGGCCGCTGGGTGAACCAGTCGCTGCGTCGCCGGCCGATGATCGTGCCGCTCGTGATCGAGGCGTAGCCCCCTCGCCCAGGGACCGGGTGTTCCGGGGCTGCGCTCTGCGCGCGCCGGAAGGCGATGCGTCGATCGGTCAGCGCCCGTTATCGCGTCGTAACGTGCGCGCCGTAGCATCGGCCTCGTGGCCTCTTCGTTCCGCATCCGTCCCGCCGTGTCGGCAGACGGCGTGTTCCTGGGCGACATGGTCGTCGAGGCGGCGAACTGGCGGCAGGGCGGCGCACGGCCGCGGCACGAGGTCATGAGCGGGGCGGATCACCGGCGCTACGTCTCCGGCTGGATGCGCCCGGGCGACGCCGGCTTCGTGGCGGAGGACCTGAACGGCGAGCCCGTGGGCGCCGCGTGGTATCGGATGCTTCCCCGCAGCGATCCGGGGTTCGGGTACGTCGGAACGGGTGTCCCGGAACTGATCATCGGCGTCCGCCCGATCTTTCGGGCCCACGGCGTCGGGCGGGCCCTGCTGCAGCGGCTGTGCGAGCACGCGGGCACCCAGGGCTTCGCGCGCATCAGCCTGAGCGTCGAGCGCGGCAATTTCGCGTCGACGCTGTACCGCAGCGAGGGCTTCGCCGTGACGCAGAGCGGCTCGGGTCGCGACACGATGGTGAAGCGGCTGCGCTGACCCTGCGGGGCGCCCACGGCGCGATTCGGCAGCCGTCCACGACGCCGCGCGTCGATGGCCGGGCGGCGTGGTTGCGCGGAAATGTCGGGCCGCCGCCGTAGCGTGGAGGGATGGCCAGGAGCTCAAGCCCGACCAAGGGTTCGCGCGCGTCTTCGAGCGCGCGTTCGAACGCGTCGTCGACGGCTCGCAAGCCCGCAGCCGCCAAGCCGGCCCCCGCGCCCAAGCGCTACGTCGATCAGCCTGAGCGGCCCCCCGTCGTCGTGCGGGCCTGGCTCGGCCTCGCCCACGCGACCGGCGGCCTGTTCCGCGCCTTCGGCCCCGAGACGCTCGAGAAGGACCAGCGCCGCGACGGCTTCCCGTTCCTGCTGGTGCTGCTGGCGGTCGCCGGCGCCGTCAACGAGTGGTTCTTCATCGGCAGCGAGGTCGCGAAGACGATCAGCGCCTACTCGGTAGGCGCACTCATCGGCCGTGAGGCCTTCGTGCTGCCGGTGCTCCTGCTGATGCTCGCGGGCTGGATGTTCCGGCATCCCTCGTCGGTGCACGACAACGGCCGCGTCGGCATCGGCTTCGGGCTGCTGCTGGTCACGATCGCCGGTTTCTGCCATGTCGCCGGGGGTCGCCCTCAGCCGAGCGAATACCTTCCCGCGCTAAGCGCGGCGGGCGGGCTGTTCGGATGGATGCTGGGCGAGCCGCTCGCCATCGTGCTGACCGACGTCGGCGCGTACATCGTCCTGTCCCTCCTGGCAGTCCTCAGCGTCCTGATCATCACCAAGACGCCGCCGAACCGCATCGGACGCCGTCTCGGCGAGCTGTACGCGTGGATGTTCGGCGCCGAGCCGCGGGAGGAGAAGGCGACGGATGCCGCCGCCGACGCCGTCCGGGAAGACGAGGGCGATCCGTCGATCCCGTTCTGGCGTCGCAACAAGACCGGCCGCGAGAAGGACCCTGAGGGCGGGCTCGGATCCCAGGACCTCACCGAGCTGCTGCCGGCGGGCTCGGCGCAGGGCGGATTCGAGCAGGCCATCGTGCCGCCTGTGACACCGCCGCCCGCGCCGGCTGCGGACGCGCTCACCGAGGTCATCGATCCCGCCGTGCTGTCGGCGGCCAAGGCGGCCACCTCGTCACGCACGTCGTTGCGCGACGACGCCCAGGTCATCGAGGACGACGGCACCCTTCCCGGCCTCGACGGCATCGGCTCGAGCACCGCGGTCGACTCGCCCTCGGCGCCCTACCGGCTGCCGTCCGTCAACGCGCTGGCGGCGGGCTCGCCGCACGTGGCACGCTCGCAGGCGAATGACGACACTGTCCGCGCGATCACCAGTGTGCTCGACCAGTTCTCGGTCGATGCGCGGGTGACGGGCTTCTCGCGGGGTCCGACAGTGACGCAGTACGAGATCGCGCTCGGCCCGGGTGTCAAGGTCGAGCGCATCACCGCCCTCACCAACAACATCGCGTACGCGGTCGCCTCGAACGAGGTGCGCATCCTCGCGCCGATTCCCGGCAAGAGCGCGATCGGCGTCGAGATCCCGAACATCGACCGCGAGATCGTGACGCTCGGCGACGTGCTCCGCTCGACCACCGCCACCAACCAGACGCATCCCATGACGATCGGCGTGGGCAAGGACGTCGGCGGCGGCTACGTGGTGGCCAACCTCGCCAAGATGCCGCACCTCCTGGTGGCCGGCTCGACCGGTTCCGGAAAGTCGAGCTTCGTCAACTCGATGATCACGAGCCTCCTGATGCGCGCCAAGCCCGCCGATGTGCGCATGGTGCTCATCGACCCCAAGCGGGTCGAGCTCACGTCGTACGCCGGTGTGCCGCACCTCATCACCCCCATCATCACGAACCCCAAGAAGGCCGCCGAGGCGCTGCAGTGGGTCGTGAAAGAGATGGACATGAGGTACGACGACCTCGCCTCCTTCGGCTTCCGCCACATCGACGACTTCAACAAGGCCGTCGTGGCCGGCGAGATCACCCTTCCGCCGGGCAGCGAGCGCGTGCTGAAGCCGTACCCGTACCTCCTCGTGGTGGTCGACGAGCTCGCCGACCTGATGATGGTGGCCCCGCGCGACGTAGAGGACTCGATCGTCCGCATCACCCAGCTCGCCCGGGCCAGCGGCATCCATCTCGTCCTCGCGACGCAGCGACCGTCGGTCGACGTCGTCACGGGGCTCATCAAGGCCAACGTGCCCTCGCGGCTCGCGTTCGCGGTGACCAGCGTCACCGACTCCCGCGTGATCCTCGACCAGCCCGGCGCCGACCGCCTGATCGGCCAGGGAGACGGCCTGTTCCTGCCGATGGGCGCCTCGAAGGCGATCCGCGTGCAGGGCGCGTGGGTGAGCGAGAAGGAGATCGAGTCGGTCGTCAAGCACGTGACGAACCAGGCGCGTCCCGAGTACCGCGCCGACGTGGCTGCCGTGGCCGAGAAGAAGGAGATCGACGCCGACATCGGCGACGATCTCGAGCTCCTGCTGGCGGCCGCCGAGCTGGTGGTGTCGAGCCAGTTTGGGTCGACGTCGATGCTCCAGCGCAAGCTGCGCGTCGGCTTCGCGAAGGCCGGACGTCTCATGGACCTCCTCGAATCGCGCGAGGTCGTCGGCCCTTCCGAGGGATCGAAGGCCCGCGACGTGCTCGTGACCGTCGAGCAGCTGCCGTCGGTGCTCGCGCGCATGCGCGGCGACGATGTGCCCGCCGCGGCGCCGGCAGCGCCCGCCGCTCCTCCCGCCGCACCCGCGGACGATCGGTACGGAACGGATGCCGTGGGCTCCCAGTACGACGGCTACCCCGTGGTCGAGGGCGAAGACGGCTCCGAGGACGCGTGGGGGCTCACCGGCCGCGACTGAGCGGCCGCGATCCATCGGCCGCACTCGGGTGGGCTCGTCCGTGCCGTGGGCGCCGATAGGCTCGGGCCATGGCGATCCCCCGGCAGCTGCCCAACGCGATCACGATCGTGCGCATCCTGTGCGCGCCGGTCTTCCTGTGGATGCTCCTCGCCGACGGGGGAGCGGACGGGGCGCTGCGCTGGTGGGCCGCTGCGCTGTTCATCGTGGCGATCGCGACAGACGGGATCGACGGCTACCTCGCGCGCAAGCACGACATCGTGACCGATCTCGGCAAGCTCCTCGATCCCATCGCCGACAAGGTGCTCACCGGATTCGCGTTCATCGGACTGTCGATCCTCGGCGAGCTTCCGTGGTGGATCACGATCGTCGTCCTGATCCGCGAGATCGGCATCACGGTCTACCGCTTCATGGTGGTGAGCGACCACGTGCTCGCCGCGGCCTGGATGGGCAAGCTCAAGACTCTCGCCCAGGGCGTCGCCCTGTCGCTCGCGCTCCTTCCGCTGTGGACGCTCGTCGGCGACTGGATCTTCTGGGTCAACGGCGTGCTCATGACGATCGCGGTGATCCTCACGATCGCCAGCGGCATCGACTACATCGTCACAGAGCTGCGGGCCGCGCGCGCCAAGCGGAGCGGTGCGTGACGGACACCGCAGCCGGCCGGCCGGCGAGCGGGCGCGAGGCGGCGCCACCGGGAATTCCTCATGCTGCTGCGCTGCTGGGTCGGCTGGCCGGACGAGGCTGGTCGATCGCGGCGGCCGAGTCGCTGACGGGCGGGCGCGTCACGGCCTCGCTCGTCGATGTGCCGGGCGCCTCCGCGCACGTGCGCGGAGGGATCGTCGCCTACGCCACGGACGTCAAGGCCAGTCAGCTCGGCGTCGATGCCGCACTGCTGGCCGAGCGGGGACCGGTGGATCCCGATGTCGCCGCGCAGATGGCGCAGGGCGTGCGACGCGCTCTGCGCGCCGACGTCGGCCTCGCGACCACCGGTGTCGCCGGTCCTGATCCGCAGGATGGCCGGCCGGTCGGCACCGTCCACGTCGCCGTCGCGACGCCCGAGAGGGTCGTCGTATCGTCCCTCGCACTGTCCGGATCGCGCGACGAGATCCGCACGCAGGCCGTGCACCGGGTGCTCGAGCTCGCGCTCACCGTGGTCTGAGGCATCCGGGATCCGTCGCTCCGGCTCCGGGAACAGAAGGTGTTTCGTCTCGGTTACATTCGGTGATTCCCACCCATTGCCCAGTTGTCGGGATTAGATTGGCATCATCCGGTGCTGTACTGTTGGGCACCCGGAAGACGGTGGAATCAGAAGTGAGGAGGGGCCCTGATGATCCTGGTACGTCAAGAAATCGGTGAAGTGCTTCGTGATTTCCGCCAGCAGAAGGGGCGCACCCTCCGCCAGGTCGCCAGTCGCGCGAGTGTCGCGCTGGGCTATCTGAGCGAGGTCGAGCGCGGCCAGAAGGAGGCCTCGAGCGAGATCCTCGCCTCCGTGGCCGAGGCTCTGGACGTCCCCATCTCGACGATCATGCGCGAAGTCGGCGATCGCATCTCGGTGCTCGAGGGAATCCAGACGTTCCCCGACGTGGTCCCCGACGACCTGGTCGCCTCGGTCGACGCCGAGCTCTCCCTGCGCTGATCCGGCCTCCTCGCCTGCAACCGACCTGAGGAACCGACGATCGCCATGCGACGCAGTGAGTTCGACCGCGCGGTCGCGGACGAATTCGGCGCGCGTGCCGGCGTCGTCGTGACCGATCTCTTCCTGTCGAAGGTCGGCGGACGCACCGCCGCGCAGGCGATCGCGGCGGGCGTCGACCCGCGCGAAGTCTGGCTCGCGCTGTGCGACGAGCTCGACGTTCCCGCCGAACGCCGCTACGGCGTCGGCCGCCTCGAGCCGCGTCGTCGCTGACCCGCTCCGCCCCCTTCTCGGCCGGGCCGCTCTGCGGCGTGTCATCGAATAAGTGTTCGATTACGGCGTAGGCTCCTGCACAGCAGGTGTCGAGAGCGTGTTTTCCACGGACGCGGACGGAGCGAAGACGGATGTCGGAGCCCCTCCCTAACGTGGGCAGCGTCGAACGACACCTCACGCCTTGTCGCAGCATCCGTCCCACCGGGCCGGAGCGCGACAGCCTACAGGCGACGGAACGCGAGCATAGAGGAGCACGTCATGCCATCACCCGTTGACCGCGAGAAGGCCCTGGAATCGGCCCTCGCCCAGATCGACCGGCAGTTCGGGAAGGGCTCGGTGATGCGCCTCGGCAGCGACGAGCGCGCTCCCGTCGAGGTCGTGCCCACCGGCTCGATCGCCCTCGATGTCGCCCTCGGCATCGGCGGGCTCCCGCGCGGCCGCATCATCGAGATCTACGGCCCGGAGTCGTCGGGTAAGACGACGCTCACCCTGCACGCGATCGCCAATGCACAGCGCGCGGGAGGCATCGCCGCGTTCATCGACGCGGAGCACGCCCTCGACCCCGACTACGCGCAGAAGCTGGGCGTCGACATCGACGCGCTGCTCGTGTCGCAGCCCGACACCGGTGAGCAGGCACTCGAGATCGCCGACATGCTGGTGCGTTCCGGCGCCATCGACCTCATCGTGATCGACTCGGTCGCGGCGCTCGTACCCAAGGCCGAGATCGAGGGTGAGATGGGCGACTCGCACGTGGGTCTGCAGGCGCGCCTCATGTCGCAGGCGCTCCGCAAGCTCACCGGTGGTCTCAACCAGACCAACACCACGATGATCTTCATCAACCAGCTGCGCGAGAAGATCGGCGTGTTCTTCGGCTCGCCCGAGACCACCGCGGGCGGCAAGGCGCTGAAGTTCTACGCATCGGTGCGTCTCGACATCCGTCGCATCGAGACCCTGAAGGACGGCGCCGAGGCGGTCGGAAACCGCACGCGCGTCAAGGTGGTCAAGAACAAGATGGCGCCGCCGTTCAAGCAGGCCGAGTTCGACATCCTGTACGGCGTCGGCATCTCGCGCGAGGGCAGCCTCATCGACTTCGGTGTGGAGCACGGCATCGTCAAGAAGTCCGGCGCCTGGTACACCTACGAAGGCGAGCAGCTCGGCCAGGGCAAGGAGAATGCCCGCAACTTCCTCATCAAGAACGCGGACGTCGCGGCCGAGATCGAGTCGAAGATCAAGACGAAGCTCGGCATCGGCGTCCCCAAGGGTGCCGTCGAGGGCTCGGTCGAGGACGAGCTCGCAGCGCGCCGGCCGGCCTGATGGTCCGATTCGTCGACAGCGGGGACGAGTCCGACATCGAGACCGACGACGGACTCGCCCCCGTGACCCCGCTCTTCGGCGGCGGGGGAGCACGTGCGTTCCCGAAGACCGCCGCCGAGGTCCAGCAGGCGCTCGAGGATCGCCTTCACACGCCTGTCGACGATTCGCCCTTCCCCGGCGCGGCAGCTGCGGTGAGGAGCGATCCGACCTCCGGGAATGACCAGGAGCGAGCCGAGCCCCGGGATGCCCCGCCGACGGCGGGGGAGGATGCCCCTCCCATCGACCTGGCCGCAGAGCGTGCGGGCAGGAAGCGCTCGCGTGGTCACAGCAGATCCCGCGAACCATTGGATGGCGACGCCGACGCCGACGCGGCGGCGACTGCCGAGCGCGGTCTCGTGAAGAAGCTTCGCGGCAGGCAGCTGTCGGTGTCGGAGGCGAAGACGTACCTCGGCCAGCACGACCTCGACGGCGACGCCGTCGGTGCGATCCTCGACGCCTTCCTCGAGCGCGGCTACCTCGACGACGCACGCCTGGCCGAGCAGGTCGTGCACGCCGGAGTCGACCGCAAGGGGCAGGGGCGCCAGGTCATCGCCCAGAGCCTCGCCAAACGAGGCGTGCCTCGCGACGTGGCAGACGCCGCGCTCGCGGAGCTTCCCGACGACGACGCCGAGCGCGCACTCGAGTTCGCGCGGGCGAAGGCCGGATCGCTGCGTGGGCTCGAACGCGACATCGCACTGCGTCGCCTGGCAGGACAGCTCGCACGGCGCGGATACGGCGGCTCCCTGGCGTTGAACGCCGCGCGCACGGCGCTGGAAGAGACGACGCGTCCCGCCGGCCGCGTGAGGTTCGAAGAGCGCTGAGCGGGCGCCGGCGCACCCGTCCGACGTCGCCCGCCGTTCGCCGACGCGGCGGGCACGGCATCCGTCCAGACTCCCTGCCGGCGCGCGGCTCGTAGAATGGCGACATCATGTCTTCGCCTTCCGCTTCCCCGACTCTCATCGCGCCGTCGCCGGCCGCGAACGACGTCGATGGCCGTGCCCGCACCTACGAGGTGCGCACGTTCGGCTGCCAGATGAACGTGCACGACTCCGAGCGCCTCTCCGGTTCGCTCGAGAGCGCCGGCTACGTCCGCGCAGAGGCCGGCGAAGAGGCCGACGTCGTCGTCATCAACACCTGCGCCGTGCGCGACAACGCCGCAGGCAAGCTCTATGGCACGCTCGGCCACCTCAAGTCGCGCAAGGACAAGCACGACGGCATGCAGATCGCCGTCGGCGGATGCCTGGCCCAGATGGACAAGGACGTCGTCCAGCAGAAGGCGCCCTGGGTCGATGTCGTCTTCGGCACGCACAATATGGGGTCGCTGCCGAGCCTGCTCGAGCGCGCGCGCCACAACGGCGAGGCCGAGCTCGAGATCCTGGAGTCGCTCGAGATCTTCCCGTCGACCCTGCCCACGAAGCGCGACAGCATCTACAGCGGCTGGGTGTCGATCTCGGTGGGCTGCAACAACACGTGCACGTTCTGCATCGTGCCCAGCCTGCGCGGCAAGGAGAAGGACCGTCGCCCCGGCGACATCCTGAACGAGATCCGCCTGCTGGTCGACGACGGCGCGATGGAGGTCACGCTCCTGGGTCAGAACGTCAACTCGTACGGCGTCGAGTTCGGCGACCGTCAGGCCTTCGGCAAGCTGCTGCGCGCGGCGGGTGAGATCGACGGCCTCGAGCGCATCCGTTTTACGAGTCCGCACCCGGCCGCCTTCACCGACGACGTCATCGACGCGATGGCCGAGACCGCGGCCGTCATGCCCCAGCTGCACATGCCGCTGCAGTCCGGCAGCGACCGCATCCTCAAGGCGATGCGCCGGTCGTACCGCAGCGAGCGGTTCCTCGGCATCCTCGACCGGGTGCGCGCCAAGATGCCCGACGCGGCGATCTCGACCGACATCATCGTCGGCTTCCCCGGCGAGACCGATGAGGACTTCGAAGACACGATGCGCGTCGTCGAACAGGCGCGCTTCGCGAGTGCGTTCACGTTCCAGTACTCGATCCGCGAGGGCACGCCGGCGGCCACGATGCCTGACCAGGTGCCGAAAGAGATCGTGCAGGAGCGCTACGAGCGCCTGATCGCCCTGCAGGAGCGCATCTCGCTCGAAGAGAACCAGAAGCAGCTCGGTCGCGAGGTGCAGGTGCTGGTCTCGATGGGCGAGGGCAAGAAGGATGCCGAGACGCACCGGCTCACCGGTCGCGCCGAAGACAATCGCCTCGTTCACTTCGAGGTGCCCACGGGGTCCGAGATCCCGCGGCCCGGCGACGTCGTCTCGGTCGTCGTGACGCACGCCGCGCCGTTCCACCTGCTCGCCGACGCACCGGACGGCGTGCCGCTGCGCATCCGCCGCACCCGCTCCGGTGACGCGTGGGACCGTTCGCAGGCGGAATCCTGCGGCGTGCCGACATCGGCAGGCGACGCCGGCGCGCCGCGCGCGGTGTCGCTGGGACTGCCGACCCTCCGCATCGGCGTCTGACCCGACCGTGAGCGACGGCCCCTCCGCAGACGACGCTGCGGCCTCGCAGCCGCGGCTGTGGGCCGTGGTCGGCGCGACGGGGACCGGCAAGACCGCGCTGTCGCTCGATCTCGCCGAGGCCCTGGCCGCGCGCGGTCGGGGGGTCGAGATCGTCAACGTCGATGCGATGCAGCTCTACCGCGGCATGGACATCGGCACGGCCAAGCTCCCCGAGGCCGAGCGGCGCGGCATCCCGCACCACCTCTTCGACGTGCTCGAGGTCACCGACGACGCGGCGGTCGCCTGGTATCAGGATGCCGCGCGCACCGCGATCCGCGAGATCCACGGCCGCGGCGCCGATGCGATCCTCGTGGGCGGCTCGGGGCTGTACGTGTCGAGCGTGCTCTTCGACTTCCGCTTCCCGCCCCGCGACGAGCAGCTGCGGGTCCGTCTCGAGGGCGAGCTGGACGCTCACGGCCCCGGCGCCCTCTACGCCCGCCTGCGCGAGCTCGACCCGGCCACCGCGGCCAGGGTCGATCCCCGCAACGGACGCCGCATCGTGCGCGCACTCGAAGTGCTCGAGCTCGGGGAGCGCACGCACGGCGCGGCGCTTCCTGAAGAGCCGGTGCTGTGGCACGCGGCGACTCGCGTCGTCGGCGTGGCGGTGCCCCGCGACGAGCTGGTCGTCCGCCTCGACGCCCGCGTCGAGGCGATGTGGCGCGACGGGATCCTCGACGAGGTCCGCGCGCTGCGTGAGAGGGGGCTCGAGCGCGGCATCACCGCGCGGCGCGCGATCGGCTACGCGCAGGCGCTCGCACAACTGACCGGCGAGATGACCGAGGCCGAGGCGATCGCCGAGACCCAGGCGCTGACCCGCCGGTACGCCCGCCGTCAGGTCTCATGGTTCCGGCGCTACGACGCGCTGCGGTGGGTGGAATCCGGAGCGGATGCCGCTGGCCTGGCAGACTCGTCGGCATGAGCATCGCGATCCGGCCCTTCGAACTGGCCGACACCGAGGCTGTGGTGTCGCTGTGGCAGGCCACGGGCCTCACCCGCCCGTGGAACAACCCCTACCAGGACATCAACCGCAAGCTCTCGGTACAGCCGGAGCTGTTCCTCGTGGCCGTCGCCGCCGGCGCGATCGTCGGCTCCGTCATGGCGGGATACGACGGGCACCGCGGATGGCTCTATTACCTCGCGAGCGATCCCGCCCGGCGAGGGGAGGGCATCGGACGCCGCCTCGTCGAGGTCGCCGAGGAGCGGCTCCTGGAGCTGGGCTGCCCCAAGGTGCAGCTGATGGTCCGCCCCGAGAACAACTCGGCGCACGGCTTCTACGGGGCGCTCGGCTACGAGACGTTCGAGACGTGGGCCACCGGAAAGCGTCTCATCGCCGACTGACAGGCGCCTCGAGCGCTCGCGTGCTGTCACGCGGCTCGTGATCGGCGGGCTCGGCGTCGATGCGGCCCCCGTCGTAGTACCTGCGCATACCCAGGCGCAGGCGACGCGTGAGCGGACCCGCCTCGCTCGCGATCGGCTCACGAGCGCTTCCCGTCGGATCGTCCGGCATCGCGAGACGAGCCCGCTCGGTCTCGTCGAGTGGCTGGTGGATCTCGACGTACTCGCCGCCCGGGAGGCGGACGATCCGCCCGGTCTCGTAGCCGTGCCGGAGCAGGCCGGCGTCCTTCCGCTGCAGACCGAAGCAGACGCGGCGAGCGATCGTGAACGCCACGGATGACGCGACGATGAGCGCCACCTGCAGCGCGGTGATCACGTGCTCGATCCTCACCGAGAACGCGGTGGCGATGATGTCGGCGCCGCCCGCTGCCCAGAGCACCGCCACGAACACCAGACCGGCGACGCCGAGGCCGGTGCGCGTCGGCGCGAGGCGCGGCCTGTCGAGGAGGTGGTGGTCCCGACGGTCGCCCGTGACCCACTCCTCGAGGAACGGGTATGCGGCGACGATCGCGAAGAAGAGGCCGATGACGGCGAGCGGGGCCAGGATCGCCATCGTCCAGGTGCGGTCGAGCCACACGAACTCCCAGCCCGGCGGCACCAGGCGCAGGGCGCCGTCGAGGAACCCGGTGTACCAGTCCGGCTGGCTTCCCGCACCGGCGTTGCCCGGGTCGGCGGGACCATAGAGCCAGATCGGGCTCACCGTGACGGTCGCCGAGATGAGCAGCAGCACCCCGGTGACGACGAGGAACAGCCCTCCCGCCCGGGTGGCGGCTGTCGGGACGAGAGCCACGCCGACCACGTTCTCGCGCGTGCGGCCGCGACCGGGGAACTGCAGCGGGCCGTGCCGCCACGCGGCGAGGGCGAGGAGCGCGACGAGCGCGAGGAGCGCCACGGGGAAGACCACGATGTGGAGCGGATACAGGTTCTCGATGATCCGACCCGGAAAGGGTCCGCCGAAGAGGACGGACGCGAGCCACGTGCCGATGACCGGGATGCCGAGGAGGATGCCCTCGACGATCCGCAGGCCGGTGCCCGACAGCATGTCGTCAGGCAGCGCGTAGCCGCTCCACCCGCTCGCAAGTGCGGCGATCAGCGCCAGGAGCAGCAGCACCCACATGGCACGCCGGGGCCGTCGGAAGGCGCCGGTGAAGAAGGTCGTCACCAGCTGCACGGTGATCGCGGCGGGTAGGAGGAGTGCTGCCCAGTGATGCGCCTGTCGCAGGACCGCGCCGCCCGGCACGTCGAACGTGACGTGCATCGTCGAGGCGAACGCCTTCGACACCTCGGTGCCGTGAAGGGGAGCGTACGACCCGGCGTACACCGTGCCCTCGCTCGACGGTGTGTAGAAGAACATCAGCAGGATGCCCGTCACCGTCACGACGACGAGGGACCCCAGCGTGACGGCCCCGAACACGTTGGTCCAGTGGGTGGGGACGCGGCGGCGACGGAGCTCCGCCCAGGTGCCGTCGATGCGGTGACCGAACACGGTGATGCTCCCGAGGCGCTCGGCGAGCCGGTCGGTCCGCGACCGGCGGCGCCCGTCCTCGCCGCGAGCCCGGTCGGTCTCGATCGCGATGCCGCGCATGCTGTCTCCTCCTGATGGTCCTGCCCACAAGACACCGCGGCGTGCCGGGATGTGACAGCGACAGCGACAGCGCCGGCGTCAGCGCCACCGACAGCGACCGCAGCCGCGGAGGAGGGAGCGCCGGCGACCGTAGACTGTGACGATGCCGCAGACGATCGCGTTCACCAAGGGCCACGGCACCGGCAACGACTTCGTGATCGTCCCCGACCCCGATGGCGCGCTCGACCTCACCGACGACCAGGTCGCCGTGCTGTGCGACCGGCGCTTCGGCATCGGCGGCGACGGCATCCTGCGGGTGGTGCGGGCGAGCGCGATCGCCGAGGGAGCCGACGCGGCGGCTTCCGGAGCCGAGTGGTTCATGGACTACCGCAACGCCGACGGCTCGAAGGCCGAGATGTGCGGCAACGGCATCCGGGTGTTCGCCCGCTACCTCGTGGATGTCGGCTGGGCCGACGTCGATGCTGCACCGCTCGCGATCGGCACACGGGCCGGCGTCAAGACCGTCACCCGCAGCGATCGCGGCTTCGAAGTCGACCTCGGCCGGTTCGCGGTCGACGACTCGGGTGTGCTCATCCGCACCCGCGGCGGTGGAGCGCCGCGTCCCGGCATCGGGATCGACGTCGGCAACCCGCATGTGGTCGTGGCGCTCCCCGACGACGCCGAGCTGGAGGGCCTCGACCTCGCGGCGCAGCCGCAGCTGCACCCGGAGCCCCCGCATGGTGCGAACGTCGAGTTCGTCGTGCCCAGCGACCCGCTCGTGCGCGACGGCGTCGGGGCGATCCGCATGCGCGTGTTCGAGCGCGGAGTCGGCGAGACGCTGAGCTGCGGCACGGGCGTCGCGGCCGCGGCGCTGGCCGTGCGGCACTGGGCGGGTCCCGCCGCGCCCGACCACTGGGTCGTGGACGTTCCCGGCGGCACGCTGGGCGTGCGGATGCCGGAGCTCGACGGCGAGCGGCACGTGCTGCTGTCAGGGCCGGCGACCCTGGTCTACACGGGCGACGTCACGCTCGCGTAGCGGCGCTCAGAGTTCGGGCAGCGCGATCGGCTCGCTCTGGGGCGAGCCGTGGCGCCGCACCTTGAGCACCCGGAATCCGCGCGCCGTCGCGGCGCGGTAGACGCTGAAGCGACGATCGAGCGTCGACGCGAGCCATCGCTGCAGCGAGTCCGACCCGAGATTGCGCTGGACCACCAGCCAGGCGTCGGCGCGCTCGTCGAGGCGGGGGATCCACCGCTCGAGCAGGCCGTGCAGCTCGTTCTTGCCGACGCGGATGGGGGGATTCGAGCGGATGGTGCGGAACACGACGTCGTCGGGAACATCGTCGGGCAGCGCGGCGTTGACATTCGTGAGCCCGAGATCCGCCGCGTTGCGCCGCACGAGGTCCAGTGCTCGTTCGTTCACGTCGACGGCCCACACGGTCGCGTGCGGGGCATCGAGTGCGAGGCTGAGTGCGATCGGTCCCCACCCGCAGCCGAGGTCGAGGAAGTTCCCTCCAGCCGGCGGCGGGGGAGTGTTCGACAGCAGCACCGCGGTTCCCGAGTCCACATGGTCGGGGCTGAAGACGCCCCCTGCTGTGGTGACCTCGAGATCGCGTCCGGCCAGCGAGACGCGGATGCGGCGCAGATTCTCGGGGCTGGCGGGCGTCGCACTGAAATAGTGGTCGCTCCCCATGGCTGACGAGCCTAGCGGAGGTGCTCCCCGGGAGGGGAGCGTAGAATTCACGGATGCCGCGAACCGGCCGATGAGCGTCGGAAAAGGCATCCCGAAAGGAACACATGACGGATACGACGACACCCCAGAGCACCGACGAGACGCCGGTCGACCCGGTGGATCGCGTGCTGGCGCGCGCCGAAGCGCGCTCGGGGGTGCACGTCTTCGGAGCCGCCCAGGCGCTCCAGGACGAGACCACGATCGGGCGCGCAGACACCGACGGCGAGCAGTGGGACCGCGAGGAGCGTGCCGCGCTGCGCCGCGTTCCGGGGCTCTCCACCGAGCTCGAGGACGTCACCGAGGTCGAGTACCGCCAGCTGCGACTCGAGAACGTCGTGCTGGTCGGCGTGCACGCGCAGGGCGAGACGGAGGACGCCGAGAACTCGCTGCGCGAGCTGTCGGCGCTGGCCGAGACCGCCGGCGCCGTCGTGCTCGACGGCGTGCTGCAGCGGCGGCCGCACCCGGATCCCGCGACCTACGTGGGACGCGGCAAGGCCGAGGAGCTGCGCGACATCGTCGCCGCCGTGGGCGCCGACACCGTGATCGCCGACACCGAACTCGCACCGAGCCAGCGACGTGCACTCGAGGACGTGGTAAAGGTGAAGGTGATCGACCGCACGACGGTGATCCTCGACATCTTCAGCCAGCACGCCAAGAGCCGCGAGGGCAAGGCGCAGGTCGAGCTCGCACAGCTCGAGTACCTGCTCCCGCGCCTGCGCGGCTGGGGTGACTCGATGAGCCGCCAGGCCGGTGGCCAGGTGGGCGCTGGCGGCGCGGGCATGGGCTCGCGCGGACCCGGTGAGACGAAGATCGAGCTCGATCGTCGTCGCATCCGCACGCGGATGGCCATGCTGCGCCGGCAGATCCGCGAGTTCGCACCGGCGCGCGACGCCAAGCGCGCCGAGCGCAAGCGGAACACGATCCCCTCGGTCGCGATCGCCGGGTACACGAACGCCGGCAAGTCGTCGCTGCTGAACCGGCTGACGAGCGCGGGCGTGCTGGTCGAGAACGCCCTCTTCGCGACGCTGGACGCGACCGTCCGGCGCAGCGAGACGAGCGACGGCCGCGTCTACACGCTCACCGACACCGTCGGGTTCGTGCGCAACCTGCCGCACCAGCTGGTCGAGGCGTTCCGCTCGACGCTCGAAGAGGTCGGCGATGCCGACGTCATCGTGCACGTGGTCGACGGCTCGCACCCGGATCCGGCCGCCCAGCTCGCAACGGTGCGTGACGTGATCGGCGATGTCGGGGCGCGCGACATCCCCGAGCTGATCGTGTTCAACAAGGCTGATCTCGTCGACGACGACACCCGTCTGCTGCTGCGCGGTCTCGAGCCGAAGGCGATCTTCGCGTCGTCGCGCACCGGCGAGGGCATCGAAGAGCTCCGGACGGCGATCGAGGACGCGCTGCCGCTTCCGGCGGTGGAGGTGCGCGCACTGGTGCCGTACGACCGCGGCGACCTGGTGTCCGCCATCCACGAGCAGGGCATGATCCTGTCGCAGGAGCACGAGGAGGGCGGCACGGCCGTCCACGCTCGCGTAGGCGAGCATCTCGCCGCGCGTCTCGCTCCGTTCGAGGTCTGACGCGCGTCGTCCCGCTCCTGCCGTGCGCAGGAGCGGGACGGCACGCGCGCGTTCAGGCGAGATCGAGCCGCGGTACGCCCGGCGTCTCGAACCCGAGCACCTGGCCGAGGAACGACAGCTCGGCCTCCATCGTGCGCACGAGCGTGTCGGCGCTGCGGAAGCCGTGGCCTTCACCCTCGAACGCCAGGTACGCGTGCGGGACGCCGTTCGCCGCGAGGGCGTCGCGCACGGCCTCCGACTGCGAGGGCGGCACGACCCGATCCTCCAGCCCCTGCTCGATCAGCAGCGGTGTCCGCATCCGGTCGAGGTGCGTCAGCGGCGACCGCTCGACGTACAGCTCCTCGGCCTCGGGGAGCGGGCCGACCATCCCGTCGAGATAGCGGGCCTCGAAGTCGTGGGTGTCTTCGGCGAGACGGCGCAGGTCCGCGACGCCGTAGCGGCTGATGCCCGCGGCGAAGGCGTCCGAGTTCGCGAGTGCGCAGAGCACCGTCCATCCGCCGGCCGAGCCTCCTGCGACGGCCAGACGACTCCCATCGGCCCTGCCCGACGCGGCCAGGCCGCGCGCAGCAGCGACCACGTCGTCGACGTCGACGACGCCCCACTGTCCGAGCAGGCGCTCCCGGTAGGCGCGCCCGTACCCGCTCGAGCCGCCGTAGTTGACGTCGAGCACGCCGATGCCGCGGCTCGTCAGGTAGGCGATCTTGCCGGATGCCGCGCCGCCGACGTGATCGGTCGGCCCGCCGTGGACGAAGACCACGTACGGCGGCTTCTCGTCGCCGGGCCCAACGACGCGCGGGTTGGTCGGCGGGTAGTCGAACGCGTGCACGGGTCCATGCGGCCCGGGCACGGTGACGGCGCGCGCCCGCGGCATCCACTCCGCGCCCCAGGGTGAGGCGCCGCCGACGACCAGCCGCGCCGCTCCGGGGTCGTCGACGTCCAGCTCCCAGAGCCCGGCACCGCCGGAGCCGGCGCCAGAGACCAGAACGCGGCGGCCGCGGGCGTCCTCGATCGAGAGCCGCGTGACGGCGTCGAGCGGCAGCACGCGCGCCGTTCCGTCGGGGTCGATCAGCACGAGCGCGTCCGACCCGTCGGTCTGCACCGCGACGACGCGGCCGTCGCCCAGGGCCGTGAACCAGCGGGTGCCGAGCACCCACAGCGGCCCACCGGTGTCGGCATCGCCCGGCGCGACCTGTTCGTGGTGAAGGTCGGCCGTGAGCCGAAGGCGCCACAGGTTCCACCTGCCGGTCGGGTCGTCGGCGTACAGCAGGTCGTCGTCGCCGACCCACACCGGCTGCAGCGGCGAGTGCGCCTCGGCGGGAGCCGATTCGCCGCCCGCCACGGTCGTCCACTCCACGACCTCACCGCCGTCGAGTCGCCCGACGCGCAGCTCGGCGCGGTCCCAGGCCATGTTCGGGTGGTTCCAGGCGATCCACGCGAGGTGCGCACCGTCGGGCGAGAGCGCGGGGTGGGCGACGAAGTCGCTGCCGCCGGCGAGCGACGTGAGGCGTTCGGGATGCTGCAGCGCGGAGCCGTCGAGGGGGACGACGACGATGTCGCGCACCGGCGCGGCACCCGCCGTGTGGTCCTCCCGCACGCCCAGCAGCCGGCCGTGCTCCAGCGTGAGCCCCCCGTAGCGGACGTCGCCGGCGTCGGGCGTGAGCGGGCGCGGCTCGTCGTCGGGGGCGAGGCGCCAGATGCGCTGGTCGGCCTTCTCCACGAAGTAGAGCACGCCGTCGTCGTCGGCGGTCCACGATCCGCCGCCGTACTCGTGCACGCGCGACCGCGCACTCCACGGCGCCGGGAGCACATCGACGACGGCGCCGGATGCCGCCCGCCGGCGCACGGCGGAACGTCCGCCCTCCTCGGCGACGGACTCGCCCCACCAGACTTCGGACCGGCGGCTGCCGCTGCCGACGAAGCGGGCGCCCTCGAGGCGGGGAGATGCGGCCGACACCTCCGCCGCGGCGATCGGAGAGGGCCAGCTGCCGTACGGGAGAACGTCGGGTGTCGTCACGCAGACCACGGTACGACCAACGGTGCGCGTCGCGCGATCGAAACAGAAGGTCACAGGAGGCCGGACGCGGGACTGCTCCGCTACCGTGGACGCATCGACGCCCGGTCGTCCGCGAGGACGCCCCCGAAACTGGGGGTTCCGGGCAGGAGCGACAGCCGAGCCCGGCACCCGCCCGCGATGACACCCCTTCCGCCGCACGGCGGAGGCGAGGTGCCGCGGCCGTCCGGGTCTTCCCGTTCGGCTGAGCCCGAGTCCGATCCCTGAGAAGCAGGCCCATGTCCATCGACCTGAGCACTCCTCCCGTGCCGATCTCGTTCGAGGTGTACCCGCCCCGATCCGATGCCGGCGTCGCCGCCCTCCACGAGACCATCCGCCATCTGGCGTCCGTCGACCCCCGGTTCATCTCGGTGACCTACGGCGCGGGCGGCTCGACGGGCGGCCGCTCGCTCGAGCTGCTGACCCACATCCTCCGCGAGACCCACGTCGAGCCGCTTGCGCACCTGACGTGCGTGGGCAACACCTACGCGGGCGCCAACACGCTGATCCGGGAGTTCCTGGATGCCGGCATCACGAGCTTCCTCGCCCTGCGCGGCGACCCGCCGGCCGGGGCCTCCGAGGATGACGCCTTCCTGGGCGACCTCTCAAGCGCCGCCGAGCTCGTGCAGTTGATCGGCCGGGTGCAGGCCGAGCGCGAGCCGTACACCGAGGCGCTGATCCCGGGTGTGCCGGGAGCCGTGCGCGTCGAGAAGCGGGCGCAGGTCGACATCGCGGTCGCGGCATTCCCGAACGGTCACCCCCGCTCGCGCCACGCGCTCGAGGACATCGACGCCCTCCTCGCCAAGCAGGCGGCGGGCGCCACGCTCGCGATCACCCAGCTGTTCTTCCACGCCGACGACTATCTCGCTTTCGTGGCGCGTTCGCGCGACGCCGGAGTGACGATCCCGATCCTCCCCGGCATCATGCCGATCACCTCGGGCGCTCGGCTGCGCCGCGTGCTCGAGCTGACGGGGGAGCAGCTGCCCGCGGACCTCGCCATCGCGCTCGACCTCGAGCCGACCGCGGAAGGGCAGCGCGAGGTGGGCATCGCGCACGCCGCGCGCCTCGCCCGCGAAGTCGTGGACGGCGGCGCGCCCGGCATCCATCTGTACGCGTTCAACAACCACGACACGGTGCTCGACGTGCTGCGTGAAGCCGGGGTGCTCGCCTCGGCGACGCGAATGCCCGACGCCGTCCACTGACCCGGACGCCGCGATCCGTCGGATGCCCCGACGGTCTCTTCGGCGACCCCCGAGATCCCCCACTCCGAGATGAACGAAGCGAAAGAGAGAGCACGATGACCGAACCCCGCATCACCTTCCCCCACGGCACGATCCTGGGCTATCCCCGGATCGGGCGCCGCCGCGAGCTGAAGCGCGCGGTCGAGGCGTATTGGTCCGGCCAGACCGACGCCGAGACCCTCGAGCAGACCGCGGCCGGACTGCGCCGCGCGACGCGCGAGCGCCTCGCCGGGCTCGGCCTCGGTCGCGACGACTCGTCGATCCCGGAGTCGTTCTCGTTCTACGACCAGGTGCACGACGCGGCCGTCACGGTCGGCGCGCTGCCCGACCGGTTCGGCGCGCTTCGCGATGCCGACGGCGGCATCGGCCTGGACGCGTACTTCACCGCCGCGCGCGGTGCGGGCGAGGACGCCCCCCTCGAGATGACCAAGTGGTTCGACACGAACTACCACTACCTCGTGCCCGAGGTCGGCCCCGAGACGGTCTTCGCCCTCTCGAGCGACCGCTTCGCGCGCCAGGTGGCAGAGGCGAAGGCTGACGGATTCACCGTTCGCCCGGTGATCGTGGGCCCGGTGACGCTCCTCGCGCTCGCGAAGCCGACGGATGCCGCGCCCCGGGGCTTCGACCCCCTCAGCCGGCTCGACGACCTGCTGCCGGTGTACGCGGAGCTGCTGGCGAGTCTGCGGGCCTCGGGCGCTGAGTGGGTGCAGCTGGACGAGCCTGCGCTCGTCAGCGAGAGCCTGCCGGCCGACGCGGCCGCGCTGGCGGATGCCGCCGCCCGCGCATACGCCGCGCTGGGGGTACGTGGCGACCGGCCCGCGGTCCTCGTCGCGGCCGGCTATGCGCAGTTGTCGACCGAGGCGTGGACGGCGCTCGCGGCCGCTCCTATCGAGGCGGTCGCCATCGATCTGACCCGCGGCGCGGTGCCCGAGGCTGTGCCGGGCCTGGAGCGCAAGACGCTCGTGGGCGGGGTCGTCGACGGCCGCAACGTGTGGCGAGGCGATCTCGACGCCGCGTGGGAGCGGCTGCAGGCGCTGCACGCGCTCGGAGCGTCGGAGATCAGCGCGGGCACTTCGACCTCGCTGCAGCATGTGCCGCACGACGTCGAGGACGAGACGACGCTCGACCCGCGCCTGGTGACGTGGCTGGCTTTCGCCGACCAGAAGGTGGCGCAGGTGGCGAGCCTCGCGCGCGGACTGGTCAGTGGCCGTCCGGCCATCGCGGATGTGCTGGCCGAGGCATCCGCCGCGCTCGCGGATCGGCGCAGTGCGCCCGGCGTGCGCGACGGAGCGGTGCGGGAGCGGGCGTCGGTGCTCGGCGCGGACGACTTCACCCGCGGCGACTACGACGACCGCGTCGCGGCGCAGGAGGTCGAGCTCGCCCTCCCGGTCCTGCCGACGACCACGATCGGATCATTCCCCCAGACCGGCGACATCCGGCGCGCGCGTGCGCGGCACGGCCGCGGTGAGCTCAGCGCCGACGAGTACGAGAGCTTCCTGCGCGATGAGATCGCGCAGGTGGTGACGCTGCAGGAGGACATCGGGCTCGATGTTCTCGTGCACGGCGAGGCCGAGCGCAACGACATGGTGCAGTACTTCGCCGAGAACCTCGAGGGCTTCGCGGTCACCGAGAACGGCTGGGTGCAGTCGTATGGCTCGCGCGCGACCCGCCCGTCGATCCTGTGGGGCGACGTCGCGCGTCCCGAGGCGATCACCGTCGCGTGGTCCGCCTTCGCGCAGTCGCTGACCGACAAGCCGATGAAGGGGATGCTGACCGGTCCGGTGACGATCCTGGCGTGGTCGTTCGTCCGCGACGACCAGCCGCTGGGGGAGACGGCGAACCAGGTGGCGCTCGCCCTTCGCGACGAGATCGCCGACCTCGAAGGCGCCGGCATCCGCGTCATCCAGGTCGACGAGCCGGCGCTGCGCGAACTGCTGCCGCTCAAGCGCGCCGACCAGCCCGTCTACCTGGAGTGGTCGGTCGGCTCGTTCCGCCTCGCGACCGCCGGCGCTGCGCCGGCCACGCAGGTGCACACGCACCTCTGCTACTCGGAGTTCGACGTCGTGATCGACGCGATCGCGGCGCTGGACGCCGACGTGACCTCGATCGAGGCGGCCCGCAGCCGCGGCGAGGTGATCGGAGACATCGCGACGTCCGGCTTCGCCGCCGGCATCGGACCGGGCGTCTACGACATCCACTCGCCGCGCGTACCGTCGGTGGACGAGATCACTCAACTCCTCGACCGCACGGTCGCCGAGCTGCCGCTGCGCCGCGTCTGGGTCAATCCGGACTGCGGGCTGAAGACCCGCGGGTACGACGAGACCGTGGCGTCGCTGAAGAACCTCGTGGCGGCGACGCAGGCGGTGCGGGCGACCGTGCCGGCCTAGGAGCCCTTCTTCGATCCGGATGCCGCGGCCGCGTCGGTCGCGACATCCGTCTCGATCACGAGAGTGTCGGCGTCGGGGTCGGCGGGATCGCCGTCGACGATCACGACGGTGTCGGCCTCGCCGTCGACGGCAGGCGCCGACTCGGCGGCGCCTGCGGCAGATGCCGCCTCGTCGGCGAGTGCAGCGGCGGCCGCGGCCTCTTCGGGACGGCGCTGCAGCAGCTCGAACACCCACCAGACGATGAGCCACACGACGAGCACGAGGAACACCTCGCCGACCGAGAGCGGGCGCAGGAGCATCAGCCACACGATGGCCAGGGCGCCGAGCGCGATCCGCACGAGCACGCGCTGGGCGTAGAGCCACGCGCCGAACCGGCCCGTGTCGACACCGCGCTTGAGCAGGGCACCCCGCGCGCCGGCGTTGATGGAGGCGACGCCGCCACGCGCGGCGCGTGCGCCCCGCCAGCGGCCCGACATCCAGGCGATGACGGCGATCACCACGCCCAGCAGGGTGAGGACCACCGCGGTGTCGCGCATCGCCGATGTGATCTGTTCGTACATCGACGCGAGGGCGCCCGCCGGAACACCGAGGTTCGGCGCGCTGAGCGCGAGGATCGACCCGCCGATGCCCAGGCCCATCGCCAGCACGCCGGCGCCGAGCGCGATGCCGATGCCGGTGCCCAGACCGGCGGTGGACCGTCGCCGTGCGATGAGGATGCCGGCGAGGAAGAGCACCAGCGCGACGATCGGGGTCCACCAGCCCGCGGCGACCGCGAGGTTGTAGACGGTGCCGACGACGGTGAGCGCGTCGCTCTGCGCGACCACGATCGTCCTGTCGATGACCGGGATCGACTCGGCGAACCCGATCCCGCGGTCGACGAGCCGCTTCTTGACCTCTTCGATGATCGGCCCGAGCTGGATGCCGACCTCGCCGTTCTCGCCGATGACCACCGCACCCGAGGAGGTGCCGCCGGCGGCGACCGCCGCGAGCGATCGGTGGCTCGCGCGCAGCGCCGTCTCCCACACATCCGCGAAGGCGTCGGACTCCACCAGCCGGGTGACCGTGGTGTCGACGAGGTTCTGGAGGCCCTGGGCGGCGGGCGCGCGGAGCAGGTCGAGTGCGGCGAGAGCGCGCGGCGGCAGGTCGAGCTGCTGGATGCCGTCGAACAGGTCGTTGGTGAGGCCTTCGAGGTCGAGGGAGTCCTCGATGGCGACGGTCACCTGATCGGCGACCATCGCCTGCACCTGCGGGTCGTCGGCGAGCGGTGCGAACGTCTCGACGAATCGCGTCTCGTCGACGAGTTCGACGCGCGCCCAGGCGGCGACGATGGAGACCGGCACGAGGATCGTCGCGATGACGATGCACAGCGCCGACAGGAAGGCTCGCCAGCGGTTGCCGTGCGGCCTGTCCGTGGCCGCGGCCGTCACCGGTGGTGAGGGCCGCGTCTCGGCGCGCAGGCGGGCGTTCTCGGCTTCGAGGGCGTCGAGGCGCGCGCGGAGCGCGGCAGTCTCGTCTGCGGCGGTGAGGTCGGTCATTCCCCCCTTATAGCGCCTGCGGATGACGCACCGCCACCCACCTCGCGGTTCGGCGTCGAACTCCGGCCTCGAACGCGTCCGACACCGGGATCCGTCGGCGCGAGGTTCAGACGGCGCGCAGTACCGCGACGACCTTGCCGAGCACCGTGGCCTCGTCGCCCAGAATGGGCTCGAACGCGGAGTTGCGGGGGAGCAGCCACGTGTGGCCGTCGCGCTGACGGAACGTCTTGACCGTCGCCTCGCCGTCGAGCATCGCGGCGACGATCTCGCCGTTGTCCGCGGTGGCCTGCGACCGTACGACGACCCAGTCGCCGTCGCAGATGGCCGCGTCGATCATCGACTCGCCCGACACCTTCAGCATGAACAGGTCGCCCTTGCCGACGAGCTGGCGGGGGAGCGGGAAGATCTCCTCGACCTGCTGCTCGGCCGTGATGGGCACGCCGGCGGCGATGCGGCCGACGAGGGGCACCAGTGCGGCATCGCCCACGGAGGGCGAGGTGTCGGCGGGGCTCTCGGTCGCGGTGCCGGGCAGGTCGATCAGCACCTCCATCGCGCGGGTCTTGCCCGCGTCGCGACGCAGGTAGCCGCTCAGCTCGAGCTGGTTGAGCTGGTGGGTGACGCTGGAGAGCGACTTCAGGCCCACCGCGTCGCCGATCTCGCGCATGCTCGGCGGGTAGCCGTGCCGTGCGATCGACCGCTGGATCACCTCGAGGATCGCCAGCTGCTTGTCGCTGAGGCTCTTGCGCCGACGAGTCTGGGGCTTGTCTCGCCCGGCCGCGTCGCTCATCTTCCGGCTCCGTCCTGCGCTCGGCGGTGGAGCGCTGTTTCTTCGAATGTCGGAGGCCCGTGGTGGGGTTCTCGTATCGAAACCGTATCCGGATCGCGGGCATCTGGGGAACAACCCGGCCGCGTGTCGCGTTCGAGAGATCGCCGCCCGGATCCGGTATTGACATCCTACAGACTCGAAGATAGCTTCGGAAGAGAGGTTCGCATTCTCCACTCCCGGCCGAGTGGAGAATGCGAATCTCTCCCCATCAGGAGGAGCCCAGCATGACCGCGATCGACTTCACGGCATCCGTCCCGTCGCCGACGCGCGCCGCGCGTGTCGCGGCGCGGCGCGTGCACGGCACGGCACGGCAGCTCGCCGGGGGCACTCCGCAGCAGGCGTCCATGCGACCGGCGGCCGCGCCGTCGACGCGACTGCGCCTCACGATCCGTGGCCGGAGGGTGCTGGCCGCGATCGCCGCTCTGCCCGCCGTCATCGCGCTGAGCGCCGCTGTCATCGGCGGCGGCGCGGCTCTGGCCTCGCGTGACGCGGGCGCGCCCGCAGGTTCGTTCAGCACGGTGACCGTGGCTGACGGCGACTCGCTGTGGAGCATCGCGGAAGACATCGCCCCCGATCGCGATCCGCGCGACGTCGTCGATGAGCTCGTGCGACTGAACGCTCTCGACAGCGTCGTCGTGCAGGCCGGTCAGAGCATCGCGATCCCGGCAGCCTACGACAGCGGACGCTGAGCCGCTCCCGTCGGTCGGGTGACCGTCGCCCGGCGTCACGCGGCGGTCGAGCAGCACCGCACGCGCCTACCATGGGAGAGGTGAGTGCACGTCTCGAAGACCTCCCCATACGCGCCGATCTCCGCGGCCAGAAGCCGTACGGTGCCCCGCAGGCGCCGCTGCCGGTGGCCCTCAATGTCAACGAGAACACGCATCCCGTTCCGCCGGAGGTCGCCGACGACATCCTGGACTCGATCGCGCGGGCGCTCAGCGATGTGAACCGGTATCCCGACCGCGAGTTCACAGCCCTGCGCGAGGGCTTCGCCGGCTATCTCGGCCACGGCCTCACCCGCGACGAGATCTGGGCGGCCAACGGCTCGAACGAGGTGCTTCAGCACATCCTGCAGGCGTTCGCCGGACCGGGCCGCACGGCCTTCGGCTTCGCACCCACCTACTCGATGTATCCGCTGCTCACCCGCGGTACCGGTGCCGAGTGGATCTCGGGCACCCGCGCGGCCGACTACTCGATCGCGGCGGACGATGCCGCGGCCCAGGTGTCGGATGCCTCTCCCGACGTGGTGTTCCTGTGCTCGCCGAACAACCCCACCGGCACCCCGCTCGGACTCGACGTGGTGGAGGCCGTGTACGAGGCGACGGACGGCATCGTGATCGTCGACGAGGCGTACTTCGAGTTCGCGCCGCACGACGAGCGGTCCGCCCTGACGCTGCTGCCCGATCGCGAGCGGCTTGTCGTGTCGCGCACCATGAGCAAGGCGTTCGCGTTCGCGGGTGCGCGCGTGGGCTACATGGCGGCCGACCCGGCGCTCATCGATGCGCTCCGGCTGGTGCGCCTGCCGTATCACCTCAGCGCGCTCACGCAGGCGGCGGCGACCGCGGCGCTGCGGCACGCGCCCACGATGCTGGGCATGGTCGACGAGATCGTCGCGCAGCGCGACCGCATCTCGGCGACGGTCGAGGCGCTCGGCTACACGCCCCACGAGTCGTGGACGAACTTCGTGCTGTTCGGGGGAGTAGCCGACCCGGCGGCCACGTGGCATGCCCTCTACGACGAGGGGGTGCTCATCCGCGACGTCGGCATCCCGGCGCACCTGCGGGTCACGGCGGGCACCGACGAGGAGACGACCGCCTTCCTCGACGCCCTCGCCTCGGTAGGATCGGCGGCATGAGCGCCGCACCACGAACCGCCTCGCTGCGACGGGCGACGAGCGAGTCGACCGTCGAGCTCGAGCTCGATCTCGACGGCACGGGCCGCAGCCGCATCGACACGACGGTGCCGTTCTTCGACCACCTGCTCACGGCGTTCGCCAAGCACGCGCTCACCGATCTGACGGTGCGGGCCTCGGGCGACACCGACATCGACGCCCACCACACGGTGGAGGACATCTCGATCGTGCTGGGCCAGGCGATCCGCGAGGCCCTCGGCGACAAGTCCGGCATCTCGCGGTATGGCGACGCCCTCGTGCCCCTCGACGAGGCGCTCGCGCAGGCCGTCGTCGACATCAGCGGCCGCCCCTACCTCGTGCACACCGGCGAGCCTGCAGGCTTCGAGCACCACCTCATCGGCGGCCACTTCACGGGGTCCCTCGTGCGCCACACGTTCGAGGCCATCTCGTACAACGCCGCGCTCACGGTCCACGTGCGGGTGCTGTCGGGCCGCGACCCGCACCACATCGCCGAGGCCGAGTACAAGGCCTTCGCGCGCGCGTTCCGCCAGGCGAAGGCGCACGACCCGTTGGTGCACGGCATCCCGAGCACGAAGGGCGCCCTGTGAGCGAAAGCACGCCCTCCCGCGGCGAGCGGCCGCTCGTGGCCGTCCTCGACTACGGGTCGGGGAACGTGCACTCGGCCGTCAAGGCGCTGGTCGCGGCGGGCGCGGATGCACGACTGACGGCTGATCGTGGCCTGATCCGCGACGCCGACGGCCTCTTCGTGCCGGGTGTCGGCGCCTTCCGCGCTGTGGCGGAGGCGCTGCGCGCCAGCCGCGGTGACGAGCTCATCGAGCGTCGCCTCGCCGGCGGACGCCCGGTGCTCGGGGTCTGCGTCGGCATGCAGATCTTCTTCGAGCGCGGCGTCGAGCGCGGCGTCGACACCGAGGGACTCGGTGAATGGCCGGGTGTCGTCACCGAGCTCGACGCACCCGTCCTGCCGCACATGGGCTGGAACACCGTCGAGCCCGGCGAGGGCACACGCCTCTTCCGCGGCATCGAGCACGAGCGGTTCTACTTCGTGCACTCGTTCGGTGCCCAGAAGTGGCTGCTCGACGTCCAGCCGCCGTTCCCCCAGCCGGTCCTGACCTGGTGCGACTACGGCGCACCGTTCCTCGCAGCGGTCGAGAACGGCCCGCTGTCGGCCACTCAGTTCCACCCCGAGAAGTCGGGGGATGCCGGCATCCGACTGCTGGCGAATTGGATCGACGGGCTTCGCAGGGCTAGCCTCTGAGACCGTGCCGTCTGCGGGAGCGCGTGCTTCCGGGATCCGCCCCCCACAGCTTTCGATGCCTGAACCAGGAGCCATGAACGATTTCGCGTCCACACCCAAGCTCGTCCTCCTGCCCGCCGTCGACGTCGCCGACGGCAAGGCCGTCCGCCTGACGCAGGGCGAGGCGGGTACCGAGACGAACTACGGCGATCCCGTCGACGCCGCGCTCGACTTCGCACGGCAGGGCGCCGAGTGGATCCACCTCGTCGACCTCGACGCCGCCTTCGGCCGCGGCAGCAACGTCGGCGTGCTCCGCAAGGTGATCAAGCAGGTCAAGGGCGTGCAGGTCGAGCTGTCGGGCGGCATCCGCGACGATCGCACCCTCGAGGCTGCGCTCGAGAGCGGTGCGTCGCGGATCAACCTCGGCACGGCCGCGCTCGAGAACCCCGAGTGGGCTGCCGACGTCATTGGCCGCTACGGCGACGCGATCGCGGTGGGCCTCGACGTGCGCGGCACGACCCTGGCCGCCCGCGGGTGGACCCGCGAGGGCGGCGACCTGTGGACGGTCCTCGACCGTCTCGAGTCGGCCGGCTGCAGCCGGTACGTCGTCACCGACGTCACCAAGGACGGCACTCTCAAGGGTCCGAACCTCGACCTGCTGCGTGAGCTCACCTCGCGCACGCCGAAGCCGGTCGTCGCCTCGGGTGGCGTGTCGAGCCTCGACGACATCGCAGCACTGCGCGATCTCGTCCCGCTCGGTGTCGAGGGAGCGATCGTGGGCAAGGCGCTGTACGCCGGCGCGTTCACGCTCGCCGAGGCGCTGGATGTCGCCGGATACTGATCCTCCTGCCGTCCCGGGTCACGGACCCGGCGGCGACTCCGCCGGCGTGCCCTGGGAGGGGCGCAGCTTCCAGTCGAACCCGCATGCCTCCGACGACGGCTCCGCCGACCCGGCGCTGCTGGCGGCACTCACCGCGTTCCGCGCGGGCTCGGGCGGGCAGCGAGAGGTGATCGACGCCTACCGGGCGGCCCGCCTGCTCATCCCGCTCGTCGCCGAGAAGGGCGACCACGGCATCGGCGCCCACGGCCTCGAGGTCGACAAGACCCAGGAGCTGTCGATCGTCACCGTGGCCGCGCCCGACGGGCGCCGGGTGCTGCCGGTGTTCTCGTCCGTGGATGCGATGAAGCGATGGGATGCCGAGGCCCGGCCGGTTCCCGCCGACGGCGTCCGCACCGCGCTGTCGGCCGCCGCGGACGACACCGATCTCATCGTGCTCGACCCGGGCTCCGACACCGAGTTCGTCATCCGTCGCCCAGCCGTGTGGGCGATCGGCCAGGGAAAGCCGTGGGAGCCGAGCTTCCTGTCGCCCGAGGTCTTCGCCGGACTGCACGACAGCATCGGCGGCGAGCTGGCGGTCATCGATCTGTCCGTGGAGCCCGGCGACCCCGACGCACGCCTCCGCGGGCCGGAGCTCGTGGTGCGCCTTCACCTGATGGACGGCCTCGAGAAGGACGAGCTCGACGCCGTGCTGGCGCGGCTCGCCTCGCGGTGGGCCGCGGATGACCGCATCGCGGTGCTCGTCGACTCGCTCACGGTCAAGCTCGTCCGCGCCTGAGCCGGCGTAACCGACCCCCGTGCGGCGGGGCCCATCCCCTCAGGCTCAGGCTCAGGGCTCAGGGCTCAGGGCTCAGGGCTCAGGCTCAGCCTCACGCTCGGGCTCAGCCGTTCGCCTCGGCTCTTGCGGCCGGGACCGCGCGCGGCGGATGATCGGGTCGGCGAAGGGGGCCCGGCATGGACGACGGCGTGACCGTGGAGCAGTACCGGGAGGCGCTCGAGGTCGCCCATCGACACGCGTTGAGCTGGCTGGAGGCGCTGGCCGATCGCCCGATCCGTCCGGAGACCGACGCCGACGGGATTCTGACGAGACTGCCCGACGTCCTGCCCGATGAGGGGATGCCGCCGACGGCGGTGGTCGAGGAGCTCGCGGACGCAGCCGGGCCGGGTCTCATCGCGCTCGGCTCGCCGCGGTTCTATGGCCTGGTCATCGGCGGGACCTACCCGGCTGCGCTCGCCTCGGATTGGCTGGTTTCGGCGTGGGATCAGAACGCCGGTGCGCGGCAGCTGACCCCGGCGGCTGCCGCGGTCGAGGAGGTCGCCGCCTCCTGGCTCCTCGAACTGCTCGGCCTGCCCGCCGGGAGCGGTGTGGGATTCGTGACGGGTGGGACGATGGCCAACTTCACGTGCCTCGTCGCGGCACGTGACGCCGTCGTGCGCGGCGCCGGCGCGGACCCCGCGGCCGGAATCCAGCAGGCACCCGTCATCCGCTTCCTCGCGGGCGACGCCGTCCATGTGTCGATGGTGCTGGCAGGTCGGCTCGCAGGTCTGGGAGCGCCGAGGACCGTCGGCGCAGATGATCAGGGGCGGATCGATGTCGGCGGGCTCGAGCGGGCGCTCGCCGAGGGAACGGGGCCGGCCATCGTCGCGCTGCAGGCGGGCGACGTGCACTCGGGTGCCTTCGACGACTTCGCGAACGCGGTCGAGGTCGCCCACAGAGGCGGCGCCTGGGTGCACGTCGACGGGGCGTTCGGCCTCTGGGCAGCCGCGAGCCCGCGCCTGAAGCGCCTCGTCGCCGGACTCGCCGGCGCCGATTCGTGGGCCACCGACGCGCACAAGACGCTCAATGTGCCGTACGACTGCGGCGTCGCGATCGTGCGCGACGAGGCCGCGATGACGGCTGCGCTCGGGGCGCACGCCGCGTATCTGCCCGCGATCATGAGCGTCTCCGATCCGTACGACCGCGTCCCCGAGTTCTCGCGCCGCGCGCGGGGCGTGCCGGTCTGGGCGGCGCTGCGCTCCCTCGGCAGGGACGGCGTGGTGGCGCTGATCGACGGGCTGGCGGATGCCGCGGCGACGCTCGCCGCCGGGTTCGGCGAGATTCCCGGCCTCGAGGTGCTCAACGACGTCGTGTTCACCCAGGTGTGCCTCGCCGCGCCGGACGACGCGATGACCGCGGCGCTGGGGGAGTGGCTGCGCGACGAGGGGACGGTCTGGGCCTCGTCATCGGTGTGGCGCGGCCGCACGGCGGTGCGCTTCGCGGTGAGCAATCACGGCACCGATGCCGAAGCCGTGCGCCGCACGGTGGACGCCGTGGCGCGCGGCGCCGCCGCGCTGGGCATCGAAGGCTGAGCGCGATCGCGGCCGTCGTCAGGTCTGCCTGCCGTGGGTGTCGACGCGCTTCGCTCGCTCAACCTTGACCCGTCGCACACAACGCTCGCTGGCGCTCGCATCGACCCGCGACACGTCAAGTGACCGGGCCGGTCCACTTCTCGCCGGGGCCCTTGCCGATCGGATCGGGGATCACGGATGCCTCGCGGAACGCCAGCTGCACCGAACGCAGGCCGTCGCGCAGCGAGCGTGCGTGCATGTCGCTGATCTCGGGGGCGCCCGCGGTGATGAGGCCGGCCAGGGCGTTGATGAGCTTGCGCGCCTCGTCGAGGTCGGTCTGCGTCGCGGGGTCGTCGGCGAGGCCGACCTTGACCGCGGCAGCGCTCAGCAGGTGCACGGCGGCGGTCGTGATGACCTCGACGGCCGGCACCTCGGCGATGTCGCGCGAGGCGGACGCCGCGGCGCGCTCCTGCTCTTCCCAGCGGGCCTGACGCTCGGCATCCACCGCCGTCGTGCTCGTCGTATCGCCGTCCTGGTCTCGAATCGTGTCCACGCCGTCCTCTCTGATAGACTGCTGCGGTCTCCGGTGCGTTCTGTACCGGATCGGAAAGTGGATCACATCCCACCCGCGCTTGCCGTTCCAGGCTACCGGGTCATGCACTCCGCCCCGACCGTCCTGCGGCCACGCAGAAACGGGAGGGGTAGCCGCCAGGGCAACCGCGCGGGAGCTCCGTCACAGGAGAGGGTGCAGGAAGTCGGCGCTCGAAGCGTCTGACGGGTGGAGTGGATCTCCCTCCGCCCGCGACATGAACATGTGTCGCGGTGGTCCAACCCATAACCCAAGGAGTTCCGCATCAGCGATCCCCGCACCAACGACCGCATCCGCGTCCCCGAGGTCCGCCTCGTCGGACCCGCGGGTGAGCAGGTCGGCGTCGTCCGCATCGAGGTGGCGCTGCGCCTGGCCCAGGAGGCCGACCTCGATCTCGTCGAGGTGGCCCCGAACTCGAAGCCGCCCGTGGTCAAGATCATGGACTACGGCAAGTTCAAGTACGAGGCTGCGCAGAAGGCCAAGGAAGCGCGTCGCAATCAGGCGAACACCGTCCTCAAGGAGGTCCGGTTCCGTCTGAAGATCGAGGCCCACGACTACATAACCAAGCTCAAGCGCGCCGAGGGCTTCCTGCAGGCGGGCGACAAGGTCAAGGCGATGATCCTGTTCCGTGGCCGCGAGCAGTCGCGCCCCGAGCAGGGTGTGCGTCTCCTCCGCAAGTTCGCGGAGGACGTCGCCGAGTTCGGCACGGTCGAGTCCAACCCGACGATCGACGGCCGCAACATGGTGATGGTGGTCGCCCCGCACAAGAACAAGTCCGAGGTGAAGACCGAACAGAACGCGCAGCGCGCCGCCAACAAGGAGGCAGCACGTTCCGCCCGCAGCGGCGGTGGCCCGCAGGGCGACGCCGACTCGGAGAGCTCCGACACCGCAGCCGAGACAGCTCCGGCCGCCGAGTCCGAGACCGCCACGGCCGAATAGGCCCCACAGACTCCCGCACCGCGGGATACCGACTCCCGCCTGGGCGGGAAGTGAAACGAAGGAAGAAGAGATGCCGAAGCAGAAGACCCACTCGGGCGCCAAGAAGCGCTTCAAGGTCACAGGCACCGGGAAGCTCATGAAGCAGCAGGCGAACCTTCGCCACAACTTCGAAGGCAAGCCCAGCCGCCGTACCCGCCGCCTGTCGCAGGACCAGGTCCTCGCGAAGGGCGACGCCAAGGTCGCCAAGAAGCTCCTCGGCCTCTGAGCGCCGACGCAGGAATAGGAATCAATCGAAATGGCTAGAGTCAAGCGGGCCGTCAACGCCCACAAGAAGCGTCGCGTCATCCTCGAGCGCGCCTCCGGTTACCGGGGTCAGCGCTCGCGTCTGTACCGCAAGGCGAAGGAGCAGGTCACCCACTCGCTCGTCTACGCGTACCGCGACCGTCGCAAGCGCAAGGGCGACTTCCGCCGTCTGTGGATCCAGCGCATCAACGCCGCTGCCCGCCAGAACGGCATCACGTACAACCGCTTCATCCAGGGCCTCGGCCTCGCGGGTGTGCAGGTCGACCGTCGCATGCTCGCCGAGCTCGCGGTGAACGAGCCCAAGACGTTCGCGTCGCTCGTCCAGACCGCCAAGAAGGCGCTGCCCGAGAACGTCAACGCTCCGAAGAGCGCCTGACGCCGGTTCGACGTCTCGAAAGGGGCGTCCTCCTCACGGAGGGCGCCCCTTTTCACGTCCGCCGCCCCGCGTTCCCTACTCCGTCGCTCCCGCGTTCCCTGCTCCGTCGCTCCCGCGTTCCCTGCTCCGCCGCTCCCGCGTTCCCTGCTCCGTCGCTCCGCGCTGGCGGCGAGACCCCACCCGACGGACGAGACCCCGGGGTTCTCCCACCGTCTCGTCCGTGCGCTGGGGTCTCGCGCTGGGGTCTCGCGCTGAGGCGGCGGCGGAATCCGTGGCGGCGGGAGGATGCCGCGACCCTAGACTGATGCCGTGCTCGAGAACCCTCGCTCTCCGCGTGTCCGCGCCGTCGCGAAGCTGACCAAGCGGAGCGCCCGTCAGGAGACGGGGCTGTTCCTGCTCGAGGGGCCGCAGGCGGCCCGCGAGGCGCTGGCGTACCGTCCGGAGACGCTCGTGGAGATCTTCGCCACGCCGTCCGCACTCGAGAAGCACACCGACCTGCGCGACGCCGCGATGGATGCCGGTCTGGAGGTCGTGTACACGACCGAGGCGGTGCTCGACGCGATGGCCGACACCGTGACGCCCCAGGGGATCGTCGCCGTCGCCCGGCAGTCGCCGACGTCGGTCCGCGACGTGTTCGCGGCGTCACCGCGCCTCGTCGCGATCTGCGAGGAGGTCCGCGACCCGGGCAACCTCGGCACCATCATCCGCGCGGCCGACGCCGCCGGGGCGGATGCCGTCATCCTCACCGGGCGCACGGTCGACCCTTACAACCCGAAGGTCGTCCGCGCGACGACCGGCTCGCTCTTCCACGTGCCGGTCGCCGTCGGCGTCGACCTCGCGACGGCGGTCGAGAAGGCCCGCGCGGCCGGAGTCCGCGTCATCGCGGCCGACGTCGGGGGAGGGGACTTCCTCGCCGCCCGCGACGTGCTCGCCGAGCCGACCGCGTGGCTGTTCGGCAACGAGGCCCGCGGCCTCGACGACGACGCCCTCGCGCTGGCGGACCTCTCGCTGCGACTGCCGATCTACGGCGCCGCCGAGTCGCTGAACCTCGCGACGGCCGCCAGCGTGTGCCTGTACGAGACCGCCTTCGCGCAGCGCGCCGCCGGTTGACCCTGCGCTGTTCCCGCGCTGTTACAACACGGTAAAGACGCGGCGCGCTACTGGTAGAGCCTCCCCGCGGCGCCATAGGGTGACCGTATGACGACGCCCGATGACAGCTCGCCGAAGACGTCGAACATCAACGTCCGTCGCGGCGATCCCCTGGTCCAGATCACCGACGTGCAGAAGCACTACGGCGACTTCCAGGCACTCAAGGACATCGACCTGACGGTCAATCGCGGCGAGGTCGTCGTGGTGATCGGCCCGTCGGGGTCTGGAAAGTCCACCCTGTGCCGCACGATCAACCGCCTCGAGACGATCACGAGCGGCACCATCACGATCGACGGCAAGGAGCTTCCCAAGGAGGGGAAGGAGCTGGCGACGCTGCGCGCGGACGTCGGCATGGTGTTCCAGTCCTTCAACCTCTTCGCCCACCTGTCGATCCTCGACAACGTCACGCTCGGGCCGCTCAAGGTCAGGGGCATGAAGAAGGCGGATGCCGAGAAGATGGGTCGTCAGCTGCTCGAGCGCGTCGGTGTCGCTCAGCAGGCGGCGAAGCTGCCGGCGCAGCTCTCCGGCGGACAGCAGCAACGCGTCGCGATCGCGCGCGCCCTCGCCATGCAGCCCAAGGTCATGCTCTTCGACGAGCCCACCAGCGCGCTCGACCCCGAGATGATCAACGAGGTGCTCGACGTCATGGTCGGCCTCGCCCAGGACGGCATGACGATGATCGTCGTCACCCACGAGATGGGCTTCGCGCGCAAGGCGGCCGATCGCGTCGTCTTCATGTCCGACGGGCAGATCGTCGAGGAGGCGACCCCGGAGGAGTTCTTCACGAACCCCCGGAGCGACCGCGCGAAAGACTTCCTCTCGAAGCTGCTGACCCACTGAGACTCGCGCCTCACAGCGGCGCGGAAACGAAGAAGACGCATACGCAACCCAGGAGGAATCACATGCGCAAGACACGAATCAGCGCCTCGATCGCGGGAATCGCGCTCGCGGCCATCGCCCTGACCGCTTGCAACAGCGGCACGCCGGGTGCGGACCCGACCGAGGACGGCGGCGACGGCGGCGACGACACCACCGCGCTGTGGGAGGTCGCGACGGACGTCCAGATCGAGGGCAGCCCGACATTCGACGCCATGACCGAGCGTGACGGCGTCATCGTGGGTGTCAAGAACGACCAGCCCGGTCTGGGCTACGAGGATGCCACCACCGGTGAGCGCACCGGCTTCGATGTCGACATCGCACGCTGGATCGCGGCATCCCTCGGATTCGACGAGGACCAGATCGAGTACGTCACCATTCCCTCGGCCAACCGCGAGCAGGCGCTCGTGAACGGGGACATCGACTACTACGTCGGCACCTATTCGATCACCGACACCCGCAAGGAGCTGATCGACTTCGCCGGTCCGTACTTCCTCACGGGTCAGGGCCTGCTCGTCGCGGCCGACAACGAGGACATCAACGGCCCCGACGACCTCGAGGGCAAGATCGTCTGCTCGGTGACGGGCTCGACGCCGCTGCAGCGCATCCGCGACGAGTTCAACCCCGGCGACACCGTCGAGTACGACACGTACTCGCAGTGCGTCGAGCAGCTGCTCGCCGGCTCGGTCGATGCGATCACGACCGACGAGGCGATCCTCGCCGGCTACGTCGCGCAGCGTCCTGACGAGCTGAAGATCGCGGGTGAGCCCTTCAGCGAAGAGCGCTATGGCGTGGGCGTGGCCAAGGGCGACACCGTCATGGTGGAGCACATCAACACGCTGCTGACCGACGGCGGCGACGTCTGGACGGCGCTCTTCGATGAGCACCTGGCGCCCGCCGGCATCACGGGCACGCAGCCCGAGGTCGACCCGGCCTCGTGACGCACGGTGGTGGCGGCGCCTCATGCGTCGCCACCACCTCCCCGGCGGGACGACTACGAGAGGAGTGGGCCGCTGAACGTCATCACCGACAACTGGGATGTCTGGGCCGAAGGCCTGATCGGGACGCTGATCCTGTTCGTCGCGGGAGGGCTGCTGGCTCTCATCCTCGGGATCATCGTGGGCGCGATGCGCGTCTCGCCGATCCCGGTGGCGCGGAGCATGGGGGCGCTCTACGTGAACACGATCCGCAACACCCCGCTCACGCTGGTGTTCTTCGCGTTCGCCTTCGCGCTTCCGCCGCTGCTCGGACTTCGTCTCACTGCCGACGTGTCCCTCACGCTGGCCGTGTGCGCGCTGGGCATCTATACGGCGACATACGTCGCGGAGACGATTCGCTCGGGCATCAACACCGTTCCGGTCGGTCAGGCCGAAGCGGCACGTGCCATCGGCCTCACGTTCGGGCAGGTCATGACGCTGGTCGTCATGCCGCAGGCGTTCCGCTCCGTGATCCCGCCGATGATGAGCGTCTTCATCGCACTGCTGAAGAACACGACCGTAGCCGCAGGCTTCGGCGTGGTGAACCTTGGCGCCGCCCGAAACTACCTGAGCGAGCGCGGTGCCAACCAGATGCTCGTCATCATCTGGGTCATGATCATCTTCGTCGTGCTCGTCCTGCTGCTCTCCTGGGCGCAGCGAGCGCTCGAGAACAAGTGGAGGGTCGCCCGATGAGTTCCGTCCTCTACGACGTTCCCGGACCCCGCGCGATCGTCCGCAACCGCATCCTCGGTGTCATCACCGTCGTCGTGGTCGGCGCGGTCCTGGGCTTCTTCCTCTGGCGGCTGATCGACACCGGCCAGTTCACAGCCGAGAAGTGGCAGGCCTTCACCTACACGAACGTGTGGGTCCAGATCGGCCTGGCCACGCTCCGCACGCTCGCCGCGTTCGCCGTCGCCGCGATCGGCGCACTCATGCTGGGCTTCGCGCTCGCGATCGGCCGGATGTCCGATCACGCGTGGATTCGCGTGCCCGTCGGTGCGGTCGTGGAGTTCCTGCGCGCCGTGCCCGTCCTGGTCTTCATGTTCCTGCTGTACTACGGGCTCCCCGTCATCGGAATCCGGATGGCGCCCTACTGGGCCGTCGTCATCGCGCTCATCGCCTACAACGGCTCGGTTCTCGCCGAAGTCATCCGTGCCGGCGTGGAGTCGCTCCCGCGCGGCCAGAAGGAAGCCGGCTACGCGATCGGCCTTCGCAAGTCCGGCGTCATGCAGCTCGTGCTGCTGCCTCAGGCGATCCGAGCAATGATGCCGGTGATCATCGCCCAGTTGGTCGTGACATTGAAGGACACGGCGCTCGGTTTCATCATCACCTACCCCGAGCTGCTGTTCTACGCACGCTTCATCGGCTCGCAGTCAGAGCTCGGGTCGCCGATCATCCCGGCGACCATGATCGTCGGCGCGATCTACATCGGCCTGTGTCTCATCCTCTCGTTCGTCGCGAACACCGTCGAGAAGCGACTGCGTCGCTCGTCGGTCGGCGTGCGGATCGCGCAAGCCGAGCAACCGACCCAGGAGATCACAGACACCGAGCTCATCGTGACGCAGCGGGGAACGGGGTCAGGCGGCTAAGCCCGCACAGAACGCGGCGGGGCGAGGCATCCGCTCTCGGTAGACTCGGTTCTCGTGTCTGATGCTCACGAGATCACGCCCGAGGCGGTGGAGGCGGCCGTTCAGGCGGCGCTCGACGCCGTCGCCGCGGCCGGCGACACGGCCGCGCTGAAGGCCGCCCGCTCCGCGCACGCTGCCGAGGGCTCGCCGCTGGCGAAGCTCAACGCGCGACTGCGCGAGGTGCCGAACGACAAGAAGGCCGAGTTCGGCAAGCTCGTCGGTCAAGCTCGCGGCCGGGTGACCCAGGCGTTCGCGGCGCGCGAGGAGGAGCTTGCCGCGGCGGAGACCGCTGCGAAGCTCGAGGCGGAGCGCGTGGACATCACCGCATTGGCGGCCCGCGCGCGCGTCGGCTCGCGGCATCCGATCTCCCTCCTCCAGGAGCAGATCGCCGACATCTTCGTGGGCATGGGCTGGGAGATCGCAGAGGGTCCCGAGCTCGAGCACGAGTGGTTCAACTTCGACGCGCTGAACTTCGACGTGGACCACCCGGCGCGTCAGATGCAGGACACGTTCTTCGTCGACCCGGTCGAGCGGCACCTCGTGATGCGCACGCACACCAGCCCCGTCCAGGTGCGCTCGATGCTCGAGCGCGAGCTGCCGCTGTACGTGCTGTGCCCGGGGCGGGTCTACCGCACCGACGAGTTCGACGCGACGCACCTGCCGGTCTTCACGCAGTTCGAGGGCATCGTCGTCGACAAGGGCATCACGATGGCCCACCTCCGCGGCACGCTCGACCACGCCGCCAAGGTGCTGTTCGGCGCGGAGGCGAAGACCCGCTTCCGAGCGAACTTCTTCCCCTTCACCGAGCCGTCCGCCGAGCTGGACCTCTGGCACCCGACCTTCAAGGGCGGCGCGCGGTGGATCGAGTGGGGTGGCTGCGGCATGATCAACCCCAACGTGCTGCGCGCGGCCGGGATCGACCCCGAGGAGTACTCGGGCTTCGCGTTCGGCATGGGCGTCGAGCGCACGCTCATGTTCCGCAGCGACGTCCAGGACATGCGCGACATGGCCGAGGGCGATGTCCGCTTCAGCGAGCAGTTCGGAATGGTGGTCTGATGCGCGTCCCGCTCTCATGGTTGCGTGAGTACGCCGACGTTCCGGCGGATGCTTCGCCCGAGGACGTCCTCGCGGCGCTCGTGCGCGTCGGCTTCGAGGAGGAGGACGTCCACCGCTTCGAGCTGCAGGGCCCCATCGTCGTCGGCGAGGTGCTCGAGTTCGTCGAGGAGCCGCAGTCCAATGGCAAGACGATCCGCTGGTGCCAGGTGCGCGTCGCACCCGACGGTGAGACCGCCGCGGACGGCGGCGACGCGGTGCACGGCATCGTCTGCGGTGCCCGCAACTTCTTCGCGGGCGACAAGGTCGTCGTCACCCTTCCGGGCGCCGTGCTTCCCGGACCGTTCCCGATCGCGGCGCGCAAGACGTATGGGCACGTGTCGGACGGCATGATCGCCTCCGCGCGCGAACTCGGCCTCGGCGAGGAGCACAACGGAATCCTCCGGCTCGTCGAGCTGGGCATCGACGCGCCCGTCGGCACCGACGCGATCTCGCTGCTGGGCCTCGACGACGTCGCCGTCGAGATCAACGTGACTCCCGACCGCGGGTACGCACTCTCGATCCGGGGCGTCGCCCGCGAGTACTCGCACTCGACCGGTGCCGCATTCCGCGACCCCGCCGAGCGCGCGTGGGACGAGATCGCACCCGGCCAGGGTTTCCCCGTCACCGCCGACGACGCCGCACCCATCCGCGGCCGTGCGGGCGTGACCGAGTTCGTCGCCCGTGTCGTGCGTGGCGTCGACCCCACCAAGCCCACGCCGGCGTGGATGATCGCGCGCCTGTCGCTCGCCGGCATCCGTTCGCTCGGCATCCTGATCGACATCACGAACTACGTGATGCTCGAGCTCGGCCAGCCCATCCACGGCTATGACCTCGACAAGCTGCAGGGCGGGATCACGGTGCGCCGAGCCACCGCGGGCGAGAAGCTCGAGACGCTCGACGGCAAGGTCCGGACGCTCGATGTCGAAGACCTGCTCATCACGGACGAGTCCGGCCCGATCGGTCTCGCGGGCGTCATGGGCGGCGGCGCCACCGAGATGAGCGACGCGACGCGCAACGTGCTCATCGAGGCCGCGACGTTCGACACCGTCTCGATCGCGCGCACGGCGCGCCGGCACAAGCTGCCCAGCGAGGCCTCACGCCGCTTCGAGCGCGGCGTCGACCCGCTCGTGCCGTTCGTCGCCGCGCGCCGGGTCGCCGACCTGATGGAGGAGTACGCCGGCGGCACGAGCGACGACGAGTACGGCGCCGCGCTCTTCGCCGAGGTGTTCATGCCCGGGATCGAGCTTCCGCCGCTGTTCGTGCAGCACCTCATCGGGGTCGACTACACGCCTGGGCAGATCGAGGCGGCGCTCCGCCTGATCGGCTGCGAGGTCGTGCCGGCCGAGGACGACGCCGCCGGCTGGCAGGTCATCCCGCCGTCGTGGCGCCCCGACCTCACGGACAAGTGGACGCTCGCCGAGGAGGTCGCCCGCATCGAGGGCTACGACCGCATCCCGTCGGTGCTGCCGCTGCCCCCGTCGGGCCGCGGGCTCACCCCCGCCCAGCAGGGCCGCAGTCGGGTCGCCAACGCGCTCGCGGCCGCCGGGTACGTCGAGACGCCGTCGTTCGGATTCACCACCGAGGAGCAGAACGACCTGCACGGCTCGCCCTCGGGCGAGCACCTGCCGAGCGTCAAGCTGGCGAACCCGCTCGACGGCCAGTCGCCGTTCCTGCGCCGCTCGCTCGTGCCGGGACTGCTCCAGGTCGCGCACCGCAACGTGGCGCGCGGACTGACCGACCTGTCGCTGTTCGAGACCGGTGTCGTCTTCCTCCCCGAGCCCGGAGTGCAGTACGGCACGTCGCACGTGCCCGCGCTGGCCGTGCGCCCGGATGCCGCGACGCTGACCGAGCTCGACGCCTCCATCCCGCCGCAGCACCGGCACATCGCCGTGATGCTCACGGGCAACCTCGTGGCCAAGCAGCCCGGTGTGGCGCCGGTGGCGGCAGAGCTCGCCGATGCTCTGGACGCCGTCCGCACCATCGCCGCGGCGGCGGGCGTCACGATCGACGTGGCACAGTCGGAGCGCGCCGCGCTGCATCCCGGCCGCACGGGCGTGCTGTCGGTCGCCTCGGCGAGCGCGGGGGATCGCGTGGAGGTGGGCTACGTCGGCGAACTGCTGCCGGCGGTGGCCGAGGCATCCGATCTGCCCGGTCGCGTGATCGTCGCCGAGCTCGATCTCGATCTGGTCCTGTCGCTGGCGGGCGAGAAGGTCGTCGCCGCGTCGCTGTCAGGTTTCCCGGCCGCGACGCAGGACGTGTCGCTCGTGCTGCCCGCCGATGTGCCGGCCGCCGAGGTGCAGGCCGCGCTCGCCGAGGGGGCGGGCGAGCTGCTGGAGTCGCTGCGGCTCGTCGACGACTACCGCGGACAGGGTGTGCCCGAGGGCGCGAAGAGCCTGACGTTCGCGCTGCGCTTCCGCGCTCCCGACCGGACGCTCACCGCCGCCGAGGCCACCGAGGCGAAGCTGGCCGGCGTCGCCGCGGCGACCGAGCGCTTCGGTGCGACCCTGCGCGAGTAGCGCGAGCACGAGTCCACCATGGATGCCGCCTCCTGACGGGGGCGGCATCCGTCGTGCCGGCGGAGCGGTCCCTCAACCGCCGCCCGGCCGAGCCGGTCGAGCCGGTCGAGCGCGTGATGCCGCTTCGATGGCTTCGCCCAGCTGCGCGATGGCCTCCCGCACGGCTTCGTCGTCGATGTTCCCGAACCCCAGGACGAGCGCCGGCGGCAGATCGCTTCGCGCTCGTGCGAACGACGCCAGACCCGTGACGCGCAGCGAGCGGTCGGTCGCCTCGGCGACGACGCTGAGCTCGTCGACGCCCGGCGGCAGGCGGAGGATGCCGTGGAACCCGGCGGCGAGCCCGGTCAAGGAGGCCGTCGCGACGGCGCGTTCGAGAGCGCTGAGGACCACCGCGCGCCGAGCCGAATAGACGCTCCGCATCGCGCGGACGTGCTTGTCGTGGCGGCCGGACTCGATGAGCATGGCGAAGGCGAGCTCGTCGAGCGCAGGGCCGCCGCGGTCCGCGACGAGTCGTCGCGCGGCGAGGTCGTCGACGAGCGATCCTGGTGCCGCGATCCAGCCCACGCGGGTCGCGGGGGCGTGCGTCTTGCTCGCCGACCCGATGAGCACCACGCGATCGGGCGCGAGACCCTGGAGCGCGCCGACCGGCGTGCGGTCGTAGCGGAACTCGGAGTCGTAGTCGTCCTCGATGATCCAGGCCCCGGTGTCTGCTGCCCACTCCACGAGCTCGAGCCGGCGAGCTGCCGACAGCACGATGCCGGTCGGCGACTGGTGCGCCGGAGTGACGAGCACGGCGTGAGCTCCGGCATCCACCAGCAGGTCGGCGCGGACGCCGTCCGCATCCACCGGGATCGGTGCGAGCTGGATGCCGGCGGCCCGAGCCACGCCATCGACGCTCCGGTCTCCGGGATCCTCCACCGCGAGCACGCGCACGCCGCGCGCCGCGAGGGCGGGCAGCACCAGAGCGAGCGCCTGGGCGAACCCCTGGCACAGCAGCACGTGATCGGCGGCCGTCGCGGCGGCGCGCACGCGCCGCAGATGGTCCGCGATCGCCGCCCTTGCCCGCGGGTGACCTCGGCCGTCCGCATAGTCGAGATCGCTCGACCTGATCCGCCGCGTCGCCTCGCCGTGCGCCCATGCCCAGTCGGCCGCGGGGAACTTGCGCAGGTCGGGAACCCCGGGGCGCAGGTCCCAGCGCGGCGGTGCGACGCCGGCGCGCGGCGGCGGCGTCTGGCTCGCCGGAACGGCGCCGGACGAGACGCGGGTGCGCGCACCCGCGCGCGAGACCAGGTACCCCTCGGCGCCGAGCTGCTCGTAGACCCGGACGATGGTGCCGCGGGCGACACCGAAGTGCTCCGCGAGCTCGCGCGTCGACGGCACTGCGTCTCCTTCGCGGAGGACGCCGGCGCGGACCGCGTCCCGCAGCGCGGCTTGCAGCCGTGTTCCCCACCGGGGGCCGGCTGCCACGGCGAGCGCGAGCGAGAGATCCGAAGTGGTCCAGTTCTGCGACATTCCAGTGGACCATACCACTGGACCACTTGCGCCGTAGTCTTCTCACGCCGGAAGCTCCGGCGCGGTGGGAGGAGGGGCAGACATGGGCTCGACGGTGCTGTACGTCACGGTCTCGGTCGATGGGTACGCGGCCGCACCCGGGGACGACCTGTCCCGGCTGCATCGGTGGCTCGACGATGCCGGACCGCAGGGCGGCGACGACGTCGCGAGGGAACTGGTCGAACGATTCCGCAGCGCGGGCGCCATCATCTTCGGCCGCCGCACCTGGGACGCAGGCCAGGAGCCATGGGGCGACGATGACGTCTTCTCGAGCCCGGTGTTCGTGGTGACGCACGAGTCTCGGGCACCCGAAGCCAGGAACGGCACGCTGTTCACCTACGTCTCGGGCGAGCCGTCGAGCATCCTGGTGCAGGCGAAGGCCGTCGCGGGCGACGCCGAGGTGGTGATCATGGGAAGCCCGCACACGGCGCAGCAGTTCCTCCGCGCCGGCCTCGTGGACCTGCTCCTCCTGCACATCGCTCCCGTACTGGTGGGCGGCGGGATCCCGCTGTTCGCCGACCTGCCGGCATCCCACGAACTGGCGCTTCTCTCCTGGCGTCGGGCGCGCGACGTGTTCGCCGTGGAGTATGCCGTGCTCCCCGCCGACGGACGCTGAGAGCACGGGCTGCGGGGGTCCGGCGACGGGGCCGGGGCTCTGGCCACCCCGCGAGCGCGTCTGGTTGGGTAATGACATGACCGACGTGCTGGTGCTGGGCGGGACGGGCTGGTTGAGCGGGCGCATCGCCGAGCGGTGGACGGATGCCGGCGCCGCCGTCACCTGCCTCGCTCGAGGCGGGCGGGAGGCACCGTACGGCGCCGCCCTTGTCGTCGGCGACCGGGACGCAGTCGACGCCTACGCCCCGGTGGCGAGCCGGGACTGGGACGAGATCGTCGATGTCTCATCGAACCCGGCGCACGTCGCATCCGCCCTCGAGGCGCTGAGCGACCGGACGCGGCACTGGACGTACATCTCGACGGTGTCGGTCTACGCCGCGGACGACGAGCCCGGCGCCGACGAATCGGCCGGACTGCTCCCGCTCGGCGACCCCGGCGCGGACGAGGACTACGGTCGCGCGAAAGTGCGGGCCGAGGCATCCGTCCGCGAGTCGCTCGGTTTCCGCGCGGCGATCGTGCGCCCGGGCCTCATCGTGGGCCCCGGTGACCCCACCGACCGGTTCGGCTACTGGGTCGGGCGGTTCGCACTCGCCGGCAACGAGGATGTGCTCGCGCCGGAGACGCCGGATCGCGGCGCACAGGTGATCGATGTCGACGACCTCGCCGAGTTCGTGCAGGCGATCGGGCGAGAGCGGTGGACCGGCGTCGTGAACGCGGTGGGCGATCCCGTCGGCCTCGACCGGCTGCTCGCAGACGCCCGTGAGGTGGCCGGGCACACAGGATCCGTCGTGTCGGCGGACGATGCCTGGCTCGAGGCGCAGGGGGTGGCGTACTGGATGGGTCCGCGCTCGCTGCCGCTGTGGCTGCCCGCCGGCATGCCGGGTTTCTGGACCCGCTCGAACACCGCGTACCGGCTGCTGGGGGGCCGGCTGCGCCCTCTGCGCGAGACGCTCGCGCGCACGCTGGCGGACGAACGCGAGCGCGGCCTGGCCCGCGAGCGCCGCGCGGGTCTCACGCGCGACGAGGAGCTCGGGCTGCTGCGCGAGCTCCTGGTGTGATCCCGGCGAGAGCCGCTCGCGCTCGCATTCGATTTGCGGATGCCGCGACCGGGCGGCTATCGTCGGCCCATGCCTTCGGCGACCCAGGGACTCCCGACGCTCCTTCCGAGCGTCGCTCCCGCGCGCCGACGCCGTCTGGGCGAGCGCCGACTCTAGGCGACCCCCGCACCGCCGTCCTCGTCAGGGATGTCTGCGAGCGGGCGTCGCCGTCTCCGGCCCGCAGCCCCAGACTCTAAGGTGGAATCCATGACATATTCGGTCGCCGTTTCCGGCGCATCCGGCTATGCGGGCGGCGAGATCCTGCGGATCCTCGCCGCGCATCCCGACGTCGAGATCCGCACCGTGACCGCGCACTCCAACGCGGGACAGCCGCTCATCCAGCACCAGCCGCACCTGCGGTCGCTCGCTCACCTCACCCTCGAGCAGACCACACCGGACGTGCTCGCCGGGCACGACATCGTGTTCCTGGCGCTGCCGCACGGGCAGTCGGGGCAGTACACCGACGCGCTCGGCGACACGCCCCTGGTGATCGATGCGGGCGCCGACCACCGTCTCGAGTCGGTCGCCGACTGGGATCGCTTCTACGGCGGCGACTTCCACGACCCGTGGGTGTACGGCGTTCCCGAGCTCCCCGTCGCCGGCTCGAAGCAGCGGGACCGGCTCGTCGGTGCGACCCGGATCGCCGCGCCGGGCTGCAACGCCTCAACCGTGAGCCTGAGCCTCGCTCCGGGCGTCGCGGCCGGAGTCATCGACCCTTCCGACATCGTGACGGTGCTCGCGGTCGGACCGTCGGGCGCCGGCAGGAACCTCAAGACGAACCTCCTGGCCAGCGAGGTCCTCGGCACGGCGAATCCGTACGCGGTGGGCGGCACGCACCGGCACATCCCCGAGATCCGCCAGGCCCTCGCCGCCGCGCGCAGCGCCCGGTCGTTGAGCGAGCGAGGAACGTGGTCGTTGAGCGAGCTTGCGAGTCGAAACGCAGAGACGAAACGCCCCGAGCATGCCGACGACGTCTCGTCTCGCTTCGCTCGCTCAACGACCGATGCCGCGGACCAGGGCATCCGGATCTCGTTCACCCCCGTTCTGGTGCCCATGTCGCGCGGCATCCTCGCCACGTCGACGGCGCCCATCGCGCCCGGTGCGACCGACGACGAGATCCGCGCTGCGTGGGAGGCCGCCTACGGCGACGAGACGTTCGTGCAGCTGCTGCCGGCGGGGGAGTTCCCGCGCACGGCCGACGTGCTGGGCGCGAACACGGCGCTGATGGGTCTGGCGATCGACCGGGCTGCGAACCGGGTGGTCGTCGTGACGGCCGTCGACAACCTCGTCAAGGGCACGGCCGGAGCCGCCGTGCAGTCCATGAACATCGCGCTGGGCCTCACCGAGGGCACCGCGCTCACCGTGAACGGAGTTGCCCCGTGAGCGTCACCGCGCCCCAGGGATTCGAAGCGGCGGGCGTCGCCGTCGGGCTCAAGTCGACCGGCAAGCCCGACGTGGCCGTGGTCGTCAACCGTGGGCCGCTCAAGGTCGGCGCCGCGGTCTTCACGAGCAACCGCGCGAAGGCGAACCCGATCCTGTGGTCGCAGGAGGTGGTCCGCGACGGCGTGGTCGAGGCCGTCGTGCTCAACTCCGGTGGCGCGAACTGCTTCACCGGTCCGTTCGGCTTCCAGACCACGCACCAGACCGCCGAGAGGGCCGCGGAGCTGCTGGGCGTGAGTGCCGGCGACATCCTGATCTGCTCGACGGGACTGATCGGCACCGGCGACGAGGTCTTCCGCGGCAAGGTGCTCACCGGCACCGAGCAGGGCATCGCCGAGCTCTCCGTCGACGGCGGCGAGGCGGCATCCCTCGCCATCATGACCACCGACTCGCGGCCCAAGCGCTCCGCCGTGACGAAGGACGGCTGGTCGATCGGGGGCATGGCGAAGGGCGCCGGGATGCTGGCACCCGGCCTCGCCACCATGCTCGTGGTGATCACGACCGACGCCGTCCTCGACGCCGCCCAGGCCGACGCGGCGCTGCGTCAGGCGACCGGGCGCACATTCGACCGGCTGGACTCCGACGGCTGCATGTCGACCAACGACCAGGTCACCCTCATGGTGAGCGGGGCGTCGGGCGTCACGCCCGATCCGGACGCCTTCGCCGCCGCGCTCGCCGACGTCTGCCAGGACCTCGCGCAGCAGCTGCAGGGCGACGCCGAGGGTGCGAGCCACGACATCACCATCCAGGTCATCAACGCCGCTTCCGAGCAGGACGCCGTCGAGGTGGGCCGCTCGGTCGCCCGCAACAATCTGTTCAAGGCAGCGATCTTCGGCAACGACCCGAACTGGGGCCGCGTGCTCGCCGCCATCGGCACCACGCAGGCCGAGTTCGACCCCTACGACGTGGACGTGTGGATGAACGGCGTCCGCGTGTGCTCGCATGGGGGCCCCGACGCGCCGCGAGAGGACGTCGATCTGACGCCCCGCGCGACCGATCTCATCATCGACCTGAAGGTCGGGGCGGCGGAGGCGACGATCCTCACCAACGACCTCACTCACGACTACGTCCACGAGAACAGCGCCTACTCCTCATGACTGACCTGCAAGAGACCGATCCCGGCGAAGCCAGCGCGCGCGCCGTGACCCTCATCGAGTCGCTGCCCTGGCTCCGGCGGTTCCGCGACCAGATCGTCGTGGTGAAGTACGGCGGCAACGCGATGGTGAGCGAGGAGCTGCAGGATGCCTTCGCCGCCGACATCGCCTACCTCCGCTACGTCGGGGTGAAGCCGGTCGTGGTGCACGGCGGGGGCCCTCAGATCTCGTCGATGCTCGATCGCCTGGCGATCCCGAGCGAGTTCAAGGGCGGCTACCGCGTCACCTCCACCGAGGCGATCTCGGTGGTGCGGATGGTGCTCACCGGCCAGATCAATCCGCAGCTCGTGTCGAAGATCAACGCGCACGGCCCCGTCGCCACGGGGCTCAGCGGTGAGGACGCGGGCCTGTTCGGCGGCCGCCGCCGCGGCGTGGTCATCGAGGGCGTCGAGCACGACCTCGGCCGGGTCGGAGATGTCGTCGAGGTCGATCCGCAGCCCGTCCTCGACCAGCTCGCGGCGGGCCGCATCCCCGTGGTGTCGAGCATCGCTCCCGACCTCGACCACCCCGGGCACTCGCTGAACGTCAACGCGGATGCCGCGGCATCCGCCCTCGCCGTCGCGCTGGGCGCCGCGAAGCTCGTCGTGCTCACCGACGTGGCCGGGCTCTACGCCGACTGGCCCAACCGCGACTCGCTCGTGTCGCACCTGACCTCGACGGAGCTTCGGGCGATGCTGCCGACGCTCGAGTCGGGCATGATCCCGAAGATGGCGGCGTGCCTGGAGGCCGTCGAGGGCGGCGTGGAGACCGCTGCCATCATCGACGGACGGGTGCCGCATTCGGTGCTCGTGGAGATCTTCACCAGCAAGGGAATCGGAACAGAGGTGGTGCTCGGATGACGTGGCAGGACGATGCGGGGCGCGACCTCGTGAGAAGCTTCGGCGCTCGCATGCAGATGTTCGTCCGCGGTGAGGGCTCGTACCTCTGGGACGCGGACGGCAAGCGGTACCTCGACTTCCTCGCCGGAATCGCGGTGGACTCGCTCGGCCACGCGCACCCGGTGTTCGTCGACGCGATCGCGACACAGGCGGCGACGCTGGCCCACGTGTCGAACTACTTCGCGACGCCGCCGCAGCTCGCGCTCGCGGCGACGCTGAAGCGTCTCGCCGGCACCGGCGACGACGGACGGGTGTACTTCGGCAACTCGGGCGCCGAGGCGAACGAGGCCGCGTTCAAGCTCGCCCGCCTGCACGGCGGCGCCGAGCGCCCGCGGATCCTCGCGCTGAACGACGCGTTCCACGGGCGGACGATGGGAACGCTCGCCCTCACCGGCAAGCCGTACATGCAGGAGCCTTTCCTGCCGATGACTCCGGGCGTCGAGTTCATCGACTCGACGGTGGAGGCGCTCGAGGCGGCGATCGACGACCGCGTCGCCGCGCTGTTCGTCGAGCCCGTCAAGGGCGAGGCGGGCGTGCTCCCGCTGCCGGAGGGCTACCTCGCCGCGGCCCGCGAGATCACCGAGCGGCACGGGGCGCTGCTCATCATCGACGAGATCCAGACCGGCGCCGGCCGCACGGGGGAGTGGTTCGCCTTCCAGCACGAGGGCATCACCCCTGACGCGATCACGGTCGCCAAGGGCATCGGCGGCGGCTTCCCGATCGGCGCGCTCATCACCTTCGGCAGCGCGAGCGAGCTGTTCTATCCCGGCACGCACGGCTCGACCTTCGGCGGCAACGCGCTCGGCACCGCCGTCGCGGGGGCGGTGCTGGGCGAGATCGAGCGCGCCGACCTGGTCCGCAACGCCGCCGAGCGCGGCGCCCAGCTGCAGCAGGCGATCGAGGGCATCGACTCCGCGCTGATCGACGGATGCCGCGGCACGGGGCTCCTGATCGGCGTCGGGCTGCGGCATCCCGTCGCCAAGGCGCTGGTCGCTGCGGCGCAGGAGCACGGGCTGGTCATCAACGCGCCGAACGACGAGACCATCCGCCTCGTCCCGGCGCTCACGATCGGCGACGTCGAGATCGACGAGTTCGTCGAGCTCTTCACGGCATCGCTGCGCACGGTGGAGGACGCCCTGGTCCTCGAGTCCCCGACGGAGGTTCCCGCATGACCCGCCACCTGCTGCGCGACGACGACCTGACCCACGCCGAGCAGGACGAGATCCTCGATCTCGCCGTCGCGCTGAAGAAGGACCGCTGGAAGCTCAAGTCCCTCGAAGGACCGCAGACGGTGGCCGTCATCTTCGACAAGTCCTCCACGCGCACCCGCGTGTCGTTCGCCGTCGGCATCGCCGACCTCGGCGGGTCGCCCCTCATCATCTCGACAGCCAACAGCCAGCTCGGCGGCAAGGAGACCCCGGCCGACACGGCCCGCGTGCTCGAGCGCCAGGTCGCCGCGATCGTGTGGCGCACCTACGCGCAGGCCGGCCTCGAGCAGATGGCCGAAGGCACGCGTGTACCGGTCATCAACGCGCTCAGCGACGACTTCCACCCCTGCCAGCTGCTCGCCGACCTGCTCACGATCAAGGAGCACAAGGGCGAGCTGAAGGGGCTCACGCTGGCGTTCTTCGGTGACGGCAAATCGAACATGGCGCACTCCTACGTGCTCGCCGGCGTCACGGCGGGCATGCACGTGCGCGTCGCATCGCCCGAGACGTACGCCCCGCGTGACGACGTGATCGCCGACGCGGACCGCCGTGCGGCGGAGACCGGCGGATCCGTCACCCTCTACACCGACGCGAACGAGGCGGCAGCCGGCGCCGACGTGATCGTCACCGACACCTGGGTGTCGATGGGCAAGGAGGAGGAGAAGCTCGAGCGGCTGCGCGACCTGGGCGGGTACAAGGTGACCCAGGAGCTCATGGCTCTCGCGCAGGACGACGCGATCTTCATCCACTGCCTTCCCGCCGACCGCGGGTACGAGGTCGACGCCGAAGTGATCGACGGGCCGCAGAGCGTGGTCTGGGACGAAGCCGAGAACCGGCTCCATGCCCAGAAGGCCCTGCTCGTCTGGCTCCTCCGCCAGGACTGACCGCGTCGGCGCGCAGGGATCCCGGTCGGTGAGCGAGCGAAGCCAGACGGAGCGCGCCGTGGTGCATGAGGACGGCTGGCTCGCGTCGCGCTGGATCCGGCTGAGCGGCCCCGGCCGCATCGGCGGGGTCGATCTCGCGCGCGGGCTGGCGGTGCTCGGCATGTTCGCGGCGCACCTGCTGTGGATCACCGGGTCCTTCGACTGGACCCGGCCCGACACCTGGATCACGGTCGTCGAGGGCCGGTCGTCGATCCTGTTCGCGACACTCGCCGGCGTCTCCATCGGCCTGATGACAGGCGGACGGGTGCCGCTGCCCGCGGCACGCATGACTACGGCGCGCGGGCGGCTCGCCGTCCGGGCGGGTCTGCTGTGGGTCCTCGGCATCCTGCTCATCGCCACGGGCGTGCCGGTGTACGTGATCCTCCCCGCGTACGCCCTGATGTTCCTGCTCGCGCTCCCGCTGACGTCGCTGCCGGCCCGCGTGCTGCTGCCGCTCGCGGGGGCGCTGGCCGTCGTCATGCCCTTCGTGCAGGTCCTTCTCGACGCGCTGCCGCTGTGGACGTCGCCCGCCGGGCCTGCGGTGTCGACGGCCCTCGGCTGGCACTATCCGTTCACGACGTGGATCGCGTTCGTCGTCGCGGGACTCGGCGTCGCGCGGTCCGGGGTGACCCGCCTGCGGGTGCAGGTGTGGCTGGTCGTGGCCGGCGCACTCCTCGCCGCGGCCGCCTACGGGGCGGATGCCGCTACCGGCGCACGCCCCGAGGCGGAGGCGGCCTCGTTCCTCGGTGCGCTCTGGACGGCGCGACCGCATTCCACGGGTCTGCTCGAGGTCGTCGGGTCCGGGGGCTTCGCCCTCGCCGTGCTCGGCGTGTGCCTGCTCCTGTGCCGCACCGTGTTGCGGTGGGTGGTGCTGCCGCTGCGCGCCGTCGGCGCGATGCCGCTCAGTGCGTACACGCTGCAGCTGGTCGTGTGGGCGGCGATCGCGACCGCGACCCTCGACCGCGTCGGCGACCTCGCCGGGTTCCGGGAGCTGCAGCCGTTCTGGCCGCTCACCATCGCCACCGTCGTGCTCTGCACCGCGTGGGCGCTTCTCATCGGCCGCGGCCCGCTCGAGACCGCGCTGGATGCCGCCTCGCGCTTCGCCGTCCCGGGCGACCGCCGATCCGGCGGCGTGGCTGACGAGCGAGGGCGCACGAGCCCTGCGGATAGGCTTGTCGAGTGAGTGAATCGAAGGCTGACGGCACCAACGAAGGCGCACTGTGGGGAGCCCGCTTCGCCACGGGACCGTCCCCGGAACTGGCAGAGCTCAGCCGATCGACGCATTTCGACTGGGACCTCGCGCTCTACGACATCGCCGGCTCGCACGCGCACGCCAAGGCACTCGCCGCCGCCGGCTACCTCACCTCTGACGAAGAGCTCGCCATGCACGACGGGCTCGACGTGCTCGCGCGGGGCCTGACCGAGGGCACACTGCGGCCCGCGGCATCCGATGAAGACGTCCACGGCGCACTCGAGCAGGCGCTGATCGGTGTCGTCGGCGCGGAGCTGGGCGGCAAGCTGCGCGCCGGCCGCAGCCGCAACGATCAGATCGCGACGCTCGTGCGGATGTACCTGCTCGACCACTCGCGCACGGTCGCGCGCGAGATCCTGCGTCTCGTCGACGCCCTCGTCGCGCAGGCGGAAGCGCACCCCGACGCCGTCATGCCCGGTCGCACCCACCTGCAGCACGCGCAGCCGGTGCTGCTGGCCCATCATCTGCAGGCGCACGCCTGGCCGCTGGTGCGCGACCTCGAGCGCCTGCGCGACTGGTCCGCCCGCGCCGCGGTGTCGCCGTACGGCGGCGGCGCGCTCGCCGGCTCGACGCTCGGGCTGGATCCGCAACTCGTCGCGCGCGAGCTCGGTCTCGACCGTCCCGCCGAGAACTCGCTCGACGGCACGTCGTCGCGTGACGTGGTCGCCGAGTTCGCGTTCATCGCGGCGATGATCGGCATCGACGTCTCGCGCTTCGCGGAGGAGATCATCCTCTGGAACACGCGCGAGTTCGGCTTCGTGACGCTCGACGACGGATATTCGACGGGTTCGAGCATCATGCCGCAGAAGAAGAACCCCGACATCGCCGAGCTCGCCCGCGGCAAGGCGGGCCGGCTCATCGGCAACCTCACCGGGCTGCTGGCGACCCTCAAGGCGCTCCCGCTCGCGTACAACCGCGACCTGCAGGAGGACAAGGAGCCGGTCTTCGACTCGGTGCGCACGCTCGAGACCGTCCTGCCGGCGTTCGCCGGCATGGTGGCGACGATGCGGTTCCACACCGACCGCATGGCGGCGCTCGCCCCCCAGGGCTTCTCGCTCGCGACCGATGTCGCCGAGTGGCTCGTCAAGCGCGGCGTGCCCTTCCGCGATGCGCACGAGATCTCGGGCCATCTGGTTCGCGTCTGCGAGGACAACGGGATCGAGTTGCACGAGGTCACCGACGAGCAGCTCGCGTCGGTGTCGGCGCACCTGGCGCCCGAGGTGCGCGAGGTGCTGAGCGTCGAGGGCTCCGTCGCGAGCCGCACCGGCGTCGGCGGAACGGCTCCGGTCAGAGTGGCCGAGCAGCGGACCGAGCTGATCCAGCGCGTGCAGGCGACCGCCCACGCCCTCGGACTCTAAGCCTCGGGGTCCGGCCGGCGATCACCAGATCGCGAGGCGGACGAGCGCGCCGACCACGCACGCCCACACCAGGCTCGCGAGGGTTCCGATGATGAACCGCTCCCGTGCCTCGGCGCTGGCGAGCTCGGAGAACCGGCCGATGCCCTTCAGCGCCACCACCACAGCGATCGCCTCGGGGAACCCGGCGATGATCCCGAGCGTGACCGCGACGCGTTCGAGGTAGCCGATGGTGGTGCCGCCGCGCATCACCTCGCGGACGGCGCCTTCGCCGGCGACCGCTCCCGGCAGGGACGGGGCACGCAAGAGGATGCCGCCGTTGTCGCCCTCTTCCACGCGGCCGTGGCTGGCGACGTCGAGAATGCGACGCGTGATGGGGTTGCCGCCGAGGACCGCCAGGGTGGTTCCGAGCAGTGCGATGCCCAGCCCGAGGAGCAGCGGCACGTCGACGGGCGAGACCGTCACCGCCAGCAGGCACAGCACGACGAGGACGCCCGCGACGATGAGCGGGACGTCGGTCGGGCGGCGCAGGCTGACGACCACCAGCACGAGCGCTGCGCACAGAGCGACGAACAGGAAGATCGAGAGCGCGGCGGTCAGCACGACGTCGGGGAGGACCATGGCGTCAGTCTGGCACGAGCCCCGGACGGCGCCCGGGTGCGGCATCCCGTACGCGCGAAGCCGGTCGTCGCCGTCGCGCTCACTCGCGTTCGGGCGGCGAGACGGTGCGCGCCCCGTCGTCCAGGCGCGCGAGCACGCGTGCCAGTGCGGGGACGGCGGCCTCCTCGACGCGCAGCGCCGCTGCCTTGGCGCGCAGGCTGATCGCGCCCTCCGAGACGCCCAGGCGTGCGGCGGCGTCGCGCTGGGTGAGTCCGTCGGCGAGCAGGTCGTAGACCTCCCAGCCCTCCGGCGTGCGGCGGTCGCGCAGCTCGATGAGAAGGCGGACGAGCGCTTCGGCGTCCTCTCCGCCCGCGGGTGCGGTGACGGCCAGCCGGGTCGGTGTCTTCTTGGCGCGATCGACAGCGTCCCTCGCGTTGATGAAGGCCTCCCCGCGTGCCGCCCGGACGCTCTGCGGGAGCGGCGACTCGACCGCACCGACACCGACGCCGACGGTCCATTCGCCGGCCCTCGTCAGCTCGAGAACGATCGACAGAGCCGCCGAGGCGTCGGCGACGGCGACCTGCAGCTCGTCGCCGGCCGTGCGCTCGGGCGGCAGTGCGAGCCCTCCGCTCCCGTGGCGCGTGACGACGGCGAGAGCGGACGGGACGGCGTCGGCGTTGACACGGCTGGCGCGCTGATCGGCGGTGAGGACGTACATCGCTTTCCTTTAGTCCAGGAGATTGAGTAGTGGCAAGTTTAGCATCGAAGCTATATGTAGCCAGCCTCTAGGCTAAAGCAATGTCGACTTCAGCTAGATAGCTATAGCGATTTCGCAACGTAGCCGCCTGGGCAGCACTCATCCCGCCCACGCACGGGCCGCCGCATCTGCGCTGATAGCCTGGCTCGCGTGTCTGAAACCCTCGTGAGCGCGACCGCGCCTGCGATCGACCCGGCGTTCGAGAACGTGTGGGACGAGATCGTATGGCGTGGACTCGTGCATGTGTCCACCGATCAGGAGGCGTTGCGCGCCCTTCTCGCCGGGGACCCGATCACGTATTACTGCGGCTTCGACCCGACTGCGCCGAGTCTGCACCTCGGCAACCTCGTGCAGCTTCTGACGATGCGCCGCCTGCAGCTCGCGGGCCACAGGCCGCTGGGCCTCGTGGGCGGATCGACCGGCCTCATCGGCGACCCGCGCCCCTCGGCCGAGCGCACGCTCAACACCAAGGAGACCGTGAACGAGTGGGTCGGGTACCTGCAGTCGCAGGTCGAGCGATTCCTCAGCTTCGAGGGTGATAACGCCGCACGCATCGTCAACAACCTCGACTGGACGGCGCCCATGAGCGCCATCGACTTCCTGCGCGATATCGGCAAGCACTACCGCGTCGGCACGATGCTCAAGAAGGAGGCGGTCGCCGCGCGCCTGAACTCCGAGGCGGGCATCAGCTACACCGAGTTCAGCTACCAGATCCTGCAGGGCATGGACTACCTGGAGCTCTACCGCCAGTTCGGGTGCGTCCTGCAGACCGGCGGCAGCGATCAGTGGGGCAATCTCACCAGCGGCACCGACCTCATCCACCGCGTGGAGGGAGCATCGGTGCACGCCATCGGCACCCCGTTGATCACCAACAGCGACGGCACGAAGTTCGGCAAGAGCGAGGGCAACGCCATCTGGCTCGATGCCGCGATGTGCAGTCCGTACCGCATGTACCAGTTCTGGCTCAACACCGACGACGCCGACGTGGTGCAACGCCTCAAGATCTTCACGTTCCTCACGCGGGCCGAGATCGAGGAGTACGAGAGGCTCGTCGCCGAGGAGCCGTTCCGTCGCGCCGCGCAGAAGCGCCTGGCGCTGGAGGTCACCACCCTCGTGCACGGGACGGATGCCGCGGCGGCGGTGATCGCGGCATCCGAGGCGCTCTTCGGCCAGGGCGACCTCGATGCGCTCGATGCGACGACGCTGCGCCACGCGCTCGAGGAGCTGCCGAACGCGGCCGTGCCGGCAGGGGCCACCGTGTTGCAGGCGCTCGTCGACACGGGACTGGTCGCGAGCCTGTCGGAGGGTCGGCGGGCGATCGCGCAGGGTGGGGTCTCGCTGGACGGTGTGAAGATCGAGGACGACGCCGCGACGGTGACGGGTGCGCTGCCCGGCGGAGTCTCCGTGCTCCGGCGCGGCAAGAAGACGCTCGCGGGCCTCTTCGTCGGCTGACGCGGCGCGGTGAGCAGCGCGACGCCGGCGACAGGGTGACGGATGCCGTTCACCCCGAGCCACGCTGTCGTCGCGCTGCCGTTCCTCCGCTCGCCGCTGGTGCCCGCCGCGATCGCGATCGGCGCGATGGCGCCGGATCTGCCGCTGTTCGTCCGAGGACTCCCGCTTCACTACGGCCGCACGCACGCGTTCGGGTGGCTGCCGGCGACGGTCCTTCTCGCGCTCGTCCTGCTGCTCGCCTGGCGGTGCGTTCTGCGGCCCGCCGCGCGTGAGCTGTCGCCGCGATGGCTCGCCGCGCGGCTGCCGGGGGAGTGGGATGCCGGCGCCGGCGCCGCGTGGCGAGAGACGTTCGCGATCGCTCCGCCCGGCGGGCGGCGTGTGCCGTGGACCGGGATGCTGGTGCTGGTCGTCTCGCTGCTCATCGGCGTCGTGAGTCACATCGTGTGGGACCTGTTCACGCACGAGGGCCGGTGGGGCACGATTGCGATCCCCGCGCTCGCGGCGGACTGGGGAGCGCTGCCCGGCTACAAGTGGCTGCAGCACGGGTCGAGCGTGGCCGGTCTCGCGATCATCGGCGTGTGGATGCTGGTGTGGCTGGGCCGACGACCGGCCGCGGCATCCGTTCCGCGCGTTCTGGCCGATGCCGTGCTCTGGGCGTGGTGGGTCTCGCTGCCCGTCGTGCTCGCGGTGGCCTGGGCGTGGGGCCTCGCGGTGCACGGTCCGCTCGACGCCGAGTTCACCGCCGCGCATCTCGCGTACCGGGTGCTTCCGCCGGCGTGCGCGGTGTGGGGTGCGTCGACGGTGGTCGTGTGCATCGTGATCCAGGTGCTGCGCCGGCGCACGGTCTCGAAGGGTGTTCACAGTGAGAACCGCGGAATCACGGGGCTCTAGACCGACGACACGCCCGGGATGTGGAGTGGATTCGACGGCGGGGGCGGTTCGGCGTAATGTTCTTGTTGTTCGCCCCAAAGGGTAGAGCGGAAGGCCGGAAGGCCTGGCTCCCCTCAAGCAGTGAACGACCTCCACTCCTGAAGATCCGCTTCACGGATCGTCCGCTTGCGGACAGGTGTGGAACCTCGTTCGAGGAGATCCGGTCGATTTGACGGGATCGCTTCGGCGAGATAAGATAGTGAAGTTGCCCAGCGGCGAAGGTTGAGAGACCGGAACGTTGGTGCGTCCGATCTTTGAGAACTCAACAGCGTGCACTTGTCAAATGCCAATTTTTGTATCCTCGCTGACCATTTGTTTGGTTGGTGGGGGTCCTTTTTGGATCAATTCATGGATGTCAGTTTGATATTCGTTTTTGGTCATGGTTGAACTCGCTGCTTCTTGTCCCTTTTTCCGGGGTGGGTTTGCAGTATTCATTTTTTATGGAGAGTTTGATCCTGGCTCAGGATGAACGCTGGCGGCGTGCTTAACACATGCAAGTCGAACGGTGAAGCCCCGCTTGCGGGGTGGATCAGTGGCGAACGGGTGAGTAACACGTGAGCAACCTGCCCCTGACTCTGGGATAAGCGCTGGAAACGGCGTCTAATACTGGATACGAACCGCAGCCGCATGGCTCGTGGTTGGAAAGATTTTTTGGTTGGGGATGGGCTCGCGGCCTATCAGCTTGTTGGTGAGGTAATGGCTCACCAAGGCGTCGACGGGTAGCCGGCCTGAGAGGGTGACCGGCCACACTGGGACTGAGACACGGCCCAGACTCCTACGGGAGGCAGCAGTGGGGAATATTGCACAATGGGCGAAAGCCTGATGCAGCAACGCCGCGTGAGGGACGACGGCCTTCGGGTTGTAAACCTCTTTTAGCAAGGAAGAAGCGAAAGTGACGGTACTTGCAGAAAAAGCGCCGGCTAACTACGTGCCAGCAGCCGCGGTAATACGTAGGGCGCAAGCGTTATCCGGAATTATTGGGCGTAAAGAGCTCGTAGGCGGTTTGTCGCGTCTGCTGTGAAATCCCGAGGCTCAACCTCGGGCCTGCAGTGGGTACGGGCAGACTAGAGTGCGGTAGGGGAGATTGGAATTCCTGGTGTAGCGGTGGAATGCGCAGATATCAGGAGGAACACCGATGGCGAAGGCAGATCTCTGGGCCGTAACTGACGCTGAGGAGCGAAAGGGTGGGGAGCAAACAGGCTTAGATACCCTGGTAGTCCACCCCGTAAACGTTGGGAACTAGTTGTGGGGTCCTTTCCACGGATTCCGTGACGCAGCTAACGCATTAAGTTCCCCGCCTGGGGAGTACGGCCGCAAGGCTAAAACTCAAAGGAATTGACGGGGACCCGCACAAGCGGCGGAGCATGCGGATTAATTCGATGCAACGCGAAGAACCTTACCAAGGCTTGACATACACGAGAACACCCTAGAAATAGGGGACTCTTTGGACACTCGTGAACAGGTGGTGCATGGTTGTCGTCAGCTCGTGTCGTGAGATGTTGGGTTAAGTCCCGCAACGAGCGCAACCCTCGTTCTATGTTGCCAGCACGTAATGGTGGGAACTCATGGGATACTGCCGGGGTCAACTCGGAGGAAGGTGGGGATGACGTCAAATCATCATGCCCCTTATGTCTTGGGCTTCACGCATGCTACAATGGCCGGTACAAAGGGCTGCAATACCGTGAGGTGGAGCGAATCCCAAAAAGCCGGTCCCAGTTCGGATTGAGGTCTGCAACTCGACCTCATGAAGTCGGAGTCGCTAGTAATCGCAGATCAGCAACGCTGCGGTGAATACGTTCCCGGGTCTTGTACACACCGCCCGTCAAGTCATGAAAGTCGGTAACACCTGAAGCCGGTGGCCCAACCCTTGTGGAGGGAGCCGTCGAAGGTGGGATCGGTAATTAGGACTAAGTCGTAACAAGGTAGCCGTACCGGAAGGTGCGGCTGGATCACCTCCTTTCTAAGGAGCACCTGAATCCTCTTCGGGGGGTTCCAGGACCCAGTACCACACCGACTGTGTGTGGCTGGGGCTCAGGGTGGAACATTTGACATGGCATCAGCGCAGCTGGTTCCTACTAGTACGCCGCGTCTCTTCGGGGGTGTGGTTGGAGGGTGGGGGTTGGTGAGCGGGGTGCCTGCACGCTGTTGGGTCCTGAGGGACCGGACGTTGCTGCTGTGATCTTTCCTTTTGGGGAGGGTTGTGGTGGTGGGTTTGACTCTCTGGGCTTCCTGGTTGCCGGCTGTTGCTGGTGGGTGGGGGGTACCGCCCGTACTTTGAGAACTACACAGTGGACGCGAGCATCTTTTGGATCGGCCTTCGGGCTGGTTCATATTGATGATCTTAAAGATCATTAGTCAATTTCAGCCTGGACTTTATTGTCTGGGTTCGATTCTTGATGAAACTCATGTGATTTCAAGTCTTTAAGAGCAAACGGTGGATGCCTTGGCATCTGGAGCCGAAGAAGGACGTAGCAATCTGCGATAAGCCTCGGGGAACTGATAAGCAAGTTTTGATCCGAGGGTGTCCGAATGGGGAAACCCCGCCAGGGCGCGTGCGTACCTGGTGACTCCCGCCTGAATATATAGGGCGGGTAGAGGGAACGTGGGGAAGTGAAACATCTCAGTACCCACAGGAAGAGAAAACAACAGTGATTCCGTGAGTAGTGGCGAGCGAAATCGGATCAGGCTAAACCTTATGTGTGTGATATCCGGCAGGAGTTGCATGTGAGGGGTCGTGGGACTTTCCGGATCATTCTGCCGAGTGGTCGACGTGACAGAAGCGTATAGACGAACCGTCTTGAAAGGCGGGCCAGAGTGGGTGCCAGCCCCGTAGTCGAAATGCGTGTTCTGACGTGGAGAGTATCCCAAGTATCACGGGGCCCGAGAAATCCCGTGTGAATCTGTCAGGACCACCTGATAAGCCTAAATACTCCCAGATGACCGATAGCGGACAAGTACCGTGAGGGAAAGGTGAAAAGTACCCCGGGAGGGGAGTGAAATAGTACCTGAAACCGTTTGCTTACAAACCGTTGGAGCCTCCTTAGTAGGGGTGACAGCGTGCCTTTTGAAGAATGAGCCTGCGAGTTAGCGATATGTGGCGAGGTTAACCCGGGTGGGGTAGCCGTAGCGAAAGCGAGTCTGAATAGGGCGATTCAGTCGCATGTCCTAGACCCGAAGCGAAGTGATCTATCCATGGCCAGGCTGAAGCGACGGTAAGACGTCGTGGAGGGCCGAACCCACTTAGGTTGAAAACTGAGGGGATGAGCTGTGGATAGGGGTGAAAGGCCAATCAAACTTCGTGATAGCTGGTTCTCTCCGAAATGCATTTAGGTGCAGCGTTGCGTGTTTCTTGCCGGAGGTAGAGCTACTGGATGGCCGATGGGCCCTACAAGGTTACTGACGTCAGCCAAACTCCGAATGCCGGTAAGTGAGAGCGCAGCAGTGAGACTGTGGGGGATAAGCTTCATAGTCGAGAGGGAAACAACCCAGACCACCATCTAAGGTCCCTAAGCGCGTGCTAAGTGGGAAAGGATGTGGAGTTGCTTAGACAACCAGGAGGTTGGCTTAGAAGCAGCCACCCTTGAAAGAGTGCGTAATAGCTCACTGGTCAAGTGATTCCGCGCCGACAATGTAACGGGGCTCAAGCACGCCACCGAAGTTGTGGCATTGACATTATTGGTAGGCCTTCGTGGTCCAGCCGTGTTGATGGGTAGGAGAGCGTCGTGTGGCGAGTGAAGCGGCGGGGTGACCCAGCCGTGGACGCCACACGAGTGAGAATGCAGGCATGAGTAGCGAAAGACGTGTGAGAAACACGTCCTCCGAAAGACCAAGGGTTCCAGGGTCAAGCTAATCTTCCCTGGGTAAGTCGGGACCTAAGGCGAGGCCGACAGGCGTAGTCGATGGACAACGGGTTGATATTCCCGTACCGGCGAAGAACCGCCCAAACTAACCCAGTAGTGCTAAGTGTCTGAATCCCATTGACGGATCCCTTCGGGGTGATGCTGTGGGCCTAGCGCACGACCCCATTCTGGTGCGGTTAGCGTATTAACAGGTGTGACGCAGGAAGGTAGCCCATCCCGGGCGATGGTTGTCCCGGGGCAAGTGCGTAGGCCGAGTGGTAGGCAAATCCGCCACTCATGACGGCTGAGACACGATGCGGATGAAAAGTGGGTGATCCTATGCTGCCAAGAAAAGCATCGACGCGAGGTTCTAGCCGCCCGTACCCCAAACCGACTCAGGTGGTCAGGTAGAGAATACCAAGGAGATCGAGAGAATCGTGGTTAAGGAACTCGGCAAAATGCCCCCGTAACTTCGGGAGAAGGGGGGCCATCCACTTATATGAGCTTGCCTCAAAAAGGGTGTGGTGGCCGCAGAGACTAGTGGGTAGCGACTGTTTACTAAAAACACAGGTCCGTGCCAAGTCGCAAGACGATGTATACGGACTGACGCCTGCCCGGTGCTGGAAGGTTAAGAGGACCGGTTAGCCGCAAGGCGAAGCTGAGAATTTAAGCCCCAGTAAACGGCGGTGGTAACTATAACCATCCTAAGGTAGCGAAATTCCTTGTCGGGTAAGTTCCGACCTGCACGAATGGCGTAACGACTTCCCAACTGTCTCAACCGCGAACTCGGCGAAATTGCATTACGAGTAAAGATGCTCGTTACGCGCAGCAGGACGGAAAGACCCCGTGACCTTTACTACAGCTTGGTATTGGTGTTCGGTGTGGCTTGTGTAGGATAGGTGGGAGACTGTGAAGCGGATACGCCAGTATTCGTGGAGTCATTGTTGAAATACCACTCTGGTCACTCTGGATATCTAACTTCGAACCGTAATCCGGTTCAGGGACAGTGCCTGGTGGGTAGTTTAACTGGGGCGGTTGCCTCCCAAAAAGTAACGGAGGCGCCCAAAGGTTCCCTCAACCTGGTTGGCAATCAGGTGGCGAGTGTAAGTGCACAAGGGAGCTTGACTGTGAGACTGACAGGTCGAGCAGGGACGAAAGTCGGGACTAGTGATCCGGCAGTGGCTTGTGGAAGCGCTGTCGCTCAACGGATAAAAGGTACCTCGGGGATAACAGGCTGATCTTGCCCAAGAGTCCATATCGACGGCATGGTTTGGCACCTCGATGTCGGCTCGTCGCATCCTGGGGCTGGAGTAGGTCCCAAGGGTTGGGCTGTTCGCCCATTAAAGCGGTACGCGAGCTGGGTTTAGAACGTCGTGAGACAGTTCGGTCCCTATCCGCTGCGCGCGTAGGAAGTTTGAGAGGATCTGACCCTAGTACGAGAGGACCGGGTTGGACGAACCTCTGGTGTGCCAGTTGTACTGCCAAGTGCACCGCTGGTTAGCTACGTTCGGGATGGATAACCGCTGAAAGCATCTAAGCGGGAAGCCGGCCTCAAGATGAGACTTCCATACCTTCGGGTGAGAGGCTCCCAGCCAGACTACTGGGTTGATAGGCCAGATGTGGAAGCGCAGCAATGCGTGCAGCTGACTGGTACTAATAAGCCGATGACTTGATAACACACCGTTCATGGTGCTTGCGTCCACTGAGTGGTTCCCGATGTACGGTCGGGAACACAACAAAACATTGCTTTTCACGTTGTGAAGACTGAAACATCAAGAGAGTTTCGGCGGCCATAGCGAGAGGGAAACGCCCGGTCACATTCCGAACCCGGAAGCTAAGCCTCTCAGCGCCGATGGTACTGCAGGGGGGACCCTGTGGGAGAGTAGGACACCGCCGGACACCCATTCACGCAATGGCCACCCCTGATGGGGTGGCCATTGCGCGTTAAGGGCATCATTCGCCTCGGTAGACTCGGGGGATGCCCGCGCTCGATCTGTCGCTTTCCTCTGCTGAACTCACTCGCATCATCTGCGACACTCCGAGCGAATCGGGCGAGGAGAAACTCCTCGCCGATGCGATCTTCGCGGAGATCTCGGCACTCGATCACCTCGAGGTGTATCGCGACGGCGACACGATCGTCGCCCGTACGAACCTCGGTCGCGCGCAGCGCGTCGTGATCGCCGGGCACATCGACACCGTCCCGATCAACCGCAACGTCCCGACGAAGGACGTCGAGATCGAGGGGCAGCCCTTCATCTGGGGCCGTGGCACCGTCGACATGAAGGCGGGCGTCGCTGTCCAGCTCAAGCTCGCCGCCGAGCTGATCGCTCCCCGAGTCGACATCACCTGGATGTGGTATGACCACGAAGAGGTCGACGCCGACCTCAACGGGCTCACCCGATTGGCGCGCACGCGCCCCGACCTCTTCGCCGGCGACTTCGCGATCCTCGGCGAACCGTCGAACGGCGAGGTCGAGGGCGGCTGCAACGGCAACCTCCGTGCGATCGTGCGCACGCACGGCGTTCGCGCCCACAGCGCGCGGGCCTGGATCGGCGAGAATGCGATCCACAAGGCGGCGCCCGTCCTCGGCAGGCTCGCCGAGTACGAGCCGCGCGATGTCGCGGTCGAGGGGCTCGTGTACCGTGAGGGCCTCAATGCCGTCCGCATCAGGGGTGGCGTCGCCGGCAACGTGATCCCCGACCTCTGCGAGGTGGAGGTCAACTACCGCTTCGCTCCGAGCCGCGATGCGGCTGAGGCCGAGGCGCACGTGCGCGAGGTGTTCTCCGGCTTCGAGGTCGACGTCGTCGATGTGGCGGCCGGCGCGCGACCCGGCCTCGACGCTCCGCTGGCGCAGGAGTTCCTCGCCGCGGTCTGCGCCGAACCGCGTCCGAAGTACGGATGGACCGATGTGGCCCGCTTCAGCGCGCTGGGCGTGCCGGCCGTGAACTATGGCCCAGGAGACCCGCACCTCGCCCACCACGATGAGGAGCGGGTGCCGGTGGCTCAGATCGAGGCGGTCGAGCAGGGCCTGCGGGCGTGGCTGGCGACCAACTGACCGCCGATCCCGCGCCCCGGCGCTCGAGGGGCCGCATAGCTCTGCGGGTGGCGGCGATCTACCTGGGCGCGCGCCTGATCACCACGCTGTTCCTGTTCCTTGCGGCCGAGTTGTCAGGTTTCCAGAGCCGGATGGGTGCGGATGCGGGTGTCGGAGACACTGTCGTCGCGTGGGATGGCACGTGGTACTGGCTGGTGGCGATCTCGGGCTACCCGAGCTCGCTCCCGCTGAGCGATTCCGGGCAGGTGGCCGAGAACGCATGGGCGTTCCTCCCGCTGTACCCCTACCTCGCGCATGCGGTCGCCTTGCCCTTCGGCGGGCAGTGGGGGACGGGCGCCGTGATCGTGTCGCTCATCGCGGGGTACGGTGCATCCCTCGCCCTCTACAGTCTGCTGCGGATCCGCCTCGATGAGGTGGCGACGCTGTGGGCGGTGGCGTTCTTCGCCAGCGGGCCGATCGCGGCGCTGTTCCAGATCGGCTATGCCGAGTCGCTCAACCTCTTCTGGCTGTTCTGCGCGCTCTGGTGCGTGGTGCGGCGTCGTTACGGCTGGCTGTATCCGCTCATTCCGCTGATGGCGTTCACGCGCCCCGGCGTGCTGGCGTTCTCGCTGTTTCTGGCGCTCTTCGGCATCTGGAGGTGGTTCCACAGGACGAGGGAACCCCTGCGCGGCGCCGAGATCACCCACATCATCGCGCTGGGCCTGCTCGCCGCCGTCGCAGGCTTCGCGTGGCAGTTCATCGCCGGCTGGGTGACCGGTGACCCTGACGCCTACCTCGCGACCGAGCTCGCCTGGCGTCGCAACTGGGTGCCGGGAGACCCGTCCTTCGCACCCTTCGAGCCCTTCTTCGCCGGGGTGTCGTTCTGGTTCGAGACGATCTGGCGCCTGCCTCTCGCCCTCGGCTACGCTCTCGCCGGCGCCGGCGTGCTGCTGATGGGCGCTGCCCTCGCCTTCCTGCCGCAGGTGCGCCGGCTGGGCGTCGAGATCCGGCTGTGGAGCGCGAGCTATCTCGTGTACCTGCTGCTCGTGTTCTTCCCGCAGTCGAGCATCTTCCGGCTGCTCGTGCCGCTCTCCCCGTTGTGGGGCGCCTTCGCCGTGCCGCGGTCGCGCGTCTGGCGCGTCGGGGTGCTCCTGGTGTGCCTGATCGGGCAGTGGTGGTGGATCTACAACATGTACGCACTCGGCAACAGCACCTGGCAGGTGCCATGACGCGACATGCCGGATGCCGCTTTCCCCAGGCGTGCCCGGGGCCCGTGCCCTCACGATAAACTTGACCTGCAGACCATCGATGAAAAGGAGCCGCAATGGCAGCCATGAAGCCGAGAACCGGAGACGGGCCGATGGAGGCCGTGAAGGAGGGTCGACTCATCATCGTGCGCGTGCCGCTCGAAGGAGGCGGTCGCCTGGTCGTCTCGGTGAACGACGCTGAGGCCAAGGAGCTCTACGACGTACTGGGTGGCGTCGTCAACGCCGCGTAGTGGCACGTTGCGCGAATGGCCGGTCCCGACGGGACCGGCCATTCGCGTTTTGCTGAGATGTCAGGTGAGGGCGATGGTGGTGAGCTGCAGCAGCCCCTCGCCCGTGATCGACAGCGCTCCGATCACGGCGGGCGATGCCTGTGTCTCCTGGATGAGCGAGCGGTAGGCGGTAGTCACCGGGTCCCGGCGGACCGGGTCGGCGACGCCGCCGCCGGCGAGGACGCGGGGGACCAGCACGGTGCCACCGGCGCGCACCAGGCGAAGGCCGTGTTCGACGTACTCGATCACGCCATCGGGATCGGCGTCCACGAGCACGATGTCGTAGGACGCCTCGTTCATGCGGGGCAGCACCTCTGCGGCGCGGCCGGTGATGAATCTGGCGCGGGCCGGAGGGATCCGCGCCTCGGCGAAGGCCTGACGCGCGGCGCCGAGGTGCTCCGGCTCCTTGTCGATGGTGGTGAGGGTGGCACGCGGCGAACCGTGTAGCAGCCAGAGACCGGAGACCCCCGCGCCCGTGCCGATCTCGACGATGTTGAGCGCCTGGGACGCGGCGGCGATGACGGCGCACTGCGCGCCGATGGCGGGACTGATCGGCGCGGCGCCGAGTTCGAGCGCGTGCGCCCGAGCTCGCGCGATGTGCTCCGGCTCGCTCGTCGCCTCATCGACGAACCGCTGGTTCGCATTCTGCTCTCCCATCGGCATCCCTCCGTCCGCCAGCCTACGCGGCCCCGCGGCGCTGACCGCTCAGGCACGGCGGTAATCTGAAGGCATGATCTTCGGCCTCACGATCGAGAAGCTTCTGCTGATCGGACTCGTCGCGGCACTCATCCTCGGACCCGAGCGTCTGCCGCGGTATGCGGAGTCCCTCGCGGGACTGACGAAGCGGGCGCGGGAGTGGGTGACAACCGCGCGCACGCGTGTGCGCGACGAGATGGGCGAGGACTTCGACGACGTCGACTGGCGCACTCTCGATCCGCGCCAGTACGACCCCCGACGCATCATCCGCGAGGCTCTGCTGGACGATGCGCCGGTTGCCGGTGTCGCCGCCGCGGCGCAGGCCGCACCCGCACCGACGCCCCCGACCACACCGGTGGCGTCGCCCTTCCGCGGTCCGGCAGGTGGGCCGACGCCCTATGACACCGAGGCGACCTGACGCCGAGCGGGCGTCACCGCGGACGGAACGGGAGCGAGCGTCCTGACAGACCCCGCGGCGTGCGCGCCAGTTCCGAGGCGATGCGGGCGATGACCTCGGATGCCGGATCACCGGGGTGCGCGAGGACGGCCGGGATGCCGGCATCCGCGTCCGCCCGCAGCGTCGGGCTGAGCGGCACCGAGCCGAGGAGCGCAACCTCTGCATCGGGCTGAGACAGCGCCGTGGCGACCGCGGCGCCGCCTCCGGCGCCGAATAGATCGAGCGTCGTGCCGTCGGGGAGAGTCAGGGCTGACATGTTCTCGATCACGCCGATGACCCGCTGGCCCGTCTGACGCGCCACCAGGCCGCTCCGCACAGCGACATCCGAGGCGGCGGTCTGCGGCGTGGTCACGACGAGCACCTCGGCGTTGGGCAGCAGCTGGCCGACCGAGATCGCGACGTCGCCGGTGCCCGGCGGCATGTCGAGCAGGAGCACATCGAGATCGCCGAAGTACACATCGGTGAGGAACTGCACCACCGTGCGGTGCAGCATCGGCCCGCGCCACGCGACGGCGCCGACCGGGCTGTCACCGTCCCGCCCGCGCAGGAACATCCCGATCGAGATCACCTTCACGCCGTGCGCGACGGGCGGCAGCATGAGGTCGTCGACGCGCGTGGGCTGCGGCACGCTGCCGTCGGCCGCCACGAGACCCAGCTGACCGGGGATCGAGAAGCCGTGCACGTCGGCGTCGACCAGCCCGACGGCCAGGCCACGCTCAGCGAGCGCGACGGCGAGGTTCGCGGTCACGGTGGACTTGCCGACACCGCCCTTGCCGCTGGTGACCGCGATGACACGCGTGAGCGTACCGGGGCCGAACGGCATCTCCCGGGCACGGTCGCCGCGGAGACGCTCGGTGAGCGCGTGCCGCTCGGCCGGGGTCATCACGCCCACGTCGAGGGCGACATCCGTGATGCCCGGAACGGATGCCGCGGCCGCGCGCACGTCCGAGGCGATGCGGTCGGCAGCCGGGCACCCGACGATGGTCAGGGCGATCGCGACGTGCGCGACGCCGTCTTGCACGGAGATATCGCGGACCATGTCGAGCTCGCCGATCGGACGGCGCAGCTCCGGATCCGAGACAGCGCCGACGGCGGTGCGGACGGCGTCCGCGTCCGTGGAGACGCTCATCTCGTGGCGCCCTCGTCGACCTCGGGGCTGTTGTCGAGCTTCTCGAGCAGGGCGCGCAGCTCGGTGCGGAGCACCTCGCGTGTCACGACCTGGTCGGCGAAGTCGTTGACAGCCATGCGCAGCGCCACCACCTCGCGTGCGAGGTACTCCGTGTCGGCGAGGTTGCGCTCGGCGCGCTGCCGGTCCTGCTCGATCTGGACCCGGTCGCGGTCGTCCTGCCGATTCTGCGCCAACAGGATCAGGGGCGCCGCATACGACGCCTGCAGGGACAGGATCAGCGTCAGCAGCGTGAAGTTTGTCGCGGACGGGTCGAACTGCAGCTGCGGGGGCATGAAGATGTTCCACGCCAGCCACAGGGCCACGAAGACGGTCATGCCGATGAGGAAGCCCGACGTGCCCATCGCGCGGGCGAACGCCTCGGAGAATCGTCCGAACCGGTCGCTCGACGGCTGCGGGCTGCGCTGCAGCATGCCCGAGCGGCCGCGGGGTGCGTCGAGTGACGGCTGGCGGTTGCTGCGTGCCATCAGCGCCTCCTGCCGGTGCTCTTGGGCGTGCCGAAGGTCAGCGTGCTCGCTGTGGTCGTCGGCACGGACTCGGACGCCGGGCGTCGTTCGTCATCCTCCGCATCGTGAGATCGCCAGTCCTCGGGCAGCAGGTAGTCGAGCACGTCGTCGACGCTGACAGCCCCGACCAGCCGGTGAGCGGGATCCACGACGGGAAGCGAGACGAGGTTGTACGACGCGAGGAGCCGGGCCACCTCGGCAGCCGATGCGGTGGCGGGCACGGGGTCGAGCGTGTCGTCGATGATCGCACCGAGGCGCTCGTGCGGCGGGTAGCGCAGCATCCGCTGGAAGTGCACGGTGCCCAGCAGTCTTCCCGTCGGCGTCTCGTAGGGCGGCAGCGTCACGAAGACCGCGGCCGCCAGTGCAGGGTGCAGCTCGTGGCGCCGGATGAGGGCGAGTGCCTCGGCGATGGTCGCGTCGGCGGACAGCACGATCGGCTCGCTCGTCATCAGACCGCCCGCGGTGTCGGGGCCGTACTTCAGCAGCGCGCGGACGTCCTCCGCCTCCTCGGGCTGCATGAGCTCCAGCAGCTCCTCGCGCTGGTCCTCGGGCAATTGGCCCAGCACGTCGGCGGCATCATCGGGTTCCATGGCATCGAGGATGTCGGCGGCGCGCTCGTCGTCGAGCGCCTCGAGGATGTGCACCTGCTCGTCCTCGGGCATCTCTTCCAGCGCGTCGGCGAGTCGATCGTCGGGGAGCTCTTCGACGACCTCGAGAAGCCGATCCTCGGGGAGGTCGAGCAGTGTGTTCGCCAGGTCGGCGGGGCGCAGCTCGGAGTAGGTCGCGACCAGCTGTTCCGCCGACTGGGCCTCGCCCGGCACCTGGCTCTCGCGCACCGCGTCCCAGTTGGCGAAAGTCGTCGGCCCCTTGGCGAAGGGCGAGGCGCTCGTCTTCGGCTTGCGCAGGAAGAGCTGTCCGACATCCCACTCGCCCAGGCGGTTGCGCTCGATGGCGACGTCTTCGATCACGGCCGTGCCGGAGCCGTCGGCGAAGAACACCTTGCGGCCGAGCATCTCGGCCATCACGCGCACCTCGCCGCCGCGCTGCTGGAAGCGGCGCACGTTGATGAGGCCGGTGGTGATGACCTGGCCGGTGGCGATGGAGGTGACGCGTCCGATCGAGACGAAGACATGGCGACGCCCGGGGATCTCCACGACGAGCCCGATCACGCGGGGCGGATCATCTTTTCGATAAATGACGACGACGTCGCGGACCTTGCCGAGACGGTCGCCGGCGGGGTCGAAGACCGAGCACCCGGAAAGGCGCGCGACGAAAACCCTCTGCGTGCTCACACGTCCCAGCGTAGTCCGCGTGCCATGGGAGGATGGGGAGATGACCATGATGGGAGGGCGCTCTCCGCAGGGTTCCGACGCGGTCGGCCAGACCGTGGCGAGCTTCCCGACGTACGAGGCTGCGCAGAAGGCGGTGTCCTCGCTGATCGCGGCCGACATCCCGGCGCGCGACATCGCGATCGTGGGTCAGGGGCTCCGTTCGATCGAGCGGATCACGGGTCGCCTCGGCTACGCGTCGGCGGCGCGTTCCGGTGCCGTGAATGGGCTCCTCCTCGGACTGCTGTTCTCCGCGATCCTGGTGATCGGATCCCCGTCCGTGCCCATACAGGCCTTCGTCGGTGTGCTGTTCGTGGGCATCGCGATCGGCATGCTGCTGAGCATCGTCACGTACTCGTTCGTGCGCCGCCGCCGCGACTACGCGTCGGTGATGCAGGTCGTCGCCGACCACTACGAGGTCACCGTGACCGACAACAGCGTGCATCGCGCACGTCAGGTGCTCGGCCCCCAGACCGGAGTGACGCCGGCCGCGCCTGCGGCGTCAGCCGCTCCGACGTCGCCCACCGCGCCTGCTGCGCCCGCTCCCCCGGCGGGGGCCGCGGAGCCACCGAGGTACGGCGAGCGGGTCGTGCCGAACACGGATGCCGCGCGGCAGGAGCCGCAGCCGTCGGCGCCCGAGCAGCCCGCCGCAGATGCCCTCGGCGGTGAACCGACGGAGGTCTCCGGTGAACCGGCGGACGCCGCCGATGCGGACGGCGCCGTCGCAGACCCGGCAGACGGCTCCGAGCGGGACGCCGTCGACGCGACGAAGGAATCGCGCGCCGGCGACAGCGAACGCGCATGAGCGCAGGCGGGGATTCCTCGCGGATCGCCGTCGCGCTCCCGAACGCAAGCGCCGACGTCTCGATCGACCTCGTGGCGCCGGCAGCGCCCTGGGCGTTCGCCGGCCTCGCGCACGGTGCCGGCGCCGGCTACCGGCATCCGTTCCTGACCGGGTTCGCCGACGCGCTCGCGCGCGCGGGCGTCGCCACGCTGCGCTTCAACTTCCCCTACGTCGAAGCGGGACGACGGATGCCGGGTCCCGCGGCTCACGCCGTCGCGACGTGGGCGGCGATGCATGCCGCCCTGGTGAAGAGTGCGGACGGGGCACCAGTCTTCGCGATGGGCAAGTCGTACGGCGGGCGCATGGCGTCGATGGCCGCTGCGGAAGGCGTGATCGATCCGTCGGGGCTGGTCTACCTCGGTTACCCGCTCCATCCGCCGGGGAGCCCCGACAAAGCCCGCACCGCGCACCTGCCCGATGTGCCGCAGCCGCAGCTGTTCGTCGAGGGCACCAACGATCCCTTCATCGATCCCCATGGCCAGCTGGACGCGGCGATCGCCACGTGCCGCCGGGCCGAGATCGCGTGGATCGAGGGCGGCGGCCACTCCTTCGAGGTCAAGGGCCAGAAACGCCCGCCGGCCGAGATCGCCGCCGACCTCGTCCCTCGGGTCGTCGCGTGGATGCGCAGGATTCACTCCGGGGCAGGACCCACGTAGCGGCCCCGGGGCCGCAGGCGCATCGGGCGCTCGTCGTACTCGTCGATCGCGTGGGTGATCCAGCCGGCGATGCGGCCGACCGCGAAGACGACGGCGCCGGCATCCTCGGGCATCTGCGCCCAGAGCACGAGCGCGGCCAGCGCCAGATCGAGGTTCGGTCGTGCGTCGGCGCGACGTGCCACTTCACCGGCGACCGCGTCGACAGCCGCCATGACGTCGGCGCTGCCGGGCGCCTCCCGCAGCAGCTCCAGCAGAACGGCAGCCCGCATGTCTCCGCCGGCATACAACGCCTGGCCGAACCCGGGGATGCCGCGCCCGCCGTCGCGCACCGCACGGGCGATCGCCGAGGGCGCCGGATCGCCCTCGGACACGGCGCGCAGCATGCGGACGGCGGCGCGGCTCGCCGTGCCGTGCAATGGCGCGTCGAAGGCACCCAGCGCGGCCGTGACGACGGCGTAGCCGGATGCCCGCGCCGAGGCCGCGACGCGCGCGGCGAGCGTCGAGACCGCGAGGTCGTGATCGATCACGAGGATGAGCGCGGCATCGAGCAGGCGGCGGCCGTGCGGGTCGTCGGACGCGGCCAGCGCGCGCCACAGCGTGGAGGCGATCGTGTCGGCGTCGCCCTTCGGCGCGAGCGACGAGGGAACACCCGTGAGCAGTCGCGCACCGACGCGGATGAGCTGTGACGGGTCCGGGTCGTCGCGCAGGGGATCGGTGGCACCCAGTGCCGTGACGGCGACCAGCACGCGATCCAGCGACGAGGTGGTCTCGCCCAGGGCGGCGATCGTACGGCGCGCCACGGCGAGGTCGTCGTCGGAGGGACTCCGCAGCGACGGCACATCCCAGAGCCAGGTGACGACGTCCTCGAACGACTGCTCGCGTGCGAGGCGCGCGGCCGACCGCTCCCGGTAGTGCAGCCGGTCGTCGTCGATGTGGGCAAGGCTCGTGTCGAGCACCATGAGGGGAGTCCCCGCCACGGCGGTTCCCGGCGCCGCGGCGGGCGAACGGCGGCGCCGTCGCGCGAACGCCTCGACCTCGAGCGGATCGAACGACGAGCCGGCGGCGTCCCGCTCGCGCGAGAGGAGCCCTCGCGACACGTAGGCGTACAGCGACTCCGGTTTGACGCCCAGGCGCGCGGCCGCTTCCACAGCGGTGAGGCGGGGAAGGTCGCCCATGATGTTGATCCGATCAAGATTGACGAAAGCGTGATCAAGTTCCGACACTGACTGTAGCGGTATTCGCCCGTCTGACATCCCGGACGGGCTGCCGGGAACGACAAGGAGCCGACATGAGCACGACGACACAGTCCGCCACGAGGGACCTCCCGCGAGGTCTCGCCGGCGTCATCGTGGCCGAGACGACCGTGAGCGATGTTCGCGGCGCCGAGGGCTTCTACCAATATCGGGACCGCTCGGCGATCGAGCTTGCGGCGTCGGCGACGTTCGAGGACGCGTGGCAGCTGCTGGTGACGGGCGAGCCGGCGACGGGCGCTTCCCGAGCAGCCTTCGCCGCCCGTGTCGCCGCCTCGGCGGAGCGGCGGGGCGACATCGAGGCGGTCATCGACGCGGTCGCATCCGCGACGCCCGACGTGCTCGCCGGCCTCGCTGCGGCATGGCCGCTGCTCGGCGTGCGGCGCCGCATCCGCCCGCTCTACGACCTCGACGAGGACCAGCGCCTCGACGACGCGATCGCATTCGGCGCGTCGACGCCCGTGATCGTCGGCGCGCTGTGGCGACGGGGCCGCGGGGAGGCCGTGCTGCCCGCGCTCGACGGCCGCGGCGTCGTCGCGAACTACCTGCACCAGGTGACCGGCACCGAGCCCGACGACCAGACCGAGCGCGCGCTCACGGCCTATCTGATCGCCGTCATGGACCACGGATTCAACGCGTCGACGTTCACCGCGCGGGTCATCGCCTCGACGGGAGCGGATGCCGCCGCTTGTCTGGTCGGCGCACTCGGCGCCCTGACCGGACCGCTGCACGGCGGTGCACCGTCGCGCGCGCTCGACGGGCTGGACGACGTGGCAAGCGCCGAGCGCATCGAGCCGTGGATCCGCGGGGAGCTCGCGGCCGGGCGCCGGCTGATGGGCTTCGGCCATGCCGTGTACCGCACGGCGGATCCACGGGCTGAGCTGATGAAGCGCGTCGCCCTGCGCACCGGCGGTCCGCGCGTCGAGCTCGCGGCGCGATTCCAGGAGACGGCCGAACGGCTGCTCGCCGAGGCCAAGCCCGGCCGCGAACTGCACGCGAACGTGGAGTTCTGGGCAGCGCTGGTCATGGAGCGATGCGGGCTGCCGCGATCGATGTTCACGCCGACCTTCGCGGTCGCCCGCACCATCGGGTGGACGGCGCACATCCTCGAGCAGGCGCGGGACCCGAAGATCATCCGGCCGTCGGCGCGCTACGTCGGTCCGCAGGTGCGGGCGGCCGCCTGACCCCAGACCGGTGGCGGCGATGCGCCGGTTCCGGGCCTACCGACCGGCGGCGTACCCCTGCATGCCGCGAGGATTGGCGGCGCCCCAGACGACGCCGGTGGCGGCATCGCGTCCCACCGCCGAGACCCTGCCGAGAGCCCAGTCGCCCGCGCGCGTCACGACGTGTCCCCGGCGCTCGAGGCCTTCGATCAGGGCATCGCCCAGGCGGTTCTCGACGACGGCGCCGGCCGGCGTCCACGTGCGCGGCCAGAAAGACTCGGGCAGAGACGTCGTGTGCAGCGCGGGCGCGTCGATCGCCTGCTGCGGCGAGTAGCCGCCGACGATGATCCGCAGGAGCGCCAGCAGCTGCCACTGATCCTGCTGGTCGCCGCCGGGGGAGCCGATCGCGAACTCCGGCACGCCGCCGCGCAGGACGAGCGTCGGCGTGAGCGTGGTGCGCGGCCGCCGTCCCGGCGCGAGCGAGGACGGGTACCCGGGCTCGAGCCAGGTCATCTGCAGGCGCGTGCCGAGACAGAACCCGAGCGAGGGGATCGCCGGCGATGACTGCAGCCAGCCGCCCGACGGGGTCGCCGAGACGATGTTGCCCCAGCGGTCGATGACGTCGAGATGACACGTGTCGCCCCGTGTCTCACCGGACGACGACACCCTCGGCTCGGCGGGCGCGACGGTCGGCTCGCCGGTGCCGAGCGCCGGAGCGTCGTACGTCGTGCGCAGCGGTGGGCGGAACGCCGTGCGCCCGGGCAGCGAGCCCGGCCGGAACTGCACCGAGGCGGTCTCGGTGATCAGCGAGCGCCGCGCGTCGAGGTACTCGGCGGACAGCAGCGCGTCGAGGTCGACGTCGTCATCGCCGAACCAGCCATCGCGGTCGGCGTAGGCGAGCTTCTGCGCCTCGAGGATCGTGTGCGCGCCGGCCTCCTGCGACGGATCGAGAAGGTCATCGGCGAGGGGCTCGAGCAGACCGAGCGTCTGCAGGAGCGCCGGCCCCTGCGTCCAGGCGCCGGCCTTCGCGATCGTGCGCCCGCGGAACTCCCGCGTCACAGCCGGCTCGTAGCCGGCGTCGAAGCCGGCGAAGTCGTCGGCCGTGATGACGCCCGCGTGTGCGCCGCCGTCCGAGTGCCGATGCGGCCGCGCGAGGAACGCCGACGCCTCGTGCGCCACGATCCCGGTCTTCCACTCCCGCCGTGCGGCGTCGATGCGGGCGGCGCGGCCCACCGGACCGTCGTCGCGCACGGTGCACGACGCGTGCACCAGCCCGTCGAGGACGGCGGCGTACGCCGGATTGCGCATGACCTGCCCGGCGGCGGGCGGCTGTCCGTCCGGCATCCACAACTCGGCCGAGGTCGTCCAGTCATCTCGGAACAGCTCGGCCACGCGAGCGATGGTCGCGGCGGCGCCCGCCACCAGCGGGTGCCCGTCTCGGGCGTAGCCGATCGCGTACGCGAGCACGTCGGCGAGCTCCCATGTCCCGTGGTCGCGCAGCAGCAGAAGCCAGGCGTCGACGGCGCCGGGCACCGCCGCCGCAAGGCCGCCGGCGCCGGGAACGAGATCGAGGCCTTCGTCGCGATAATGGGCGATCGTCGCACCCGCGGGCGCGGGCCCCTGGCCCATGAGCACCGTCGGGGCGGTGGCGTCCGCGGGCTGGAAGATCGCGACGAGGTCGCCACCGGGGCCGTTGAGGTGCGGTTCGACCACGTGGAGCACGAAGGCCGCGGCGACCGACGCGTCGAACGCGTTGCCGCCGCGCTCCAGCACCGCCTGCGCGGTGGCCGTCGCAAGCCAGTGGGTCGACGCCGACATGCCGAACGTCCCGGTCAGTGTCGGGCGCGTCGTGAACGACGCCGGAGCGGTGTAAGCCACGGGCTCAGCGCCCGCCGGCCGCGATCCAGGCCTCGACCTCGTCCGCGGTCCGCGGGATGGCGGACGACAGGTTGACGGGCCCGTCGTCGGTCATCAGGATGTCGTCCTCGATGCGCACGCCGATGCCGCGGTACTCCTCGGGAACGGTGAGATCGTCGATCTGGAAGTAGAGCCCCGGCTCGATCGTGAAGACCATGCCGGCCTCGAGGATGCCGTCGTAGTACATGTCGCGGCGGGCCTGCGCGCAGTCGTGCACGTCGATGCCCAGGTGGTGGCTCGTGCCGTGCACCATGTAGCGGCGGTGGTGGCCGCCGTTGTCGGCATCCAGCGCTTCCTCGGCCGTCACCGGCAGCAGGCCCCATTCTGCGACCCGTGCCGCGATGACCTGCATGGCGGCCTCATGGACGGAGCGGAACTTCACGCCGGGGCGGGCCGCGGCGAAGGCGGCGTCGGCGGCTTCGCGCACCGTCTCGTAGACCTTGCGCTGCACGTCGGTGAAGCGGCCGCTGACCGGGAGCGTGCGCGTGATGTCGGCGGTGTAGAGGCTGTCGACCTCGACGCCGGCGTCGATCAGGATGAGATCGCCCGGCACCACGGCGCCGTCGTTGCGCGTCCAGTGCAGGTAGCACGCGTGGGGACCGGATGCCGCGATCGTGTCGTAGCCGACCGCGTTGCCGTCGCTGCGGGCGCGCTGCTGGAACACGCCCTCCACGACGCGCTCGCCGCGGGGGTGCTCGACGATGGCAGGGAGGTTCGCGACGATGTCGTCGAAGCCGGACGCGGTCACCTGCACGGCGAGCTCCATCTGCCCGATCTCGTACGCGTCCTTCACGAGCCTCAGCTCCGACACGAACCGCGCGAGGTCGTCGTCCTCGTCGAGGACGACATCGCCGTCGCCGGACTCGAAGTCGTCGATGTGCGCGGTCGCGAGTGCGAGATCCGCAGCGACGCCGGCAAGCGCCGGCCGGGGGCCGATCCAGAACTCGCCGATCGAGGCATCCGAGTAGAACTCGCTCGTCGTGCGGTCGGCGCGCTCGCGGAAGTACAGCGTGACGTCGTGGCCGCCCGACGATCGGGGTTCGAACACCAGCATGGCCCCGGGCTCGGAATCCGACGCCCACCCCGTGAGATGCGAGAACGCCGAGTGCGCCCGGAAGGGGTAGTCGGTGTCGTTGCTGCGCTGCTTCAGCTCACCGGCGGGGATGACCAGGCGCTTGCCGGGGAACGCTGCCGAGACCGCATCGCGGCGCCGCGCCGCGAAAGGCGCCTGCGGGCGCGCCGGGGGCGCGGTGTCGGGGCGCTCGGCCCATCCGGTGGAGATCGTGTCGAGGAAGCCCTGACCGAACGGCTGGCGCCGGTTGGTGCTGGTCGACGGCGGTGTGGCGGTATCCGTGGTGCTCGTGGCGCCGGTGGACTGCTCGCTGGCTGCGCTGCTCATGCGTCCCAGTCTCGCACGCGCGGGCGGCTGCGAGACAGGCTCAGCCGGCCGGCTCGTACTGGACGATCAGCGGGCGATGGTCGGATCCGGAGTCGTCGAGCGACCGCAGCACCAGCGACCCGGATGCGCGCCACTGGGGCGTGGCCATCACGTGATCGATGGGCGCGCCGAGGACGGCCGGCAGGTCGGCCGACCAGGTGCCCAGCGCTCCGTTGCCCGTCTCGACGGCGGCGTCGGTGCAGTGCCCGAGGGTGGCGCCGTCGAGCCCCAGACCCGTCATGTGGTCGACGGTCGCGTTGAAGTCGCCCGCCATGATCACGTTGCTGTCGCCGCACTGGTCCGCCAGCCACTGCAGGTCGTCGCGCCAGCTCTGCATATAGCTCGGTCTCGGCGCGACCGCGTGCACGGCGACCACGATGGGGCCCTCGCCCGAGACGGGCATCGCGACGGCGCTCGGCACGGTGGAGGTGTTGCTGGTGCCGTCGAGGGAGGACTCGATGACCGCGTAGTCGCCCAGGTCGGGCGAGATCAGCAGGGTCGTGGATCCGGCATCCCATTCCGTGGACGGATCCGAGGCGTGGTGCGCCCACATCCGGTGGCCGAGGTCGCGCATCGCGAGCGCGACGCTCTCACCGGTCTCGATGGTGGTCTCGGGCAGGGCCACGATGTCGGCATCCATCGCGACGGCGATCTTCGCGATGGTCTCGGGCGGCGTGGCCGGGCCGGCCGTGTTCCACGTCATCACCCGGACGCTGGCGTCGGTCTTGGCAGGCAGCGGGTCGGTGCCGAGGCCGCCGCGAGCCGACAGGACCGCGACGTTCGCCACCGTCGCGATCCCGGCGACGAGCGCGATCGACAGGGCCAGCGGCCGGATCGGCCGCGCGATGGCGAGAAGCAGCGCGAGCAGGGCGGCCGCGGCGAACGCGAGCGCGAGGATGCCGCGGAACGACACGATCTGGGCGATCGGGTAGATGCGCTCGACACGGAAGAAGCCGGGGAACGTGAGCACCGCTGCGGCGATCGCGCACAGCACGGTCACGAGGATCCCGAGCAGGCGAAGCACGTCCGCGACTCTATGCGAGCAGGCTGGGAGATCCGTCAGCGCACCGGGCGTGGCGCGTGGTAGCGCCCGCGCTACGCTCGGAGGATGCCCGGATCGTCCCGACGCCCGCTCCACACGTCGCCGACGCGGCGCGCGGAGCCTCGGGACACCGGCGCTCAGCGCTTCGAAGGACCGAGCGATCTGCACCTGCACTCCGCGAACTCCGACGGTACGCAGCCTCCCGCCGAGGTGATGGCGTCCGCGCATCGACACGGGGTGCGGACGGCGGCGCTCACCGACCACGACACCACCTCGGGATGGGCGGAGGCCGCCGACGCCGCGACATCGCTCGGCATGACCTTCATCGCGGGCATGGAGCTCTCGGCCCGCCACGAATGGCGCAGCGTCCACGTGCTGGCGTATCTGCCGGATCCCGACGACCCGGCGCTGCGTGCCGAGACCACCCGCATCCGCTCATCGCGGCTGGATCGCGCCCGGCTCATGGCCGACCGGATCTCTCGCGACTACGACCTCGTGTGGGACGACATCCTCGAGCAGACGAGCGACGGGGCGACCGTCGGGCGGCCGCACATCGCCGACGCGCTCGTGGCCCGCGGCCTCGTGCGCGACCGTGCCGAGGCCTTCGCCGGAATCCTCAGCCCAGGCGGCGACTACTACGTCGCGCTGTACGCACCCGACCCGGTGACCGCCGTGCGGCTCGTCGCCGGCGCCGGGGGAGTGCCCGTCATCGCGCATCCTGCCGGCCGGGCCGGCCTGCTGCCGGTGCGGCTGATGGAGCGGATGCTGGATGCCGGCCTCGCCGGCTTCGAACTCGGACACCGCGAGAACCGGGAGCCGGCCCTCACCACGCTGCGCGACCTCTGCCGCGAGCGCGACCTCATCGTCACCGGCTCGAGCGACTACCACGGTCTGGGCAAGCCCAACCAGCCGGGCGAGAACACCACCAGCGACGACATGGTCGCGCGCATCATCGAGCAGGCGACGGGAAACGCCCCTGTCTACCCGTGAGGGCGGGCAGAGGCGTCTCCGTGCGGTGCGTGCCGCAGCTCAGGTGATCAGCTCAGCGCCTTGGCCTTCAGCGCGTCGTACTCCGCCTGCGTGATCGTGCCGGAGTCGAGCAGACCCTTGGCCTTGGCGATCTCGTCGGCAGCGCTGGTGCCGCCGGAGCCCGCGACGGACTTGATGTAGGCGTCCTGGGCGCTCTGCAGCTCGGCGGCCTGCTTCGCGCCGCGCTGGGCCATGCCGTTGCCGCGGGCGATGAGGTAGACGAGCAGCGTGAGGAACGGGACGAAGATCAGGAAGATGATCCAGACCGCCTTCCACCACCCGTTCAGGGTGTGGTCGCGGAACAGGTCGCCGATGACGGCGAACAGCGCGAACAGGTACGCCATGAAGAAGAAGATCCAGAGGAACCACCAGATGATGTCCCAGAAGGAGCCCCAGAAGCCCTGGTACTCATATGCGGTGGTGACGGCATCGAGGATGTGCACGATACGCCTTTCTTGACTGCGAGGTTGCGGCACCACGTGCGCCGCTTGCGCTCACAATAGCGCGGTCGCGGTGCCGTACGACGGCACCGCGACCGGTGAAGAGGAATCAGGCGCCGACGGTGGCGCCGCCCGCGGGGGCCGACCCTCCGCCGCTGCCGCCGCGACGGCGACGGCGCCGACGCGGCGCGGGCTTTCCGTCGTGGTGCTCCTTGCCGCCGCCGTCGTGGGTCCCGCCGCCGTCGGTGGAACGGTCGCCGTCGGTCGACGGTCCGCTCTGCTCCGCCGAGGCCGATGCGCCGCCGTCGACGGGCTCGAAGGTCGAGCCCACACGCTCGGAGTCGCCCCGGCGCCGGCGACGCCGGCGGCCCGGGGCCTGGCCGTTGGTCTCGACCTCTGCCGCGGCATCCGCTGCCCGTTCGGGCTGCACGCGGACGGCCTGGGTCTTCGGGGCGGTCACGATGCGCCCCTTCGTGCCGGCCGGGATGTCGAGATCGCTGAACAGGTGCGGGCTGGAGGAATACGTCTCGACGGGCTCCGGCTGCCCGAACTCGAGCGCGCGGTTGATGAGGGCCCACTTGTGCAGGTCCTCCCAGTCGACGAAGGTCACCGCGATGCCCGTCTTGCCCGCGCGGCCGGTGCGGCCCGCGCGGTGCAGGTACGTCTTCTCGTCGTCGGGGATCGTGTGGTTGATGACGTGGGTGACGTCGTCGACGTCGATGCCGCGCGCCGCCACGTCCGTGGCGATGAGCACGTCCTTCTTGCCGGCCTTGAAGCCGGCCATGGAGCGCTCGCGCGCCTCCTGGCTCATGTCGCCGTGCACCGACGCGGTGTTGAAGCCGCGGTCGCCGAGCTCGTCGGAGAGACGCTGCGCCGCGCGCTTGGTGCGCGTGAAGATCACGGTCTTGCCGCGGCCCTCGGCCTGCAGGATGCGGGCGATGACCTCGTCCTTGTCGAGCGAGTGCGCACGGTAGACGAGGTGGTTGATGTTGGCCTGCGTGAGGCCCTCGTCGGGATCGGTCGCGCGGATGTGGATCGGGTTCGACATGAACCGGCGGGCCAGCGCGACGATCGGGCCGGGCATCGTCGCCGAGAAGAGCTGCGTGTGACGGATGGCCGGCACCTTCGAGAAGATCTTCTCGATGTCGGGCAGGAACCCGAGGTCGAGCATCTTGTCGGCCTCGTCCAGCACGACCTCGGTCGCGTGCGAGAGGTCGAGCAGCCGCTGGTTGTTCAGGTCGATCAGTCGGCCGGGGGTGCCGACGACGATCTGAGCGCCGGCCTTGAGCTGGTCGATCTGGCCCTCGTACGCCTTGCCGCCGTAGATCGCGACAACGCTGGTCGGGCGCCCCGAGGTGAGCATGTCCATGTCTTCGTAGACCTGCACGCACAGCTCGCGCGTCGGCACCACGATGAGCGCCTTGACGCCGGGCGCCGGTGTCGGACCGAGCCGCTGGACGACGGGGATGCCGAAGCCGAAGGTCTTGCCGGTGCCGGTCTTCGCCTGGCCGATGATGTCCTGGCCGGGGAGGCCGAGGGGGATGGTCTGCTCTTGGATGGGGAATGCGTCGACGATGCCCTTTGCGGAGAGCGCCTCGACGATGTCCTGATCAACGCCGAGTTCGGCGAAGGTCGTCACGATGTGTGCCTGTCCGGCAGTGAGATGCTGCCTGGGTTCTTGCCCGGGCGCGGTTCCGGCCTCGTCGAGGTCGCCGCGCGGGCGGAAGTGCGATCCACGCCCTTCTCTCCCACAGGCGCGGGCGCCCCGATCCGACGCCGGGGACGCTACCCACGATACCGGAGGTATCCGGCGCGGACACGTACGGGCCGGCGCCTCGTAGGCTTTCGTGCATGGTGAAGTGGTTCTGGCAGCGGCGGGAGACGGGCCGCAAGCTGCAGCTGCGCTCGCGCGACGAGCTGAGCGGCGGCAATCGTGTGGACTTCGAGGAGCTCGCTCCCGACATCGACACGTTCCTCGGTCAGGCCGCCTACCTCCAGCTGGGCTTCTTCGAGACGCTCACCGAGCTGATCCAGACGACTCCGGAGCTCGGGGAGAAGGAGGCGGTCTCGCGCGCCGCCGGCGCCGCGCTCACCAAGCACGAGGCGCTCGTCTCGCTCATCCGCGAGCGCGGCGACGATCCGACCGCGATCATGCGGCCGTTCCGCGAGCCGCTCGACGGCTTCCGCGCGGCGACGCACGGGGTCCGTTCGCAGGAGACGATGCTGTCGGTGCACATCACCGCGGGCATGCTCGACGACTTCTACCTCGCGCTGTCGGCGAGCTATGGCGACACCGGAGACCGCGTCGCCCGCATCCTCCAGGCCGACGACGACCGGCAGGCCATCGTGGAGCTGATCACCGAGACCATCGCGAGCGACCCCGAGTGGAAGTCGCTGCTGGCGCTGTGGGGCCGCCGGCTGGTCGGCGACACCCTGCTCATCGCCCGCGCCGCGCTGCGGCCGATGTCACTGGGCCGTGCCGAGGAGCAGAAGGTCGAGCCCGTCTTCACCGAGCTCATGGCCGCCCACTCGCGTCGCATGGACGCGATGGGCCTCGCGGCCTGAACCGCCGGTGACACGCCGCGCGACTGCGCGGGCGTTCTCGTCCGTCGCGTCAGCGTCGGTCCGGCGTCAGCAGTGCTCCGCCAGGTCAGCTGATCCCGAGGCTGGTCTTCTCTCGCGCGTCGTGGGCGACGCGGACGCGGGAGATCGCGATGATCGCCGGGTAGGTGACGACGATCGGGACGATCAGCGCCGCGAGCCACGGCCACGGGGTGTCGATGCCGACGCCCACCCACGTCAGGATCGCCCACGCGAGGCCCGCCGAGACCGCGCCGATCATCGGGGCGAGCACGACGCCGCGCGTGAGGCGCTGGTGCAGCTGGAAGTGGATGCCGAGGCCGACGGCCGCGCCGACGATGAAGGCGATGAGGATCTGCACGTCGCGGGTCCGCTCAGGCCACGAAGCCGACGCGGCGGGACTCCTCGGAGCCGAGCTCGATGTACGCCAGGCCGGCGGTGGGGACGATGTACGAGTTGCCCTTGGCGTCGGCGAACGTCACGTGCGTCGCGCCGGCGTCGAGCGCCGCGGCGACGGACTTCTTCACGTCGGCCGCCGGCTCGTTCGTCTCGAAGTTGAGCTCGCGGCCGGTGTTCGCGATGCCGATGCGGATCTCCACGTGACTGACCTCCTGCGCGGGGCGACGGTGTACTTGCCGAAAGGCTGAGGGCTCCCCGGACGCATGGCAACTCTACGACACCGCGGAGCGGCATCCGCCCGCCCTGGACACGCTCTGGGCGAACGGCCGATGTCGGCCGTGCGCGCTACCGTCGAAGGGTGACCCCGGGGAGCCAGCAGCGCGCGACGTACGCGCCGGATGCGTCGCAGCGGGCCGTGCTGGTCCTTCCCGTCGAGGCATCGGGTGTCGTCGTCGGCGCCCCCGGAACGGGCAAGACCGAGACGCTGGTCGCCCGGGTGGCGGCACTCGTCGAGGCGGGCGTCGATCCCGACACCGTGCTCGTGCTCACGCCGTCCCGCCAGACCGCGACGGCCCTGCGCGACCGGCTCGGGCTCGCCGTCGAGGTGGCGACGACCGGTCCGCTCGCCCGATCGGTCGCGTCGTACGCGTTCCAGATCGTGCGGGCGCACGCGGTGGCCGTCGACGCCGACCCGCCGCAGCTTCTCACCGGTGGCGACGAGGACCAGATCATCCGGGATCTCCTGGAAGGCGACGAAGAGGACGAGGCTGCGGGTGCGGCGCGCTGGCCGGACTGGCTCGGCACGGCGATCCGCGGCACCGCCGGCTTCCGCACGGAAGTGCGCACCTTCCTCGCCGAATGCACCACGCTCGGCATCGGGCCGCAGCGCCTGCGCGAGCTCGGCGAGCGCCACGAGTTGCCCGCCTGGGTCGCGCTCTCCTCGTTCTTCGCCGAGTACCTGCAGGTGCGGGACGGCATGCGCGGCGCGCATCGGGATGCCGCGGGACTCGTCCGCGAGGCGGTCGGCCTGCTGCGCACGGCGCCGGCCGGCAGCCCTGCGGTCGACCGGGTGAGGGTGGTGCTCGTCGACGACGCGCAGGAGCTGACGCTCGGCGGTGTCGAACTGCTGGAAGCCGTGCGCGCGCGCGGTGCCGCGGTGCTCGCGTTCGGCGATCCCGATGTGGGCTCCGGCTCGTTCCGCGGCGCGACGCCCGAGAATTTCGCACGCCTGGCGGCGTCGCTCGATGCGGTGCACGTGCTCGCCGGAGGGCATCGCGGCACCGGGTGGCAGCGCGAGCTCGTCGGGCGGGTCACCCAGCGCATCGGCGCGGTCGGCGTGGTCGCGCATCGCGGCGCCGCCTCCCACGCCGAGCCCGACGCGTCGGTGCGGGTGCTCACCCTGAACTCGACGGCGGAGGAGTACGACGCCGTCGCCCGCGTGCTGCGTGAGCGTCACGTGCACGACGGCGTGCCGTGGCGGGAGTGCGCCGTGATCGCCCACGACACGCGACAGGTCGCGGCGCTCGAGGCCGAGCTGTCGGCCAGAGAGGTGCCCGCGCGCTCGAGCGGCCCCGGCCGGGCGCTCGGCGCGGTGCGGCCGGTGGCAGATCTGCTGCGGCTCGTCGAACTCGCCTCCCGTGACGACTGGACCTTCGAGGACGTGTCTGCGGCGCTGGTCGGCACGTACGGGCGGCTCGACGTCATCGAGCTCCGCCGGCTTCGTTCGGCACTGCGCCATGCCGAGCTGCAGCGCGTGCTCGACGCCGACGCGGAGGAGGCGGAAAGCGCGCAGGGTGCCGAGCGCTCGGGGCGCGACCTGGTCCTGTCGGCGATGCGGCAGCCGCTGGAGTTCGACCTGCTCGACACGCGCGAGGCACGCCGCGCGGGCTCGCTCGCGCGCACCCTCCAGGCGCTGCGCGACGACCTGGACCGCGGCGTGACCGCCCACGAGCTGCTCTGGACGGCGTGGGACCGCAGCGGGCTCGCGCGCGCCTGGGCGGAGCTCGCGCGGGGGAACGGCCCTCTGGCCGAGCAGGCGCATCGCGACCTCGACGCCCTGGTCGCGCTGTTCCAGGCTGCGAAGCGTTTCGTCGAGCGCTCGCTCGACGCCGATCCGCGCGTGTTCGTGCGGTCGATCCTCGACAGCGGCGTCGCGGAGGACCGCCTGGAGGCTCCGACGCGCGACGACAGCGTCCGCATCATGACACCGGCGGGCGCCCTGGGCCTGGAGTTCGACACCGTCGTCGTCGCCGGTGTGCAGGACGGCGTATGGCCCAACACGCGCCTGCGGGGGAGCCTGCTCGATACCTGGCGACTGGCGGATGCCGCCACCCGCTCCGACGGCGAGACGCTGGGTGCCTTCGACCGCCGCCGCGCGGCGATGCACGACGAGCTGCGACTGCTCGCGCGCGCCCTGTCGCGCGCCACGGCCCAGGTGATCGTGACCGCCGTGAACGACGACGACACCGGCCCCAGCGTCTTCTTCGAGCTGCTGCCCGACCCCGAGCCGCTGGAGCTCGACCATCCGGTGTCATTGCGCGGACTCGTGGCACGGCACCGGAGGACGCTCACCCAGCAGGGATCGCGGGCGCTGACTGCGGCCGGGCCGCGCCCGGCCTCGCCACCGGCGGGACCTTGGGCGACCTCCGCGGCACGCGCCGCCGAACAGCTCGCCTTGCTGGCGGACGCCGGAGTCGCCGGCGCCGCCCCACGCGAGTGGTACGGCGTCTCCGGTCCGACGTCGATCGGTCCCCTCCGTGACCTGTCGCGAGAGGACGTGCGCGTCTCCCCGTCGCGCCTGCACGCCCTCGAGGAGTGCGAGCTGAACTGGGTCATCGCAGATCTCGGCGGCGACCCCGGTGGGACGACCGCGGGCCTCGGCACGATCATCCACGCGGCTCTCGAGCACGCCGCGGGCCACGACGAAGCGGCTCTCTGGGCCGAGGTCGAGGCGCGGTGGGGCGAGCTGACATTCGAGGCCGCCTGGCGTGACCGCGCCGAGCAGACACGCGCGCGCGACCTGGTGCGCCGCCTGCACCTGTATCTCCGACGCTTCGACGACGCCGGCGGCACGTTGATCGGGGCCGAGCCCCACTTCGAGGTGCACATACCGCTGGTCGCCGGCGAGGTCGCACAGGGCCCGGACGCGACGCTTCCCGATCCGGCATCCGACACCACCGGTGCCGACCGCCACCGCGTGATCCTGTCGGGATACATCGATCGTGTCGAGCTCACGCCGGAGGGGACCGTGGTCATCATGGACCTCAAGACCGGCAAGCGCGAGCCGCAGACCGATGCCAAGGTGCTCGACAACCCGCAGCTCGCGGCTTACCAGCTGGCGTTCGAGTCCGGCGCGATCGCCGAGGCGAACGGACACCCTGCGGGCGGCGCGAAGCTTCTCGTCCTCCGCCCGACCGCGACGAAGTCCGACTACGCGACACCGTGGCAGCCACCGTTCGACGACGAGCGGAGGGATGCATTCCTCGGCCGGATCCGCACCGCCGTGGCGGTCATGCGAGGCGAGACCTTCACCGCTCCCTACGAGGAGCACTGCCGCGACGAGCACTCGTACGGACTGTGCCGCATCCACACGGTGGGCGCGGTGAGCGCCTCGTGACCGTCGTGCAGGGCGTTTCGACGCAGCCGATGGTCGCTGGCGCCGTCGCGCCGACCCCGATGCTGTCGGCGCGGGTCATCGCGGCGGCGCTCGGCCAGTTCCCCCCGACGGTCGAGCAGACGGCGGTCATCGAGGCGCCGCTCGCGCCGGCTCTCGTCGTCGCGGGGGCCGGCAGCGGCAAGACCGAGACGATGGCGGCGAGGGTCGTGTGGCTGGTGGCGAACGGCATCGTCCGTCGCGACGAGGTGCTCGGCCTGACCTTCACCCGCAAGGCGGCCGGTGAACTGGCCGAGCGCATCCAGAAGCGGCTCGCCCGTCTGGCCGAGTTCGAGCGGCGCGGCCTGCTCCCCGCGCTGCCGGGCCTGGCGGAGGCAGGAGCACTCGCCGCGTTCGGCGAGCTCGAGCGGTCCGGCGCCGATGGCGCTCGCGCGACCGCCGAACGCCATCGGCTGCTCGACGCGCTCGCACAGGCGGTGGAAGCGACCGCCCAGGATTCGGCCGACGACGCGCTGCTGCATCGACCGACCGTGGCGACGTACAACAGCTTCGCCGACCAGATCGTCCGCGAGCACGCCCTGCGGATCGGGCGGGATGCCGAGGCGGCCGTCCTCTCCGAGTCGGCGGCGTGGCTGCTCATGCGCCGGGTCGTCTTCGCCTCCGACGATCCGCGCCTCGAGGAGCGAGGTGAGGCGGTCCGATCCATCGTCGACGCGGCGCTGCGGATCGCGCGCGACGGCGTCGACAACCTGGTCGACTTCGACGCACTCGCCGCGTTCCCCGAGCGCTTCCGCACGGTCCGCGAACTGCCCTCGACCAACCGGCGGACGACCGTCTACGCCGACGTCGCCGATGCGGTGGAGCGGGTCGACGCCTTGGCGCTCCTGACCGATCTGGCCCGGGGGTACGCCGCCGAGAAGCTCCGGCTCGGGGTCATCGACTTCTCCGACCAGGTCGCCGGCGCGCTCGAAGTCGTCGCCAGCCATCCCGCTGTGGCGGACGACCTCCGCGATCGTTACCGCGTCGTCCTTCTCGACGAGTACCAGGACACGTCGGTGGCGCAGACCGACCTGCTGGCAGCGCTCTTCGCGGGCACCGGGGTGATGGCCGTGGGTGATCCGCATCAGGCGATCTACGGCTGGCGCGGCGCGAGTGCCGGCAACCTCGGCGGGTTCTCCGACGCGTTCTCCCCGGGCTCGCCCTGCGCGCGCTACGCGCTCCTGACGAGCTGGCGCAACAGCGCCTCCGTGCTGTCGGCGGCCAACGCCGTGCTCGCGCCGCTCGCGGCATCCGGCGGAACCGTCGCGGTCGAGGAACTGCGCGCACGGCCCGGCGTCCCGGCGGGTGCCGTCGAGCTCGGCTTCGACGCCGACCTCGACACCGAGGCCGATCGTGTGGCCGAGTGGTTCGCACGGGTGCGCGCGGAGCGCGCGCAGGAGGGCCTCCCCACGACCGGGGCTATCCTCTTCCGCAGCAAGAAGCACATGGTGCGCTTCGGCGACGCGCTCGGGCGGCGCGGCATCCCGCATCGCATACTCGGCCTCGGCGGACTGCTCTCGACGCCCGAAGTGGTCGACGTCGTGTGCGCCCTGCGGGTCATCAGCGAGCCGTCCGCGGGCTCTGCGCTCATCCGCCTCCTGTCGGGGCCGCGCTGGTCGATCGGCCTGCCGGATCTGCGGGAGCTGGCCGCGCTCTCGCGACGCCTCGCGCGGCACGACACCGCCCTCCAGCCGCTCGCTCCCGAGGTGGTCGAACGCATCCGGGGCAGCGCCGGCGACGACGACGGCTCGCTCGTCGACGCGCTCGACTTCGTCCTGCGACAGAAGCCCGACCACGGCTGGCTGACCGGATTCACGCCCGATGCCCGCGAGCGGCTGCGCGACGCCGCATCCGTCTTCGCCGGGCTCCGGCAGGCCAGTGGGATGCCGATCCCCGAACTCGTGCGGCTGATCGAACTGGAGCTGCGCCTGGACATCGAGCTCGCCGCGAACGAGACGCGAGGACCCGCACGCATCGCGTCGGCTCAGCTGCGGGCGTTCGTCGACGAGGTCCACGCGTTCCTCGCGGCGGACGAGACCGGCTCGCTTTCCAGCCTGCTCGCCTGGCTCGACCACGCCGAGCAGCTCGACGAGTTCGCGCCACGCACCGAGCCTCCCGAGGACGACGTCGTGCAGCTGCTGACCATCCACGGGTCGAAGGGCCTCGAATGGGATGCCGTGGCCGTCGTGCGCCTCGTGAAGGACGAGCTGCCGAGCGCGCCGCGCGACACCAAGGCCTGGCTGGGCTTCGGGGTGCTGCCGTACGCGTTCCGCGGGGACTCCGCCTGGCTGCCGGCCCTGGGCTGGCAGTCCGCCCAGACGCAGCAGGAGCTCAAGGGGGCGATCGACGCGTTCGTCGAGGCGAACCGGGGCCGGCAGCTCGAAGAGGACCGACGGCTCGCCTACGTCGCGGTGACGCGCGCCCGCGACCACCTGCTGCTCACCGGGGCGACGTGGTCGGGCACCAAGCGCCCGCGCACGCGGAGTGTGTTCTTCACCGAGATCGCCGAGGCGCTCGGCGTGACGCTGCCCGACGACGAGGCCGGCGACGATCCGTACCAGGGGGAGCGCCGGGTGCTGCAGTGGCCCATCGATCCGCTCGGTGGGCGCCGGGCGTCGGTCGAGGATGCGGCGCGCGCCGTCGAGGCCGCCTCGGCCGCGCCGCGCGGAGAGCTCGACCCGCAGGCGGCGCTGCTCCTCGCCGAACGCGACGCACGCCGCGCGCGGCCGGTGCACACCGCGCCGACTCGGATCGCCGCATCGCGCTACAAGGAGTACGTGGCCGACCTCGAAGGAACCCTGGCCGGTATCGCGCGGCCGATGCCGGAACGTCCCTTCCGGCAGACACGGCTCGGCACGCTGTTCCACGCCTGGGTCGAGCAGCGATCCGGACGCGCCGGTCTCGGCGGCTCCCTCGACGACGCGCTGTGGGAGACCGATGAAGAGGTGTCCGGCACCGAGGCATCCGTCGAGGACGCCGCCGCGCTGGCGGCGCTGCGCGAGCGGTTCCTCGCGTCGGAATGGGCGTCGCGGCAGCCGATCGAGGTCGAGACCGAGATCGACTTCACGACGATCGGCCCGGACGGGCTGCCGCACATCGTCATCTGCAAGCTCGACGCCGTGTATCGGCGCGAAGACCGCGGGGGCCGTATCGAGATCGTCGACTGGAAGACGGGGGTCGCGCCGCGCACCCCGGCCGAGAAGGACGAGCGGATGCTGCAGCTCGAGCTCTACCGCCAGGCCTACCACGCCAAGCACGGCGTCCCCGTCGACGAGATCGACGTCACGCTCTACTACGTCGCGGAGGACGTCATCCTGCGGGGCTGACGTCGGAGGCACCGGCCGGGCAGCCGCCGCTGCGGTCGGCGTGGGGCGTCGGCGTCCGACGGCGCGGCGAGCGTCGCGGCGCTGTCGCGGAGCGCGACATCTCCGTGTCGCGGCGCAGCCGAACGGCGGCGGAGCGCGAAAGTGCCGTGTCGCAGACCGAACGGCGCGGCAAGCGTCGCGGCGAGCGTTGCGGCGGGCGACGCGAGGTCAGTCCGCTCGCCAGCGGCGCAGCGCCGCCTCGGAGGCGCGTTCCGCCTCGGCCGCGGCATCCGTTCCCGTCTCGTCCTCGTGCGTCCTGGGCGCAGGGAGCTGCACGGGCGCCAGGTGCGGCAGCGCGATCGGTGCCGTGGAGACGTCGTCGGACGGATGGGGCGCCGCTGCTGCTGCCGATGAGGCGGCGGGAGCGCGGTCGGTGTCGCGGACCACGTCGCGGAAGGCGGCGAGGTCGGCCTCGGTGAGCTCCTCGGTGTCGAAGCGGGCGGCGTTCTGCCGGACCGGACCCGTGTCTGCCGCTTCGTCGGCCACCCACTGGGCGAGCTCTTCCGGATCGTACGCGTCGGTGTGCATCGAGGTGTCGACCGTCGACGGCGACGCATCCGGCGTGCGTTCGAGGAGGGCGATGGCGTCGTCGACGTCGAGCGCGGCATCCGACACGATGTCGTCTCCCGCGACCCCTGCGGCCAGCGATTCCAGGAGTTCGACGGCATCGGCGACGATGTCGTCGCGGTCCACGTCGTTCCCGTGCACGAGCCATTTCGCGAACTCGAGCTCTGCGTAGAGGCGCGAGCGCTCACGTGCACGGGCGTCCGGGGCGCGACCGCTGCCGGCCACATAGGCCGCATACACGTCGTCTGCCGCCTCGGGCGCGGACGCCAGCCACTGCAGGTCCGTCGCCGGGTCGCCGATCGACAGGCCGTGCCATTCGAGCAGGCCGGTGACCGTGGGCACTCCATCGAGGTCCTCGAACAGGAACGAGGCCGCACCCGCGCCGCCGAGCACGACGGCGGACTCGAAGCGCCAGAGGTCGTCGGAGTCTGCCGCGCGATGCCAGCGACGCGCGAGACTCACCGGGAGCCGACGCGTCGCGACCGCGCGTTCGATGAGGCGCGTGACGTCGGCGCGGACCTGGGGCGGCGTGCGGGCCGGGAGCCCCTCGCCTTTGACGATCGACTGCGGCAGCGCGTGGAGGGCAGCCAGCGCCGCACCCAGTGAGGTGGCCGCACCGCGGCCGGCCGGCAGGTGCGCGGCATCGACCCGGTAGCCGGGAAGGAAGTCGACGACAACGACGCGCGTGTCGCCGAGCCCGGCCTCACCGAGCAGTTCCGGCGCGCGGAAGGGGAGGAGCCCGCGGACACCCGGGGTCAGCGCGCGCAGCGCGCGCACCTCGGCAGCGAGCTCGGTCCCCGCTGTCGGGTCGGCGGGAACCCGCACGACGACGCGCCGGCCGTCGTCCAGGTCGGCGACAGCGGCGTCGTAGCGACCGGTCGATCCCTCGGTGAGGGCCCCGACCCCGACGACGCCGACCCGAGGCAGAGCCGACGTGACCGACGCGGCTAGAGTGAGGGGTGAGCGTGCCATGTGCCCAGGGTAGGTCGGTCGCGCTCGTCCGTCCCCGCGCCACGCCCGGCCCTGAACGACGAAGCGGAGCATGTTCGATGACGGCGCCCGACAGTACGAGCCTTCCTCCGCTGGCACGCCCGGGCCTCGACCGCGCGGCCGAGGAGCGACTCGCCCCCGGCCTCATCGATGCGCTGAAGACGGATGCTGCGACGCGCGTGCTCGTGATCGCGGGCGACTCGGCCCCACTGGCCGCGCCTGACGCGCTGCTGTGGCGGGCGCCCGCGGAGGTGCCCGAGGATGCCGAATGGGCCTTCCTCGGGCGGCACCACGACGGTGGCGCGCTGCTGGCCGCGGTGTTCCCTACCCAGGATGACGAACTCTTCTCCGCTCCGGCGGGCTGGGCGGGTCTGCGCTCGGCGGGTGCGGCGCTCTCGGCAGCCGAGGCAGGCGCCTTCGTCGAGGCACTGAGCCTCGGACGGTGGCTGCTGGACGCCCCGTTCTGTCCTGCGTGCGGCCACCGGACGGTCCTCGGCGACGCCGGCTGGTCGCGCCGGTGCCCGAACTGCGGACGCCAGCACTTCCCGCGCACCGACCCCGCGGTGATCGTCGCCATCACGAGCGCCGATGACCCCGACCTCCTGCTCCTGGGCTCCAACGCCCTGTGGGGCGCCGACCGGTTCTCGTGCTTCGCGGGCTTCGTCGAAGCGGGAGAGTCGCTCGAAGGCGCGGTGCGGCGCGAGGTGGCCGAGGAGTCCGGCGTGCAGGTCGGCGTCGTCACCTATCGCGGTTCGCAGGCATGGCCATATCCCCGTTCGCTCATGGTCGGCTTCTTGGCTGCGGCGCTCGACGACGGTGCGGCGGAGGCCGACGGCGATGAGATCGCAGCCGTGCGCTGGTTCACCCGCGACGAGATCGGCCGGGCGCTCGCGGGCGAGGGCGACGTCGTGCTGCCCGGTCCCGCCTCCATCGCGCATCGCCTGATCGCCGACTGGCACGCGGAGCGCGCATGACCGCTGACGTGCTCGCGGGGCTCGACGACAACCAGCGGGAGGCGGCGACGGCGCTGCGCGGGCCGGTCGTCGTGCTCGCCGGCGCCGGCACCGGGAAGACCCGCGTCATCACCCATCGCATCGCCCACGGCGTCGACACCGGCGCGTACTCACCGGGACGCGTGATGGCGGTGACCTTCACGACCAAGGCGGCCGGCGAGATGCGGGGGCGGCTGCGGGCGATGGGCGTCGGCGGCGTCGCCGCACGCACCTTCCACGCGGCGGCGCTCGCGCAGCTCAACTTCTTCTGGCCGACACTGGCCGGCGACAGCGCCCCGGGGATCATCGACAACAAGGTGCGCCTGCTCGCGCACGCGGCCGACAGCATCGGGCTCTCTCCCGACGTGGCGACGCTGCGCGACGTCGCCTCCGAGATCGAGTGGAGGAAGGTCTCGATGCTGAGCGTCGACGGCTACGTCGCGGCACGGCCCAACGGGGTCGGCCGACTCGGCGTGGATCGTGTCGTCGCGCTGCAGCACGCGTACGAGAAGCTCAAGGACGAGCGGCGGCAGCTCGACTTCGAGGACGTCCTGCTCGCCTGTGCGGGCATGCTGGAAGCCGAGCCGCAGGTCGCCAAGGCCGTGCGCGAGCAGTACCGGCACTTCACGGTGGACGAGTTCCAGGACGTCTCGCCGCTGCAGAACCGACTGCTCGAGCTCTGGCTCGGGGACCGGCGCGACATCTGCGTGGTGGGCGACGCTAGCCAGACGATCTACTCGTTTGCCGGCGCCGATGCCTCGTTCCTCCTCGACTTCCCGTCGCGGCATGAGGGCGCGCGCCTGGTCCGGCTCGAGACGAACTACCGATCGGATGCCCCGATCCTGGCGGTCGCGAACGAGCTGATGCGCGGGCGCCCGGGAGCCCTCCACCTGACCCCGGCCGCGCGGCTGTCCACGGAGACCGCCGCGCAGGAGCCTGTTCCCACGGTGACCGCGTTCGAGGACGACCGCTCCGAGGCGCGCGCCGTCGCGACGCGCATCACCGAGCAGATCGCGGCCGGCGCCGACCCCGGGCACATCGCGGTGCTCTACCGCGCGCACGCGCAGTCGGCCGAGCTCGTCGCGGCGCTGGCCGACGCCGGCATCGCGACGAGCGTGCTCGGCGGGCGGCGCTTCTTCGACATGCCGGAGGTGCGGCAGGCGGTCATGGAGCTGCGTGCGGCGTCGGTCGCGCCGATCGAGAGCGGCTTCGTCGACACGGTGCGCGACATCCTGCGCTCCCGGGGGCTCACCGACGAGCCGCCCGAGGCCGGCGGCGCGTTGCGCGACGCATGGGAGGCGCGCGCCGCGCTGCTCCGCCTGGCGCAGGAGGCTCCTGAAGGCACGACCCTGCGGGCGTTCACCGACGAGCTCACCGCTCGGGCGAAGGTGCACGACGAGCCGGCGATGCGCACGGTCACCCTGGCGACGCTGCACGCGGCGAAGGGTCTGGAGTGGGACCACGTGCACCTCATCGGCGTGGCGGAAGGGCTGCTGCCGATCTCGTACGCGACGACCTTCGAACAGGTCGACGAGGAGCGGCGCCTGGCGTACGTGGGCATCACGCGGGCTGGGCGAACGCTGTCGCTGACCTGGTCGCGAGGCGTACGGGAGCGGCAGCCGTCGCGGTTCCTGCGAGAGATCGGCAGCGGCACTCTGCGTGCGGGCGGTGCGATCGGACGTTCCGGTGGAGCGAGCCGGCGCGCAGGCTCACCGACCGCGTCCGCGACGCCGAGGGGTTCCGCGCGCGCTCCGCGATGAGCCGACCCGCCACGATCCCCGCCTCCCACAGCACCGCCGGCTCCGTCTCGACCGGGCGACCGAGCAGCTGCGCCGCGACGGCCGGCCAGGACGGATCGTCGTCGCGGCGCTGTGCGGCGACGCACGCGAGGCAGGCGGTGCGCCCGGGCTCCACGAAGGGGCCGATGTCCGCCCCCGAACCGGTGAGCGCCACCGGCGCGTGGGGGATGTCGGCGCTCATCAGTGCTGCGGACGCACCGGGCGCGACAAGGCGGTGGACCACGAACACCACCGCAGCAGTGTCGGGGCCGGCGCGGTCGACCGGGTCGAAGCGGTGGGCGACGTCGACGTCGTAGCCCGCCGCCGAGAGACCGGTGCCCACGGCATCGCGATGGTGCTCGGGCACGTCGGGCGCGCAGTGCAGTGCGACACGGCGCCGGGCTGCGGCATCCGTCGTCAGCGCACGCCGGATGCGTGTGAGGAACCGGCCGGCCGCGGCGGCGTCCGGAGCGCCGAGCGCCTGCGCGAAGGGGACGAACGCGCCGTCGGGGACCCCGCGCTCGAGCTCGCGCAGCACCCGCAGCTGCCACGGCTCGGGATCGTCGAGGATCGCGACGGGCTCGGAGCCGAACTGGATGGCGGTGTCGCTTCGCCACACCGGCGGATACGCAGGGTCGAGTCGCAGCATGCGCCCGATCCTGCCGCACGCGACGTCATCCTCGACCGGTATCCACAGGCGCGGCCCTCGGCCGGCCGGGTTTCGTGGGGCTGGGGAGGAGGGGCTCCAGACCGCACCTGTCACACCGGTCGGTGATCGTCGGGAGCGCTGCCCCCGTCGTCCTCGTCCGACGCGTCATCCGGCGAGGGACCGTCGGACGGGCCCTCGGTCGCCGGCGCCGCACCGTCGGACTCGCCCCCGTCAGCGGGCGCCCCTGGCTCTTCACCGGCGAGGAGACGGGCGAGAGCGTCGTCCATCTCGTCGTGCGCCGGCTCCTCGCCCCGCGCCCGCGCCTCCAGGCGGGCCACGAGCGCGGCGGGGTCGTCGATGTCGGCGGCGGCCGGCATGAGGTCGGGGTAGTCCCACAGTGCGTCGCGCGCCGCCGGACCCACGGCATCCGTCACGGCACGCCACATCGCCGCAGCCTCACGCATGCGGCGGGGACGGATCTCGAGGCCCACGAGCGAGCCCAGCGCGCGCTCGGCGGGCCCGCCGACCGCACGGCGACGGCGCACCGCCTCCGCGATGCGCTGCGCGGCGGGCAGGCGCGATGTCGCATCCTCGGTGACGACCTCCACCCAGCCCTCGATGGTCGCCAGCAGGTTCTCGAGACGCGCGAGGGCGGCGTCCTGCGCCTCCGAGCGCGCCGGCAGCAGAGCGCCGCTCTCGATCGCCTTGCGGAGCTCCTCCGGCTCGGACGGGTCGAACCGCGTGGCGAGGTCCTGGAGCGCGTCGGTGTCGACGTGCACACCCCGCGCGAAGTCGGTCACCTGCGAGATGACGTGCAGACGCAGCCACCGTGCGTGACGGAACAGGCGCGCGTGCGCGAGCTCGCGTGTGGCCGCATACAGCGCCAGCTGGTCGTCGGGGACCTCGAGGTCCCGCCCGAAGTCGGCGAAGTTCTGGGGGAGGATGGCCGCCTCGCCGTCCGGCATCAGCGGGATGCCGACGTCGCCGCCGCTCACGACCTCCTTGGAGAGGTTGCCGACGACCTGGCCGAGCTGCGACGCGAAGAGCGACCCGCCCACCGTCCGCATGAGGCGTCCCGCGCCCTGCACGAGGCCCTGCATGTCTTCGGGAGCCTGCTCGCTCAGCGCCGTGGTCAGCGCATCGGCGATGCTCGTCGCGACAGGTGCGGCGAGCTCCTCCCACACCGGGAGGGTGGCCTCGACCCAGGCGCCGCGCGTGAGCGTCACCGGGGGAGCGGGCAGCTCGGAGATCGTGGTCGCCTCGCTCAGCCATAGGGTGGCCAGCGAGAACGCCTGATCCAGGTCGGTGCGCTGGCCGGCGGTGACGCCCAGCCCCTCCTGGTTGGCGATGTGCAGCGCCTGGCGCTTCGCCATGTCCCACGAGATGCCGCTCTCGTCGGCGTTCTCGAACGCGCCCTGCAGCTGGCGCATGACCGCCTGCATCATCGCGGGATCGATGTTCATGCCCGACAGTCGCGAGAGCTGCTCCGGATCGAAGTCGCCCGCGGAACCGCCGAACAACTGGCGGATGAGCTCCTGGAAGTCGTCCTCGGGGCTGGGCCCGTCGCCAGGAGTGTCGTCGTCTGCCACTTCAGCCGCCTTTCAGCCGGTCGATGACGTTGCGCTCTACGCTAGTCGCAGCATCCGTCGCACCCCCCCCGGCAGGGACCCGAACGCCTTACGCCGGTCGCGAACGACCCGGCATCCAACGACAAGGCACGGAAGAGAGGTCCCGCGTGGCCCTGTTCGACGAGAACACGACGATCGAGCCCGCCCCGCGACAGCGGATGTCGCGCCGCACCGTCGCCGGCGTGTGGGCGCTCGCCGTCGCGATGGTGGTGCTCCTGATCATCACGTTCCTGCCGACGTCGTACGTCATCCAGCGGCCCGGGCCGGTCTACAACACCCTGGGCTCCGCGGAGAACGCCGACGGCGAGGAGGTGCCGCTCATCTCGGTCGAGGGCGCGGAGACCTTCCCGACCGACGGCACGCTCGACCTGCTCACCGTGCAGGTGCAGGGCAACCGCGAGCACACGCCGTCGTGGTTCGAGCTCGCGATGGCGTGGTTCGACCCGAGCCGGGCGGTCATGCCGATCGACTCGGTGTTCCCCGCCGACCAGACCCCCGAGGAGCGCAGCGAGGAGAGCGCCCAGATGATGGTCGACTCGCAGCACGAGGCCACGGCGGCCGCGCTCACCGAGCTGGGCTACGACGTGGGCGCGCAGCTGTCGGTCTACTCGGTCATCGACGGAGCTGCCGCCGAGGGCATCCTCGAGGACGGCGACATGATCCTCGAGGCGGACGGCGAGGCGGTGACGGAGGTCTCGACCCTCCGTCGGGTCATCAACGACGGCGACGGCGCGCCGGTGGAGCTCGTCATCGAGCGCGGCGGCGAGCAGCAGACGGTCTCGGTGACACCGCAGGAGCTCACCGACGAGAGCGGTGAGACGACGTGGGTGCTCGGGGTCAATCTCATCACCGACTACGACTTCCCGATCGACGTCACGATCCAGCTCAACAACGTCGGCGGCCCGAGTGCGGGGATGATGTTCGCGCTCGGCATCATCGACACCCTGACCCCGGACGAGCTGAACGGCGGCGAGCAGGTCGCCGGCACCGGCACGATCACCGCGGACGGCGAGGTCGGGCCGATCGGCGGCATCCGTCAGAAGATGTGGGGCGCGGTGGATGCTGGCGCCGACTGGTTCCTCGCGCCTGAAGCGAACTGCGACGAGGTGGTGGGTCACATCCCGGGCGATCTGCGGGTCTTCTCGGTCGAGGACCTCGACGACGCGCTCGCCGTGCTCGACGCGGTGCGCGATGGAGGCGACTTCGACGCGCTGCCCACCTGCACGGCGGAGTGACGCCGGCGGATCGTGCCCGAAACGTTGCGCGATTCCGAGAGTTCGTCCAGGGAGGACTAGGCGGCCGCCCTGAATCCGCCGCCTAGGATGGGACGGTGACCACGACCTCGTCGCCGACCCCGGCCACACCCTCCCGCACCCGACGCGTCATCGCCATCACGCTCGCGATCATCGCCGCCCTGGTGGTGGCGTTCTTCGTCTTCGCGAGCCTCTACGCGGACTGGCTCTGGTTCGAACAGCTCGGGTTCACGGAGGTGCTGCTGACCCAGTGGGTCGCCCGTGTGGTGATGTTCGTGGTCGGCTTCCTCGGGATGGCGGTGCCGGTGTGGCTGTCGATCCAGCTCGCCTACCGCCTGCGCCCCGTGTACGCACGGCTGAGCTCGCAGCTCGACCGCTATCAGGAGGTCGTCGAGCCCCTGCGACGCCTCGCGATGTGGGGCATCCCCGTCTTCTTCGGCTTCTTCGCGGGCTTCGCCGCCTCCGCCCAGTGGGAGACGACGTGGCTGTGGTTCAACGGCGTCGCGACAGACACCACCGACCCTGAGTTCCACCTCGACACCGGCTTCTACATGTTCGCCATGCCGTTCTGGAGCTCGCTCATCGGCTTCGCGTCGGCGGTGCTGCTGATCTGCCTGCTCGTGACGGCTCTCGTGTCGTATCTGTACGGCTCGGTGCGGGTCGGCCAGCGCGAGCTGCGGATCTCCAAGTCCGCGCGCATCCAGCTCGCGGTGATCGCGGGCCTCTACCTCCTGGTGCAGGGTGCGAGCCTCTGGCTCGACCGATACAAGACGCTCGTCGAGTCCGGCGCGGACGACCGCATCACCGGCCCCGGCTACACCGGCGTCAACGCGATCATCCCCGGGCAGACGATCCTCGCCATCGTGGCGGTCATCGTCGCGATCCTGTTCTTCGTCACCGCCGTCATCGGCCGCTGGCGCTACCCGCTCATCGCGACCGCCCTCCTCGTGGTGTCGGCGATCGTCGTCGGCGTCGGCTACCCGTGGGTCGTCAACACGTTCCAGGTGCAGCCGAACCGCTTCACGCTCGAAGAGGAGTACTACCAGCGCAACGTCGACATGACGCATCAGGCGTACGGCGTCTCCAGCCTCGAGCAGGAGGACTTCGCGGCGGTGACGGATGCCGAGCCCGGCCAGCTGCGCGACGACGCGGCAACCACCGCACAGGTGCGCATCATGGATCCCGCGATCATCTCGCCCAACGTGCGCCAGCTCGAGCAGTACCGGTCGTACTACCAGTTCGCCGATCCGCTGGACGTCGACCGCTACGAGCGGGACGGCGTCTCGCAGGACACCGTGGTGTCGGTCCGAGAGCTCAACCTCGACCAGCTCGGCAACGCCGCGGACTGGCAGAACTCCGCCGTCGTGTACACGCACGGCTACGGCATCGTGGTGGCGAAGGGCAACGACCGCACCGGCGACGGCGATCCGGTCTTCCTGGAGCGCGGCATCCCTGCCAGCGGCTTCCTCACGGATCAGGACGACTTCCAGCCACGCGTGTACTTCGGCGAGTCCTCGCCGCCGTACTCGATCGTCGGAGCCCCGGAGGGCACCCCGCCGGCCGAGCTGGACTACCCGGAGGGCGGCGACGCAGCTTCGGGCGAGCAGAAGACGACCTTCGAGGGCGACGGCGGGCCGAGCCTCGGCAACGTGTTCAACCGCCTCGTCTACGCGCTGAAGTTCCAGGCGGAGCAGATCCTGTTCTCGGACTACGTCAACTCGGAATCGCAGATCCTCTACGACCGCAACCCCCGCGAGCGCGTGCAGAAGGTGGCCCCCTACCTGACGCTCGACAACGACGCCTACCCGAGCGTCGTCGACGGCCGGATCGTCTGGATCATCGACGGCTACACGCTGAGCGCCAACTACCCGTACTCGTCGACGGTCAGCCTCACGTCGGCGATCTCGGACTCCAGCAACCCCGCGCCGCGCTTCGCGCTGGACGACATCAACTACATCCGCAACTCGGTCAAGGCGACCGTCGACGCGTACGACGGGTCGGTGAAGCTGTACGCGTGGGACGAGGAAGACCCGGTGCTGCAGTCGTGGCAGAAGGTGTACCCGTCGACGATCGAGCCGATCAGCGAGATGTCGGCGGACCTGATGAGCCACGTGCGGTACCCGACGGATCTCTTCAAGGTGCAGCGCACGATCCTCGGCGTCTACCACGTCGACGACGCGCGGTCGTTCTACCAGAGCGACAACCGTTGGCAGACGCCGAACGACCCGCAGGACGATGCCGCGCTGCAGCCGCCCTACTACCTGACGATGCAGATGCCGGGCGAAGAGGCGCCGACGTATTCGATGTTCACGTCGTTCATCCCCTCCTCGACGGGAGGCAACGCCAGGAACGTCCTCATGGGCTACCTCGCCGTCAACTCGAACGCCGGGAGTGAAGCCGGCGTGAAGAGCGACGACTTCGGCAAGCTCCGGATGCTCGTGATCGACGCCGATACGCCGGTTTCGGGACCCGGTCAGGTGCAGAACGACTTCGACTCGCAGCCCGAGGTGTCGTCGTTCGTCAACATCCTGAAGCAGGGCGACTCGGACGTGCTGAAGGGCAACCTGCTGACACTGCCCGTCGGCGGCGGTCTGCTCTACGTGCAGCCGGTGTTCGTGCAGTCGTCCGGCGCGACGAAGCTGCCCAAGCTGCAGAAGGTGCTGGTCTCGTTCGGCACGGACATCGCGTTCGAGGACACCTTGACCGAGGCGCTCGACACGCTGTTCGGCGGCGATTCGGGCGCCGACGCCGGTGACAACGACGTCGAGCCGACGCCCGGCGCGACCCCCGCACCCGAGCCGTCGCCCGAGCCCACCGAGCCCACGGAGCCCACGACGCCGGAGGAGCCGACCGACGAGTACCAGGCCGCGCTGCAGGACGCGCAGCAGGCGCTGGTCGACCGGCAGACCGCGCTCGAGCAGGGCGACTGGGCCGCGTACGGCGTGGCCGACGAGCAGCTCACCGCCGCGATCGAGAAGCTCATCGAACTCGGCGAGCAGTAGGCCGGATCCACGTGAGGACCGTCCAGCGGAAGCTGGACGGTCCTTCCGCGGATGTGTGCGGCGTCGGGGCGGCAGCGTGCGGGACCCCGGGCCGTACGGCGGTCGTGGTCGGGCTCAGCCGGTCAGGACGGCGTACCAGATGAGCAGCAGCGTGACCACGAAGCCCGACAGCTGGTTCAGCCAGAGGAAGCGCCCCCAGCCCGCGGTGGCGGTGGCCGCCTCGGCGTCGGTGACCGAGCGGTACCGCCAGACCGTCACGAGGTAGGGGATCGCGAGCACCGCGGCCACGGGTCCGGGCCAGGTCGTCGCCAGCATGGCGATGCCGGCCGCGACGTAGCAGGCGAGCGCGAAGCGCACGGTCCAGCGCGCCCCTCGTGCCGTCGCGATCGACGCGATGCCCGCCTCCCGGTCGGCGACGACATCCTGAACCGCTCCGAACGCGTGGGAGGCGACGCCCCACAGCGCGAAGGCGACGATCAGCGCCGCGAGCGGGAGGGTCCAGGTCGCGCCGGCGAGGACCAGCGCGTACACGGCGGGGGAGAAGAAGTGGACGCTGCTGGTCGCCGAGTCCAGGAAAGGACGCTCCTTGAGGCGCAGCGGCGGTGCGCTGTAGAAGACGACGAAGAACAGGCTCGCGGCGAGCACCAGCCACGACGCCGGTGAGCCGACCACCAGCAGATACGCGACGAAGGGGAGGCACAGCAGACCCGCGGCCCACAGCGTCACCCGGTGCATGCGGCGGTCGAGGACGGCACCGTGCGCGCCCCCCTTGCGAGGGTTGCGGAGGTCGGACTCGTAGTCGAACACGTCGTTGATGCCGTACATCGCGAGGTTGTACGGCACCAGGAAGAACAGGGTGCCGATGACGAGCGTCGCGTCGATCTGACGCGTGGTGACCAGGTACGCGGCGGCGAACGGGTACGCGGTGTTGATCCAGCTCACCGGCCGCGAGGCGATCAGCAGCTGCCGCGCGACGGCGCCGGCGCGAAGCGACGGTGCGGCGGTCACTGTCGTGCCTCCTGCCGCCGGGGCCGTGCGGTCTCCAGGAGCGTGAACACCGAGGGGACGAGGAACGCCGCGCACACCGGGTACGCGAAGTCCTCGATCGGAGCAAGGCCGATCCGCACCCCCGAGATGAGCGATTCGGGATAGGTGAACAGACCCGCAGCGATCATCAGGTTGTCGAACACGGCGGTCAGGACGACCAGGATGCCGGCGGCGATGGCAGACGCCGTCATCCTCCCCGCGAAGCCGGGTCTCCGTGCCGTCAGGAGTGCGAGGACCGCCGTGATCGCCAGGAACGGCAGGACGATGAGGGGATAGGTCATGGTGCCGCCTCCGACGGTGAGGCGGAGGCATCCGTCCGGCGACGCTCGAGCATGCGCTGCGCGCCCGCCCAGGCCACGAGCGCGAGGTAGCTCAGGAAGGCCAGGAAGAACGGCTCCTCGAGCGGGAGGTGCGGTGCGAGGTCGATCCCGAGAAGGAGCGCACTGTCGCCTTTGACGAAGACGCCCGCCGCGATGCCGGCGGCGTCCCAGACGAGGAAGAACGCCGTGCCGATGCCGGCTGCGGCCAGCGTCCGGCCGGGCGCCGCCCACGCGGCGAGCCGCCAGCGTCGATCGATCAGCAGCACGCCGACGGTGGAGGCGAGGATCGCCGCGAGGTAGATTCCGGGCACCGTCACACTCTCGCAGGTTCCGCGAGAGGACCGGGAGACCGGTCGCCGCGGAGCCGCTTGACGACGAGCTCGGCAGAGATGAGACACATCGGCAGGCCGATGCCCGGAAGGGTCGACGCGCCCACGTACGACAGGCCGTCGACCTTGCGGGAGGCGTTGCGGGGACGGAAGACGGCGCTCTGACGCAGGGTGTGGGCGAGGCCGAGCGCATTGCCGCGCCAGGCTCCCAGGTCGTCGGCGAAATCGCCCGGCGCGACGGTGCGGCGCACGACGATGCGGCTCGCCAGATCCGGGATGCCGCACCAATCCGCGATCTGCGCGAGGACCCGGTCGGCGGCGGTCTCGATCCGAGGCTCGCCGTCCCCGTCGATGCCCCCGTGCCCGAGGCTGGGGTCCGCGGGCACGGGGACGAGCACGAAGAGGTTCTCGTGCTCAGGAGGCGCCACGTGGGGGTCCGTGGCGCTCGGGCGGCAGATGTAGAGCGAAGCGGGATCGGGGATCCGCGGATGCGAGCCGAAGATGTCGTCGAAGCCGGCGCGCCAGTCGTTCGCGAAGAGCAGCGTGTGGTGGGCGAGCTGCGGCAGCGTGCCCTCGACGCCCAGCATGACGAGCAGCGCCCCGGGGCTCGGCGTGCGCGAACGCCACCACTCCTCGGGGTAGGTCTGCTCGGCAGCGGCGACGAGCTGCGTCTCGGTGTGGTGCAGGTCCGCGCCCGACACGACGAGGTCGGCGCTCACACGGCGCCCGTCGGCGAGTTCGACGCCGGTCGCTGCGCCGGCTTCGATCGTGATCGCCGTGACGCGCGCTCCCGTCTCGATGACGACTCCGGATGCCTCCGCCAGGCGTGCGACCGCTCGGATGAACTCGGTGAACCCGCCGCGCGGATACAGCACGCGGTCGTCGAGGTCGAGGTGGCTCATCAGGTGGTACAGACTCGGGACGCCGTACGGCGAGCCGCCCAGGAACACGGCCGGGTACTCGAGGATCTGACGCAGCCGGGGATCCGTGAAGCGGCTCTCGACGTGGCGCGCGAGCGTACGGGTGAGCAGCGGCGCGAGGCGCGGCATCCGTCGCAGCAGGGCGGGGTCTCTGAGGCCCGCGGTCGTCTCGTACGTGTCGTAGAGGAAGCGGTTGACGGCGAGGTCGTACGCGTCGGCCGCGGAGTCCAGGTAGGCGTCCAGCCGTGCACCGGCACCCGGCTCCACGCTCTCGAAGAGCGCCGTCGCGGCGGCGCGTCCGGATCGGACGTCGAGCGGGTCGAGACCGGTGGACGGGTCCGAGTAGACGCGGTAGGCCGGATCCAGCGGCACGAGGTCGAGCTCGCGATCGGCAGTCGTTCCGAGCAGCCGGAAGAAGTGGTCGAACACCTCGGGCATGAGGTACCAGCTGGGCCCGGTGTCGAAGCGGAATCCTTCGTGATCCCACGATCCGGCGCGTCCGCCCAGCTCGTCGCGTGCCTCGAACAGGGCGGTGTCCCAGCCCTCCGCGGCGAGCAGCGCCGCCGCGGCGAGCCCGCCGATGCCGCCGCCGATGACGACCGCGCGTCGCGGTGAGTCCTGCATGCTCATGCGCGCGCCTCTCGTGGAGCGAATCCCAGCAGCGCGCGTGCGGCGAGGCGCGCCTTGACGGTGTCGGGCACACGCACTCTGGCGTCCCCGTCTCCGCACGCTCGCAGGCGTGCCGCGAGCTCGGCGAAGAGGTCGTGTGCGGCGGTCACGGCGCGGCGGCAGTCCGCCGGCAGTGCCGGGATGGTGCGGGCGGCGGCGGCGAGGTCGGCGTCGATGCGATCGAGGATGGCGGCACGCTCTCCTTCGTCGGCGGCGGGACCCAGGTAGTCCCGGCCGAGCACTGCGCCGTCGTGGGTGCGGTCCCGCAGGAAGTTGACGTCCTGGAACGCGGCGCCGAGCCGTCGGGCACCGTCCACCAGCTCCGGTGACGGGGCGACGGGATGCGGCGCGCCCGCGTTGACGAACACCTGCAGGCACATGAGACCGATGACCTCGGCCGAGCCGTAGACGTAGGCGTCGTGCGAGGCGGCGTCGTGCCGGCGCGTGTGCAGATCGGTCCGCATGGACGCGAAGAATGGCGCCACCAGGTCGGGGCCGATCCCGCATTCGCGCGCCGTCGTGGCGAAGGCGTGCACGACGAGGTTCGAGCTGAAACCTCGCAGGGTCGCGTCGAGCACCTCCTGCTCCAGCTGGTCCAGGACGTCCTCCATGGCCTCCGCCGACAGCCCGGCCTCGGCGGCCGGCCCGTCGACGATCTCGTCCGCGATGCGCGCGAGCGCGTAGATGTTCCGCACGTGCGGGCGCGGCCGCGGCCCGAGAAGGCGGCACGCGAGCCCGAACGAGGTCGAGTAGCGGGCGATCACGGTGGCAGCGGCATCCGCAGCAGCCCGGTCGTACAGCGCGAGTCCGGTCGCCGTGCGGCTGCGCGAGTCGTTCACGGGACCCGCCCTTCGATGCCGTCCGCGAGCGTGCGCAGAAGGTCGCCGGCTCGATCCGGCAGAGCCGGGTCGTCCGATGCGGCGCGCACCGCCTCGAGCGTCTCGCAGATCAGAGCGACCATGCGCTCGCGCGCACCGCTCGATTCGAGGACGGACTGCGCCTCGCGCACCGCCACGGGTCCCGTATGGGCCAGCGCCAGTGCCTCGTCGACGCGTCCGGCGGCGGCGGACTCCCGCGCAAGCGCCACCAGCGGCGTCCGCTTGTTCTCGCGGAGGTCCGGCCCGGAGTCCCGCCCGGTCTGCTGCGTCGTGCCGAACGCGCCGATGAGGTCGTCGACGAGCTGGAAGGCTAGTCCGAGGCGTCCGGCGGCGTCTCCGAGCACGCGCAGCGCTTCGGCGTCCGCGCCGCCCAGCAGCGCGCCCGCCTGCATCGGGGCGCGGAACGAGTACACCGCCGTCTTGTTGAAGGCCGTGTCGAGCGTCGTGCCACGAGACGGATGCCGCGTCGCGACGCTGTTCTCCACATCGGCGAGCTCGCCGGCGGCGGAGACCAGGATGGCGTCGTCGAGCAGCGTGAGGAGGCGATCGCGCGTCGCGTCATCGGTGTGCGCCATCGCGACCAGCCGGAACGCCTCATGGAGGAGGATGTCGCCGGCGAGGATCGCGGCGGCGTCGCCGAGAAGCGCTGCGCCCTCCGCGCCGGCGCCGCCGTCCCGCGCCCGCAGCCGGAACTCGCCGCCGACGTTGGGCACGCCGCGGCGCATCGTGTCGTGGTCGATCACGTCGTCGTGCACGACGAATGCGGTGTGGAGCAGCTCGAATGCTGCCGCGACGGAGAGGGCGGCCGAGGCGTTGGCATCGTCGGTGCGGCATGCGTCGAAGGATGCCGTGACCAGAGCAGGACGCAGCCGCTTGCCGCCGTGGGCGGCGCGGGTGATGGCATCCGCCAGCGCGCCGAATGCGGGGCCCAGCTCCACAGCGCGTTCGCGGATCCTCGCCAGCGCCCCGTCGATCGCGATCTGCAGGTCGGGGTCGGTCGCCGCCGGGATCATGATGCGCGGCGCTGACGTGACGGAGCGTCGAACAGGTGGAGCTGCTCGGCCTGCAGCACGAGCCAGGGGCTGAAAGCCCACGGCGTCGCCTCGAGCGAGGCAGCGATCGCCGCGGGCTCGACCCAGCGGGCGTCGACCACCTCGAGCGGGTTGAGCACCGGCTCGTCGTCGGTATGCGCGATGTAGACGGGGCATACCTCGTGCTCGACGATGCCGTTCGCATCGGTGGCACGGTACCGGAACAGAGGGAGCGCCACCCGGAGATCGGTGAGCATGATGCCCAGTTCGAAGTCGGCGTGCCGCCGGACCGCCGAGAGGACGGGTTCGGCCGGACGAGGATGACCGCAGAACGAGTTGGTCCAGACGCCCGGCCAGGTGCGCTTGCGCAGCGCCCGGCGGGTGATGAGGACCTGCCCCTCGCTGTTGAGGACGTGGCACGAGAAAGCCAGGTGCAGAGCGGTGTCGGGACCGTGCACGCTCGACTTGGGCGCAGTTCCGATCGGGTTGCCGTCGTCGTCGAGCAGCACCACGTGGTCGGTGTCGGGCATCCGATCACTCCCTTTCTGGATTGCTAGCCAAACTAGCAATTTCTCTTATGCGATGCTACAACGGGTCGGAGGGAACGTCCATGAGATCCGAGCGCTGGCAGCCGCAGACGAATCATGAGCACGCGGTGATGCGTGTGCTCACGTCGATTCGAGCCGTCAGCGACGCCATGGAGCGCATGCACAGCGGCATGAAGGACGACATGGACATGAATGCCACCGATGTGGCGGCGCTGCGGCTGCTGATCATCCGGGAGCGGCAGGAGCAGTCCGTGAGCCCCCGCGACATCGCCCGGCACTTGAGGATCTCGACCGCCTCGACGACCAAGCTGCTGGACCGGCTGGTCGATTCCGGACACGTCGAGCGCCTCCCGCACCCGACCGATCGCCGCGGTCGTGTCGTCGTTCTGACCGACGTGGCCCGGCAGACATTCTTCCGCGTCTTCGGCGAGCGACTGCGCGCCATGCGCACGATCGCCATGCGGTACGACGAGTCCGAGCTCTCTGTCATCGAGCGCTTCCTCGACGACCTGAGCGGTGCGATGGATCCGCCCGAGTGACTCCGCCCGCTGCGGCGCGGGACCCCGGAGGCAGGTCCGCGGCAGCGGTCTCACTGGAAAACGAAGAAGAGGGCATCCCTCGCGGGATGCCCTCTTCTTTGTTTTCTGTTGCGGGGACAGGATTTGAACCTGCGACCTCTGGGTTATGAGCCCAGCGAGCTACCGAGCTGCTCCACCCCGCGGCACAAGGAATAGCCTAACACGGGTTTCGAGTGCTCATGAACACGGCGTGGGCGGGTTGCTGTGCCGGCTCCCCGCGCGACAGGATGAGCCCATGCCCGGCGACCGTGACACCGACCCTCAGGACGACCGCGTGGACGGTCGCGATGAGACGCCCGAGGAACGTGCCGACCGCAACTGGAACGAGGTGCTGCAAGAGCTCCGCGTGCTCCAGACCGGCACTCAGATCCTCACCGGCTTCCTGCTCGCGCTCGCGTTCCAGCCCGCGTTCGTTGATCTGTCGGATACTCAGCGCGCGGTGTACCTCGGCCTGGTCGTCCTCTCCGCGATCAGCTCGATCGTGGCGCTCGCCCCTGTCGCCCTGCATCGGGTCCTCTTCCAGCAGCGCGCCAAGTCCGCGGTCGTCCGCTACGGCCACGGATGTCTCATCACGGCGCTGCTGACCGTGTCGGTGCTCGTCGTCGGCGTGGTGGCGTTCGTGTTCGACGTCGTCCTCGGCGGGTCCGCGGGCTGGTGGGCGCTGATTCCGCTGGCCGTGCTGATCCTGGTGCTGTGGCTCATCGCGCCGGCCATCCTGCGCGCCCGGATCCGCACGAACGGAGAGCGCCCATGAGCGACACCCTGCCGATCGGGGTCGCGCAGTTCGCCCCCACTGCCGACGCGGCGGGCAACCTCGAGTCGATCGCGCAGCTGGTGGCGACGGCATCCGCTCGGGGCGCCCGGGTCGTGGTCTTCCCCGAGTACTCGAGCTACTTCGTCGACCCGTTCGACGAGTCGCTCGCCGAGAACGCCGAAGACCTCGACGGCGCATTCGTGCGCGCCCTGACCGCGCTGGCGCACAGGCACGACGTCGTGATCGTGGCGGGCTTGCTGGAGCGGGCGAGCGACGAGCGCCGCGTGCGCAACACCGCCGTCGCGGTCGATGCGACAGGGCTGATCGCGCACTACCGCAAGCTGCACCTGTACGACGCCTTCGGTCAGCGCGAATCGGACTGGGTGGAGCCGGGGGACCCCGCGCCGCCGCAGCTGTTCGAGCTCGCCGGACTCCGATTCGGCCTCATGACCTGCTACGACCTGCGATTCCCCGAGGTGGGCCGGCTGCTGGTCGATGCCGGGGCGGACGTCTTCGTCGTCCCGGCTGAGTGGGTCCGCGGGCCGCTCAAGGAGCACCACTGGCGCACGCTGCTGCACGCGCGGGCGATCGAGAACACGGTGTTCGTCGCCGCAGCGGACCACCCGCCGCCCCTGGGCGTGGGCAACTCGCTCATCGTCGATCCGCTGGGCGTCGAGCTCGCCGCTGTCGGCACGTCGACCGACGTCGCCGTGGCGCATCTCGACATCGGGGCGATCGAGCGCGTGCGGCGCGTCAACCCCGCGCTCGCCCTCCGGCGCTTCCGCGTCGAGGAGCGCTGAGCGGCGAACTCACGCGAGGCGGGCGAGACGGGATGCCGCCTCCTCGAGCACATCGACGCGCTTGCACGCCGCGAACCGCACCAGCGTGGCGTACTCGCCCCGGCGCTCGGGCGTCGCGAAAGCGGTGAGGGGGATCGCGACGACCCCGGCGCGCTGGGGGAGCGTGCGGCAGAAGGCCGCGGCATCCGTCGCTCCCAGCGCATGGGCGTCAGCGACGGTGAAGTACGAACCGGCCGGGGTCGACACGTCGAATCCCACCGCGCGCAGACCTTCACCGAGCAGATCCCGCTTCGCACGCAGAGTGTCGGCGACGCCGCGGAAGAAGTCGTCGCCCAGGCGGAGTCCGGTCGCGAGCGCGGGCTGGAAGGGGCTGCCGTTGACGTAGGTGAGGAACTGCTTCACCGCGAGTACGGCGTCGATCAGCGCGGCCGGGCCCGAGATCCAGCCGATCTTCCAGCCGGTGGTCGAGAAGGTCTTGCCGCCGGAAGAGATCGTCAGGGTGCGCTCCTCGGCTCCCGGCAGCGTCGCGAGCGGGACGTGCGGCTCATCGAACACCAGATGCTCGTACACCTCGTCGGTGACGATGACGGCGTCATGGCGCGCCGCGAGGCGCACGATCTCGTCGCGCACGTCGGAGTGGAAGACGGCGCCGGTGGGGTTGTGCGGATCGTTCACCAGGATCACGCGCGTGCGGTCGCTGACGGCGGCGCGCAGGTCGTCGAGGGCGGGCTGGAAGTCCGGCCAGCGCAACGGGACGGTCACCAGGCGCGCCCCGGCCAGCGCCACCACCGCCGCATACGAGTCGTAGTACGGCTCGAAGACGACCACCTCGTCGTCGGGGTCGTCGAGCAGCGCCAGCAGCGTCGCGGCGAGCGCCTCGGTCGCCCCGGCTGTCACGAGCACCTCGCGGGCAGGGTCCAGGTGCAGACCGTAGAACCGCTCCTGGTGCTCCGCGATGGCCGCGAGGAGATCCGGGATGCCGCGCCCCGGCGGGTACTGATTGACCCCGTTCGCGATCGCCGAACGGGCGGCCTCCAGCACCTCGGCGGGCCCGTCCTCGTCGGGGAACCCCTGGCCGAGGTTGATCGCACCGGTTTGCGCCGCCAGGGCCGACATCTCCGCGAAGATGGTGGGGTGGATCGACCCGTCGGCGCCGACGAGTCCGGCACCCGCCGCGGTGCGGTGCCAAGCTCCGGGGATCTGTCGCATCGCTTCACCGTACCGGGCAGGCTCATCCCTCTTGCATAGGCGAGTCCCACTCCCGACATAAGAAACGCACAGCATCGATGGGCACAGTGGTGAGTGCTTGGCAGAAGGAGCAAACATGAGCGACATCCAGGGCGATCGCCCGGAAGACCAGACCCCCGCCGTCCCCACACAGTCGGCCGCGGAGGCCGCCGCGCAGACACCTGCCGAGCCGGAGACTCCGGCCGCCGCTGCGGTCGCGCCGGAGACCGACCCGTCGGCCGCCACGGAGCCGCCCGCCGTTGCCGCCCCCACGGCCCCGGCTGCGCCGGCTGAGACGGCCGCGCAGCCCGCGTCGCACGTGCAGCCGGCCGCACGGGCTCAGCCCGCGCCGCCGGCCGGCTATCCCGCCGGTGCGCAGGCATACGCCCGCCCGCAGGGCTACGCGGGCCTGCCCGCGCCGTACCCCCACTCGTACGCCGGCCAGCAGCAGCCCGGGACCCCCGCACCGGGTGCGTCCTTCGGCGTCACCCCGGCGGACACCCAGCCGACCCTTCCGATCGGCGGCGCCACCGGCGCCGCACCGGTCTCGACGGCGACCACCGCGCCGAAGAAGCAGACGGCGGCCGGCAAGGTCGTCGGACTCATCGTCGCCGCCGCGATCGTCGGCGGCGCGGCGGGCCTCGGCGGGGCCTACGCGGGCGTCAACTGGTTCACGCCGGCGAGCACCTCGCCCATCGCAGGCCCCACGACCGTCACCGTGAACGACACCGAGTCGGTCAACCAGACCACCGCGATCGCCGCGAAGGTGCTGCCCAGCGTCGTCACCATCGCTGCGACGGGCTCGTCCGGCGCGGGCACGGGCTCGGGCGTCGTCCTCACCGAGGACGGCTACGTCGTCACCAACACCCACGTCGTCACCCTCGACGGCGCCACGGGCGACGCGGCGATCCGTGTGACCACCTCCGACGGCCGCGTCTACGACGCCGAGGTCGTCGGCACCGACCCGACCTACGACCTGGCAGTCATCAAGCTCACCGACGCCGAGGGCCTTACGCCGATCGACTTCGCGGACTCCAGCAAGCTCAACGTCGGCGACACGACCGTCGCCGTCGGCGCCCCGCTGGGCCTGGCGAACTCCGTCACCGAGGGCATCATCAGCGCGCTCAACCGGTCGATCTCGATCGCGTCGTCGGCGGCGCCCGACGGCGGCGACACGGAGGACCAGGAGCCGCAGGAGGAGAACGGCCAGGAGGGCCCGTTCCGCTTCGACTTCGGCCAGGGCGACCAGGGGACGACGGCGACCGAGAGCATCTCGATCGCGGTGATCCAGACCGACGCGGCCATCAACCCCGGCAACTCGGGCGGCGCGCTCGTCGACTCGGACGGCAAGCTGATCGGCATCAACGTCGCCATCGCGACCGCGGGCGGATCGTCCTCGGACGGCTCGGGCTCGATCGGCGTGGGCTTCTCGATTCCCTCCGACATCGTCCAGCGCATCACCGACGAGATCATCGACAGCGGCGAGGCGACGCACGGCCTGCTCGGCGCGAACGTGAGGCCGGCGGCATCCGTCGAAGATGCGACGATCACCGGCGCCTACATCGCGGAGGTCACCGACGGCGGTGCGGCGGCCGACGCCGGCCTGCAGGCGGGCGACGTGGTCACCGGCTTCAACGGCGTGCCGATCACCGACGCGACCGACCTCACCGCGCAGGTGCGCGCGGTGGCAGCAGGAAGCACGGCAGAGGTCACGTTCGTCCGCGACGGCAAGACGCAGACGGTGGAAGTGACGCTGGGCTCGCTCCAGCAGTAGCTCTTCTCACAGGACGCCATCTCGCGAGTCAGCGAGCCCGGGCACGGGCTCGCAGGTAGGCTCGCGGGATGGCGTCCTTCTCTTTCGGCGCGGGGAATGCGCGAAAGCTCGCGACGATCCCGCTGTATGCCGCAGGACGCATCTTCACGCTCCTCGTGCCCCGCACACCCGATGAATGGGTGTTCGGGTGCGCCGTCGGCATCGGCGACGGCGCACTCGCCCTGTGGGAGGTTGCGGCCGCCGACGATCGCCCCGCGGTGTGGCTGGTCGGCTCGAGGCGGGAGGCGACGGATGCCGCGGCCCGCGGCATCCGTGCCGTTCCGAAGCGTTCGCTGCAGGGGCTGTGGCGCACGGCGCGCGCTCGCGTGATCGTCGTCACCCACGGCTTCGGCGATGTGAACAGGTACGCCGTGTCGGGCGGGTTGGTGGTGCAGCTGTGGCACGGCATCCCGCTCAAGCGCATCGGGCTCGATTCGCCCGAGACCCTGCGCGTGCCGGGTGCGATCGCGGCGACACCGGCCGCGGGCGTCGTCAGGACGCTGCTGCGGACGATGTACCGCCGCGCCGCGCGGCGCATCCGGATCCTTCCGGCGGCTTCGCATCTCGTGCGTGGCCGGCTCGAATCCGCGTTCGGGCTGCGTGACGCCGACGTGCCGGTCACCGGCGAGCCCCGCGTCGACGTGCTCTCGCGCGGCACCGCGGCTGTCCGCCGTGCCGAGGCTCGCGCGGCCATCGGCCGGGCGGTGCCGCGGGCGACGCCGGCGGCGCGATTCGTCCTGTATGCGCCGACCTGGCGCGACGGGGCCCCGGATCCTGCGGTGCCGACCGCCCACGAGTGGACGAGCATCGTCGACGTGCTGACGCGGCACGACGCCACGCTGCTCGTACGCTCGCATCCGCTCGGCGCGGGCGAGTACCGTCCGCCGTTCCCGACCGATCGCGTCCTGCCGCTCGGCAGCGACCTGGTGGCCGACGTCACGCCTCTTCTTCCCGGTCTCGATGCACTCGTGACGGACTACTCGTCTCTCGCGTTCGACGCCGCACTGGTGCCGCTGCCCACGCTCTTCCTCGCGCCCGACGTCGAGGAGTACGCGCGGCGTCGAGGGTTCTATGGCGCCTATGCCGATGTCGCGGGCGACGACTGCGCGGTGGAGTGGGGGCAGACCGCGGCGCAGCTCGATGCGCTCCTCGGCGATGCAGCCGAGCACGGCCGGCGGGTCGATCGCGCCGCCGCACTCAGCGCACGCGTGCACGCGTTCCACGACGGGCGCAACGCCGAGAGGGTGTACCGTGCGATCCTGGCCGGAGCGGTCCCCGCACCCGCTGCCGGCATCGCCGACGCGCTGCGCGGAGCCGCCGGGCGCAGGGGCCCGGACGACGCCCGCCCGAGGGAAGGAACCGGATGATCGAGGCGAGCTTCACGACGGACGAGGTGCCTGCTCTGGTGCTCGCGGGCGAGGGGGAGCGACCCGCGTCCGTCGAGATCGTCGGCGCCCGCGCCCGGGTCACCGCACGCGTGACCGGGCGCGGCAAGACATGGAAGGCGACGCTGCCGCTGCGCGCCGCCCGCTGGGGCGGCCCGGAGCTGCCGCTGCCGTCGGGGTCGTACGAGGTGCGGATCGCGGATGCCGAGGGAAGCGCCGTGCGTCCACCCGAGGGGCTGCCCGTCACGCAGCTGGGCACGCTGCGCGCGGCCCTGGAGGGGTGGACGCTGCGCGTGAGCCCGCCCATCAATCCTGCGTACGACTCGGGCGAGGGGCAGGACGCCCTCGAGCGCCGGTACGCCACACGCCCGGCCTCCGGCTTCGAGAACGCCGTGTTCTTCGAGAGCTTCTACGGGCGCAACGCCAGCTGCAACCCGCTCGCGATCGATCGCGAGCTCGCGCGCCGAGCGCCCCATGTCACGCGGTACTGGAGCGTGGTCGACCTGTCGATCGCGGTGCCGGACGGCGCGATCCCCGTCATCGAGGGCAGCCCCGAATGGTGGCGCGCCCGCGGCGCCGCACGGCTGCTCGTGGTCAACGACTGGCTGCGACGGCGGTTCGCGAGACGCAAGGGCCAGGTGGTGCTGCAGACGTGGCATGGCACGCCGCTGAAACGGCTCGCGCTGCACCGCCCGGGTTTCGACCCGCGTCGCATGGCCGCCGTGGTGCGCGAATCGCGCCGCTGGAACGTGCTGCTCGCCCAGAACCCGTACGCCGCGCGCATCCTCGGCAAGGCCTATGCGTTCCTCACCCGTCCGGTCTGGGTCGAGGGCTACCCGCGAAACGACGTGCTCACGCGCGGCGACGGGACCGCGACACGGGAGGCGCTCGGCATCCGTCCCGGCGAGAAGGTGGTGCTGTACGCGCCGACGTGGCGCGACGACCGCGACCAGATCGTCGACTTCGTCGACCCGGGTGCGCTCGCCGCCGCGACCGACGCCGTCGTGCTCGTGCGCGGCCATTCGCGCACGCTTCTTCCGGGAAGAGATGCCGAAGGCCCCCGCGTGATCGACGTGACCGGCTTTCCCGACACCTCGCTGCTGCTGCTCGTCGCGGACGCCCTCGTCACCGACTACTCGTCGGTGATGTTCGACTTCTCGGTGACCGGCAAGCCGATGTACTTCCTCGTGCCCGACATGGAGCACTACCGCGGCGAGCTGCGCGGGTTCTACTTCGATCTCGCGGCACACGCACCGGGACCGATGGTGCGCACGCAGGAGGAGCTGGTCGCGGCGCTCGCCGCCGATGACGCGGACGCCTACGCCGACCGGTACGCGCAGTGGCGCGAGAAGTTCAACGCCCGCGACGACGGGCATGCCGCCGAGCGGGTCGTGACGCGGATCCTGGATCAGGGGTTCATCGAGATCTGACGCACGCGCGCCGGATCGACATCACGGCAGCGGCGTGTTGCGGCTGCCCAGTCGTGACGTGTCGACCGTGTCGTGCGCGCCGCCGATCACGCCGAGCAGGAACCCCCAGCCCCACGCGAGGTGCATGCTCGGCAGCACGGCCGCGGTCCAGAGCTTGTCGCGCCAGCCGTGTCCGCCGCTGCGGCCGGCGGCGACGCCGATGATGAGGATCGCATACGCGATCACGGGGAGATACACGACGGATGCCGCCACCGCCCACCATCCCTGCAGCACGCCCGTCAACTGCATCGCGGCGACGACGAGCCCCAGAAGGATCGTGAGCACGAGTGCGGGCGGCGCGAAGAAGCGCAGGGAGTTGCCGCGCCCGAACCGGCGGACCAGCTCGCCGCGCCAGCGTCCGGTGGCCGAGAACTGGCGCACCAGCCGCGTCCAGCTCTCGCGCGGCCAGTACGTGACGGCCAGGCTCGGGTCGAACCACACACGGTAGCCGGCACGACGGATGCGGAGGTTCAGCTCCCAGTCCTCGCCTCGGCGGATGCTCTCATCGAACAGGCCCACCTCGTCGAGCACCGCGCGGCGCATAACGCCCAGATACGCCGACTCGGCCTCGCCCTCCTGCGTGCCGCCGTGGTACGCGCCGCCGCCCAGCCCGATGGGGGAGTTGTAGGCGCGCGCGACCGCCCGCTGGAAGGGCGTGCGCCCGTCCGCGCGCATGACCCCGCCGACATTCGCGGCGCGGACCCGCGCGAGCGTCGCGAGGGCGCTGCGGGCATAGCTGGGGTCGAGTTCGGAATGCGCGTCGACCCGGACCACGGTGGCGTACCGCCCGGCGCCGATCGCGAGATTGAGGCCGATCGGGATGTCGGCGGCGGGGTTGTCGATCAGCACGATGCGGTCATCGTCCCGGGCGAGCTCGCGAGCCAGTTCGCTCGTGCCGTCGGTGGACGGACCCAGCGCCAGGATCAGCTCCGTCGGACCCGGCACATCCTGCGCCAGCACGGTCTCGACCGCGCGTCGCAGGTAGTCGCGCTCATTGAGCACCGGCATCACGAAGCTCACGCCGGCACCGGGCGGAGGGACCGGAGCGTCCCTGCGCCCGTGTTGCTCGACATGCACGCGTCGATCATGTCATGGGTGCCGCTGGGTAGGCTGGACGCGTGGGTCTCGTCTCGGATGGAAAGAAGGCGGTCGCGCTCGTCCGCAAGGCGGTGCGCAATCGCTCGGCCGTGATCGACGTGCGGCGCACGCTCGCGGCCCGGCCGCAGCATCCGCCGTTCCACTACCGGGTCGCGGTGTACTTCGCCGACGGCGCGGTCAACATGTACCAGATGCGGCAGTGGTACAAGCCGCTCGCCGGACTGGCGAAGACCTGGCCCGTCGTCGTGCTCAGCCGTGCCGCGACGGGTGCCGAGGCGCTCCTCGCCGACGGCGCACTGCCGGTCGCCTTCGTGCCGACGGTGCGGGACCTCGAGCGCTTCATCGCCAAGCAGGACATCCGCGTCGTGCTGTACGTGAACCAGAACACGCGCAACTTCCAGATGTTCCGCTACGGGCGCCGCTGGCACGTGTTCATCAACCACGGCGAGTCCGACAAGATGTACATGACCACCAACCAGTACAAGGCGTACGACTACGCGATGATCGCGGGCGACGCGGCGCGCGAGCGGCTCTCGCGGGTGCTGTGGGACTACGACATCGACCGGCGCACGATCGAGATCGGCCGCCCGCAGGCGGACCACTACTCGGGCACCTTGCCGTACACCCCCGACGAGCGCACCGTGGTGCTCTACGCGCCCACCTGGGAGGGCGATCGGCCTTCGGCGCACTACGGCTCCATCGCAACGCACGGCGAGGCGCTGGTCGCCGCTCTGCTCGCGACCGGACGCCACCGGGTCATCTACCGCCCGCACCCGCGATCGGGCGTGGTGAACCACGAGTACGGCGCCGCGAACAAGCGCATCATCGCCGCCCTTGCCGGGGCGAATGCAGCCGATCCCGCCGCGCAGCACGTCTTCGACGACGGACCCGACCTCGGCTGGCAGCTGGCCGCCGCCGACGTCGCGATCGTCGACATCTCCGCGATGGTCTACGACCGGCTCGCGGCCGACAGGCCGCTGCTGATCACCCGACCGGCCGACCCCGCCGCGGCCATCGACACGCACGGCTACCTGTCGGCGTGCGAATGGCTGGATGCCTCGGCCGCCGCCGACATCGTCGCTGAGACGGAACGCGTGCTGGGCGACCCCGAGGCGGTCGCGCGTCTCGAGGAGTGGGTGACACGATACTTCGGCGACACCACCCCGGGTGCCGCGACGGCGCGGTTCCACGCGGCCGTGCAAGGACTCATGGGCGACTGGGAGGCCTGGTACGCGCGCTCGGTCGCCGACAGCGACGACGATGAGCAAGAGGACGAGGCCGACCTCGACGAAGAGGGCTGAGCGACAGGGCGTCCGAGCGCGGGCTCTCGCGAAGCTCAGGCCACCGGGGCCGGACGCTCGACGAGCCGCGAGATCGCCCGCAGCGGGATCGCGACCCACGTCGGCCGGTTGCGCGCTTCGTAGATCGCCTCGTACACCGCTTTGTCGAGTTCGAGTGCGGCCAGGAGCGGATGCCGGGGGTCGAGGTCGTTCCCCGAGGTCGCCGCATAGCCCTCGACGAACGCCGCTCGCGCACTGAGAGCCCAGGCCCTCACGGCATCGGCCGACCGCTCGGGATGGTCCAGGCGCAGCGACCCGGCGACGTAGTCGAAGGAGCGGAGCATCCCCGCGACATCCCGCAGCGCGAAATCGGGCTGTGTGCGCTCGGCCATCGGCCTGAGCGGTTCCCCTTCGAAGTCGACGACCACCCAGCCGCGGTCGGGGGAATGGAGCACCTGGCCGAGGTGATAGTCGCCGTGTATCCGCTGCAGCGGCGGCCAGGGCACCTCGAGCGCGCGACGGTACACCGCTGTCGCGGCATCCCGCTGGCCCGCGATCTCGGGCACCTCCGCCATCGCGATCGCGAACCGACGTTCCCAGGTCGCAGCGGTGGCATCGCGATCGGCTGCAGTCGCGGTCCGCGTGGGGAAGCACTGCGACAGCGCGACATGGACGTGGGCTGTCGCAGCGCCCAGGGCGCGCGCCGCGTCGCGGAAGTCCTCGCCCTTCGCCGCGGCGAGGAGTGCGACCCGCCACGCATCGTCGACGCCGGGCAGGTACTCCTGGGCGAAGGCGAGCGAGCCGCGCACGCTGCCATGTGCCGTGGCGAGGTCGGGCCACGTGCCTTCGATCGACCCGATGGTCCGCGGCACGTAGGGCGACCCGGCGCGCGCCAGGGCCTCCTGCAGCTCGATGTCGGGATTCAGCCCGGCGTGAAGCTGCCGGTACACCTTGCAGATCACGGGGGTGCCGACGCCCTCGTAGATGAGCGACGTGTTGGACTGCTCACCGCTGATCACCCGGGCCGTGGCCTCGGCCGGTGCGCCGCCGAGCGCGGCCACGCGTCCGATCGCGGTCGTCTGCGGTCCACGGGCCGTGCCGCCGCGGGCGATGAGGCGCAGGAGCGAGTTGGCGTAGGCGGGGTCGAACGGGCCGTCGATGAACGTCGTGCCAGGCGCGGGGCTGCCGATGATGTGGTCGGGGTCCGCGTCCACGGTCTCGGTCGCTCGCTCGACGACGGGGATCTGGTACAGCACCGCGGGAAGGGCCCCCTCGTCGGCGACCAGGAACGTGCGGATGCGGGCTCCGCCCGCTGTCTCGGCGGGGTCGTCGGGGTCGGCGGTGAGGTCCCACCACGACACCAGGCGCAGGCTCGGCGGACGCCCTTTCGCGGCGTACCACCGCTGCCGCGGCATCCACGCCGCCAGGCACGCCAGGGTGCTGTCCATACCTGTGAGCGTATGCCCGGGACGGCCGGCATGTCGAGGTGGGCGTGCAAGCGCTTGCAGTGTGCGCCGTGGCAACGGGCTCGGGCTACGCGTCCTCGCCCGACTCCTGCGACTCGGCGATCTCGATGACGGGCGCCACGGGGATGATGATGGACTCGACGGCCGGAGCGGCGCCGAGCCCGAGATCGCCGACACCGAGGCCGCCGAGATCGACGGCGGCGGCTTCGGACAGCCGCTCCGCCTGGCTGTCGGTGCGCTCGGGCTCGGAGGGCAGCCCTGCCCATTCGGAGGGTTCTTCTGGAAGCTGGCTGAACAGACCCATGACGCCATTCTCACCCCGCGCGAACGCGGGCAGGATCACATCAGTCGGCGGGCGGAGCCTCGATCTCGGGCCTCCTGCGGCGTACGACGTTGCCGACCGCCGCCGTCCCGCGGGTCACGCCGCCGATCACGAAACCTCCGGCGCGACGGATGCCGCGACCGGCGAGGCGCTCCACGCGGTCGGCGCCGGGTCGGGGCTCGAGTTCCGGCGGCAGCTGGAGCGGCGGCGCGCCGAACGCGCGCCGGGAGCCGACGAGGACGCGGCGCCCCAGGATGTTGTTGCCGGCGCCGCCGATCGCGGCGCCGATGCCGAAGGGCAGCGCCTTGCCGATCCATGACGCGCCGCCGCGAGCCGCGAACTGCCGGATGAACGTCGACTTGAGCCGGTCTACGAGCGGGCCCACTGCGGCGCGGGGGAGCGACTTGGTGACGAGCTCGCCCCAGTATCCGGCACGGCTCGGACCGCGTCCGGCCGCCTGACCGGCCAGCTGCGCGACGAGGTCGACGCCTTCTTTGCCCAGCATGAGGGTCAGCACCAGCGCCCGCGCGCGGTCGGGATCCGAGACGGGGATGCCGTGCACCTCGGTGACCGACTGGGCGAACAGGGTGGTCGCCTCGAGGAACGCCACCGTCTCGACGCCGCTTAGCGCGAGGGTGACTCCCGTGCCGATGCCGGGGACGACGGCGGTCGCGCCGACCGCTGCGCCGCCGGTTGTCACGGCCGCGAGGTAGCGGCGCTCGAGGATGCGGACGATGTCGGCGGGGGAGGCATCCGGATGCCGCAGGCGGATGCTGCGCAGGTGCGCGAGCACGACCGGCCGCTGGATCGACAGCACGCGGTCGAGCGCGCGGACGGTGAACGGGTGCTCGTCCGACCCGGTGGGCGGCAGACCTCCCTGCCACGGCGAGTCGCCGGGCAGCGAGTGGATGCGGTGGACCTTCTCGCTCATCGCGCCGAGTCTATGCGCCCGGATCCGGGCGTCGGCCCGGGTTGACAGGCGAGCGCTGAGGGGTCAGACGTACAGGTTCGCGCGCTCGAGGTCTTCGGCGAAGTCCACCTCGACGGCGTACAGGTCCGAGATGTCGAGCGGTTCGAGCAGCACGCCGTCCTCGGCGATCGCGAGCTCGAGGCCGCGCTCGAAGTAGTCCTGGTCGTCGACACGCGTCAGGTGGCGCATGAACGCCTTCTTGTCGCGGCTCGAGACGTAGTTGATGCCCACGGCCTCGCCGATGCCGCCCTTGACGGTCTTCGAGAGCTCCTTGATGTGGCCCTCCGGCGTGACCGTGTACTTGACCTCTTCGTCGCTCACCTTCGAGGTATTGACGGTGACGAACGACTGGTCGCGCTCGATGAGCTCGATGGCACGGCCCAGGACGCGCGGGTCGAAGACGACGTCGCCGTTCATCCAGAGCACGCCTCCCTTGCCGGTCTTCGCGAGGGCGCGAAGCAGGCTCTTGGACGTGTTGGTCTGGTCGTAGCGGTCGTTGTAGACGTAGTCGACGTGAGGGAAGGCCTCGACGATGGTCTCGGCACGGTAGCCGACGACGGTGGTGATCCGGGCGTCATTGCCGAATGCCGCGCGGATGTTGTCGTGCTGCTGCTGCATGATGCTGCGGCCGTCGTTCAGCTCGGTGAGCGGTTTGGGAAGGCTGCGGCCGAGACGCGAGCCCATTCCGGCTGCGAGGATTACGGTCTGAAGGGTCAAAGTCTTCTCCTGAAGTACGCGATTCACTGCCGGTTCACCGGCGCGACACCCCTTCGTGCCGGGTCCATGCTATCGATGACCCCTGTGAAGGTGCAGAATGATGGGCTCCCGTTGCCGATTCGTGACATAACGCGAATGCCGCGACGCGGCGACACGGACTGCCCCACCATCAGGACCGCTTGATACGTTGGTTGGGTGACAGCCTCCCTCCCGGTGCCGAATGACATCGATCCGGAAGAGCCGGACCGTCACTCCGCTGCGAGCGTGATGCGCCTCGCCGAAACGGTACCGCCGGCTCCCGACAAGCCCCGCCGCCCGCCGCGCAAGCCTCGCTCCGACAAGGACGCCCCGCGAAAGAAGCGCGCTCCGCGCAGTGCCGAGCCGCAGCCCGATCCCGGCCCGCCGCCGCCGCTTCCGAGCGATCTGGAGCTCGCTGCGAGCGCTGCCGCCGGGATCGTCGTTCCGCCGCGCCCGCCCCTTCCGCAGGTCGCCGACGTGCCGTCGGCCGATGCCCGACCCGCCCCCGCGGCGGAGCCCGAAGCGTCGCCCCAGCCCGCTCCCGAGGCCGCGACGGCACCCTCCGAAGCGACGCAGGTCGCAACCGCGCCCGAGGTCGCCTGTTCGACCGAGTCGAGCTCCGACCCCGCGCCTCTTGCCGATTCGGTCGCGGTGGTCGAAGCTGAGCCCGTGGTCGACTCCGCACCCGTGGCCGAGCCCGCGGCTGCGGTCGAGCCCGCTCCCGAGGCAGTCTCCGAGCCTGCGCCCGCGGCGTCTGCCCCCGTGGCGATCGCCCCCGTGGCTCCCGAGCCGGTGGCCGAGCCCGAGGTCGAGCCGACACCGACGCCGCTAGCTGCGGACGCCGCGGCGGACACCACGTCTGCCGTCGACGGGGCGCCGGCCGCGGCATCCGTCCTCCTCGACACGCCGCCCCTTCCCGCGGCCGCCGGCGATGCGCTCGTCCTCCGCGGCGTCACAAAGCGCTTCGGCAGCACCCACGCGGTCGACGGCATCGACCTCACCGTCCCGGCCGGCACGTTCTACGGCCTCGTGGGGCCGAACGGAGCAGGCAAGACCACCACGCTCTCGATGATCGCCGGTCTGCTCGAACCGGATCGCGGCACGATCCACATCAGCGGAGTGGATGCCGCGGCCAAGCCGCTGGCCGTCAAGCGACTGATGGGGGTGCTGCCGGATCGACTGCGCACGTTCGACCGGCTGACGGGGCGTCAACTCCTCTACTACTACGGGGTGCTGCGGAAGCTGCCTCCCGCAGTCGTCGAGAGTCGCACGGCCGACCTCGCACGCGCATTCGACCTCGAGGACGCCCTCGGCCGCAGCGTGTCGGACTATTCGGCCGGCATGCTCAAGAAGGTCATGCTCGCCGGCGCACTCATCCACTCTCCGCGCCTGCTCGTCCTGGACGAGCCGTTCGAGGCCGTCGACCCGGTCTCGAGCGCGATCATCCTCGACATCCTCTCGACGTACGTCGCCCACGGCGGCACGGTGATCCTGTCCAGCCACGGCATGGACCTCGTCGAGCGCGTCTGCACGCGTGTGGCGGTCATCGTCGCCGGCCAGGTGCTCGCCGAGGGCACCGTCGCGGAGGTGCGCGGCGAGCTGACGCTGGAGCAGCGTTTCGTCGAACTCGCCGGAGGCCTCAGCGACGTGGAGGGTCTCGAGTGGCTGCACACGTTCTCCGACTGAGGATCGCACTGCTGTTCGGCGCACTCCGCGGGGACGCGGGGCACGTCGTCCGCGTGGTGGGCGCGCTGCTGCTCCTGGTCGCGGCGACGGTCGCGGCCTGCTGGGGACTCCTGACGCTGCGGGATGCCGCCACCGAGGAGGCGCTGGCCGTCACCGTCCTCGGCGGCTCGGCGGTCACCTTGGGCTTCGCGCTCGCCCCGCTCTTCGGAGCCGTCGACGATCCGCTGGATCCCCGGCGGTTCGCGCTGTTCGGTCTGCCGCGCGGCGGTCTCGCCTTCGTGCTCGCCGTCGCCGGACTCATCAGCGTGCCGATCCTGGTCCTCCTCGCCGTGGCGGTCAGCGCGGCGATCGTGTGGGCAGACCACGGCGTGCCCGTCGCCGTCGGAGTCGTGAGCGTGGTCCTCGGCGTCCTGACCTGCGCGCTGCTGGCGCGCGTGTGCATGGCGCTGGCGTCCCTGTTCCTGCGCGACCGGCGTTCGCGTGAGCTGTCGGGCGTGTTCGTGCTCGTGGTGCTCGTGGTGGTCGTCCCGGTCGGGGTGTTCCTCGCGTCGCTCGAATGGCAGGGCACCGTGCCGACACAGCTGCTCGAGGCCGTGGACGCGCTGGCGCTCACACCGCTCGGCGCCGCGTGGGCACTTCCGGGGATGGCGGCGGTCGGCGGCGATGTGTGGATGCCGGCTCTCATCGCCGTCGGGACGGTGCTCGTGCTGGCGCTGCTGTGGGCGTGGGCCGTCAGACGGCTCCTGACCACGACCGAGCGGCCCACGACCGGCCGCGCGCGCGGCGGCCTCGGATGGTTCGGCGTGGCACCGGGGACGCCCGGCGGCGCGATCGCGGCGCGCAGTCTCATGTACTGGTTCGGCGATCGCCGGTACGTGGTCAACGGCCTGGTGATCCCTTTCGCGGCGGCCATCACCGTCGTGCCGCTGCTCATCGCCGGTGTGCCGCCCGAGCTCGTGGCGCTCGTGCCGGTGCCGTTCGCCGCGCTCTTCCTCGGCTGGCTGCCGCACGACGACGTCGCGTACGACTCCACGGCGGTGTGGATGCACATCGCGAGCGGCGTGCGGGGTGTGTCGGACCGCGTCGGTCGCCTGGTGCCCGTGCTGCTCGTGGGCGTGCCGCTGCTGGCGGTGGCCATCCCGGTGGCGACCTCGCTGCACGGACGGTGGGCGGTGCTGCCGGCTCTCACCGGCGTCTGCGCCGCGCTCTTCCTGTCGGGTCTCGGCCTGTCGAGCATCTCGTCGGTCGTCGCTCCCTACGCGGTGGCGCGCCCCGGCGAGAGCCCCTTCCAGCAGCCGCAGCGCACGACCGCTGTGGGTGCGCTGGCGCAGGGCTCGGTGATGCTCGGGGCCCTGGTTCTCTCGGCGCCGGTGCTCTGGTGCGGCTGGCTCGCCCTCCATGGCGACCCGGAGGCCACCGACATGGCGCTGTGGGGCGGCCTTGCCATCGGGTTCGGCGTGCTCGTCGTCGGCGTCACCGTCGGCTCGATCGCGTTCGAGCGTCGCGGTGGACGGCTGATGGAGTTCGCCGAGTCGACCTGACGCCGGCCCGTTCGACGAACTCCGAGTCGCCAGGACGGGCCCGGCGGGGGTCGGCCCCGACTACACTGGCAGACCATGAGCACCCCGCTGGACAGCCCTGATCAGGGCGGCATCGCGACCCTCGATCGCGAGCTCGAAGAGCTCCTCAAAGAAGAGAACATCGAACCGGGTGACCACGAGCGCTTCTCGCATTACGTCAAGAAGGACAAGATCCTCGAATCGGCGGTCACCGGCAAGCCGGTGCGGGCACTGTGCGGCAAGAAGTGGACGCCGGGTCGCGATCCCGAGAAGTTCCCGGTCTGCCCGACCTGCAAAGAGATCTACGAGTCACTCGGCGCCTGACGCCACAGTCGGCTGAGCGATCGCCGCGGCTGCGGACGCGTCGGCGTAGACCGTCGGGATGGCCGGGTCGGAGCGACTGAGCGCGAGAGCGCGCACCGGAAGCTCCTCGCGCACCCGGGCGTGATGTGCACGGGCGGCCTCGACGCCGGCCGTCCCTTCGAACGCGGCATCCGGTTCGCCGTCGGTCACCAGCGGAACCTGCAGCGCACGCGCCGCCGGGTGCGACGCGGCGGTGTCGAGCGCTTCGAAGCCATCCGAGACGACGATGAGCTCGCTCGTGGCCGTGCCTTCGTCCAGCGTGCGGAACGCCGCTTTGCGGCCGCCCTTCGATCCCTTGTCGGTCGAGGCCTTCGCCACGCCGACCCACCCGCCGTCGGAGTCCTGACGCGCGACGAGCTTGTAGACCATGCCGGCGGTCGGCGTGCCGGAACCCGTCACCACCGACGTGCCCACGCCGTACGCATCGACGGGAGAGGCCGCGAGCGCGGCGATCGCGTACTCGTCGAGATCGCTGGTCACCGTGATCCGGGTGCCGGTCGCGCCCAGCTCGTCGAGCTGCGCGCGCACCTCGGCGGCCACCGTGGGCAGATCGCCCGAGTCGATGCGCACGCCGCCGAGGCCGGTGCCCGCGATCCGCACGGCCGTCTCCACACCGCGGCGGATGTCGTAGGTGTCGACGAGGAGCGTCGTGCCGACTCCCAGCGCATCGATCTGCGCGCGGAAGGCGTCCTCTTCGCTGTCGTGCAGGAGCGTCCACGAGTGCGCGGCGGTGCCCATCGTGGGGATGCCCCAGCGGCGTCCCGCCTCGAGGTTCGAGGTCGCGGCGAACCCGACGATGTATGCCGCGCGGGCCGCGGCGACGGCCGATCTCTCGCCCGCCCGCCGGGAGCCCATCTCGGCAAGGGGCCGGTCGCCGGCGGCGACGCTCATGCGGGCGGCGGCGGTGGCGATGGCGGAGTCGTGGTTGAGCACGCTCAGTGCCAGCGTCTCGAGCACGACGGCCTCTGCGAACGTGCCCTCGACGGTGAGGATGGGGGAGCCCGGGAAGTAGAGCTCGCCCTCGCGATAGCCGGTGATCGAGCCGGTGAACCGGTAGCCCTCCAGGAATTCGAGGGTGGCGGCATCCACCACCTTCTCGTCGCGCAGGAACCGCAGTTCTTCGTGGTCGAAGCGGAAGTCGCGGATCAGCGACAGCAGCCTGCCCGTGCCGGCGACCACGCCGAACCGTCGTCCGGCCGACAGTCGCCGGCCGAACAGCTCGAAGACGCAGCGGCGCTCGGCGGTGCCGTCGCGCAGGGCCGCGTCGACCATCGTGAGCTCGTAGCGGTCGGTCAGCAGGGCGGTCGAGGCGCCCCCTCGCGAAGCGTGCCCGTGGGTCATGCGGGCCAGCCTAGTGAGCGCCTGGCGTAGGCTGGGGCATCGTGAACGACGCGCCGATCGGAATCTTCGACTCCGGAGTCGGCGGTCTCACCGTCGCACGGGCCGTCTCGGCGCTGCTTCCCCAGGAGTCGATCCTCTACATCGGCGACACGGCGCGTTCGCCGTACGGCCCGAAGCCGATCGCGGACGTCCGCCGCTACGCGCTCGAGGTGCTCGACGAGCTGGTGGCGCAGGGCGTGAAGATGCTCGTCATCGCCTGCAACACCGCGTCGGCCGCCATGCTGCGCGACGCCCGCGAGCGGTACGACGTGCCGGTCGTCGAGGTGATCAACCCCGCGGTGCGCACCGCGATGTCGACGACCCGCAACGGCCGTGTCGGCGTCATCGGCACGGCCGGCACGATCTCGTCGGGGGCGTACCAGGACATGCTCGGCGTCAACGAGCAGCTGACGGTGTTCGCCCAGGCGTGCCCCCGTTTCGTGGAGTTCGTCGAGGCCGGCGTCACCGGCTCGCCCGAGGTGCTCGCGGTCGCCGAGGAGTACCTCGCACCGCTCCGCCACGCCGGCGTCGACACCCTCGTCCTCGGCTGCACGCACTACCCGTTCCTCGAGGGCGCGATCAGTTATGTGATGGGACCCGACGTGAGTCTCGTGTCGAGCGACACCGAGACCGCGAAGGACGTCTACCGTCAGCTGGTCTCCCGTGACCTGCTCGCGGGTTCGGATGCCGAGCCCCAGCACGTCTACGAAGCCACCGGCGCGTCCGCCGACGAGTTCCTGCGCCTCGCGCACCGGCTGATGGGCCGCGAGGTCAGCTCCGTGCGACTGGTCCAGACCGGCGCCATCGATCTGCCGACGCGCCTCGGCTGAGGCATCCGTACCTTCAGAGGAGAGAAATGACCGATATCACCCGTGCCGACGGCCGCACCATCGACCAGCTGCGTCCCATCACGATCGAGCGGGGCTGGTCGAGCCAGGCCGAGGGTTCGGCGCTCATCTCGTTCGGGAACACGAAGGTGCTCTGCACAGCGTCGTTCACGAACGGCGTGCCGCGATGGCTCAACGGCAAGGGCAAGGGCTGGATCACCGCCGAGTACGCGATGCTGCCGCGCGCCACGAACGACCGCAACGACCGCGAGAGCGTCAAGGGCAAGATCGGCGGCCGCACCCACGAGATCTCCCGGCTGATCGGCCGCGCTCTCCGCGCCGTCGTCGACACGAAGGCACTCGGTGAGAACACCATCGTCATCGACTGCGACGTCCTGCAGGCCGACGGCGGAACGCGCACGGCCGCGATCACCGGCGCGTACGTGGCGCTCGCCGACGCCATCGAGTGGGGCCGCCGCAAGAAGTTCATCGGCCAGAAGTCGCAGGTGCTCTTCGACTCGGTGTCGGCCGTGTCGGTCGGCATCATCGACGGCGAGCCGATGCTGGACCTGGCGTACGTCGAGGATGTCCGTGCCGAGACCGACATGAACATCGTGGTGACCGGCCGCGGACTGTTCGTCGAGGTGCAGGGCACCGCCGAGGGTGCGCCGTTCGACAAGCGGGAGCTCGACGCCCTCCTCGAACTCGGCGTCAACGGCTGCGCGGATCTGCGCACCCACCAGCTCGCCGCGCTCGGCGAGGGAACGGCCGAGGGCGCGGCGTGACCGCTCACCCCGACGACATGGCGGAGGCGATCGCCGAGGTGGAGGCGGAGACGGCTGCCGCGGGTACCGACGTCGCCGGAGCCGTGAACCAGATCGTGCTCGCGACCCACAACCGTCACAAGGTCGAGGAGTTCCAGGCGATCGTGGCGGCCACGCGCCCGGACCTCGTCGTGGTCGCCTACGACGGCCCCGAGCCGGTCGAGGACGGCGTCACCTTCGCCGAGAACGCGCTCATCAAGGCCCGCGCGGCGGCCGAGCACACCGGCCTTCCCGCGCTCGCGGACGATTCCGGCATCTGCGTCGACGTGCTCGGCGGTGCGCCCGGCGTGTTCTCCGCCTACTGGGCAGGGCACGCGAAGGATGCCGCGGCGAACCTCAACCTGCTGCTGGACCAGCTCTCCGACATCCCGGATCCGCACCGCACGGCGCAGTTCGTCTCGACGATCGCGTTCGTCGTGCCCGGCGACGCGTCACGCGAGAGCGTCGTGGAGGGCGTATGGCCCGGACGCCTCGCCACGGCGGCATCGGGTGAGGGCGGCTTCGGCTACGACCCGATCTTCATCCCGGACGGCCAGGGGGCCGACACCGAGCGGACCGTCGGCGAGTGGACTTCGCTCGAGAAGAACACCGCATCCCACCGCGCACGCGCGTTCGCGGCGCTCGCACCGCTGCTCGCGGAGCTGTGAGCCGCGCCAGGGCGGGCTGCGATTGAGAATCACGATCATTCCCGACTAGCCGGAACGGCGGCCGGCGGCGGCCGCTCGGGCTTAGCCTGGGCGCATGCACGATCACGCGCAGACCGGGATCCGCGGGGCCGGCAACCGCCGTCTCCTCGGCATCTCGCTCGCGATCACCTCCACCGTGATGGTGGTGCAGATCGTCGGCGCGGCGCTGTCGGGATCCCTCGCGCTCTTCGCGGACGCGGCTCACATGTTCACGGATGCCGCAGCCCTCGTGATCGCGCTCGTCGCGAGCACCGTCGCCGCCCGCCCGGCCAACGACCGCCGCACGTTCGGCTATCAGCGCGCCGAGGTGTTCGGCGCCCTGGTCAACGCGATCATCCTCATCGTGCTCTCGGCGTGGGTCGCGTTCGAAGGCATCTCGCGACTGCTGGACCCCGGCGAGGCCGAGATCGCCGGCGGTCTGATGCTGGTGATCGCCGTCGTCGGGCTCGTCGCGAACGCGGTCGCCATGTGGCTGCTCAGCGCGGCGCAGCGGCACAGCATCAACGTCCGGGGTGCCTATCTGGAGGTGCTCGGCGATCTCTTCGGCTCGGCCGCCGTGATCGTCGCAGCGATCGTCGTCATCACGACGGGGTGGGATCAGGCCGACGCGATCGCGTCGCTGCTCATCGCGGCGATGATTGTGCCGCGCGCGATCGGGCTGCTCCGCGAAGTCGTGTCGGTGCTCGCCGAATCGGCCCCCGAGGGCACGCATGTCACCGAGATCCGCGACCACATCCTCGCCACCCCGAGTGTCGTCGCCGTGCACGACGTCCACGTGTGGCAGCTGACCCGCGGCGCGCTGGTGTTCACCGCCCACGTCGTGGTGGAAGACGCGGCCCTCGCCGACGGCCGGGCGGCCGGGATCCTCAGCGGGCTGCAGAGCTGCCTGTCGCAGCATTTCGACGTCGAGCACTCCACGTTCCAGCTCGAGCCCGCCGGTCACGTCGAGCACGACGCGCACGCCTGAGCGCGGCCCGTCATCTCGCCGGCGCCTGTCCAGAGCCGGCAACCGCTCAGCGACCGGGGGCGCTCAGTCCTCGCGCCGCACCTCGTCGGGGCTCTTGTCGGGGCGGAGGCCGCGCCACCGTGGGTGGCGGAGGATGCCGCCGGGGGTGAACTCGCCGTACTCGACTTCGCCGACGAGCGCCGGCCGGACCCACAGGGCATCGCGGGCATCGAGCGGCGGCACGCCCACGAGCGGGTTGGCGTCGGTGCGCAGCGGCAGCAGCTTCTTCATGAGGGTCGCGAGGGTCGAGTCGCTGAAGCCGGAGCCGACGCGACCCGCATAGCGCAGCCCCGCCTCGTCCGGGATGCCGAGCAGCAAAGACCCGAAGGTGTTGCTGCGACCGCCTTTCCCGGGGCGGATGCCCGCGATCACCACCTCCTGCGTGCGGGTGATCTTGACCTTCAGCCATGACTCGGACCTGCCTCCGCGCAGGTACCGCGAGCCGGGATCCTTGACGACGATCCCCTCGAGTCGCAGTTGGATGCTCGTGTCGAGCGCCGCATCGACGTCGTCGAACACCGGCGGGATAACGATCGCGTCGACGGATGCCGCCGCCACCGCTTCGAGCACGTCGCGCCGTTCGCGCAGCGGAAGGTCGGCGAGGTCGTCGCCGTCGTGCGAGAGGACGTCGAACAGATAGTAGCGCACGGGCGTCCGTCGGGCTTCTCGGGCGATGTCGCCCGCGCGCTCGAGGTTCATGCGCGTCTGCAGCAGCGGAAAGCTGGGACGACCATCGGGCTCGAGCGCGACCAGCTCGCCATCGAGCACGGCGTGCTCGTCGCCGAGGCCGGCGTCCACCGCCGTCAGCTCGGGATACCGATGGGTCACCTCGTTGCCGCTGCGCGCGAAGAGCCGCAGCCGATGGCCGTCCCACACGCCGACGGCGCGGATCCCGTCCCATTTCATCTCGACCCAGGTCTCGCCGGTGCCGTCTTTCGCAGCCCACGCACGGGCCGCCGCACGAGCCGTTCCCGGAGTCGCGGGCGAGGCGAGCATCGGCCGGAGGTCGGCCATCGGGACAGTCGACACACTCTGCGAAACGTCATTGAACTTCCGGTTCACACGGGACTGAGGCAGGGAATCGGGGCCTGACCGGGGTTCGATGCTGGTGGGTGAACCGGAATTCACGTGGGGTTCGGTGGTGGTGTGTGAACTGGAGTTCACGTCGGGTTCGGTGGTGGTGTGTGAACCGGAACTCACATGCCCTTTTCGGGGAGGCTCCTCGCTTCGGCGCGGGGACCGGGACGCCGCTCGCTGCGCCGGGCTGTGGGGCTCGTCGGCTTGGGGAGTGGGCTCCACGACGGTGCCGTCCGGCTGCGGCCGGCCGTCGGCATCCGTCTTCATCCGGTGCAGCAGCCAGCTCGACTTCTCGCCCTCGCCCTCGGTGCGGATGAGCGCGAGACGTACGCGTCCGAGCGGCCCGCCCGGCCGCCCCTCGAGGGTCGCGATGATCTCGTCGTCGCGCCACTTCTCGAGGTCGTAGCGGCCGTCGTCCCAGATCGTCACGGTGCCGCCACCGTACTCACCCGCGGGGATCGTGCCCTCGAAGCTCGCGTACTCCATCGGGTGATCCTCGGTCATGACGGCGAGGTTGTTCCGCTTGTACGAATGCGGGACACCGCGGGGGACCGCCCAGCTCACCAGCACGCCGTCGCGCTCGAGCCTGAAGTCCCAGTGCAGGCGGCTCGCGTGATGCTCCTGAATCACGAAGCGCGGCCGATCACCCGACGGGGTGGCCCCCAGCGGATTGGCGGGCACCGGCTCGGGGGTGCGCTGCGCGCTCCGCTTGGAGATGTAGGCCGACAGGGGTCCGGACTCGGCCTCGCGCCCGCCGGCGTGGAAGCCGAGCGCCGCCATCGGATCGCCGATGGACTCGATCCGCTCGAGCACCTCCGTGAAATCGAGGTGGCGCAGCTGCGGGTCGGCGAGCTCGTCCCACGTGCGCGGCGCGGCGACCGTGGGGTGTGCGCGGCCACGCAGCGAGTACGGCGCGATCGTCGTCTTCGACCCGTTGTTCTGGCTCCAGTCGATGAGCACCTTGCCGTGGCGCTCGCTCTTCTTCATGCTGCTGACGACGAGGTCGCGGTGATCCGCCTCGATCGCGCGGGCGAGCTCGTTCGCGAGCGCGGACGCCTGCTCGGTCGACTGGCCGGGCGGCAGCGCGGTGTACAGGTGGATGCCCTTGCTGCCGCTGGTGACCGGGTACGGCTCGAGTCCCATGTCGGCCAGGATGCCGCGTGCCCAGCCGGCGACCACGGCGCACTCCGGCAGGCCCACGCCGGGGCCGGGATCGAGGTCGAGCACGAGGCGGTCGGCGGGCCCACGTCCGCCGTCGGGCGCGAAGCGCCACTGCGGCACGTGCAGCTCGAGGCTCGCCACCTGCGCGAGGTAGACGAGCGTCGGGATGTCGCCGACCAGCGGATACTCCTTGGTGCCGGTGGAGTGGGGGATCGGCATCCGCTTCACCCACGACGGAGCACCGCGCTCGAGGTCCTTCGCGAAGAAGACCATGCCGGGGTCTTCCTCGGTGCCGACGCCGTCCGGCCAGCGTTTGCGGGTCACGGGACGCCCGATGACGTGGGGGATCAGCACCTCGCCGATGCGCGAGTAGTAGTCGATGACCTCGCCCTTGGTGGTGCCCGTCTCGGGATAGAGCACCTTGTCGAGGTTGGTGATGCGCAGGCGCCGGCCGCCGATGCGCACGAGCTGCTCCTCTCCCGCCATGGCCACAGAGTATCGGCGACGAGAGGCGCAAGGGGTGGCCCGGTGTCGGCGCACTGGTGTTCACTGGTGTGGTGAGAGCGATCTGGAAGGGTGCACTGACGTTCGGACTCGTCAACGTGCCGGTGAAGGTGTACTCGGCGACAGAGGACCACGACGTCTCTCTGCATCAGGTGCACAACAAGGACGGCGGTCGCATCCGCTACCAGCGGGTGTGCGAGGTCGACGGCGAGGTGGTGCCGTACTCCGACATCGACAAGGCGTACGACGACGGCGAGAAGACGGTCGTGCTCACCAAGGACGACTTGGCGTCGCTCCCAGCGGAGAAGAGCCGCGAGATCGATGTCGTCGAGTTCGTGCCGAGCGAGCAGATCGACCTCCTGACGCTCGATCGCGCGTACTACCTCGAACCGGATTCCGCGTCGCCGAAGGCGTACGTGCTGCTGCGCAAGACGCTGGAGCAGACCGACCGGACCGCGATCGTCCGGTTCTCGCTGCGACAGAAGACCCGGCTGGCAGCCTTGCGCGTGCGCGGTGAGGTCCTCGTGCTGCAGACCCTGCTCTGGGCCGACGAGGTTCGCGAAGCGGCGTTCCCGGCGCTGGATGAGAGCGTGCGGATCTCGGCCAAGGAACTCGAGCTGTCGGCATCCCTCGTCGAGAGCTTCTCGAGCGACTTCGACCCCGAGGAGTTCACCGACGAGTACCAGCAGGAGCTGCGCACCCTCATCGAGGCGAAGCTCGAGAAGGGCGACGCGCTGGACACCACCGAGACCTTCGGCGAGCAGGAGGAAGAAGAGGCAGGCGGCGAGGTCATCGACCTCATGGCGGCGCTGCGTGCCAGCGTTGAGAAGTCCCGTGCGGCTCGCGAAGGCGGCGGATCGAAGGCGTCGGACAAGAAGGATGCCGGGGCCGACGACGAGCCGGCGGCGAAAGCACCCGCCAAGAAGCCCGCGGCGAAGTCGTCCGCGAAGAAGCCCGCCGCCAAGAAGAAGGCCTCCTGACGGTACAAGCCGCAGGTCGCCTCCGGGTCAGGCCTTCGGGGCGCCATCCTCGTGGTGCTCGGGGCCGCGATCGAACACCTCGGGATCGAGCACGAGCGCCTCGGCCTCGCTGTGGTCGGTGACGACGTCCTCACCCGCCGCGGCAGCCTTCTTCGCCTTGCTGCGCTCGCGGAAGTAGTGCCACAGCGTCACAAGCGCCGTGCCGCCGACCGCGGCGAGCAGGATCAGGTCGATGTAGTTCTCGACGAAGGTGGCGACCGGCGGGATGAACCCGATGGCGTAGCCGAACATCGTGAGGCCGAAGCCCCACAGCACCGCGCCGATGAAGTTGTAGAGCGTGTACTTCCACTTGTTCATGTGCCCGACGCCCGCGGCGACCGGGGCGAAGGTGCGCACGATCGGCACGAAGCGGGCCAGGATGATGGTCAGTCCGCCGAACCGCTCGAAGAACGCGTTCGTGCGCTCGACATTCTTGACGCTGAACAGACCGGATTCCTTCTTCTCGAAGACCGCCGGGCCGCCCTTGTGGCCGATGTAGTAGCCCACCTCCCCGCCGAGGAAGGCGGCGAGACCGATCAACAGCGCCACCCACCACACGCTGATGCCGAACACGCCGTTCGGCGCATACGACTGCGGATGCGACAGCAGGCCCGAGATGACGAGGAGCGTGTCGCCCGGGAGGAGGAATCCGATGAGCAGGCCCGTCTCGGCGAAGACGATGAAGCACACGGCGACGAGCGCCCAGGGGCCCGCCCATTCGATGATGGCGGCCGGATCCAGCCAGGGGATCAGCGCGGAAGGAACAGCGTGCACGGTGGTTTCCCGTCGTCAGTCGGCGGAGGATGCGAGAACTCGCGTGCGGAAGGTGGGACTTGAACCCACACGCCCGAAGGCACAGGAACCTAAATCCTGCGTGTCTGCCGATTTCACCACTCCCGCAAGTGGCTCTCAGTCTACTGAGGGGACCGGGAGTCGGCTGTGGGGCTGACCCCCCGTTTCGCGGCGGAGATCAGCGGCGGATGCCGAACAGGAAGTAGCTCGCCGGTCCGATCCAGTTCACGAGGATCGCGGGGATCCACGCCGCCTTCGGTCCGCGCACGTCGTCCGCGTCTCGGTGGGAGAGATCCCAGAACGCCAGGAACGCGAACGCCACCTGCACGAGGCCCAGAACGCCCAGGCCCGCCTTCGCCGCCGGGGCCAGTTCCGTCTTGGTCATCATCGTCGTCCTTTCATCGGTGCCTCCATCCTGCCCCTCGGTCGCGGCGACCGCATCTGTGGATAACTTTCGGCTGGCTCCGGGTCGAATTGCGAGGATGCTGACGTGACCTCCTCGAGCGCTCCCGTCGCGACCCTCGTGGCCGAGCGGGTGCGCGAGAGACTGCGCGCCGAACGGTCGGATCCGACCCGCGACCCGGAGTTCGCGGCGCAGGTCGCGCGCGCCGAGGTGCGCCGGCACAACGACTTCGCCCTGGCGCGCGGGCTGGCGCCGGTCGACGACGAGACGGCCTGCGTGCGGGAGGTGCTCGCCGCCGTCGCCGGGTTCGGCCCGCTGCAGGCGTACCTCGACGATCCGACCGTCGAGGAGGTCTGGATCAATGCTCCTGATCGTATCTTCGTGGCGCGGGCGGGAGTCGCAGAGCGGGTGCCGCTGATGCTGACCGACACCGCCGTGCGGGACCTCGTCGAGCGGATGCTGCAGTCCAGTGGTCGGCGCGTCGATCTGAGCCAGCCCTTCGTCGACGCCTCGCTGCCCGATGGCAGCCGCCTGCACGTCGTCATCCCTGACATCACGCGGCGCCACTGGGCGGTCAACATCCGCAAGTTCCTGCCGGCGTACCGCGACCTCGGTCGCCTGGTCGCCGCGGGATCGATCGCTCCCCGGGCCGCCGCCCTGCTGCGCGATGCGATGATCGCCGGGCAGTCGGTCCTCGTCTCGGGTGCGACGCACGCGGGCAAGACGACGCTGCTGGGCGCGCTCATCGCGGCGTGCCCGCCGGAGCATCGCGTCGTGACGGTGGAGGAGACGTTCGAGCTCGCCGTCGCGGCACCCGACCTCGTCTCGCTGCAGGGACGCCAGCCCAGCCTCGAAGGGACGGGCGAAGTCACGCTGCGGCGTCTCGTCAAAGAGGCGCTTCGCATGCGTCCCGACCGTCTGGTCGTCGGAGAGGTGCGCGACGCCGAGGCGCTCGACCTCCTGCTGGCGCTCAACACCGGCGTGCCTGGTGCGGCGACCATCCACGCGAACTCGGCACGCGAGGCGCTCGGCAAGCTCGCCGCGCTGCCGCTGCTCGCGGGGCGCAACATCGACGCGAGCTTCGTGCAGCCGGCGGTCGCGGCATCCGTCCACCTCGTCGCGCACTGCGAGCGGGACGCCGGGGGCGCGCGGCGCGTCGTGGAGATCGTGGCACCTACCGGTGTGGCGGACTCCGTCATTACGGCTCGCACGCTCTACCGGGCGGACGCCCCGTGACGTTCGTCTGGGGTGCAGTGCTGGCAGCCGGGGTCCTGCTGGTGCTGTCACCGTGGCTGTGGCCCGCGGACTTCCGCCGTCGCCCCGGCACGGCCCGCCGCGGCCGGATCGCCCGCCTGCTCGAAGACGCGGGAATGTCCCGCACATCGGTCGCCTCGGTCGCGGTGGTGGCGGGTGTGTGCGCTGTGGTCGCGGCCGCGATCGCGTGGCTCGTGGCACCGGTGGCCGCGCTGGCCCTCGTTGCGGCAGTCGCGGGAGCGATCGCCCCGTTCGCGTGGCTGCGTGCGCGGCGTTCGAAGCTCCTGCGCACGCGGCGCGGGCTCTGGCCCGACGTGTGCGATCTGCTCATCGCTTCGGTGCGGGCGGGGATGTCGCTTCCTGACGCGGTGGCGAGCCTCGCCGATTCCGCACCCGCCGAGCTGCGGCCGGCATTCGCCGGGTTCGCCCGCGACATGTCGGCGTCGGGTCACTTCGACTCCAGCATCCAGCGGCTCAAGATCAGCCTCGCCGATCCCGTCGCCGACCGCATCGTCGAAACGCTGCGGATGGCACGGCAGGTGGGCGGCACCGAGCTCACCTCGGTGCTGCGGGCGCTTGCCGGCTCGGTGCGCGCGGACGCGGCCCTGCGTGCCGAAGTCGAATCGCGGCAGTCGTGGATCCGCGGAGCGGCGGTGCTCGGTGTGGTCGCACCCTGGGTGATCCTGGCCCTGCTGGCGATGCGTCCGGAGGGAGCCCGCGCGTACGGCAGCCCCGGCGGCATCGTGCTGATCCTTGTCGGTGCGGCGGTGTCTCTGGTCGCGTACCGGCTCATGATCCGGCTGGGGCGCCTTCCCGAACCGCGGAGGTGGTTCGGGTGATCGCCACCGGGATGAGCGACCTCGCCTTCGCCGTCGTGCTCGGCACCGCCCTCGGGGTGGGCGTGTGCCTGCTGATCTCGCTCGCGCCGCGATGGGGCGCGCCGAGCCTGGCCCGACGGATCGCGCCGTACATCCGCGATGTGACAGACCCACGCGGTCTCGATGTCGTGGCACCGGGCGGCGGATCTCCGTTCACCTGGTCCGCGTTCGCGCGCGGGCGGCTTGCGCGTCTGGCCGGCGGTGACGCAATCCTGGCACGACGCCTGCACCGCGCAGCCTGGACGATCGATGCCGCACGATTCCGCAGTCGTCAGCTCGGCTGGGCGATCGCGGGCCTCGGGGTCGGCGGCGGTGTCGTGGTCGTCCTGATGCTCGCCGGACGCGGATCACCCGTCCTCGGCCTCCTGCCGCCCGTCGCGGCGGTCGCGGCCGCGCTCGGCTACGACGCCTGGCTCACTCACGCCGCTCAGGCGCGCGCCGCGCGGATCGAGGAGGAGCTCCCCACGGTGCTGGAGTTCCTCGCGCTCTGCCTGTCGGCAGGCGAGGGCATCCTGGACTCGCTCCGGCGTGTGAGCGAGGTCGGCGCGGGGGAGCTCACCAGCGAGCTGCGGGGAGTCGTGATCGCCGTCGGCACGGGTTCGCCGCTGTCGGAATCGCTGACGCGGCTGGCTGCGGGACTCGAGATCCCGGCGCTGACCCGTGCCATCGACCAGCTCGTCGCCGCCATCGAACGCGGCGCCCCGCTGGCGCATGTGCTTCAGGCGCAGGCGCTCGACGCGCGTGAGGACGCCAAGCGCGCGCTCATCGAACGCGCGGGCCGGAAGGAGATCTACATGCTCTTTCCACTCGTGTTCCTGATCCTGCCGCTGAGCGTCCTGTTCGCGGTGTTCCCCGGGATCTTCATGCTTCGACTCGGACTCGGCTGACCGGCCGGAAGGAGAAATGATGAAAGCACGGATGCAGCGCCTCACGGCTCGGCTTCGCGGTACGTGGGACGACCTCGCGGACGACGAGCGGGGTGACGTGCCCGGGTGGGTCCTGATCACGCTCATGACCGCGGGACTAGTCGTCGTGATCTGGGCCATGGCCGGCCCCGCGCTCGCCGATCTGTTCGAGCAGGCCATCAGCCGCGTCTCCGGGCTCTGACGCCGTGCACGGGTCCGTGGCCAGGACGATGCGGGTCGTGCGCTCGCGGGTCGCCGCGGACGTGTGCGACGACGCCGGTGCGAGCCCGGTCGAGTTCGTCCTCGTCGGCACGCTCCTCACCGTCCTGACACTCGGCGTGCTGCAGTTCGGACTCGCGGTGTACGTGCGCAACGTCGTGCACGACGCGGCCGTCGAGGGCGCCTACCATGCCGCGCTCGCCGACACGACGCTCGAAGAAGGCGCACGCCGCACGCGCGAGATCGTCAGCCGCACGATCGGCGGCGAGTACGCCGCCGATGTCGCCGTGGGGGAGACGTCGGCACTCGGCCAGGAGACGGTCGAGATCCGCGTCGCCGCGACGCTGCCGCTGATCGGCTTGCTCGGCGCGCCGCGCTTGCTGGAGGTGACGGCGCATGCGCCTGTCGAGTCGTTCGACTGAGGCCCGAGGGGCGGGGTGCCGCCGCGGCGGCACCGTCGATGCGAGGGCCGGTGTGAGGTCGAGCCGCGACGGGCAGAGCCCGCCGACGGCGTCCGATGACTCCGAAGCAGGCTCCGCGGCGCTCGAGTTCATCCTGGTGGGACTGCTGCTCCTCGTGCCCCTGGTGTACCTGGTGGTGTCGCTGGGACTCATCCAAGGTCAGAGCCTCGGCGCCGAGGCCGCGGCCCGCCATGTCGCGCGGGCCGTATCGACAGCGGTCGACGCGGAGGACGCCCGCGCCCGCGCCGATGCCGTGATCGCCGCCGTCTCCGACGAGTACGGGCTCGACGACGTCGACCTGTCGATCGAGTGCACGCCCGCGGGGACGACCTGCCCGCGCGCCGGCGCGACTCTGCACGTGAGCGTCCGGACTGTGGTGGCGCTGCCGCTCGTGCCGCCGGTGCTCGACCTCGACCGCATCGCCGCGATACCGATCGAGGCGGCGGCCGCGCACAAGGTCTCGCGATTCTGGAGCGAGCGATGAGGGCCCGGCTGCGGGCGTGCGCACGCGATCGCGACCCGCTGGGCGACGACGAGGGCAGCGTGCTGATCCTGACCCTCGGCTACGCGGTGCTGGCGATCGCGGTGATCCTCGTCTGCACCGCCGCGACCAGTCTCTATCTCGCGCAGAAGCAGCTCGACGCGGTGGCGGATGCCACGGCTCTTGCCGCCGCCGACGGCTTCGAACTCTCCATCGTCAGCGGTGAGCCCCTCGCGACGCTGACCGATGCCGGTGTGCACCAGGCGGCTGCGGCGATGGTGGGCCAGATCGGAGAGGATGCGCGGCTCGTTTCGGCGGCGACTCCCGACGGCGTCTCTGCGCGTGTCACGGTCGCCGGGCAGTGGCATCCGCCCATCGTCACCGTGTTCGTGCCCGACGGCGTGGCGCTCGAGGCGACCGCGACGAGTCGCACGGCGCTGCGCTAGTGCCACAGGGTGACCGGTAGGACATCCGAAATCGTGATGGATGCCGCACCCTCGCTCCGCTACAGTGAGGCGAGTCGGTGCCGCGGCACCCCGATCGGAAGGAGGACCACGATGGCTGTCTTCGTCACGCCCTGTGTCCACATCCCTTCCCTCGAGGTCGCCCGCACCCACTGATATCGGCGGCCTCCTACCCTGGAGTGTCCAACCGATGTCATCCGTACGCCTCGACGCGTCCGCATCCGTCCTTCCGCCGGAGCTCGAGCCCGGCGCCGATCAGCGCTGGTCCACCTGGCCGGCTTCCTCTCCCACTCAACGCGGCCCCCTGCCGCACCCGCACTGGCTCGTGACCGCATCGGGGGCGTTCGACACCGAGCTCGGCATCGTCAAGACCGGCAAGGAAGCCGACGTGCACCTCATCGAGCGCGCCGTTCCGGGCACAGCCGGAGTCCTCCTCGCAGCCAAGCGGTACCGCACCTCTCACCACAGCGACTTCCACCGTTCGGGCAGCTACGAAGAGGGCCGCACGATGCGCAACACCCGCGACGCCCGCGCGGTGGGCCGCAAATCGGCGTACGGCCGCTCCGTGGCTGCCGGGCACTGGGCGGTCAGCGAGTTCGACGCGCTGTGCCGCGCCTGGCAGGCCGGGGTTCCCGTGCCGTACCCGGTGCAGGTGAGCGACACCGAGGTGCTCATGGAGTTCATCGGCGACGGCCGTGCTGCGGCGCCCCGGCTTGCTCAGAGCCGGCTGCACGGAGAGGAGCTGAGGGATGCCTTCGAGCAGGTCGTCGGCATTCTGGAGGCCTTCGCACGAGCAGGCTTCGCGCACGGCGACCTGTCGCCGTACAACCTGCTCGACCACGAGGGGCACATCGTCGTGATCGATCTGCCGCAGATCGTCGATGTCGCCGCCAACCCGCAGGGGCTCGACTTCCTCTACCGCGACATCGTGAACGTGTCGATCTGGTTCGCGCGGCGCGGTCTCGACAACGATCCGGAGGACGTGTTCGCTCACCTCGTCGGCGTGATGTGGTGAGCTTCGGCGGACGCACAAGAGGCCCGGTCGCCAAGTGACCGGGCCTCGTGTGCGTGCTCTACGTCAGCGCACACCCTTGGCGGGAGTCGCCTGGAAGGCCTTCTCGATCTCCTGCGAGAACGTGTTGCCCGCGGCATCCTTCGCCGTCACGCGCAGGTCGACCCAGCCGCCCTTGTCCGACACCGGGATCTGCGCGGTGAACCCGCTGACCCAGGCGCGGCTGGTGACGAAGACGTCGCCGTCGCCCTCGACGGCACCGGTCGGGGCATCCGTCTTCGCCGTCTGCAGCGTGACCGGCACCCACTCGCCGCCCGCGGTGCGGGCCTCGAGTGTCGCGTCGGTGATGGCGCCGGCGGGGGCGGTGCCGGCGACGTGGCCGAGTTCGAGACCGAGCGGGATGCTAGATCCCTTGCGACGACCCTCGCCCACGTGGTTGTCGACGTTGACGTCGACGTCGTAGTACGCCTGGATCATCGGCAGCAGCCGGTTGGTCCAGTCGCCGAGCTTGCCCGCGGAGCGGAAGGTCCAGTCGCTCACCGTCTTCGTCGATCCCTCGAGGTGCGTCCCGTCGTGCGTCGCGGTGCTCACGACGCGCCACTCCTGCTCGCCGTCGGGAAGGTCCCACACGTTGACGCCCTGGTGCTCGGCCTGCTTGACCAGCTGACCGTCGATGTAGACGTCGGCCGTCTGGTGCACGGTGGAGGGTTCCATCCAGGTGTCGAAGCTGCCCGTGTGCTCCGGGTCGCCGCCGTCCGCCCAACTGGGGATGTTCACCTGGGCGTAGTCCGAGACGCGGTAGGGCACCCAGTAGCCCGTCGCCACATACGGGCGCACGATCCCGCCGAAGTACTCGACCTCGAGCTCCTGGCCCGGCTCGTAGGCGCGCAGCTTGTCGCGCATCTCCCAGCGCACGGACTCGACGCCCACGCCCTGGTTCCAGCGCAGATCGTCGGTGTTCACCCATTCCTCGCGCACCGTGCCGCGCTCGGCACGCATGAAGTACCCCGAGCCGTACTGGGCGCCCGGTACGAAGTCGTACCGGAATTCGCCCATGGGCTCCTTCTGACCGTGGTACGTCGTGTCGATGCGCGTCAGGTTCTCCGGCGCGTACGCCAGGTCGGTCGGGATCTCGCCGTCGCTGTAGCGGGCGATGTCGTAGACCACGTCCGGGTACGAGTCGCCGACGGCCTTCACCGTGACCTTCTTCTTCGCCATGTCGGCGAGGAGCTGACGGCCCTCGACGCCGCTGATCGCGGCGACCGCGATCGGGGCGTCGGTTGTGAAGTCGTCCGAGCCGACCCAGGTGCTCAGGTCGCCGTCCGCGTCATTGACGAGGATCATCAATTTCGCGCCCGCCGCAGCCGCGTTCGCCGCGGCCTGTCCGGGCGAGACCTGGCCGGACAGGGTCACGACCGCGACCCTGTTCCTGACGTCGATGGCAGCGAACTCGTCGACGGTGCCGGTGCCGGCTTCGACCGCCGCCGCTTTGATCTCGCCGTCCAGGAACGTGGATCCGACCTGCAGGATCACGTCGAGCAGCTTCTTGCCCGCCGCCACCGTGAGCATCGGCTCCCAGAGCCGCCACCGCGTCGTGAGGTGGAAGTCGGCGTCGTCGACCTTCATGGGCTGCGCCCACATCTCGTCTGTGAGTACCGGCATGATCGCGCTCGCCGAGAAGTCGTCGGCGTGGAAGTCCATGCGGCCGAACGACTGCTCGAGGTCGTCACGACCGACGTCGACCGTGACCTCCTTCGCCGCGCGGGCGTCCAGGGAGACCGTCGCGTCCTTCGTGAGGGTCAGCTTGGGATCGCCGGCGAGCACGGTCGCCATGGTGTCGGCGTTGCGGTTGATCTCCATGTAGGACATCACCGTGTAGTCGCCCTTCATGAGGCGCAGCGTCGTCTCGCCTTCGACGAGAACCGGCTCCGCCCACTGCGCGGCGGCATCCCACAGCAGTGCGTAGACGCTGACGGGCTGGCCGTCGAAGCCGGTGGCCGTGATCGTGAGGTCGTAGCGCTCGGCCTCGGCGATCGTGCCGAGCGCGGTCCGCGTGACGGCCTCGCCGTCGACCGAGCCGGTCAGCGCGCCCGACAGCTGCGTGCCCGCGGGCACCTTGGCCGGGTTCACCGTCATCGTGACCGCTGCGGTGCCGCCGGCGGGGATGGTGAGGCTGTCGGTGTCGATCGACAGCGCGTCGAACGCGATCCCGTCCGCGAGCGGACCGGGGCCCCCGCCACCGCCCGGCGTCGTGTCGGTCAGGGTGGCCTCGAGTGCGACGGTGATCTCGGCATCCGTGCGGTTGGTGTACTCGATGGTGCGCTCGACGGGGGTCGGCTCCTCGCCCCACATGAGCATGCCGAAGTCGCCGGGACCAGAGGCGACGACGGGCGCGTTGAGCGCGGCGTCGACGTCGATGACACCGGTGCCGCCCTGGTACGAGGTGTAGCCGAGGTCGGTCGCGGTGCTCGCGAGCGCCGCCTTCAGCTGCGCGGTCGTGAGCTCGGGGTTCGCGCCGAGCAGGATCGCCGCGGCGCCCGCGACGTGCGGTGTGGCCATCGACGTGCCGCTCATGGTGATGTACGAGCCCTCACCGCCGCTGTCGGCCGAACGCGCCGCCGTGACCTCGCTGCCGGGACCGGTGACGTTCGGCTTCAACGCACCCGAGCGCGAGAGGGGGCCCTGGCTCGTGAAGTAGGAGAGGTCGCCCGACGGGTCGTCCACCGATCCGACGGTGAACGCCTGCTCGGCGGAGCCCGGGGCGCCGATGGACTCGGGGGAGCCGGCGTTGCCCGCGGCAACCACGAACAGTGCGCCGGTCTCCTCGGCGATCTGGTTGAGCGACTCGGCCATCAGGTCCTTGCCGTCGGACGGCGACTGCGAACCCAGGCTCATCGACACGATCGGAGCGTTCTGGCCCGCCCACTCCATCGCCTCGATGATCCACGAGTCCTGGCCATAGCCGTCCGCGCCGAGCACCTTGCCGATGAGCAGGTCGGCGCCGTCGGCGACACCGCGGTGGGTGCCGTCCGACGCGGCGCCGGTGCCCGCGATCGTCGAGGCGACGTGCGTGCCGTGGCCGTTGGGGTCCGAGGCGACCTCCTCGCCGGGCACGAAGCTCGTCGAGCCGTCGAGGATGTGGCCCTGCAGGTCGGGATGGGTGTCGTCGATGCCGGTGTCGAGCACGGCGACCGTGACGCCCTCACCGGTGTAGCCCTGGGCCCACGCGGCAGGGGCGTCGATGTAGGGAACGCTCGAGTCGAGCGTGGAGCGCACCTTGCCGTCGAGGTGGATGGCCTCGATGCCGTCGGCGAGAGTCGGCGTGGCCGCGAACGCGCGGGCCGAGGACGCGGTGAGCGACTGCCACGCGGCCGCGGCGTCGTCGTGGCCGAGCGTCGCCGCCGCGCCGCCGATGCTCTCGAGCGGCGCGGTGACCTCCAGGCCGGGGACAGGTGCCGCGAACGAGCGCGCAGCCGCGGCGTCGTGCTCGACGATGACCGGGGTGGCGTCCACCGAGGCGTCGTCGTAGCCGTACTCGATCAGCAGCGACACGTTGAACAGGTCCTCGTCGAGGGCGCCCGAGGCGAGATAGGGCATCGCGCCCTGAGGTACGACGTGCAGGTCGTCGCCCACCTCGTACGTCTGCACGCCGGCGCCGTCGACAGCCGTGTCGACGGAGACGGTGTGGGTGCCGTCCGACATATCCGTAACGGTGACGCGGTCACCGGTGATGAGGGTGACGGTATGTGCCTGGCCGGCCGTCGCTCCGGCGGAGGGTGCGGCGGGCGGTGTGGGGGTGGCCGCCGCCGGCATCGTCGCAAGGCCGATGCCTGCGATCCCGATCGCCAGACCGCTGGTGGCGGCGACGATCGGGCGCAGGCGGCGGCCGATGGGCTGGGTTCGTGACATGCGCGAGCCTCTCGGTGTGGGGATCCGTGTCCCCCCACCTTCGCCGCCCACTCGCCTAAAGTGGGTGGCGGAGAAACGCCATGGCCTGCATCCGCCACGCTCGGCGGGTGACGATGAGCGCATGGGGGAGAACACCGTGCTCGATGCGCTCGGCCTCGATTCGGCCCACACCGCCGTCTATCGGAGCGTGCTCCAGCAGCCCTCGGCGTCGATGACCGAGATCGCCGCGGCGCTCAGCATGTCGCTCCCGCGCGTGAGGCCGATGGTGATCGAGCTGGAGCGCCTCGGGCTGCTCGCGCGCCAGGCATCGAGCAGTGACCGGTTCGTGGCGTCCCCACCCTCCATCTCGCTGCGTCCGCTGCTGCTCGAGCGCGAGCGGGGGCTGACTCGCGCGCACGAGGCGCTGGTCGAATTGAGCGATCTGTACCGTCGCTCGGTAGAACAGCGCAGCGTGGCGGACGTGGTGGATGTCGTCATCGGCGACGACGCCGTGCGGCAGCGGGTAGCGCAGCTGCAGGCCGCCTCGATCGACCAGGTGCGCGTGCTGGTGCTGCACGAGATCGCGCTGGTGAGCGGGGAAGACAACGTCGAGGAGGACCGGGCGCTCGCGCGAGGCGTGCGCTACCGCGTCATCGTCGAGAGCGCCGTACTGGAACGGCCGGGCTTTCTGACCGCTGCGCGCGAGATGGCGCAGATCGGCGAGGAGATCCGGGTGCTGCCCACCCTGCCGACGCGGATGTTCATCGCCGACGACCAGATGGCGCTGGTGCCGATGCACTCGCAGGGCGCGGACGAGGGCTTCGGTGCCCTGCTCATCCACCCGAGCGGCCTGCTCGACCTGGTGACCTCGATCTTCGAGGACTACTGGCGGGCGGCCACGGAGTTCCTGCCGATCGCCGCGACGCCGACGACCGAGGAGGTGGACCGCGATCTGCTGCGCCTTCTCCTGCTGGGAGTGACGGATGCCGCGGCCGCGTCTCAGCTCGGCATCTCGCTGCGGACGGTGCAGCGCCGGGTCGCCGAGCTCATGGACACCGCCGGTGTCACGACGCGCATGCAGCTGGGCGCGGAGGCCGTGCGCAGATCCTGGGTCTGACCCGCAACTGCGCCGACGTCGTTACCAGCCGAAAGTGTCGCTACCAGCCGAGAGTGTTGAACCACTCTCGACGGCGGCGGATCTCGGCATCCGGCTCGCCGTCGTCCGACGTGTCGTGAGGGACCAGCCTGCTGCCCCCGTCGAGCTCGACGAACCGATGACACACCGAGCAGAGCGCGCGACCGTCGGGGAATCCGTCGGCGAGGGTGGCAGCGGGCGTGCCGCACTCGCCGGAGCCCGGGCAGCGCGCCGGGTCGGCTCCGGCATCCGTCCACATGATCGTGCGGTGTCGGTGCAGCCCCGCGTGGCCGAGCGGACGCGTGCAGCGTCGGCCGGCGCTGCGGCTGCGACAGAACCGCACGACATCGGTCATGGGCGCGTCCGGGGCACGTACCGCGGCACCCAGCGCACGAACGCGAATGCGCCGACGAGTCCGATCACACCCATGGCTCCTGTTGCGACGGCCAGCGACGCCGCCGCGGCGATGGCCGACACGAGCAGCGGCGCGACCGCCCCGCCGGCGTCGGTGAGCGTTCGCCACGAGCCGAGGAACGCCGCCGGGTCGGAACGCGGGGCGACGTCGGCGCCGAGGGTGAGCAGGATCCCGCTGGACAGCCCGTTGCCGACGCCGAGGACGGCGGCGAACATGGCGAACCACATCGCCGCCTGCGGCAGATCGTGGGTGAAAGCGAGGGCGATGAACCCCGCGCCCATCAGGATCATGGCCGGCAGCGCGGCCCACAGGCGCCCGAAGCGGTCCATGACCTGGCCGCTGGCATAGAACAGCGCGAAGTCGATCGCACCCGAGATGCCCACGACGAGGGCGATGGTCTGCGCGTCGAGCCCGAGCGAGACTCCCCACAGCGGGAGCACGACTTGCCGCGCCGAGCGCACGGCGGAGAGGGATGCCGCGGCCAGGCCGAGTGTCGACAGCACGCGGCGATGGCGCCACATCGTCCGCAGCACGCCGGTGCCCGGATCGGACCCACCGGGCGGCGCCGTCGCCGATGGCGGCCCCTGAGCGCGGCGGAGGGGGATCGACCCGGTGACGGGCTCGCCGGTGTCTTCTGCGGCGACGGCGCCATCCTCGGCGGTAGATGGCTCGAGGAACTGCGTCTCGGGGTCAGGACCGAAGACCACCAGCAGCACCGTGGCGACCAGGCACCCGCCGAAGAACCAGATCGTGGCGTGCTCGTCGCCGAAGACCGCGAGCAGTCCGGCGGCGATGAACGGGCCGACGAACATGCCCAGCCGGAACGTGCCGCCGAGCAGCGACAGCGCGCGGGCGCGGAACGACAGGGGCACGCGCGTCGTCATGAACGAGTGGCGCGCCAGGCCGAATGCCGCCGCGCAGAAGCCGATGAGGAACACGGCGATGGCGAAGATGCCGAGCGACGGCGCGAGCGCCATGCCCACGATCCCGGCGAGCGAGACCAGGCCGGCGATCGCCATGGTGAGCCGTTCTCCGATGCGGGCGACCGCCCAGCCGGCGGGGATGTTGCCGCACAGCTGGCCGACGACGAGCGCCGAGGCCACGAGGGCGGCGGTCGCGACATCCGCCCCGAGCTGCGCGGCGATGACCGGGATGAGCGGGATGACGGCGCCCTCGCCGAGCGCGAAGAGCACGGTCGGGCCGTAGACCATGGGGCCGAAGCGCCACAGCACGTCCCGCGCGGTGGGGGAGTCGGCGCGATCGCTCATCGCTTCCACGTTAGTCTGGAGTGTCATGCTCGACTTCGATCCCTCCGCCGATATCCAGGCCCTGCGCTCCACGTTCGCCGACATCAAGGCCGTGGTCGACGTCGAGGCACTCACGAAAGACATCGCGCGTCTCAGCGAGGAGGCCGGCGCCCCCAATCTGTGGGACGACGTCGATAAGGCGCAGAAGGTCACCAGCGCCCTCAGCCACCGTCAGTCCGAGCTCAAGCGCGTCAACGATGTCGAGCAGCGCCTCGACGACCTCGACGTCCTCGTCGAGCTCGCCAACGAGATGGACGACGAGGATGCCGCCGAAGAGGCGCGTCGCGAGATCGCCGAGCTCGAAGACATCGTCAGCCAGCTCGAGGTGCAGACGCTCCTCGACGGCGAATACGACGAACGGTCCGCCGTCGTCACGATCCGCTCGGGGGCGGGCGGCGACGACGCCACCGACTTCGCGGAGATGCTGCTGCGCATGTACCTGCGCTGGGCCGAGCGCCACAAGTACCCGGTGAAGGTCATGGACACGTCCTACGCCGAGGGCGCCGGCATCAAGTCGGCGACGTTCGAGATCGACGCCCCCTACGCCTACGGCACGCTCTCCGTCGAGGCCGGCACGCATCGCCTCGCCCGCATCAGCCCGTTCGGCTCGGCCGACAAGCGGCAGACGAGCTTCGCGGCCGTCGAGGTCATCCCGGTGATGGAAGAGGCCGTCGAGGTCGACATCCCCGAGGGCGATCTGCGGGTCGACGTGTTCCGCTCGTCCGGCCCCGGTGGGCAGTCGGTCAATACGACCGACTCGGCCGTGCGCCTCACGCACATCCCGTCGGGCATCGTCGTGTCGATGCAGAACGAGAAGTCGCAGATCCAGAACCGCGCCGCGGCCATGCGCGTGCTGCAGACCCGCCTGCTCCTGCTGCAGCGGGAGAAGGAAGCCGCCAAGAAGAAGGAGCTCGCGGGCACGATCACCGCGAGCTGGGGCGACCAGATGCGCTCGTACTTCCTCTACGGCCAGCAGCTGGTCAAGGATCTCCGCACCGGCCACGAGGTCGGCAACCCCGCCATCGTCTTCGACGGCGATCTCGACGGCTTCATCTCGGCCGGCATCCGCTGGCGCAAGCGCAAGGACGACGACTGACCCGGAGCGCGTGATGCTTCGCCCCGCATCGCCCGCTCACGACTCCGAGAAGACGGATGCCGCGGCCGCGAGTGTCGCTGGACACGGTGACGGGGCTGCCACATAGGCTCGTTAGGCCATGATCCGGTTCGAGAACGTCACGAAGCGCTTTCGCGGCACTTCCAAACCTGCCCTGAGCGATGTCGATTTCGAGGTGCTGCGCGGGGAGTTCGTCTTCCTCGTCGGCGCCTCCGGATCCGGCAAGTCCTCCTGCCTGCGCCTGATCCTCCGCGAGGAGACGCCGTCCGAGGGCCGCGTAGTCGTGCTCGGCCGCGACCTGCGCACGCTGTCGAACCGCAAGGTGCCGTATTTCCGCCGGCACATCGGCGCCGTGTTCCAGGATTTCCGGCTGCTGCCGACGAAGACCGTCTTCCAGAACGTGGCGTTCACGCTGCAGGTCATCGGCTCGTCTCGCGCGTTCATCCAGCAGGCCGTCCCCGAAGTGCTCGCCCTCGTCGGCCTCGCCGGCAAGGAGAAGAGGTTCCCGCACGAGCTGTCCGGCGGTGAGCAGCAGCGCGTCGCCATCGCCCGCGCGCTCGTGAACCGGCCGCAGATCCTGCTCGCCGACGAGCCGACCGGAAACCTGGACCCAGGGACGTCCATCGACATCATGCAGCTGCTCGCCCGCATCAACGCCGGCGGCACGACTGTCGTCATGGCCACGCACGAGGCCGGGTTCGTCGACCAAATGCAGCGTCGTGTGATCGAGCTGCGCCACGGCGAGATCGTCCGCGACGAACGTCACGGTGGGTACGGCGACCGGTCGGGGCTGCCGAGCCTGGCGCCGGAGCCCGAGCGCGGGGCCGCCGCGGTCGCCGCCCTCACCGCGGTGCTCGAGGTGCAGCGCGAGGCCGCGATCGCCGCCGCCGCAGGCCTGGATCCCACCGCCGTGCCGATGGACGACGACGAGATCGTGACGCCGGAGACGGACGCGGTGTCGCCGGGCGTCGCCGCGGCGGCAGCCGCTGCCGCCGAGGCCGCCACCGCTGCCGCACTCGCCGCCGACGAGCTGAGGAAGGCCGAGGCGCTCGAGCAGTCGGTGGATGAACCCGTCGTGCCCGAGGAGTCTGAGGCGGCGGCCTCCGTCCCGCCGGCATCGGCGCCCGCGCACACCCAGTCGATCCCGGTCATCGACCTCGAGCAGATCGAGGTCGCGGAACTGGGCCTCGCCGATCGGCTCGGCCTCGGTGAGACCGACCCCGATGACGAAGTGGGGCCCACCTCATGAGGTTCGGACTCATCATGTCGGAGGCCTTCACCGGCCTGCGACGCAACCTCTCGATGGTCGTGTCGGTGGTGCTCGTCACCTTCGTCTCGCTGACGTTCGTCGGCGCGGCGATCCTCATGCAGATGCAGATCGGCACGATGCGCGACTTCTGGGTCGAGCGGGCGCAGGTCGCCGTCTACATGTGCACGACCATCTCGACCCCGGCCACGTGCTCGAACGGCGAGGCGACGCCCGAGCAGGTGGAGGAGGTGCGGGCGAAGCTGGAGGGCAGCGCGCTGGCGCCGCTGATCCGCGACCTGACGTTCCTCGACCACCAGCAGGCCTATGACGAGCTGCTGCAGATCGCCGGCGAGGAGAATGCCAGCGTCATCACCGCCGACCAGGTCAACGAGACGTTCCGCATCACGCTGGTCGATCCCGAGCAGTCGGACGTCATCATCGAGGCGTTCAGCGGGATGCAGGGGGTGGAGCTGGTCAACGATCAGATGCAGTACCTCGATCCGCTGTTCTCCGCGCTGACGATCGCGACCTACATCGCCGTCGGCATCGCGGTGCTCATGCTCATCGCGGCGGTGCTGCTGATCGCCACGACGATCCGCCTGTCCGCCTATGCGCGAAGGCGGGAGCTCGGCATCATGCGACTCGTCGGGGCGTCCAACCGCTTCATCCAGACCCCGTTCATCCTCGAGGGCGTGTTCGCGGCGCTGCTCGGGTCGATCCTCGCGAGTGCGGCGGTCATCGCCGGGGTGCATTTCGGCGTCGACCAGTACCTGCGCAACCGAGTGGACTTCGTGACGACGTGGGTCGGCATCGGAGATGCCTGGCTCGTGGTGCCTGTCCTGATCCTGGTCGGCGTGCTGCTCGCGGCGCTCTCGGCCGGCTTCGCCATCCGGAGATGGCTGCGCGCGTGATCGCGCGCCTCCTCGCGGGGGTAGACTGAAAGGCTGCCGTGCGCCAGACGGCTGCTGTACGGCATAGCGAGGAGACATCATGCCCAGGGAACGCGGGGAGAAGGTCGTGGCGACCAATCGTCGCGCGCGCCACGAGTACGCGATCGAGAAGACGTACGAGGCCGGCCTCGTGCTGACCGGCACCGAGGTCAAGTCGCTCCGCGAGGGGCGCGCGAACCTCTCGGACGGCTACGCGTACATCGACAACGGCGAGGCGTACCTCGACGCCGTGCACATCCCGGAGTACTCGCAGGGGCACTGGACGAACCACTCCTCCAAGCGCACGCGCAAGCTGCTCCTCCACAAGGAGGAGATCGTCAAGCTCTCGCACGCCATCTCGGCGGGCGGATACACGCTGATCCCGCTGAAGCTCTACTTCTCGGACGGTCGCGCGAAGGTCGAGATCGCGGTCGCGAAGGGCAAGCGCGAGTTCGAGAAGCGCCAGACGATCCGCGAGCGCGAAGACAAGCGCGAAGCCGAGCGCGCGATGCGCTCGCGCAACCGCCTCGGCGAGTAGCCCGAGCCCTACCGCACCACGGGTGCCGCGGCATCCGTCTCGTCGTGCGAAGCCCGATCGCTGAACGCCGTCTTCGGCACGAAGCACAGCAGCACGGCGGCGGCCAGTGCCGTCACGCCGCATACCACCCATACGGTGAAGTAGCCCGAGAGCGACCCGGCCGTGCCTTCGGTGGCCGCACCCGTCGCGCCCTGCAGCAGCGCGATGCCGAACACGCATGAGGCGATCGCCCCGCCGACGGTCTTGACCGAGTTGGTGAGGCCGGTCGCGACACCGGTCTGCGTCGGGGGAGCAGCGGATGCCGCGGCCGCCGGCAGCGCCGCGACCAGGGCGCCCGAGCCGAGGCCGACGATCAGCATGTTGACGATGACCTGCGTATACGTCGCGTGGAACGGCAGGAACATGAGGAACCCGATGCCGACGAGCGTCGCCGCCCCGATGAGGGTGAGTCGCGGAGCGGTGAGCCGCGAGATGAGCGAGTACAGCAGGGCGCCGGTGATCATCGCGATGAGGTAGACGCCGATGATGAGCGAGGTCTGGAAGCCCGTCGTGCCCAGGCCGTACCCGTAGACGTCGGGATCCGTGCGCGCGAAGGTGGACAGCGGCGCCTGCGCGCCGAGCACGCTCACGCCGAAGAGGCCTGCGGTGAGGAACACCGGCCCGAGCGCGGGGGAGCGGAACATCCGCACATCGATGAGCGGGTCGTCCTGTCGCAGCTCCCAGAGCGTGAACGGGACGACGAGCAGCACGCCCAGCGCGGTCACCAGCCATGCCACCAGGTCGGCGGGTCCGTTGAGGCGCAGCAGGCTGAGGCCGCCCGTGAACGCGACGAGCGCGAGCGAGATGAGCACGAGGCCGACGTTGTCGAGGCGGCCGCCGGTGGGCTCGGGCGATTCCTTCACCCCGAACAGGATCACGAAGAAGCAGGCCACCACGAGCAGCGCTGGAACGAGGAGCACGATCCACAGGGGAAGGGTGTCGATGAGCATACCGCCGACGAGCGCGCCGATGATGGCACCGGTCTCGAGTGCTGCGACGAGGAACCCGGCGGCCCGGGCGGTGATGGTCGCGCGGCCCTCCATGGGGCGGGAGCGTGACCAGATGAGGGCGATCTCGAGCGGGAGCCAGACGACGTAGAAGCCCTGGATGGCCCAGGCCGCGAGGAAGATCGCGAACGAGTCGGTGAACGGCAGGACGAGGGATGCGGCGGCCGTGATCGCCGTCGAGATCACCAGCATGCGCTTGTGCCCGACCATGTCACCGAGCTTCGCGAACGCCGGCACGACGAGCGCCGACAGCATGAGCTGCGTGCCCTCGAGCCAGTTGACGTCCGCGTCGTGCACACCGAGGTGGCGGGCGATGTCGGTGAGCATGGGCGTGTAGTAGCCCTGGATCACGCCGCTCGTGAACTCGACGAACGCGAGGAAGCCGACGACGCTCGCCAGCGTGCCGATCGTGACGCGTGAGGACATCGCGCTGCGCGCCATCCGTGCTCCTTGCCTCTGGGCCCCAGACCCGTCCTTGCTCGCCGCTCCGATGCTCGAGCTCGTCGAGGGGGCGGCTGCGATCACTCTAGGCGCTGCAGGAGCGTGCGATGGAACAGTTCGCCGCGCTCGAGCGCCGCGATCTCCACGCGCTCGTCGACGCCGTGGATCGACGCGCGCTGCGCCTTGCTCATCTCGAGCGGCGCGAAGCGGTAGACCGCCGGCGAGAACCGGTGGAAGTGCCGCGAATCGGTCGCCGCCATCATCACGTACGGAACCGTCGCGGCATCCGGATGCGACACCTTCACCGCGGCGGCGATCAGCGCGAACTGCGCGTTCTCGGTCGACGACTCCGGCGACGGTCCGTCGCCCTCGAGCACCTCGACCTCGACGTGGCGGTCGGCGATGCGCCGGCGCACGCGTTTCACAGTGCTCGGCACTGATTCGCCCAGTGCGATGCGCAGGTTGAGCGTCGCCGACGCCTGCGAGGGCAGCACGTTCGCCGCTGTGCCACCCGACTGCATGGTCGCCGCGATCGTGGTCCGTACGAGCGCGGCCGGCTCACCGCCCATCGCGGTGAACACGCGCGCGGTGAGCCACGGCGTCGCCGCCAGGAGGCGATACAGGCGACGAGGGATGCCGTCGGCTCGCGTCGCGAAGAGCTCGAGCATCCGCGTGACCGCCGCCGGTGTACGCGCCGGGAATGTGGCGGGATCGAGGCGCTCGACCGCCCGGGAAATGCGCCGGACCGCAGTGCGGGCCGGGGGAGCGGACGCGTGCCCGCCTTCGCCGCGGGCGCTGAGCCGGAGCGTCAGGACACCTTTCTCGCCGACGCCGACCATCGCCGCGCGTCCGCGCACGAACGGGAGCGGTGCGTCCACGACCGCGCCGCCTTCGTCGAGGACGAGCCAGGGCTCGACGCCGCGGTCCCGCAGCGTCTCGGCGAGGACGCGCGCAGCGCCGCCGAAGGTCTCCTCGTCGCCCCCGAACGACAGGTACACGTCGCGGGCGGGCGTGAAGCCTGCCGCGAGCAGGTTCTCGACGGCATCCATCAGCACGACCAGCGGCCCCTTGTCGTCGAGCGCCCCGCGACCGAAGACCCAGCCGCCCTCGATGCGCCCCTCGAACGGCGGATGCGTCCATGCGTCGCTCTCGTCGACGGGCACGACGTCGAAGTGCGCCATGAGGACGGTCGGCCGTTCGGGCACATGTCCCCGCCAGCGGTACAGGATGCCGAGCTTGCCGATGCGCTCGCGCTCGAGGTGTTCGTGTGCGAGCGGGTAGAGCTCGACGAGCAGGTCGGCGAAAGCGTCGAACGGCCTCTGTCCGCGATCGGCACGCTCAGCAGACACCGTGGGCAGCCGAATCATCCGGGACAGCCGATGCGCGATCCCGTCCCGTACGGCCTGGGGCCGCTGAGTACCGTTCGCCGAGCCCGTGGATCGGAGATCGCTCATCGTGCGGCGAAGCGGGCCTCGACGGCCGCGGAGATCACGGTGTCCTCCGGCTGCAGCTGCACCGCGGGCGCGCCCCCGGCGGCGTCGCTCGCGAACGACGCCTTGGCCATCAGCATGCGGGGACCGGGTGCCACCTCGGGCCGGTCCTGGCGGCTGAGCAGACCGAGGTCGGCGATCTCGAGCGCAGTGACGTCCGACAAACCGAGCGCTCCGGCGTAGGCGGCCGCACGTGTCACGGCGACGCCGACCGCCTCGGTGGCGACGTCCCGTTCCGTCCGCGCCCGTGTCTCGGGCGTGAGCTTCCACTCGATCCAGCCGAGTTGCACGCCCTCACGCTCGGCCACCTCTCCGGCCCACCACGAGAGCACGGCGAAGTCGGTGAACGTGACGGAGAAGTCGAGGGTGGCGTAGTGGACGGGGGCGAGACGCCTGCCCTCGTTGTTCCAGGGGCGCTCGGACCACACCGAGACGCGCTGACTCGTCCACTCCGTGACGGTGCCGGCCGTCTTACGGGCGGCGAGATCGTCGCGCACCGGCTCGGTCAGTGCCGCCATGCGCTCTACGACGGCGCCGCGCTCGGGACCCTCGGCGCGAATGGTGAGGTGCGCGATTGCGCGTTCGGGGGCGATGCGGGTCTCATGCTCCCCGCGGACCGTGATGACGACGTCGCTCATGACGCCGACTCTACGTGACCGGATCGACGGGGCCGAGGCATCCGTCTCCCGCCCACTCGACGGACAGACGGGCGGCGGTCTGCCACAGGCCGGGCCGCAACGCAACCCGCTCCAGCGCGCCGGACGCGCGGTCTAGCGTCGAACGCATCGGTAGAGCCCGAGATCGAGGGGGAGTCCATGTCTCGCAACGTGAGGGTGCTGCACTGCACACCCGAGGACGTGTTCGAGGTGCTGAGCGACGGGTGGCTGTATCCGTCCTGGGTCGTCGGGGCGTCGCGGATGCGCGAGGTCGACGAGACCTGGCCCATGGCGGGCGCCGAACTGCACCACTCGTTCGGCGTCTGGCCAGCACTCATCGACGACAAGACCGTCGTCGAAGAGTTCATCCCGTCGCGGATGATGGTGATGCGGGCGCGCGGCTGGCCGATCGGCGAGGCGCGTGTGACCATCGACGTCAAGACGCGCGGACACGAGTGCGTCGTGCGCATCCAGGAAGAGGCGATCGCCGGTCCGGGACGCTTCGTCCCGCAGCAGGTGCTCGATGTCCCGCTGCACTGGCGCAACAACGAAACTCTGCACCGGCTCGCCTACCTGGCAGAAGGCCGTGCCGCCCGCCGGCTCGGAGCGACGACGGCTGAGAAGGAGATGGCGGACAGCGGCGAAGAGATCGATTCGGATGCCGAAGCCCGGCGGCACGGCGCGGCCTCGGCGAGCACCGACCCTGCCGATGCTGCCAAACTGCAGGGAGAGCAACTGGCCGACGCCGCGACGGGCGGGGACCGAACGGAGGACGCGATGTCGAAGGGCAGCCCGGAGGCCGGCAGCAGTGCTGCGGAGGGGGCATCCGCTCCGCCGAAGCCGCCGCGCAATCGCGCCACGTCCGCCGGAGGCGGGGCGCCCTCACCGTGAACACTCGCCGCAAGCGCGGCAGCAGCGACCTCGACGCCGTCGTCGTCGGGTCGGGCCCCAACGGTCTCGCCGCCGCCGTCACCCTCGCTCGCGCCGGGCTTCGGGTGCGGGTGTACGAACGCGCCGACCGGCCGGGCGGTGGCGCCGCCACGCGCGAGCTGACACTCCCCGGCTTCCACCACGACGTCTGCTCGGCCGTGCACCCCATGGCGTTCGAGTCGCGGTTCTTCCGCGAGTTCGGTCTGCGGGAGCGGGTGGAGTTCGTCACGCCGGACGTGTCGTTCGCGCATCCGCTGGACGAACGCCATGCCGGTGTCGCCTACCTCGACCTCGGTCGAACGGCCGAGGCGCTCGGTCCCGACGCTGTTGCCTATGCGCAGCTGCTCCGTCCGCTGGTGGAGCGGTCGACCCGGGTCGCCGAGTTCACGGGATCGCCCCTCGTGCGGGTGCCCACCGACATCCCGACGGCGCTCTCCTTCGGCCTGCGTGCGCTCGAGCAGGGGAGCCCTGCGTGGAACCTGCGCTTTCGCCAAGACGTCGCCCCCGCGATGCTCACGGGCGTCGCCGCGCACACGATCCTGCCGCAGCCGAGCGTCGCCGCCGCGAGCGCGGGGCTGGCCCTCACCGCTTATGCGCACGCGCGAGGCTGGCCGATCCCGATCGGCGGCAGCCAGGCGATCATCGACGCGATGGTCGACGACCTGCGTGCTCACGGCGGCGAGCTGGTCGTCGACCACGAGGTGACCGCCCTCGAGGCGCTGCCCGACGCCACGGTCACTCTCCTCGACGTGACACCCAAGGCGCTGATCCGACTGGCGGGCGACGCGATGCCCGCGCGCTACCGCCGCGCGCTCCAGCGCTTCCGGTACGGCGACGGGGTCGCGAAGGTCGACTTCGCGCTCAGCGAGCCCGTGCCGTGGACGCACCCCGAGCTGCGTCGCGCCGGCACGGTGCACGTCGGTGGCACCCGGGCGGAGGTGGCGGATGCCGAGAACCAGGTCAACCGCGGCCGCCTGCCTGAGCGCCCCTACGTCCTGGTGTCGCAGCCGTCGCTGTTCGACTCCACCCGCGCGCCCGCCGGCAAGCACACGCTGTGGACCTACACCCACGTGCCCGCCGGCAGCGCGGTCGACCGCCGGGAAGCGGTCACCGCGCAGATCGAGCGGTTCGCGCCCGGCTTCCGCGACACGATCCTCGCGACCGGTTCGCGTTCGGCGCGTGAGGTCGAGCAGCACAACCCGAACTATCCGGGCGGCGACATCGCGGCGGGAGCACCGAACTTCTGGCAGCTGATCGATCGCCCGGTGCTGAGTCCCGACCCGTGGCGCACCCCGATCCCAGGCGTCTACCTCGCGTCGGCGTCCGTGGCGCCTGGTCCCGGTGTCACCGGCCTGCCCGGGTGGTTCGCGGCGCTGAGTGCGCTGCGCCACGACTTCGGAACCCGGGCGCTTCCCAACCTCTCTCCGAGAGGTTGAGCCCCGCCGGCAGGGTTCCCGCTGTCAAACGGGGACGGATGCCGCGGCGCCGTGAGTGCGGGAATGGCGTGGGGGCGGCATCCGTTGTATCCTGATGTGCTCGGAAGCTTCGGCTCCCGAGGATTGGCAACTCCACAGTGTGACAGCGGCCCTTCGCAAGAAGGAACCCACGGGGATGATCGGTTTCGACATCGCCTGTGAATCTGCGAGAAGCGGGCCGAGGATGCAGGGTTATCTCGTGAACGCTCCCTGCAAACCAATAACTGCCGAAAAGAAGCAGTCCGCGTTCGCCCTCGCTGCCTGAGCAGCGAGCCCGACGCCGTCAATCCGTGACTGATCCCGTCACGGGTATTGGCGTCATCTAGGGATCTTGCTGCGTGACGTCGCCTGAGCGTCACGCGGGACTCTTTTCAGGATGGGCTTGTCGACTTAGGTGTCTGTGACAAAGGTCGGAGCCGAGTAGAACGCTCGCACAGACTGCGCCCGGAGAATCCGCAGTTACTCAGCGATGGACGGGGGTTCGATTCCCCCCATCTCCACGATCCGCTGTCACAGAAGAGGGCCCGATATCCGCGGAATTCCGCGGATATCGGGCCCATTTCGTTGGTGTGGAGTGTGGGTTCTTAGGCGGCTTGCCCACAATTTGCCCACAGTTGACGAGGATCATGGCCCGGTCAGACCGACCACAGCCGAGTCACGTCGGCGTCCAGTCCGCCTTGGTTCATCCGCGCTGCGACGTCGGCGAGGTCGTCCTCGAACAGGTCTGCGTACGTGTCGAGGGTCATCGCCGCAGACTTGTGGCCGAGCATCCTCTGCACCGCCTTGACGTTCGCGCCGGACGAGATCGCGAGGCTCGCGGCGGTGTGGCGAAGGTCGTGCGGCGTGAGCCGTTCCATACCCGACCGCTCGAGCGCGGTGCTGAACCATGAGGTAGTGCCGAGGCTGGTCTTCGCACGGCGCAGGTGATTGCCCTCGGGGTCGGCGAACACGAGGTCGTCCGGCCCCTTGCCGTCGCACAGCTCACGCAGCGGCGTTTCCAGAAACTCCGGGAACGGGACGATCCGCCGCTCCCAGTTCTTCGGCGCTCCGACGACGATGCGTCCTTCGACCTCGACAGCCGCGCGGTTGACTTGGATTCGGTCGCGCTCGAAGTTGATGTCGCGCACGTGCATGCCGATCGCTTCGCTCCATCGCAGGCCGCAGTAGGCGAGCACCAGGATCAGCGTTCGATAGGTCGGCGTCGACGCCGCTTCGGCGAGACGCACCACCTCTTCGTGCGTCAGGTACCGGCGCGGCTTCTCGGATCGTTTCGTCGGCAGGTTCTGCGCGCCCCGAGCAACGTTACGGGGGATGCGTCCGTCACGGACAGCGGTGTCGAGGATGCCGGCGAGGACCCCGAGGGCGCGGTAGACGACCGTGGCCGATCGCGGACTCCCGGCCACGCCGCTGCTCTTGGTGCGGCTCGTGGTAGCCGTGCCCTCAGAGAGTTCGCGGATCCACTGCTCGACCTGCGACGCGCGGATGTCGCCAATGCGGGTGTCGGACCAGCGGGGGAGTACGTACACCCGCCACGCCGTCTCCAGCGAGCTGTACGACGAGGCTTTGAGCGAGTGCTGCTTGTTTCGCAGCCATTCGGTGCCGAGCTCGCGGACGGTCGCCTTCGCTGCTGCGGGATTTGTGTAGGAACCATCGGAGCGGGCGACCTCGGTGCGAGCGAGGAAGAGCTCGGCGTCGCGCTTCGTCTTGAAGCCGCGCTTCTCGACCTGGCGGTGCGTGGTGTCGTCGCGCCACCGGACGCGATAGCGGCGGCCCGCCGCTGCCTGATACGCCGCGATGCTTCCCATGCTGACCTCGCAGTCAGAGTAGCTCACGGCGCCGACGCGACATGCTGGGATGCGCTCACGTCCGAGGCCTGCTCTCGTAGCGCGTAGGCGGATCCCTATTCGCGCCTTGCGCGCAGAGGGTTGGTTGCCTACAGACGTTCGCACGCGCGATTTCGACCCGTATCCGGGCAATGCTCAACCGATCACATCTACGCGGGACGCATGAGGCGTGCACGCCCGGACGCTATACCGCTACCATCCGGCGCATGGGGTTGTTCGACCGATTCAAGAAGAAGGATCCTTCGCCGGCACCTGCTGAGCCAGGCGCTAAGCCAGATGTGGTCGTGCGTGTCGAGGTCACCACTCGAGCAGGGCGAACCGGCCTTCCGCCGGGGTACGTGTCGCCGTACATCTCGAGCGGCCAGGCGGAGTCGCTGTTGCTTCCGGGACACGATCGACTCCCGCCTCTTCATTTCGTACGACGCGATGGCGCGTGGTGGCTGGCTGAGGACTCGACTGGGCTACTCGTGAACGTCGGTAATCGGCAACTACGCGGACTCGGAATCTGGAGTTGCCGGGTGCGAGGCGACGGCTACGCTCCTGGATCCCTCCGCCTGGGGGTGGTCGAGTTGTTCCGCGAGCCCGATAACGCGCACGACCGGAACGCGGTGTCCATCCGGCAACAAGGGCAGCACGTCGGTTACTTCAATAAGGGCATGGCGCCCAGTGTGGCGAGGGCGATCGACCGTGGCGATGAACTGCAGGCGGGGGGGGGGTGTCTGTCGATCCGCCGAAGGTGGTTGCGGCGAGCCCGGAGATCATGGCCCACCTGGTGCGCCGCATGCCGGACTTCGATCAGTTGGCTGGTGCTTAGTCGACCGCCCCCGAAACCCGACTCGCGTCCACACTCGCCCACATTGAATCCCCGTTCGACGACTCGTCGTGTCGGCTCGCGTTGATAGGTTCGATCGTGGCGTCAGTTCTGGGGTGAGAGGCGCCCCCGCGACACCGGGGATGGTTATCGACAATGGGGGATACATGACTAGCACCACCGAGATCGCTGCGGGCTGGTTCCCGGATCCCACCGCCAGGCACGAGCGACGCTACTGGAACGGCGCCGCATGGACGGAGCACGTCTTCACTGCCGGTTCGCAAAGCATCGACCCCATGCCGTCTGCAACAGACGTCGAAGCCGCGGAGGAAGCTACCTTGGCGGAGGCGCCCACGTCGCGCCGAAGCGCTCGCGAGTCCGCAGCCGCTCAGAACGCTGTCTCGACACCTGCCACGCAGCAGGTCTCCGCCGACGGCGACGCCAAGTCGCGCAAGGTTTCGTTCTTCGGTGCGAAGAAGCAGGCTGAGTCGCTGATCACGGAGAACGAACGCCTCGAAGCGCTCATCTCGGAGTACGGCCTCAACGACGTCAGCCAGCTCGACGAGATCAAGCGCGGGCTTCACGACCAGATTTCGGCCGCGGAGCAGGAGCTGGCGCGACTTCGGGCTGAAGCGCGCGCCTTTGAGGCCGAGCGGGCACAGGTTCAGGACGAGATCGTGAATCTTCGCGATACCGCGCACCTGCAGGAGTATGGCCTGTTCGACTTCGAGAACCCCGCCGAGTCTTCGGTCGCGCTCGCAACCGAACTCGAGTCGGTGCGTTCGGAGATCAAGCGCCTGGTGCGGGCGGGCGACGCGACGGTCGCCACATCGAACTTCACCTTCAACAACAGTGCAGCCAAGGGCCGGAAGTTCGTCAACGACATGTCCAAGCTGCTTCTCCGCGCGTACAACGCGGAAGCGGAGAACTGCATCAAGACCGTCCGCGCAGGCAACCTGGATGCCGCGCAGAAGCGTCTGTCCACCGTTTCCACTCAGGTGGAGCGTCTGGGCACGATGATCGATCTCCGCATCACGTCGGGCTACCACCGGCTGCGGTTGAAAGAACTGGAACTCGCGAGCCGTCATCTGCAGGCTCTGCAGATGGAGAAGGAGTTGGAACGCGCGCGGCGTGATGAGTTGCGTGAGCAGAAGAAGGCGGAGCAGGAACTCGCGCGGGAGAAGGAACGCCTCCAAAAGGAACGCACGCACTATCTGAACGCCCTTGCCGCTCTCGAAGCGAACGGCGACGTCGAAGGTGCCGAGCGGCTCCGTGCAAAGCTCGACGACGTCGAGCACGCCATCGAGAACGTCGATTACCGCGCAGCGAACATCCGCGCGGGCTACGTGTACGTGATCAGCAACATCGGTGCATTCGGCCCCGACGTCGTGAAGATCGGACTTACAAGACGACTCGATCCCATGGATCGGGTGAACGAGCTCGGCGATGCATCCGTCCCGTTCCGATTCGACGTGCACGCCCTCTTCTTCGCAGACGATGCAGTCGCTATCGAAACGATGCTGCATCAGGAATTCGCCGACCAGCGCCTCAACAAAGTGAACCTCAGGCGCGAGTACTTCCGCGCAACCCCGGAGCAGGTTCTCACCGCGCTCAGGGAGCACAACGTGGAGGTGCTCGAGTTCACTCTGGACCCCGCTGCCGCCGAGTACCGGAGCTCCATCGCTCCGCCGGCGTGGACCGATGCTCCCGCCGATCCCTAAGCGGGCAACCGGCAAAGTTCGGAGGTTTGCCCCCATCCGCGTCCCATGGAACAGCGAGTCCTCATGAACTTTCCGATCGCATCGACTCGTAGTCGGCGGCGCGGAGCAGTTTCCCACTGGCGTCCGTCCAGACCGGGAAGAGCCCGACACGGGGCCACGGCACATCGGTGTGTGTCGCAAGGTCATCCCAGAGGCGCCGCACATCATCTGTAAGCGCCTGGGCGTTGTCAGGCTCAAGCAACAGCGAGGTGGGGGGTTCGCCAGCGCCGTCGCCGATGCGGACGGTGGTGACATGGGCGATTTGCTTATTCACGTCCCGCGAGACCGCGTGGAGTCGATGGAGCGACGAACTGTCGGGGCTCCAGGGGCTCGCTGTAGTGAAATGAGCAGCGTTGCGATCGTCGGGACGTGGCTTCTTGGGCGGCGGTGCGAAGAACTCGGCGAGCATGCGGACGTGGATAAAGAACGCGTCGAGGCACGACTGTCGAATGAGCATTGGTTGGGCCTCATCGAAGATCACTGCCGGTAGCGCCATGACCTGCTCGACGCGTGAGTGCATTTCTTGCACCACCTCGCGCTCATGGTCCGGAAGAGCGTAAACCGCCTCCGCTAACTGAAAGTCGTCCACGGGATGCCAGTCTGGCAGTTCGGCTGGCCAACCTGCGAGAACCGGCTGAGTAGTCTCGCTCTCGATCCGTCAGCGAGCACTGGGACGATTCGAGACGCTGCTAGTGCATCGACCCGCGACGAGGCCAGACCCGGTCATCAGTCTGCGTCCCACGTCACAGATCGGTACGGACGCTGCATCCATTTATCGTCGGCCGGAAGCCATCTGCCGGAGCAGCACGACGCGAACTCGAGACCCAACCCACACGGGCACAGATCCGTCGCGCGGATGCGCCGTTCGCTGACAGTGAGCGGGGATCCCGGTCGCGAGCTTCCCGGCTCGTCGACCCACTCCAGCACATTGGTCGTCCAATACGTTGTCTGGCCGATGAACTGACGCTCGTAAAGGCCTTGGTCAGGCATCCACACCGCGGTGGCACCACAGAACAGCACGAAGCGCCAGCCGGCCATGTGGATGTGAACTTCGCTTCCCCCAAGGGAGTGGCGGATTTCCAGAATGAGCGATGCGCGCGGATTCGCTCCACGTAGGAGACGGTTCACCAGTTTGTACCCGACCGCCGAGAACGTATCGAGGGGGAACACGTCAGTTCGAAGCGCAGCGACCACTTTGGCGACCTCGGTGGGCTGCAGCGTGTGCCGGGCATACATTTGCGCCTTCGAGAGGTGGACCTTCAGCGCGATGCCGCAGAGGGCGCGAAACATCAGGGTGACGTTGAGGCCGGCGATAACGGCTTCGCCGCCCGGACGAGGAAAGAGCCTGACTCCCACCGACGCGAGGTCGCGCGCAGTCCCTTTGACGAGCGCGGCGAGGTACCGTTCGGCATCGCCGAGCAACTGGTCGCAGTCCCTGCAGAACGTGTAGTGCTTCGTGTAATCCTGCACCTTGGTGCGGACGCCCAACGAGGCATAGCGGCCTACAAGGGGGCCCTCAGCGGTGCTCCACAACGCTGCCCATTTCGGAGCGACATGCCCGAGAACAAACTGGCGGTACTCGCCGCATAGCGGGCAGCGACCCATGACGAGTTGCTTCCCCCTGTCGCTGCCGAGGATCTCCAAGCCGCGCGGGCCGGTCATCACGGGCTCACGAACCTGAACGGGCGGTGAGTTGCCGAAGGCGGCACCGGCCTCTGCTGGCGCCGGCTGGTCTGGCTCAGAGCGGCTTTGCGTCGGCGACATGGTCATTGCAGATCCTTTTACATGAACAGGGTAGTCGTGACCAGCGAGACGACTTCGCCGGCGTGACCGTTCGACGAGGCCCGGTCAGGTGACTGAAATCTACGTTTCTGCGACGAATGGCGACCGCCGCGTAATACATCGCCCGGACATGGCGGAGCTCGGCCGCCCTTTGGCTCGGCGTTCGTGGTCGGTGCCGATCCCTATCCGGGCAACGCGCGTACGCGGGACGTGGCGGACTGGGTGGGAGGGGTGCGGCTGAGGTACCCAGCTGCCAAGCGCGGTCATGTGTCACCTACTCATGCAGCAGTCTTCGTCGTCTTCGTCGTCGACGTCGACGACGAAGACGACGAAGACGAAGACGAGACCGAGGACCGAGGACCAAGAGGCAATGCACGCAGGCACTATTCAGTGACACGCTCGGATGCCTTGAGAACACTGGGCACGCGTGACAACCTCGTTACATGGTCCGCGGACGTCGAACTGCCAAGCGCCAAGCTGCGGAAACACGCGCCGCCGACGCGCGGCACCGCGCGGCCGTCGCCCGCGGTGAAGATGAAGTGCGGGCATTGAAAGGGCAGCAAGTTCTCCGGCGCTGGGGCAGTCCTCGCCGCGCCCTGGACCGACTGAGCGCAGTGTCGCGGGAACTGGAGCGCCTCCATCGCGATGAGGCAAGACTCCTGCACGAGCGGGACGAGTTGGTCGCGGCGATGCGATGGGCAGGTGAGAGTTGGAACTCGCTGAGTGCGCGCACGCGGCTGAGCCGACAAGCCCTCATGAAGCGGACAGGATCGCGGCCATCCGCATAAGCCGGGACGTCTACAGATCGACCAGAACTCGGATCGCTCGGGCGACCGGCATCTTGGGCACCTGCGCGTGGGCAGCCATCGTGACCAACTCATCGCGCAGGGACTCAACTCCGATACCGCGCGTAGCCGCAATCAGTCGCGTGCTAAGTTCCGCTTCGCGCACCCACCCTCGATCAGCAGACCACGATCGAATCTGTCGAAGATGGCGAACCGTGGACATGTCTCCCTCCAGGGCGCCCTTACCGAGCGCCAAGAGCAAGAACTGCACATCAGTTTCCGTGAGCACCGGCTCTCCCTCGAGCGAGCTCGTCCACTTGACGCGCAGCAGCGACATCATCTTGCCGTTCGGGTCGTCTCCGACACCTAACTCACGCCAGCTGGAGAGGCTTACTGTCAGCTCCGGTTCGTTTGCCACACGAAGCACGATTTCCTTAGCGTCAACCCGAGGAATCGAAGCTATCGATATTGCGGGAACGAGGAGATCCGGCTGGGCGGTGGTGACATCGAAGTACCACGTGTCGCCATCAGCGCGGAAGCGTTCGACTGTCATTTCAGTAAGTCGCGGCAGCGTGGCAGCAGCGAGCGCAAGGGGAGAGAAGCCGAGGTAGAGCGCGTCCGCCTCACTCAAGCTGACCTCGATGCAGGCCAGTTCAAGCGCGTTCTCCAGCCCCCAGATGCTCGCAAGAAGCGTCTCCAGGAACGCGAACGCGCGGTCGACGTAGTCGTCCAACTCAATCGCAGTCTCTGGATGGCTCCGAAGGCGGATCAACACACGCTGCGAGTCCGGATCGAAGTCGAATGATCGTCCGTGATTCGGCGCATTTCTGAGGAAGCGCTCGGCATCGGCGAAGACAGCAGAAAGAGGTCCATTCTGGAGTTTGGCAACTACGGCCGTGACATCCTCCTCCTGCTGGCGCGCAAAGGCATCGACGGCCGAGACCTCTCGCTCGAGCAGGCGGTACCAACCGAATGCCGCGCCACCCGACTCATACATCTCGCTCATCAGCCGACCGGTGCGCCGAACCACCGATCGATCGTCGCCATCTTTCGCGATTGCAGCGCCGTAGGCGATAGCCGCTTCCATAACCAACCGGTGCGTCTCAGACAAAGCTTGTACGGCACCGTCCATGCTCGCGATCGTGGTGAGCCTCTCGGGCCTATGAGCGCCGGCGGCACAGATCCGAAGCTTCTCGCGAAATCGATCGGGATTGAGGCTTCGTGCGGCAATCGACTCCAGCAGGAGGTACGACAAGCCAGAGTTCGGACCTACTGCGATACCCAGCTGATTGCTGGCATAGGCACGACCGGTGGATAGCACTTCGAGGAATGGCGTGTCGGGGAATCGCTCCTCAAGAACGTTGAGCACTCGAACCGGCACTGTCTGAGATTCGTCCTCAAGGATCGACGCGGCCCGTTCGAGGCGTCCTGCCGCAACGATGGGATCCGCCGCGGTATTCATCAGAGCCTGTGCTCGCTTCGCCGCTGCCTGCGCTTGAGCTGGGGTGGGTGCGACGAGCGCTTCCTCGTACTCTTGCCAAACCGAATCGAGCCGGGCGACGGATTCCTCGCGCGCGCGAGTCAATCCGATCCCCGGGCGGCGGCCAGCGCGAACCGCGAGCTCCTTCTGGGTGACGTCTATCGCAGCCAAAGCACGAGCAAGACGAGTGATCGTCTCCTCTGACAGCGGAGCCCGCGAGAATGCACCCAAGGCTGCAAGCATTTCCCGAAGAAGTTCCGACAAGCCATTCGAATCCGGGCGCGCGTGCACATCCCCCTCGGCTTCGACCCGCTTCAGCTTGACGCGGGCAAGTCCTTGGCGACGACGTACAACATTGGAGTCAACCTCCCCGCTTGGCGCAACAGCGCCGCAGTCTGGACATGCGACGGACATGATTCGCTCACCCCCACAGCGAGCGCAGGTGATGGTCTTGAAGTTCAGCAACACGTCGAATTCGTGCTCAGAGCGCCTAACAGTCCGTGGCCGCTTCCTCATGGCGAGATCGTATGGCCTCCCATCGACGCACCAACCTTCAGAGCTGCGCTCGCGGCACAGTTAAGGCACAATCACCGCCGACACGCTGTGCATTTCAATGCACGAGAACGCCGGCCGGCCGACCCGGGCCGCTCCGAGAACCCCGGATTAAGCGGCGAAACGCCCCATTCGCCCGAAAAGGAGAGTTCGAATCGCGTCGCGGAGGATGCGTGTTGTGCCATTCTCCGACAGCGAGATCGTAGTGGCCGGGCACGCCTGCGTTCCCTGCGCTCGCTATTTGCAGACTCCGCTCTCCGCTGACGCTCCGAGCTGCGCTTAGCAACCGCTCGCTCCGGGCACTCCGCCGCTCCCGACCACTGGACGCCTGATGTCGGAGCAAGGCCGTGGACTGTCGGCTTGCCCATAATTTGCCCACACTCGGTCCAGACCGAGACTTATCGAGACGGCCTGAGACGGACCCGGGGCGGCGGATAATCCGCGTAATCTCGCGGATTACGGATCGAGATGGGTCGTCGTGATTCCGCGCGGGCAGGTTTCGATTCCCCCCATCTCCACAGCCGTTGTCACTGAACGAAGGCCTCGACTTCCGCGTAATTACGCGAGAGTCGAGGCCTTCGTTCGTTGTCTGCGGGCTGGCTCCACACCGAATCGCCCACAAACTTCTGGCGCATATACGTTGAAATGCGTGTCCGAAAGCCGCTAGTCGTCGATCTGGCTTCGGCGCCCGAGCGCGGGTCCCAGTCGGTCGTTGAGCGAGCGAAGCGAGACGAAACGCCCAGTCAGCTCTCCCAGAGGCGGCCGACATCGGCGTTCGACCCGCTCTGATTCATCCGCTCGGCGACGTCGGCGAGGTCGTCGTCGACCAGGTCGGCGTACGTGTCGAGCAAAGCGCGCCGACGGTGATGCGTGCCTCGCCCGGACCGGTATACGAGCCGTTCGACCGCGAGACCTCGGTGTGCGCGAGGGAGAGCTCGGCTTCTTTCCTGGTCCGGAAACCCTTCTTATCCACCTGCTTCTGCTGGTCATCACGCCAGCGGACGCGATACCGCCGTCCGGCTTCGATCTCGTACGCAGTGATGCTTCCCACGAGTCACCTCGCGGACAGAGGAGCGCCGGGGACCGACCTCGAGCGGCCGATACCAGCGGGGCCGGTGCGTCTTGTCGAAGTGCCGGCACATGCAGTTGTCGACGAACGGCACCAGGGTGGTTGAGGGTGACTCGAGTCGTCGAAATCCTCGAAATTCTGGGGATTCTCGGTTGGCTGAGAAGCCAGCGAACGATGCGAACTTGAGACTCCGCGACTTTTCGCGGAATCGCCTGAAAGGGGCAGACGTCGCATCCTCGGAGACGCTCTTGACGCGTTAGAAAGCCAGCCAATATCTTCAGACATCTGCTCAGCTGAGCCGACTGGCTGTCTCGACGCAGTTTCTTCACACGCGAAGGGTGAAGTCCATGGGTTCGCTGATCGCCGCATTCACACCGTGACGAGTGCGCCCGTCGGCGAACCGGCCCCCTCCCGCCCGCGCGGGGTGGGCCACGCGCCGTCGTGTTGCAGACCGCACCGGCGACCCAGCGGCGCATCATCCACGGCGACCCGGTGCGCGATCTCGTCGCCGTACAAACGGGACAGCGCGGCCACGCGACCCGCCACCGGGTGGTCTCGATGGCTCCCGGCGTCCAACATCGCCCGTCGCCGTTTGATCTGACCGAAGGAGCTCGAAATGACGCAAGATTCGCAGGCAGCAACCCGGGGCCGTTTCGAGCGGTGGTTCGAGATCGAGGTCGTTCAACCGATGAACGACTTCCAGGACCGCAGGCAGGAATGGCGGCGCCTCGTCTCTGAGTTCGTCGGCACTTTCTTTCTCGTGCTGGTCGCCGCCGGCGCCGGCATGATGGGGCAGGCGTTCCCCGACACCATCGACCGAGGCGCGGCGGTCGTCGCTCCAGGACTGATGGTGCTGGCGATCATCCTGTTCATGGGCAAGGTCTCCGGCGCGCATCTCAACCCGGCCGTCACGCTGGCGTTCTCGTTGCGTGGAGACTTCCCGTGGAGTCGGGTGCCCGGCTACATCCTGGTGCAGCTGGCGGGCGCGGCCGTCGCGTCGTGGTTCCTCTCCGCCGTCATCGGAGTGTCGTCCTCGTACGGCTCCAACTACCCTGCCGACGGCTACTCGGACTGGTCCGCCCTCACGATGGAAGTGGTCCTGACGTTCGGACTCGTCAGCGTCATCCTCGGCACCGCGTCGGGGGCGCAGAACATCGGCATCATCGGCGCTGTGGGAGTCGGCGCGTACATCGCCCTCGCGGGCCTGTGGGGCAGCCCGATCTCGGGCGCGTCGATGAACCCCGCGCGCACGTTCGGGCCCGACCTCGCGTCCTTGGACTTCACCGGCTACTGGATCTACGTCGCCGGTCCCATCATCGGCGCCGTCATCGCGGTCGGCATGGCGTTCGTGCTGCGGGGCTACGGCGGTGGACGTGCAGGATCGGGAGCCGCGCAGGGCGCCCTCCGCACCCAGGTCGCCAACCCCGACAAGGCCTGACCTCGGCATCAGGGGGGATTCTGGGACGCAAGCAGGGCGGCGAAGAGTCGTTCGCTCAGGACGACACTTCGGAGTCTCTCTTCGTCGGCACCGTGATGGATGCCACCTCTTCGAGACGAGGATGCAAGTCGTCTCCGTCCTCGACCACACCCTTGTGCCAGGTCGCGGTGAGTCCATCGGGCGCGTCCTGCAGCAGCGCGAGGTTGTTGTCGAACCACGGACCCTTCACTGTCTTCCAGCGGAAGGGCGGGTCGGGAACCTTCGCAGAATACGCGGCTGCGGCACCCAGCGGCGTCGCTGCGCCGTACGACATCAACACGGAGAACCAACGCAGGAAGCGGGGCAAGGGGTTCCGCACCGGTGAGCACACCGCCTGCACGATGCGGCTGCCTGTCTGGCGCTCGACCTCGGCCAGGTACGAGAAGTGCACATCACCGGACAGGAACATCACCGTCCGCGGCGACGGACCGCGGGCGCCGTCTGCCAGCTCCGTCGCGATCCCGGCAACCGCCTGAAAGCTGTTCTGGAACGCCGCCCAGTGTTCCAGGTCGAAGGCCCGCCGCAGTCGTTCCCCGACCCACGCGGCCAGTCGGCCCCATGCGCCCTGTGCGATCGCCTCATCCCACGCCTCGACATGGTGCAAGCCCAACGGCAAGAGGAACGGGAGCGAGGTCGCGATCAGGACGTCGCGGAATCCGCCCTGCATATGGTCGTCGAACCACGCGAGCTCCTGACCGTTCAGCAGCCCCCGAGCCGACGGCGTGAGATCTCTCGCGGCGCGTGAATCCAGGACGATCAGACGCGTTCCATCGAAGTCTCGGGAGTAGCTCCAGCGGTAGCTGTTGGGATCCTTGTCGCAGCGGTCGGCGAACTCGTCCAACGCGGCACTGAGGTCGGAGGAGCCGGCGTCGGGGCTCCCACTGACCTGCTGCCACATCTCGTCAGTGGCACGTTCGCGGGGGGACAAGTTGCCGAGGTGCTGGTACACCCAGTACGACGCCAGGCCGGCGACGATGCGTTCGTGCCACCACGTGGTGGCTTCCATTTTCCTCTTCCAATCGAGCGAGGCGTTCCAGTCGTCGCGGATGTCGTGGTCATCGAAGATCATCGCGCTCGGCACACAGGAGAGCAGCCACCGATTCGCGTCATCCGACCATGCCAATCGGTAGAGGTGGGCGTACTCTTCGAAGTCTTTGAGCTCTTTGCCCGGTTCGTCATGAATGTCGCGGCGGCCGCGGATGAATTCCTGCATCTCCTTCGTAGTCGAGTCGGCGTACACCTGATCGCCGAGGAAGAGCAGCAGATCCGGTCGGACCTCGCGGCCGTCGGCCACCGCGAGTGCGAAAGCGCGCATTGAGTCGACGCCATGAGTTCGATTGCCTGACCGGTCGTGGGAGACGCTGGTACGGCATGATCCGTAGGCGATCCGCGACCGTTGCCCAGGCATGCGTGTCGCGATAACCGATGCTGGATAGTCGGAGCGTGCGTCCGGCCACACCGAAACCCCGTCGATCTCGATCCCGTATGGCGAGACGCTGCCGGGCTCGAGCCTGTCGACTTCGACGAGGGCGAAATGGTGGCCGTGCACGGCGAAGCTGCGGGCTTGCCACGATCGGCCTTCGGCGTGGACGCTCACCAGGCAGTCGGCTTGCGTCTCCACCCAGATGCTGGCCGACGTCTCATCGACGTAGCGCAGCATCGGCCCCAACACGAGCGGGGAATCCATGAGCCCGTTCTACCGCGGATTGCGCCGCAGCGGCCAGGGGTGTCCGCAGTCCCGACTGTGTCCTGTCGGAACAAGCAGACGGGGTCACCCGCGCGAGCGCTGCACGCTGATCATCGATCGGCGTGCGTCACCTTCGGTCGCCCCCGGCCGGCGTGCCGGCCGTGTCGGCGGGGCGTTGCGCGGGAGTGTCAGCGGTTCCGCCGGTTGTCGCGGAGACGGCGCCGGCACCCAGCAGGGTTCCCAGGATGCCGACGCCCGCGGCTGCGTCGAGGATCTTGGTGGCCATGAGGGCCGAGATCACTCCGACGCCGAAGAGCACGATGACCAGCCGGCCCCAGTTCTTCACGACGAAGGGGATCACGAGCGCCGGCGCGGGCGCCGACGCCGCGACGGGCGGCTGGATTGTCACTTGCTTGGGCTCGAGTTCGGTTTCCGTCCCGCCAGCGTCGGTCACCGTCGCACGGACCTTGTACGTACCGTCCTCGGCGAACGTGGCGAGGATGGTCCGGCCGCCGTCGATCTCTTCGATGGTCGCCCCTTGCACGTCCCATGAGACGGTGGCGCCGTCGGCGAGGTCCTCGACCGTGAACATCACCGCCGTGTCCTTGTGGGCCACATTGCTGCCGATGATGGCGGGCCCGACATGGATGCCTCTCTCCACCGCAGCGCCCGAGTCAATGGCGACTGGCGGAGCGCCCGGGGTGGTGGCGAGCTTCTCGATGGTTCGGAGCGCGTCGCGGTGGTAGAGCCAGGCGAAGACCAGCGCGAGGACGATCACGACGATGGCGCCGAGCAGCAGGCCGATGGCGAGGTAGTAGTTCGACAGCGCCACGTCCACCGCGCCCGTGGCGGGGTCGCCCGGCGTGGAACTCGGTGACGGGTCGCCTTCGGCGGCGAGGATGCGGATCAACATACGGGACCCCATTTCCCAGTTGCGCTGAGCATGCACCCGCAAGTGCGCGCCGTCAATCGCATGCCGCAAAAGGCGACATGGCCCTGGCGGCAACCTGAGGACGTGGCGGTCGTCGTCGGAGGGTGAAGACCGCGCCTGGCAAACGGTCAAGGTCGGGCCGGCGGGCCCTCGCAGTCCGCCGGCCGTGTCTTGGAATCACGACATCCCGTGGAGGAAGCCGCGGATGTCGTCTGCAAGCAGTTGGGGCTCTTCCATCGCCGGGAAGTGGCCGCCATCGGCGTGGTCGGTCCAGTGGCCGACCGCGTTCCAGGGGTCCATAGCGCGGCGGATGAGCGGATGCGTGTCGAAGACCACCCATCCGGACGGCACTCCGGCGGCCATCGTGATTGCGAGCTCGGAATGCTCGGCCTCGTAGTAGAACTGCGCGCTCGACGCGCCGCTGCGCGTGAACCAGTACAGGCCGATGTTGGTGAGGAGTTGGTCGCGATCGACGACGGGTCCCCGGTGGCCACCGGGGGTCCTGGTCTCGAACTTCTCGCCGATCCAAGCGAGGAGACCGACGGGCGAATCGGTGAGCGCCGGGCCGATCGTGTCGGGTCGGTGGTTGTGCATCTCGAGGTAGCCGCGTTCAGCCGCGCTCTCCAGTTTCAGCGCCTCGAGCTGGCCGGCCTCGTCGTCGGACAGGCCTTCCGGGGAGGGGAACTTGACGCCGACCAACCCGAGCACGGCACGATCTACGCCGAGGTGCATGCCGATGATGCGCTCGGGGTAGAGAGCCGCAAGGCGGCCGGCGATGCCGGACCCGATATCGGTGCCATGCACCGCGAACCTCTCGTAGCCGAGCCGTGTCATGACCTCGGCGTAGGCATCCGTCGTCCGTGCCAGTTCCCAGCCGCTCGCCGACAGCGGAGTCGAGAAACCGAATCCGGGCGGCGACGGGATGACCACATGGAACGCGTTCGTCAGCAGCGGGATGAGCCGCTGGTATTCGACGAACGAGCCCGGCCAGCCGTGGTTGAGCATCAGCGGAGTGGCCCCCGGGTTCGCTGATCGCACGTGCACGACGTGGAACGTCTGGCCCTCGAAGACGGTCGTGAACTGTTCGTACTCGTTGAGCTTCGCCTCCTGCGCTCTCCAGTCGAATCCATCACGCCAGTAGTCGGCGAGCTCCTTCAGATATGCCAACGGGATGCCGCGGCTGAAGTCGTCGCGTTCGCCGCGGCCCGGCGTGGGGACGGGCCAGCGCGTGCGCGCGAGTCGGTCGTGCAGGTCGTCGAGGTCGTGCTGCGGGATCTCGATACGGAACGGTGTGAGCGCGGTGAGGTTGTTCATGACTTCGACGATTCCAAGCGATGCGGCAGGTTAGCTTCCGCAATCTCCGGAATGATCGAGGACATGCTGGAGACATCGGCTCGCCTGCTCGAAGTGCTGTCGCTGCTCCAGCTCAAGCGCGACTGGACGAGCTCGGAGCTCGCCGCCCGGCTCGAGGTGAGCACGCGAACGGTGCGTTCCGACATCGGAAAGCTGCGATCGCTCGGATATCCCGTGGATGCTCGTCCCGGCGTCGCCGGCGGGTATCGGCTGGCCGCCGGGACCGCGATGCCGCCGTTGCTGCTCGACGACGACGAGGCCGTCGCGGTCGCGGTGGGACTGGGTGCGGTTGCGACCTGGAGGCTCGGCGTCGAAGAGACATCGTTGACCGCGCTCGCCAAGCTCGAGCAGGTGATGCCCTCACGCCTGCGTCGACGCGTCGACGCAGTCCGGGAGGCGACCAGCGTCATCCCGGGAACGGAACCGCGACTCGACCTCTCGGTGCTGAGCGCGGTCGCCTCCGCCATCCGCGGGCACGAACGGCTCCGATTCGGCTACACCACGCACGGCGGCAACGAAAGGGCGCGCCACACCGAGCCGCAACGGCTCGTGAGCTGGGGACCGGTCTGGTATCTGTTCGCGTGGGACCTCGAGCGCAACGACTGGCGGGTGTTCCGGGTCGATCGCATCGTTCCGCACCCGCCGACGGGCGTGCGATTCCGTCCACGCATGATCGCGGAGGAGGATCTGGTCCAGCACGTCGTCAGGCGCATCGTCCAGGCCAGCTGGCGCTACCGCGCGCGGGTATTGGTCCACGCTCCGGCCGCCACGGTCGTCGCGGCGCTTCGCATCCCGGTCGACGTCGAGGTGGTCGACGAGTCCACGTGCCGGGTCGAGCTGGGTTCGGATGACCCCGACGCGCTCGCACTGCGGATGGCGCAACTCGGTGCCGACATCGAGGTGATCGAGGGCGACGAGCTGAAGCTGGCGTTCGAGCGCCTCGCAGCGAGGTTCGGTCGCGCAGCCGGCAGCGCCTCGTCAGCCAGAACCTGCCTATCGGCGCGTATGTGAGTGCTCCGAACGGGGCCAGGTTCCTGCCGAATCCGGTCGCCCTCATCATCGTGAGTGTGCCACTCGTGTCTGCCGCTGGCTGGGCACTGGCGCGAATCATCACCGCGGCAAGGTCGGGCCGCGGTTGAGCCTGGCGTGCCGACGGCGTGATCGCGGCCACATGCGCCGGATCGCTCGACGGCCCGGGATCTCCGCTCAGCCCTAGTGGTGCGGTCGTCGCGGCCCTATTGTGACCATTGCGTCGGGCGTCTGGGCGCACTCCCACCCGTCGGAAGCGTCGCCCGCCGTTGCGGCGCCGCGTGATTGGAAGCCGCAATGCCAGAGAGCACCCCGACCATCGTTCTCGTCCACGGCGCCTGGGCCGACTCCTCGAGTTGGAACGCCGTCATCCCCACGCTTCAGTCCGAGGGTTACACGGTATTCGCTCCACCCAACGAACTCCGCGGGCTCGCGAGCGACTCCGCCTACGTGGCCTCATTCCTCGCGCAGCGCACATCAGGTCCTGTCGTGCTCGTCGGTCACTCCTATGGTGGGGCCGTCATCACGAACGCAGGAGTAGCCGGCGATGTCCGCGCGCTGGTCTACGTCGACGCGTTCATCCCCGACGAGGGGGAGACGGTCCTGGGGATTCTGGAGGGATCCGGGTCGGCGCTCGCCGTGGCCGACCCGACGACGGTGCTCGACCTTGCGGGATACCCCGGCGCGCCCGAGGGCGCAGCGGATGCCTGGCTAAAGCCCGACGTTGTTCACGCCTCGTTCGCACAGGACCTGCCGGAGCGCGACCGGTGGCTCATCGTGGCGACCCAGCGTCCGGCATCCATCGTCGCCAATGTCACGCCCTCGGGCCCCGCGGCCTGGAAGTCGATCCCGAGCTGGGCGGTGCTCGGCACGGAAGACAAGGTCATCCCTATCGAGACGAAGCGCCGGATGACTGCGCGAGCGGGCTCCACCGTGACCGAGGTCGAGGCCTCGCACGTCTCGATGATCTCGCACCCCCAGGCCACGCTCGACGCGATTCACGCGGCGGTCGCCGCGGTGAGGTGACCTTCGCCCGCAACTGCTCCTCCTTCGACAACGGCGCTGGGTTCACAGCCAGCCGTTGTCGGTCGCGATCCGGACGGCTTCTGCCCGCGAGCCCGCACCGAGCTTGCCGATGGCCGCCGACAGGTGGTTGCGCACGGTGCCCTCACTGAGGAACGTCGCCGCCGCGATCGCGGCCGATGACCCGCCCCCGGCGGCGGCTGCGAGGACCTCAGTCTCCCTCTCGGTGAGCGGGGAAGCTCCGATGCTTAGGCTGGCAGCGGCCAGCGTCGGATCGACCACTCGCAGTCCCGCGGAGACCCGCCGGATGGCATCCACCAGCCGGTCGGCCGAGGCGTCCTTCACCATGAAGCCGACGGCGCCGGCCTCCATGGCGCGCCGCAGATACCCGGGCCTGCCGAAGGTCGTCAAGACGATGACCTTCGCCGCGGGGTCGGCGGCCACGATCGCCGCGGTGGCGTCGATGCCGTCCTTGCAGTCGGCTGCACCGGGCATCTGCACGTCCATGAGTACGACGTCGGGATCGACTTCGGCGGCTCGGCGTACCGCTTCGGGCGCGCTGTTGGCCAGAGCGACGACCTCCAGGTCGCGCTCGGTGCGCAGCAGCGCGGCGAGGGCCTCGGCGATGATCGCCTGGTCGTCGGCGATGAGCACCCTGATCATGGCACCCTCCGGTTCGGCTGGGGCGTTGGGGCGAAGTCGGCGCGTACGGACGTACCGCCGCCGGGGACGGCCGCTATCTCGAACACGCCGCCGGCGGCGGCGACGCGTTCGGCGAGTCCGGTCAGCCCGTGCCCTGACCGGCCCTTACCCGGCCCGACCCCGTCGTCGCGCACTTCGACGCTGTGCTCGTCGACGTCGATGATGCACCACGTGGCCTCCGCGTGCCTGACGACGTTGGTGACGGACTCGCGGACCACGAACCCGAACAGCTCGCTGACCGCATCGGACAACGTCGGCAGCGCCACCGGCGTTCGGGCTTCGATGCCCGCCGCCAGCAGCACCGAGCGCGCGCTGGCGATCTCGGTGGCGAGCCGGATCTCGGCCATTCCCGACACGGTGGCGCGGACGTCGCTGAGAGCCTGGCGGGCGATCGCCTCGACGGCGGCCATCTCCTCCTTCGCCGCGGCGGGCTCCGTGTCGGCGAGGCGGGCCGCCAGCGACGACTTGATCGTGATGGCGGTGAGGGAGTGGCCGAGGATGTCGTGCAGGTCACGGCTGATACGGGCGCGTTCGGCGGCCACCGTGAGCAGCTCCACCCTGGCCTGGCTGCGCTCCAGCATGCGCCTGACCCGGCTGCTCTCCATCCAGCCTGCGATCCCGAGCCCCACGCCGATTGAGAGCGCGGCGATGAGGACCGGCATCCACAGCTGGCCGAGCAGCCCGGCCAGGCTGAGAGCGAGCGCCCAGCCGATCAGGGCGAAGCGGGCCTGGTGCCACGGGATGAGGCTGGCCATCAAGATAGCGGGGTATGCCCCGAAGCTGGCGAACTCCCACCCCCACAGCAGCGCCCCGATGACTACGAAGCCGGTGAAGCCGGCGACGTAGGACCAACGGAGCCAGAGCGGGGCGTCGGCCGTCCACGCCGCGCCGACGTAGGCCACGGCGAAGACGACCAGATAGCTGGTCCGCAGGACGAGCCCGACCGGATCCACGCCGTCGGAGATGGTCGGGATCGCGAAGACCAGGAAGACGATGCCGGCCAGGTAGGTCAGGAACAGGTTCGGCCGCACCCGATGCCAGCGATACGGCAGGTCGGTCGGCCCGCCGGGGAGCGCCCACGGTGCGGCATCGGGATCGTCGCCCGGCCCGAAGGGCGCGGGCTGGAACAGGCCGTTGAGGACCGATCGAGCCATGGCGCCTCCTCGTGCTCAGCGCTTGCTGGTGGCCGCGGCTCGACGATAGCCGAGTGCACCGAGGACTGTCAGGACGATCGACCATGCCAGCAGCACCCAGATCGCTCCCCAGGGGAACTCCGCGTTCGGCAGGAAGGGGAAGCGGCCGAGCTCACCCAGCCAGTAGGTGGGCAGGGCGGGCGCCACCGCCTCCATGACCGGCGGCATGGTGTCCACCGGGAACCACAGGCCGCCGAGCAGCGAAAGGGCGAGGAGCAGCATGGTCGTCACGCCCTGGACCGCCTCCGCCTTGACCCACACCCCGACGACCATGCCGAGCACCGTCATCGGCAGGAGACCGATCCAGATCAGGCCCAGCGAAGCAAGACACTGGCCAGCGGTGGCGGTGACCCCGCCGAGCAATGCGCCGGCCACGAAGACGAGCAGCAGCGCCGGAAGGACGAGGAGCATGGTCACGGCCGCACGCGCCCACAGGAAGAACCGTGGCGGGACGCTCGTGATCATCAGCTGCCGGAACCAGCCGGACCGACGCTCGAGCGCGAGCTGGGCGCCCCCGCTCATCGCGGCGCCGAGGCTGCCGTATGCGGCCATCGAGACCATGATCATCGCCGAGGCGAGCCCGGCGTCGGACTCGCCGCCGTAGATGGCGGAGAACACGAGATACAGCGTGACCGGCATGATGACGGTGAAAACCACGAAGCTGACGTTCTTCGCTGTGAGCAGCGCACTATGCACCGCGTAGTGCAGTGCCGGTGGCAGCCCACCCGATCGGGGCGTCGGGCGCTGGTCGGTGAGAGTGGTCATGAGAGTGCTCCTTGCGTGGCGTCGGGGAGGGTGGTGAGCGAGAGGAAGGCATCCTCGAGCGTGGCGGCGGTGACCTCGAGGTCGCGGGCACGATGATCGCGGAGGGCGCGCAGGGTGCGATCCGAGTCCGTGGTGTGCAGGTGCCAACGGGCGCCGACCCGCACGATCGCCACGACGCCGGGCAGCGCGCGCAGGACAGCCGAGTCGATACCGGCGGCGGCGAGCGTGATGGTGCGCCCGGCGACGCGCGACCGGATCTGGTCACCTGTCCCCTCGGCCACGACCCGGCCCTCGGCGAGCACGACGATGTGGTGAGCGAAGTCGTCGGCTTCGTCGAGGTAGTGGGTGGTGAACAGGACCGTCCGCCCGGCGTCGGCGAACTCGCGCATCGAACGCCAGAAGTTGCGGCGTGCTTCGACATCCATCCCGACGGTGGGCTCGTCGAGGATCAGCAGGTCGGGGTCGGGCAGCAGTGCCAGCGCGTAGCGCAGTCGCTGAGCCTGGCCGCCGGAGAGCCGGTCCGTCCGCGTCTTGAGAAATCCGCCGAGGTCGGCCCGATCGACGACCTCGCCCACGGCGAGCGGCTGGGCGTGCAGACCGGACATCAGCTCGAGGACGTCGATCACCCGGGTGTCGGCGAGCAGCGCGCCGGCCTGGAGCATCGCCCCGACATGACCCGAACGAACCGCAGCGATCGGGTCGCGGCCGAAGACCGTGGCGGATCCGGCGTCGGGTCTCGCCAAACCGAGGATCAGCTCGGTCGTGGTGGATTTGCCGGCGCCGTTGGGGCCGAGGAGGGCGACGATCTCACCGCGCTCGACGCGCAGGGTGAGTTCGTCTACCGCCCGCACGGCCGCGTACGACTTCGTCAGTCTCGTCAGCTCGACGGCAGCGACGTGGTCGTGCGCACCGGCCGCTGCGCGGGGCGGGGCCGGATGGGTGAGGTGCATCTCGTTCATGTCACCAGCCTTGCCCTGGCCGTGTCCCCGTGCCTCGGCCTGGTGTCACGACCTCACGATGACATCTGTCACCGAGCCAGCGCCTGATAAGCCCGTCGGGCCGGATGCCGCATGCGATCGCCTCGGGGTGATGTGCTGGGCCGCCGGCGGGTGTATCGTGCGGCTGTCTGCGCCCCTCGTTGCTGGCGAGCCCCGGCGTCGGCGGGGGACAACTGGGGGTACGACATGGCTGCCAAACTGCCGTCGTCAGGAGCGTTGCCTGAGGGGCAGCACGCGGGCTGTGACACGTCGGGCCTGATCCTCGTGCACCGCATCCTGCGCTGGCTCTATCGAGAGCTGCCGCTGCTGATCCGCGAGGTGGATGCCGGGGATGTCGAACGTGCGGCGATCGTCGGCCGGTACGCGCATCTCGATTTCTACGCGCTGCACATGCATCACGAGACCGAGGACATCGCGTTGTGGGACCGGCTCACGACGCGGGATCCGGGGTGCACGCTGCATGTCGACCAGATGCGCGCCCAGCACGCCGAGGTCGCCGCGCAGCTCGCCCGCATCGAGCCGCAGCTGGCGCCCTGGGTCGCCACCGCCGATCCCGGTCTTCGGGACGCGTTCGCTGGTGACATCGAGACGCTGCGCGACACTCTGGGGGCGCATCTCCAGCAGGAGGAGGACGACATCATGCCGGTCGCCGGGGCCGTGATGTCGCAGCAGGAGTGGGATTGGATGGAGAAGCACACGCGCGAGACGCTGTCCGCCCACCGCAAGGAGCTCGGCAAGGACGTCATGGCGCTGCAGGTCGGGCTGCTGATCGCGAGCGTGCCGGAGGGCGAGCGCGAGGAGTGGATGCGGGAGAACATCCCCGCGCCGATCCGGCTTCTGTATCTCCTGCTGATGAAGCGCAAGTACGAGCAGGCGATGCGGGAGCTGTATCCCGACCGCCCGGTGCCCGAGATGGTGTGACGACCATGTGGCGGCGCGTGAGCCTGGACGTGCGGCTCTCTCATCCTCCCGCGCGGGTGTTTCCGTACCTTGCCGATCCGGCGCGCTGGCCGGAGTTCGCACCGGCAGTGGAGTTCCGACAGCGGATCGGCGAGGGACTGCCGGAGATAGGGAGCCGCTGGTGGGCGGTCGATCGCATCCTCGGTCCCTTCAAGGTGCGCTTCGCCGACGTGCTCGAGGTCATCGAGCCCGAACACCGCGTGGTCTGGCACTCCACGTCGCCGTGGAACTCGCGGGTCGAGTACGTGTGCGTGCCAGAAGGCGAAGGCACGCGCGTTCTCGCCGACTACGCGGGCGACGTCGCGGGCTGGTTGCGTCTGGTGGCTCTGCTGCCGACCTTCGTCCTCAGGCGGATCCTGCTGCGGGACTTCCGCGGGCTGACGCGGGTGCTCGAGGCGGAAGACCGTCGCCTCACCGGCCCGCGCACCCCCGAGCGATCTCTTGCCTGGGGCCGGGTGCCCGCCGGGATCAGCTCAGCGGGGCGACATCCAGCGTGAATCGGTGAGCCCGCAACCGATCCGCCAGCCTCTCGCCCATGGCGACCATCGGCGTCAGCACGCCGGCGCGATCCGGGAGTTCGTCGAGCGCGAGGCTGAGCGCCGCCTCTGCCAGCATGATGCCGGTCCCGCCGTAGCCGGGATCAAACGGGGCCGCGACGCGGGCGCGCACCGGCTCGCCTTCGACGGGGTAGACGTCGACATCGAGGGCGAAGCGGCCCTGCTCGACGGCATTCCCACCCGGACCGGTGCCCGGTGCCGGAAGCACGCGATCGAGGATCGCCCGGGTCGGCGCGAACGACATGGCGCCCACGAACGCCGCCGTCCCGAGAACGAGCGCCCCCGCCGCAGCAAAGCCGGCGACGCCACGACCCGTCGTCACGACTTCGCGATACCGCATGAGCTGGCCGTAGCTCCAGCCCGTCAGGTAGTTGCTGCGCTGGACGATCTGCTGGTTGTAGGCGCCCATGACGAACGGCGCCTGCCACGTGCCGCGTTCCTTGCCCCACCCGTTGCCTGCGTGACCCGGCAGGCGGACGGTCGGACCGGGGGTGAGGGCGTAGGGGTTCGCGATGAGGCGCCGGACGGAGGCATCCGTCTTCGCCTCTCTCATCTGCTGACGAAGCGAGTCGATCGTCCCGCCGCTGATGCCGCCGCGCAGCGACCGCACCCGCAGCGTGGCAGCGACGATCGGCACACCGCCGACGGCTGCATGGGCGAGGCCGACGCCGAGGTCGGAGGGGATCGAGTCGAAGCCGCACGAATGGACGATCCTCGCGCCGCTCTTCTGCGCGACGTCGTGGTTGCGCTGGATGCTGCGCGCGACGAAGATGCTCTCGCCCGACAGGTCCGCGTACGAGGTGCCCGCCCGAGCGCATGCGGCGGCGACCTCCGTGCCGTAGCGCAGGTAGGGTCCGACCGTCGTCGCGACGACGGATGTCGACGCTGCCAGCCGAGCGACCGCGGTCTCGTCCGTCGTGTCCACCTCGATGATCGGCCAGTCGACGCCCAGTTCACGGCGAACGTCTTCCAGGCGGGAGCGCGATCGGCCGGCGAGTGCGACCCGCACGCCATCGGGCGCCGATCCTGCCAGGTGCCGCGCCACGAACCTGCCGACGAAACCCGTGGCACCGAGCAGGACGATGTCGTAGTCGCGGACGTTCTCGCTCATGTGACGCGAGCCTAGGTGCGCGAGGCCGGCGCCGACACCGGGTTGCGCACGACGGACCGACCGCCTAGGACGGCGCAACGGGATGCCGTGCCGTGCGACGGGGCCTCACGAACCGAAGCGGGCAACCAGCCGGATCAGCGTCGGCAGCCCTCGAGAAGTCGCCCGCTTTCCGGTGAGGTTCTCGAGCACGGGGGTCGCGTGGCCTTCGCCCTCGACCTCGTTGCGGACGAGAGCCCACCGCTGCCCGGCGTCGACGATGGAGCAGCGATACTCCGCCGCGAGGCTCGCCACGCGTGCATCGTGCGGGTCGATGCGGGTGCCGCTGTGCAGCGTGAACTCGAATCGGCGCGGTTCCGGCGTGCCGCCGTGCTCGTCGACGACCGCTCCCAGTTCGGACAGCGGGATCCAGAGAATCTCCCGCGCATGGCCCGACCGCGCCGCGACCGCGTCCGCCGCCTGTTCGACCACCGACGCCGGCTCGTCGGAGTCGAACAGGATGGTGCCGTTGCTCTGGAAGGTCTGGACGCCGGGGCATCCGGCGTCGGCGAACCCCGCCACGATGTCGCTCGTCGAGGGATGGCCACGCTGACCCTGATTGACGTTCCGCATGAAGGCGACGCACCGCATGCCCCGAGCGTAGAACCCCCGCCGCGCCGTCGTCGGCCGCACTCCCGCCGACGGCGAAGTCGGAACTGAGAAACGGCCGGAGTGCCGCGCGGTTCAGGGGGTTCCGGCGCCGTCGCCCGGCGGCTCGGCGACATCGAGGATGGCCTCGGCGAAGGCGTGCGGCGCTTCGGCGGGCAGGTGGTGTCCGGCATCCGGAATCTGTCGATGCTGGCGCGGGCCGGTGAAGAACCGGTCGTGCTGCGATCCGTCGGTCGCGGGGAAGTTGCCGTCGGCGGTGCCGTCGAGCGTGATTGTCGGCACGGTGATCGGCGGCAGCGCGGCGAGGCGCCGCTCGACGTCGACGTGCTGAGGTGCACCGGGTTCGAGGCCGAGCCGGTGTCGGTACGAGTGGATGACCACGTCGACGTAGTCGGGATTGTCGAACGCTGCGGCGGCGCGAGCCAGGTGGGCGTCGTCGAACGTCCAGGCGGGGGAGTTGCGGCGCCAGATGACGTCGGCGATCCCCCGCGGGTCCTGTGACAGGCCGGCGCGGCCGCGCTCGGTCGCGAAGTACCAGAAGTACCAGAATCCGGCCTCCAGACCGGGCGCGAGCGGGATGCCGGCTGCCGAGATGTCCTGGATCAGATAGCCGTTGACCGACACCAGCCCTCCCACACGCTCGGGCCAGAGCGCGGCGACGACGCAGGCGGCGCGGGCGCCCCAGTCGTAGCCCGCGAGGATGGGCTGCTCCAGCTGGAGGGCGTCGATGAATGCGAGCAGGTCGGCTCCGAGAGCCGCCTGCTGCCCGGAGCGGATGGTGCGTGCCTCGCGGAACGCCGTGGGCCCGTGCCCGCGAAGCGACGGGACGAGGACGCGGTAGCCGGCATCCGTCAGCAGCGGCACGACGTCCACGTAGCTGTGGATGTCGTACGGGAAGCCGTGGAGCAGCACGACCGGCTCGGCAGCGGGATCACCGGCGTCGATGTAGGCGACGGTGAGCTCGCCGGCGTCGATGGTGCGCAGCGGCGTGCGGAATGCGGTGAGCATGGGTTGCCTCTCGAGTGGGGCGGCGCCCCGGAGACCGGACCGTCGTCCGGGGCGCCGCGGGTCTGTCACGCTGCCGCGGTGAGGCTCGCCACGTAGGCCTTGGCCGCCTCGGCGATCGTCGCGGCGACCGCAGCGGGCTCCGACACCGAGATGGCGTGCGAGGCACCGGCGATCTCGTGGGTGCCTCGTGATGCGGCGCGCTCGGCACCGGCTCGGTGCACGGCCACCGGAATGTTGAGGTCCAGCTCGCCGAAGACATGCCACGACGGGATGTCGCGCCACGCCGGGTGCTCGGTCGGCAGACCCTCCGACAGCGCGGCCTGCGTGACCGGGCGCTGCGTGGCGGCCATCAGCGCGGCGACCTCGGTGGAGACGTCGGCGGCGAACTGGTGGTGGAAGAGCTCCGGACGGATGACGAACTCGTTGCCACCGCTCGAGACCGGGTACGCGGCGAGCGCGTCGCCGAGGGTGCTGCCGGGCGCGCTGTTCGACAGGTCGAACGCGCTCTGGCCGGTCTCGGGCACGAACGCCCCGACGTAGACGAGGCCGACGACAGCGGCGTTGCCCGCCGCCGCCTCCGTGATGACGAGCCCGGCGTACGAGTGGCCGACGAGGACGATCGGGCCGTCGATCGACGCCAGCACATCACGCACGTAGGCGGCGTCGCCGGCCAGGCTGCGCAGCGGGTTCGCGACGGCCACCGCGCGGACGTCGTGCTGCTGCAGCTGGGCGATGACGCCGTTCCACGAGGATGACTCGGCGAACGCGCCGTGGACGAGGACGATGGTGGGCTCCTGCTCGGACATGTCTGTTCCTTTCGAGGGTGGACGAGGGATGTTGTCAGCCAAGACCGGCCGCGGCGGGCAGTTGTGACCGCCGGAAGCGAAATGCGACGAAACAGGGAAACGTGTCACAGATCGCGACGGCGTCCGGTCTCAGCTGGAGACGTGCGCTTCCCGCGCGCGATGAACAGAGAGGGTTCGACATGAGGATCGCTGTCATCGGGGGAACCGGGCTGATCGGCTCACGGGTCGTGGCCGGACTGCGGGCGACCGGGCACGACGTCGTCGTCGTCGCACGGGCGGTCGGCGTGAACTCGTTCACGGGGGAGGGTCTGGCCGACGCGCTCGCCGGAGTCGAGACCATCGTCGACGTGTCGAACTCGTCCTACACCGATGAGGCGGGTGCCCGCGAGTTCTTCAACGGATCGACCCTGAACCTTCTCACCTACGGCGATGCCGCCGGGGTACGGCACCATGTCGTCCTGTCGGTCGTCGGAACCGACCGCCTCGCCCGCTCGGAAGGCGGGTACTTCCAGGCCAAGGCCGAGCAGGAGCGTCTCCTGACGGCCTCGGGCCGTCCGTTCACGATCGTGCACGCGACGCAGTTCTTCGAGTTCATCCGCAGCATCACGGATGCCGCCACCCGCAGCGGCATCGCACACGTCGCCGACGCACTCATCCAGCCGATGGCGGCCGACGATGTCGCCGCGGCGGTCGCGCGTGCCGCCCTCGCTCGTCCGACCTGTGGGGTCACGGAGCATGCCGGCCCCGAGGTGTTCGAGCTCGGCTACCTCGCCGAGCGCGAGCTGCGGTTCCGCCGCGATGAGCGAGAGGTCGTCGCCGACCCGCTCGCGACGTACTTCGGTGCGCAGCTCGATCGCTGGGAGCTGCTGCCCGGCCACGAAGCGACCATCGCGTCGACCCGATTCCACGACTGGCAGGTGGCTCCGCACGCGGGCGACGACCTCCTTCTGCCGGCCGCTGCGGGCGTACGCTGAGCGCGGCGAGAGGAGCGGCGGGCATGACCGAACAGACGTCGGAGACCGGCGAGCAGATCGACGACATCGTGCAGGCGGTCGCCGTCTTCGACCAGCACCGGCGCCGCATCTTCGGCATCGCGTACCGCATGCTCGGCACGGTGGCCGACGCCGAGGACATCGTTCAAGAGACCTGGATCCGGTGGCAGAACGCGGATCGTGCCGACATCCGCGAGCCCGCCGCGTTCCTCGCGACGGTCGCGACGCGGCTCTCGATCAATGCAACCCAGTCCGCACACGCGCGTCGTGAGACGTACATCGGGCCGTGGCTGCCGGAGCCTGTCAACACCGACGACGACCCGGCTCTCGGCGCCGAACGCGGCGAAGCGCTGCAGTTCGCCATCCTCCTCGTGCTCGAGAAGCTCTCGCCGACCGAACGCGCCGCGTACATCCTGCGGGAGGCGCTCGACTACCCGTACGAGCGAATCGCCGATGTCATCGGCGCCACCGTCGCGAGTGCCCGTCAGCTCGTCAGCCGTGCTCGCAAGCACCTCGCGTCGGCCCGCAAGGCGGAGGTCGCCGCCGCCGAGCAGCGGCGCCTGCTCGAGGCGTTCCTGGTCGCTGCGCAGAAGGGTGACGTGACGGGCCTCGAGCGGCTGTTCGCCGAGGATGTCGTGAGCACCACCGACGGCAACGGCGTCAAGCTGGCGGCCCGCATTCCGGTGGCCGGCCGCAGCCGCGTCGCGAAGTTCGTCGCCGCGTTCTCGAGCCACTTCTGGATCGGCAAGACCGTCGACTGGGTCCATCTCAACGGACAGCCCGCGGCGACGATCTCCGAGGACGGGGTCGTCACCACCGTGGCGATGATCACGGCGTCGGCGGACGGCATCCGTCAGATCCACTGGGTGATGAGCCCGGACAAGCTCGGGCACGTCGCCCAGGTCGGGGCGTGACCAGCCCACGTCGCGCGTCGTGGCTGCACGTCTTCCCGCGGGGTTCGAGGGCGAGCGCCGTGCAGCACGATCGCGTCGCGCACGCGCTCGTTGCGGCCGCAGCGACGGGCGACCCGTGTGAGCTGCGACGAATGATGCACGCCGGCGTCGAGTTGACCGTCGACGGCGGCGGAGTCGTGGCCGCACCGCCGGCGGCGCTTCGCGGTGCGCGGGAGGTCACCCGGTACCTGTCCGGTGTGCTGCTCGGCCCCGAGGTGTCGCTGCGCATCGCGTCGGTGAACGGGGTGCCCGGACTCGTCGTGTGCCGTAGCCGGGTGGTGACCGGGGTCCTGGGTATCCGTGTGCGCAGGCGTCTCGTCGTGCAGGCATGGCTCGTCGTGAACCCCGACAAGCTCAGTCGTTGGCGCGTCGACTGACCCCGCTGTCACAGATCGAGCGCCTGCCCTGTCGTAGCTGATGAGCGCACACCTCCCGCGCTCCTCGAACGAAAGGCACATCATGGCAAAGGTCGTCGTCATCGGAGGCTCCGGGCTCATCGGCTCGAAGGTCGTCGCGAAGCTCACCGAACACGGGCACGAGGCCGTCCCCGCGTCGCCGAACTCGGGCGTCAACACCATCACCGGCGAGGGCCTCGCCGAGGTGCTTCAGGGCGCGGATGTCGTCGTCGACGTGTCGAACTCGCCTTCGTTCGCACCCGACGACGTGATGCAGTTCTTCACCACTTCGACGAACAACCTCGTCGCGGCTTCGCGGGAGGCGGGCGTCGGACACTACGTGGCCCTCACGATCGTCGGGACCGATCGGCCCAACGACATCGACTACTTCGCGGCCAAGACGGCGCAGGAGAAGCTCATCCGTGAGTCGGGCATCCCGTACTCGCTCGTGCACGCGACGCAGTTCTTCGAGTTCATCGGCGGCATCGCCGCGGTGTCGGGCAAGGACGACGGCATCCACCTGCCGAACAACCTCATGCAGCCGATCGCCGCGGAGGACGTCGCGACGGCCGTCGCGCGCACCGCAGCCGGTGGGCCGTTGAACGCCGACATCGAGATCGCAGGGCCCGAGGTCATGGGACTCGACGAGCTGGTGCGCCGCGGGCTGGCGTTCCGTGGCGACCCGCGCCAGGTCGTGACCGACCCCGAGGCCCCCTACTTCGGCGCGCGCATGCACGAGCGCACGCTCATGCCGGTGGAGGGTGTGCAGGTGTTCGGCACGACGCTGGACGAGTGGCTGCCGGCGAACCCGCCGCGCGACTGAACCCGGCAACGGATCGTCGACCGCAGGCGGACGAAACGCCCCGGGTCTCGGGGCGTTTCGTCTCGCCCGCCCCTCGCCAGCCTCGCGGCGACGTCTCAGCGGCCCGCCGCGAGCTGCTGTGTGCCGATCACCGACAGCAGCTGCAGCCGGTCGTAGCTCTCGGTGCCCGGGGTGGCGGTGAGAACCAGCAGCGTCTGGCCCTGTTCGGGATCGACGAGGAACTGGCAATGCATGTCCATCACGCCGACTTCGGGGTGCTGCAGCCGCTTCTCCCGCGGGTGCGTGGAGCGCACCTCGTGCGCCTCCCAGAGCTGTGCGAACTCGGGGCTCTCGGCGAGCAGCGCGTCGACCATAGCGCCGGCGCGCGAGCTGGCGCCGAACTTCGCGTAGGCAGTGCGGATGTCGGCCGTGAAGGCCCGCGAGTGCATCGGGTGGTCTTCCACGGGGTAGACATCCCGGGCCGACGGATCCAGGAACCAGCGGTAGCCGACGCTGCGCATGTACCCGTCGAAGCGGGTCTCATCGCCGAACAGTGCGCGGGCCGCGGGGGTCTGGGCGAGGGTCTCGCCGAACTCGGTCATCACCTGGGCGGGCGTGTCGGCGAGGCGGTCGAGCACGCGCATGAGGCCGGGCGATACGTGCTCGCTGCGCAGCGTCCGCGTCGGCGCGGTGTGACCGGCGAGGCGGAACAGGTGGTCGCGCTCGTCGAGCGTCAGCCGCAGGCCTCGAGCGATGGCGGCGAGCATCTGCTCGGACGGTTGCGGCCCGCGGGCCTGTTCCAGCCGGCTGTAGTAGTCCGAGGACATGTCGCAGAGCGCGGCGACCTCCTCGCGGCGCAGACCCGACGTGCGCCGCCGAGGCCCACGCCGGAGCCCGACGTCTTCAGGCTGGAGGGCTTCGCGACGTCGACGCAGGAAGTCGGCGAGCTGTGCTCTGTCCATCATCCGAGTCTGCGGCATCCGTCGGTCCGTAGCCAGGGATCGCGGATCCCTCCGTGGACGGCGGTCACGCCGGCACTCGCACGCCGGTGAGCTGCTCCGACAGCTCCCAGATGCGCCCCCCATCGGCCTCGCTCTGCAGCCGAGAGTACAGCGGCTGCTCGGCCGGCAGTCCGCTCAGGTGGCGGAAGCCCTTGGGTCCGTAGAGACGCCCGCCGCGTGCATCGGGGCTCGTCGCCGCATGAACGGCCGACAGCGCCGCAGAGGACGGGGTGCCGACGAGGATGCCGCGCCGCGACATCGCCCGGATGAACTTCACCGCCGTGGTGTCGTCGGGCCGGCCCATCCCGGGCTGCGCGGACAGCAGGTTCGTCGGCGTGATCCCGGGGTGCGAGAGGTTGCTGCGCAGGCCCCAGCCCGCGGCATCCGACCGCCGCTGCAGCTCCATCGCGAACAGGCCGAACGCGATCTTCGACGAGCTGTACGCCTTCATCGGGTCGTAGCCGTGCTGCCAGTTCGGGTCGTCCCAGTTGACGGCGCCCTGATCGGCGGCGATGCTCACCTGGCTGGTGATGTGTGCGCGTCCGGCGCGGAGGAGGGGCAGCAGCCGTGCGACGAGCGCGAAGTGCCCGAGGTGGTTGGTCGCGAGCTGCAGCTCGAATCCGTCGGCGGACAGCTGCCGAGTGGGCGGGTTCATGACACCCGCGTTCGCGATGAGAAGGTCGATCGGCCGCCCGTCGGCCAGGAGCCGATCGGCGAGGGACGACACCGACTCGAGCGACGACAGATCCAGCGGCAGGACACGGATGTCGGCATCCGGCGTCCGCTCGCGGATCCGCGCCGCGGCGGTCTCGCCCTTCTGCGGGCTGCGGACCGGCATGAGGACGCCGGCGCCGGCGCGCGCGAGGCGTGCGGCGATCTCGAAGCCGACGCCGTCGCTCGCGCCGGTGACGAGGGCGAGTCTGCCGGTGAGGTCGGGAACGGGGATGTCGAGGGTCTTCGGCATGAGGGAGGCTCCTTGTTCGAGGGGTTGCCTCCATGCTCTTGCGTCCGCCGCGGCGGATTCAGGGCGCTGTCATCCGGGGACTGACGATCCCTGGGTATGGACGCGGATCCGGCCAGGGAGGAAGGGCAGCGCCGGTGCCTGATATCGCAGAGCCGGCGCATGGTGGGGCTCGAGGGCGAACTCGGCCTGCCCGAAGCGCCACATCCGGTTGAACAGGAACACCCCGACCACGACGGTCTCGTCCGCCGGGACCTGCCAGGTGCCCAGTCCCCACTGGGCCGGCTGGCCGCGGCCCGCGATCACGAGCGTCGGCTTGATGCGGGCGTAGAGGGCGAACCAGGGCCTGTGCAGGGTCAGTTGGATGCGGCGCGTGCCGTGAGGGGGTGTGCTCATGGCGATCAGGCCGGGAGCACGCAAGCGTGCATGTCGCCGTGTGTGTCTCGTGTGCTCATTCCCGGGTCGCCTCTCGTCGTTCGCTCTCAGGCTAACCGTCGGCCGGGCGGGCGATGTCCGCGGACCGGTCGACGGCTCGTCGCGACGGGCGAGGGGGAATGAGTTCGAGGGATGCTGGGCTATAACACCGAGTGGCTGCTCGATCCGGCAGCCATGAATCTCGTTAGGAGCACCACCGTGCGCGCACTCATCCATTCCACCTTCGGCGACGCGACCGACGTTCTGGAGGTCGCGGAGCGACCGCTCCCCGAGCCCGGCGCGGGTCAGGTGCGGGTGCGTACGGTGCTCTCCCCGATCCACAACCACGACCTCTGGACGATCCGCGGCACCTACGGCTTCAAGCCCGAGCTGCCCGCCGGCGCCGGAACCGAGGCCTATGGCGTCGTCGATGCGCTCGGCGAGGGCGTCGAGCAGCTGCAGGTCGGGCAGCGCGTGACCACGGGCGGCACGTTCGGAGTCTGGAGCGAGTTCTTCGTGACCAAGGCTGCCGGTCTCGTTCCCGTCCCGGACTCCATCGACGATGAGACCGCCGCGCAGCTCATCTCCATGCCCTTCAGTGCGCTGAGCCTGCTCGACTACCTGGACGTGAAGCCGGGGGACTGGATCGTGCAGAACACCGCCAACGGCGCTGTCGGCAAGCTTGTGGCGCAGTTCGCGGCGGCGCGCGGCGTGCACGTCCTCGGACTCGTGCGGCGCGACGCGGGCGTGACGGAGCTGGCCGGGCTCGGCATCCATGATGTCGTCTCCACCGAATCCGACGGCTGGCGCGAGCGGGCCGCAGAGATTCTGGGCGAGAATGCGCCGCGCGCAGCGGTGGACTCGGTCGGCGGCGACGCCGCCGGCGACCTCCTGTCGCTGCTCGGCGAGGGCGGCACACTGGTCTCGTTCGGCTCCATGGGGTCGAGCACCCTGAAGCTGTCGGCCGGCGACCTGATCTTCAAGCAGGCGACGGTGAAGGGCTTCTGGGGCAGCACGGTGAGCCGGACGATGGATGCCGCCACCCGCGGCGCGCTGTTCGCCGAGCTGGTGCAGCGCATCGGGTCGGGCGAGGTCGCGCTCCCGGTGGATGCCGTCTACTCCTTCGAAGAGGCGCGGTCCGCCGCCGCGGCGAGCGCCGTGCCCGGACGCTCCGGCAAGGTGCTGCTGCGGTTCTGAGCGACGGCGTGGCTCAGAACGCTGCCGCCCGCCGAGGTGCGGGCGGCGGCGGCACTTCCTTCGCCGCGATGATCGCGCCCCGCGGAATGCGCTCGACGCCGCGCTTGCCGTCGACGACCACGGTCTCGGCATCCGCGCTCAACAGCTCGCCGAGCGCGTCCGTCGCCTGCCCGGTCGGCAGCAGGTACCGCACGACCACGCGGTGACCCGGCTCGGGCAGGTTCACCATGCGCCGGGGGCGTAGTCCTTGAGGAACACGCCGAACAGGTCTTCGCCCGCCTCGCCGCGCACGATCGGGTCGTAGACCCGCGCGGCGCCGTCGACGAGGTCGAGGGGCGCGTGAAAGCCCTCCTCGGCCAGACGCACCTTGGTCGGGTGCGGGCGCTCGTCGGTGATCCAGCCCGTGTCGACGCTCGTCATCAGGATGCGATCGGTCTCGAAGAGCTCGCGCGCGCTCGTGCGGGTGAGCATGTTGACGGCGGCCTTGGCCATGTTGGTATGGGGATGCCCCGGCCCCTTGTACCCGCGATTGAAGACGCCCTCCATCGCGCTCACGTTCACGATGTACGTGCGGCGCGCAGTGCTGGCCGCCATCGACGGCCGCAGCTTGGAGACGAGCAGGAACGGCGCGGTCGTGTTCGCCAGCTGCACTTCGAGCATCTCGAGCGGGTCGACCTCGTCGACGCTCTGCACCCACGAGTTGGTGTGCTCGAGGTCGGGGATCAGCCCGCCGGCGTCGATCGCCGTGCCTGCGGCGAGGCGTTCGAGCGAGCTGGATCCGGCGGACATGGCCTGTTCGGTCAGCTCGTCGGCGCGAGCGGCTGCCGCGGCGAGGATCGGGTGGGCGGTCACCGAGCGCTCCAGCGCCTGCGGGTGCCGGTCGTTGGTGTGGCCGAACGTGACGAGCTCGGGCAGCGGCCCGTCCGGCAGAGGCGCGAGCTCGGCATCCACGAGCGGCTGATACGCGCCCGGCGAACGGCGTACCGTCTGGGTGGCGTTGTTGATGAGGATGTCGAGCGGGCCGGCGGCCGCGACATCCTCCGCCAAGCCGATCACCTGCGCGGGATCACGCAGGTCGATGCCGACGATCTTGAGCCGGTCGATCCACTCCGGCGCGTCGGGCAGGCTGCTGAAGCGGCGCACGGCATCGCGGGGGAAGCGGGTGGTGATCGTCGTATGCGCGCCGTCGCGGAGCAGCCTCAGGGCGATGTACATCCCGATCTTCGCCCGCCCGCCGGTGAGCAGCGCGCGCTTGCCGGTCAGATCGGTGCGGGCTTCGCGCTTGGCGTGGCTCATCGCCGCGCAGGTCGGGCAGAGCTGGTGGTAGAACGCGTCGACCACGGTGTACGGCTGCTTGCAGATGTAGCAGCCGCGGGCCTTGAGGAGAGTGCCGGCGGTGGGGGCGGTCGTCGCCGTCGAGATCGGGATGCCGCGCGTCTCGTCGTCGATCCGGTCGGGCGCCCCGGTTGCCGTGGCGGCGACGACCGCACGGTCGGCCTGCGCGATCGCGTCGCGGATCTCACGCCGCCGCACCTTCTTCACGGCCTTGAACATCGCCGCGGTGGCACGGCGGACGGCGACGAAGTCGGGGTGCGTCTCGTCGAGGCCCGCCATGTTGTCGAGCACGCGCAGAGTGGTCGCGAGATCGTCCGGGTCGATGCCGCTCGGCGGCAGGTCGGAGGGGGCGGAGGAATCGGGAAGCACACGTGATTCTACGCCGGGCGCCATGCGCGGTAGCTGTTAGCGTGCCTTCGTGACCACTTCGGATGCCGCCCCGACCCGCGCCCGCAGCATCCGTGTCTCGGCTGCGGTCATCGTCAACGAACGCGACGAGCTGCTGCTGGTGCGCAAGGCCGGCACGACGGCGTTCATGCAGCCCGGCGGCAAGCCCGAGCCTGGCGAGTCGCCGAGCCAGACGCTGAGCCGCGAGCTGTGGGAGGAGCTGGGGATCTCGGTCGATGCGGAAGCGCTGCGGCCGCTCGGCTCGTACACCGCCGCGGCGGCCAACGAACCAGGATTCCTGGTGGTCGCCGACGTGTTCGCCACCGACATCGGGGCGCAGCAGCCGGTGATCGGCGCCGAGATCGAAGAGCTGCGGTGGGTCACGCGAGAGGACGCCGACGGACTCGAGATCGCACCGCTGGCGCGCGAGAACTTCCTCCGGGCTGAGCCGCGATACCGAGGTCAGGCGGCCGGCTGCGTGTGCACGTCGGTCTCGAAGCTCGTCGCGTTGAGGTCCAGGTAGATCCGCCGCTCCGTGATCGACACGGTCATCGTGTTGCGCCGCTCGAGCACGGCCGTGGCCGCGTCGACGAAACCCGGGTCGAAGCTGTGGAGCAGGATCTCGTCGCCGCGGTGGATCCGCTTCCCGGCCCACGGCGCGGCGACCTTCGCCGGATCGCGGTGCGTGTAGACCCTGGTGCGCTCGGCCTGCATGCTGCCGGTGTGCAGGCGCGTGGCATCCGGAGCCCCCACCTCGATCCAGGCGACAAGGGCACCGGTGAGGTCGCGCACGAGCACCGCCGGCTCGTCGGTGGCCGAGACGCCCTCGCTGAACGCGATGCCCTCCTCGTACTCGAGGCAGTAGGCCAGCACCCGGGTGAGCATGAAGGCGTCGGTCTCGGACGGATGCCGCGCCACGCGGACCGACAGATCCTCGTAGACCCCCCGATCGACGTCGGCCAGCTGAACTGCAAAGGTGTACATCGTCGCGCCGACTGCCATAGCGTTCGAGCCTACGCGGTGCGCACGCCGGGTCCGATCGTGCTCGCTCGCTCAGCGAGCGCGGACGGACGTCAGCCCTTCGGCCACTCGATCAGCAGCAGACCCTGCTTGGTGTCGGAGACGGTCACGTGGCCGCTCGCGAAGAAGTACGTCATGCCGTATCCCTCGGCATCCGGTGCGATCGCCGTCTCGGCGCTCTCGGTGATGTAGACACCCGCGGCATCGTCTTCGCGCACCCAGCCCTGCGCGACGAGCTCATCCTGCGCGTCGGCGGCCTCGTCCTCGGAGATCGGGGCCCAGCCGAACATCGCCCCGTGGTCACCGGCGGGGCCCTCGAAGTCGGCCCACATGCACTGCAGGCCGTCCTCGATCTCGGTGCTGCCGATGTAGAGCGGCGACGCCTGCGAGGTCCAGCCGACACTCTCGTAGTCGGCGACGACCGAAGGCCCGATAAGCGTGTCGCACGTCGGATCTTCGGCGGCCCCGGCCTCAGGCTCGGGATCGGGGGTGGCCGACGGCTCGGGAGCGGCGGTTGTCGGCGTGGCCGCGTTGCCCGTCTCCTCTGGTGCGGCTTCCGGATCGGCGGCGCACGCCGACAGGAGGACCGCGGACAGGACGAGGGCGGCAGCGGCGCCGAGGATGCGAGGGGCAGGCATCGGTGAAGTCTCCGTGGGGGAAGGGAGGCGGGTGGGTGTCAGGGGGAGTGGAGCAGGTCGAGATACGCGTCGTGGAGGACGCCGTTCGTAGCGAGGGACGAGCCTTCGGCCAGCGAATCACGGCCGTCGAACGACGTGAACCTGCCGCCCGCCTCCGTCACGATCGGCACCAGCGCGGCGATGTCGTACTCCTTGACGCCGAACTCGGCGACGAACTCGAGGCGGCCCTCGGCGAGCAGCATGTACGGCCATGCGTCGCCGTAGCCGCGGTCACGCCACACCGACGACGTGAGTCGTTCGAGGGCATCGAGCTTGCCGGCATCCCGCCACTGTCCGATGCTCTGGAAGCTCACGCTGGAATCGGCGATCGCATCGACCGCCGACACGCCCAGACGCCGGGTGCCTCCTGACGGCGTGGTGGTCCAGGCGCCGAGCCCCGTGGCCGCCCACCAGCGCCGGCCGATCGCGGGCTGGCTCGCCACTCCCACGCGCGGCACGCCGTCGATCGCGAGGGCGATCAGGGTCGTCCACATCGGGATGCCCTTGAGGTAGTTGGCGGTGCCGTCGATCGGATCGATGATCCACTGCCGGTTCGAGTCGCCCGTGATCCCGTACTCCTCGCCGAAGACACCGTCGGCGGGACGCTCGGTCTCGAGCAGCGCTCGCAGGGCCCGCTCGGTCGCGAGATCCGCCTCGGTCACGTGGCTGGCGTCGGCCTTCAACCGGATGTCGAGATCCGCGGCATCGAAGCGGGACATGGAGGCCGCGTCCGCAGCGTCCGCCAGCCGCAGCGCCAGCTCGAGGTCGGGCCCCAGATCTCCCTCGAACGGCGTGTCGAACGTCGACGAGGGGGGAGTGGTGGGCACGGGTCAAGGATAGCCGGGGCGTTCCCGTCTCGATTTCACGAGACGCGATCGTGATGCTAATGTTGGTCCTCGGTTCGCCACGTTGTGAACTACGCACCTCTAGCTCAATCGGCAGAGCAACTGACTCTTAATCAGTGGGTTCTGGGTTCAAGTCCCAGGGGGTGCACCAGACAAGAAGCCCGGTAGCTCGTTGCAGACGAGGTGCCGGGCTTCTGTCTTTCCGGGCGACGGATTCAGCGACCACACTCTCCGAGCCGCAGCAGTCCCCACCTAGCGAGCTGAGCGGTACTGGACGGCTGTGTTGACGCTGACGGCTGTCACGGCGGCCGCGAGGGCGAGAAGCGCGAACGGAAGCCGGCCTGTTGCCCCGAACAGCAACGGAAGGGCGATGCCGAGCCATGCGCCGACCGCGAGGAACAGGGCGAAGAGAGTCCAGAGCAGGTATCCGACGACTGTCGTGGTCGATGAACGGTTGTCTGTCATGGCTCTCCAATCGAGTGACTACCTGATCGAATGTGACAGGTCTCCTCGCCGCTGGGGTGGGCGCTCGCGAGGGCCTTTTGCGCGAACGGCCGATTCCTTACAGACCTTCTCCGTGACCTCTTATCAAGGTGCTGTGGGGCCGAGTGGCAGGTTACGGTGGCCGTAAAGCGGCCCTCGCCCGACCGGATGATCATGTTCGACGTCATTGACTTCACTCGCGACCCTGGTGGTCTCGGTGTGGTCTTGTGGTGTCGCGCGTGATGATGTCGGAACGGCTGGTGCGGCTTGTGTCGTCGAAGCCCGACTCCGCTGCGCGGAAGGAGGCTGCGTTCGCGGCTCTGTTCGAGCACTTCTGGGTTCGGGTGAGGCGACACGTCGAGGCGTTCGTCGACGATGGGGACGAGGTCGACGAACTGGTGTCGGACGTGTTCGGGTTGGCCTGGGAGAAGCTCAAACCGGACCGGCCGATGGGGTTGCCGTGGCTGCTGCGCACCGCGGACAACAAGGTGCGGGATCGGGACCGTCGGGCGAGGTCCCGGTCTCGCGCCATCGATGCGCTGGTGCAGGGAGCGGCCGTGCAGCCCGGCTCGTTGGATGACTTGGACAAGGTGGCGGTGCGAGATGCCGTCGCCTCCCTTTCCGGCCACGAACGCCGGGTGGTGATTCTGACGTACTGGGATGAGCTGTCCGCCGGGGAGATTGCGGAGACGTTGCGCTGCAGTCCGGGGTCCGTGTGGACGACGCTGAGTCGGGCGCGCGGGAAGCTGCGGGACCAATTGGGGTTGACGGCGGACGGAGGTGAGGATGATGAATGACGACGACCGGCTGACAGCGATGCTGCGTGCTTCGAATCCGGCACGCACGCCGCTGGATGCCGGACCGGACGCGGCGGCGCTGGCGGTGCGTGACCGGATCATGGGTGCCGGGCATGTCCGTCCGCGCGTGCTTCCGCGAGTGATGTGGGCGGCAGCTGCGGCGTTCGTGGTCATCGCTGTTGCGGCGGTGTCGATCCTTGTTCCGCGTGCGCCTGCGGCGGCGGTGACCCCCGCCCCGATCGCTTTCACCTCCGGCGGCACTGTCGAGGAGGTCGTCCGCATGGCCGAGGAGAAGCTGGCTGCGGCTCCGGGACCTGAGGTGCCGTCGAGGTTCGCGCGGTCGGAGTCGTGGGGTTTGTCGGTCGATGTGGATGAGCAACGGTCCGAGATCGTCCCGCAGGTGATGACCTTGGAGTGGAACCCCGACCTGTCGGGTCGCATGACGGTCGTCGCGGGGGAGCCCTACTGGCCTGCGGGCGCCGCCCGACAGGGTGAGGGAGAGGCCACCGCGCCCGGCGAGATTCTCTCGGAGATGGAGTTCGCAGCCGGGCAGTGGAACACGCCGGTCGTGGATCTCCCGGGCGCATCCCGCGAAGACATGTTCGCGTTGCTGACCGCGTTCGGGATGCCGGAGTCGCCGACGGCGAGCGACGTGATCCAGGCGGTGACAGGAGTGTTCGAGCAGTGGACGCTCACGAACGAGCAGCAGGGGCAGCTGCTGCGTATCCTCGAGGAGTCCGGCGGGATGACCGTCCTCGGATCGGGAACGGACCGTGCTGGCCGAGATGTGGTCGGCCTGGAGACGACGTCGATCTTCCCGGGTGTGGAGGACATGGTGCTGATCTCCGCGGAGACGGGCCGCATCGTCGGCGTCGAGTCGACGCGTGTGACTCCGGACGGGATCGTCCCGGCCGGGGCGGTGATCTCGTACCGGATGTGGGGCACCGATTGACGGGAAGCGGAGATGATGGGCAGTTCACGCGCAAGGCTTGCAGCGATCGGGGCGGTAGCCGCCGTGTTGATCGGCGTGCTGGGCGTACCGCAGGGTGCGTCGGCTTCGACGGGGGAGCTCGTCCCGGAGCCGAGGATCGCCGCGGTCATGGAGGAGGTACCCGGTGGAGTGCTCCTCGACGAGAACCACGCGGTATGGCCTGAGCTGGGAATGGCGCTGGAGACGCCGTCAGGGGTGAGCACGCGGACGATCGGCGGCTGCACGACCGGCAACGTGTGCGTCTTCGACGGATACGGGGCCCAGGGCGCGAAGCTCTCGTGGAGCTCGTGCGGCAATCCGACCGTCTCCGCGTTCACGGTCCGGTCCATCGCGAACGACCGACCTACCGGCTACGCGCAGGCCCGGTCGGGAACCACGGTGCACGCCACCGCCTACGCAGGCAGCTACGCGAATGTCTACGGGGCCGTGAACAACGTGCGTTGCGTGAGCTGACGGCTCTGCGTGAGCTCCGCACGTAGCAGGACCCCGGCGGCGGCGGGCTCGCACACGACGACAGACCGGCTCGGCGACCGGCGGTCGCCTCAGGCGGCGTCGCCGACGAGCACGGCGGCGGCCTCGTCGGCGGCATCCGCTTCGCGCTCGTCGATGCGGGCGAGGGCGCGCCGGCCGAAGAGGATCGTCGCGGTGGCGACCAGGATGGATGCCGCGGCGAACAGGTACGGCACCGTCGGACCGTACGCGTGCCACAGCCAGGCGGCGACCGGGGGAGCGGCGGCACCGCCGAGGAACCTGACGGCCGAGTATGAGGACGACGCGACGGAGCGGGGGAGGTCGGTCGCCTCCATGACGGACTCCGTCAGCACGGTGTTCATGATGCCGAGCAGCAGACCGCCGACGATGATGCAGACGACAAGCGCCGTCGCATCCTCGACGAGGATGCCGGCGACGACGAGGTCGATCGCCAGCAGTGGCAGCGTTAGGAGCATCACGGTCGTCCGCGCCAGGAACCGCAGCAGCAGCGGCGCGACCCACACGCTCGTGACCGCCAGCGCGACACCCCAGCCGAAGAACGTGAAGCCGATGCCCATCGCGCCGAAACCGAGCGGGAACGGCGAGAAGGCCAGCTCCGTCTGCACCGGGCTCGCATCGAGCGACTCCGCGATGGCGGGAAGGATGGGGTCGACCAGGCCGATGCCCATGAAGGCCACGACGCAGGCGAACGCCACCGCCCAGACCTGTGCGGGCTGACGCCATACCGAGACGGCCGAGCCGCCGTGCGCGCTCATCGGGCCGCCTCCGCGGCGTCGGCGAGGGGTGCGGTGCGCCTTCGATCGAGCTTGCGAGTCAGGACGGCGGCCGTCGTCCGCAGCGCGTCCCATTCCGCCGGCTCGAGGTTGTCGAAGTGCGGCGCGAGGGCGGCGGTCAGCTGCAGCAGCCACGTCTGCAGCGCCTCGAGGCCCAGCGGCGTCACCTCGACGACCGTGGCTCGCGAGTCTGCGGCATCCGTCGTCTTCGCGACCAGTCCGTGCACGGTCATCTGACCGACGAGGCGGGTCATGCCGGGCTGTGTCACGCGGCTGAGGCGGGCGAGCTCGCCGATCCGCAGTGCACCGTGGTCGCGGAGGATCGTGAGCGTGCGCCACTGCGCAGCGGGTGTCTCGTTCGCTGTCTCGAGCGCCGCGACGCGGGTCAGCGCGTGGGCGGCGACGATGAGGGTCTCGATGTCCTCATCGTGTGTCACCGCACAAGCATACCGGCGGTATATACCCGTGGTATCCAAATTGGCTGCAAGTCCCGATTGGGTAACGACACCGCGCAACCTGGCCCCTCGACTTGCGCCGAGGCCGTGCGTTTCCTAGATTGCAAGAACCTGAATCGGATCTCATGTTTGAGATGAAGCACCGTTCGAGGCACCAGATCCTTCCAATGGGGAAAGGCACGCACATGCGGGTTACGAAGAAGTTGCTCCTGGGCTCCGTGGTCTTCACGGCAGCGCTGGCGCTGGCGGCGTGCGCGCCGTCGGCAGAGCCGAGCGGCGAGTCCACCGACGGCGGCGGACCCGAAGAGGTCACCGTCGGCATCGTCACGAGCGAGTCCGGTCCGCTCGCCGGCTACGGCAAGCAGTACCTCGACGGGTTCCAGGCCGGCCTGGACTACGCCACCGACGGCACGGGCGAGATCGACGGCACGACCATCACCATCGAGAACCGCGACGACGCGGGCGACCCCGACAAGGCGGTCACCGCCGTCAAGGAGCTCATCGGCGAGGGTGTCAACATCATCGCGGGCACGGCATCGTCGGGCGTCGCGCTCGCGGTCGCCGAGCAGGCCGAGCAGAACCAGGTGCTGTACATCTCGGGCCCGGCCGCCGCCGACGCGATCACCGGGGTCAACGACTACACGTTCCGCTCCGGCCGTCAGAGCGCGCAGGATGTCGCGACCGCGGGCACCTTCCTCGACGACATCGAGGGCAAGACCGTGACCGTGTTCGCCCAGGACAACGCCTTCGGTCAGGGCAACGTCGCCGCGGTCGAGGCGATCCTCGGCGGCAAGGGCGCCACGGTCAACTCGGTCCTCGTCGCCGAGGACGCCACCGAGTTCACGCCGTTCGCCCAGCAGGTGCTCGCCGGCACCCCCGACCTCGTGTTCGTCGCGTGGGCCGGCGCCACGTCGGGAGCGATGTGGCAGGCGATGAGCCAGCAGGGCGTCCTCGACGAGATCCCGGTCGTGACCGGGCTCGGCGACTCGGCGACGTTCGGCGCCTATGGCGAGGCATCCGAGAAGATCAACTTCCTGAACCACTACTTCCCGGGTGCTGTCGACAACGACGTCAGCACCGCGATGGTGGAGGCGATCGAGGACGCGGGCGGCACGCCCGACCTGTTCAGCCCCGACGGCTTCAACGCGGCGATCATGATCGTCCAGGCGATCAAGGAGGGCCAGGGCGACGTCGACGCGATGGTGTCCGCGCTCGAGGGCTTCGAGTTCGACGGGCCGAAGGGCGCCATGACGGTCCGCGCGAGCGACCACGCCCTCATCCAGGAGATGTACCAGGCCAAGCTCGTCGCGAAGGACGGCACGTTCGTGCCCGAACTCGTCGACACCGTCTCTGCCGACGACGTAGCGCCGGCCGAGGCCGAGTAGCGGCGGCATCCAGCGAGCCCATGTCGGCGAACGAGCGCAGCGAGACGGCACCCCGCGTGGCAACACGTCTCGTCTGCTCGCTGCGCTCGTCGCTCGACGACCAGGTACAACGAGAGGCACCGCGCCCATGAGCACGTCCGTTCCGTCCGCGCCACCGGTCGGCGATACCGCGCGCCGCGGCTCGCCGCTGCGCATCGAGGGCCTCGGCCTCCAGATCGGCGGCGCGACCATCCTCAAAGACGTCGAACTCGAGGTCGCCGCCGGGTCGCTGGTGGGAGTCATAGGTCCGAACGGCGCAGGCAAGACCACGCTCTTCAACGTGATCTCGGGACTGATGAAGCCCACCTCGGGCCGGGTGGTGCTGGACGACCGCGACATCACCACGGCCTCGGTCCCGGCGAGAGCACGGGCGGGGCTGGGGCGCACTTTCCAGACGGCGAGCCTGTTCCCGAAGCTGACGGTGCTCGAGAATGTGCGCCTCGCGGCTCAGGTGTCGCTCGGCGGTTCGGGGTCCCTGCTGCGCTTCCCGAGGCGGACGGATGCCGCGACCGAGCTGGCACGCGACAAGCTCGACATCGTCGGGCTCAGCCACATGCGCGACGCGATGGCCGGCGATATCTCGCACGGCGACAAGCGCAAGCTCGAGATCGCGGTGCTGCTGGCCACGGAGTCGAGCATCGTGCTGCTCGACGAGCCGATGGCCGGCGTCGGCTCGGGCGACGTGCCCGGCCTCGTCGAGAACATCCGGGCGATGCAGCGCGAGAAGGGCTGCACGCTGCTGATGGTCGAGCACCACATCGACGTGCTGATGGGACTCGTGGAGAAGGTCGCCGTCATGTACTTCGGCGCGATCATCGCCTACGACACCCCGCAGCGGATCATGGAGAACCCTCTGGTGCAGAGTGCGTACCTCGGCACCGGGTCGACCGGAACGGAGGCCGCATGAGCGCGGCACCGCCCGATGGGGGCGCCTCGGCTCCGCCCGTCCTCACCGTGCGCAACCTGCGCTGCACCATCGCGGGCCAGCAGGTCGTCGAGGACGTCTCGTTCGACGTCCCCGCCACCGGCATCACCGCGGTCCTGGGGCGCAACGGCGTCGGCAAGACCTCGACGCTGCGCGGCATCCTCGGTCTCATTTCACGCCGCGGCGAGGTCCGCCTCGCCGGCGAGCGCATCGACGGACTGCCCACCCACCGCATCGTGCGCCGCGGTGTCGGGTACGTGCCCGAAGACCGCGAGGTCTTCGCGAAGCTCACCGTCGCCGAGAACCTCGCCCTCGCCGAGCGGCAGCGGCAGCCTCGGCGGGAGTTCGTCGCGGAGCTCTTCCCCGACCTCGTCGCGCGGCGGGACCAGCAGGCGGGCACGCTCTCGGGCGGCCAGCAGCAGATGGTGTCGGTGGCGCGTGCGCTGATCAACGACAACATCCTGCTGCTCGTCGACGAACCCACCAAGGGCCTCGCGCCGAAGATCGTCACCGAGGTCGCCGACGCGCTGCAGGAAGCGTCCAAGACCGTCCCGATCCTGCTCGTCGAGCAGAACCTCGAGGTGGTGCGGCGGCTCGCCGACGACGCCATCGTGATCGCGGGCGGACGCGTCGCCCACGTCGGCAAGGCACGCGACATCCTCGACGATGAAGACCTCACACGCCGGCTCCTCGGCGTCCACGTGGAGCACGCCGCATGAGCACCCTCGTCCTCACCCTCATCACCGGCGTCGGCCTCGGCGCCCTGTACTTCCTGGTCGCGAGCGGCCTCAGCCTCATCTACGGCCTCATGCACGTGCTCAACTTCGCGCACGGCGCGTTCCTCACGCTGAGCGCCTTCATGGGCTGGATGGTGGCGCAGGCGCTCGGCACGGCATCGTGGGGATCCTTCCTGCTGTCGGTGCTCGCGGGCGCCGCCGTCGGCGCGGTCTTCGCCACCCTGACCGAGCTCGTGCTCATCCGCCCGCTGTACGAGCGGCACATCGAACAGGTGCTGGTCACCGTCGGCCTCTCGTTCGCGGCCGTCGCGCTGTTCGAGGGCATCTGGGGCACCGATCCGATCCACATCGCCGGACCCCCGTGGCTCAAGCAGACCACCGAGGTGCTCGGCGCCCGCATCCCCAACACGTACTGGGTGCTCATGATCGCCGCCGTGCTCGTGCTGGCAGCGCTCGTGCTGTTCCTGCAGAAGACCCGCTACGGCATGATCATCAGGGCCGGCGTCGAGAACCGCTCGATGGTCACCGCGCTCGGCATCGACGTGCGGCGTTCGTTCACCCTCGTCTTCGCCATCGGCGGCGCCGCGGCCGGCATCGGCGGCGTGCTGGCGATGCACTACTCGACGTTCGTCTCGGCCCACCTCGGACAGACGCTGCTCATCTTCGCGTTCATCGTGACCGTCGTCGGCGGCCTCGGGTCGCTCACCGGTGCCGCCGTCGCGTCGGTGCTCGTCGCGGTGCTGCAGCAGTTCGCGAACTTCTACCTCGGCGGCACCGGCGACTTCATCGTCGTGATCCTCCTGGCACTCGTGTTGCTGGTGCGCCCGAGCGGACTCCTCGGGAGGAAGGCATGACCCTTCGACAGGCTCAGGCACCCCGGGGGGATGACTCGGGGGCTCGCGTGCGTCGCTTCGTCCCCGCGATCGTCGGCGTCGCACTGGTGGTCTTCATGGCGGTGCTGCCGCTGCTCAACCTTTCGCTCCCGGGAATCCTGCCGACCCCGACGTACATGCCCGGGACGCTGGCGCTGCTGTCGCTGTGCATGGTGTTCGCCGCGCTCGCGCTGTCGTACAACCTGCTGCTCGGATCGGGAGGGATGCTGTCATTCGGGCATGCCCTGTACTTCGGCGCCGGCGCGTACGGCCTCGGCATCGCCCTCGAGCACTTCGGCGTGCCGCTGTGGCCGGGCGTCTTCATCGCCCTGATCGGCGGCATGATCATCGCCCTGGTGACCGGCGCGGTGTCGATGCGGGTGTCAGGCATCCCGTTCGCCATGGTGACACTGGCCTTCGCCCAGGCGGGCTCGGTGCTGGTGCGCCGCAACTCGCAGATCACCGGCGGCGAAGAGGGACTGAGCCTGAACACGGAACAGGTGCCGGACTTCCTCATCGGCGTCGTGAACACGCGGAACCTCTACTGGTTCGCCCTCGGCGTCCTCGTGGTCGTGTACCTCGTGACGCTGTGGGTCGACACTTCGCGCCTCGGCCACCTGGCCCGCGCGACACGCGAGAACGAGCAGCGCGTGCGCGTGCTCGGGCTCTCGCCGTACCGCGTGCGGCTTATCGTCTTCGTGATCGCCGCGGGCCTTGCCAGCCTCGCCGGCGTCGCCTACATGCTGCTGCAGTCGGGCACCGTGCCGCGATCGGTGTCGGCCGACCTCACGATCACCGTCCTCGTGATGGTCGTATTGGGTGGCGTGGGCTTCCGATGGGGTGCGATCGTTGGCGGTGTGCTCTACACGCTGCTCGATCAGCGACTCACGGTGCTCGCCGGATCCGACGCGATCGCCGGGCTGCCCGACGTGCTGCGCGTGCCGCTCTCGGAGCCCCTGTTCCTCTTCGGCGTGCTGTTCATCGTCGTGGTGATGTTCCTTCCGGGCGGCATCGCCGGCACGATCGACGCCGCCGTCCGCCGCCGCCGCGGTGAGAAGGTGCGCGACTCGCTGCGCCGGCTCGACGATGCCGACGAGACTGCCGAGGCGCCCGCCGCGGCAGACCGGGTGGGCGCATGACCTGGACCGCCGACCCAGACATCGACGACGGGCCCCACACCATCGGCCGTTGGATCGTCGACCGTGCGACCCGCTCTCCCGAGTGCATCGCGATAGACGACCGCGGCGTGACCACCGACTACGCGACCCTCGCGGCCCGGGCGACGGAGTTCGCCGACGCCCTGCGCCAGGCGGGCTACGGTCCCGGCGACCGCATCGCCACCGTGTCGGGCAATTCGACCGATCACGTGGTGGCGTTCTTCGCCTGCGCGCTCTCGGGTATCGCGTTCGTGCCGCTGTCGTGGCGGCTCACCCCGCGGGAGCTCGCCGATGTGCTCACCCGCTCCGACCCCGCCCTGGTGCTGATCGAGGAGGAGCACGCAGCGCTCGCCGGCGAGGCGCTGCGCGTCGCAGCGGCGGCGGCGCCGGTCGCACCGCTCGGCTCGACAGGGGTGGAGATCTCCGTCCCGCGCGCGGCACGCCCGCGGCTGCGCAGGCCGGTGCGCGACGACGACCCGCTGCTGGTGATCTTCACGTCGGGCAGCGAGGCGGCTCCCAAGGGGGTCGTGCTCACCCATGCGAACTGCTTCTGGAACAACCTCGCGCTTGCGCAGGCGCTGCCGCTCGGCCAGGACGACGTGGTCCTCGCGATGCTGCCCCAGTTCCACGTCGCCGCGTGGAACTGTCAGCCGCTGCTCGCCTGGTGGGTCGGAGCGACCGTCGTGCTCGAGCGGTCGTTCCAGCCGGCCCGCGTGCTGCAGCTCATCGCCGACCGGCACGTCACCGCGATGATGGGCGTGCCGACGCAGTATGCGATGCTCGCCGGCGACCGCGAATGGGAGAAGACGCTCCCTACGGCATCCCTGCGCCTCGCCCTCGTCGGCGGTGCGACGATGCCGGCATCGCTGCAGGAGGCGTGGACGGCGCGCGGCATCCCGCTGACGCAGGGATACGGACTCACCGAGGCGGCGCCCAACGTGCTGCACCTTCCTGCCGCCGAGGCCGCCGGCGCGCCGGGCGCCGTCGGACGGCCGTACCCGCACGTGTCGGTGCGCGTGGTCGACCCTGCGTCGGAGCTTCCGCTCGAGGGCGAGGCCACCGGCGAGCTCTGGGTGCGCGGTCCCAGCGTGTTCGCGGGCTATCTCGGCGATGACGCCGCGACGGCACGGGCGATGAGTGGGGACTGGCTGCGCACCGGCGATCTGGTGTCTCGCGACGGCGACGGCGTCTTCCGGGTGGTCGACCGCCTCAAGGACATCTTCATCTCGGGCGGCGAGAACGTCGCCCCGGCCGAAGTCGAACACGCGCTGAGCCTGCATCCGCTCGTCGCGGCCGCCGCCGTGGTCGGGGTGCCCGACGAGGTATGGGGAGAGCGGGGGGTCGCGTTCGTGGTGCCCGTCGCCGGAGCAGCGCTCTCGGCGGACGAACTGCTCGCGCACGCACGCCGCAACCTCGCTGCGTTCAAGGTGCCCGTGCATGTCGAGGTGGTCGACGAGCTGCCGCGCTCGACGATCGAGAAGCTCGCTCGCTCGCGACTGCGCGATCGAGCCCGGGAACTGGTGGGTCGCTCACGGGAGAGCGTGGACGGGGAGAGCGGGCGTGGCGTCATCAGCGCGTCTACGAAGGGGGAATCTCGATGAGCATGTCCGATGAACTGGTGGACCACCCGGAGGCGCTGGTCTCGTCTGCGACGGGACGGCCGCTGACCAAACGGGGCGAGGCGACCCGGGGGCGGCTGCTGGAGGCCGCGGAGCTGGTGTTCGCCGAACAGGGCTACCACGAGGCATCCATCGTCAAGATCACCGAGCGCGCGGGCATCGGACTCGGCACGTTCTACCTGTACTTCGACAGCAAGCAGGCGATCTTCGAGGCGCTCGTGCTCGACCTCAACCGCCGTGTGCGCCACTCGATGTCGGAGGCGATGGCCGGGGCATCCTCTCGCCTGGAGGCCGAGCGTGCGGGCTTCGCGGGGTTCTTCCGGTTCACCGCCGAGCACCCGGCGCTGTACCGCGTGGTACGCGAGGCCGAGTTCGTCTCGCCCGAAGTCCTCCGCACGCACTACACGCGCATCGTCGAGGGCTACGAGGCGGGTCTGCGCGCCGCACAGGCGGCGGGCGACGTCGACCGCGGCCTCGACCCGGAGACCACCGCGTGGGCGCTGATGGGCATGGGCGAGCTGATCGGCATGCGGTTCCTGCTGTGGGAGCGCGACGCCGACGGCAAGCCCCCCGCACAGCTGGACCCCGTGGTGTTCGCCGGGATGACCCGGATCATCGACAACGCCCTCGCCCCCCGATCGGGCAACGGCGACCGAGAGAAGGAAGCGTGATGGCAGATAAGGACCTCGCGGGCAAGCGCGCCCTGGTCACCGGCGGCGCGAGCGGCATCGGCCTGGCCTGCGCGCACGAGTTCGCGTCGCGCGGTGCGCACATCGTCATCGCCGACCTGAACGCGGATGCGGCGACCCAGGCTGCGACCGCCGTCGGCGGAGAATCCTGGGTGGTCGACCTCGCCGATACGAGCGCGCTCGACGACCTGACGCTCGACGTCGACATCCTCGTGAACAACGCGGGGATCCAACGCGTCGCGCCCATTCCTGAGTTCGATCCCGAGGCATTCCGGCTGATCGTGCGCCTGATGCTGGAGTCGCCGTTCCTGCTGATCCGCGCCGCGCTGCCCGCGATGTACGAGCGGGGCTGGGGTCGCGTGATCAACATCTCCAGCGCGCACGGGCTGCGCGCGAGCGCGTACAAGTCCGCGTACGTCTCAGCCAAGCACGGGCTCGAGGGCCTGTCGAAGGTGACCGCGCTCGAGGGCGCGCCGCACGGCGTCACGAGCAACTGCATCAACCCCGCGTACGTGCGCACGCCGCTCGTCGAGAAGCAGATCGCCGACCAGGCGAAGCTGCACGGGATCCCCGAGAGCGAAGTGGTCGAGAAGATCATGCTCACCGAGAGCGCCGTCAAGCGGCTCGTCGAGGCCGACGAGGTCGCCTCGCTCGCGGGGTGGCTGGCGTCGGACAGGGCCGGCATGGTCACCGGCGCCTCGTACACGATGGACGGCGGATGGACGGCTCGGTGAGCGTGACGGAGGCGGGACACCGGTACCGCGAGATCGATGTTCCCGTCGAGGGCGGGATGCTGCACGCGGGCGTGTGGGAGCCGTCGGATGCCGACGCCGACGCAGACGCGCCGACCGCGTTGGTGGTGCACGGTGTCACGGCGTCCCACCTCGCATGGCCGTTCGTCGTGGAGCGCCTGCCCGGCGTGCGCGTCGTCGCCCCCGACCTGCGGGGCCGCGGTCGCAGCAACGGCATCGTCGGCCCGGCGGGGATGGCCGCGCACGCCGACGACCTCGCGGCACTGCTCGATGCTCTCGCGATCCAGCGGACGCTCGTGGTCGGACACTCGATGGGCGCCTTCGTCTCGGTCGTCCTCGCCCACCGGCACCCGGAGCGCGTGTCGAGGCTGCTCCTCGTCGACGGCGGACTGCCTCTCGACGTCCCGGCCGGGCTCAGCACCGACCAGCTCGTCGCCGGCATCCTCGGACCGACCGCGGCACGGCTGTCGATGAGATTCGCGAGCACGGGGGAGTACCTCGACTTCTGGCGACGGCATCCCGCGTTCGACGGCGCGTGGACGCCCGAACTGGAGCGGTATCTCGCGTACGACCTCGTCGCCGACGGCGCGGGTGCGTTCCGTCCGGCGACGAGCTACACGACGACCGCCGACGACACGCTCGACATGAATGCCGGCACCGCACTGCCAGAGGCGCTGGCCGGGCTGCAGCATCCTGCCCGCCTCGTCACGGTGCCCCGCGGGCTGCAGAACGAACCTCCCGGACTGTACGCGCCCGCGCACCTGGAGCGGCTGCTCGCCGCCTACCCCGGCGTGGAGCACGAGCGGGTCGACGGTTTCAACCACTACACGATCGTGATGTCGCCCACCGGCGCGGATGTCGTGGCCGCCGCCGCCCGCGAGGAGCTCGCGGCGGCGAGCCTTCGCTGACGGCTTCGGCCCGCCGTCCGGCCCCCCTCGTTAACGAGCGGCGGCGATGCGCGTGGTCAGCTGGTGGGCGTGGGCGAGGAGGGTGCGGCCGAGCTCGGGGAGGCGCTCGGGGCCGAACCGGAACTCCACCCCCGTCAGGCTGAGCGCCCACTGGGGGTGGCCCTCCCGTGTGAAGACCGCGGCGCCGATGCCGTACGAGCCCTCGACGATGAGGCCGGGGTTCACGGCGTAGCCGCGTTCCTGCGTGTCGCGCAGGCGTGTCCGCAGCCGCGGCTCGCTGTGCGACGCACCCCATCCGCGTGCCAGTTCGGGATGGCGTTCGAAGTAGGCGTCCACATCGTGGGGAGGCAGGAACGCCAGGATCGCGAGCCCGGCCGACGCGACGCCCAGCGGGAAGCGCACGCCCTCGGACAGCACGAATGAACGGATGGGGAAGCTGCCCTCCTCGCGCAGCAGGCACACGGTCTCGTCGCCCCGGCGCACCGAGAGGAACGCGCTCTCCTCGGTGCGCACGGCGAGCGAGCGCACGATGTCGCGGGCGATCCCGGTCACGTCGTAGCGGGATGCCGCGACCGTGCCCATCAGGAACAGCTCGGGTCCCGGCATCCACCGTCCCGTCCGGTCGTCCTGGTCGACCAGGCCCTCCTGACGCAGCGCAGTGAGCAGCCGGTGCGTCGTGGGACGGGTCAGGTCCGCCCGGCGGGCGAGTTCGGCCACCGGCATCCCGTCGTTCCCGCCCGACGTGACCAGGCGCAGCAGGTGTGCGGCGCGCGCGATCGACTGGGCGCCGGGAACGGTTCGTTTGACTGCGCTGTCCACAATATGGACGGTACGCCGGGCAGACTCCACATCGCAAGCGCGGGGCTGGCCGGGTGAGCCTGCCGGGCGGAGGATTGTGCGTAACTCAGGAGAGTCGGCCCGGTTCGCCCTGGCGGACCGCGCGATTCCGGGACAGAGCACGCGATCGTCCTGAGTTGGGAACGGTCGAGGCGGCCGCAGAACACACGAGGGAGTGCACGTGATCGACAAGACCTGGGGCTCGGCGGCAGAGGCCGTCGCCGACATCCCCGACGGCGCTTCGCTCGCGGTGGGAGGGTTCGGACTCTCGGGCAACCCCATCGCCCTCATCGAGGCGCTCCTCGCACAGGGGACGAGCGATCTCAGCATCGTGAGCAACAACTGCGGCGTGGACGACTGGGGTCTCGGCATCCTCCTGAACGCCAGACGCATCCGCAAGATGACGTCGTCGTACGTGGGCGAGAACAAGGAGTTCGAGCGGCAGTTCCTCTCGGGTGAGCTCGAACTCGAGCTGACGCCCCAGGGCACGCTCGCCGAGAAGCTGCGTGCGGGCGGGTCGGGCATCGCCGCGTTCTACACGCAGACCGGCGTCGGCACCCAGGTCGCGGAGGGCGGGCTTCCTCGTCGTTACGCGGCCGACGGCAGCATCGCGGTGGCCTCGCCCGTGAAGGACGTGCGCAGCTTCGACAACACCGGCACACCTCGCGACTATGTTCTCGAGGAGTCGATCGTCACCGACTTCGCGCTGGTGCACGCGCTCAAGGGCGACCGCCACGGCAACCTGGTCTTCAACAAGGCGGCGCGCAACTTCAACCCGCTCGCAGCCATGGCCGGGCGGGTCTGCATCGCCCAGGTGGAGGAGCTCGTGGAGCCGGGCGAACTCGACCCCGACAGCATCCATCTCCCCGGCATCTACGTGCACCGAATCGTGGAGGTCGGATCCGACATCGAGAAGCGCATCGAGCGGCGTACGGTCAGCGTTGCGCAGGCCGCCTCGCGCGAGATGCCGGAAGGAGCCTGACATGCCGCTGAACCGCAACGAGATGGCCGCGCGCGCGGCTGCGGAGCTCGCCGACGGCTCGTACGTCAACCTCGGCATCGGGCTGCCGACGCTGGTGCCGAACTTCGTGCCCGAGGGCGTGACGGTCGTGCTGCAGTCCGAGAACGGCATCCTCGGCGTCGGGCCGTACCCGACCGAGGAGAACGTCGACCCCGACCTGATCAACGCCGGCAAGGAGACCGTGACGACCCTGCCCGGCGCCGCCTTCTTCGACTCGGCGACGAGCTTCGGCATGATCCGCGGAGGCAAGATCGACGCCGCGATCCTCGGCGCCATGCAGGTCTCGGCGTCCGGCGACCTCGCCAACTGGATGATCCCCGGAAAGATGGTGAAGGGCCCCGGCGGCGCCATGGACCTCGTGCACGGCGCCGCGAAGGTGATCGTGCTGATGGAGCACGTCGCCAAGGACGGCTCGGCCAAGATCGTGAACGAGTGCTCGCTGCCTCTCACGGGTCGCGGAGTGGTCGACCGCATCATCACCGACCTCGCGGTCATTGATGTGACGGATGCCGGACTCGTGCTGGTCGAGACGGCGCCCGGCGTCACGGTGGCCGAGGTCGTCGCCGCGACCGAACCGGAGCTGCTCGTCTCGGACGAACTTAAGGTGGAAGCATGAACCACGACGACGTCGTCATCGTCGCCGCTGCGCGGACTGCGCAGGGGCGGCTGAAGGGCCAGCTGGCTTCGCTCACCGCGGTGCAGCTCGGCAGCGCCGCGATCCGCGGCGCGCTCGAGAGGGGCGGCATCCCGGCCGACGCCGTGGATGCCGTGCTCGTCGGCCAGGTGCTCGCCGCCGGCAGCGGGCAGAACCCCGCGCGGCAGGCGGCCGTAGGAGCCGGCATCCCGTGGGAGGTCCATTCGGGATCCGTCAACAAGGTGTGCCTCTCGGGACTCACGGCGATCATCGACGGCGCCCGCATGATCACGGTGGGCGACGCGACCGTCGTGGTCGCCGCCGGCATGGAGTCGATGACCCGTTCGCCGCACCTACTCATGGGCTCGCGCGACGGCTGGGCGTACGGCTCCATCGAGGTGCTCGACCACATGGCGTACGACGGGCTCACCGACGCGTACGACCGCGAGAGCATGGGCGCCTCCACCGAGCGGCACAACGATCGGTTCGAGATCACGCGCGAGGCACAGGACGCCGTGGCCGCCCGATCGCACCAGCGGGCTGCCGCCGCGCAGGCGGAAGGGGTGTTCGAGGCCGAGATCGTGCCGGTCGAGATCCCGCAGCGCAAGGGCGACCCGGTCGTCGTGACCAAGGACGAGGGCGTGCGGCCCGAGACGACGGTCGAGACCCTCGCGGGACTGCGGCCCGCCTTCGCACAGGGCGGGTCGATCACCGCGGGCAACTCGTCGCAGATCTCCGACGGCGCCTCGGCCGTCGTCCTCACGACGCGCTCCCACGCCGACGAGAACGGCTGGAACGTGCTGGCCGTCGTCGGTGCCTCGGGCCAGGTTGCAGGTCCCGACAACTCGCTGCACGCCCAGCCGGCGCGGGCGATCGAGCAGGCGCTGGCCAAGCAGGGCATCTCCGCGTCGGACCTCGACATCGTCGAGATCAACGAGGCGTTCGGCTCCGTCGTGGCTCGCTCGCAGGCTGAGCTCGGACTCTCGGACGAGGTCGTCAACCCGCACGGCGGCGGCATCGCGATCGGGCATCCGATCGGGGCGTCCGGCAACCGCCTCGTCGTCCACGCGGTGCACGAGCTCGTCCGCCGCGGCGGCGGTACGGCCGCCGTCGCGCTCTGCGGCGGCGGCGGCCAGGGCGACGCGCTGATCCTCACGCGCTGAGGGCAGTTTCGGTCGTTGAGCGAGCGAGGAACGTGGTCGTTGAGCGAGCTTGCGAGTCGAAACGCAGAGACGAAACGCCTCCCGTGCACGTCGGTGGCTCGATGCGTTTCGTCTCGGTCGCCGGCGCTCGCTCAGCGACCGGGGCGGGGGAGTGGCCCGCCTGAGTCGGGGTCAGGTCAGCGGTCGAGGCGGCGCTTGAGGAGCTTCTTCTCGCGGCCGTGCACGGGAGAGTCGTTCGCGATGAGCGCGCCGCGCGATGCCCGGCGCACATCGACGATGGCCCCGACCGCGAGCGCCAGCGAGATGCCCCAGCTGAGCCAGGCCAGCGCCATGCGCCAGGTGAACGGCTCGTTCTCGCGGAGGCCCCTCAGCAGCGTCAGCCCGCCGGTGAACGCGGTGAGGATGCCGGTGCCGAAGAGGTACTTGCGCATGAGGCCACGTTAGCGCGGCAGTCGGTCCGGACGCGCCCCTTGACATGGGCATGCGTCGCACGTCAAGGGCGGTCGGCCCGGATGAGGGCGCTGTTAGCCTGGGGCCGTTGCCGAGTCCACGAAACCGTCAGGAGCCCGCGTGACAGAGCCCCACCCTCCCGCGCCCGGCCGAATCGCCGAACTCGTCGTCGTCGCCAATCGCCTTCCGGTCGACCGCGTCGTCGACGGCGACGGCGAGCCAGGCTGGAGACGCTCGCCCGGCGGGCTGGTGACCGCGCTCGAGCCGGTGATGCGCCGAGCCGACGGCGCCTGGGTGGGCTGGCCGGGGCAGCCCGACATCGAGGTCGACCCGTTCGAGTTCGAGGGCACGCATCTGGTGCCGGTGATGCTGACGACCGAAGACGTCGAGCTGTACTACGAGGGCATGTCGAACGACACGTTCTGGCCGCTCTATCACGACGTCATCGCCGAGCCCCGATACCGCCGCGTGTGGTGGGACGCCTACGTGAAGGTGAACCGGCGCTTCGCCGAGGCTGCTGCCGCCGTGGCCGCGGACGGCGCGACGGTGTGGGTGCAGGACTACCAGCTGCAGCTCGTGCCGCAGATGCTGCGCGAAGCCCGTCCCGACCTGACGATCGGCTACTTCCACCACATTCCCTTCCCCGCATACGGCCTCTACTCGCAGCTGCCGTGGCGCCGCCAGGTGCTCGAAGGGCTGCTGGGGGCCGATGTCATCGGCTTCCAGCGGGTCGCGGACGCCGGCAACTTCGCCCGCGCCGTGCGTCGCCAGCTGCGCTATGACACGAAGGCTTCGGGGATCACCGTTCCGAATCCCGACGGTACGAGCCGGCGTGCTCTCGCGAAGGCCTTCCCGATCTCGATCGACGCGTCCTCGTACATCGAGCTCGCCCGTCAGGAGGACGTGAGGGCGCGCGCGAAGGAGATCCGCGAGAGCCTCGGCAACCCCAAGAAGATCCTGCTCGGCGTCGACCGCCTGGACTACACCAAGGGCATTCGCCACCGCATGAAGGCCTTCGGCGAACTGCTCGAAGACGGCAAGATCGCGGTCGAGGACGTCACACTCGTGCAGGTGGCGAGCCCCAGCCGCGAGCGGGTCGCCGCGTACATGCAGCTGCGCGACGAGATCGAGCTCACCGTCGGCCGCATCAACGGCGACCACGACACGATGGGGCACACCGCGATTCGCTATCTCCACCAGGCGTACCCGCGGGAGGAGATGGTGGCGCTGTTCCTGGCCGCCGACGTCATGCTCGTCACCGCCCTCCGTGACGGCATGAACCTGGTCGCCAAGGAGTATGTCGCGTCGCGGATCGACAACCGAGGCGTGCTGGTGCTCAGCGAGTTCGCGGGCGCGGCGGACGAGCTGCCGAGCGCGGTGCGCATCAATCCCCACGACATCGACGGCATGAAGGACGCCATCATGCGCGCCATCGAGATGCCCTCGGCCGAGCAGGGTCGCCGCATGCGGGCGCTGCGGCGCAAGGTGGTGGAGAACGACGTCGCGCGCTGGTCGCAGTCGTTCCTCGACGCCCTCGACGGCGCGCGCGAGCGCAACCGCTTCCCCGCGCTCAATCGCTCTGCGGAGGCACGCGGATGAGCCTCGATCTCGCGGACGACGTGCGCGACGCGATCGCCGGCATCGCGGCATCCGATCTCCTGCTCGTCGCACTCGACTTCGACGGCACGCTGTCGCCGCTCGAGGACGAGCCGATGGACGCGCGGATGCTGCCTGCCGCACGTGACGCCGTGAACGCCCTGGTCGCCGCGCCCGACACGCTCGTCGCGTTCGTCTCGGGGCGGAGCCTCGTCGACCTGCGGGTGATCGCCGAGCACGACGACGCGTCGCGCGTGCTCCTGGCCGGATCCCACGGCGCCGAGTTCTGGATCCCGGGTGAGGGCCTGCAGAGCCACGGTGAGGACGAGGCGGATGTCACGCTCCGCGACGCGATGCGGTCGCACGCCGAGGCGGCGACGGCGGCGCTGGACGGCGTCTGGATCGAGCCGAAGACCTTCGGGTTCGGTGTCCACACCCGGCGCGCCACGGCGGAGGACGCGGCGGAGGCGAATCGCCTCGCCGACGAGATCGTCGCGGCGGAGGCGCCGCACTGGCGGCGGCGCACCGGGCACAACATCGTCGAATTCGCGTTCCGCCACGAGGGCAAGGACTCCGCGATCGCCGAGCTCCGCGAGCGCGTGGGGGCGACGGCGGTGCTGTTCGCTGGAGACGACGTCACCGACGAGGACGCGCTGGCGAGTCTCGGTGCCGACGACCTCGGCGTGCGCGTCGGCGACGGCCCGACTGCGGCGGCCGTGCGCGTGCCCGACATCGCCGCTCTCGCGGACCTCCTGACGCTGCTGGCGGCGGAGCGGACGCGCCTGCGCGGGTGAGCGACACGCCCGGCGAGCGTGTCTGCGGGTAGGAACGGGGCCTCGCGAGAGCGATCCGCCCCGCGGCAATAGACTGAGCCAATGGCCCAGCCCCATTCGCCCGCCGACAACACCATCGATATCAAGCCCCGCAGCCGCGTCGTCACCGACGGCATCGAAGCCACGACGTCGCGCGGCATGCTCCGCGCCGTCGGCATGGGGGATGCGGACTGGGACAAGCCGCAGATCGGCATCGCGTCCAGCTGGAACGAGATCACCCCCTGCAACCTGAGCCTCGACCGTCTCGCGCAGGGTGCCAAGGAAGGTGTCCACGCCGGCGGCGGCTATCCGCTGCAGTTCGGCACGATCTCGGTGTCGGACGGCATCTCGATGGGCCACGAGGGCATGCACTTCTCGCTCGTCTCGCGCGAGGTCATCGCCGACTCGGTCGAGACGGTCATCATGGCCGAGCGCCTCGACGGCTCGGTGCTCCTCGCCGGGTGCGACAAGTCGATCCCGGGCATGCTGATGGCGTCGGCCCGGCTGGACCTGTCCAGCGTCTTCCTCTACGCCGGCTCCATCGCGCCCGGCTGGGTGAAGCTCTCGGACGGCACCGAGAAGGACGTCACGATCATCGACTCGTTCGAAGCGGTCGGCGCGTGTCTCGCGGGCAAGATGAGCGAGGCCGACCTGAAGCGCATCGAGTGCGCGATCGCTCCGGGCGAGGGCGCGTGCGGCGGCATGTACACCGCGAACACGATGGCGTCGGTGGCCGAGGCGCTGGGCCTCAGCCTTCCGGGCTCCGCGGCACCGCCCTCGGCGGACCGCCGCCGCGACTACTTCGCCCACCGCTCGGGCGAGGCCGTCGTGAATCTGCTACGCCAGGGCATCACGACGCGCGACATCCTCACCAAGGAGGCGTTCGAGAACGCGATCGCCCTGGCGATGGCGCTCGGCGGCTCGACCAACGTGGTGCTGCACCTCCTCGCCATCGCCCGCGAAGCAGATGTCGACCTCAGCCTGCACGACTTCAACCGCATCGGCGACAAGGTCCCGCACGTGGCCGACATGAAGCCGTTCGGCAAGTACGTCATGAACGATGTCGACCGCCACGGCGGCATCCCGGTCATCATGAAGGCCATGCTCGATGAGGGCCTGCTCCACGGCGACGCCCTCACGGTCACCGGCAAGACGCTCGCCGAGAACCTGGCCGACCTCGACCCCGATCCAGTCGACGGCACGGTGATCCACACGTTCGACGACCCGATCCACGCCAAGGGCGGCATCACGATCCTGCACGGCTCGATCGCGCCCGAGGGCGCGGTCGTCAAGTCGGCCGGCTTCGACGCCGACGTGTTCGAGGGACCCGCGCGCGTGTTCGAGCGCGAACGCGCCGCGATGGACGCGCTCGAGGCGGGAGAGATCGCCGCGGGGGATGTCGTCGTCATCCGCTACGAGGGCCCGAAGGGCGGACCCGGCATGCGTGAGATGCTGGCCATCACCGCGGCCATAAAGGGCGCTGGGCTCGGAAAAGATGTACTACTCTTGACGGACGGACGATTCTCAGGCGGCACAACCGGCCTGTGCATCGGCCACATAGCACCCGAAGCGGTGGACGCTGGTCCCATCGCCTTCGTGCGCGATGGTGATCTGATACGGGTCGATATCGCGGCTCGCACTCTCGACCTACTCGTCGACGAGGCTGAGCTTGACTCCCGCCGCTCTGGCTGGGAGCCGCTTCCCCCGCGCTATACCCGTGGCGTCCTTGCCAAGTACTCCCGACTCGTGCGCTCCGCTGCGGAGGGCGCGACCACCGGTTGAGCCTGGTCTCCGACATCCCGTCCGATCCATCTGTGAGGAATCTCACCATGTCAGCCGACACCGCCGCGGCCGTTCCCCGGCCGCCCGCCCGCACCGCCTCGACGCCCGTGCTCACGGGCGCGGAAGCGGTCGTCCGCTCGCTCGACCTGCTCGGGGTGACCGACGTCTTCGGTCTTCCCGGCGGGGCCATCATGCCCGTCTACGACCCGCTCATGGACGACGAGTCGGTGCGCCACATCCTCGTCCGCCACGAGCAGGGCGCCGGCCACGCCGCCGAGGGCTACGCCGCGGCGTCCGGTCGCGTCGGCGTCGCCATCGCGACCTCCGGCCCGGGCGCCACCAACCTCGTCACCGCCATCGCCGACGCGTACATGGACTCGGTGCCGATCGTCTGCATCACCGGGCAGGTGTTCTCGACCCTCATGGGCACGGACGCCTTCCAGGAGGCCGACATCGTCGGCATCACGATGCCGATCACGAAGCACTCCTTTCTCGTCAAGCGCGCCGAGGACATCCCCGGCGCGATCGCCGCGGCGTTCGAGATCGCATCGACCGGCCGACCCGGCCCCGTGCTCGTCGACATCACCAAGGATGCCCAGCAGGCCGAGGCACCCTTCGTCTGGCCGCCGAACATCGACCTCCCTGGGTACCGTCCGGTGACCAAGGCGCACGGCAAGCAGATCCAGGCTGCGGCCCAGCTGATCGCCGACGCCAAGAAGCCGGTGCTGTACGTCGGCGGTGGCGTGATCCGCGCGCGTGCCTCCGAAGAGCTGCGCGCGCTCGCCGAGACGACCGGCGCACCGCTCGTCACCACGCTCATGGCGCGGGGAGCGTTCCCCGACTCGCACCCGCAGCACCTCGGCATGCCCGGCATGCACGGCACCGTCCCGGCGGTGCTGGCGCTGCAGGAGGCCGACCTCCTCGTCGCCCTCGGCGCGCGGTTCGACGATCGCGTCACCGGCAAGGCGGCGCTGTTCGCGCCGAACGCGAAGGTCGTGCACGTCGACATCGACCCGGCTGAGATCTCGAAGATCCGCACCGCCGACGTGCCGATCGTCGGCGACCTGAAGGACGTGCTCGTCGACCTCGACGCCGCGTTCCGTGCGGTGAGCCGCGACTCCGCTCCCGACATCGCCGAGTGGTGGTCGTTCCTCGACGGCCTGCGCGACGAGTTCCCGCTCGGCTACTCGCAGCCGACCGATGGCCTGATGTCGCCGCAGTACGTGATCAAGCGCATCGGCGAGCTCACCGGCCCCGAGGGCATCTACGCCGCCGGCGTGGGTCAGCACCAGATGTGGGCGGCGCAGTTCATCAAGTACGAGCGCCCGAACGCGTGGCTGAACTCCGGCGGCGCGGGCACGATGGGTTACTCGGTGCCCGCGGCCATGGGCGCCAAGGTGGCCGAACCCGACCGTGTCGTCTGGGCGATCGACGGCGACGGCTGCTTCCAGATGACCAATCAGGAGCTCGCCACCTGCGCGATCAACGACATCCCCATCAAGGTCGCGATCATCAACAACTCGTCGCTGGGCATGGTGCGCCAGTGGCAGACGCTGTTCTACGACGGCCGGCACTCCCACACCGACCTCAACACGGGCCACGGCACGGTGCGCATCCCCGACTTCGTGAAGCTGGCGGAGGCGTACGGCTGCCTCGCGATCCGCGTCGAGAAGGAGGAGGACGTGGATGCCGCGATCCGGACCGCTCTCGAGACGAACGATCGCCCCGTGGTGATCGACTTCGTGGTGAGCGCCGACGCCATGGTGTGGCCGATGGTGCCGCAGGGCGTCAGCAACAGCTACGTCCAGTACGCGCGGGATCACTCGCCCGCCTTCGACGAGCAGGAGGACTGAGGCCATGACGAGTCACGTGCTGAGCCTCCTCGTGGAGGACAAGCCGGGTCTGCTGACCCGCGTCGCCGGGCTGTTCGCACGCCGCGGCTTCAACATCGAGTCGCTCGCCGTGGGCGTCACCGAGGTCCCCGGACTCTCGCGCATCACGGTCGTGGTCGACGTCGACGAGCTGCCGCTCGAGCAGGTCACGAAGCAGCTGAACAAGCTCATCAACGTCATCAAGATCGTCGAGCTCGACCCGTCGGCATCCGTTCAGCGCGAGCACATGCTCGTGAAGGTGCGCGCCGACAACCAGACGCGCTCGAACGTGCTCGAGGTCGTCAACCTGTTCCGCGGGCAGATCGTCGACTACGCGCCCGACGCGCTCGTCGTCGAAGTCACCGGCGACAAGGGCAAGGTCGAGGCCTTCCTGCGCGCGCTGGAGCCGTTCGGCATCAAGGAGCTCGCGCAGTCGGGCCTGGTCGCCATCGGTCGCGGCGGCAAGAGCATCACCGAGCGCGTGCTGCGCGGCTGACCATTCCTATCGAGCGTTTCGTCTCGCTTCGCTCGCTCAACGACCGGTAACACACAAGGAGAAACACGAAGATGGCTGAGATCTTCTACGACGCCGATGCCGACCTGAGCATCGTCCAGGGCAAGAAGGTGGCGATCGTGGGCTACGGCTCGCAGGGCCACGCGCACGCCCAGAACCTTCGCGACTCGGGTGTCGAGGTCGTCATCGCGCTCAAGGAGGGCTCGAAGTCGACCGAGAAGGCGCAGGACGAGGGCTTCGAGGTCAAGTCGGTCGCCGACGCGGCCGAGTGGGCCGACCTCATCATGATCCTGGCCCCCGACCAGCACCAGCGCTCGATCTACAACGAGAGCATCAAGGACAAGCTGACCGCGGGCAAGACGCTGGCCTTCGCGCACGGCTTCAACATCCGGTTCGGCTACATCGAGGCGCCCGAAGGCGTCGACGTGATCCTGGTGGCCCCGAAGGCGCCCGGCCACACCGTGCGCCGCGAGTACGTCGCCGGTCGCGGCATCCCCGACATCATCGCCGTGGAGCGGGATGCCTCGGGTTCGGCGTGGGCGACCGCGCTCTCGTACGCGAAGGCCATCGGCGGCACGCGCGCGGGCGTCATCAAGACGACGTTCACCGAAGAGACCGAGACCGACCTGTTCGGCGAGCAGGCCGTCCTGTGCGGCGGTGTGTCGCAGCTCGTCCAGTACGGGTTCGAGACGCTGACCGAGGCGGGCTACCAGCCGCAGATCGCGTACTTCGAGGTGCTGCACGAGCTGAAGCTCATCGTCGACCTGATGTGGGAGGGCGGCATCGCCAAGCAGCGCTGGTCGGTGTCCGACACCGCGGAGTACGGCGACTACGTCTCCGGCCCGCGCGTGATCGACCCGCACGTCAAGGAGAACATGCAGGCCGTGCTCGCCGACATCCAGTCGGGCGCATTCGCCAAGCGCTTCATCGACGATCAGGACAACGGCGCCGTCGAGTTCCTCGAGCTGCGTGAGAAGGCCGCTGCCCACCCGATCGAGTCGGTCGGCAAGGACCTGCGTTCGCTGTTCGCCTGGAAGCAGCAGGACGAGGACTACGTGGAGGGCAACGCGGCGCGCTGATCCACCTCTTGCTTCGCGCATCGCGTGCGGCTCCGAGAGCCCGGCCCCGAAAGGAGCCGGGCTCTCGCGTTTGCGGGCAATGCCACTTCGCAACGCCAAGACATCGGATGTTTGTGCCAGGATGGAGGCACGCACAGGTGAAAGGTGAGTGGGGCGAGGATGCGACAGCAGTGGTTCGATCAAGCGCGATTCGGGATGTTCGTGCACTTCGGTCTGTACAGCGCAGCCGCGCGTCACGAGTGGGTGCAGAACTACGAACGGCTGACCGACGAGGAATATCGCCCGTACTTCGAGCACTTCGATCCCGACCTCTTCGACGCGCGGGCTCTGGCGCGCCGCGCGAAGGCGACGGGCATGGGCTACGTCGTCCTCACCACGAAGCACCACGACGGATTCGCGCTGTGGGACACCGCCGTCAGCGACTTCAACGCCGTGGCCGCCTGCGGCCGCGACCTGGTGCGCGAGTACGTCGACGCCCTCCGGGAGGAGGGTCTGCGGGTCGGTCTGTATCACTCGCTCCTCGACTGGCACCACCCCGACTTCACCGTCGACTGGAATCATCCTCGCCGCGGCGACGACGTCGCCGCGCTCAATGAGGGCCGCGACATGGCGCGCTACCGCGAGTTCCTGCACGCGCAGGTGCGGGAGCTGCTGACCGACTACGGCCCGATCGATTACCTCTTCTTCGACTTCACTTCTCCGCAGTCGATGGACGGTCTGGCAGGCAAGGGCCCGGAGGACTGGGATGCCGAGGCGCTCCTGGCGATGTGCCGCCGACTCCAGCCCGAGATGCTCGTCAACGATCGGCTCGGCATCCCAGGTGATTTCGTGACCCCGGAGCAGTACCAGCCCACCGCGCCGCTCGTCATCGACGGCGAGCCGCAGGTCTGGGAGGCCTGCCAGACCATGAACGGCTCGTGGGGCTATCACCGCGACAACACCGAGCAGAAGTCGGCGACGCTGCTCGTGCAGATGCTCGCCGACTCGGTGTCGATGGACGGCAACATGCTGCTCAACATCGGGCCGGACGGCCGCGGGGCGATCGCCCCGCGCGACGAGCGCACGCTCTCGGAGATCGGCGAATGGATGCGGCTGCACCGGGGTGCGGTCGTCGGCGCCGGTCACGCGGACATCGAGCCGCCGCGCGAAGGCGTCTACACGCGGCGCGGCCGCCGGCTGTACCTGCACATGTTCTCGTGGCCGCTGGGGTTCGTGCACCTGCCCGATCTGGCGGGCAAGGTGTCGTATGCGCGCTTCCTCCACGACGGCTCCTGGCTGCGCACGTCGGTCGTCGATCCGGCACAGGTGGCGAGCAACATGACTCCCGCCGGCGAGGCGGAGGGTACGCTGACCGTCCACCTGCCGGTGGTGCGGCCCGACGTGCTCGTCCCGGTCATCGAGCTCATCCTCGACGAGGGCTGACCCGTCAGGCGGTGGGCAGCTCGAGGTTGTCGAGCGCCCACCGCGCCGCGCCGTAGAGGATCGCGTCGGCCCGGGTCTGCGCGGCCTCGATCCGCAGCTGCTGCGTCGCCAGCGGGTGGCACGCCTCGTAGACGCGACTGCGCACCGCCGCGATGAAGGGTTCCGACGCGCTCATGCTGCCGGTGAGGAACACGGCGTGCGGGTTGAAGAAGTTGACCACGCCCGACAGCGCCTGCCCGAGATGCGTGCCCGCGGTGCGGACGATGGTCGTGGCCTCCGGCTCGGCGTCACGGGCGAGAGCCAGCACGTCGACGGTCGTCGCCACGTCGGTGCGTCCTCGCTCGCGCATCTGGCGCACCAGGCTTGCACCGCTCGCGACGGTCTCGAGACACCCGGTGTTGCCGCAGGAGCACGGGATGTCGCCGCTGCCGTCGATGCGCGTGTGCGTGATGTCGCCGGCCGCTCCGGTCGCGCCGCGGTGGATGTGACCGTCGACGATGATGCCGCTGCCGATGGCCGTGCCGGCCTTGACGGTGATGCTGTGGCCGGTTGCGCCGAACTGCGCACGGTGCTCGCCGAGCGCCGCGAGATTCGCGTCGTTGTCGACCGCGACGGTGACCGCGTAGCGCTGCCGGAGGTGGTCCCCGACGCGGAAGCCCGGCCAGCCGGGCATGCGCGAGGGCTGGGTGACCGAGCCGGTGACGATGTCGACCGGGCCAGGGAGGCTGATGCCGATCGCGCGGACGGTGGTGTCGCGGCCGAGCTCGTCGAAGACCCGGCAGACGGCGTCCAGCGTCGATTCCGGCCCGTCCGCCAGCACCACGGGGATGGATCGCGTCTCGCGGAGCTCGCCGCTCAGGGAGTGGGCGCCGATGCGCGCGTGGCCGCCGCCCAGGTCGACGGTCAGGACGACGCCGGAGTTCTCGTCGATCCCCAGCAGACGGGGACGGCGCCCACCGCGGGATGTGCCGTCGCCGCGTTCGTCGAGGAGGCCCGCGTCGATGAGCGACTGCACGCGCAGGCTGACGGTCGACGGCGCCAGGCCGAGGGTCGCGGCGAGCTCTGAGCGGGAGCGGGCTTCGCCCCGCGCGATCAGATCGACGATGCGACGGGAGAGCTCCTCGTCGGCGGAAGAGCGGTCGGTGTCCGGGGTCATGTGGCCTCTCGCAGGTGGTGGGGCGGTCCGTGTTTCCGAGACGTGACGAAGTATCACACGTCGATAAACATCCGATGTTCAGGTTGCGTCGCAAATCGAAACCTGCGAGGGTTACTTGCGACACAAGAGTACAAGGTTAGTTCGACAATCGAAACAACCTGATCAAGACTGGCTGACAGAGGAGACATTCGATGAAGAAGTTGCACGTCGGCGCGGTGGCTGCGGCCACTGGCGTAGCGGTGGTGCTGACAGGGTGCGCGAGCGGGTCCGGCGGGGACGCGTCCACCGACGGCAAGCCGACGATCGTCGTCGACATGTGGGCGGGAAGCGAGGACGACACGACGGCGCTCGAGAAGCAGGTCGCTATCGCGCAGGAGGAGAATCCCGAGGTCGTGGTCAAGCTCCAGACCGCGCCGTGGAACGACTTCTTCACGAAGCTCACGACGAACATGGCCAGCGGCAACATGGCCTGCGTCACCGGCATGAGCGGCGCTCAGCTGGGCGGCTTCACCGACGGCTTCCGCGAGCTGACGACCGACGACCTCGAGGCGGCTGGCCTCGACTTCGCCGACTTCAACCCCGGCGCCGAAGGAATCCTCAGCTTCGAGGGCGGCCTGTACGGCGTGCCGTTCGACGTCGCGACGATGCTCGTCTACTACAACCAGGACATGCTCACCGCCTCCGGTGCGGCAAGCCCCGAGATCGGTTGGACGTTCGACGACTTCGAGGACATCGCCACAGCCGCCACGACGGATGGCAAGTACGGCTTCGGGATGGGCATGGGCGGCTACCAGTGGATGTCGATGCCCATCGCCTACTCCGGCAAGCAGCCGGCGTCCGAAGACGGCACGCTTCACATCGACGACGCCGACTTCGTGGATGCGGCGTCCTGGTACTCCGGGCTCGTGACCGATCTCGGTGTCGCGGCGCCTGTCGCCTCGGCCTCCGACACCGGCTGGGGGGAGAACCAGTACACCGGCGGAAACGCCGCGATGGCGGTCGACGGCACATGGAACGCCGTCAGCTACCTCAACAACGAGTCCGGCTTCGCCGCCGGGATGGCGCCGCTGCCGACCGGAGACCACGGCAACTCGGGGCCGATCCTCGGCTCGGGCTACGGCATCTCGAAGACGTGCGACCACCCCGAAGAGGCCCTGAAGGTCATGGGCTCGCTCCTCGGCAAGGACGCGCAGGACTACATCGCCTCGTCCGGCCGTTCGTACCCCGCGCGCACCGAGTCGCAGCCGCTGTACTTCGACTCGATCGACGAGCAGTACCGCGAGCAGGTCAAGACGGTGTTCGAGTCCGCCTTCGAGACGACGGTGCCGCTCTACATGACGAAGAACTGGGAGAAGCTCGACAGCTACATCCAGCCCAACCTGGTCAGCGTCTACAACGGCCAGATGGAGATGTCGGACCTGCTGGAGAGCGCTCAGACGCAGTTCGGCAACTGACCGCACCCGTTTCCGCATCTTCGCACCTGAGCAGGAAAGCAGATTGATGACGATCACGACGAAACGTCGAGGATCGCTCGCCAGGTCCGAGGCCCGCCAGGCGCTGGGCTTCGCAAGCCCGGCCCTGGTGGGGCTCGCCCTGTTCACGATCGTGCCCGTGGGGCTGTCGATCGTGATGAGCGTCTACGACTGGCCGACGTTCGGCGACCGCACCTTCAACGGCGTCGACAACTACGCCACGCTCTTCACGTCGAGCCCGGACTTCTGGCCGGCACTGCGGAACTCCGCCGTGTACACGCTGCTGTACGTGCCGCTCAGCATCGCGCTCTCGCTCGTCCTCGCGATCGGGCTCGGTCCGCGCATCCGCGGCCGCGGCGCCCTGCGCGTGCTCTTCTTCATCCCGGTCGTGGTCCCGATGGTCGCGAACGTCCTGGTGTGGAAGATGATGCTGCAGCCGCAGGGCCTCTTCAACGGGCTCGCGCAGAGCTGGTTCGGCGTGACCCTTCCGAACTTCCTCGCCGACCCGTCCTGGGCGATGATCATGGTCGTCGCGATGAGCGTCTGGCAGGGCCTCGGCTACAACATGCTGATCTTCTCGGCCGCTCTCGAGCAGCTGCCCGAGAGCGTCCTGGAGGCGGCGAGCATCGACGGCGCCCGCGGCTTCCGCCTGATCTGGAGCGTCATGATCCCCATGATCTCGCCGTCGATCTTCTTCGCGACGATCATGACCATGATCACCGCGCTGCAGGTCTTCGCCCAGCCGCAGCTGCTCACCGGCGGCGGACCCGGCAACGCCACCAAGCCGCTCGTGATGTTCATCTGGGAGCAGGGCTTCACCTTCGGCGACCTGGGACTCGCGGCAGCGGCCGCATGGATCCTCTTCGCGATCATCATCGTCATCACCGGCGTGCAGTTCGCCGCGCAGCGCAAGTGGGTGCACTATGAGCACTGATACCGGCATCGACGACGCCGTCGAGCAGACGCTCCTGATGACCTCGGAGGACGAGTTCGTCCCCGAGGAGACCGGGCGTCGCGCCAAGGCCCCGAGAACACGCGGCGAGACGATCCGGCTGATCATCGCGCACGTGTGCGTCTACCTCGCCGCGCTCGTGTTCATCGCGCCGCTGATCTACGCGTTCTTCTCGGCGCTCAAGCCCAACGAGGAGATGTTCTCGATGCCGCCGACGCTGGTCGGCTCGCAACTGAAGTGGGGCAACTTCGCCGAGGTCTTCGAGTACGGCCCCTTCTGGACCTACATCGGCAACTCGCTCTTCGTGGCGGTCGCGGGCACGGTGGTCGTCCTGATCGTGTCCACGACGGCGGGTTACGCGTTCGGTCGGCTGCGCTGGAAGGGCCGCGACGCCGTCTTCGTCCTGTTCCTGGCGACCCTGATGGTGCCGGCCGAGGTGCTGGTCATCCCGATGTTCCAGGTCATGCAGTGGTTCGGCTGGGTGAACACCTACCAGGCGCTCATCCTCCCGTTCGCCTTCACCGCGTTCGGCACCTTCCTGATGCGGCAGTTCTTCCGCGGCATCCCGTTCGAACTCGACGAAGCCGCACGAGTGGACGGATCCGGCCCGGTCCGAACGTTCCTGCAGATCATCCTGCCGCTGTCGAAGTCGGCGGTGGCCGTGCTCGCGGTCTTCACGTTCCTGTCGTTCTGGAACAGCTACCTGTGGCCGCTCATCGTGACGGTCGACTATGCGCAGCTCGGAACCCTCCCCGTCGGACTGGCGAGCTTCTCGGGGCTCACCGGCACGCGCTGGGACCTCCAGATGGCGGCCGCCATCATCTCGATGATCCCCACCACGATCCTGGTGATCGTTCTTCAGAAGCACCTGGTGAAGGGCATCGCGATGGCCGGGCTGGGCGGCCGATGAGCGGGTCCGCAGCGTCCTCCGCTGTCGTCGCCGGCGTCGACATCGGAGGGACGAAGACCTCCGGCGCGCTCGTCGCCGCCGACGGCGCCGTGCTCGCCCGAGCGATGCGCGATACCCCGGCACGCACCGGGGGCGCTGCCATGGCCGAGACGGCGGCGCTCCTGGTGGAGGAGCTCGCCGACAGCGCGGGCGTGCGTCCGCACGCGGTGGGCGTGGGCGCCGCGGGGGTCGTCGAGCCCCGCACGGGCAGCATCCGCGCCGCGTCGGACATGTTCGTCGACTGGGCGGGCTTTCCGCTGGGCGCCCGGCTCCGCGAACGGCTGGCACTCGAGGTGCGCGTCGAGAACGACGTCAACGCGTTCCTGCTCGGCGAGACCGCGTGGGGTTCCGGACGCGGAAGCGACGTCCTCGGCGTGATGCTGGGCACCGGCGTCGGCGGCGCGCTCGTGCTCGACGGCAGACTGCGTCACGGGCCGCACGGGGCCGCCGGCGAGATCGGGCACACGCCCGGATACAGCGAACTGATCTGCACGTGCGGCCGCACCGGGCACCTCGAGACGCTCGCGTCGGGCACCTCGATCGCGCGACGCTACGCGTCGGCGACGGACCGGCCGGTCGACTCCGCGCGAGTGGTTGCCGAGCGTGCGCGGGCCGGGGATCCGGCCGCTGTGCGCATGTTCGACGAGGCCGGTCGCGCCGTCGCCCTGGCGTGCATCTCGGCCGCGACCCTCGTCGATGTGCCTCTCGCGGTGGTCGGCGGCGGCGTCGCCGCCGCGTGGGATCTGCTGGCGCCCGCTGTCGCCGCCATGCTCGCGTCCGATCCGCCCGTCTCGGGCGTTCCGCTGCGCATCGTGCCCGGCACACTGCGCGGGGATGCGGTGGTGCTCGGCGCCGCGGCGCTGGTCTCGGCATCCGACCATTCCTTTCCCTCCACCCCGTTCGCAGAAGGTGAGCTCGTCCGTGACGTCGCGTCCTGACCCCGACAAGATCTGGAAGGGGCCGCTCGGCACCCTCCACCCGTCCGGCCTCGCCCGGCCGCGGATCGGCATCGGCGGCATCTCGATCGAATCCAGCACGTTCTCACCGCACATCTCCGGCGATGAGGCGTTCACGATCCGCACCGGTGACGAGCTCCTCGCGTACTACCCGTTCCTCGCGGACGGCGAGGAGCTGCGGGATGCCGCGGAGTGGGTGCCGCTGACCCATGGGCGGTCGCTCCCGGGCGGCGCCGTCGATCCGCACACATACGCGCGCATGAAGCGGGCCATCGTGGACGGCATCCGCGCCGAGGGTCCGTTCGATGCCTTCTTCTTCGACATCCACGGCGCGATGAGCGTCGTGGGGATGGACGATGCCGAGGGCGACCTCGCGACCGCCGTGCGCGACGCGCTCGGACCCGCCACCCTCGTCTCGGCATCGATGGACCTCCACGGCAACGTGTCGGACGCCCTGTTCGACGCCGTCGACCTCATCACCTGCTATCGGATGGCTCCGCACGAGGACTGGATGAACACCAAGCAGCGCGCGGTGCACAATCTGCTCGAGCGCCTGCGCGGGGCCGGGGGAGCGGATGCCGACACGCGGCGCCCCTACAAGGCCTGGGTGCGGGTGCCGGTGCTGCTGCCCGGCGAGAAGACGAGCACGAGGCTCGAACCGGCGAAAGGACTGTACGGCACGATCCCCGATGTCGAAGAGCTCAGCGGCGTCGTCGACGCCGCCGTGTGGGTCGGCTACGCGTGGGCGGATGAGCCGCGCTGCCACGCGACGGTCATCGTGACGGGCGACGACCGCGACGTGATCGCGCGCGAGGCCGAACGCCTCGGGCGCCGATACTGGGACGCCCGGTCGGACTTCGCGTTCGTCGGCCCGACGGCGACGCTCGACGATGCGCTCGACGTCGCGATGGCCGCCGGTGCGCCCCGGCCGTACGTCATCTCGGACTCCGGCGACAACCCCACCGCGGGCGGTGCCGGTGACGTGTCGTGGACCTTGAGGCGCCTGTTGGCGCGGGCGGACCTCGCGGACCGCTCACGCGTCGTCCTGGCGGCATCCGTCTTCGATCCGGATGCCGTGCGCGTCGCACGCGCCGCCGGAGTCGGCGCCACGGTCGCCCTGCAGGTGGGCGGACGCGTGGATGCCGGGCCCAGCGGTCCCGTCGAGATGACCGGCGAGGTCTTCTCCGTCACCGACGGCGACCCCGTAGCAGGAACGCAGATCGTCGTGCGCAGCGGCGCCGTGCACGCCATCGTGACCGAACGCCGGAAGCCCTTCCATCACCTCGACGACTTCCGGATGCTGGGCCTCGACCCCGAGCGCGCCGACATCGTGATCGTCAAGATCGGCTATCTCGAGCCGGAGCTGTACGACCTCGCCGCGGGGTGGACGCTCGCCCTCACGCCCGGCGGGGTCGACCAGGACCTGCTGCGCCTCGGCCATTCGCGACTGCGTCCGGGCACCTTCCCCTTCGTCACGAGCGATCAAGAACCCGATCTCCGCGCCCTGGTCGCACGGCGCCGCGGTACGGAGGCCCGAGCATGAACTTCGAGACCCGCACCGGGCCCGACCTCGGCGATGCGACGCCGGAGTATCCGGACGCGACGGTTCCGGAGTGGTACCGCGACGCCAAGCTCGGCTTCTTCGTGCACTGGGGCCTGTACTCGGTGCCCGCGTGGGCGCCGGCGCATCCGCCCGGCGGCGTCCCCGTCGAGGACGCGTACGCCCACCACCAGTACGCCGAGTGGTACGCCAACACCGTCCGCATCGCCGGCAGCCCGACGTGGCGGCGCCATCAGGAGCTCTACGGCACCGGCACGAGCTACGAGGACCTGGCCGACCGGTGGGATGCCGGGCGCTTCCACGCCGACGACTTCGTCGGCGCGCTCACCGACGCGGGCGCGCGCTATGTCGTCCCCACGACGAAGCACCATGACGGCTTCTGCCTGTGGAACACCGACACGACGACGTTCAACGCCGTCCGGCGCGGTCCGGGTCGTGACCTGATCGCCGAGCTGCACGACGCCACCCGCCGCGCGGGTGCACGGTTCGGCGTGTACTTCTCGGGCGCGCTCGACTGGCACGTCAGCGACTTCCCGCCGATCGAGTCCGACACGGATCTGTTCCGGTTCCGTCGCGCCGACGAGTGGTTCTCGCGGTACACGGCGGCACAGCTCGATGAGCTCGTCGAGCGATTCCGCCCCGATGTGCTGTGGAACGACATCGAGTGGCCGGACGGTGGCAAGGGCTCCGAGGACTACGCTGTCGCCGCCCTCCTGCGCCGCTATCTCGCCGCGGTCCCCGAGGGCGCCGTCAACGATCGCTGGGGTGTGCCGCGCCACGGATTCCTGACCCGCGAGTACACCCACGTCGCCGACATCGTCCCGCAGCCGTGGGAGTCCACGCGAGGGCTGGGGTACTCCTTCGGCTACAACCAGGCGGAGGATGCCGGCCATTCGCTGTCCGGCACGGAGCTCATCCGGCTCCTCGCCGACGTCGTGAGCAAGAACGGCAATCTGCTGATCAACGTCGGGCCGCGTGCCGACGGGTCGATCCCCGAGCTGCAGGCGCAGGCGATGCGAGAGCTCGGCGCGTGGCTGCGCCGCGACGGCGCGGCGGTCTACGGCACGCGTCCGTGGGTGCGCGCCTTCGAGGAGACCGGTGCGCCGCGCGCCTACACGGCGGTCGACGGCGCAGTGAACGTCATCGCGCTGGATCCCGCAGCGGGGGTGCTCGAGCTCCCCGTCGAACTGGAAGCCGGGCGCGCCCGGTGGCTGGGCGGGCCCGAGGCGGCGATCGGTCGTGCCTCGGGCGGCGCGGCGCGAGTTGTCGTTCCGGACGCGCTCCGAGGCGATGCCGCAGCCGCCCTCCAGGTGGTGCCGTGACCACTGTCGTCGAGATCGCCGTACAGGATGCCGCAGGAGCGCGCGCGGCGATGTCGGCGGGCGCCGACCGGCTGGAGCTCTGCCAGGCGCTCGAGACGGGCGGACTCACACCCTCGATCGCCACGATCGAGGCGGTGTGCGACGCCGTCGGCGCTGAGAAGGTCAACGTGCTCGTCCGTCCCCGCGGCGGTGGCTTCGTGTACGACGCCGACGAGATCGCTCTCGTGGCCGCCGACATCCGTGCCTGCGTCGATCGCGGTGTCGCCGGCGTGGTCGTCGGTGCGCTCGACGCGCACGGCCGCGCCGATCGCGCGGCGCTGCGGCGATGGCGGGACGCGGCAGGTCCCGCGACGTTCGTGTTCCATCGCGCGATCGACGCCTCGCCGCGCAGCGCCGAGGTCTTCGAGGCGCTGCTCGCCGAGGGCGTGGACCGCGTGCTGACCTCCGGGGGCGCGGTGCGCAGCATCGACGGAGTCGATCGCCTGGCGGCTTACGCGAGCCTCGCCGGGACGGCGCTCGACGTCACCGCGGGTGGGGGAGTGGCTCCCGAGGACATTCTCCACATCGTGTATGCGGGAGTGCAGGCGGTCCACCTCTCGGCCCGCCGGAGGACGGGGCTGGACGCTGCGTCGGGTCCCGGTGGAGGAGTCGACGGCCACGACGTCACCGACGCCGGCATCGTGGCCGCCGCCGTGGCTGCTGCCCGTTCCTGACGCGCGAGCCGGCTTGCTGAGAATTTCCTCATCAGCCGGTCCTTGTCGCCGGGCGCGCGCGTGGTGTGATCCTCGCCATGGGAGAACACATGCCTGATCACGAATCAGACCACGACGTCGACCCTCAGGCGGACACCCCGCCTCGGTCGGGTCTCAGTCGCCGCAACTTCCTCGTCGGCGTCTCCGCGGCCAGCGTCCTCGCCGCGGCGGGCTGGGCGCAGACGCCGAAGGCGGTGGCGGCTGAGGGCGGTCGCAGGTCGGTCACGATCACGATCATGGGCACCTCCGACATCCATGCCAATGCGCTCAACTGGGACTACTACAAGGACGCCGCCTACAGCGACAGCGCGGGCAACACCATCGGCCTGGCCCGCGTCTCGAGCCTCGTGAACCAGATCCGCGCGGACCGCGGCCGTGAACGCACGTTGCTCTTCGACGCCGGCGACACCATCCAGGGCTCCCCGCTCGGCTTCTACAACGCGACCGTCGACCCGGTGAACGCATCCGGCGCCGTGCACCCGATCGCAGCAGGGTTCAACGCGATCGGCTACGACGCCGTGGCGCTCGGCAACCACGAGTTCAACTACGGGCTCGACTTCCTCGACTACTGGATCTCGCAGCTGGATGCCCCCGCCCTGGCCGCCAACGCCGTGCACGCGGGCACCACCGAGCCTGCGTTCCGGCCCTACATCGTCAAGAAGATGCACGTGCCCGGATACAAGCCGGTCCGCGTCGGAGTGCTCGGGCTCACGAATCCGGGCGTCGTGATCTGGGACAAGGGCAATGTGAGCGGTCGCCTCGACGTTCTGGACGTCGTGGAGACGGCTGCCCGCTGGGTACCTGTCATGCACGCCGAGGGGGTCGATGTCGTCGTGGTGAGCGTGCACGCCGGCGACAGCGGCCTGTCCTCGTACGGCTCCGACCTGCCGGTGGAGAACGCCGCCCGCATGCTGGCGGAGGAGGTGCCGGGCATCGACGCGATCCTGTTCGGGCATGCACACCTCGACAAGCCGGAAGTACGGGTGATCAACAAGGTCACCGGCAAAGAGGTCGTGATGAGCGAACCGAAGAACTGGGGTCAGCGCCTCAGCGTCTTCGACCTCGAGCTCACCATGGAGCGGGGTCAGTGGGTCGTGGCCGCGGCGAAGTCGCTCACGGTGAACACCAACACGGTCGCCGACGACCCGGCGCTGGTGCAGGTCGTGAAGGCTCAGCACGACGCGGTCGTGGCGTACGTGAACACCCCGGTGGCGACCTCGACCGAGACGCTGTCGGCCGCCGAGTCCTGCTGGAAGGACACCGCGATCCTCGACTACGTCAACCACGTGCAGATCGATACGGTATCGAAGGCGATCGCGGGTACGGCCGAGGCATCCCTTCCGGTCATCTCTCTCGCGGCACCGTTCAACCGTGCGGCCACGTTCCCGGCGGGCCAGGTGACGATCAAAGACGTCGCCGGCCTCTATATCTACGACAACACGCTGCTGGGCTCGGTGCTGACAGGAGCAGAGATCAAGGGCTACCTCGAGTACTCCGCCAAGTACTTCCTGACGGTCGCTCCCGACGCGGCGGTGGCCCCCGCTACATGGACGAACGCCCTCGGGACCCCGGATTACAATTTCGACCAGTTCTCGGGCGTGACCTACGACATCGACATCTCGCAGCCGCAGGGCTCGCGCATCGCGAACCTCGCCTGGGAGGGAGTGCCTGTCGCCGCCGACCAGCGCTTCGTGGTGGCGGTCAACAACTACCGGCAGTCCGGCGGTGGCGGGTTCCCGCACATCGCGGCGGCACCGGTCGTCTACGACGCCCAGGTCGCCATCCGCGAGGCGATCGTCGCATACGCGTCCGCGACGGGCGTGATCGATCCCGCCGACTTCCACGTGGTGAACTGGAAGCTGGTGCGTGCCGGCACTCCGGTCTTCTGATCCGGCGCGGCGAAGGCCCGGCTCCCTCGGGCGGGAGCCGGGCCTTCGCGGGCTCCGGGGAGAACGCCCGGCTAGGCTCGCGGCATGTCAGCACGTCGTCCTGTCGAGATCGCCGTCCAAGACCCGGCAGGCGCTCGTGCCGCCATCGGGGCGGGGGCCACAAGGCTCGAACTGTGCCAGGCGCTGGACGTCGGCGGGATCACGCCGTCGCTCGCGGTCCTCGAGGGTGTGCTGGCCACCGTCGACCCCTCGACGGTGAACGTCCTGGTGCGCCCGCGCGGCGGCGGGTTCGTGTACAGCGCCGAGGAGGTCGCGCTGGTGTCGGCCGACATCCGTGCCTGCGTCGAGCGGGGTGCCGGCGGAGTGGTCGTCGGTGCGCTGACGCCGGCGGGCCGCCTCGATGTCGACACCGTGCGGAGATGGCGGGATGCCGCGGGGCCCGCGACGCTGGTGTTCCATCGGGCGGTCGATGCCTCGGCCGACCCCGCCGCCGTCTTCGACGCCCTCGTCGCGGAAGGCGTCGACCGCGTGCTGACCTCGGGTGGCGCGACCCGGTCGATCGACGGCATCGACGCGCTGGCCGCCTTCTCGGCGCGATCCGGCGGCGTCGAGGTGATGGCGGGCGGCGGAGTGCGGCCGGCCGACATCCCCGCTCTCTTCGCCGCAGGCGTGGACGCCGTGCATCTGTCCGCCCGCTCGCGGGCAGGCCGCGACGCGCCGTCCGGGCCCGGCGGCGGCGCGGACGGACACGATGTGACAGACGCCGGCATCGTCGCGGAGGCCGTCGCCGCCGCGGGCTGAGGTGCGGTCGCGTCGTTTCGGGACGGACGTATCACGGCGCACCGTCGACACCTCGGAAGCGAGTGGGGCCAGCCCCCGCATCGGACACCGATCAGAGGAGCCGTCATGAACGTCGAACCGTGGAGCACCGTCGGACCGGGATCGTCCGCCGCGATCGTTCCGGGCATCCAGTACCTGCTGCGCGCACACGGCCACGCCGTGGCCGTGGACGGAGCGTACGGGCCCGCGACCGCAGCGGCGGTCAGCGCATTCCAGACCGCGCAGGGTGTGCCGTCGGACGGCATCGTCGGGCCCATCACGTGGCCCCGGCTCGTCATCGCCGTGCACCAGGGATCGACGGGCGACGCCGTGCGCGCCGTCCAGCAGTTCGGGCTCGCGCGCTCGCCGGGGGAGGACCCGCTCGTCATCGACGGGGACTTCGGCCCGATCACGAAGGAGCGCGTCGAGTTCTTCCAGGAGTCGTGGGGGCTCTCGCTCGACGGCGTGGCCGGCCGCGAGACATGGTCGTTCTTCAGCACGTTCGTGCCGGGGGAGCGCCCGTGGGCGCTCGTGAAGCAGGGATCGTCGCAGGCGACGAACTGGCGCGTGCTCGCGGCGCAGCACCTCCTGCGCGCGCACGGCGCGACGATCGCCGCAGACGGCGCGTTCGGTCCGCTGAGCGGCCAGGCCGTCCAGGCGTTCCAGCAGACCCTGCGGGCCGTCGAGATCTCGACCACACTCGGCCAGCTCGATTGGCCGAGCCTCATTATCACCGTGAAGCAGGGCGACGGCCGTGCGGGGTCCAAGGGTGAGGCGGTGCGCGCGGTCCAGACTCTGCTGGCCGGCGTGACCGTCGACGGCGACTTCGGCCCGCAGACCGACGCGGCCGTACGCCAGTTCCAGCAGGTCTTCCTGCCGCCGGCGGACGGCATCGTCGGCCCGGAGACCTGGCACACGCTGATGCTGCGCCTGTTCGACTGACCCGTCGCGCGCCGAGAGCCTCCGCAACGCCGGGTGGCTCTCGGCCGCATCGCGGCGCGGCACTACTCTGAGACTGTGACGACCGGACGCGACGACGATGCCCTCTCCTGGGACGGCGACGACGATCCCACGCTCGACCTCGGTGATTCCGCCGGGTCGGATCCTGCACCCGAGGCGCCCGCGCGATCCTCGGTGCCCGAGCTTCCGCGCGGCTACACCGCGGTCGGCAAGAGCAGCGAGGCCGTCGGCGCCGCGGGGACCCCGGATGCGGCATCCGTTGAAGAAGAGACGCCGGCCGGCGGCGACACCGTGGCCGAGCCGCGATCGCTGGGCAACGGCGCGCTCGTCGCCCTCGGCGTGCTGGGCGGCGTGTACGCGCTCTACGCGATCGGCTGGATCGTCGGTGGCCTGCGACTGCAGGGATGGCGACCGTTTCTGGTCACAGATCTGATGTACCAAGGCAGCCTCTGGCTCGCCGTGCTCGCGCCGGTGCTGTGGTTCGCGACGGTGGTCCTGCTCACCCGCACGGGGCGCACGTGGGTGCGTTTCGCGTGGCTCGGAGCAGGCGCGGTCCTGCTCGTGCCGTGGCCATTCGTGCTGATCGGGGCGGTGGGGCAATGACCGGCCAGAACACGGATGCCGCAGCACGTCGCACTCGAAGGGCGCCGCTGTGGCTGGTGGTGGCGATATCGGCGCTCGCGGGGCTGTTCTACGCCTACGCAGTGTGGAACGCGATCGGGAACCTGGTCGAGACGATCGGCTTCTACGGCGATGCGGGCATGTCGCTCAATGCTCTCGGCTGGTTCGTGTGGATCTTCGCTGCGGTGTTCCCCATCGTCGTGTGGGGCGGCGCGTTCGTGCTCGGCCACCGCCGCCCCGCGCATGAACTGCTGCTCGTCATGGTGACCGGCCTTGCGCTCGTCTCCGTGTTCTGGCTCAACGTCATCGCGTACACCGTCGGCTACAGCGCCTCGCTGGTCGGCTGAGGCTCTCGACCCTCGAGCCCGACTGTCGTCACACGGTCGGGCGGGTCGCCGCACGGGCGGTAGGCTGGCACAGGCCTCGCCCCCGACGGCGTGCGGCGCGGCATCCGGTCTGCCCTGCTCCGCGCGCTCGCGCACCGCCCCCAAAGGAACCACCCGTGCCGAAGCCTGTCGTCCTCATCGCCGAAGAACTGTCTCCCGCCACGATCGACGCCCTGGGGCCCGACTTCGACGTGCGTCACGTCGACGGCACCGACCGCCCCGCGCTGCTGTCGGCCCTTGCCGATGCGCACGCGGTGCTCATCCGCTCGGCGACCAAGGTGGATGCCGAGGCGATCGCCGCGGCTCCCGTGCTGAAGGTCGTCGCCCGCGCGGGCGTCGGCCTCGACAACGTCGACATCAAGACGGCCACGACGGCCGGCGTCATGGTCGTGAACGCACCGACCTCCAACATCATCTCGGCTGCCGAGCTCACCGTCGGGCACATCCTCAGCCTCGCCCGCCGCATCCCGGCCGCTCACGCGTCGCTCGCCGGCGGCGCCTGGAAGCGCAGCTCGTACACCGGCACCGAGATCTTCGAGAAGACCGTCGGCATCATCGGCCTCGGCCGCATCGGCGCCCTCATCGCCGCGCGACTGCAGGCGTTCGGGGTGTCGGTCGTCGCGTACGACCCCTACGTCACGCCGACGCGCGCCCAGCAGCTCGGTGTGCAGCTGCTCGACCTCGACGAGCTGCTCGCGCAGAGCGACTTCGTCACGATCCACATGCCGAAGACTCCCGAGACGACCGGCATGATCGGCGCCGAGCAGTTCCGCCTGATGAAGAAGACGGCGTTCGTCGTCAACGTCGCGCGCGGCGGCCTCATCGACGAAGAGGCGCTGTACACAGCTCTGAACGAGGGTGAGATCGCCGGAGCCGGCCTTGACGTGTTCACGAGCGAGCCGCCCGCGCCGGAGGGCACCGCGTTCCCGCTGCTGAGCCTGCCCAACGTCGTCGTCACGCCGCACCTCGGCGCCTCGACCGACGAGGCGCAGGAGAAGGCGGGCGTCTCGGTCGCGAAGTCCGTCAAGCTCGCGCTCGAGGGCGACCTCGTGCCCGATGCGGTGAACGTCGCGGGCGGCATCATCGACCCCTTCGTGCGTCCCGGCATCTCGCTGGTCGAGCAGCTCGGACAGTTCTTCACCGGGCTGGCGCACAGTGCCCTCACGAGCCTCGACATCGAGGTGCGCGGCGAGCTCGCGGCCTACGACGTCAGCGTCTACCGGCTGGCAGCCCTCAAGGGCATCCTCGCCAACGTCGTCAGCGAGAACGTCTCGTACGTGAACGCGCCGCTGTTCGCCGAGCAGCGCGGCATCGAGACCCGGCTGATCGTCGAGGCCGAGAGCCCGCTCTACCGCAACATCACGATCCTGCGCGGTACGCTCGCCGACGGCTCCGTGCTCACGGTCGCCGGCACGCTCGCCGGCACGCGCATGGTGCCCAAGGTCGTCGGCATCAACGGCTACGAGATCGAGGTGCCCATCGAGCGCCATCACCTCGTCATGCGCTACGCCGACCGTCCCGGCATCGTCGCGATCTACGGCCAGAAGCTCGGCAGCGCGGGGATCAACATCGCCGGGCTCCAGGTGGCGCAGGCCGACGCGAGCGGACGCGCCCTGTCGGTGCTCACGGTGGACTCGCCGGTGCCCGAGGACCTCCTCGACGAGATGCGCGAAGCGGTGGGCGCCGACCTGTTCCGCCGCATCGAGGTCACCGAGGACTGAGCGGTGGCACGGGGGGAGGCGTCCGCGCAGTCGCCTGCCCCCGTGCCCGCGTCCGGCGGGAGTCCGGTCTTCCGCAGCCTGGCCTTCGAAGGGCTGACGCGGTTCGACTACGGCGACGTGATCCTGGCATCCCAGCCGCCGCGCAGCACCGACGACCCGCGCGTGTGGGCCGAGACCCTGTTCGCTCCGTCGTCAGCGCCCGTTTGGGTGAAGGCGGCGATGGGTGTGCGCATGGCGCTCGCCCCGCTTCTCGGGCTGGAGGCCGCGCCGCGCGGAGTGTTCGAGGTTCGGACGGTGGTGGGCGAAGAGGCGCTCATCGAGTACGCCGACAAGCACCTCACCTTCCGCTGCGGTGTCGGGGTGGATGCCGAGGCCGCCGTCGTGCGCGTGACCACCGTGGTGACGTTCAACGACTGGCGCGGCCGGGTGTACTTCACCCCGGTGTCGCTCGCGCACCCGCTCGTGGTGCACGCCATGCTCCGTCGCGCGCGGCGCGCCCTCGCCCGGCAGGGCTGAGCCTGCAGCGCTCGGAGAGCTCAGATCCGGCTGGCGCCCTCCACCAGGGCGATGAGAGCATCGAGCGCGGGACCGCGGGGGACAGGCCCCGGGATCGAGCCGCCCGACAGGGCGTTGTTGAAGTAGAGCCCGTCGCTGACGAGCATCACCAGGTCGAGGGCGACCTCGTCCTTCGTGTGCGGGCGCAGCGCGGCGCCCCATTGCTCGCGGACGTCTCGCAGTGCGTCGCTGGCGACCGGATCACCGCCCTGCGCGAGCCGCGACGTGGCCAGGATCGCGCGGTCGATCGGATCGTTGGCCATGACCGATGTGCGCAGGAAGTACGCGATCGGACCCTCCGGAGCGGCGGCCATCACGGCCACATCCTCGGCGACGAGCGTCCGCAGGCGGTCGATGATCGCCGACTCGAGCGACTCCTTCGTGCCGAAGTGGTAGAGCAGACCGCCCTTCGACACGCCCGCCGCCTTCGCGGTGGCGTCCATGGTCGCGGCGCGCTCGCCCTCCTCGATGAGGATCTGCTCGAAGGCGTCGAGCACCTTCTCGCGGGCGAGGGGAGGGCGGCTCATGGCGTCGATCGTATCGACAGCTGGCCGCGCATTCTGATACTATACCGGCTGGACGGTATAGAAATGATGACTCTCACACAAGAACTCTCGCTCGCCGACGCCCAGGGACGGAAGGTCGGCTGGCGCGGCTGGGCGGCGCTCGTCGTGCTCATGCTGCCGGTGCTGCTCGTCTCGGTCGACAACACCGTGCTGAGCTTCGCACTCCCGTCGATCGCACTCGAGCTGGGGCCGTCGAGCGCCCAGCAGCTGTGGATCATCGACGCCTATCCGCTCGTGCTCGCGGGGTTGCTGGTCACGATGGGGACGCTGGGCGACCGGTTCGGCCGGCGACGGATGCTGCTCATCGGCGCGACCGGCTTCGCCGCGGTGTCGGTGCTCGCCGCCTTCGCCCCGAGCGCCGCCTGGCTCATCGCTGCGCGCGCCGGGATGGGCGTGTTCGGCGCGATGCTGATGCCCTCGACGCTGTCGCTGCTGCGCAGCATCTTCACCGACCGCGATCAGCGCCGCCTTGCGATCGCGGTGTGGGCGGCCATGTTCTCCGCCGGCGCGGCACTCGGCCCGATCGTGGGTGGACTCCTGCTCGAGCACTTCTCGTGGGGCTCGGTGTTCCTGCTGTCGGTGCCCGTGCTCGTCCCGCTGCTCGTGCTGGCGCCGCTGCTCGTGCCCGAGAGCCGCGATCCGAAGCCCGGCCGCATCGACCCGCTGAGCATCGCGCTCTCGATGGCGACGATGATCCCGATCGTCTACGGGATCAAGGAGCTCGCCGTGCACGGGCTCGCCGTCGCCGCCTGGCTGCCGATGCTCGCCGGACTCGGGTTCGGCGTGCTGTTCGTGCGGCGCCAGCTGCGGGCGCGCACACCGATGCTCGACATGCGCCTGTTCCGCCGGGGGAGCTTCAGCGGCGCGCTGATGGTCAACCTCCTCAGCGTCATCGCGCTCGTCGGGTTCCTCTTCTTCGTGGCGCAGCACCTGCAGCTCATCGTCGGGCTCTCGCCCATGCAGGCGGGCCTCGCGCTCGTTCCGGGTCTCGCGATGATGATCGTCGCGGGTCTCGTGGTCGTGCCGATCTCCAAGAAGTGGCCCGCTCGCATCGTCGTCCCTGTGGCGCTGATCTTCTCCGTGGCGGGCTACGTGACCGTGGCCTTCGCGACCGGACCCGAGAGCATCGCAGCGCTGGTGGCGGCCTTCGTCTCGCTCGGCATCGGCATCGGCGCGGCGGAGACGGTCTCGAACGAGCTGGTCCTCTCGAGCGCTCCGCCGGCCAAGGCGGGAGCTGCGAGCGCGGTCTCCGAGACCGCCTATGAACTGGGTGCCGTGCTGGGCACGACCGTGCTGGGCGGCATCCTCACGGCGCTCTACCGCACGAACCTCGTCGTGCCCGCGGGGGTTCCGGATGCCGCGGCCGAGGCTGCGTCCGAGACCCTCGCCGGTGCGGTGCACGCGGCCGGAGAGATCGGCGGCAGCACCGGCGAGGCGCTCTTCGAGGCGGCGGCGACGGCGTTCGACGCCGGGGTCACGGTCACCGCGCTGATCGGCGCCATCCTGGTCGTCATCGCGGGGGTCATCGCGGCCACTACCCTGGGAGGGTCCCGCCAGAAGTCGTAGGAGCACTATGTCGCGCGTCGTGAAGCTGGCCGTCATCCCGGGTGACGGCATCGGTCCGGAGGTCATCGCGGAGGCGGAGAAGGTGCTGGATGCCGCGGCCGCGGGCAGCGGCATCCGCTTCGAGAAGACGCGCTTCTCGCTGGGCGCCGCCCGCTTCCTCGACACCGGCGACACGCTGACCGGCGAGGACCTCGCCGCGATCAAGGACCACGACGCGATCCTGCTCGGCGCGGTCGGGGGAGTTCCCGGCGATCCTCGCCTCAAGAACGCCAACATCGAGCGCGGAATGCTGCTGAAGCTGCGGTTCGAGCTCGACCACTACGTCAACCTGCGGCCGTCGAAGCTGTACCCGGGTGTGCCCGGGCCGCTCGCCGCGCCGGGCGACGTCGACTTCGTCGTCGTCCGCGAAGGCACCGAGGGGCCGTACGTCGGCAACGGCGGGTCGATCCGCACCGGCACGCCGCACGAGGTTGCCAACGAGACCTCGGTCAACACCGCGTTCGGGGTCGAACGGGTCGTGCGCTACGCGTTCGATCTGGCCGAGCGCCGCCGCCGCAAGCTCACCCTCGTGCACAAGACGAACGTCCTCGTCCACGCCGGTGGCATCTGGAAGCGCCTCGTCGACGAGGTCGCGCTCGAGCATCCGGACGTGACCGTAGACTATGTGCACGTCGACGCGGCCACCATCTACCTGGTCACGAACCCGAGCCGCTTCGACGTGATCGTCACCGACAACCTCTTCGGCGACATCCTCACCGACTTGGCCGGCGCCGTCACCGGTGGCATCGGCCTCGCAGCCTCGGGGAACATCAATCCCGATGGCGCGTTCCCCTCGATGTTCGAGCCCGTGCACGGATCGGCGCCCGACATCGCAGGCCAGCAGAAGGCCGATCCCACGGCCGCGATCCTCTCGGTCTCACTGCTGCTCGATCATCTCGGGCTCCAGGACGAGGCCCGCCGCGTCACGACCGCGGTCGAGGAGGATCTTGCCGCACGCGGTTCCGACGCGGGCGCGACCCGCACGACGACAGAGATCGGCGACGCGATCGTCGCCCGACTCCAGGCGTAATCTGAGATCACGTCGTCCTACCGACAGAGGATTCCACCCATGACCATCGACCTTCCCCTCCAGGCGCCCTCGGCCGCAGGCCCCGTCTGGAACGTCACGCGGAACACCGAGGCGACGCCGGATGCCGAGCGCGAGGCGATCCTCGCCGATCCGGGCTTCGGACAGCACTTCACCGACCACATGGTCGACATCTGCTGGTCCGAGAAGGGCGGATGGCACCGGCCGCGCGTGCAGCCCTACGGCCCGATCCCGCTCGACCCTGCTGCGGCCGTGCTGCACTACTCGCAGGAGATCTTCGAGGGCCTCAAGGCCTACCGTCACGCCGACGGGTCGATCTGGACCTTCCGCCCGGACCGGAACGCGGCCCGCCTGCAGCGCTCGGCGCAGCGACTGGCGCTTCCGGAGCTGCCGACCGAGTACTTCCTCGAGTCGCTGCGCGAGCTCATCGCCGTCGACAGCGCGTGGGTTCCGACGGCGCCCGAGACGAGCCTGTACCTGCGCCCCTTCATGTTCGCGAAAGAGGCGTTCCTGGGCGTCCGTGCGGCGAAGAAGGTCGGGTACTACCTCATCGCCAGCCCCGCGGCCGCCTACTTCGCCGGCGGCGTGCAGCCGGTCAACATCGCGCTGTCGACCCGCTACGCCCGCGCCGGCAAGGGCGGCACGGGCGCGGCGAAGACCGGCGGGAACTACGCGTCCAGCCTGCTGCCGCAGGCGGAGGCCTACGAGAAGGGCTGCCAGCAGGTGCTCTTCCTCGACGACGGCTACATCGAGGAGCTCGGGGGCATGAACCTCGTCCTCGTGACGGACGACGGCCGCCTCATCACTCCCGAGTCCGACTCGATCCTCCAGGGCATCACGCTCGCGTCGGTGCTGCAGCTCGCGCAGGACCGCGGACTCGTCGTCGAGCAGCGCAAGGTCTCGATCGACGAGTGGCGCGAGGGTGCGGCATCTGGCTCCATCGTGGGCGCGTTCGCGTGCGGCACGGCGGCGGTCATCGTGCCGATCGGCAAGCTCGTCGCCGACGACTACGAGATCGTCCACGACGGCGACGCGGCGTCCGAGCTGGCCCTGTCGCTCCGCGAGGAGCTCACCGGCATCCAGTACGGGCGCGTGGCCGATCTCCACGGGTGGCTGACGCGCCTCGACGGCTGATCCATCGGCTTCATGAAAGCCCCGGGCCCCGCGCTGCGCGGCGCCCGGGGCTTTCCGTGTCGGAGGGGATGGCTAGGCTGATCCGGTGAGGATCGCGCGCTTCAGCCACAATGACGCCATCAAGTTCGGGATCGTCGACGAGGGGGAACTCGTCGTCCTCGCCGGCGACCCGATGTTCGCCGGGTACGACACGACGGGGGAGCGCGTGCCGCTCGCCGACGTCGCGCTGCTGGCGCCGGTCATCCCCCGCTCGAAGCTCGTCTGCGTCGGCCGCAACTACCGCGACCATGCCGCGGAGCTCGGCAACGACGTCCCCACCGCGCCGATGCTGTTCTTCAAGCCCAACACCACGGTGATCGGTCCGGGCGACGCCGTCGTGCTGCCGAAGGGCTCGGACTTCATCAGCTTCGAGGGCGAGCTCGCCGCTGTCATCGGTCGGATCGCGAAGAACGTGCCGGCCGCGAACGCTCTCGACTACGTCTTCGGCTACACCATCGCCAACGACCTCACCGCCCGCGACTGGCAGAAGTCCGACGGGCAGTGGGCTCGCGCCAAGGGGTTCGACACGTCCTGCCCGCTCGGCCCCGCCATCGAGACGGAGTTCGACGTCGACGGCCCGGCGGAGATCACGACGCGCCTGAACGGCGAGGTCCGGCAGCAGGGCCCGATCAGCGACATGATCTTCTCGCTCGCCGATGTGATCGCGTACGCCTCCGCGGCGTTCACGCTTCTGCCGGGGGACGTGATCCTCACCGGAACCCCGGCGGGCGTCGGCCAGATCGTCGCGGGCGACACCGTCGAGGTCGAGATCACCGGTCTCGGCATCCTGCGCAACACGGCTCGTGACGCCTGACGAGAGCGGCAGGACACCCCACGCCGATCCCGTCGGCGTGAGGCTCGACAGCGGGACCACCGCCGAAGAGGTGGCCGCGGTTCAGCGGCGAACGGTCTGGGTGCTCTCCCTCGGTCAGGTGCTCGGGGGACTGGCCTTCGGCGCCACACTGTCGCTCGGTGCGGTGCTTGCGGCAGAGCTCTCGGGCGAGGACGCGTTCTCCGGGCTCGCCGCGGCCGCGGTGACCTTCGGCACCGCGCTGACGGCCGTGCCGCTCGCGGCGATCGCTCGCCGCCGGGGTCGGCGGCTGTCGCTCACGACAGGAATGGCGGTCGCCCTCGTCGGCGTCGGACTGGTGATCGTCGCCGTCGCCCTGGCCGCGTTCCCGCTGCTGCTCGTCGGGTTCCTCATCATCGGAGCGGGCCAGGCGGCCAACCTGCAGTCGCGCTTCGCCGCCGCCGACCTGGCGACGGATGCCTCGCGCGGTCGTGATCTCTCGATCGTCGTGTGGGCGACCACGGTGGGCGCCGTTCTCGGGCCGAACCTCACGGGTCCCGGTGAAGTGATCGGCAGCGCGATCGGCATGCCGGCGCTCACCGGCGCCTACCTGTTCACGCTCGTCGCTCAGGGACTCGCCATCGTGCTCTACCTCGTCGCCATGAGGCCCGACCCGCTGCTCCTCGCACAGCGCGTCGTCGCGTCGGCTCGGGCAGGCAGCCGCGTCATCGCCAAGGCCGATCGACCGGTCGCCGCACGCTACGCGATCTTCGCGGTCGCCGCCGCCCACGGCACGATGGTGTCGGTGATGGCGATGACCCCGGTGCACCTGGCGCATCTGACCCACGGCGCATCCGAGGCCGCGACGCTGTCGATCATCGGGCTGACGATCAGCCTCCACATCGCCGGGATGTACGTGCTTTCGCCGGTCTTCGGCATCCTCGCCGATAAAGTCGGACGCGTCCCGACCATCCTCATCGGCCAGGTCCTCCTCGTGGCCGCCCTCCTCACCGCCTCGTTCGGGCAGCTCTCGACGACCGCGGTGACGGTGGCGCTCGTGCTCCTGGGCCTCGGGTGGAGCGCGTCGACGGTCGCCGGATCGACCCTGCTCACCGAGTCGTCGTCCGAGGCGCTGCGCACCCGGCGCCAGGGCTTCAGCGACTTCACGATGAGCATCGTGGGCGGCCTCGGCGCGATCGCGGCCGGCGCGGTGCTCGGCTGGATCGGCTACGGCGGGCTCGCCCTCGTCGTGCTGGTGCTCGTCGCCGCCTCGGTGCTGCTCGCTCCGCTCGGCTGGCGCGCATCCCGCGCTCGCCCGGCGAGTCAGCCGGGCTGAGGTTCAGAACCGCGATCGCCCGGCGTGTCAGCCGGGCGGACGCTCAGAACCGCGTCTCGACGAGGCCGGTGACGATCGCGCTCGACGGGTCGTCGAGCGAGCGCAGTCGGCGCCGGGCGGCGCAGGCGTCAGTGGCCGAGCGCTGCGAGCGCGAGGTCGACGTCGTCCTCGTCGTTGAAGACGTGGAAAGCGACGCGTGCGCGGCCGGATCGACCCGACGCGGTGATGCCCGCTGTGGTGAGCCGCGCGAGCTCGCCGCCATCGGGGTCGTCCCAGGTGACGATCGCCGAGGCCCGCTTCGGCTCCGCGATGCCGCGTCCGGCGCGGAAGGCGGCGGCCAGCCCGGTGGCGTGCGCGTGGAGCTCGGTCGGCTCGAGTGCGGCGAACAGCTCGAGCGCGGGTGCCGCACCGACGAACGCCTGCCAGGCCGGCGACACGTCGAACCGGCGGGCGTCGGGGGCGAGCTCGACATCGCCGCCGTAGCACGACGTCCACGGGTCGTCGCCCGCGTACCATCCGGCGTTGAGCGGGGTCATGCGCGCGGCGAGCCTGTCCGAGATGGTCAGGAACGACACGCCCCGCGGCGCGCAGAGCCATTTGTAGGCGTGACACACCACGGCATCGAAGCCGGATGCCGCGACCGGCAGCCAGCCGACCGCCTGTGTCGCGTCGCAGAGTGTGAGCGCGCCCTGCCGCGACGCCGCGGCGACGATGGCGGCGGTATCCGCCACCTCTCCGGTGGCGGACTGCACGACAGAGAACGCGACGAGCGCCGTGCGCGGGAGCACGTGGGCAGCGAGGTCGTGAAGGGGCGCCGTGCGCACGACCAGGCCCCGGCCGGAGTGCACGAACGGCAGCACCATCGACGAGAACTCTCCGTCGGGGACGAGCACCTCGGCCCCTTCCGGCAACGCCGTGGCGACGAGCCCGACCGCGACCGACGTCTGCGAGCCGATCGCCACCCGCTCGGCGCCCACATCGACCAGTGACGCGAACAGTCCGCGCGAGCGCTCGACCGCCGCGCAGTACGCGGCGAGGTCGGGCCGGCCGGATCCGGCTGCGTCCAGATCGGCGATGACGGCGCGTCGCGTCGCGCGGCTGGGCAGGCCCACCGTACACGCGGCGAGGTAGTCGCGGCCGCCGTCGAACTCGCGGCGCGCGGCGGCGAGAGCGGGGGAGTCGGCGAGTGCGGGCATGCATCCAGAGTGAACCCGCGGATTGCGCATGTCTACGGCAGGTGTCCCATGCGACACATAACAGAGTCTTATGATTGGCGCGTGACCGATGTGCTCGAGGACGACCCCGGTTTCGACGCGCGCGAACTGCGGGTCGTCAAGGCAGTCGCCGATGCCGGGTCCATCACCGGTGCCGCCCTCGCTCTCGGGTACAGTCAGCCGGCCGTCAGCCAGCAGCTCAAACGCCTCGAGCAGCGTCTCGGTGTCGCCGTCGTCGAGCGGGTCGGGCGCAGCGTCCGGCTCACCGACGCGGGGAGGGTCCTCGCCCGCCACGCGCCCGCCGTGACGACGGCGCTGGATGCCGCGGCCGGCGAACTCGCCGAGCTGAGGGGACTGCGCGCCGCGCGCGTGCGGCTGGTCGCGTTCCCATCGGCCTCTCCCACGATTGTCCCGCGCCTGCTCGCAGACCTGGCGCTGCGGCATCCGGGGATCTCTCTCACGTACGTCGAGGCCGAGCCGCCCGAGGCCGTGGAGGCGGTGCGTGAGGACCGTACCGACATCGCCCTCACCTTCAGCTATCCAGGCGACCGCGACGACCCGCACGGATCGAGCGCACGGGGGCTCTCGGTCACCACCGTCGGCGCCGATGAGCTGCTCGCCGTGCTGCCGGCCGGGCACCCCGCGGCGACCGCCGGTGCGCTCGACGTCGCCGTGCTCGCCGGCGAGGACTGGATCGCCGGATGCCCTCGGTGCCGCGGTCACCTGCTCGAGCTCTGCGGTCGCGCCGGATTCGCTCCGCGCATCGCCTTCGAGACCGACAACTTCGTCGCGGTCGAAGGGCTCGTCGCCCAGGGCATCGGCGTCGCGACCCTGCCGAGGATGGCCGTGGAGTCCTTCCCGCAGCTGCCCGGGGTGGCGATCGTGCCGCTTCCGGCCGGGGAGCAGCGGCGTATCCACACCGTCACGGCGCGAGGCGCCGACCGGGTGCCGGCGGTGCGGGCGACGCTCGACGCCCTGGCTCGCCTCATCTCGGGCGGCGCCGACGAGCGCCCGGCGGCGGCATCCCGCGACGGCGCAGGGCCGACCCCGCCGCCTCGGCCAACTAAACTCTGAAGCGATGCCTTCTTCGCCTGATCCCCGCACCACCACCGCCACCGGCGCCGACGTCCGCGTCCGGTTCTGCCCCTCGCCGACGGGACTGCCGCACGTCGGCCTGATCCGCACGGTGCTGTTCAACTGGGCGTACGCGCGCCACAACGGCGGCAAGCTGGTCTTCCGCATCGAAGACACCGACTCGGCGCGCGACAGCGAGGAGAGCTACCTGCAGCTGCTCGAGGCGCTGCGGTGGCTGAAGATCGACTGGGACGAGGGCGTCGAGGTGGGCGGACCTCACGCGCCGTACCGGCAGTCCGAGCGTCACGACATCTATCGCGAAGTCCTCGACCGCCTCATCGCCGCGGGTGCGGTCTATGAGAGCTACTCGACGGCGGAAGAGATCGACGCGCGCAACGAGGCCAACGGCCGGGCGAAGCAGCTCGGCTACGACAACTTCGACCGCGGCCTCACTGACGATCAGAAGGCGGCCTTCCGCGCCGAGGGCCGCGAGCCCGCGTGGCGTCTGCGCGTTCCCGACGAGGACCTCACCTACGTCGACCTCATCCGCGGCGAAGTGACATTCCCCGCGGGATCTTTCCCCGACTTCGTGCTCGTGCGGGCCGGCGGCGTCCCGCTGTACCCGTTCGTGAATCCGGTCGACGATGCGCTCATGGGCATCACGCACGTCATCCGCGGCGAAGACCTGATGCCATCGACCGCGCGCCAGCTCGCGCTGTACGAGGCGCTGGTGGATGCCGGCATCACCACGTTCATCCCGCGTTTCGCGCACATGCCTCTGGTGCTCGGCGAAGTGGGGAACAAGAAGCTCTCGAAGCGCGACCCCAAGGCCGACCTCTTCCTGCAGCGCGAGAAGGGTTTCATCCACGAGGGCCTGCTCAACTACCTCGCCCTCCTCGGCTGGTCGATCGCACACGATCGTGACGTCTTCTCGCTCGAGGAGCTCGTCGCGGCGTTCGACATCGTCGACGTGAACCCGAACCCCGCCCGCTTCGACCAGAAGAAGGCGGAGTCGATCAACGGCGACCACATCCGGATGCTGCAGCCCGCCGACTTCGCCGAGCGTCTGGTGCCGTACCTCTCGGCTGCCGGCGTCATCGACGCGAGCCCGACGCCCGCACAGGCGGCGATGCTCTCGGCAGCCGCTCCGCTCGTCCAGGAGCGGATGCAGCTGCTCGGCGATGCTCCGGGCCTGCTGGGCTTCCTCTTCACCGACGTCGTGTCGTATCAGGACGACGCCCTGGCCACTCTGCCGCCGAACGCGAACGAGGTGCTCGTCGCATCGGTCGGCGCCCTCGAGCTCGTGCCCGACACGGAGTTCACCGCCGCCGCTGTACAGGACGCCCTCGCCGGCGCGTTGATCTCGCCCGTCGAGGACGGGGGCTTGGGGCTCAAGCCGCGGATCGCGTACGGCCCCCTGCGCGTCGCGCTCAGCGGCCGTCGTGTCTCGCCGCCGCTGTTCGAGTCGATGGAGCTGCTCGGCAAGTCGGAGTCGATCCGCCGGCTCGGGGCACTGGTGGCGTTCCGGGTCGCGTAGTCGCTCAGCGTGACTCGCCCGGGATGCGCAGGGGGCCGTGTCGGTTTGGCGGAGCCGCCGAAGTCGCGTAGACTCATTCCTCGGCACGGCTTCGGCTGACAGCCTTGGGGTATGGTGTAATTGGCAACACGGAGGTTTCTGGTACCTTTGTTCTTGGTTCGAGTCCAGGTACCCCAGCCAACGAGAAAACCCCCGCTCAGCGGGGGTTTTTCGTTTCTCCGGAAGCGAACTGCGAGTTCTCAGCCGACGCCGTCGGCGAGGACGGCGTCTACGGCAGCCCAGCCCAGTGCCAGGTAGTCGGGATTGTCATCGCTGTGGGCCACGAGCATGAGTGCCACGGCCGCAGCCCAGGCGCGTGCGCGGATCCAGGCGTCGGCGTCATAGCGTGAATCCGTTGCCGTGACGAAGGCGGCGCGTCCGCGGGCGTCGAACGCGAGCCAGGCGATCGCGAGGTCATAGGCGGGATCGCCGGCCGTGACGTCGCCGAAGTCGATGATCCCCGCGAGAGCCCCGTTGTGCACGACAAGGTTGCCGGGGTGCATGTCGCCGTGGATCCACACCGGGGGGCGATCCCACGGCGCGGCGGACACGCCCGCGCGCCACACCTCCCGCAGGCCCTCGGTGCTCGCCGCGTCGAGCGTGCCCGCTTCCCGCAGGTGCTGCAGGCGTGCCGCCACGGCTTCGGAGCGCATCGCGAGTGGAATGCCGCGGAACGGGTTGACGGGGTGGTCCTCGGGGGCGTCCGCATGGAGGGCGTCGAGTGCGTGCGCGAGCGTCGCGGCCCAGGAGCCTCGTGCGGCGGGGGACTCGTCCAGCGCGCGTTCGCCGTGGATCCAGGGGCCACGGACCATGCCCACGGTTAGCCTTCCGCGGCCACGCCGTTCACGACGGGCGCGGGGACCCGCACTCCCGTCGGTGCGAGCCGCTCGGCGACACCGGGCAGCACCGCCTGCTCGTGCCGTGCGAGCGGAGCGGCGAGCGCGCGACGCGGCAGTCGGACGGCGTAGCCGTCGCCGAGGCGCCACACCTCGCTGTCCCACCCCTCGGCGGCCTTTCGGAGGGGGAGCGTCGCCGCATCCGGGATCTCATCGACTGCTTGAGCGGCGAGCAGAGCGCGGATCAGCGCGCTGTCGATCGCGATCTCGGCGTCGGGTTTGTCGGGCACAGTACGAAGATACCCGCCGGTCTCGAGGGGTTGTGTTTGTGTTGGAATGTGTTGTATTGTGTGGTAATCCAACGAAGGGTTGTGCAGATGTACGCGACGGAGCGCCACGAGCAGATCGAACGTCTGCTGGCTGCGCAGGGCCGGGTGAGCGTCGTAGACCTCGCCGACCGCTTCGACGTCACCACGGAGACCATCCGCCGCGACCTCGACCACCTCGAATCCGGCGGTGCGCTGCGCCGCGTGCACGGGGGAGCGGTCGGGCGCGAACGCGGGAGCACGCGCGAGCCCTCACTGGCCGAGCGACTCGAACATCACGGCACCGCCAAGGAGGCGATCGGCCGACGGGCACTGGACGCGCTCGGCCGCGACTTCTCCGGGTCGGTGTTCCTCGACGCCGGCACGACCACTGCTGCCGTCGCTTCGGCGCTCATTCCGCGCCTCGCGGGCACTCCGATCGAGGTCGTCACTCACTCCTTGACGCTCGGCAACACCCTCGCCGGCGTCCCCGGCGCCTCGCTCTCCTTCGTCGGTGGGCGGATACGCGGACTCACGGCCGCCGCCGTCGGCGCCGACACCGTGCGGGCCATCGGGGGGATGCGGCCCGACGTCGCGTTCATCGGCACCAATGGAGTGTCTGCGTCGTTCGGCCTCAGCACGCCGGATCCCGACGAGGCGGCCGTGAAGCGCGCGATCGTCGCATCGGCGCGACGCGTGGTGGTCGTCGCCGACGCCGAGAAGCTCGGCGCGGAACTGCTCGTCGGCTTCGCATCCCTGTCGGACGTGGACGTGCTCGTCACGGATGCCGCACCCGACGCCGAGTTGGCCGATGCGCTCGCGGACGCCGACGTGGAGGTCTGGCTCGCATGATCGTCACACTGACCGCCAACCCCTCCCTCGACCGCACGGTCGTCCTGCCGGCGCCGCTGCAGGTCGGCGACGTCCAGAGCGCCGATTCGGCGCGTGAGGACGCCGGCGGCAAGGGCATCAACGTCGCCCGCGCGATCGCCGCCGCGGGTGAGGACTGCCTCGCCGTCCTGCCCCTCGCCGCGGGTGACCCGTTCGAGCCGGCGCTGCGCGTGGCCGCCCTCCGCACGCACCCGGTGCCCGTCCGTGGCCACGTCCGCGCGAACCTCGCGATCACGGATCCGGCCGGAGTCACGACGAAGCTCAACCTGCCCGGCGCCGCGCTGTCGGCCGACGAGGCGGCTGCGGTCGTCGACGCCGTGGTGAGCGCATCCGCCGGCGCCGGGTGGCTCGTGCTCGCCGGCTCGCTGCCGCCCGGTGTCGCCGACGACTTCTACGTCCGGATCACGCGCGCCGTGCGGGCCGCCCATGGTGCGGCCTCTCCGTTGATCGCCGTGGATGCCTCGGGTGCGGCACTCGCGGCCGTGGTCGCCGACGGCGCCCCCGACCTCATCAAGCCCAACGATGACGAGCTCGGCGAGCTCGCGGGCATGCCGCTCGACGGCGCCGACACCGCCGCCGTCCTCGAGGTCGCCCGATCGCTCGTGCCCGCGCGCGTGGGCGCAGCCCTCGTCACACTCGGCTCTCGCGGCGCTGTGCTGGTCACCACCGATGGTGCCTGGCTGGCGAGGCCGCCACGGATCCAGGTGCGCAGCACCGTCGGGGCGGGCGACAGCTCGCTCGCCGGCTACGTGCTCGCCGCGACGCGGGGAGCCGACCATGAGGAACGGCTGCGCCTCGCCATCCGGTACGGCGCGGCCGCGGCATCCCTCCCGGGTACGCAAGCGCCCACTCCCGCAGATCTTCCGACGGGCGACGTGCCCGTCGCCCGTCTCGCCTAGAACCCACCCCACGACCGCAGGAGGTCACCGTGTCCGACACCATCACCCCAGGCCTGGTCAGCCTCGACGTCCCTCTGGGCGCCGACAAGTCCGACGTCATCCGCTCCCTCGCCGCACGCGTCGTCGCACAGGGTCGCGCGACCGACGCCCAAGCCCTCTTCGACGACGCCTGGGCGCGCGAGGAGAAGGACGAGACCGGGCTGCCCGGCGGCATCGCGATCCCGCACGCCAAGAGCGCGGCCGTCACGACCCCCTCGCTCGCCTTCGCACGGCTGAGCCCCGGCGTCGACTTCGGCGCTCCGGACGGCGCCGCCGACCTCGTCTTCCTCATCGCGGCTCCCGCGGACGCGGCCGAGGCGCACCTGGCGGTGCTGTCGAAGCTCGCCCGCAGCCTCATGCAGGCGGACTTCACCGAGGGTCTGCGCGCAGCGACGACGGACGAGGACGTGGTCGCGATCGTCCAGACGGCGATCGGAGAGCGGGATGTCGCTGCCCCCGCGCCGGCGGCTGAGACCCCCGCGCCCATCGCCGCGTCAGCTCAGCCTGCACCCGCGGCCGGCCTTGCCGTGGACGGACGCCCGGCCCGCATCGTCGCCGTCACGGCGTGCGCGACCGGCATCGCCCACACGTTCATGGCGGCCGACGCGCTCACGGCGGCCGGAAACAAGGCGGGGATCGACCTCGTCGTCGAACCCCAGGGCTCGAGCGGCTACCAGGCGCTGCCTGCGGACGTCATCCAGGGCGCCGACGCCGTGATCTTCGCCACCGACGTGGACGTGCGCGAGCCGCAGCGATTCGCGGGCAAGCCCGTCGTCCGCTCCGGCGTGAAGCGCGGCATCGAGCAGCCCGATCAGCTCATCGCCGAGGCAGTGGCCGCAGCGAACAACCCGAACGCGACGCGCGTCGGCGGTGAGGCCGCCGTCGCGACCGCCACCGCGGGCGAGAAGCTCTCGTGGGGCGCCCGCATCCAGCGCATCCTGCTCACGGGTGTGAGCTACATGATCCCCTTCGTCGCCGGCGGCGGTCTGCTCATCGCCCTCGGCTTCCTGTTCTTCGGGGACGACTACTCAGCGCCGGACAATGCGACCACGGTGATCGTCACGAACTCGCTGTGGGACTTGCCCGAAGGCGGACTCGGGATCTATCTGGGCTCGGTCGCCTTCGCGATCGGCGCCGCGTCCATGGGCTTCCTGGTCTCGGCCCTCGCGGGGTACATCTCCTTCGCGATAGCGGATCGACCGGGCATCGCCCCGGGCTTCGTCGCCGGAGCGATCGCCGTGACGATGAATGCCGGCTTCATCGGCGGCATCGTGGGTGGTCTGCTCGCAGGCGTCACCGCGTGGTGGATCGGCACGTGGCGCGTTCCCCGCTGGCTGCGCGGGCTCATGCCCGTCGCGATCATCCCGCTGCTGGCCTCCATCGTGGCCTCCGGGCTCATGGTGCTGTTCCTCGGCCGTCCGATCGCGACACTGATGGTCTGGCTGACGGACTGGCTGAACGAGCTCGCAGGCACGTCGGGGATCGTCGTCGTCGGGATCGTGCTGGGTCTGATGATGTGCTTCGACCTGGGCGGGCCGGTGAACAAGGTCGCCTACGCGTTCGCGGTGGCGGGGCTGGCCACCGCCTCTCCCGAGAACACCACGCCCTACTTGATCATGGCGGCGGTGATGGCTGCGGGAATGGTGCCGCCCCTCGCGATGGCTCTGGCCTCCACGGTCCTCGCGCGCGACCTGTTCCCGCCTGTCGAGAGGGAGAACGGCAAGGCCGCGTGGCTGCTGGGCGCGGCCTTCATCAGCGAGGGCGCGATCCCGTTCGCTGCCGCTGATCCGCTGCGGGTCATCCCGGCTTCGCTCGTCGGTGGCGCGGTGACCGGCGCCCTCAGCATGGCGTTCGCGGTCCAATCGCTCGCACCCCACGGCGGCATCTTCGTGTTCTTCGCCATCAACCCCGTCTGGGGCTTCCTGGTCGCGATCGCAGCAGGCACCGTCGTCAGCGCTCTCGCCGTCATCGCGCTGAAGAAATGGGTGGGTCGCAAGGAACTCGAGCAGGCGGAAGCCGCCCTACCCGTGGCGGCCTGAGGCCCTCGTCCGACAGAATCGGAATCGTCGACCGCGCAGAGGTCCGACGCAGACAGGAGAGAACCATGGCAGAACGTCAGGCCACCATCGCCAGCAGCTCAGGACTCCACGCACGCCCCGCGAAGCTCTTCGTCCAGGCTGTGCAGGCGCAGTCGGTCCCGGTGACCATCGCCGTCGAGGGCGGCGCCGACCTCAACGCCGGCAGCATCCTGTCGCTGATGGGACTCGGCGCCTCGCAGGGGACCGTCGTCACGCTGAAGGCCGACGGCGACGGCGCCGAGGAGGCCCTCGACGCACTCGTCGCGCTGCTCGAGACGGACCTCGACGCGCAGTAGGCCCCCGACCGTCCGCACGGCGTCAGCGCCAGGCGGATCACCCGAGACGACGGATGCCGCAGATCGAAGCTGCTGCGGCATCCGTCGTTCGCGTTCGGCGGCCGCCGTCGGGTCAGACGTCGGTGGAGTCGCCCGGCTCGAGGTTCACGAGCTCGCCGCCGTGCTGCTCCGCGGCCCAGCCCAGGCGAAGGCGTCCGGTGTCGCGGCCCGCCACCGACAGGGTGAGGTCGTGCGTGCCGAACACGCGCCGCGGTGCGACGGCCAGCACGAAGTCCATGGCCTCGCCGATCTTGAGCCACGGCGCCCCGACGGGCGCGGCGAGCAGCTTCACCTCGCGTCCCTCGGGGACGGCGTACGAGTCGCCGGGGTAGTAGAACTCGTCGTTGACGAGCACGCCGACGTTGTCGACCACCGGCACGGACTCGTGGATGAGCGCGTGGCGGCCGCCGAAGAACTCGAGCCGGAACGGCTCGACCTCCACCACGTCGCCGGGATGCACGACCGTGATGTCGTACTCGGCGGCGGCCTTCGCCACACCCTCGGGTCCGTAGACCGGGATCCCGGGGAACGTGCCGAGGATGCGGTCGAGGTGGTCGGACGTCCAGTGGTCGGCGTGCTCGTGGGTGATGACGATCGCCACCACGCTCTCGAGCTCACCGAGGGGGGCGGTGAACGACCCCGGGTCGACGACCAGCGTCTTCCCGGCGTTGAAGAGGGTCAGTGTCGCGTGCTCGAACTTCGTGACTCGCATGCGACGAGTCAAGCGCCCCGGGGGCGCGCGGGCAAGCCGCACGCGAGGTCGGCGCCGCGGCCCATGTCGATTTGGACCGGGCATATGCGACGTGGCATAATCGAACGGTTGCCTGAACGGCCCCATCGTATAGCGGCCTAGTACGCCGCCCTCTCACGGCGGTAACGCGGGTTCGAATCCCGCTGGGGTCACCAGTCAGGCAGCAACGTCGCAGCAGCCGCTGCGGCACGCTGTACGGCCCCATCGTATAGCGGCCTAGTACGCCGCCCTCTCACGGCGGTAACGCGGGTTCGAATCCCGCTGGGGTCACAGACGAGTCGGGAAGCCCGGTCCACCAGGACCGGGCTTCCCGCGTTTGCGCTACGTGGCGTAGGGCAGCAGCACGATCACGGCCGATGCTGCACCGCACCCGAGGACGAAGACCGTCAGGAGTAGCAGGAGGCCGGCGCCCGGCAGGTCGCCGGGAGGATCCTGTAGCAGCGCGCGGTTGACGTGCGTATGGCGTGCGCGCGCCCGTGCCCACAGCAGCACCGCGAACACCAGCCCGAGGATGCCGGGCGCGAGCAGCACCGGTTGCAGCGCCGGCGTGGGTGCGAAGGCCGGCAGGACGCGGAGGGCGAGCAGCGACCCGACGCCGATCGCGAGAGCCGTGCGCCGCCACGCGAGCTCGGTGCGCTCGGGCTGCAGCCCGGGGTCGAAGAGCCGCTGAGCGCTCATGCCAGCACGACGCCGAGGAGGACGAGCACACCGACCAGCACGATCGTGATCGCGAGCGCGGCGCTGGTCAGCGAACCGGGAAGGGGAGAGCCGGCGCGCAGCGCGCGCTCCGTGCGGCCCCACTCGAGCCAGGCGAGCACGGGGATGACCACGCCGGCAGCGATCAGGATGAGGGATGCGGTGAGGCGGAGGTCCGGCTGCAGGTCCAGTCCGAGCGCCTCGAGGGCCACGCCGCCGGCGAGGAGCGCCAGCGCGGTGCGGTTCCAGGCGAGGAACGTGCGCTCGTTGGCCAGACTGAACCGTGCGTCCGGATCCGTCCCTGTGCGGTAGACCGATCGGGGGAATCTGCTGCGAGTCACCGCTCCACAGTATCGGCGGCGCGGGCCGCTGCTCAGTCCCGAGGGTCGTCGACGGGCTCGGGTGCCGGCGATACGGCATCCGCTCGACTCCGGCGCCTCCCGCGCACCAGGCGCACCACACCCCAGACGATGAGCGCGGCGACCGCCGCGACGGCGAGCCAGGGCAGGAGGAAGCCGATCGCGATGACGATGCCGTTGAGCGTGGCGACGAGCCCGTTCCAGCCGGCGGCCAGTCCGTCGCCGAAGCCGGCCGGATCGGCGGTCACGGTCTCCACGTCGGGTACCACGGTGACCGAGAGAGTCGACATCGCCACCTGATCGTCGAGCATCTCCAGCTGCTGCTGGTACGACTCGAGCAGCGCCTGGCGCTCGGACAGCGCCGCTTCGGCCGCGATCAGGTCGGCGACGCTCTGCGCCTGGCCCATGAGCTCGGTGAGGCGTTCGACGGACGCCTGCGCGGCGTCGATCCGCGCCTCAAGGTCGACCGTCTGCTCGGTGACGTCCTGCCGCGAGAGGTTCGTCGCCGTCACCTCGCCGACGTCGTCCAGTTCGGCGATGACGTCGGGCAGCTGATCGGCCGGTACGCGGACGGTGATCCAGGCGCCGTCGGTGGGCGACGGGTACGGCATCGTGTCGTAGACGACGCCGCCGTCGCTCGGCGTGACCGGATACACCGTGCCGTCGCTGCCGATGCTCATCGACTCGACGTAGCCACCGTGGGCGACGGCAGAGTTGCCGATGGAGCGTGTGGCCGCGTCGACCTCGTCGACGGAGACGGTGGCCGAGGCTGTCGTGATGATGTCGCGGTCCGCCGCGATCGCGCCGGCCGATCTGTCGCCGGCAGCGGCGTCGGGTGCGATGGTCAGGGGTGCGGACTCGGTCGTGGTCGCCGAGTCCGACGAGCCGTCGAAGCCGGCACCCGAATCGGCGGGCGCGACCGGAGCGACGGCGGACTCGTCGGTGGCGCCGCCCACGAGCGAGCCGACGGACGGCGCGATGACCGCGGCGACCGCGATGATCGCTGCCGCGGCGCCGCCCGCGATCCACAGGCGGCCGCGTCGCGTCCGCCGCGCCGACCGGCGCACGCGGTCCTGCGCGATGTCGACGAAGAGCGCGTTCTCGATCTCGTCGATGCGTTCCGCGCTGAGGTCGGGGAGGGGTCCTGGGGTCCCGGAAACCGGGGGCTGCGTGTTCATGTGCTCTCCTTCACGACGGTCCGCAGGCGGGTGCGGATGCGGGAGAGACGGTTGCGGACGACGCCGTGCGCGACGCCGAGCTCGTCGGCGGCGGCCTGATAGGCGTATCCCTCGGTGGCGCACAGCCGGAAGATGGCGCGATCGAGTTCGCCGAGGCCCGCGACTTCGCGCAGGATCGCGTCGGCGAGCCCTTCGTCGATCACCTGCTGCTCGACGTCTACCGTGGCGGGCAGGTCCTCGTCGGCGGCCGCCGTGGTGTGCAGTCGGTCGCGCCGCTGCCGGCGCACGCGGTTGGCCGACTGGAAGCGGCAGATCGTCGCCAGCCACGGCAGCAGCGAATCGCCGGCGAGGTCGAGGCCGGGCAGCTTCCGCCAGGCGACGAGGAACGTCTCCTGGGTGACCTCCTCGGCGTCCGCGGGATTGCCGACGAGACCGTGCGCCAGCCAGTACACCGGGCGCACGTACGCGCGGTACAGCGTGCGGAAGGCGTGCTCGCTTCCGCCCGCGGCCAGCACCACGAGCTGGGCGTCGCCGGTGGCGCCGTGCGGCAGGTCGTCGTCAGGCATCCCCATCCTCCGAATTGTCTCTCACCGTGACAGTGTCCGCACCGCCCGGATCGTCTCACCGAGGGCGGGCCCGGCATCCCGACCCTGTATTCTGTTGCGAGCGAGAGGGAGTATCCCGACACCGCGCATCCGTCATCACGGGTCCCGACAGAGCGACCCCGGGTGTGCGCCGCAGGCCGACAGGTCGCGGGGGAGAGACTTTCGGCCCCGACCGACCCTCGTTCGCCCCTTTCGAAAGGCCCTGCATGGACCTCGAACTCCCCCTGTGGTTCGAAATCGGATCCCTCGTGATCCTCACCCTGATCCTCCTGGCGGATCTGCTGCTCATCCTGAAGCGACCCCACATCCCGTCGACACGCGAGTCGACCCTGTGGGTCGTGTTCTACGTGACGCTCGCGCTGATCTTCGCCGGGCTCATGTGGAGGTTCGCGGGGCCGGAGTACGCCGGACAATTCGTCGCCGGCTGGCTCACCGAGTACAGCCTGTCGATCGACAACCTGTTCGTGTTCGTGCTCATCATGAGTCAGTTCGCGGTGCCGCGCCGCTATCAGCAGGAGGTGCTGATGGTCGGCATCATCATCGCGCTCGTGCTGCGCGGCCTGTTCATCCTCGCCGGCGCCGCGATCATCGAGCAGTTCAGCTGGGTGTTCTACATCTTCGGAGCGTTCCTGGTGTGGACCGCGTGGCGACAGGCCTTCCCGGGCGGCGATCACGACGACGACGTCAAGCAGGAGAACTTCGTCGTGCGACTGCTGCGTCGCGGGATCGACATCAGCGACCACTACGACGGCGCGAAGCTGCGCACCGTCGTGGACGGCAAGAAGATGTGGACGCCCATGATCATCGTGTTCGCCGCGATCGGCGTCACCGATCTGCTGTTCGCCATCGACTCGATCCCCGCCATCTTCGGCATCACGACCAGCCCCTTCATCGTGTTCACGGCGAACATCTTCGCGCTCATGGGTCTGCGACAGCTCTACTTCCTGCTCGGCGACCTGCTCGACCGCCTCCGTTACCTCCACTACGGGATCGCGTTCATCCTCGCCTTCATCGGTGTCAAGCTCGTCTTCCACGCCATGCACGTCAACGAGCTCCCCTTCATCAACAACGGCGAGCACATCGAATGGGCGCCCGAAATCTCTACCTGGATGTCGCTCGGCGTCATCATCGTCGCGATGACGGTGGCGACCATCGCCAGCCTCGTCGCGTCCGCTCGCGACAAGCGCCGGGGACTGACGGATGCCGCAGCCGGCGCCACCCCCGAAACCCACGGCTGACCCGCACGGCGCACCGTTGTCGGCGGCCCGTGGCGGTGCGATACTGCCGACATGGGGAGCGGGGGATTCCTCGCGGACGGCGCTCTCGACGCAGAGCTGACCGCCCTGAGGGCACGTGCGTATGGGGTGGACGCCGACATCGACGCCGACCCCGTAGCGGCGGCACGGCTGGCCGAACTCGAGGAGCTGCACGCGGCGTCCGTGGCGAGGACCGTCCGTGAGTCGGGTGCCGGCGGTGCAGAACCCGGGGCGACGCAGGCCGAGACGCGCACGCCTGAGTCCGGCTCCCCCTGCGACCGCCGCTGGTGGCACCGCAGCCGCACGGGTCCCTTCCTTGCGGGCATCGCCGTGGCGGCCGCTGCGGCGGTGACCGTGGCTGGGTGGATGCTGTGGACCGGCCCGCGATCGGACGCCACGCTGCGTCCGACGGGGGCGGCGCCGAGTGAGCAGGTGCTCCGCCTCACGGATCACGCCCGTCGGCAGATGGTCACGAAGGCCACCCTCCGCGGATTCGAGCCGATCCTCGGGCTGGAGGTGTGGGAGGCACGCAGCGCCCTCGGCAACGGCTGCCTCCTCGTGTTCGAACCGGCGACCGACGATCTCCTCGCGGTCGGGTGCGTCCCGCCGCCGGCGAAGCCCGGCGTCGAGATCTACGACGTGCCGGTCGCCTGGACGCAGGAGTGGACGGAGCGTTTCCCGACCGGAACCGTGGTGCGATTCATCCTGACCGAGGACGCCGTCGACGTCTGGATCCTCGAGGGAACCTCCTGAGTCCTCACCCGGCACCCGGGGGTCGCCGGGTGACGTCGGCGAGCCGATCTCGGCGGCGGCGGTGGTAGCCTGGGCACGTGCGGATCGCTCGCCTTCTCCTTAGCGGCCGCGACGAGTCCTAGTTTCCAGGCCTCTCTCGTCGCGGAGTTCGTCGCGGGCCCCACCCATGCGGGCACAGTCCCACAGAGGAGAACGACTAGTAATGAGCACGACCGATGCATCCGGCATTCCCGACCGCCCCCGCACCCTCGCCGAGAAGGTGTGGGACGACCACGTCGTGGTCCACGGCGAGAACGGCCAGCCGGACCTGATCTACATCGACCTGCATCTGGTGCACGAGGTCACGAGTCCCCAGGCCTTCGACGGCCTGCGCGCGGAGGGCCGGCCGGTGCGCCGTCTCGACCTGACGATCGCGACCGAGGACCACAACACCCCGACGCTCGACATCGACAAGCCGATCGCCGACCTCACCAGCCGCACGCAGATCGAGACACTGCGTCTCAACGCGGCCGAATTCGGGGTGCGCCTGCACTCGCTCGGCGACAAGGAACAGGGGATCGTCCACGTGGTCGGTCCGCAGCTAGGCCTCACCATGCCCGGGATTACCGTCGTGTGCGGCGACAGCCACACGTCGACGCACGGCGCGTTCGGCGCGATGGCGTTCGGTATCGGCACCAGCGAGGTCGAGCACGTGCTCGCCACGCAGACCCTTGCGCTGAAGCCCTTCAAGACCATGGCGATCACGGTCGAGGGCGAGCTGAGACCCGGTGTCACAGCCAAGGACATCATCCTCGCGGTCATCGCGAAGATCGGCACCAACGGCGGCCAGGGCTACGTCCTGGAGTACCGCGGCAGCGCCATCCGGGCGCTGTCGATGGAGGGCCGCATGACGATGTGCAACATGTCGATCGAGGCGGGAGCCCGTGCCGGCATGGTCGCCCCCGACGAGACGACGTTCGCCTACCTCGAGGGCCGCCCGCACGCGCCGAAGGGTCAGGACTGGGAGGACGCCGTCGCCTACTGGCGGACGCTGCCGAGCGACGAAGGCGCGGTCTACGACGCCGAGGTGTTCCTCGACGCGAACGAGCTCGAGCCCTTCGTCACGTGGGGCACGAACCCGGGGCAGGGCGTGTCGCTGAGCGCTGCCGTGCCTTCGCCCGATGACTTCGCCGACCCCAACGAGCGCGCCGCCGCGGAGCGAGCACTCGAGTACATGGATCTCACCCCTGGCACCCCTCTCAAGGAGGTGCCCGTCGACGCGGTGTTCATGGGCTCGTGCACTAACAGCCGCATCGAGGACCTCCGTGCGTTCGCCTCCGTCATCGAGGGTCACCGCAAAGCCGACGGGGTGCGCGTCATGGTCGTGCCCGGCTCGGCTCGCGTCCGCCTCGAGGCGGAGGCCGAGGGCCTCGACAAGATCTTCCAGGCGTTCGGCGCCGAGTGGCGCTTCGCCGGGTGCTCGATGTGCCTGGGCATGAATCCGGACCAGCTGGCACCGGGGGAGCGCTGCGCCTCGACGAGCAACCGCAACTTCGAGGGCCGGCAGGGCAAGGGCGGGCGCACGCACCTGGTGTCGCCGCTGGTGGCGGCGGCCACCGCCGTCATGGGCCGCCTCGCCAGTCCGAGTGATCTTCCTGCGCCCGTCGCAGCCGCTGCCCAGGGCTCGGAGGCCTGACATGGACGCGTTCACCACGCACACCGGTATCGCCGCCCCGCTGAAGCGGTCGGCGGTCGACACCGACCAGATCATTCCCGCCGTGTACCTCAAGCGCGTCACCAAGACGGGCTTCGAGGACGCCCTGTTCGCCAGCTGGCGCCAGGACCCCGACTTCGTCCTCAACCAGCCGGTCTACGCGGGAGCGAGCATCCTCGTCGCGGGACCCGACTTCGGCACGGGCTCGAGCCGCGAGCACGCTGTCTGGGCGCTGCGGGACTTCGGCTTCAAGGTCGTGCTGAGCCCTCGGTTCGCCGACATCTTCCGCGGCAACGCGGGCAAGCAGGGACTGGTCGCCGGCGTGATCTCGGAGGGCGACCTCGAAGCGGCGTGGGCGGCCATCGAGGCGAACCCGGGCGTCGCCATGACGGTCGACCTCGCGGCGCGCACCGCGTCGATCGGCGACCCCGCGACGAGCGCGGGCGAGCGCCTGGAATTCGCTTTCGAGATCGATGATTACACTAGGTGGCGGCTTCTCGAAGGGCTCGACGACATCGGGCTCACGCTGCGCGAACAAGACAGGATCGCGCAGTTCGAGGCTCGCCGAGAGGCGTGGCGGCCGCGGACGCTACCCGTTCCGTAAGCCAGGTCGGGCGCCCACAAGACGGGCGCCCGACCCTCAAGCCCCCTCGTGCACACCAAGTGAGGACCACCGGATGAAGCCACTTCTGAATGTCGCCGCGGGCGAGAGCACTGCCACCGAGGCGGGAGAACAGGAAGTGACCGGAGAAATCCTTGCGATCAGGGGCGGGCGACCGCTGACCGGTCGCGTCGAGGTCAAGGGTGCGAAGAACCTCGTCACCAAGGCGATGGTCGCCGCTCTTCTCGGCGAGACGGTGAGCACGCTGCGCGATGTCCCCGACATCAGCGATGTGCACGTCGTGCGCTCGCTCCTCGAGGTGCACGGTGTGCGCGTCGACGACGGCGACGAGGAGGGCACCTTCCACTTCGACCCCAGCGGCGCCGTCTCGGCCCACTTCGAGGAGATCGACGCACACGCCGGAGCCTCGCGTATCCCGATCCTGTTCTGCGGCCCCCTGCTGCATCTGCTCGGCGAGGCACTCATCCCCGATCTCGGCGGCTGCCGCATCGGCGACCGGCCGATCAACTTCCACATGGACGCCCTGCGCGCGTTCGGCGCTGTCGTCGACAAGAGCTACGAGGGCATCCGGATCACGGCACCGAACGGCCTGCACGGCGCGAACATCGAGCTGCCCTATCCGAGCGTGGGCGCGACCGAGCAGGTGCTGCTGACCGCCGTCAAGGCCAAGGGCACCACCGAGCTGCGCAACGCCGCCATCGAGCCCGAGATCATGGATCTGATCGCGGTGCTGCAGAAGATGGGCGCGATCATCTCGTACGAGCCCAATCGCGTCATCCTCATCGAGGGCGTCGACACGCTCCAGGGCTACGACCACCGGGCGATCTTCGACCGCAACGAGGCCGCCTCCTGGGCATGCGCCGCTCTCGCCACCGACGGCGACATCTTCGTCGGCGGCGCGCGGCAGCAGGAGATGCTGACCTTCCTCAACGTCTTCCGCAAGGCCGGCGGCTGGTTCGACGTGCGCGAGGACGGCATCCAGTTCCGTCGTGACGGCGCGCTCAAGCCCGTCGTCGTCGAGACCGACGTGCACCCCGGGTTCATGACGGACTGGCAGCAGCCCCTCATCGTCGCGCTGACGCAGGCGGAGGGCATCTCGATCGTCCACGAGACGGTGTACGAGAACCGTCTGGGCTTCACCGACGCGCTCAACCAGATGGGCGCCGACATCGTCGTGCACCCGCGCGGCCTCGACGCCCCCGGCCGGCGCGTCCCACGCCGTGCGCTGGAGCAGGCCGCGGTCATCAACGGCCCGACCGCCCTCCACGGCGCGGACGTGGTCGTGCCCGACCTGCGCGGCGGCTACAGCTACGTCATTGCAGCTCTCGCGGCCGAAGGAGAGTCGATCGTGCGCAATGTCGGCATCATCCGCCGCGGCTACGAGAAGTTCCTCGCCAAGCTCGACATGCTCGGCGCCGACTTCGACGTCATCGGATAGCCCGGTGGCGACCGATCGTCGGCGCGCATCGGCCGAGAAGAGGCGCCCGAGCGTCTTCTGGCCGCTGGCGGCCATCGTGGTGCCCTTGCTCAGCCTGCTGTTCAAGCTCGAGGTCGAAGGCGCCGAGAAGCTCCCGCGCGAGGGCGCCTACGTGCTCGCGCCCAACCACGTCAGCGAGGTCGACCCGCTCGTCGTCGCCCTCGCAGTGTGGCGGAGCGGCCGGGCCCCCCGGTTCATGGCCAAGGAGAGCCTGTTCCGCGTGCCGGTGCTCGGCGCCGTGCTGCGCGCCACCGGGATGGTGCCGGTTGCACGCGCGACGTCTGCCGCCTCGGCCCGTGCGACGCTCGAAGCCTCGGAGACGCTCGTCGAGCATGGCCGGGGCGTGATCGTCTATCCCGAGGGCTCGCTCACGCGCGAGCCCGACCTGTGGCCCATGCGCGGAAAGACCGGTGCCGTGCGTCTCGCGCTGGCGGGCGGCATCCCCGTCATCCCGATGGCGCATTGGGGCGCCCAGCAGGTGCTGCCCCGCTACGGCAAGCTCAAGCTGTGGCCGCTGCGCCGCCGCGTGCGGGTGATCGTCGGCGACCCCGTGGACCTGTCGGCCTACGCCGGGCGTGCGTCGTCGCAGACCGCACTCGTCGAGGCGACCGACGCCGTGATGGCCGACATCGCCGGGCTGCTCTCGCAGTTGCGCGGCGAGCCGGCGCCGTCGGGGCGCTGGAACCCGGCCGATCACGGCCAGAAGGAGACGGGGCGCCTTGAGCCGTAGGCAGGATGCCGCACGCCCGCGCGTCGCCGTCGTCGGCGCGGGCAGCTGGGGCACGACATTCGGCAAGATCCTTGCCGACGGCGGCGCCCACGTGACCATGTGGGCGCGTCGTCCGGAGCTGGCGAGCGAGATCCAGGAGGGCAAGCGCAACAGCGAGTACCTCCCCGGCATCAACCTGCCGCGTGACATGCACGCCACGCATCACCTCTCCGAGGCGCTCGAGGGCGCCGAGCAGATCTACCTCTCCATTCCCAGCCAGGCGGTGCGGCAGAACCTCAAGGCCGTCCGGCCTCTGATCGCCCAGAGCGACGCGCCGATCGTGTCGCTCATGAAGGGCGTCGAGCGACGCACGGGTCTGCGCATGAGCCAGGTGATCGAGCAGGAGCTGCACTGCGATCCTGCGCGCATCGCGGTCGCATCGGGACCGAACCTCGCGCTCGAGATCGCACGGGAGCAGCCGACGGCGGCCGTCATCTCGTCGACCAGCCAGGAGACGGCGGAGGCCGTCGCCCGCCGTGCCCGCAACCAGTACTTCCGCACCTTCGTGAACACCGACGTCATCGGCACCGAGTTCGGCGGCGTGCTCAAGAACCTCATCGCGGTGGCCATCGGCATCGTGGACGGGGTGGGCTACGGCGAGAACACGAAGGCCTCGATCATCACGCGCGGCCTCGTCGAGATGACCGACTTCGCGGTGGCGTTCGGCGCGCAGCACGAGACGCTGCAGGGCCTCGCCGGCCTCGGCGACCTCATCGCGACGTGCCAGTCGCCGCTCAGCCGCAACAACACCGCCGGACGCCTGCTGGGTCAGGGCTACCGCTTCGACGACGTGGTCAAGCAGATGAACCAGACCGCGGAGGGGCTCGCCTCGGTCGCGCCCATCCTGCAGCTGGCACGCGATGTGGGCGTGCAGATGCCCATCGTCGAGCAGGTCAAGATGGTGCTCGACGGGACCATGAATCCGCGCGACATCGCGCCGCATCTCACGACAGACGACGACACCCCCCAGGGCGAGAGGACGACGAATGGACAAGCCGGCGGTGGCGGTGCTCTTTGGCGGTCGATCCAGCGAGCACTCGATCAGTTCCGCAACGGCGGGCGGGGTGCTGCGGGCGATCGACCGTGACAGCTACCGCGTGATCCCCATCGGGATCACGCGCGACGGCGTCTTCGTTCTCGAGGAGGACGACCCCGACAAGTTCGCGCTCGACGCCGACCGGCTTCCCGAGGTGGCCGACAACGGCACGCGCGTGGTGTGGCCCGAGGGTGGCGCCGACCGCACGCTTCGCGTCCGGCGCGCCGACGGCTCGGTGGACGAGCTCGGCCGCCTCGACGTCGTGCTCCCGATCCTGCACGGCCTCCACGGCGAGGACGGCACGGTGCAGGGCTTCTTCGACACGCTCGGCATCCCGTACGCCGGCGGGGGTGTGCTCGACTCCGCGCTGTGCATGGACAAGCACTTCATGAAGATCGTGCTCGCCGCGGCCGGCGTGCCGGTGTCACCGTCGATCACGGTCACGCGCGCCCGCTGGGAGAGCAACCCCGAGGGCGTGCGCGCGGATGCCGCGCCCCTCGGCGAGCCGACGTTCGTTAAGCCGGCCCGTGCCGGCTCGAGCGTGGGGGTGTCGAAGGTGCACGATGCCACCGAGCTCGACGACGCACTCGCGATCGCGTTCGCGGAGGACGACAAGGTGCTCATCGAGTCGGCGATCGTGGGCCGCGAGGTCGAGGTGGCGATCCTGGAGGGACGCGGCGGCGGGGCCCCGCGGGCGTCGCTGCCCGGCGAGATCGTGCTCACGACCCGCGAGTTCTACGACTTCGAGGGCAAGTACCTCGGGGGCGACGGTGCCGAGGTGGTCTGCCCCGCCGATCTCACCGACAGCGAGATCGCGGCGATCCAGGAGCTCGGCATCCGCGCGTTCCAGGCGGTCGACGGCAAGGGCCTCGCGCGCGTGGACTTCTTCCTCACGGCGGACGGCCTCTACGTCAACGAGCTCAACACGATGCCCGGCTTCACGCCGATCTCGATGTTCCCCAAGTGCTGGATCGCCTCGGGCCTCTCATACCCGCAGCTGATCACCGAGCTCATCGACACGGCGCTCGAGCGCACGGCAGGCGCGGCGGTCGAAGCGGCCGCGCGCTGAGCTTGGGCTGTGCGGGCGTCGGCTCGTCGAGCCGCGGCGGCGACGATCAGGGTGCCGGCGTCGCCTCGGCGCGGTCGAGGCACTCGCCGTCGACCGGCAGCACGCTCACGATCGGCGAAAGGGCGTCGAGGACGTCGCGGCTGGACGCCCCGTTGCCGTCCTCGTCGGCGGTGGTGTCGAGATAGATCTCGACGGCGGGGGTGCGGCCGAACGTCGTGATCCGGAAGCGGGGCGCATCGGAGTCGTCCACGATCCAGTCGACCCCGGCGACGCTCTGGCAGCGCAGGGTGGTCGGCCCCGGCGGCTCGACCCCGCACGTCAGCAGGACCCTGGCAGGCTCGCCCCACGCGCCGGTGGCCTGTGCGTCGGTCCAGCGGCGCGGCTGCCCGCTCAGCGTGTCGGGCAGGTTGGACGTGATCTCGGCGCACTGGGGATCGTTCGCAGCCTCGGCCGGATCGAGGTCGACGGTCGACGTGCAGCCCGCGAGTGCCAGCGCGGCGACCGCAGCGAGTCCGAGGGCAGCCAGTGAGGGGAGAACACGCACCGCTCCAGGCTAACCCCGCGGAACGGTCGCCCTCGCCGCCGGCGGTAGCGTGGTGATGTGGACGACGAGCGCGGGGATCCGACGGTGGGCGAGCTCAGCGAGGGACGGATCCTCCGGCGGATCCTCGAACGCCTGGGCGAGTCCAACGCACTGGTCGGCCCGGGCGACGACGCCGCCGTGATCGCCGCCGCGGACGGCCGCGTGGTCGCCACCGTCGACACGCTCGTCCACGGGCCCGACTTCCGCCTCGCGTGGTCGAGCGCGTACGACCTCGGCTACAAGGCGGCCGCGGTCAACCTCGCCGACATCGCCGCGATGGGGGCGACGCCGACCGCTCTGCTGGTCGCCCTCGCGATGCCCGACGAGACGCGGCTGTCGTTCGTCACCGGCATCGCCGACGGCCTGCGGGCGGCATGTCGCGACCTGGCGCCCGGCTGCCGCGTCGAGGGCGGCGACCTGACCGTGTCGGACACACTCACGATCGCAGTCACGGCGCTGGGCGCCCTGGCAGGACGCGCACCTGTGCTCCGCTCGGGTGCCCACGTCGGCGACGTCGTCGCCGTCGCCGGAGAACTGGGCCGTGCGGCGCGCGGTCTGCGCACACTCTTCACCCGCTTCACGGATGCCGCGGGCGATCCGGTCGCCGTCGACGAGCGCGTTCTTGGGCCCGCCGAGTTGACCGATCTCGCGGCGCAGCTGCGGCCGTCACCTCCCGTGTGGCTCGGCCCCGACGCCGCGGATGCGGGCGCGACGGCGATGATGGACGTGTCCGACGGGCTCGTGCTGGACGCGACCCGCCTGGCCGCGGCATCCGGTGTCACCCTCGCGCTGGAATCGGCGCTGCTCGGCGCCGATCCCGCGTCGGCTCTGTCAGGCGGCGAGGATCACGCCCTTCTGGCGACCTTCCCTGTTCGCCGTCCGCTGCCGCACGGATTCGTGCGGGTGGGCGTGGTGCAGCCACGCGGCGCGGACGCCGTGCTGGTCGACGGCCGGCCGTACGAGGGGCGGGGCGGCTGGGATCCCTATCTCGACTGGGACGCCCGCACGGGGTGATGTGCGCTGTCGCCGCGGGACGCTAGCGTGACACGGTGACCGATCTGCTTCCCCGCTCGACACCCGAATCGCAGTCCGTGCCGTCGGCGGCGATCTCCCGTCTCATCGCCGCGCTCGACGGCATCGACCACGTCCATACGCTGACGGTGCTGCGACACGGACACGTCATCGCCGAGGTGACCTGGGCGCCGTACGAGCGCGATCTGCCGACGGCGATGTACTCCGTGAGCAAGAGCTTCACCTCGATCGCGGTCGGTCTCGCGATCGAGGAGGGACGGTTCGCGATCGACGACCGCGTCGTCGACCTCATCCCGGATGCCGCTCCCGAGCGTCCCTCCGACCGGCTCGCCGCGCTCCGCGTGCGGCATCTGCTGACGATGGCGACCGGTCACGCCGCCGAGCCGCCGCTCGACGACCGCGATTGGGCGGTCACCGCCCTCGCCGCCGACCTGGCATACGAGCCCGGGACGCACTGGCTCTACAACACGCCCGCCACCTACCTGCTGTCGCTGATCGTCCAGACCCGCACCGGCGAGCGGCTGCGCGAGTTCCTGCACCCGCGGCTGTTCGATCCGCTCGGCTTCCGCGACCCGCAGTGGCTGCAGAGTCCGACCGGCGTGGATGCGGGCGGCTTCGGGCTGTCGATCCGGCCGGAGGAGCTGGCCGTCTTCGGTCAGCTGCTTCTGCAGCGCGGTGAGTGGCAGGGCAGGCAGCTCGTCCCGGCCGAGTGGATCGACCAGGCCACGGCCCGCCAAGTGGCGAACCGGTCCGACAACGCCGACTGGCGCCAGGGCTACGGCTTCCAGTTCTGGCGCTGCCGCCACGGCGCCTACCGCGGCGACGGCGCCTTCGGCCAGTACCTCGTCATCCTCCCGGAGGCGGACGCAGTCGTCGCGATCACGGGAGGGTTGCCCGATATGCAGGTGACGCTCGACGCGGTCTGGGACGAGCTGCTGCCGGCTTTCGACACGGAGGATGCGGGGTCGCTCGAGGCCGTCCCCACGCCGATTCCCGCTCCGGGCGGCGACCTCCGCGACGGAGAGGTCCGCCATCGCTACGACGGTCCCGTGCGCGAACTGCGGATCGCCCACGGCGTGATCGAGATCGACGGCCGGGAACTGCGGTGCGTCCCCGGGGTCTGGTCGGTGTCGACGTTCGCCGACGACCCCGCGACCGGACGCGAGTGGTACGGCGACCAGGTGGCGGTCGCCGGAGGGTGGCGGGGCGACGTATTCGTCGCGGAACTGCGCATCCTCGGCGATGCGCCGACGTTCCGGCTCGAACTGGAGCCGAGCGGCCGGCTGCACATCACGCGTGACGTGGGGTTCGACGGCTCCGAGGTCTGGGAGGGCGCACCGGCGTCTCAGCCCGCGGCGGCGGCCCACCACAGCGCGGTGTCGCCGTAGCGCTTCGAGCGGCCGGCCACGAGCCCGTCCGGCAGCGTCGGCTGGGGTGAGCGCGCAGCGCGTTCGATGACGACATCCGCTCCCGGCGACAGGACCGGCACGAGCAGCGAGAGCGTCGACGACAGCTCGGCCTCGCTCACGTCGTAGGGCGGATCCAGGAACACGAGGTCGAACGGACCTCGCGCCGTCCGCAGGAACGCGTCGGCCGAGCTGCGGTGCACCCGCACGGCGGCCGCCGCACCCACGGCCTTCGCCACACGCGCGGCGTTGCGCTGCGCGACGGTCGCCGCTCGAGGCGACTTCTCGACGAGATCCGCGGATGCCGCGCCGCGGCTGAGCGCTTCGAGCCCGAGCGCGCCGGATCCGGCGTAGAGGTCGAGCACGACCGCCCCGTGGAGGGTATCCGCGGACTCGAGCGCCCCGAACAGGGACTCGCGCACCCGGTCGCTGGTCGGCCGGGTGCCGGCGTCCGGCACATCGAGCACGAGGGAGCCGGCGCGGCCCGCGATGATGCGCGTCATCCCTTCACGATATCTCCGGCATCCTCCTCCCTGAGGCGGGGGACGGTGCGCAGCTCGGGACGCAGGCCGGACTTGTCGGCGTAGAACGCGCGGATCACATCCATGTCGGTGCGCACGTCTCCGGTGAGCCGGATGGTGGGGCCGAGGCCCGTCGTCATCGTGGTGCGGTCGACGTAGCCGAGGGTGACCGGCAGCTGCGCCTCGCGGCCGATGCGATAGAAGCCGGACTTCCAGTAGGCGCCGGAGCCGCGGGTGCCCTCCGGGGTGACGACGAGGCCGAACACCTCGCCCGCGCGGATCCGTGCGACCACGTCGCCCACCACCCGCGAGGGATCCGCCCGGTCGACGGGGATGCCGCCGAGGCCGCGCATGAGCGGGCCCTTCCAGCCCCGGAAAAGGCTTGCTTTGCCGAGCCAGCGCACCCGCATGCCGAGTCGCCACGCGATGCCGAGCATGAGGACGAAGTCCCAGTTCGAGGTGTGGGGCGCCCCCAGCAGCACCGTGGGGCGGTCGGGAGCCGGCGCGGTGGACAGCGTCCAGCGACTGCAGGCCCAGTAGACACGGGAGAGGAGTCGTCGGAGCATCTCGCCACCTTAGAGTCCGCCGCTGTGGTTCGGCCGACAGCGGGTCGGCGGCGGCTCCTAGACTCGTCTCATGGCGTCCTTCACCCTCGACTCGAGCCTCGGTGGCGCGGTCGGCGGCAAGACGGCGGCGGCGCTCGAACGCGCGTTCGGCATGACGACGGTCGGCGACCTGCTGGTGCACTATCCGCGCCGTTACGCACGCCGCGGCGAGCTCACGCAGATCTCCTCGCTGCCCGTGGGCGAGCCGGTGACGATCGTGGCCGAGGTGCGGCGGGTGAACGAGCGGCGCATGAAGAACCGCAGCGGGTCGCTGCTCGAGGTCGTGATCAGCGACGGCAACGGCGAGCTGTCGCTGACGTTCTTCAACCAGGCGTGGCGCGTCAAGGATCTGCGGCCCGGGCGGCGCGGCATCTTCGCGGGCAAGGTGGGGGAGTACCGCGGCGCGAAGCAGCTCGCCCACCCCGACTACGAACTGTTCGACGACGAGGAGCAGGCGCGTCTCACGGCCGAGGCCAACATCAACCTGCCCATCCCGATCTACCCCGCCACCAGCACGGTCGCGAGCTGGCAGCTGCAGAAGATCGTCGACTTGGTCCTCGACGGGCTCGGCGACGTGCCGGAGCCGCTCATGGACGAGCTGCGCGCGCGGCACGGGCTGCTCGACGCCCGTACCGCGATCGAGCGCATACATCGCCCCAAGGCTCTCGAGGAGATCGAGCCGGCGCGGGAGACGCTGCGCATGCAGGAGGCGTTCGTCCTGCAGGTGGCGCTGCTGCAGCAGCGGCAGTTCGTGCGGGCGCTGTCGGCGACCCGTCGGGTGCCGGGTGCGCTCCTCGAGCGGTTCGACGCGGCACTGCCATTCCCACGGACACCTGATCAGGTGACCGTCGGCGACGACGTGGCGCGAGACCTCCAGGGCGACTGGCCGATGAACCGGCTGGTGCAGGGGGAGGTCGGCTCCGGGAAGACGCTCGTCGCGCTCCGCGCGATGCTCCAGGTCGCCGAGGACGGCGGCCAGTCCGCGCTCATCGCCCCCACCGAGGTGCTGGCCGCCCAGCACGTGCGCTCCATCGCCCGGATGCTCGGGCCCCAGCTCGCGCCCGAGCTCATGCCGACGCTCCTCACCGGGCAGCTTCCTGCGGCCGAGCGGCGCAAGGCCGCGCTGCGTGCGGCGTCTGGCCAGGCGCGCATCGTGGTCGGCACGCACGCGCTGCTGAGCGAGAGCACGACGTTCGCCGACCTCGGACTCGTGGTGGTCGACGAGCAGCATCGGTTCGGCGTCGAGCAGCGCGAGTCCCTGCGGGCGAAGGGCTCGTCGCCGCACGCCCTCGTGCTGACCGCGACGCCCATCCCGCGCACCGTGGCCATGACGGTGTTCGGCGATCTCGACGTCTCCACGATCCGCACGATGCCGGCGGGTCGCGCCGGCATCGAGACCTTCGTCGCGCCGCTGGCGGAGCGCCCCGGGTGGTTCGGGCGCGTCTGGGAGCGCATCGCCGAGGAGGTCGGCCAGGGGCGCCAGGCGTTCGTGGTGTGCGCCGCCATCGATGCCGAGGCGCTCACCAAGGACGACACCGCGGACGAACCGCCGGGCGACACCGAAGGCGAGACCAGTCGCACCCGCTGGGGCGTCGTGCAGGTCGCCGACCTGCTGTCGCGGCATCCGTCCTTCGCCGACATCCGGGTCGAGAGGCTGCACGGCAAGATGCCCTCCGACGAGAAGGATGCCGTGATGCAGGCGTTCGCCCGCGGCGACATCGACGTGCTCGTGGCCACGACGGTGGTCGAGGTCGGCGTCGATGTGCCGAACGCGTCGACGATGGCGATCCTCGAGGCCGACAGGTTCGGCGTGTCGCAGCTGCACCAGCTGCGCGGGCGCGTGGGTCGCGGCGGGGTGCCGGGCCTGTGCCTGCTGGTCACCGAGGCAGCGGCCGCAACGCCGGCACGGGAGCGGGTCGAAGCCGTCGCCTCGACGCTCGACGGCTTCGCGCTGGCCGAGGTCGACCTCGAGCTGCGAGGAGAGGGCGATGTGCTCGGCGACGCGCAGTCGGGGGCCAGGTCGTCGCTGCGACTGCTCCGCGTCGTGAAGGACGCCGACATCATCTCCGAGGCGCGGGTGGCCGCCGAGCAGGTGCTTGCCGACGACCCGGCGCTGCAGCGGCATCCCGGTCTCGCCGCCGCCCTCGAGCGCAACGTCGGGATGGCGGAGCGCGCCGCGCTCGCGAAGAACTGACGCGGCCGGCCGCCCCGCCGCCGCCCACTAGGCTGGTCGGCATGAGCAGCCGGATCGCCGTCGTCCCGGGATCGTTCGATCCGCCGACCCTCGGTCATCTCGACGTGATCCGCCGTGCCGCATCACTGTACGACCAGCTCCACGTGCTCGTCGTGCACAACCCCGGCAAAGAGGCGATGCTGCCCATCGCACAGCGCCAGGCGCTCCTGGAGCAGTCCATCGCCGAGAGCGACATCGACGGCGACGTGGTCGTGGCCTCGTGGAGCATGGGACTGCTCGTCGACTACGCCACGGATGTCGGCGCGAGCGTCCTCGTGAAGGGCATCCGCTCCCAGGTCGATGTGGCGTACGAGACGCCGATGGCGATCGTGAACCGCCACCTCGCCCACGTCGAGACGGTGTTCCTGCTGCCCGACCCCGCACATGCGCTCGTCTCGAGCTCGCTGGTGCGCCAGGTCGCCGCGCTCGGCGGCGACGTCTCGCCGTACGTGCCCTCGGCGGTGGCGCGGTTCCTCGACACCGGCGCGCGCGGCATCTGACCACGGGGAGTCTGACCACGGGGAGTCTGGCCACGGGGGTCTGACCACGGGGCCCTGGCCACGGGGCGACTCACCAGGAACCGCCGCTAGGCTGGAGACGTGGTCAGAAAGCATGTGACGGGTCCGTTCGTCCTCCCGATCCGCGACATCATCCACCGTTCGGGCGAGATGCGCGAGCACACCATCGAAGCCCCGGCTCCCGCCAAGTGGGGAGAGGGACTGGTCGCCGTCGCCGAGGGTGAGCCCGTCGTCATCGACGTGCGTCTCGAGTCGGTGCACGAGGGCATTCTCGCCTCCGGAGAGATCGACACCGAGTACACCGGCATCTGCAGCCGGTGCCTCATCGACATCGGCGAGGGGCTCAAAGTCGAGTTTCAGGAGCTTTTCGCGTATCCTGGGGAGGAAGAAGCTGACTTCGAGGTTCAAGACGACCACGTGGATCTTGAAACTCTGGTCAGGGAAGCGGTCGTCCTGTCGCTTCCGTTTCAGCCGGTGTGCCAGCCGGATTGCCCCGGCCTCGATCCGGTCACGGGCGAGCGACTGGCCGACAATGCCGGATCGCAGCAGAGCGAGCCTCTCGATCCACGATGGGCCGCGCTCCAGGACTTCACCACGACCAACGACGACGAATCACCGCGCTCCCGCGGCTGATACGCCATCGAGAACACAGAAGAGAGCTAGCCATGGCAGGCAACCCCCCGAAGCGAAAGGTCTCCCGTTCCAACACGCGCTCGCGTCGCGCGCAGTGGAAGGCAGCGCCCATCACGCTGACCACCACGATCGAGAACGGCAAGAAGGTCTACAGCCGCCCGCACCAGGCGAAGGTCGTCACCGACTCGCAGGGTACCGAGCTGTTCCTCGAGTACAAGGGCCGCAAGGTCGCCGACGTCTGATCGTCGTGCACTTGACGTGACAGACGTCGCTGCCGAGCGGACCGCTCACGCAGACCTCACGCAGAAGCTCGGAGTCGTCATCGACGCCGAGCTTCTGTCGCTGGCGCTCACGCACCGGTCCTGGGCGTACGAGAACGGACAGGTTCCGAACAACGAGCGCCTGGAGTTCCTGGGCGACTCCGTACTGGGCCTCGCCGTCACCGTGCGACTGTTCACCGGTCACCCCGATCTCGAAGAGGGGGCGCTCGCGAAGCGCCGCGCCGGCGTCGTGTCGACGGTCGCCCTTGCGGAGATCGCGCGAGGAATCGGCCTCGGCGAGCACCTCATGCTGGGGCGCGGTGAGATCCTCACCGGCGGTCGCGACAAGGACTCGATCCTCGCCGACACCATGGAGGCCATCTTCGGAGCCGCCTATCTGTCGGCGGGGGCGGATGCCGCGACCGGCCTCGTGCTGCGGCTCGTGGAACCGCTGCTCGCCGACCCCGAGCGCTACGGCGCGGCGATGGATCCCAAGACGGCGCTGCAGGAGCTCGCCGCGCACAGCGGCCTGCAGCCCCCGATGTATGCCGTGACCTCGACGGGACCCGACCACGACCGGCGTTTCACCGCGGCCGTCACCGTCGGCGACCTCATCGCCGAGGGCGGCGGGACCAGCAAGAAGCACGCCGAGATGGCCGCGGCGCTGACCGCGTGGCGCGAGCTCAGCGGGCGTGCCTGAGCTTCCCGAGGTCGAGGTCGTCCGTGCCGGGCTCGCCCCCGCGGTCACCGGCGCCCTGGTGCTGGGAGTCACCGTGCTCGATGAGCGCGCGCTGACCCGGCACACCGGAGACGGCGCCGAGTTCGAAGCACGCCTCACCGGACGAGTCGTGCTCTCCGCCGCACGGCGCGGCAAGTTCCTGTGGCTGCCGCTGCAGCCGGCGACGGACGGAACGGCGGCGACCGACGCCGTCGTGGGTCATCTGGGCATGAGCGGTCAGATGCTGCTGCGGGCTCCGGGAGCGCCCGTCGAGCGGCACGAGCGCGTACGCATCGACCTGGCGCACTCCGTCCACGGCGAGCTGTCCGTCGTCTTCGCGGATCAGCGGACGTTCGGGTCGCTGGCGATCGACGACCTGATCCCGACTCCGGACGCCGCGCCGGGCGGACAAGGGTGGGCCGAGGCATCCGTTCCCGCACAGGTCGCCCACATCGCGCGGGACCCCCTGGATCCGGCGTTCTCGGACGCGGGCTTCCGGCGCACCGTCGGACGCAAGGATTCGGCGATCAAGCGCGTGCTGCTCGATCAGACCGTCGTGAGCGGCGTCGGCAACATCTACGCGGACGAGTCGCTGTGGGCTGCGCGCATCCATCCCGAGACGCCCGCGCGCGCGATGTCCACGCGTGCGACGAATCGGCTGCTCGCGGAGGTGCGCCACGTGCTCGAGAAGGCGCTGGCCGAAGGCGGCACCAGTTTCGACGCGCAGTACGTGAACGTCAACGGCCAAGCCGGCTACTTCGCCCACTCACTGAACGCGTACGGCCGCACCGGAGAGCCCTGCCCCCGATGCGGCCGTCCGATCGTGCGCGTGTCGTTCACGAATCGCTCGAGTCACTTCTGCCCGCACTGCCAGCGGACGCCGCGCCCCCTCCCGGCGACGCGCTGACGGCGTCTGGAGGGAGCGCGGCGCCCACCGGCACGATCACACCGACAGCACCTTCTTCCACGCACCCGCATACGAGGCGGGCACGAACCCGATCGCCTCGTTGATGTCGAGCATGTGGCGGTTCTCCTCGGCGTTGAACGTCGAGACCCGCGGCGACTCGGGCACGAGCTCCCGCCAGCGCAGGAGGTTCGCGCACTTCACGATGGTGCCGAGGCGGTGGCCACGGTGCTCCTTCACGACGAGCGTCCCGAACTGCTGGGTGGCCCCGGCACGGTCCTCCGCGATCGCGAGTTCGTTGTACGCCGCGATCCGCCCGGTGGGCACGTGCAGCACGACGGCCACCGAGACGGTGAGCCCCTGCGCCTTCAAGCGGGCGTCGCGACGCTCCACGCGCGCGGCATCCCAGTGCTGCTCGTCGATGACGAGACCGCCGGCCGGCGCGTCGGTCGACATCCGCGAGATCGCGTGGGCGAACCCGTCGACGTGCTCCGGCGGTGTCGGCGACGTCCACTGGACCGAGCGATAGTCCTCACCGGCGACCGCCAGAGCTTCGGCGAGCATGCGCTCGACGGGGGAGAGGTCTCCGGTCAGATCGAACACGCTGTTGCGCTCCACCTGCTCGAGCGTGAAGCCGCTCGCGAGCTGGAACCGCGTCTGCGGATCCTCTGCGGGGACCGAACCCCACCCGGTCGACGGCTCGAGACGTGGACCATCCGTATGCGGTCGATGCAGCGTCCACGTCTGGATCGTGGTGAGCCCGCGTCCCGCGGCCTCACGCTCGACCTCGGCGAGGAGGAGTTCCTCGACGCCCCGGCCGCGGTGCGGCGGGTCGACCATGAGGTCGAACTCGACGGTGCTCGCGTCCGGCTCGTTCGAGATCATGAGCTTCACCGCACCGAGCACATCCTCGCCGCGCAGAGCGGCGAACCCGAGCTGGGTCCAGTCGGACTGGTCCTGCCAGAACCCGAGCATCTCGTCGGGCTCCTCGCGCAGGTAGTCGTGGCCCGCGTCCGCGAGGCAGACGGCGTTGGCGATCCGCACCATCTCGAGGAACAGGTGCGCGTCCGCACCATCGGCGGTCTCGGGGACGGGGATCCGCCGGACTGTCACGACGGCGGAATCGGCGAGATCAGTCATCGAGCACCTTCTTCCATGCGCCCTCGTACGCGACCGGCGCGAAGCCGATCGCCTCGTTGATGTCCAGCATGGGTCGGTTCTCCTCTGCGTTGTAGGTGATGACGCGCGCGGACGCGGGCGCCACGTCGCGCCAGGACAGGAGCCCGGCGCACTTCACGAGCGTGCCGAGCTTGTGCCCACGGTGCTCCTTGAGGACGAGGGTGTCCTCCTGATGGGATGCCTCGGTGCGGTCCTTGCCGATCACCAGCTCGTTGAACGCGCACAGCTCACCGGTCTCGATGTGCTGCGCAGCGGTGACCTGGATGGTGCGACCGGATGAGGTGTAGCGGCCGTCGTGCTCAGCGATGCGGGCGGCGTCCCACGCCTCCTCCGCGAACTCGAGGGCTGCCGAGGGCGCGTCGGTCGACATCCGGGACTTCATCCAGGCGTAGCCCGCGACGAACTCCTCCGGGGTCGGGGCGAACCACTGCACGACCCGGTAGTCGGGTGAGGCGGCCTGCGCTTCGGCGAGGAGCCGTTCGACGCCGGCGAAGGAACCGGTCAGGTCGAAGGCGCTGTTGCGTTCCACCTGCTCCAGCGCGTATCCGTGACGGAGGTAGAACCGCGCGACGTGGTCCTCGGGGATCGCGCCGAACCCGGTCGGCGGCGCGAGCTGAGCGCCCGGAGCCGCGGGATGCTCGGCCCACGACTGCAGCACGGTGCGACCGTGCTCGCGCGCGGTCTTCTCGACCAGCTCGTAGGCGGCGGTGCCGATACCGCGTCCCCAGGTCTCGCGCAGCAGCTCCATGAGCCAGAACGCGGCGTTCGATCCCTCCTCGTGCGGGATGTCGACGCCGACGCGGCCGATGATGGCACCGTCGTCGACGATCACCCATGAGAGGCGGGTCTCGTACTCGGTGGGGCGGTAGTGGGGGAGCAGTTCGTCGGCGGCGATGCGGTGGTCGTCGTGTCCGGAGATCTCCCGGTAGATGAGGTTGCGCACCCGGACCATCTCGACGAAGTCGGCGGCGTCCGGCGCGTCGATCGAGGCGGGTACGACGAGGGGGCGGAATTCCAGCCCCGTGATGGTGGTCATGTCAGCGCGTCCTTGCGAGGTCGATGCGGATGGTTGAGGGGTGGGGTCCGCCGCCCGGGTGCGGGCGGCGGACCCGGTGGCCGTCACGGCCGGGGTGCGAGGCTGGCCTCGCGGAGGTAGGCGCGTTCACGCTGCGCGGTGGCCTCCTGGTGCCGGTACGTGTGAGCGTGCCGACGTCGGTCGTCCGCGAGTCGCGGGGTGCGGGTGCTCCACAGCAGCAGCCTCAGACCCAGGTGGAGGGCGAGGCGGTCCAGGAGCGAGGTCCGGGTGTCGCGGCTCGGGAGCCGCAGCGTATCGGGAAGCCCCGATGGGCGCTGCGGCGCAAGGAGAGTATTCATGATTGCTCTTTCCGGTTGTGAAAGGGATGCCTCGGAGGCGCCGGAGGCGGGGGATGTCATGCCGCAGCACGACGGGACGGAGGCAGGGGGGCGCGCGCTCAGCACCGCGAAGCGGATGCGGCGCAACAGACGGGTATCGCCCGAAGCCGGGCAGACTCGTCCCCTGCGGGGATCAGATGGCGGCGGGGAAGCGGCCGCTCAGCACAGCGCCGAAGGAGCAGGTCCCCGACGCGACGGCACGAATCGCTCCGCCATCACGGGCGGCGATTCCAGTGGTATTCATCAGCATCATCGGGGGACCTCCTTTCTCGACTTCAGACGCGGAGAGTCACGCTAGCGCGTGCGAGATGCCGGCGTCAAGCGAATTCGCAGATTCGCTGTTCGCATGGCGTGTCGCGGCATCCGATTCGTGCGGCCGGTCTGCCGGGAGACGGGGCACCGCTCCGGTAGCGTAGGCGGGTAATCGACCGGGGCGGGGGCGGATCCATGCACCTGAAGAGCGTGACGCTCAAAGGGTTCAAGTCGTTCGCCCAGCCGACGACCTTCGCCCTCGAGCCCGGCGTGACGTGCATCGTCGGCCCCAACGGCTCCGGCAAGTCCAACGTCGTCGACGCCCTCGCCTGGGTGATGGGGGAGCAGGGGGCGAAGACGCTGCGCGGCGGCAAGATGGAAGACGTCATCTTCGCCGGCACGGCGACACGCGGCCCCCTCGGTCGTGCCGAGGTGCAGCTCACGATCGACAACAGCGACGGTGCGCTCCCCATCGAGTACGCCGAGGTGACGATCAGCCGCACGCTGTTCCGCAACGGCACCAGCGAGTACGCCATCAACGGCGAGTCGTGCCGGTTGCTCGACGTGCAGGAGCTGCTGAGCGACTCCGGCCTGGGCCGGGAGATGCACGTGATCGTGGGGCAGGGCCGGCTCGACAGCGTGCTGCAGGCCACGCCCGAGGATCGCCGCGGCTTCATCGAAGAGGCCGCCGGCATCCTGAAGCACCGGCGTCGCAAGGAGAAGACCGTCCGCAAGCTCGACGCGATGGAGGCCAACCTCACGCGCCTGAGCGATCTCGCGGGCGAGCTGCGCCGGCAGCTGAAGCCGCTGGGCCGGCAGGCCGAGATCGCCCGCGAGGCGGCGACGATCGCCGCCGTCGTGCGCGATGCGAAGGCGCGGCTCTTCGCGGACGAGATCTCGGGCCTCCGTGCCGAGCTGGCGTCGCATGCGCAGAGCGAGCAGGAGCGCCACGCCGAGCGCATGGTGCTGCAGGACGGGCTCGACAACGTGCGGGTGCGCATCGAGCAGCTGGAGAACGACCAGCGATCCGAGAGCGTCGACCGTGCGCGTCGCGTCGCGTTCGGGCTGGAGCGCTCGCAGGACCGCCTGCGCAGCCTGTACGCCCTCGCCGGCCAGCGCCTGGCGCTGCTCGGGGACGCCGAGGACGAGGAGCGCCTCGAGCTCACCACAGTGTCGCAGGCGATGATCGACGAGGCCCGCGCCGAGATCGACGACGTGTCGGACGGCTTGGGCGCCGCGCAGGACGCCGCCGCCGCGGCCGCCCGCGACGTCGTGCGCGCCCGCGCCGAGCTCGACGCCCTCGACTCCGACATCGCCGCGCAGAGCGCCCTCGTCTCCGAGCACGACATGAGGATCACCGCGCTGCGCGGCACCGCCGAGGCGGCGGCATCCGCCCTCGCCGCCGTCCAGACCGCGGTCGAGCGCCAGCAGAAGGCGCTGGATGCCGCCCTCGCGCGCCGCGCCGATGCCGAAGAGACCCTCGCCGGTGTCGACCCCGACCTGGTGCCCGACGCGTCGACGGCCGACCATGCCGCCGCGTACGAGCGCGCCCAGCGCGATGCCGCCGAGGCGGAGGCGTCGGTGGCGTCGTTGCGTGAGCGGCTGCACGCGGCGGAGCGGGAGCGCGAGGCGCTGACGGCGCAGACGGCCGCGCTGAGCCGCGCGCTGGATGTCAAGAACGGCGCGTCCGCACTGATCGCGCAGGGTCGCGGCGGTGTTCGCGGCCTCGTCGGAGACGCGGTGCAGGTGCGCTCCGGGTTCGAGGCCGCCATCGCGGCCGTGCTGGGTCCCATCGCGGAAGGCGTGCTGGTCGACGATCGGGCGAGCGCTTTCGCCGTGGCCGACGCGGCGCGTGACGCCGAGGCCGGCATGGTCGACATCGTGATCGCATCGGCGGGCGTGATGCGGCCGGACTTCCCGAAGCTGCGCGGAGTCGTTCCTGCGCGTGAAGTGGTGACGGCACCCGACGGGGTGCTGGGTCTGCTCTCTTACGTCGTGGTCGTCGACGACCTCGAGACGGCTCGGGAGGCCGGACCGGCTCTGGCGATGGCCGAACTCGGCGGACCGCTCACCCTGGTGACCCGCCGTGGCGAGGTGTACACCGAGCACTCGCTCCGCGCAGGTGCCGGCTCGTCCCGTTCCCGGCTCGAGCTGGCGGCGGAGCGGGATGCCGCCGCGGAGCGCCGCGACGAGATCACCGTGGTGGCAGACTCCCTGCACGAAGCGCTCGGCGATGCTACGCGCGAACTCGACTCCGCGCGCCTGCGCACCAAGACCGCGCTGGCGACGCTCCGTGAACACGACGCGGCCCTCGCAGCACACGCGGAGCAGGTGAACCGTGCGACCGTGCGGCATGAAGCGGCCGTCGCCGAGTGCGAGCGCCTCGCCGCCGGCCTGGCGCAAGCCGCCGCGGCGGTCGAGGAGGCCGAGGGCTCAGCGCGCTCGGCGGAGGATCAGCTCACGGCTGCGCTCGAGGCTCCCCGGCCCATCCTCGATGCGTCGGCGCGCGACGGCATGCTCGCCGCACTCGAGGCGGCCCGCGACGCCGAGATGAGTTCGCGGCTCGACGTCGAGACGCTCCGCGAGCGCATCCGCGCCGGCGAGGCGCGGGTCGTCGGGCTCGAACGCCAACGGGAGCGTGAACGCGAGGCCGCCGCCGAGGCAGCACGCCGGGCGGTGGTGCGCCGCGCGCAGCGGGAGATCGCCGCCGGGGTCGCCGGGCAGCTGCCCGCCGTGATCGATTCGGTCGACCGCTCGCTCGCTCAGGCGCGGGCGGAGCTCGCCGCCGCAGAGTCGGAGCGCACCGCGGTGACCGCCGAGCTCGGCGAACTCCGCGCGCAGGAGAGCTCGGTGCGGGAGCGGCTGGCGGGTCTCACCGAGAGCGTCCACAACCTCGAGCTGCAGATCCACGAGAAGCGGCTGCACGTGGGCGGGCTGCTCGAACGCGTGCAGTCCGAGCTCGGCCTCGACGAAGACATTCTCATTTCGGAATATGGGCCGGATCAGCCCGTTCCACTCGTCGCGACGACCCAGGGCGCTGAGCCGGCTGTGGACGGCGCGGAGGCGGAGGCGATTGCGTACGACCGCGGCCAGCAACGGCGGCGACTGCAGGAGGCCGAGCGCAAGCTCACCCAGCTCGGTCGCGTGAACCCGCTTGCGCTCGAGGAGTTCGAAGCCCTCGAGCAGCGTCACAAGTTCATGACCGAGCAGCTCGCGGACCTCACACAGACCCGCAAGGATCTGCTGACGATCATCGAAGAGCTCGACGAGCGCATGCAGTCGATCTTCCTCGCGGCGTTCGAAGACACGAAGGTCGCCTTCGGCGAGGTGTTCCCGATCCTGTTCCCCGGCGGCACCGGGTCGATCACTCTCACCGACCCCGACTCGCCGCTGACGACGGGCATCGAGGTGGCCGTACGCCCGGTCGGCAAGAAGATCGAAAGGCTCTCGCTGCTCTCCGGCGGCGAGCGTTCTCTCGCCGCGGTGGCGCTCCTGACGGCGATCTTCAAGGCCCGGCCGAGCCCCTTCTACATCCTGGACGAGGTGGAGGCCGCGCTGGACGACGCCAACCTCGGCCGCCTTCTGGGCGTCTTCGAGCAGCTGCGCGAATCGAGCCAGCTCATCGTCATCACCCATCAGAAGCGCACCATGGAGATCGCCGACGCCCTCTACGGCGTGTCGATGAGGCAGGACGGCGTCTCCGCCGTCGTCGGACAGCGCATCGTGGAGCGCGTGGCCTCCTGATCGGCGGGTCGGCTGCGCCGACCGCTGGGCGTGGAGCTCGGGGACGGGGGAGTAGCGTTCGCCTATGCACACCTCTGCGCGCGCGGTGACGGCCGGACTGCTGCTGTCGGCGTTCGCGCTGACCGCGTGCACACCGTTCCCACCGGGTGCGCGGCTCTTGTCGCCGGAGCCCTCCGACTCGGCCTCCGCGGATGCCGGCGAGACGCCCGAGCCTGCGGATGACGCCGGCAGTCCACCGGCCGAGATCACCTTCGCCGCGGGTGCGGAACTGGACCCCGCGCTCTGGACGGTGGGTTGGGACGATCGGCTGATGGCCGCCGACGAGCGGTTCGCGACATCGTCGCCCGACGACGGCAACGGCAGCTGGGCGTACCTGGACGGACAGACCCAGTGCACGATCGCCTTCTACCAGGGCGCTATCACCGACCTGGAGCTCGGGGCGGATGATCGCGAGAGCACTGACAACATGCTCGCCGCGGTGCTCAGCACGCAGATTCCGGGGGTGACGGGGGCCGACGTCAGCGCCAACGCATCGGACGACTACGTCGCGCAGACGACGCAGAAGGGCACGGTCGACATCCGCATGGTCGGCGGCAGCGGGGGCGCGGGTGGCGACGAGGCGAGCTGGAGCGAGTTCGGGCGCACGTTCGGCACCCTCGGCACGTCATTGGTCGTCAACGTGGAGTGCCCGCCCGGACAAGACGTCGCCACCGAGGTGACCGACCTTCTCGGCAACTACCTCGGCATCGCGGTGGCGCCCGCGTCGGGGTGAACGGCGCGGGCACTTAGGCTGGGGGGATGGCAGAGAGCTCCTGGTCGCTCGGCCGTGCGCTGCGCGGCATGTTCGTCAAACCCACGATCGATGAGACGACCTGGGAAGACCTCGAGACGGCGCTGCTCACGGCGGACTTCGGCCCCGACATCACCGAGCGCATCATCGACGAGCTGCGCGAGAAGGTCGAGCGGTATCGCACGACCGACCCGCGCGACCTGCAGCGGATGCTGAAGGAGACGCTCGAGGAGCACTTCGCCAAGTTCGACACCACCCTCCGCCTCACCGAGCGGCCCGCCGTCGTGCTCGTCGTCGGCGTGAACGGCGTCGGCAAGACCACGACCATCGGCAAGTTCGCGAAGTTCCTGCAGCGCTACGGACGGTCGGTGGTGGTCGGTGCCGCCGACACCTTCCGCGCCGCTGCCGTCGACCAGCTCGCGACCTGGGCCGAGCGGGGGGGCGCGGCGATCGTGCGGCCGCAGCAGGAGGGCCAGGATCCGGCATCCGTCGCCTTCCAGACCATCGAGTACGCCAAGAGCACCGGCACCGAGATCGTGCTCGTCGACACCGCCGGCCGCCTGCACACCAAGGGCGGGCTCATGGACGAACTCGGCAAGATCCGACGTGTGATCGAGAAGCAGGCGCCGATCAGCGAGGTGCTCCTCGTGCTCGACGCCACGACCGGTCAGAACGGGGTCATGCAGGCTCAGGCCTTCCTGGAGCACGCGGGCGTCACAGGCCTGGTCCTCACCAAGCTCGACGGCTCGGCGAAGGGCGGCTTCGTGCTCGCCGTGCAGGAGCGCACCGGGATTCCGGTGAAGCTGCTGGGTCAGGGCGAGGGGATCGGCGACCTCACCGGCTTCACCCCGCACGTGTTCGCGGCCGCTCTCGTCGACTGATCCTGGCGCCGCCGCGGACCGAATTCACGCCATGCCGTGTTCGGGCTATCGCCGACGCGCTCCTTGCGGTTTCATGGGGTCATGGCGATCGAGCACGACTACTTCGGACTCCTCGAATCGGGGCCTGACGGATCGATCTTCTGGTCGGAGAACGTCGAACTGGGAGACCAGTCCGTCACGGTGGATCTCACGGCGCCCGACCAGGACGACGTCTCCGAGGCCGCCCTCGACGTCGCCGCCGCGCTCATCGCGTCGATCGAGGACATCGACCGCAGCGCGCGCAACGGCATGGTGAACGAGCTGAACGATCGCACCAGCGAAGTGACCGAGTACATCCTGCAGCAGCAGGAGACGCTGGGAGAGGCCCTCGAGGACACGCTCGTCGACATCTCGGGTGACGTCCAGATCGACGTGATCCGCTCGCTCCAGCTCATGAGCATGACGATCCTCGCCGACGAGCACGGCGGCTCGGACCCGTTCGCGGTGCTGGAGTACGCGCTCGATCCCGACGCCACCGACGACGTGCTGCTGGTCAACCTGGACTCCGCCGGGGCCGTGCTGTCGGTCACGAGCGCGGACTGACCGCCGCCGTCACACCGCCTGGGCGAAGCCGCGTTCGACGTGGACGTCCTCGGCGATGTGCGCCAGGTGCGCCGGGATCTCGCGACCCTTGGACAGCATCGACTGCGCCCAGAGGCGGCCTGCGCGGTAGGACGAGCGCACGAGGGGCCCCGCGAGCACTCCGAGGAATCCGATCCGCTCGGCCTCCTCTTTGAACCCGACGAACTCCTGCGGCTTGACCCACCGCGCGACGGGCAGGTGCCGCGGCGACGGCCGGAGGTACTGCGTGATGGTGATGATGTCGGTGCCGGCGGCGCGGAGGTCCTCGAGTGCCCGGATGACCTCCTCGGGCTCCTCTCCCATGCCCAGGATGAGATTCGACTTGGTGATGAGACCCGCATCGCGAGCCTGGGTCAGGACGTCGAGCGAGCGCTCGTAGCGGAAGGCCGGCCGGATCCTCTTGAAGATGCGCGGGACCGTCTCGACGTTGTGCGCGAAGACCTCGGGACGGCTCTCGAAAACCTCGCCGAGCAGGGCCGGGTCGCCGTTGAAATCGGTCGCGAGGATCTCGACGCCCGTGTTCGGGTTCATCGCGTGGATCTGCCGCACCGTCTCGGCGTGGAGCCATGCGCCGCCATCCGGCAGGTCGTCGCGTGCGACTCCCGTCACTGTGGCGTAGCGCAGGTTCATGCGCACCACGCTCTCGGCGACGCGACGGGGCTCGTCCGTGTCGTAGTCCGCCGGCTTGCCGGTGTCGATCTGGCAGAAGTCGCACCGGCGCGTGCACTGCGAGCCGCCGATGAGGAAGGTCGCCTCGCGGTCCTCCCAGCACTCGTAGATGTTGGGGCAGCCGGCCTCCTGGCACACGGTGTGAAGCTCCTCGGTCTTCACGAGCGAATGCAGCGCCTGGTACTCAGGCCCCATCTTGGCCTTGGTCTTGATCCACTCCGGCTTGCGCTCGATCGGCGTCTGCGCGTTGCGCACCTCGAGCCGGAGGAGCTTGCGCCCGTCAGGACCGGAGGGAGCGGATGCCGAGTCCGGCGTGCCCGCGGCACCCGGCGCACTGCTGCAGGCGCTCATGCCGGCACCCCGGCGAAGTCGGCGGCGAACACGCGGCTCACCGTGCCGATCACGTCGCTCGGCGCGATCTCGGCGCCGGCCACCTCGCTGATCGTCGTGACTCCGGCATCCGTGATCCCGCACGGGATGATGCCGCGGAAGCCGGCGAGCGAGTTGTCGCAGTTGAGCGCGAAGCCGTGCATCGTCACGCCCCGCTGCACGCGGACGCCGATCGCGGCGACCTTGTCCTCGCCCAGCGGGCGGCGCACCCAGACGCCGCTGCGGCCTTCGACCCGGTAGCCCTCGACGTCGTACGCGCCCAGCACGTCGATCAGCAGCTGCTCGAGGCGGCGCACGTGTGCGACGACGTCGACCGGCTCGGTGAGCCGCACGATCGGGTAGCCGACGAGCTGTCCCGGGCCATGCCATGTGATCTTGCCGCCTCGGTCGACATCAACGACGGGCGTGCCGTCGGTCGGGCGCTCATGCCGCGCCGTGCGAGCGCCTGCCGTGTAGACGGGCTCGTGCTCCAGCAGCAGCAGCGTGTCGGGTCGCGTGCCCGCCACCACCTCGGCGTGGATGCTTCGCTGCAAGGCCCAGCCGTCGAGATACGGCACGTAGTCGGGGGAGAGGCCGACCGTCTGGATGTCGAGCATCGCGCTCCTTCACTGGTTCGCTCGTGGCGATTGATGGATTGCGTCCAACAATACATCCGCTGCTCGCCCATGCCGAGACACGCACGGCGCATCCGACAGCACCCATGCCGGATGGACCACCGGCCATAAGGTGGCTTCATGTCCACCGAGCCGCGCGCGGGGCGACCGAAGGCGTCGTCGCGCGAGACCATCGCCGAAGCGGCGTGCGAGCTGTTCCTCGAGCAGGGCTACGAGCAGACCTCGATCGCCGATATCTCCAGCCGCGCCGGAGTCAGCCGGTCGAGCTTCTTCAACTACTTCTCCTCCAAGTCCGATGTGCTGTGGGCGGGGCTCGACGAGCGGCTCGCCGCATTCGAGCGGCACCTGGGCTCGGACGAGGAGACGGCTGCCGTCGCCGACGTCCGTTCGGCGACCCTCGCCATAGCAGACGGATTCGCGCCCGACAGCCTTGCGCTGGGCATCGTCAACGCGAAGGCGATGGGACTCGAGGCCGAGTACGAGCGCGACGCCGCCCTCCGCCGGGCGCGCGTGGCGAGGGCGGTCTCGACGCGGTTCGTCCGCGCTGGGTCGGATCGCGTGCGCGCCGAGGTCGCCGGCGCCGCGTGGGGCGGGGCGGTGCTCGCCGCGGTCGAGGCGTGGGCCCACGACGGTGCCGGCCGCACCTCGCTCGCGCGCTTCCTGGCTCGTGCGGCGGACGCCGCCGAAGCCGTCGGGCCGGTGCGTGCCGGGGAGGTGCGGCAGCTGCGCGTGGTCGTCGAGGCGCCCGACTTCGAGGCCGCCCTCCGCTTCTACCGCGACGTCGTCGGGATGCCGCAGGCCGAGGCGTACGAGGCCGAGGGCGGTGCCCGCGTGGCGATCCTCGACGCCGGGCGCGCGACCCTGGAGCTGTCGAACCCGGCGCAGGTCGCGTTCATCGACCGCGTCGAGACAGACGGCGACGCCCCGAGCGACCGCATCCGGCTCGCGCTCGAGGTGGACGACAGCGCTGCCGCCGCCGAGCGCCTGGCGCACCGCGGCGCGGAGGTGCAGGCATCCGCCCGCGTCACGCCCTGGCGCTCCCGCAACGCGCGTCTGCGGGGTCCTGCGGGTCTGCAACTGACCCTGTTCGAGGAGCTCGGACCCGAGAGCTGAATCGCCCGCGACGGCGGGCGGCGGCGGAGCGGGCGGCGTCGGCATCCGTCCCCGGTAGAATCGGGGCATCATGGCGACTTTCGGCACCCTCTCCGACCGGCTCACCGAGACCTTCCGCAACCTCCGCAAGAAGGGGCAGCTCACGCCCGCGGATGTCGATGGCACCGTCCGCGAGATCCGGCGCGCCCTGCTCGACGCCGACGTGGCGCTGCCCGTCGTCAAGGACTTCACCGCCAAGGTGCGCGAGCGCGCGCTCGGCGATGAGGTGAGCAAGGCGCTGAACCCGGCGCAGCAGGTCGTGCAGATCGTCAACGAGGAGCTCGTCGCGATTCTCGGCGGCCAGCAGCGCCGGCTGCAGTTCGCGAAGAACCCGCCGACCGTCATCATGCTGGCGGGCCTGCAGGGCTCGGGTAAGACGACCTTCGCGGGCAAGCTCGCCAAGATGCTCGAGAAGGACGGCCACACGCCGCTCCTCATCGCCGCCGACCTCCAGCGTCCCAACGCGGTCAACCAGCTGCAGGTCGTGGCCGAGCGCGCCGGTGCCGCGATCTACGCGCCCGAGCCGGGCAACGGCGTCGGCGACGCGGTCAAGGTCGCCCGCGATGGCGTCGAGGTCGCGCGTCGCCAGCAGCACGACGTCGTCATCATCGACACCGCCGGCCGCCTCGGCGTCGACGCCGAGCTCATGAAGCAGGCGGCCGACATCCGCAAGGCGACCGATCCCGACGAGGTGCTGTTCGTCATCGACGCGATGATCGGACAGGATGCCGTCAACACCGCCAAGGCGTTCCAGGACGGCGTCGACTTCACCGGTGTCGTGCTCTCGAAGCTCGACGGCGACGCCCGCGGTGGCGCCGCGCTCTCCGTCGCCTCGGTCACGGGCCGCCCGATCATCTTCGCGTCCACGGGTGAGGGCCTCGACGACCTCGAGGCGTTCCACCCCGACCGCATGGCGTCGCGCATCCTCGACCTCGGCGACATCCTCACCCTCATCGAGCAGGCTCAGCAGGCGTTCGACGAAGAGGAGGCGCTCAAGGTCGCGGAGAAGCTCGCGACCGAGCAGTTCACCCTCGAGGACTTCCTCGCCCAGATGCAGCAGATGCGCAAGATGGGCTCGATGAAGAAGATGCTCGGGATGCTCCCGGGCATGGGGTCCATGAAGGATCAGCTCGAGAACTTCGACGAGCGCGAGATCGACCGCACCGAGGCGATCATCCGCTCGATGACCCCCGCCGAGCGCCGCAACACCAAGCTCCTCAACGGATCGCGCCGGCTGCGCATCGCGCGCGGCTCTGGCATGACAGTCACGGACGTCAACCAGCTCGTGCAGCGATTCGACCAGGCCGCGAAGATGATGAAGACCGTCGCCCGCGGCGGCGTGCCGAACATCCCCGGTATGGGTCCGATCCCCGGCGCCGGCCGGCCGGGCGCCTCGTCCAAGCGCGGCAAGCAGCAGAAGGCGAAGGGCTCGCGGTCGGGCAACCCCGCCAAGCGCGCCGCCGAGAACGCGGGGATCGCGGCCCAGGGCGCCGAGGCCCCGACGGGCTCGGGCTTCGGGCTCGGCGCCGGAGGAGCGAAGGGCGCCCCGTCCGAGGCGGATCTCGCCGAGCTGCAGAAGATGCTCGGCCGCGGCTGACCCCGCGCTTGTCCGGGCGGCCTGCGCGCCGCCTTCGAGACTGCGCGCGGCCTGACCGCCGGTGGTCGCCCTCTCCGTCGCGAAATCAGGTGATTTCGCCGAGGTAGGACGTTTCGGCGGGAAACGTCCTACGCCCGTGAAATCACCTGATTTCGCGACGGTGGAGCCGCTGGGCTATCGCCATGAGTATCGTCTCCACGACGTATTCCCACCGGAAGAACACCTGGAAGTAGTCGAAACGGAGCACGACGTAGCCGCGCAGGACGAGGCGAGCGTCGGCTTCTAGATCACGCCGGCGGTCTTGCGCCGAGCTGTGGAACTCGAATCCATCGAGCTGCACCAGAAGCGAGTCGCCAACGCGTCCGTCGATGCGGTGACCGTCGATCGTCACCTGCTGCTGGACCGGCACGCCGACCTGCTTCATGCCATGGACGAATCGCGTCTCCAGGCCGGAGTCTGAGAGCTCGCTCGCCAGCCGCGCGAACTCCGATGCAGCGCTGCTTCGCCAAGCGACGCGCTTGAGCGTCGCGGCCATCGCCTTCTTCGCTCGAATGGCGGACTCCCAGACCGCCAGAGCATCGCGTGGTTCCACGCACCTCGCGACATGGAAGAGGATGTTGACGACCGGCTCCTCCGTCATGGTCCGGCTCACGGGCGCCGGCGCAGACGCCCAATGCAATCGAACTCCCTCAGTCGCATTGCGGGATGCAGTGGCCTGAACTGCGACGTGCACCTCCGGGTGGTCCGGAACCCACAGTCCCAGCATCTCCGCACCGCTCAGGCATGTCGCTCGCCCACCCACGGAGGCAGCCTTCACGCGCCTCTCATCGGCATCCGGACGTACTAGCCACGAACGGCGCACCCGGTGGAGATCCCCGCGGGCTACGCCATCGGCGATCTCGCGGGCGGTGTAACCGGCGACGCGCAGCTGCGACGTGTGCGAAACGCCGTGGCGCTGATCGATCCACTCTAGGAGGGACGGTCCGGTGCCGAGGTCTGCGGTGTTCACTGGTCCAGCGTCGATGGCCTCCACCTTCGGGCGCGCACACGTGCACCGATCCGGGGAAAATGCGGCGCAGCCGCAAGTTGGGGAGGAAGCCGTGCCTGGCGTCCCGGCCTCGAGCCACGGCATCCACAGCCTCCTCGCTGTTGCGAGATCAGGTGATCTCACCGGGGTAGGACGTTTGACGGCGGGTTCTCCTGTGCTGACGAAATCACCTGATTTCGTGCCTCGGCGCGGGGTGCGTACCGACGCGCGGTCAGCCACGCCTCGCGCCTGTCGGATGCCGCTGGCGACGCCTCGCGCTGTCGGATGCCGCTGGCGACGGCCCGCGCCGGACGGATGCCGCTGCCGCGGCATCCGTCCCCTCCCGCGACGTGCGAGGTGACGTCACAGGGGTGGGCCGCTGGCGCGGAGTGGCCCCTGCGGAGCGACAGCGCCGCGTCAGCGGCCGAGGGTGGCCAGGTGCTCGCGCAGCGTGGGGCCGGAGCGGAACTCGCCGACCAGGTGGCGCACAACCTCGCGGAGGTCGCCTTCGGCCGCGTCGGCGACGGCGAGCTGGCGCGAATAGCTCGCACCGCCCGTGAGGATAGCCTCGATGCCCGCCAGTTCGCGGGCGCATTTGAGGTCGTCGGCGATGTCGCCGATCTCTGCGAGCGTCTCGCGCAGGTGCTCGGTGACGAGGCGCTGGGTGCCGAGATGATCGACGATCACGCGTGCGTCGAGTCCGTAGCGCGCGGCGCGCCACTTGTTCTCGCGGATGAACCACGGCTGGATCGTCTCGAGCGGCAGCCCCTCGTCGAGCCGGCGCGAGAAGTGCTCCACGAGCACCTGCACCAGGGCGGCGACCGCGGCGAGCTCGGGGAGCGTCGACATGCCGTCGCAGGCGCGCACCTCGATGGTTCCCCAGCGCGGCGCCGGACGGATGTCCCACCGCACCTCGGTGGCGTCCTCCATGACTCCGGTGCCGACCATGTCGTCGAGGTAGCCCTCGAACTCGCTCCAGTTCTGGAGCGGCCACGGCAGACCCGCGGTGGGCAACTGCTGGAAGACGAGCGCGCGGTTGGAGGCGTAGCCGGTGCGCTCACCCGCCCAGAACGGGCTCGACGCCGACAGCGCCTGCAGGTGAGGCAGGTAGACGGCGAGGGCGTTGATGATCGGGAACACCTTGTTGACGTCCTCCACGCCGACGTGCACGTGGATGCCCCAGATCATCATGTTGCGGCCCCACCACTGGGTGCGCTCGATGAGCTTGTGGTAGCGGGTCTTGTCGGTGACACTCTGGTCGTACCACTGCGCGAACGGATGGCTGCCCGCGCAGAGCAGGTCGACGCCGTGCGGGTCGGTGTAGGTGCGCACCTCGGCGATCGCGTCGGCGATGTCGTCGACGGCGGCGGCAACGGTGTCGCCGATGCCGCTGGTCACCTCGACGGTGTTCGTGAGCAGCTCGCCGGTGACGGTGTAGCGCTCGAGGCTGGAGCGCTCTTCGAGCGCGGAGAGGAGATCGGGGCCGCGGGGGATCAGGTCCCCGGTCGCGGTGTCGGCGAGCATGAGCTCCCACTCCAGGCCCACGGATGAGCGGTCGGATGTCGCGAAGGGCACCGTCATGGGCACAGTCTGGCACGCACGGGTCTGGACTCCGGTGGTTCGCGGCATGGTGCGTCATCTGGCAGAATAGAGGGCTGGACCACACGCTCGACCCTCTATCCAGCGTCGTGCTCCTCCTCTGAGCTCCCGCCGGGTGTGCACCCCACGCTCCAGGCGACAGGTTCGTTCGCTTTCCACACATTCAGGAGAATCGTGGCTGTCAAGATCCGTCTCAAGCGCCTCGGCAAGATCCGTGCGCCCTACTACCGCATCGTCGTGGCCGACTCGCGCACCAAGCGCGACGGCCGTGTCATCGAAGAGATCGGCAAGTACCACCCCACCGAGGAGCCCTCGTTCATCGAGGTCGACTCCGAGCGTGCCCAGTACTGGCTGAGCGTCGGCGCACAGCCGACCGAGCAGGTGCGCGCACTCCTCAAGCTGACCGGCGACTGGGGTCAGTTCAAGGGCGACAAGAACGCGGTCTCGACCGTGAAGACCCGCGACGAGAAGCCCGCGTTCGAGATCGACTCCTCGAAGAAGTCGGTCGTGAAGCCGAAGGCCGAGAAGAAGGCCGAGGCCGCCGAGGCTCCCGCCGCCGAGGCGACCGACGAGGCCGCCGCCGAGTCCGCAGAGTAATCCGTTGCTCGCCGCCGCGCTCGAACACGTCGTCAAGGGGATCGTCGATCACCCGGACGACGTCCGCATCGACTCGTCCACGTCGCCCCGCGGCGACGTGCTCGAAGTGCACGTCCACCCCGATGACCGGGGTCGCGTGATCGGGCGCGGCGGCCGCACGGCCAAAGCCCTACGCACCCTCATCAGTGCCCTCGCCGACGGACGCCGCGTGCGCGTCGACGTCGCGGACGACTGAGGTGTCAGGCGAGAACACTGCGGGATCGGGCGCAGACGCCCGCAAGCCCGTGAATGCCGTTCCCCCCGCTGGCAAGACGCAGCTCCGTGTCGGTCGCCTCGTCAAGGCGCACGGACTCAAGGGCGCCATCAAGCTCGAGCTGTACACGGACGACCCCGACGGTCGCTTCGTCCCCGGCGCGACGTTCACCCTGCAAGTTCCCGAGTCGTCGCCGTGGCACGGCAAGCCGCTCACGGTGCGCGAGTTCCGCTGGATGAACAGCCACCCGGTCGCCTTCTTCGAAGACGTCGACGACCGCGACGCCGCAGAGGCGCTCATCCGCGCCATCCTGTGGGTCGATGAGGACATCCAGGCCTCGCCGACCGAGGAGGACGCCTGGTTCGATCACCAGCTCGTCGGCCTCGAGGTCGTCCGCGACGGCCAGGTCGTCGGCAAGGTCGCCCGGGTGGACCATTTCCCCGCACAGGACCTGCTCATCGTGAAGGTGCGCGACGACGAGGTGCTGGTGCCGTTCGTCAAGGCGATCGTGCCGGAGGTCGACATCGCGGCCGGGCGCGTCATCGTGACCCCGCCGGCAGGGCTCTTCGAGGAGCTCCCCGAGGACGACAACGGCGACGACGCTGCGGCGGAGACGTCCGCCGACGACGCTGACGACGCTCCGGCGGGCCCGTCCGCCGACGACGCCGACACCGCTCGCTGACACCGTCTCACGCGGCGCCACCGGCAGCCGTGCGGCAGATGTGATCTGCGGGTAACACGGCGGGAAACGCCCCGGAACCTCCATCCCGGATCATCGAAGGCATGGGCGAAGTACGCACCGTGTGCTCCTACTGCGGCGTCGGCTGCGGTATCTCGGTGACGACCTCCCACGTCGGGGCGGGGCATCCGCTCACCATCGCGAAGGTCGCGGGCGACCGTGCCCACCCCACCAACGCCGGGCGGCTCTGCACCAAGGGCGCGACCCATGCGGAGCTCATGCAGGCTCCAGGGCGCATGACCTCCGCACACGTGCGCCCCGCGAGAGGGGAGCCAGCGGAACCTGTCGCACTCGCTGATGCCGTGACGGATGCCGCGACGCGCCTGCGCGCGATCCTCGACGAGCACGGGCCCGATGCCATCGCGATGTACGTGTCGGGGCAGATGAGCATGGAGGCGCAGTACCTCTCGAACAAGCTCGTGAAGGGCTACCTGCGCGGCATCCACATCGAGTCGAACTCCCGCCTGTGCATGGCGTCCGCCGGCACCGGCTACAAGCAGTCGCTCGGTGCCGACGGCCCGCCCGGCTCGTACGAGGACTTCGACCGCGCCGACCTGTTCTTCGTGATCGGGTCGAACACGGCGGACTGCCACCCGATCCTGTTCCTGAGGATGGCCGACCGGCTCAAGCAGGGCGCCAGGCTCATCGTCGTCGACCCCCGCCGGACCACGACGGCCGACCGCGCCGATCTCTTCCTGCAGATCGCCCCCGGGACCGACCTCGCCCTCCTCAACGGCCTGCTGCATCTGCTCGTGGAGGCCGGCGACATCGACGAGGAGTTCATCGCCGCCCACACCGAGGGCTGGGAGCACATGGCGGAGGTGCTCGCCGAGTACCCGCCTGCGCGCGTGGCGGAGCTGACCGGACTCGCCGAGGACGACATCCGCACGGCCGCCCGCTGGATCGGGGAGGCCGACGAGTGGATGACGCTGTGGACGATGGGCCTGAACCAGTCCACCCACGGCACGTGGTCGACCAACGCCATCTGCAACCTCCACCTCGCGACGGGCGCCATCTGCCGGCCGGGGAGCGGGCCGTTCTCGCTGACGGGCCAGCCGAACGCGATGGGCGGGCGCGAGATGGGCTACATGGGTCCCGGCCTTCCGGGGCAGCGTGCCGTGTTCAGCGGCCCCGACCGTGCCTTCGTCGAAGAGGTCTGGGGGCTCGAGCCCGGGTCGATCCGCGCCGAGTCCGGCGCCGGCACCATCGACATGTTCCGCCGCGCCGCCGAGGGCGAGATCAAAGCGGTGTGGATCATCTGCAGCAACCCGGTCGCGTCGGTCGCGAACCGCAAGACGGTGATCGAGGCGCTGGAGAACGCCGAGCTGGTCATCGCCCAGGACGTCTACACCGAGACCGCCACCACCGCGTACGCCGACATCCTGCTCCCCGCCACGCTGTGGGTGGAGGCCGACGGCGTCACGGTCAACAGCGATCGAACGCTCACGCTCGTGCGCGACGTGCTGCCCGCCCCGGGCGAGGCCCAGCCGGACTGGCTGACCATCTGCCACGTGGCGCGCGCGATGGGGTTCCCGGGCTTCGACTTCGCCTCGAGCGACGAGGTGTTCGACGAGATCCGCCGCTTCTGGAACCCGCAGACCGGATGGGACCTGCGCGGCGTCACGTACGAGCGGCTGCGCGAGACACCGGTGCAGTGGCCCGCGCCCCCTGACGACGCCGCGACGCGGCATCCGATCCGCTACCTCAACGACGGGGTGAGCCAGTCGCTGCACGTCGAGGACGACGGCACGGTGCCGCGTCTCGCCTTCGCGACCCCTTCGCGCCGCGCCCAGTTCCTGGCGCGCCCGCACCTGCCGCCCGCAGAGCTGCCGGACGACGACTACCCGTGGGTGCTCAACACCGGCCGGCTGCCGCACCACTGGCACACTCTGACGAAGACGGGCCGCGTCGCCAAGCTGGCGAAAATGCATCCCGGCCCGTTCGTCGAAGTGCACCCCGTCGACGCCGAGCGGCACGCGATAGCGGAGGGCGACGTCGTCGAGGTCGCATCGCGCCGCGGCCGCTTCGTCGTGCCCGCGGTGCTCACCGACCGGGTGCAGCCCGGCGGCCTATTCGCGCCGTTCCACTGGAACGACGAGCACGGCGAGTACGTGACGGTGAACGCGGTGACCAACGACGCGGTGGACCCGCTGTCGGCGCAGCCCGAGTTCAAGTTCGCCGCCGTGACGCTGCGGCGCGTGGGGCCGCCGCCAGGCGGCGCGGCGGCCGGTTCCGCCGACGAGGCGCTGGCAGCCGCGGGCATCGACCTCGCGCCGCCGGCGCTCAACGACCTCGAAGGCGCCTACCTCGCGGGCTTCCTGTCGACGGTGCGCTCGGCGGTGCTCGCGTCCGGAGAGGTTCCCGTGCTGCCCGTCGAGGCGCCGCTCGGCCCGCGAGCGCGAGCGTGGTTCGATGGTGTGCTCGCCGGCGCCTTCTCGCGCACCACCGCCGGGGGTGGGATGCCGGCGGCCGCGGCACAGGACGAGGTCGTGGTGCTGTGGGGCTCGCAGACCGGCAACGCCGAGGAGTTCGCGACCGCGGCGACCGCGGCGCTCGGCGCCCGCGGCATCCCGGCGCGTGCCCGGAGCATGGCGGAGCTGCGCGCGTCGGATCTGACCGCCGTGCGCCGGCTGCTCGTCGTCACGTCGACGTTCGGCGACGGCGGGCCGCCCGACAACGCGGCGGCGCTGTGGCACGAGCTGAACGCCGATGGCGCCCCCGAGCTCTCCGGGCTGCGCTACGCCGTGCTCGCGCTCGGCGACTCGAACTACGACGACTTCTGCGGTCACGGCCGCCGACTCGATGCGAGACTCGGCGAGCTCGGAGCGACGGCTCTCCTCGAGCGCGTCGACCTCGAACCGGATGCCGACGAGCCGCGCGCGGTGTGGCTGGCGCAGATCCTCGAGACCCTCGCGGCGGAGGGTCCGGACGCCACGAGCGGGGGCGGGGGAGCACTGGGGCTCCAGGCGCCGCCCGCCCGCCGGTTCTTCAGCCGTTCGAACCCGGTGGGTGCGACGCTGGTGCGCAACGACCTGCTCAGCGGCCCGGGTTCGCAGAAAGAGGTGCGGCGCATCGCGTTCGACCTCTCCGACACGGGCGCGCGGTACGAGGCCGGCGACTCGCTCGGCGTGGTCTGCGCCAACTCGCCCGGTGTCGTCGCGGAGTGGCTCGGGGCCACCGGCATCGCGCCACACACGATCGTGGAGCTCGACGGCCAGGAGCGCACGTTCGTGGACGCCCTGCGCACGCGGCTCGACATCACCAAGACACCTCTCGACCTGGTCCGGTTCGTCGCGGAGCGCAGCGGCGACGGCACCCTGTCGGCGCTGCTCCGGCGCGAGAACAAGGGCCGCCTCGAGCAGTTCCTGTGGAGTCAGCAGGCGGTCGATCTCGTGCGCGACTTCCCGGTGACGGCCACCGCCGCCGACTGGGTCGGCGTGCTCAAGCGGCTGCAGCCGCGGCAGTACTCGATCTCGTCGAGTCCGAAGGACGACCCCGACACCGTCGAGCTGACGGTGTCGGTCGTGCGCTTCGAGACGGAGTCGGGCCGCGCGCGCGGCGGTGTGTGCTCGACGTTCCTCGCCGACGGCGATGCCGCCTCGGCTCCCGTCTACCTGCAGCGATCGCCCGCCTTCCGGCCGCCCGCGGCCGGCGACACGCCGATGATCATGATCGGCCCGGGGACCGGCGTCGCGCCGTTCCGCGCGTTCCTGCACGATCGCCGAGCAGACGGGCATACCGGCCGCAACTGGCTCTTCTTCGGGGAGCAGCACGCCGCGACCGACTTCTACTATCGCGAGGAGCTCGAGGGGATGCGCGAGGACGGCTTCCTCACGCGCCTCGACCTCGCCTTCTCACGTGACCAGCGGCAGAAGATCTACGTCCAGGACCGCATGGTCGAGCACGGCGCGCGACTGTGGCACTGGCTCGAGGAGGGCGCTCACGTCTACGTGTGCGGCGACGCGACGCGCATGGCAAAGGACGTCGACGCGACCCTCGTCGCCATCGCGCAGCAGCACGGCAACCTCTCGGAGGAGGCTGCGGCGGAGTACACGCGCACACTCGCCGCCGAGGAGCGCTACGTCCGCGACGTGTACTGACCGTTCACCGACCGCGGGGAATCGCGAAAGGGTGGAGTTCTGCGCGCGCTGTGACGTGCGGAGATCCACCCTTTTGCGATTCCGGACCGGCGGAGAACTCCCGCTCGCGGATCCCGCGAGGACGCATGAAGAACGGGATGCCTCGGATGAGGCATCCCGTTCTGTCAGGACTCTGAGTCAGATGCGCTGCTTCGCCAGCGACGGCCGCGGGATGACATAGACGAACAGCGTGAGCAGGAGCAGCCCCACGTAGGCGGCTACGAAGCCCACGAAGGCCGCCGCGTAGCCGCCCGTCGCCAGCTGCGACGCGTTCAGCACCTGCGGCACCAGGAAGCCGCCGTACGCGCCGATCGCCGAGATCAGGCCGAGCGCCGCGGCCGACTTGCGCTGCATCTTGGCGGCGTCGGGTGTGCCCGGCGCGAAGCCCTTGGCGATAGCCCGGCCGGCGAAGATGCTGGGGATCATCCGGTAGGTGGAGCCGTTGCCCATGCCGGTAGCGGCGAAGAGCACCAGGAAGCACGCGAGGAACACCGCGAAGTTGCGCAGCGGCAGTATCCACATGAGCGCGAGTGCCCCCAGCGCCATCACCGCGAAGGCGCCCACAGTGACCCGTGCGCCGCCGAAGCGGTCGGCGAGCCGGCCACCGTACGGGCGGGCGAGCGAGCCGACGAGCGCGCCGAGGAACGCCAGCGAGACGGCGGCCTGCCCGACCTGGATGGTCGAGAACTCCGGGAACTGGTCGGCGATGAGCTTGGGGAACACGCTCGCGAAGCCGATGAACGAGCCGAACGTGCCGATGTAGAGCACGGCCATGATCCAAAGGTGCGGTTCGCGCAGGGCCGCGGCGGAGCTGCCGAAGTCGGCCTTCGCGGACGACAGGTTGTCCATGTAGCGCCACGCGCCGAACATCGCCAGCAGGATGAGCGGGATCCACATCCATCCGGCGAGCGAGATGTTGAGCGTCGCACCGGCGCCGATGGTCACCGCGATCGGGACCGCGAACTGCGCGACCGACGTGCCGAGGTTTCCGCCTGCGGCGTTGAGACCGAGCGCCCAGCCCTTCTCCTTCTGGGGGAAGAAGTAGGTGATGTTCGCCATCGAGCTCGCGAAGTTGCCGCCACCGACGCCGCCGAGCGCCGCCACGAGCAGCAGCACGCCGAAAGGCGTGTCGGGATTGCCGACCACGATGCCGAGCAGTACCGCCGGGATCAGCAGGAGGCCGGCCGACACGATCGTCCAGTTGCGGCCGCCGAAGATCGCCACCATGAACGTGTAGGGGAAGCGCAGGGTCGCGCCGACGAGGCTCGGCAGCGAGATGAGCCAGAACGACTCAGAGCTCGTGAGCTGGAAGCCCGCCGCCGGCAGCATCACGACGACGATGCTCCACAGCTGCCAGATGATGAACCCGAGGAACTCGGCGAAGATCGACCAGCCGAGGTTGCGCCGCGCGATGGCGCGACCCTCTCCGAGCCAGAACGTCGCGTTCTCGGCGTTCCACCCGTCGATCCAGCGCCCGGGGCGATGAGTGAGGGCGACCGGCGCATCGGACGGCGAGGTGATGCTGGGCGGTGATGCGGTATCCGTCAACGACGGCGAATCGGTCGTGGTCATGGCGCCTCCCTGAGGGTGAGCAAACACGTGGGGGTGAGTGTGTCTCCACGTTAGGAACGCGGTGTTTCCGCCCGTCAGCCCGCGCGGTTACTTCTCGATCACTTCTGCGTCACCGCCGTCGCCATGCCGAGGTGGGTGCGCCGTCACACATCGGAAACACGGGGGCCTCCTAGACTCGGAGGCATGCGCGTCGACATCGTCACGATCTTCCCGACGTTCTTCGATGTGCTCGGGGTCTCGCTGATCGGCAAGGCCCGTGACCGCGGCATCCTGGACATGCACGTCCACGACCTGCGTGACTGGACGCACGACCGCCACCGCACCGTCGACGACACCCCGTACGGCGGCGGCGCGGGCATGGTGATGAAGCCGGAGCCGTGGGGCGAGGCGCTCGACGAGCTGCTGAGCGAGGATGCCGTGCTTCTGGTGCCCTCGCCCGCCGGCGAGCTGTTCTCGCAGCCCATGGCGCGAGAGCTGGCGGAGGAGAAGCACCTCGTGTTCGCGTGCGGACGCTACGAGGGGATCGACCAGCGGGTCATGGATCACTACGCCGCGCGCGGGCGCGTGCGGCTCGTCAGCCTCGGGGATTACGTGCTCAACGGTGGCGAGGTGGCCGCGATGGCGGTCATCGAGGCGGTGTCGCGCCTCATCCCCGGCGTCGTCGGAAACCCCGAGAGCCTCGTGGAGGAGTCGCACGAGCTGGGTCTGCTCGAGTATCCGAGCTACACCAAGCCCGCCGAATGGCGGGGCCTGGAGGTTCCTCCGGTGCTGCTCAGCGGCAACCACGGGGCGATCGCCGCGTGGCGGCGGGAGCAGAGCCTCGAACGCACCCGGGCGCACCGCCCCGATCTGCTGCGGGAGCCCGAACCCGAGTCGGCGCCCTGACACGGCTCAGGCGGGTTCGATCACGTTGAGCCGGTAGCCGCGCTTGACGACCGTCTTCACGAGGTCGGGGACGCCGAGGGCCTCGCGCAGGCGTGCGACGGCCATCTCCACCGCGTGGGTGTTCTCTCCGGACCGGGGGAGGGCAGCCTGCAGGCGCGGACGTGAGACCACGCCGCCCTGTGCGTCGAACAGGGCCGCCACGATGTCGGTGGCGCTCCGTGACAGAGCGATGTGCCGGCCGTCCAGCACGATCCCGCCGCTGCGCAGCTCGAGCCGGCCGGCGGATGTCGGGAGGGATGCCGCTCCGCCGCCGCCGAAGTGCGTCACGACGGCGCGTACGAGGGAGCCGAGGCGGCCGCGCTCGGCGATGAGCGGGTGAAGGCCCGCATCCTGCAGCGGACCTGCGGTGATCGGCCCGACGGCGGCCATGAGTACGCGCCGCTCGGCCTCGCGCTCGACGATCGCCTCGAGCACGCCTTCGTGGCGGGCCGCGGTGATCCACTCGGCAGCACCGGGCGCGGAGGTGAACAGCACGGCGTCGACCTCGCCCGCCGCGGCTGCGACGACCGAGCGGGAGACGGCCGCGGGATCCGGCGGCGGGCCCCAGCGGTACACCGTGAGGCTCACGACGTCGGCGCCGGCACGCGTGAACAGCTCGTCGAGGCCGTCGGCGCCGGAGCCATGGTGCTGCACGGCGACGCGTCTGCCGGCAACGCCCTCGGCGAGGAGGAACTCGCCCAGCTCGACCGACGTCTCGGACTCCGCGACCCAGTCGGCGGTCAGACCCGCCTGCTGGATCGCACCACGGGCCTTGGGGCCGCGGGCGACGATCTGCGCACGAGTGAGCGCCGCGTGGAGGTCGTCGAGGAGTCCCGCTTCGTCGGCCGCCTCCATCCAGCCACGAAAGCCGACGCCGGTGGTCGCGACCACCACGTCGGGCTGACGTGCGATCAGCTCGCGCGTGGCTGCGATCAGGGCGTCGTCGTCGATGTGCGGCACGATCGTGAGCGCCGGCGCGTGGCGGACCTGCGCACCGTGGCGTTCGAGGGCAGCGGCGAGCTCCGACGAACGACGGTCGACGGCGATGACGATCGTGCAGCCGTCGAGCGCGGCCGACAGGGTGGGGCGGGTGGTGGAGCTCAACGGACGGTGTCACCTGCCAGCTGGTGTTCGGGCTGCAGCAGCCCGGCACGGGCGACGTCGCCCACGACGATGACGGCGGGGTTTCGCACACCGGCACGTCCGGCATCCAACACCACCGAACCCAGCGTACTGCGCGTCGTCCGCTGATCGCGGTGGTGTCCGCGCTCGACGATCGCCACCGGACGGTCGGCCGGCACGCCGGCGTGCAGCGCGTCGGAGACGATGCGGGGCAGCGCGCCGACGCCCATCAGGATCACGGTGGTCACGCTGTCGTCGCGGAGCGCGGCGAGCGTCGCCTCGGTGACCTCGGACGGGCCGTTGACGATGTGCACGGCGCCGGCGACACCGCGATGCGTGACCGGGATGCCGGCGGCCTGCGGCACCGCGATGGCGCTCGAGATTCCGGGCACCACGTCGACGGGGATGCCTGCCGCCAGGCAGGCGGCGACCTCTTCGCCGCCGCGGCCGAAGACGAACGGATCGCCGCCCTTGAGGCGCACCACGCGCTTGCCGGCCCGCGCGCGAGCCACCAGGAGGTCGTTGATCTCCTCCTGCGGCACCGGGTGGTGACCGGGGTGCTTGCCGACATCGATGACCTCGACGCCCGGCCCGACGTGATCGCGGATGTCGGTCGGACCGAGCCGGTCCATCACGACGACGTCCGCGCGCTGCAGCAGACGCCACGCCCGCAGGGTGAGCAGGTCGATCGGACCGGGACCGCCGCCGATGAGGTCGACGCGCCCGACCGCGGTCATCGCTCTCCCTCCCAGCGGACCAGCACGTGTCCTTCGTCCACCGCGACGGGCCAGACGTGCAGGCTCTTGGGCTCCTTGCCCTGGGTGTCGAGGCACGCGCCCGTCCGCAGATCGAAGACCTGCTTGTACATGGGGGACGCGACCGTGGGGACGTCATGCCGTGTCCCGACGATGCCGCGCGAGATGACGTGGGCGTGGCTGTACGGGTCCAGGTTCGACACCGCGTGCACGCGGCCGCCCGACCCGTCCGGTCCGTGGAGGAGGAACAGGGCGATCTGGGTGCCGCCCAGGAGGGCGGCCCGGCCGCGCTCCACCTCGAGGTCGTCGAGGGCGCACACCCGCACCCAGCCGTCGGGAGCGGTGTACTCGGCCGTCCGCGGGTCGACGAGCGTCATCGGCGCACCTCCAGTGTCGTTCCGGCGATGAGCACGCGCGAGTCGGTGCGCTCGTCCTCGGTCGCGGGTCGGGGCTGTCCGCGCTCGGCGGTGTAGGCGAGCGAGGGGTCGGGAGTGGTCGGAGCGTTCACGAAGGAGGCGAACCGACGCAGCTTCTCGGGATCGTCGAGCGTGGCCTTCCACTCGTCCTCGTAGGAGTCCACGTGCGCGGCCATGGCGGTGTCGAGGTCGGCGCAGATGCCCAGGCTGTCGTCGAAGATCACAGCGCGGAGCTCCTCGATGCCGCCGTCCAGATCCTCGAACCACGGCGCCGTCCGCTGCAGCCGGTCGGCGGTGAAGATGTAGTACATCAGGAAGCGATCGATCGCGGTGAGAAGCTCTTCGTCGCTGAGCCCCTCGGCCAGCAGCACCGCGTGCCGCGGCGTGAAGCCGCCGTTTCCGCCGACGTACATGTTCCAGCCCGCCTCGGTCGCGATGACGCCGACGTCCTTGCCGCGCGCCTCGGCGCACTCGCGGGCGCAGCCCGAGACGCCGAGCTTGATCTTGTGCGGCGAGCGCAGGCCGCGGTAACGCAGCTCCAGCTGCACGGCCATGCCGACGGAATCCTGCACGCCGTACCGGCACCACGTGGATCCGACGCACGACTTCACCGTGCGCAGCGACTTTCCGTAGGCGTGGCCGGATTCGAACCCCGCCTCGACGAGGCGCTGCCAGATGTCGGGCAGCTGCTCGAGACGCGCGCCGAACATGTCGATGCGCTGTCCGCCGGTGATCTTGGTGTACAGCCCGAAGTCCTGAGCGACCTGGCCGATCACGACGAGTCCCTCGGGCGTGATCTCCCCACCCGGGATGCGGGGGACGACCGAGTAGCTGCCATCCTTCTGCAGGTTGGCCATCACGTGATCGTTGGTGTCCTGCAGCGTCGCGTTCTCGCCCTCGAGGACGTGTCCGCGCACCAGCGTGGAGAGGATGCTCGCCAGCGCGGGCTTGCAGATGTCGCATCCGCGGCCGGTGCCGAAGCGCTCGATCACGGCGCTGAAGGTGGTCAGGCCCGACACGCGGACGGCGTCGAACAGCTGGCGGCGCGACATGTCGAAGTGCTCGCAGATGGCGTTGCTCAGCGCCGCACCGGACTTCGCGAGCTCCGTGCCGACGATCTTCTTGACCATCATCACGCAGGAGCCGCAGGCGGCTCCCGCCTTCGTGCACGCCTTGATCCCGGCGACGTCGGTGCAGCCCTCCTCGTGGACAGCATTGCGGATCCGGCCGGCGGTCACGCTGTTGCACGAGCACACGAGCGCGTCGTCGGGAAGATCCCCGGTGGGAGCCGCGACGCCGCCCTCGGGCATGAGGTAGGCAGCCGGGTCGCCGCCGAGCGCACCCCCGACGAGGGGCCGCAGCGAACCGTAGGCCGAGGCGTCGCCGACGAGGATGCCGCCGAGCAGGGTCTTGGCGTCGTCCGAGAGCACGAGCTTCTTGTAGACGCCCGCCACCGGGTCGGCGTACGTCACATCGAGGGCGCCGGGAGTCTCGGCGAAGGCGTCGCCGAAGCTCGCCACATCGACGCCCGACAGCTTGAGCTTCGTCGACAGGTCGTAGCCGGGGAAGGATGCCTCGCCGCCGAGCAGACGGGTCGCGGCGACCTCCGCCATCGCGTAGCCGGGTGCGACCAGTCCCACGCACATGCCGTCGTAGTTGGCGACCTCGCCGATCGCGAGGACCCGCGGGTCGGAGGTCTGGCACCCGTCGTCGATCAGCACGCCGCCGCGCTCGTGCACGTCGAGACCGGCACTGCGGGCCAGTTCGTCGCGCGGCCGCACCCCGACCGTGAACACCACGACGTCGGTGCGTGCATAGGAGCCGTCGCGGAACTCGAGGCCGGTCACCTGACCCGACCGGTCAGGGTCCAATCGGGTCGTCACCGTCTCGGTCTTGACGGCGATGCCGCGCGACTCGATGAGTCGACGGAGCGCATTGCCGCCCGGCAGATCCAGCTGGGCGGACATCAGACGGTCGGAGGACTGCACCACGGTGCAGGCGACGTCGAGACCCTGCAGTGCACCGGCCGCCTCGAGCCCGAGCAGCCCGCCGCCGATCACCGTGCCTGCGAGCGGTCGCCCAAGTTCGGCCGAACGTCGCTGCACGAACTCCTCGAGCTTCTCGACGTCGTCGAGCGTGCGGTAGACGAAGCAGCCCTCCAGCCCGAAGCCGTCGACAGCGAGCCGTGCGGCGTAGGAGCCGGTCGCGAGCACGAGCCGGTCGTAGGCGACACTCGTGCCGCTGCGCGTGGTCACGCGGCGCGCCGAGCGATCGATGCGGGACACGGCGTCCCCGCGGAGGAAGCGCACCCGGCTGTCCTCGAGGACGGTGCGCTCGAGCTCGAGATCCTCGGCGGACGCCCCGGCGAAGAACCCTGTCAGCCCCACCCGGTCGTACGGGTGACGCTGCTCCTCGCCGATCAGCGTGATGTGCCACTGCTCGCCGGCCCGGCTCAGCAGGCTCTCGACGAATCGGTGCGCGACCATGCCCGCACCGACGACCACCACATGGGTGCCGAGGGCAGGGGTGTCGCTCATGTCGTCACCGTACGCGGCTGATGTTGCAGCAGCGTCAGCGTCATGTTTCCAGCTGTCGACACGATCCCGGTCGGCCATGGCTCCTCCTCGTGGGGCGAAGATCTCGGTGATCCAGACGTTACGAGGGCGGTGTTTCACCCCCCGACCGCCCACCGTTACCCCGAGCGAACGTTTCTCTCACAGCCCGGGCGGCAGAGGTGTGAGAACGGCAGGCCCGCCGCACGCATACCGGCCGCCGACACTGGGCGCCACCCCGAACCTCCGTTCCCCCGCGCCCGCTAGGGTGAAGGCCCCGCCGAAATGGAGGTCGCATGCAGATCTGGCCCGGTTCCCCGTACCCGCTGGGGGCGACGTTCGATGGCAGCGGAACCAACTTCGCGCTCTTCAGCGAGGGCGCCGATCGCGTCGAGCTCTGCCTCTTCGACGACGACGGCACCGAGACCCGCGTCGACCTCGTCGACGTCGACGCCTTCGTCCATCACGGCTATATGCCTTCCATCCAGCCGGGACAGCGCTACGGCTATCGCGTGCACGGCGAATACGACCCGGCCACGGGCAAGCGGTTCAACGCGAACAAGCTGGTGCTCGACCCCTACGCCAAGGCGGTGGAGGGTCAGGTGCGCTGGGGTCAGGCCGTGTTCGGCTACGACTTCGGAGAGCCCGACTCGCGCAACGACGAGGATTCCGCGTCCCACCAGATGATGGGCGTCGTCGTGAACCCGTACTTCGACTGGAGCGGCGACCGGCAGCCCAAGACGCCGTACGCGGAGTCGTTCATCTACGAGGCCCACGTGCGAGGGCTCACGAAGCTGCACCCGGCGATTCCCGAGGAGATCCGCGGCACCTACAGCGCGATCGCGCACCCCGCGATCATCGAACACCTCGAGAAGCTCGGCGTGACGGCCATCGAGCTCATGCCGGTCCACCAGTTCGTCAACGACTCGGGACTCGAGGAGAAGGGCCTCTCGAATTACTGGGGCTACAACACCATCGCGTTCTTCGCTCCGCAGAACACCTACTCCTCGAGCGGCCAGCGCGGCCAGCAGGTGCAGGAGTTCAAGGCCATGGTCAAGGCACTGCACGCCGCGGGGATCGAGGTGATCCTCGACGTCGTGTACAACCACACCGCTGAGGGGAACCACCTCGGCCCGACGTTGTCGATGCGCGGCATCGACAACGAGGCGTACTACCGTCTCGAAGACGACGACAAGCGCTACTACACGGACTACACGGGGACCGGGAACAGCCTCAACGCCGGCAACCCGCACACGCTGCAGCTCATCATGGACTCGCTGCGGTACTGGGTGCTCGAGATGCACGTCGACGGCTTCCGCTTCGATCTCGCCTCCACGCTCGCGCGCGAGTTCTACGAGGTCGACCGCCTGTCGACCTTCTTCGAGCTGGTCCAGCAGGATCCCGTGGTGTCCCAGGTGAAGCTCATCGCCGAGCCGTGGGACGTGGGCCCCGGCGGCTATCAGGTCGGCAACTTCCCGCCGCAGTGGACGGAGTGGAACGGCAAGTACCGCGACACCGTGCGCGACTTCTGGCGGGGCGAGCCCGCGACCCTCGGCGAGTTCGCGTCGCGACTCACCGGCTCGTCGGACCTCTACGAGCACTCGGGGCGCCGGCCGGTGGCATCCATCAACTTCGTCACCGCGCATGACGGCTTCACCCTGCGTGATCTCGTCTCGTACAACGAGAAGCACAACGAGGCCAACGGGGAGGAGAACCGCGACGGCGCCGACGACAACCGCTCGTGGAACTGCGGCGTCGAAGGGCCCACGGACGATCCGGACGTGCTGGCGCTGCGCGCCCGCCAGCAGCGGAACTTCATCGCCACGCTGATGCTGTCGCAGGGCGTGCCGATGCTGCTGCACGGGGACGAGCTCGGCCGCACTCAGGGCGGGAACAACAACGGCTACGCGCAGGACAACGAGATCACCTGGGTGGACTGGTGCGCGCCCGACCAGCCGCTCCTCGAGTTCACGGCGGCTCTGGCGCGGCTGCGCCGCGAGCACCCGACGTTCCGTCGCCGTCGCTTCTTCGATGGGCGCCCGGTGCGTCGCGAAGAGGGGGCGCCGATCCCCGACATCGTGTGGGCACGTCCTGACGGTTCGCAGATGCAGCCCGAGGACTGGGGTTCGGGGTTCGGTCGTGCTGTCGCGGTGTTCCTCAACGGCGGCGGCATCCGCGAGCGCGATCGCCGGGGCGAAGCGATCTCGGACCGCCACTTCATCGTGCTGTTCAATGCCGGAGACGACTCCGTCGACTTCCTGATCCCGGCCGTCGAGTTCAGCCCGGAGTGGGACGTGATCGTCGACACCGCGGGGGTTCACGCCAACACCGAGCCGATCGAGCCCGGGTCGACACTGGCGGTTCCCGCCCGGTCGCTGATGGTGCTGCGAGAGCACGAGCTGCCCGAGCCGGAGGTCGACCACTCCGTGGCGGCGTCGCTCGCGGCCGCGAATCCGGTCGGACCCGACGAGGTGCGCTCAGCCGCCCCGCGCGCAGAGCTCCAGCACTGAGAGGATCTGAAGAGCCATGCCGACGTCGCGACCAGCGTCCACGTATCGTCTGCAGATCCGTCCATCGTTCACGCTCGATGACGCCGTCGCGCTCCGCGAGTACCTGAGCGATCTCGGCGTCGACTGGGTGTACTTCTCGCCCCTCCTCACCGCTTCCCAGGGATCCGACCACGGCTACGACGTCGTCGATCCGACGTCCGTCGATCCGTCTCGCGGCGGCAGGGCGGCGCTCGAGCGCGCGGCCCACGCCTTCCACGAGGCCGGCCGGGGCATCCTGGTCGACATCGTCCCGAACCACGTCGGCGTCGCGCGCCCCGATGAGAACCCGTGGTGGTGGGATCTGTTGACACACGGTCGCCGGTCGCGCTGGGCTGCGGCCTTCGACATCGACTGGGACTTCGGCGGCGGAAAGGTGCGGCTGCCGGTCCTCGGCGAAGACGCCGCGCAGGCTGCGGCAGCCGGCACGCTCCGCGTCGAGGACGGCGAGCTCCGCTACTACGACCACCGGTTCCCGCTCGCGCCGGGCAGCACGCGATCCGACCCTGAGGACGTACTGGCCGTGCACGCGCGGCAGCACTACGAGCTCATGTCGTGGCGCCGAGAAGCCTTCGACCTCAACTACCGCCGGTTCTTCGGCGTCTCGAGCCTCGCAGCGATCCGTGTCGAGGACCCGGAGGTGTTCGAGGCGAGCCACGGCGAGATCGGCAGCTGGTTCGCCGACGGCCTGGTCGACGGCCTGCGGGTGGATCATCCCGATGGTCTGCGTGCTCCGGTGGAGTACCTGGAGCACCTCGACGCGCTCACCGGCGGCGCCTACGTCCTCGTGGAGAAGATCCTCGAGCACGGCGAGACATTGCCGCAGTTCTTCGCCGCCGACGGCACGACGGGCTACGAGGCGCTCGCGGCCATCGACCGCGTGCTCGTGGATCCCCGCGGCGAAGCGCACCTGGACGCCCTCGACGCACGGTTGCGCGAGCATTCGCGCCTGCCCGCCGCGCAGCCGTGGCCCGAGGTGATCGCGGCCACGAAGCGGGCGATCGGCGAGGGGATCCTGCGCTCCGAGGTGCGTCGGCTCGCCCGTGACCTCGGAGCGCCCGACGACGCCGCGACCGAGGACGCGCTCGTCGAGCTCCTCGCACGCTTCCCGGTGTACCGGTCGTATCTGCCGGCCGGCCGCGAGCACCTGGACGCGGCGGCCGCCGCCGCCCGCGCGCACCGCCCCGACCTGGCTGCGACGCTCGACGCCGTGCTCCCGGCGCTCGCCGACCCCCGGCATCCCGCCGCGCTGCGCTTCCAGCAGACCAGCGGCATGGTGATGGCGAAGGGGGTCGAGGACACGGCGTTCTACCGCGCGACGCGTCTCGGGACGCTCACCGAGGTCGGCGCGGATCCCTCCGTGTTCGCGCTGTCGGTCGGCGAATTCCACGCCGCCCAGGCGGCTCGGCACGCCGCCTGGCCGCACTCGATGACGACCCTCTCGACGCACGACACCAAGCGGGGCGAAGACGTGCGCGCGCGGCTCGCCGTGCTCTCCGAGATCCCCGAGCGGTGGGGCGAGGTGCTGGAGGGACTGGCGGATGCCGCCTCCACCGGCCACGGACCCTTCGACGCGCTGCTGTGGCAGGCCATCGTGGGTGCCTGGCCGGCATCCCGTGAGCGCCTGCACGCGTATGCCGAGAAGGCGGCGCGCGAGGCCGGCGAGGCCACCTCGTGGCTGGAGCCGGACGCGGGGTTCGAGCGCCGCCTCCACGCGGCGGTCGATGCGGCATTCGACGACCCCGCGGTGGCGGCGCGCCTGGAGTCCTTCGTCTCCGAGATCGAGGGCGCCGGCTGGTCGAACGCGCTGTCGGCGAAGCTGCTGCAGCTCACCGGTCCGGGTGTCCCCGACGTCTATCAGGGCAGCGAGCTGTGGGAGCAGAGCCTCGTCGACCCCGACAACCGCAGGGCCGTCGACTTCGACGAACGCCGCCGGCTGCTGTCGCGCATCGACGCGGGTGAGCAGCCGATCGTCGATCGGAGCGGTGCGGCGAAGCTGCTCGTCACCTCTCGCGCCCTGCGGCTGCGTCGCGACCGCCCCGACCTGTTCACGCGCTACACGCCCATGACGGTGGTCGGCTCCGCCGCCGAGCACGCGATCGCGGCCGACCGCGGCGGCGCGGTGGCGGTGGCGACGCGCCGCCCGGTCGGACTGGCGCGCCGCGGTGAGGCGACCGGATCCACGTGGGGCGACACGGTCCTGCTGCGGCACGCCGGACCCACCACCGACGTGCTCACCGGGCGGTCGTTCACCGGCCACATCGCGTTGGCGGAACTGCTCGACGTCTATCCCGTCGCGCTGCTGATCACGGCGGAGCCGTCATGATGCCCGAAGTCTGGGCTCCGCGGGCGACGACGGTGGCGCTCCGCGCGCCCGGGCGGGGTGCCGACACGCCGATGACTCACGTCGGCGGGGGCTGGTGGCGCGCCGGCGTCGAGCTGGAGCACGGCGACGAGTACGGCTTCGTCCTGGACGACGCGACGGTGGCACGGCCCGATCCGCGATCACGGCGCCAGCCTCGCGGCGTGCACGAGCTGAGCGCCGTCTTCGAGCCCGGCATCCACGAATGGAACGACGGCTCGTGGACCGGGCGGCAGCTCGCCGGGGGAGTGGTCTACGAGCTGCACATCGGCACCTTCACGCCCGAGGGGACATTGGATGCCGCCGCCCGGCGGCTCGGGCACCTCGTCGAGCTCGGCATCGACTTCGTCGAGCTGCTGCCGGTCAACGGCTTCAACGGCGTGCACAACTGGGGCTACGACGGCGTGCTCTGGTACGCGGTGCACGAGCCGTACGGAGGTCCGGCCGCCTATCAGCGCTTCGTCGACGCGTGCCATGCGGCCGGGCTCGGCGTGATCCAGGACGTCGTCAACAACCACCTCGGCCCGAGCGGCAACTATCTGCCCGAGTTCGGACCGTACCTGCGCGACGCGGAGTCGAACACCTGGGGGTCCTCCGTCGACCTCGACGAAGCCGAGGTCCGGCGCTACATCGTCGAGAACGCGCTGATGTGGCTGCGCGACCACCACGTCGACGGCCTGCGGCTCGACGCCGTGCACGCCCTGAAGGACGACGGCCCCGTCCACATCCTGCAGGAGCTCGCGGAATCGGTCGACGCGCTGAGCGCTCACCTCGGTCGGCCGCTCACGCTGATCGCGGAGTCCGACCTGAACGACGCCCGGCTGATCTCGGCGCGCGAGGCCGGCGGATACGGGCTCACGGCGCAGTGGAACGACGACTACCATCACGCGCTGCATGTCGCCCTGACAGGAGAGACCACCGGCTACTACGCGGACTTCGCCTCCCTGGAGGCGCTGGCGAAAGCAGCCACGCGGGGCTTCTTCCACGACGGCACGTGGTCGTCCTTCCGCGGTAGCGCGCACGGTCACCCCATCGACGCGTGCATCCCCGCCTGGCGGCTGGTGACGTTCTCGCAGGACCACGATCAGATCGGCAACCGGGCGGCCGGCGACCGCCTCTCCCAGACGCTCGACGAAGGCGGTCTCGCGATCGCCGCGGTCCTCACGGTGCTCGCACCGTTCACGCCGATGCTGTTCATGGGCGAGGAATGGGCGGCCTCCACGCCCTGGCAGTTCTTCACCTCGCACCCCGAACCCGAGCTGGGCGCGGCCACCGCCCGCGGCCGCAAAGCGGAGTTCGCCCGCATGGGATGGGACGAGTCCCTCGTGCCGGATCCGCAGGATCCCGAGACCTTCCGGCGCTCCACCCTGCGCTGGGAGGAGAAGGATGCCGGCACCCACGCGCGTGTGCTTGCGCTGTACCGGGAGCTCCTCGCGCTGCGACGGGCGCGCCCTGAACTCACCGACCCCGACTTCCGCCACATCGCGGCCACGGCCGACGACGGCGCGCGCTGGTTCCGGCTCGAGCGCGGCAGCACAGAGATCGTCGTGAACTTCTCGACCGAGCTCCTGCGCCTGCCGGTGAGCGGCGCGCGGCGGATACTGCTGTCGACCGATCCGGCAGCGTCGGCCGCGGAGAAGACGCTCGCGCTGCCGCCGCGCTCAGCGCTGGTCGTCGCGACCGGGACGGACTGAGGTCAGCGGACGCCGAGCCACGAACGGTCCGAGAGCACGATCGGGCCGTCCTCGGTGATCGCGACGGTGTGCTCGGAGTGGGCGCCCCGCGACCCGTCGGCCGAGCGCAGCGTCCACCCGTCCGGGTCGGTGATGAGCTCGTCGGTCGTCTGCAGGAACCACGGCTCGAGGGCGAGCACGAGCCCGGCCCGCAGCGGGTAGCCGCGCCCGGCCTTGCCGTCGTTGGCGACGTGCGGGTCGCCATGCATCTCACGACCCACGCCGTGCCCGCCGAAGTCCGTGTTGATGGAGTAGCCGTCGCCGTGGGCGACGGCGGCGATGGCCGCGGAGATGTCGCCGATGCGGTTGCCCACCGTCGCCGCCGCGATTGCGGCATCCAGCGCCCGCTCCGTCGTGTCGATCAGCGCGAGATCCTCGTCACGCGGTGTGCCCACGACGAACGAGACGGCGGAATCGGCCACCCAGCCGTCGATCGACACGGCGAAGTCGAGCGACACCAGATCGCCGTCGCGCAGTGTGTAGTCGAAGGGCAGTCCGTGCAGCACCGCGTCGTTGACCGAGGTGCAGATGACCTTGCCGAAGGGGCGGGCGCCGAACGACGGGTGGTAGTCGATGTAGCACGACTCGGCGCCGGCCCGGCGGATCAGCTCGTGGGCTCGGCGGTCGATCGCCAGGAGGTTCGTGCCCACCTTGGTCTCGTCGCGCAGCGTCGCGAGCGTCTCGGCGACGAATCGCCCGGCGGGCTTCATCGCCTCGATCTCGGCAGGGGTGCGCAACTCGATCATGTGGAGCTTCCTCTCAGTCCTCCTCCATTCTGTCGGACTCGGCACCACCGGGCTGGGAGGATGCCCCGTGGCACGCGGAACCGCGCCGTCACCCGCATCGGCGGCGTACCATCAGAGGCATGTGGCTGCGTCGCGTGTTCTTCGGCTGGCTCATTCCGGCGGCCTTCCTGCTGCCGCTGTGGCTCTTCGTCGGGTGGGCCGTCTTCAATGCGGGCGGCTGGGCGTTCCTCTGGGTGCTGTTCCTCGCGATCCCCGGCGTGTTCGTCTGGCAGCTGATCCTCACGCTGCTGGTGCGGGCGCGCGGTACGGTCCGCGCCCATCGCGCCGTCTCGTGGTGGGACGTTCTCGGGTTCACCGTCTGGCACGGGCTCGTGATCTCGCTCGGCTTCTTCGCCGAGGCATGGTGGGCTCCGGTGATGGTCGTGACGATCCTGGCCGGTGTCGGGTTGTTCTGGCTCGAGCTGTGGCAGCTGTGGAGCGAGGCCCGGCCGTCGCGATTCGTCCTGCGCACAGCCGACGGCGTCGCCTACATTCCGGCGCCGGCCGACGAAGGGTACGTCGCCGAGCGCGACGTCATCATCATCTCCGAGAAGCAGACGCCGCCCGCGAGCTGACGCGTTTTGGCCGGGTGCGGCATCCATGGCAGAATGGTTGTTTGTGCCCTGACCGGTTCTGCCTCAGGGGAATCAGCTGAACGGCGTCACGCCGGAGGCCTGCGGCACACCGAGTCCTTCACCTTACTTCCCGCGGTCGACCTGTGGCGGCCGCAGAGAGAGACGATCATGCAGATCCTCGACGCCGTCGATGCGGCTTCACTCCGCTCCGACATCCCCGCCTTCAACGCCGGCGACACCGTGAAGGTGCACGTCAACATCACCGAGGGCAACCGCTCGCGTATCCAGGTCTTCCAGGGCGTCGTCATCGGCCGCTCGGGCGACGGCGTGCGCGAGACCTTCACGGTCCGCAAGATCAGCTTCCAGGTCGGCGTCGAGCGCACCTTCCCGGTGCACTCCCCGGTCATCGACCACATCGAGGTCGTGACCCGTGGTGACGTGCGCCGCGCGAAGCTCTACTACCTGCGCAACCTCCGTGGCAAGAAGGCCAAGATCAAGGAGAAGCGCGACAACTGACACCAGCTGCCTGCAGCGCTGTCTCGAGGCCCCGGACGCTTGCGTCCGGGGCCTCGTCCGTTCTCCGGACGGGCCGGAATGTGCGACCCTTGAAGGCGGGTCGCCGCGACCGTCGGCGCCCGCGAAGGAACTCCATGACGACCGAGAAGTCGGCTCCCGCCGAGCCGGCCCCCGGGGCCGAGCCCGCAGCGACCATTCAGCCGCGTCGTCGGGGCTGGCTCGTCTTCCTGCGCGATGTGATCGTGATCATCCTGATCGCCGTCCTCGTCTCGCTCATCGTGAAGACGTTCATCGTCCGATCGTTCTACATCCCCTCCGGTTCGATGGAGGACACCCTTCACGTCAAGGACCGCATCCTCGTGGACGAGATCACCCCGCGGTTCGGTGCCTACGAGCGGGGCGACATCGTCGTGTTCCAGGATCCCGGCGGCTGGCTGCCGCCGAGCACGGAGCCCGCCCGCCCGCCGATCGTCGAGGGGGTGGAGTGGGTGCTGTCGCTCGTGGGTCTCGCCGCGCCCGACAGCGACGACCACCTCGTCAAGCGCATCATCGGGCTCCCGGGTGACCACGTCGTGTGCTGCAACGCGATCGGTCAGATCACGGTCAACGACGTGCCCATCAACGAGAGCGTGTACATCAAGCTGCCGGCGGGGGAGTCGGCGGCATCCGGCGACCCCTTCGACATCGTCGTGCCCGAGGACAGTCTCTGGGTGCTGGGCGACAACCGCTACCGCTCGAAGGACTCGCGGTACAACACCGACCAGCCGGGCAAGGGCTTCGTGCCGATCGACAACCTCGTCGGCCGCGCCTTCCTCGTGACCTGGCCGTTCGACCGGTTCGGTTTCCTCGACTTCCACCACGACGTGTTCGCCGGCGTTCCCGCGCCGGAGCCGGAGGGCGGCGCGAAGTGACCGTCGCCGAGCCTCGTCTCACGCTCGAGCGGCGGCTCCTGCGGGAGCACGCGCTCGTCATCGCGTGCGACGAGGTCGGCCGCGGTGCGCTGGCCGGTCCGGTCGCCGTCGGCGCGGCGGTGGTCGACGCCCCCCGCTCCCGCAAGCGGATCCCGCAGGGGCTCCGCGACTCGAAGCTGGTCCCCGAGCCCCGGCGCGCCGACGTCGCGGCACGGGCGGCGTCGTGGGTCGCAGCGAGCGCGGTCGGCTGGGCGAGCTCGGAGGAGATCGACGAGATCGGGATCATGCGCGCACTCGGGCTCGCCGCCATCCGCGCAATCGCCGACCTGCGTGCTCACGGGGTCGTCCCCGAGGATGCGATCGTGATCCTCGACGGCAACTACGACTACATCCGCCCCGCCGGCGCATGGGGGCTGACGGTGCAGCCGGTCATCAAGGCCGATCGCGACTGCGCTTCGGCGGCGGCGGCATCCGTCATCGCCAAAGTCGCGCGCGACAGTCTCATGACCGAACTCCACGACGAGCTTCCGGCCTACAACTGGGCGCGTAACAAGGGCTACGCGAGCCCGGACCACCGCGAGGCCATCCGCACGCACGGAATCAGCCGACACCATCGCGCGTCCTGGTCGATCGCGGACGCGCCGACGCTCTTCTGAGCGTTCGCCACGCGCGGAGCGGCGTCGCGGCATCCGTTCACGCCCATAGGATGGGAGCACCATGGATGACGAGGTCTTCGAAGACTATGACCGCGAACTCGAACTCGCGCTCTACCGCGAGTATCGCGATGTCGTCTCGCAGTTCCAGTACGTGATCGAGACGGAACGGCGCTTCTACCTCGCGAACGAGGTCAACGTCGTGCGCCGCGACACCGAGCACGACTTCTACTTCGAGATCTCGATGTCGGACGTGTGGGTGTGGGACATCTACCGCGCCGACCGCTTCGTCAAGGCGGTGCGCGTGCTCACCTTCAAGGACGTCAACGTCGAAGAGCTGTCGCGCCGGGACTTCCACCTGCCCGAAGAGCTCTCGCTCGACACCTGAGCCACAGGCTCCTCCCCAGCCCCCGCGATCCCGGGACCGCACGTCGGTTCTGAACGGATGCCGCCGCCGCGCGTCCGCGCGAGGTTCGCGCGCGCGACGATGCCTGAATGGCAGACAAAGACGTGCTCGGCCGTGCGGGCGAGGACCGCGCCGCACGGTACTTCGAGACCCAGGGCTTCACGGTGCTCGCGCGCAACTGGCGAAGCCGTGAGGGCGAACTCGACCTCGTGGTGGCGGACGGCGCCGCGGTGGTCGTCGTCGAGGTCAAGACACGGCGCGGCGAGGAGTTCGGGCACCCCTTCGAGGCCATCGACGCTCGCAAGCGCGTACGGCTGTGGCGGCTCGGCGTCGCATGGGCGAGTCAGCACCGCGAGCTCGTGCAGGGGCGCCGGTTGCGCATCGACGCGATCGGGCTCACGGGCACGGAGCCCTCGACGGCTCGCCTGGAACACCTCGTCGACGTGGAGGTGCCGTGAGCGTCGCGCGCACGTGGGCCGTCGCGCTCGTCGGTGCCGAGGGCGAGTGCGTCGAGGTCGAGGCGGACCTGTCGCAGCAGACCCCGGAGTTCCGCATCATCGGCCTGCCCGACAAGGCACTGGGCGAGGCGGTGCAGCGCGTTCACAACGCGTGCGCCAACAGCGGCACGCCGCTGCCCCGGCGACGGCTGACCGTGAACCTGTCACCGGCGAGCCTGCCGAAGCAGGGATCCGGCTTCGACATCGCGATCGCAGTCGCGTCTCTCGCGACCGAGTCGTCGATGGATGCGGCCTCGGTCGCGTCGGCCGTGCACATCGGGGAACTCGGCCTCGACGGGCGCCTGCGCCCCGTCCCCGGTGTGCTGCCCGCGGTGGTCGCTGCCCGGCGGGCAGGCCATCGGCGGATCGTCGTGCCCTACGCCAACGGCGCCGAGGCGGCGCTCGTCGGTGGGATGGACGTGCTCGCCGCCGTCAACCTCGCACAGGTGGTGGCCTGGCACGGCGGTGACGTCGAGGTCGCCGACGAAGATCCCGTCGCCCTGCCGGACGACGAGCGGACACCCGAGCCCGTACTCGATCTCGCCGAGGTGATCGGTCAGCGCGATGCCGTGGATGCGCTCATCGTCGCAGCGGCCGGCGGGCACCACCTGCTGATGTGCGGACCGCCCGGTGCCGGCAAGACCATGCTCGCGCGACGGCTGCCCGGCATCCTTCCCGAACTCGACGACGGTGCGGCGCTCGCGAGTGCGTCGATCCGCAGCCTCGCGGGCTCGCGCGTGATGGAGCTGTCACGAACGCCCCCGTTCGAGGCGCCGCATCACAGCGCGAGCGTCGCAGCTCTCGTGGGCGGGGGTTCCCGCCTCATCCGGCCGGGCGCGATCGCGCGCGCCAGCGAGGGCGTGCTGTTCCTCGACGAGGCCGGCGAGTTCGCGGCGAGCGCGCTGGACGCGCTGCGGCAGCCGCTGGAGTCCGGGTCCATCACGATCCATCGCGCGGGGGCATACGCACGATACCCGGCACGCTTCCAGCTAGTCCTGGCCACGAACCCGTGCCCGTGCGGGGACTACGGGATCCGCGGCGGCACCTGCACGTGCCCACCGGCCGCGATCCGCCGCTACCTCGGCCGGCTCTCCGGGCCGCTGCTGGACCGCATGGACATCGAGCTGACCCTGACCAGGGTCTCCGTCGCCCAGCGCGGCCGCGGACCGACGATCTCGACCGCGACGGCGCGCGATCGGGTCGCGGAGGCCCGTGCGCGCGCACGTCACCGGCTGCAGGCAACGCCCTGGCGAGTGAACGCCGATGTGCCGGGGACCTGGCTCCGCGAGGGACCGGTCGCCCCGCCGCCCGTGATCCGCCGCCCGCTGGATGCCGCGCTGCACCGTGGTGCGCTGACGCTGCGCGGCTACGATCGCGTGCTGCGGGTCGCATGGTCGCTGGCCGACATCGACGGGCGAGCGCAGCTGAGTGCCGAGCATGTCGGGCGGGCGCTCTACCTGAAGAAGGGTCTGGCGCTGTGACCGCTTTCGACCTGGGCGCCGACGCCGCGGGGCGTGCGCTCGCACCGCTGGGCGTCCACCAGAGCGCCGACGCGGCCCGTGAGCGCTACGCGACCGCGGTGTGGTGCCACCTGATCGAGCCCGGCGACTCCGTGGCAGGGCGCATCGTCGCCGCTCGCGGTGCCGCGCCCGCGCTGGAGGCGGTGCTGGCCGAAGGGACGCTGGCAGAAGTCACCCCGCGGGAACTGGCCGAGGGCCGTAAGCGGTGGCTGCCGCGGCTTTCGGCGCGCGTGGTCGCGGACTCCTTCCTCACGGCCGCGGCGCGCGGCGTCCGCCTCGTGACGCGGGCCGATCCCGAGTGGCCCGCCCAGCTGGATGACCTCGAGGCGCACGCGCCGCTGTGCCTCTGGGTGCGCGGCGATGCCTCCGCCCTCCGCCGTCTCGACGCCTCCGTCGCCATCGTCGGCGCGCGCGCCGCGTCGCGCTACGGAGAACATGTCGCGATGGAGCTCGCGGCCGAGCTCGCCGGTGACGGCATCGCGGTGGTGTCGGGCGGCGCATACGGCATCGACGGGTCCGCGCATCGCGCGACACTGTCGGCGGGCGGTCTGACGGTCGCACTGCTCGCGGGCGGCGCGGACCGCTCGTATCCCGCCGGGCACGCAGGGCTGATCGACGACATCGCCCGGCACGGTGTCGTGGCGAGCGAAGTGGCGTGCGGCTCCGCTCCGACGAAGTGGCGCTTCCTCCAGCGCAATCGGCTCATCGCCGCGCTATCGGCGGCGACGGTGGTGGTGGAGGCCGGCTGGCGCAGCGGATCGCTCAACACCGCCGGCCATGCGGCGACGCTGTCGAGGCCGCTCGGCGCGGTCCCGGGCCCGATCACCTCGGCCACCTCCGCGGGCACGCACCGCCTCATCCGCGAGTACGGCGCGCAGTGCATCACCGGGGCGGATGACGTCCGTGAGCTGCTGGGACTGGCCACTGCGAACGGTGCCGGAGCGGCTCGGATGCCCGGCCACACCGGCGACGCGACGCGCGTGGTGGATGCGATGAGCACGCGCGCCTGGCGACAGCCCGGCGATATCGCGCGCCGCGCGGGGATGGCGGCCGACGCCGTCGAAGGCGTACTCGGTCTGCTGCAGCTCGACGGATCCGTGGAGGCCGGCGCGGAGGGATGGAGGTTGCGACGGGCGGGGGCGTGACGAGCGCGCGGTCGTCACGAGTGCTCAGCCGTGTCTAGCGCTACCGTGCCAGGCCAGCGCGTTGACGTGGCGTCCCTCTGTGTCCGGCGCTCCGCTCGGCTGGCGGGGGAGAGCGAACCGCGCGGTGCGTCGCAGCGCCGCGTACCCCTCGTCGAGGCGCAAGCTGGAGGCGTGGAGATCGTCGACGCAGCGGAGACGTACCTGCGCCACCTGGCGGAGGTACGTCGACTGTCGCCGGCGACGGTCCGTGCGTACCGCTCGGATCTCGCCGGGCTGGCCGTCGCGTGCGGCGACGTCGATCTCGCCGTCGTCGACCTCGAGAACCTCCGTGAGTGGCTGTGGCAGGCCGTGCAGCGGGGCGACAGCCGCGCCACCATCGCACGGCGGACGGCCGCTGTGCGCGGCTTCTTCGCCTGGGCGACCGAGACGGGCGCCGTGGCATCCGACCCCAGCCTGCGGCTGGTCGCGCCCAAGCGCGGCCGCACACTGCCGAAAGTCGCGACCGCCGATGCGCTGGCAGGGGTCCTGGAGCGGCTCGCTTCCGCGGCCGCGGAAGGCGACCCGCTGGCGCTGCGCGACCACGCGATGCTCGAGCTCCTGTACGGGGCCGCGGTGCGCGTCTCCGAGCTGTGCGGACTGGACGTCGGCGATCTCGACCCCGAACGTCGCACGGCTCGCGTGTGGGGCAAGGGCTCCAAGGAGCGCGTCGTCCCCTTCGGGCTCCCCGCGTTGCGTGCGGTCGATGCGTACCTCGTGCGGGGCCGGCCCGTGCTCGTGGCGCGTCGAGTCGACGCGCCTGAGGCAGCCGCCCTGTTCCTCGGCGCGAGAGGCGGTCGCATCGGACCTCGTGCGGTCTACGACCTGGTGTCTCGCGAGCTCGGGCCCGAACTCGGCGCTCAGGTGGGGCCCCACGCGCTGCGGCACTCGGCGGCGACGCATCTGCTCGACGGCGGCGCCGACCTCCGTGCCGTCCAGGAGATACTCGGCCACGCGAGCCTCGGAACCACGCAGATCTACACCCACGTCTCGAGCGAGCGGCTGGCGGCGTCCTACCGTCTCGCCCACCCGCGCGCCTGAGCAGGCGGGCTCTCAGCAGCAGGGCAGGAGCACCGCTCGCGGCACGCCGCCGAGCAGCACGAGGGGGTTGATGTACCGGCCATCGAGGCGCACGCCGAGATGCAGCGCGCCGGGCGCGGTGTGACCGCCTGCGGAGACGCGCCCCACAGCGGCACCGGCAGCCACCGGCGCGCCGGCGACGAGTGTGGACTCCACGGGCTCGAGAGTGGAGACGAGTCCATCGCCGTGGTCGATCGTCAGAACACCACGTCCGGCCACCTGGCCGGAGAAGGCGACCGCGCCCGCCGCGGGGGCGGAGACGCCGTCCTCGCCGAGGACGGCGAGGTCGATGCCCCGGTGGCCCGGGCCGTACTCGTGGGGTGGGGCGACGAAGGGACGCTCGAGGCGGAACGCGTCCACGGGCCACAGCCAGTCGCGCGCGAGAGCAACCGACCCGCCGTCCGCGGAACGCCCTGCCGGACCGTCGGGGTCATCCGGGTTCGATGCCGACGCGGTCACAGGCACTGCGGCGATCCACACGACGAGCGCGAGCGCCGCTGCCGCACGAAATCGCGGGAGTGGAGCCGGGGCGATGGTGCGCATCACCTGACCCTGCCGCACGCCGTTCGGGCGCGATGGCCCCCGTCGCGGACCCGTGGAGAACCGTCGCCTTCGCCCTGCGGGGGAGGAGGCTCGGCCCGGTCGCCTGCTGATACACTGGATGCGCACTCCGCATGTCGGAGTGACTCCGCGTGCCCACAGCGCCACGCACCCCGAGTCTGACGGAGGGTGACGGCGCGGCATCCACTCCCAACGGTCCCTGCGAACGCTCATGAGCGGGCGCTGGGTGGGAATGTGCCGGGCACCAGGCTCGCCGGCTCCACGCCGGCGCGAGAACAACCGCAACAGGCGCGCACGCGCCGGAACAGGAGAACGGCCATGGCCGTCGTCACCATTCGCCAGCTGCTCGACAGCGGCGTGCACTTCGGACACCAGACCCGCCGGTGGAACCCGAAGGTCAAGCGCTTCATCCTCACGGAGCGCAGCGGCATCCACATCATCGACCTGCAGCAGTCGCTGACGTACATCGACAAGGCGTACGAGTTCGTCAAGGAGACCGTCGCGCACGGCGGCACCATCCTCTTCGTCGGCACCAAGAAGCAGGCGCAGGAAGTCATCGCCGAGCAGGCGACCCGCGTGGGCCAGCCCTACGTCAACCAGCGCTGGCTGGGCGGTCTGCTCACCAACTTCTCGACCGTGTCGAAGCGTCTTGCCCGCATGAAGGAGCTCGAGGAGCTCGACTTCGAGGACCCGGCCGCGAGCGGCTTCACCAAGAAGGAGCTCCTCCTCAAGAAGCGCGAGCTCGACAAGCTGCACAAGTCGCTCGGCGGCATCCGCAACCTCCAGAAGACCCCCTCGGCCATCTGGGTCGTCGACGCCAAGCGCGAGCATCTTGCCATCGACGAGGCGTCGAAGCTCGGCATCCCCGTGATCGGCATCCTCGACACGAACGCCGACCCCGACGAGTTCCAGTACCCGATCCCCGGCAACGACGACGCGATCCGCTCGGTGGGCCTGCTCACCCGCATCATCGCCGACGCCGCCGCGGAGGGCCTGATCCAGCGCCACCAGCCCACCGACGAGACCGCTGACGCGGAGCCTCTCGCCGACTGGGAGCGCGAGCTGCTCGAGCAGGGCGCGCCCGTCGAGACCGACGTCGCCGAGGTCGAGACCATCGCGACCGAGTCGGCCGCCGACGAGGCCGGCGCCGAGGCTGCTGAGGCCGTCGAGACCGCTGTCGCCGCTGAGACCGATGAGGTCGTCGAGACCGCTGAGGCCGCTGACGCTGCCGAGGTCGCCGAGGCGACCCCCGCCGAGTAAGCCTCACTCACACTCCGCCTCGGCGGGATCGTCCTGGCCTCACGGCTGGACGGTCCCGCCGAGGCATCCACGAGAACTCACGAGAATCAAGGAGCCGCCACCCATGGCAAACTTCACGATCGCCGACATCAAGGCCCTGCGCGAGCAGCTAGGCACCGGCATGGTCGACACCAAGAAGGCGCTCGAGGAGGCCGACGGCGACCTCGAGAAGGCCGTCGAGATCCTGCGTCTGAAGGGCGCGAAGGGCAACGCCAAGCGCGCCGACCGCTCCACGAGCGAGGGACTGGTCGCGGCCAAGGAGGTCGACGGTCAGGTCACGATCATCGAGCTCAACACCGAGACAGACTTCGTCGCGAAGAACGAGCGCTTCATCGCCCTCGCCGACAAGGTGCTCGACGCCGCCGCTGCCGCTCACGCCGACTCGGCCGAGGCTGCGCTGGCCGCGCCCGCCGGCACGCAGACGGTCGCCGAGCTCATCTCGGACGAGGCCGCCATCATCGGCGAGAAGGTCGAGCTGCGTCGGGTGAGCACGCTCTCGGGCGACAACTTCGAGATCTACCTCCACAAGACCAGCAAGGACCTGCCGCCGCAGGTGGGCGTCGTGCTCGCCTACTCGGGCGACGACGCCGAGACGGCGCGCAGCATCGCGCAGCACATCTCGTTCGCCAACCCCTCGTACCTGTCGCGCGACGAGGTCCCCGAGGCGGATGTCGACAAGGAGCGCGAGATCGTCACCGAGATCTCGCGCAACGAGGGCAAGCCCGAGGCGGCTCTTCCGAAGATCGTCGAGGGCCGCGTCAATGCGTTCTTCAAGCAGGTCTCGCTTCTCGACCAGGACTACGCGAAGGACAACAAGCAGTCGGTCGCGCAGGTCGCGAAGGCCGCCGGTCTGACCCTGACGGGCTTCGCCCGCTACAAGGTCGGCGCCTGATCCATTGAGAAGGCCCGCATCGGCAATCCGATGCGGGCCTTTTCTCATGCCCTTCGGTAGTTTGTCGTAGACGAGAGGACCACAGTGATCAACGAGAACACCGGGCGCCGCCGCGTCCTTCTGAAGCTGTCCGGCGAGGCGTTCGGTGGGGGGCAACTGGGTGTCAACCCCGACGTGGTCAGCCAGATGGCGCAGGAGATAGCCGCCGCGGTCGACCGCGTCGAGATCGCCGTCGTCGTCGGAGGCGGCAACTTCTTCCGCGGCGCCGAGCTCAGCCAGCGCGGCATGGACCGCGGTCGCGCCGACTACATGGGCATGCTGGGCACCGTGATGAACGCCCTGGCCCTCCAGGACTTCCTCGAGCAGGCGGGCGCCGCCACGCGCGTGCAGTCGGCCATCTCGATGACCCAGGTCGCCGAGCCGTACATCCCACGGCGCGCAGAGCGGCACATGGAGAAGGGCCGGGTCGTGATCTTCGGCGCCGGCGCAGGCCTGCCGTACTTCTCCACCGACACCGTGGCCGCCCAGCGAGCGCTCGAGATCGACGCGCAGGAGGTCCTCGTCGCGAAGAACGGCGTGGACGGGGTCTACACGGCCGACCCGAAGAAGGATGCCTCGGCCACGCTGATCGATCGCATCACGTACCTCGACGCGCTGCAGCGAGGCCTCAAGGTCGTCGACTCGACCGCTTTCAGCCTCTGCATGGACAACCGCATGGACATGCGGGTGTTCGGCATGGAGCCGGCGGGCAACGTGACGAAGGCGCTCCTCGGCGAGCCCATCGGCACGCTCGTCACGGCGTGACGACGCTGCCGCCGATACACTTGACCAGCCCCATCTACCTGAAGGAGACACTGTGATCGCGGACGTCTTGGCCGATGCCGGAGTGCGCATGGACCGCGCTGTCGAGGGTGCGAAGGAGGACTTCGCGACGGTGCGCACCGGACGCGCGAACCCGCAGCTGTTCCAGAAGGTCCTCGTCGACTACTACGGCAGCCCGACGCCGCTCGCGCAGCTCGCGTCGATCAACAACCCCGAGGCGCGCACCCTCCTCATCACCCCGTACGACAAGTCGGCGCTGAAGGCGATCGAGCAGGCGATCCGCGACATCCCGAACCTGGGGGTGAACCCGACGAACGACGGCAACCTCGTGCGCGTCACGATGCCGGAGCTCACCGAGGAGCGTCGCAAGGAGTACGTCAAGCTCGTGCGCGGCAAGGGCGAGGATGCCAAGGTGCATGTGCGCGGCATCCGCCGCAAGGCCAAGGACGACATCGACGCCCTCAAGGGCGAGGTCGGCGAGGACGAGCTCGCCCGCGCCGAAAAGGAACTCGACGCGCTGACGCGCGCCCACGTCGACGGGATCGACGACGCGCTCAAGCGCAAAGAGGCCGAGCTCCTCGAAGTCTGAGGTCTGCCCATGACCGACGCACCGGACCCGCCGCGCGGCGAAGAGGCCGCTTCTCCGCAGACGCGGCGCGAAGCGGGCGACGCACGGCGTGCCGCGGAGGCACATGACACCCCGCCGGCGCTGCAGGCCCATCTGCGCGCTGCGCGCAGTGAGCTGGAGAGCCAGGTCGCGCAGGCGAAGGCGGACTTCGAGGAGGCGAACGAGCGCATCAAGGAGCGCACGGGGCGCGACCTCATCGTCGCGACCCTGATCGGGCTGGCCATCGGGGTCGCCCTGCTCGGCTCGCTGATCTTCGTGAAGTGGGCGTTCGTCCCGTTCGCCCTGGCGGCAGCGCTGCTCGCGATGTTCGAGTTCTCCCGCGCGCTGATCGCCAGCGGACGCCGCGTCGATCTGGTCCCGCAGCTCGTCGCGGGTGCCATCGTCGTGCTGTCGGCCTATTTCGTGGACGCGTGGCTGCAGTGGGTGCTGCTGTTCGTGGTCCTGGCGTTCCTGGTGGTCTGGCGGCTGGTCGCGCAGATGGCCTCCCACGACGGCCGCGTTTACTCCGCCGTGCTCGGGGATGTGCTGATCGCCACCTTCCTGCAGCTGTATGTGGCGTTCCTCACGAGTCTCTGCCTCGTGCTGCTGAGCAAGGACGGCGGCGAGTGGTGGGTGCTGTCGTTCATCATCGTTGCGGTCGCCGTCGACACCGGCGCGTACATCGCGGGCATCACCCTGGGCAAGCATCCGATGGCTCCCCGCATCAGCCCCAAGAAGACGTGGGAGGGCTTCGCCGGCGCCGCGGCGGCGGCCACCATCGCCGGCGTGCTGGTCGGCATGTTCATGCTCGGTCTCGACTGGTGGATGGGCGCGGTGTTCGGCATCCTGATCCTCGCCACCGCCACGGTCGGCGACCTGGGAGAATCGATGATCAAGCGCGATCTCGGCATCAAGGACATGAGTTCCTGGCTGCCCGGTCACGGCGGCGTCCTCGATCGACTCGATTCGATCCTGCTGTCGGTCGTGGCGGCGCTGTCCCTCTACTACCTCTTCACTCCGCTGGTGGCATCATGACGGCATCCGAGACGACCTCCCGGACATCCTTCCCCGAGGCCCGAGGGCGCGAGAAGGGCTACGACAAGGAGCCGGTCGACGAGTTCCTCGCTCGCGCCCGCGCGTCGTTCGAGCAGGGCAGCGCGTCCCTCACGTCGGCCGACGTGCGCCAGGTGGCATTCCCGCTCGTGCGGCACGGGTACGCGATCGCGTCGGTCGATGCGGCGCTCGGTCGCATCGAAGACGCGTTCGCTGCGCGTGAGCGCGCGTCCGCGATGGCGGCCGCAGGCGCCCGCGCATGGGTCGGCCACACGCGGGAGCTCGCGCAGGAGGTGCTGGATCGACTGTCGCGTCCCACCGGGCGCCGTTTCGACCGGGTGTCCCGGCTGCGCTACGGCTACCGGGTCGCCGAGGTGGACCTCGTCACCGACAAGCTCGCGCGCTTTCTCGAGACCGGCGACTCCGTGACCGTCGAGCAGGTGCGCGCGGTCGCGTTCCGCATGCAGCGCGGCGGCTACCGCGAGACGCAGGTGGATGCCGTGCTCGATGCGGTCGTCGAGGTGATGCTCGCGGTGAAGTGACACGCACGGGTGTCGCGGATGGCACGCCCTCGTGCCGGTATGCGAGAATCGGGGCACTGTGACTTCCGGAAACGAGCTGAACCCGACCAGGCGCGCCCGTCGTCACGAGGTGTCGACCCGGGCCGCGGGACGCGTCGTCTCGACGGCATCAGCCGCGCCGTCGGCGCCCGCACGCGCGGCCGGTTCCTCTGCCCGGTGGTCACGTCGCCGCGGTGTGCTGGGAGGCTTCGCCGCCTTCGCGGTGCTCGGGTTCGTGGTCGCCTACATCGGTCCGACCGGCCTCGCGCTCGCGCAGGCCACGGCCGAAGAGGAGTCGCAGGTCTCGCTGTACGCCAGCTCGCTCGACGACGTGCAGTCCCTGAGCGGCGACGGCAGCGCTCAGGTCGCGGAGCCTGCAGCGCTCGACCGCGGCGGCTACTCCGTGTATGTGAAGCCCAAGCCCACCCCGACCGTGGCGCCGACGACGGCATCGAAGTCCGCGTCCAGCGGCTGGCGGCCTCCGTTCGTCACGCCCGACCCCGGCACCGCGCAGGCCATCGCCTACGACATGGTGCTCGCCCGTGGCTGGGGCGACGACCAGTTCGCCTGCCTGGTCGCACTGTGGAACAAGGAATCCGGCTGGCGGGTCAACGCCTACAACGCCGGCAGCGGCGCCTACGGCATCCCTCAGGCGCTGCCGGGCAGCAAGATGGCGACCGCGGGTGCCGACTGGGAGACCAACCCGGCGACCCAGATCACCTGGGGCCTGGGCTACATCGGCGGGCGCTACGGGACTCCGTGCGGTGCCTGGGACCACTCGCAGCGCACGGGCTGGTATTGAGCCGTGCCCCGATCGAACCGCCGCCGTCCTGATTCGAGCGGCGACGAGTCCTTCGAGCGACTCCTCGCCGGCTGGAAGCGCAGCGAGATGCGACGCGGTGTGGAATGGATCGTGCAGCCGGTCTCGGCGGCCCAGGCGCAGAAGCCTTACACGTGTCCGGGCTGCGGGCGCCAGGTCGACATCGGTGTCGCGCATCTGGTGGCCTGGCGCGCCGACGGGGTGCTGGGCGATGCCGCGGATCTCGCCGCGCGTCGGCACTGGCATCAGCACTGCTGGAAGGTGGCGTGACATGGAGATCCGCGGACCGATGCTGCTCCCCGCCCGGCGCGAGGACGTCGAGCTCGAGACGCTCGACGGGCTGACGCTCGTCGGCGAGCTCGCCCTGCCCGAGAACCGGGAGCCGATCGCGACCCTCGTGACGCTGCATCCCCTGCCGACGGCCGGCGGATTCATGGACTCGCACATCATCCGCAAAGCAGCCGGGCGCCTTCCCGCGCTGGCGGATCTCGCGGTGCTGCGGTTCAACACGCGGGGCACGACCTCACCGCGGGGCACGAGCGAGGGCGCCTTCGACGGCGGCCGGTCCGAGGCCTTCGATGTCGCCGCGGCGATGGACTTCGTGCACACCCGAGGTCTGCCGCGGCCGTGGCTGGTCGGATGGTCGTTCGGCACCGAGCTCGCGCTGAAGTACGGGCGCGATCACGCGGTCGAGGGGGCTGTCCTGCTGTCGCCGCCGCTGCACCGCGCGACCGCGGAAGAGATCGCGGCGTGGGCGGGCGACGACAGACGCCTGATCGTGCTGGTACCGGAGTTCGACGACTATCTCCGACCGGATGCCGCGGCCGAGCGCTTCGCGAGCGTGCCCGAGGCGGTCCTGATCCCGGTCGAGGGCGCCAAGCATCTGTGGGTGGGGGAGAACCAGACCCGTCGAGTGCTGACCGAGATCGTGGCGGCCGTCAATCCGGACGCGCTGCCGCTGCCACTGGAGTGGGACGGACCCGTCGTCGACGCGTGACCGGGCGCACCCACGGGCCCGGGCTGGACCGGACCCGCCTCAGCGCTCGTTCTGGCGCGGGATGACGACCTGACGGTAGATGATCAGGATGCTTGCAGCCACCGGGATGGCGACCAGGGCGCCCAGCAGGCCCAGCAGTGATCCGCCGGCGAGGGCGGCGATCACGACGACCGCTCCAGGCACCGAGACGGCCCGCCCCATGATGCGCGGCGAGATCACGTACGCCTCGATCTGCATGTAGATCAGGTAGTAGATGGCCGCGATGAGCGCGGTCGTGGGGGAGCCCACCACCAGGCAGGTCAGGACGATGATGATGGAGCCGGTCAGGGTGCCGACCAGCGGGATCAGCGAGAAGAAGAACGCGATCACGGCGAGCACCGCGGGGAACGGCGCTTTGATGATCGACAGGAAGATCGCGCTCAGCACGCCGTTGATGAGACCCAGCGTCACCTGGCCGATGACGTAGTAGCCGACGGAGTCGGTGATCTGCTCACCGAGGTCCATGAACCGCGCCCGCTTCGAGGCCGGGACCAGCTGGTAGACCGAGCGCTTCAGGCTCGGAGTCGACGCCGTGAAGTAGATGGTGAGGATCAGCACGATGAAAGCGCCCGCGAAGCCCGCGATGAGCGCACCGACGATCGTGATGATGCTGCCGCCGACCTCGCTGCCGATCGCGCCGACGTCGAGGGACGCGTACCAGTCCTCGATGTAGGCCCAGACCTCGTCGACGTCCAGCGCCGGGAACACCCCGTGCAGCCAGTCCTGGATCGCGCCGACCGGATCGTCGAACATGCCCTCTCCGGCGAGCTCCTCGATCGTCGTCACCAGCTGACCGATCTGCTGCACGATGATCGGCACGATCATGAGGATGATCCCGGCGAACACCGCGAGCACGCCCAGAATGGTGATGAGCACCGCCGCCCAGCGCGGCAGCTTGCGGCGCTCGAGCCACGCGACGATCGGGTCGAGGCCCAGCGAGAGGAACAGCGCGGTGCCGACGTAGAGCAGGATCGTCTGGAGGTTCTGGATGCTGCCGATCAGCAGCAGTCCCAAGCCGACACCGAGCGTTGCGAGCAGCGCGGTGCGGAACGGGCTGTGCAGCTTCATCGAGGTCCCCCTGCCGATCGACTTCCCGTCGATGCGTTGTGTCCGCCCAGGATACGCATGCCGAGCGCCCAGGCCGTGGAATGCCCCCTCCCACGCGCCTCACAGGTCATTCCCGCTAGTCTGAAACGTCGAATCGAAGGGTTGCGCTGCGTCTGCGCCCCCGGGAAAGGTGTTCTTCGTGCGTTTCGTATGGGCCGTGGCGGCCTTCGTGCTCGCCACCGTGATGATCGGGGCGGGCATCGCCCAGCGGACGATCTTCCAGGGTCCCAGGACCGAGACCACGGCGATCTCGGTCGAGGAGGAGACTCCCTACCTCCTCATCGACGGCGCCGTGCTCAATCAGATGCCGGGTACCCAGACACTTCGTGCCCAGACCGAGGGCGACATCTACGCCTCGTACGGGCGGACGGCCGACATGGAGGCGTGGCTGTCCGACACCACGTACACCCACGTCACGCTGGACGGCGACGGCGAGGTCGAGACCGTGGTCGTCGAGCCCGAGATCGACGCCATCGCCGACCCTGCGACGGACGCCCCCGCGGACGGCTCCGCGACCGACGACGCAGCGGCCGACGCGTCGACGGATGACGCGACCGACGCGGCGGGCCGCAGCCCGGTCGGTTCAGACCTGTGGCTCGACGAGTATCAGCAGAAGGATCTCCTGATCGCGCCGCTCCAGCTCCCGGAGGAGATGAGCGTGCTCGTCGCCTCCGACGGCACCGCACCCGCACCGAGCAGGGTGACCGTGACCTGGCCTCTGCAGACCTCGACGCCCTGGGCGGGTCCGCTCATCGTCGGCGGCGGCATCCTCATGGCCGCGGGCGTGTTCCTCTACATCCTCGGCATCCGCCACGCCCGTCGGAAGCGCGGACCCCGCCGCAAGGGCCTGCCGCTGCCGGTGACCGAGCCGATCGACATCGCGATCGACGGCGACGACAAGGGCGTGATCAGCAACTCGGCTCGTACGCGCCGGGCGGTCTCGAGCGGGCGCCGCGCGTTCGCGTTCCTGCCGGTCGTCGCCGTATCGGCACTGCTCTTCACGGGCTGCTCCGCCGACGCCTGGCCGCAGCTCGGCCCATCGCCGACCCCCACGCCGACCGCGACGGTCATCGCGCCCGACGGCCAGCAGGCGCCTGCGGTGACGAAGGCGCAGGCCGAGCGGATCCTCACCCGCATCTCGGCCACCGTCGCCGACGCCGACGCGGCGATGGACGGCGACCTCGCCGACACGCGCCTGGAGGGTGCAGCCCTGGCTGCGCGCGACACGAACTACAAGCTCCGTTCGACCCTCGGCGACTATCCGGCGCCCGCGCCGATTCTTGCGAAGCCGCTCGAGATCATCCTGCCGCAGGCCTATGACGCGTGGCCCCGTTCGGTGATCGCCATCGCCGACGACGAAGAGTCGAAGACCTCGAGCATCATGGTGCTGACCCAGCAGGATCAGTGGTCGGAGTACAAGCTCTCGTATGTCGGGAGCCTGGAGGCGTCGACCGCTATCCCGGATCTCGCCCCGGCCTACATCGGTGCGGCGGCGGTCGAACCCGACTCGCCGTTCCTCGTGCTGCCGCCCGATCAGGTGGCCGCCGCGTACGCAGACGTCATCAGCAAGGACGCGGAGAGCGAGTACTACGACCTCTTCGAGGCCGACGGCGATCAGCTCCGCGCCAGCATCGCCGCCGACCGGCAGCGACGGCGCGACGAGTTCAACCAGACCGCCAACTCCGGCGCGTCCACGGGCACCCTCGAGTTCAGTGCGGTCGCCGGGCCGCAGACGCCGTTCGCGCTGCAGACGGTCGAGAGCGGGGCGATCGTGGCCGTGAACATCAACGAGGTCGACACGGCCAAGCCGACCAACGCGGATGCGGTCATCAAGGTGGAGAACAACCGGACGGTCAAGACGCTGGCCGGCGCCGACCAGTCCGCCACGGGCTTCGAGACGACGTTCAGCGACCAGGTGTTCTTCTACGTGCCGAATGCCGGTTCGAATGAGAAGATCCGCCTGCTCGGTTACTCATCCGACATTCTCGATGCGAAGATTCTGTAGTGACTGATCCCACTCTGGGCGCCTCGCTGCGTGGTGCCGTCGACCTGTCCACTCTCCGCAATCGCCCTGCGTCCACTGCGCAGGCCGCGCCCGGTGAGGAGGCTCCCGCGGGCAGCGGGGCCGTCGTCCCGGCCCTCGTGCTCGACGTCACTGACGAGACGTTCCCGCAGGTGCTGGAGCTGTCGCGCACCGTACCGGTGGTCGTCGATCTCTGGGCCGAATGGTGCGGCCCGTGCAAGCAGCTGAGCCCCATCCTCGAGAAGGTCGTCCTCGAGCTCGGCGGCCGCCTCGTGCTGGCGAAGGTCGACGTGGACGCCAATCCGCAGCTGTCGCAGGCGTTCCGCGCGCAGTCCATCCCGATGGTCGTCGCGCTCGTCGCCGGGCAGCCGGTGCAGATGTTCACCGGGGCCGTTCCCGAGCAGCAGGTGCGCGAGGTGTTCGCGCAGCTCCTCCAGCTCGCGGCGCAGAACGGTGTGACCGGCACGGTCGCCGTCGACGGCGAGGCGCCGGAGGAGACACCCGATGAGCCCGCGCTCCCGCCCCTGCATGCCGAGGCGTTCGAGGCCATCGAGGAGGGCGACTACGCGCGCGCCGTCACCGCATACGAGAAGGCGCTCGTGGAGAACCCCCGCGACGCCGAGGCGCGTGCCGGGCTCGGACAGGTGCAGCTTCTGCTCCGCGTGCAGGACGTCGACCTCCAGGCGGCACGCGCGGCCGCCGCATCCGCTCCCCAGGACATCCCCGCGCAGCTGACGGTCGCCGATCTCGACCTCGCGGGCGGGCACGTCGAGGACGCATTCGGCCGCCTGCTCGATCTGTTCTCGCAGCTGCCCGCGGACGAGCGCGCACCCGTGCGGGAGCGCCTCCTGGAGCTCTTCGCGCTCGTGGGCGATGGCGACCCGCGCGTCATCGCGGCACGCGGTCGCCTCGCTTCACTGCTGTTCTGAGTCGCGCCTCGACCGACGGCAGGTCAGCCCCGCGTCGGTGACGGGATGTGGGCGCTCGTCTCGTGGCGAAGCCACAGCACTCCGAGCGGGGGCAGCACGAGCGACGCGCGTCCGTCCACGCCCGCGTGGACGACGCCCAGGTTGCCGACCCCCGAGCCGCCGTACGCCTGCGCATCGGTGTTGAGGATCTCATGCCAGACGCCGCTCTCGGGCAGGTCGAGCTCGTACGACGTGAGCGGCTGCCCCGAGAAGTTCGCCGCGACGACGATCGTGTTGCCGTGCCACTCGCGGCGGGCGAAGGCGATCACGTTCGGATTCCACTTCGGGGAGCCGAGCCGCGTGAACGCGGCGCCGTCGCTGTCACGCGCCCAGAGCGCGGACTGCTCGCGGTAGACGCGGTTGAGGACGCCGACGAACTGCTGTAGCTGGGCATGTGTGGGCTGATCGAGCAGCCACCAGTCGAGCGAGCGCCCCTCTGACCACTCCGACAGCTGACCGAACTCCTGGCCCATGAACAGCAGCTGCTTGCCCGGGTGTCCCCACATGTAGGCGAGGAACGCGCGCATGTTCGCGAGCTGCTGCCAGTGGTCGCCCGGCATCCGTGCGAACAGGCTCCCCTTGCCGTGGACGACCTCGTCGTGGCTGATCGGCAGCACGTAGTTCTCGCTGAACGCGTACACGAACGAGAACGACAGCTCGCCCTCGTGGTGCGCGCGATAGATCGGGTCGCGCTTGATGTACTGGAGCGAGTCGTTCATCCAGCCCATGTTCCACTTGAACCCGAATCCGAGGCCCGCCTGACTCGTGGGCGCCGTCACGCCGGGGAAGCTCGTCGACTCCTCGGCGATCATCGCGATGCCGGGGTACCGCTTGTACGCGGTGGCGTTGACCTCCTGCAGGAAGTGGATCGCCTCGAGGTTCTCGCGGCCACCATGGACGTTCGGCGCCCATTCGCCCTCGTTGCGCGAGTAGTCGAGGTACAGCATGGACGCGACGGCGTCCACCCGCAGACCGTCGACATGGAACTCCTCGAACCAGTACAGCGCGTTGGCCACGAGGAAGTTGCGCACCTCGCTGCGGCCGTAGTCGAAGATGTAGGTGCCCCACTCGCGGTGCTCGCCGCGCCGGGGATCGGCGTGCTCGTAGAGCGGCTCACCGTCGAACCGGGCCAGCGCGAAGGCATCCTTCGGGAAATGGCCCGGAACCCAGTCCATGATCACGCCGATGCCGGCCTGGTGGAGTCTGTCGATGAGGTACCGCAGGTCGTCGGGGTGCCCGAACCGGCTGGTGGGCGCGTAGTAGCCGGTGACCTGATAGCCCCACGATCCGCCGAACGGATGCTCGGCGAGCGGGAGGAACTCGATGTGCGTGAATCCCTGGCCGGTGACGTAGTCGATCAGCTGATCGGCGGCGTCGCGGTAGGTCAGCCCCTGCCGCCATGAGCCGAAGTGCAGCTCGTACACCGACATGGGCCGCGACACGGGCGTCGAGCGGGCGCGCTCGGCGAGCCATGCGGCGTCGCCCCAGGAGTACGAGGAGCCGACGACGACGGAGCCCGTGGCAGGAGGCACCTCGGCGAACCGGGCCATGGGGTCGGCTTTCAGCGCCCACTCGCCGCCGCGACCGCGCAGCTCGAACTTGTAGGTGGTGCCCTGGCCGATCCCCGGGACGAAGATCTCCCACACGCCGCTGGCGCCCATCGAGCGCATGGCGTGGCCCTGGCCGTCCCAGCCGTTGAAGTCGCCGACCACCCGCACGGCCCGCGCGTTGGGCGCCCACACTGTGAACGCGGTGCCCATCGTGCCGTCGTGTTCGCGCTCGTGCGCGCCGAGCGCCCGCCACAGCTCTTCGTGGCGTCCTTCGGCGATCAGGTGCAGGTCGAGCTCGCCGATCGTCGGCGTGTGGCGATAGGGGTCGTCCGCGACGTAGTCGGGCCCGTGCGCGTAGGTGGTGAGCAGCTCGTAGCGGGTGAGGGTGCCGGCGCGCGTGCCCTCCCAGATACCGGCCCGCACGTGCTCGAGCGGAACGCGCGTGCCGTCGGCGAACACCGCCGTGACGCTGCGGGCGAGCGGCCGGCGTGCGCGGATGATCCATGTCGCGGTGCCCTCGGCATCCGTGTCGGGATGGATGCCGAGCACGGCGTGGGGGTCGTGGTACGAGCCCGTCGAGACGGCATCGAGGATCTGGTCGGTGAGCGTCATCGCGGCCCCTTGACGTGGAGGATGTGGACCGGCTCGGTGAACGCGTCGAGCATCACGTAGTTGTGATCCGACCACGTCCACCGGCCGCCGGTGACGAGGTCCTCGACCTCGTACGGCGAACCGGGCTCGACGCCCCAGATGCGGGTGTCGAGGTGGACCATCGTCTGGCGCACCGAGTGGGGGTCGGTGTTGACCACGACGATGACGGTGTCGCTGCGGCCGTCGGGGGAGAGCGCCGCGTCGAGGTGCTTGGCGTACACGAGGATCGCGTCGTCGTCGCTCCAGTGGATGCTGAGGTTGCGCAGCTGCCGGAGGGCGGGGTGCGCGCGCCGGATCTCGTTGAGCCGGGCCAGGAACGGGGCGAGCGAATCGCCGCGCTCGGCGGCGCCGGCCCAGTCGCGGAACTTGTACTCGTACTTCTCGTTGTCGATGTTCTCTTCCGAGCCCGGACGCGCCACGTTCTCGTAGAGCTCGTAACCGGCGTACACGCCGTAGGTCGGCGCCGCCGTGGCTGCGATGGCGGCCCGGATCCGATAGGCGGCACGGCCGCCGAACTGCAGGTACTCGGTGAGGATGTCGGGCGTGTTGACGAAGAGGTTCGGGCGCAGGAAGTCGTCGGTCTCGTGGGCCAGCCCCGAGAGGAACTCCTCCAGCTCGGCCTTGGTGTTGCGCCAGGTGAAGTACGTGTAGCTCTGCTGGAAGCCCGCGGACGCGAGGCTCTGCAGCGGCGCGGGGCGTGTGAACGCCTCGGCGAGGAACACCACGTCGGGGTCCTCGGCGGTGACGGTCGCGATGAGCCACTCCCAGAACTGCAGGGGCTTCGTGTGGGGATTGTCGACGCGGAAGATGCGCACGCCCTGCGCGATCCAGTGGCGGACGATGCGGAGGACCTCGGCACGGATGCCGGCCGGGTCGTTGTCGAAGTTGACCGGGTAGATGTCCTGGTACTTCTTGGGCGGATTCTCGGCGTACGCGATGGAGCCGTCGGGGAGCGTCGTGAACCACTCCGGGTGCGCGGCGACCCACGGATGGTCGGGAGCGGCCTGCAGCGCGAGGTCGAGGGCGACCTCGATGCCGGCGGTGCGGGCATTGCGCACGAATGCCCGGAAATCGGCGAGCGTTCCGAGGTCGGGATGGACCGCGTCGTGCCCGCCGTCCGCCGAGCCGATCGCCCACGGCGAGCCGGGATCGCCGGGACCCGCGTCGAGGGTGTTGTTGGGTCCCTTGCGGTTCACGGTGCCGATCGGGTGGATCGGCGGCAGATAGACCACGTCGAAGCCCATCTCCGCCACGGCCGGAAGACGCTTCGTCGCGGTGCGGAAGGTGCCGCTCTTGGCCGTGCCGTCCTTGAATCGGCGGGCTCCCTCGGACCGGGGGAAGAACTCGTACCACGCGCCCACTCCCGCGCGCTCGCGCTCGACGAGCAGCTCGAGGTCGTCGCCGATCGTCACGAGCGACATGAGGGGGCGCTGACGGAGGTAGCCGGCGATCACCGGGTCCTCGACGATGGTCAGCGCCGCCGCGTCGTCCCGCGTCGCGTCGCGGAGGGATGCCGCAGCCGCGGCGAGAGCGCGCCGCTCGGCGACCGGGCGGCCCTTCTCGGCGCCGGCGCGATCGAACAGGAGCGCACCGAGCTCGCGCATGAGCGCGGCGTCCACTCCGGCGGCGATCTTGAGCGAGGCGGCGTGCTCCCACGTGGCGAAGTCATCGCCGAAGGACTCGAACCGGAAGCGCCAGATGCCCTGCTCGAGCAGCACCACCTCGGTCTGCCAGCGGTCGAAGCCGTCGTCGAGCGACTCGAGGCGGTGCAGCGACTCGTCGCCGGACGGCGAGAACAGACGCACCTGGACGCCGATGCGGTCGTGTCCCTCGCGGAACGCCGTCACGCGGAACGGCACCGCCTCACCGTTGAACGCCCTGGGCCGGTAGTCGCCCCAGGGGACGGCGGGCGATGGCTGGGCGAGCGGAATGCGCCGTGCGGCGGTGTCTCGTTCAGCCTGCCAGGCATGGATGTCGCGGACAGGGAGGGCCGAGGCGCTCCGCCACGGGCGGGAGCGCGCGGAGCGCGTCGTCGTGACCACGTGTCGAACCTATCGCGCGACCGACCGGGATGACAGCGACGTGACGAGGCGCGTCGGCCGGCTCACCGCTTCCGGTCTACTCGGCACGGAAGAGGCGCATCGAAGTGCCGGGCAGCGCGACGGTGTCGCCCGGCGCGAAGGTCGGCATGAGCTCGGAGGGCGTCTCGTCGGCGCTCGACCACAGCGAGACGTAGCTCGTCACTCCCTCCACGTCGGGAAGTGTGACCGTGGTCGGACGCTCGGTGCCGTGGACCATGAGGAGCACGCGGTTGAACCCCTCGAACTCCGGTGTGGACGCCGCCACGTACTGAAGCGTGCGGTGCGCGGGATCGGTCCACCGCTCGAGCGACATGGTCTCACCGCGCTCGTCGTACCACTCCATGACGGATGCCGAAGGCGTGCGTTCGCCGAGGCGCGCGAAGCGGCCGGGGCGCAGGGCCGGGTTCTCCCGCCGCAGCCGCAGCAGATGCCGCACGTGCGCGTACAGGTCGCGTTGCCAGGGGGCGTGCTCCCACGACAGCCAGGTGAGGACGGAGTCGTGGCAGTACGCGTTGTTGTTGCCGCGTTGCGTGCGTGCGAACTCGTCGCCCGCGGTCAGCATCGGCACGCCGGCCGACAGCAGCAGCGTGCCGAGGAGATTGCGCATCGCCTTGCGCCGCGTGGCGAGGATCCCCAGGTCGTCGGTCGGCCCTTCGGCGCCGTGGTTGAAGGAGCGGTTCGTGTCGGCGCCGTCGCGGTTGTGCTCGCCGTTGCCGAAGTTGTGCTTGACGTCGTACGAGACGAGATCGCGCAGGGTGAAACCGTCGTGCGCCGTCACGAAGTTGACGCCGGCGAGAGGGCCGCGCTCGTCGGCGAACGTGTTCGCCGACCCGGCGAGCCGGTTGGCGAAGCCGCCGATGCCGACGGGCGACGTCGAGGCGCGCCGCGCGTAGTCGACGTCGCTCAGCCAGAAGTTGCGGACGCGGTCGCGGTAGCGGTCGTTCCACTCGCTCCAGCCGTCTCCGAAGTTGCCGGTCTGCCAGCCGCCCATGCCGACGTCCCAGGGCTCTGCGATCTTCTTGACACCGGCCAGTGCGGGGTCGTCCACGACGGCGCGCAGAAGCGGGTGCTCCGGGGTGAAGGCGTGCGTCTCGTCGCGGCCGAGCGTTGCGGCGAGATCGAACCGGAACCCGTCGACCTGCACGTCGTTCGCCCAGTACCGCAGCGAGTCGAGCACCAGGCGGGCCGCGGCATCCGTCGAGGTGTCCAGCGAATTGCCGCATCCCGTGACGTCGATGTAGACCCCGTCGTCCTGCTGGCGGTAGTACGCGCGGTTGTCGATGCCGCGCAGGCTCGAGCGCGGGCCGCCGATGCCCTCTTCCGCCGTGTGGTTGTAGACGACGTCGAGGACCACCTCGAGCCCGGCCTCGTGGAGGAGCCGGACCATCCCCTTGAATTCGCGGAGGACTGCCTCGGGTCCCTGGCGGCGGGCCTCCTCGGTGGCGTACGCGCCGTGGGGCGCGAAGAAGCCGAGGGAGTTGTAGCCCCAATAGTTCGCGAGACCGTGCTGGAGCAGCCGCGGCTCGGTCGCGAACGCGTGGACCGGCAGGAGCTCGATGCTGGTCACGCCGAGGTCCAGGAAATGCTGCACCATCGCGGGGTGAGCGAGCCCGGCATACGTGCCCCGCAGGCTCCCGGGAACATCGGGATGCCGCTTCGACAGGCCCTTGAGGTGGCCCTCGTAGAGGACGGTGCGGTCCATCGGGACAGCGGGCTTGGATACGCCGCCCCAGTCGAACGATCCCTCGACGACGGCTGACCGCCAGCCGTCGTAGCCGGTGCGCTCGAGGCCGCGGGTGTACGGGTCGAGCAGGAGCGTGCCCCGGTTGAACGTGTTGCCGGCTCCCTGGGGGCCGTCGACGCGGATCGCGTACCGTGTGCCCGGCCGCAGCAGCGGGGTCGAGATCTCCCACACGCCGCCGCCGATCGGGGCGAGGGGCTCGGTCGCCGTGATCCAGTCGAGGTCGGTGTCATCGAAGACGACGAGGTCGACGGCATCCGCTGCGCCCGACCACACCCGCAGGCGGCCGCCGTCGGGAAGCAGAACGACGCCCAGCCCATCGAGCTGCGGGCTGAGCAGCCCCGCGGCTGGGGGCGAGAGGACGGACTCCGGGCTGACCATGCGGACTACCATAACCATGGTCCGAGTCGGACTTGTTACGAGACCCGGTTCCGCGGTCCACGGGACTCGGAGGCACCTGCCGGGCAGGCGATCGTGAAGGAGGTCGAGCGGGCATGAGCGGCGACGTGCAGATCTATCTCGACCACGCCGCGACCGCACCGCTGCGTCCGGAGGCACGCGACGCGTGGCTCGATGTCGCTGCCGCGGTCGGCAACGCCTCGTCGATCCATGGCGCGGGCCAGCACGCACGCCGCGTGCTCGAAGAGGCGCGCGAGCGCCTGGCAGCGGTGATCGAGGCCGACCCGATCGAGATCGTCTTCACATCCGGTGGCACCGAGGCCGTGAACCTGGCGGTCAAGGGCCTGTGGTGGGCGCGTGCGGCCGATGCGGATGCCGTCGTGCTGCCGGACGGCGAACACCATGCCACTCTCGACGCGGTCGAATGGCTCGAGGCGCAGGGCGCACGTGTGCGGCACGTCGGCATCGACGCCACCGCCCGCATCCGACTCGCCGAGTTCTCCGCGGCGCTGCCGGGGGCCGCGGTCGCCACGGCCGTCGTCGCCAACAACGAGGCGGGGACGATCAACGACGCCGCGGCGCTGTCCGCCGCGGCTGCTGAGGCGGGCGTGGCGCTGCACCTCGATGCGGTCGCCGCGTTCGGGCACGTGCCGGTGTCCTTCCGCGGCTGGCGCAGCGACGCGCAGGGTCGTGCCGGGCTCGCGGCGCTCAGCGTCTCGGCTCACAAGATCGGCGGGCCGACGGGCGTCGGAGCGCTGGTGGTCGCCCGCGGCGCCGAACTGGCGCCGCTGCAGCACGGCGGCGGTCAGCAGCGGCGCCTGCGCGCCGGCACCCAGGACGTGGCTGGTGCGGCGGCCTTCGCCGTGGCTGCCGAAGCCGCGCGGGACGAGCGGGAAGCCGAGGCGGTGCGCCTCGGAGCGCTGCGGGATCGGCTCGTGAGCGGCATCCGTCGCAGCATCCCGGATGCCGAGATGCTCGGCCACCCCGTCGACCGGATCCCCGGCAATGCCCACGTGCTGTTCCCCGGCGCATCGGGGGAGACCCTGCTGTTCCTGCTCGACCTCGCCGGGATCGCGGTATCCACCGGGTCCGCGTGTCAGGCGGGAGTTCCCGAGCCGTCGCACGTCGTGCTCGCGATGGGACGGACGGATGCCGAGGCGCGCCAGGTGCTGCGGTTCACGCTCGGCCGCACCACTGTCGACGGCGACATCGACGCGGTGCTCGCCGCCCTTCCCAGTGTCGTCGAGCGGGCGCGCGCGGCATCCGGGTCCCGGTCAGCTCCGGGTTCGTAGACTGGACCTATGCGAATCCTTGCGGCCATGAGCGGCGGAGTGGACTCCGCTGTCGCGGCCGCCCGTGCCGTCGAGGCGGGGCACGAGGTCGTCGGCGTGCACCTGGCGCTCTCGCGCGCCGGCGGAACGCTGCGCACCGGCAGCCGCGGATGCTGCACCATCGAGGACGCCATGGATGCGCGGCGCGCGGCCGATCGGCTCGGCATCCCGTTCTACGTGTGGGACTTCTCCGAGCGCTTCCGCGACGACGTCATCGACGACTTCGTGGCCGAATACCGCGCCGGCCGGACGCCCAACCCGTGCATGCGGTGCAACGAGAAGATCAAGTTCGCCGCCCTGCTCGAGCGGGCGCTGGAGCTGGGATTCGACGCGGTGTGCACCGGTCACTACGCCACGCTCGTCGACGGGCCCGAAGGCCTCGAGCTGCACCGGGCCTCGGATGCGGCGAAGGACCAGTCCTACGTGCTCGGCGTGCTGAACGCGCAGCAGCTCGCCCACACCTACTTCCCGCTCGGGGCGACGCCGTCCAAGGCGCTCGTCCGGGCCGAGGCCGCGGAGCGCGGCCTCACCGTCGCGCACAAGCCCGACAGCCACGACATCTGCTTCATCCCGGACGGCGACACGCGCGGCTGGCTCGCCGACAAGGTAGGCGCCGAGCGCGGCGACATCCTGGATCGCACGGGGGCCGTCGTCGGTTCGCACGAAGGAGCTCACGCGTTCACGGTCGGCCAGCGCAGGGGCCTGCAGCTCGGCGTGCCCGCACCCGACGGCAAACCGCGGTTCGTGCTCGAGGTGCGCCCGGTCTCCAACACGGTGGTCGTCGGCCCCAAGGAGGCCCTCGCGACCGCGGAGATCGCCGGTGAGCGCTACTCGTGGGCCGGGCGTCCACAGGAGGCGGGCGACTTCGCGTGCCATGTGCAGATCCGCGCGCACGCCGATCCGGTGCCCGCGACCGCCACGCTGGCGGCCGGGCTGCTGACGGTGGTCCCCGAGACGCCCTTCGACGGCGTCGCCCCGGGGCAGACCGCGGTGCTGTACGACGGCACGCGGGTGATCGGCCAGTTCACCATCGACCGCACCGTGTCGGCGGTCCCCGCAGACGCATGAACGCACGCGGCGGCGGACGCCGCCGGCCGGCCGTGCGCGGCCCGTCGAGACTGCGTGCTGTCGGAGCCCGCTCCTAGACTGGCGTGGTGACGGATGACCTCGGTACGCCAGCCATCGCGCCGCTCGACGCGCCGACCGCCCTCGCTGCCGATGGGGGGCTGGCCGCCGATGCGGGTCTCGACGCCTCCCGAGCCGAGGCCGAGGCTCTGACCGAGCGCATCCTGGGCGCGCGCGACGCGTACTACGGCCGCAACGCCGAGCTCGTCGACGACGCGACGTACGACGGCTGGATGCACCGGCTTGAGGAGCTCGAGCGGCTCCATCCCGAGCTGCAGAGTCAGGACTCGCCGACGCAGACGATCGGCGCGGCCGAGAGCTCGATGTTCGCCCCTGTCGAGCACGCCGAGCGGATGCTGAGCCTCGACAACGTGTTCAGCCTCGACGAGCTGCGGGAGTGGTGTCTCAAGGCCGAGGCATCGGCCGGCCGGCGGGTGCGCTGGCTCACCGAGCTCAAGATCGACGGACTGGCGATCAGCCTGCGCTACGAGCATGGCGTGCTGACCTCCGCCGCCACCCGCGGCGACGGGCGGATCGGCGAGGACGTGACGGTGAACGCCATCCGCGTCGCCGGCATCCCCCAGCGACTGGACGGCAGCGGGCACCCCGAGATCGTCGAGGTCCGGGGCGAGGTGTTCATCCCCGTCGCCGCGTTCGCACAGCTCAACGCGCTTCAGGCCGCCATGCGCGATCGCGCCGTCGACGAGACCCGTGCGCGCAGCCGCGCGTTCGACGAGGCGAAGGCCCGGCTGAGCGCCGAGCGGCGGTTCCCCTCGTTCGCGAACCCGCGGAACGCGGCCTCGGGAGGCCTGCGTCAGCAGCTCGACAAGAAGGACGGCCTCGAGCGCGAGGCGGGGCAGGCACGTCTGGATTCCCTCCGGCTGTTCGTCCACGGCATCGGCGCGTGGAGCCGGCCCCCGGTCGACTCCCAGAGCGAGATCTACGCGCTGCTCGCGGACTGGGGACTGCCGACGAGCCCGTACTTCCGCACCGCCGACGACATCGACGGCGTGCTGGACTTCGTCGCCCACTACGGCGATCACCGTCATGACGTCGAGCACGAGATCGACGGCGTCGTCGTGAAGGTCGACGAGCTGGCGCTGCACGATGAGCTGGGCGCGACGAGTCGTGCTCCGCGGTGGGCGATCGCGTACAAGTACCCGCCGGAGCAGGTCAACACCAAGCTGCTCGACATCGTCGTCTCCGTCGGCCGCACCGGACGCGCGACGCCTTTCGCGGTCATGGCGCCCGCGCGCGTCGCGGGGTCCGTGGTGCGGCAGGCGACCCTGCACAATCAGGACGTCGTCCGCGCGAAGGGCGTGCTGATCGGCGACACCGTGGTGCTCCGCAAGGCGGGCGACGTCATCCCCGAGATCCTCGGTCCCGTCGTCGAGCTGCGCGACGGCACGGAGCGCGAGTTCGTGATGCCCGAGGTGTGCCCCGAGTGCGGCTCGCGACTGGCGCCGGCCAAGGAGGGCGACATCGATCTGCGCTGCCCGAACACGCGCGCCTGCCCGGCACAGGTGCGCGGCCGCGTCGAGCACATCGGCTCGCGAGGCGCGCTCGACATCGAGGCGCTGGGAGAGGTCACGGCGGCGGCGCTGACCCAGCCGTCGGTCCCGGACGTGCCGCCGCTCGAGACCGAGGCGACCCTGTTCGAGCTCACCGTCGAGCAGCTCGTGCCGATCGAGGTGGTCGTCCGCGACGCCGAGACCGGGGAGCCGCGCATCGACGAGAAGAGCGGCGCCGTCGTGCGGCGCTCGCCCTTCCGCCGAAACCCGACGCAGGCCGAGAAGAAGGCCGGGCTCACCGGTGCCCAGCCTTCGGCGCAGGCGCTGACGCTCATCGATCAGCTCGAGCGAGCGAAGACCAAGGAGCTGTGGCGGTTCCTGGTCGCCCTGAACATCCGGCACGTCGGTCCCGTCGCAGCCCGTGCTCTTGCGCAGTGGTTCGGCTCGGTCGACGCGATCCGTACCGCGTCGCGCGACGAGCTCGCCGGGGTCGAGGGCGTCGGCGGCATCATCGCCGACTCGCTCCTCGACTGGTTCGAGGTCGACTGGCACCGCGAGATCGTCGAGCGCTGGGCGGCAGCGGGCGCCCAGCTGGCCACACCGGGTCACCCCGGCCCGGGCGCCGCGACCGATGCCGGGGGAGTGCTCGACGGGATCACGGTCGTCGCGACCGGATCACTCGAGGGCTACAGTCGCGAGGGGGCCCAGGAGGCCATCCTCAAGGCCGGCGGCAAGGCGGCCTCGAGCGTGTCGAAGAAGACCGACTTCGTCGCCGCGGGCCCGGGAGCGGGATCCAAGCTCGCGAAGGCGGAGGAGCTCGGCATCCGGATCCTCGACGCCGCGCAGTTCCACGTCCTGGTCACGCAGGGGCCCGAGGCGCTCGACGGGGCTTCCGCCGACGCCGGCTGACCCGTGCGGTCGCGGCGCGCGACTGGGATGATGGCGGCATGGCGCAGTGGCTGTATCGCATCGCTCCCTCACGGCCCGCGATGGTGAGCGATCCGACTGCCGACGAGCAGCGGATCGTCGGGGATCACTTCGCGTACCTCGTCGCGTTGCGCGATCGCGGCGTCCTGATCCTCGCCGGGCGGACGCAAGAGGCGGAAGGCACGTTCGGCATCACCATCTTCGAGGCTGACGACGAAGCGGCGGCGCGCGAGATCATGCACGCCGACCCCGCCGTCGCGGCAGGCGTGTTCCTCGCGACGGTGCACCCGTACCGGGTCGCGGTGGCCCGCGACGGACTGGACGAGTGAGCGTCAGGCTCCCGCGTTCAAGGTGAGCAGGCGGTCGCGGACCTGCCTGCGCAGCACCTTGCCGATGAGGGACTTCGGAAGCTCGTCGACGACGTAGATCCTGCGGGGCACCTTGTACGGCGTCAGGATGCCGCGCGCGAACTCGCGCACGGCCTCGACATCGATCTCCTCACCCTGCCCGACGACGATCGCGGCGACGACCTCCTCGCCCGAGCGGTCGCTGGGCAGGCCGACGACCGCCGCGTCCTCGACCTGCGGATGCTGGCGCAGAGCGTTCTCGACCTCGGTCGGCGCGACGTTGAAGCCGCCCGTGATGATGAGCTCCTTGATCCGGTCGACGATGCGCACGAATCCCGCCTCGTCGATGGTGACGATGTCGCCCGTTCGGAACCAGCCGTCGGTGAACACCGCCTCCGTCTCCTCGGGCTTGCCGTAGTACCCGCCGAAGACCTGCGGGCCGCGCACGACGAGCTCGCCCCGCTCGCCCGCGGGCACGTCCTGCGTCGGGTCGTCGGGATCCACGACACGGCACTCGGTGCCGGGCAGCGGCAGCCCGACCGTGCCGGGCACGCGATTGTCGGCGACCGGGTTCGCCATGAGCACCGGCGAGCACTCGCTCAGCCCGTATCCCTCGACGAGGAAGCCGCCGGAAGCCGCTTCGAACGGTACGACGAGTTCGTGCGGCAGGGCCATCGCCCCGGAGATCGCGACCTCTGTGCCGACGAGAGACACTCCCTTCTCGCGCGCGGCCTTGAGCAGCCGATCTGCGATGGGCGGCACCAGCGGCAGGAAGGTCGCGGGATGCTTCTTGGTGACCTCCAGCACCATGTCGGGGTCGAAGCGGGGGAACAGCACCAGCCGCGCGCCCATCGACATCGCGAACGTGAGGCACAGCGTGAGCCCGTATGCGTGGAACATCGGCAGCACGGCGTAGACCACGCAGCCGTCGCCGCGCACGATCGACGGGACCCATGCCCGCGCCTGCGCGGCGTTGGAGAGCAGATTGCGGTGCGTCAGCGCCGCGCCCTTGGGTGTGCCCGTGGTTCCGCTCGTGTACTGGATGAGGGCCAGGTCATCCGTCCCGGGGCGCGGGTGGGATGCCGGCAGCGGGGCGCTGCCCACGACCTGCTCCCACGCGACCGTGCCCGACACGCGCGCGCTCAGCGCCTCCCGCGACTCGCGCGCCTTCGCGACGGGCAGCCGGAGCGCGACCCGCGTGCCGAACGGCATGGCCTTGATCACGTCGACGGAGACGAGGCTGGTCACGGCCAGGTCCGCGGGGAACTCCTGCACACTGGCCACGACCTTGGTCCACACGATCGCGTGCTTCGCACCATGATCCTCGAACTGCTTGCGGAGCTCACGCGGCGTGTACAGCGGGTTGTGCTCGATGACGACCGCCCCGAGTCGCAGGATCGCGTAGAACGCGACGATGTGCTGCGGGCAGTTCGGCAGGACGATCGCGACGGGGTCGCCCGCCTTCACGCCGAGTTCTCGTAGCCCCGCGGCCGCGCGCTCGATCTGCTCGTGCAGCGAGCGGTAGGACGTCTCGCGCCCGAAGAACTGCAGGGCAACGGCATCCGGATAGTCGCGCGCCGACGCGTCGACGATGTCGACGAGGGAGCCTGTCACGGGCGCGAGGTCCTCCGGGACGCCTTCGGCGTAGCTGGCGATCCAGGGGCGCGGCGGGTCGTAGGTCGTCACGCGATCAGCCTACGCCGGGACCGCCGTGGGCCAGGGGCGCGGCCCCGGTAGGCTGGAGGGGTGTCTGAAATCACCCCCGATCTCGTGCGCCATCTCGGTGTGCTCGCCCGGATCCAGCTGAGCGACGAGGAGGTCGAGCGCCTGACCGGTCAGCTCGACGCGATCGTCGACAACATCGCCAAGGTCTCCGAGGTCGCCACACCCGACGTCGCCGCCACCAGCCACCCGATCCCGCTCGAGAACGTGTTCCGGCAGGACGTTCCGGGAGACCTGCTGACGCCCGCGCAGGTGCTGCAGAACGCGCCCGATGCCGCAGACGGCCGGTTCCGCGTGACAGCGATCCTCGGCGAAGAGCAGTAAGGGGCCCCGCGTGACCGATCTCACGAAGCTGAGCGCTGCCGCGCTCGCAGACAAGCTCGCCGCCCGCGAGGTGTCCAGCGTCGAGGCGACGCAGGCGCACCTCGACCGTATCGCGGCGGTGGATGCCGACGTCCACGCCTTCCTCCACGTCAACGAGCACGCGCTCGGCGCGGCGGCCGACATCGACCGCCGCCGTGCGGCCGGTGAGGACCTCGGCCCGCTCGCCGGCGTGCCGCTCGCCATCAAGGACGTCCTGGTGACGACGGACATGCCGTCGACGAGCGGCTCGAAGATCCTCGAGGGCTACATGTCGCCCTACGACGCGACCGTCGTCGCGCGTTCCCGCGCGGCCGGCCTCGTCCCGCTCGGCAAGACCAACATGGACGAGTTCGCCATGGGATCGTCGACCGAGCATTCGGCGTACGGTCCGACCCGCAACCCGTGGGATCTCACCCGCATCCCCGGCGGCTCGGGCGGCGGCTCGGCGGCCGCGGTCGCCGCGTTCGAGGCGCCCCTCGCGCTCGGATCCGACACTGGCGGCTCGATCCGCCAGCCCGCGCACGTGACCGGGACGGTGGGCATCAAGCCCACCTACGGCGGCGTCAGCCGCTACGGCGCGATCGCTCTCGCCTCGAGCCTCGACCAGGTCGGTCCCGTGACGCGCACCGTGCTCGACGCCGGGCTGCTGCACGACGTGATCGGCGGGCACGACCCGCACGACTCGACCTCGCTCGCCCACGACTGGCCGTCGTTCGCCGGCGCCGCCCGCGAAGGCGTCACCGGTCAGGTGCTCAAGGGCCTCAAGGTGGGCGTGATCCGCGAGCTGCCCGACAGCGGCTTCCAGGCCGGCGTGTCGGAGTCGTTCCGCGCCGCGCTGGCGGCGATGGAGGCACAGGGCGCCGAGATCGTCGAGATCAGCGCACCGCACTTCGAGTACGGCGTCGCGGCGTACTACCTGGTCCTCCCGGCGGAGGCATCCAGCAACCTCGCGAAGTTCGACTCCGTGCGCTTCGGCCTGCGTGTCGACGTGCCGGGCGGCACCGTCGAGGACGTCATGGCGAAGACCCGCGACGCCGGCTTCGGCGACGAGGTGAAGCGCCGCATCATCCTGGGCACCTACGCGCTGTCGGCGGGGTACTACGACGCCTATTACGGTTCGGCTCAGAAGGTGCGCACCCTCATCCAGCGCGATTTCGCCGAGGCGTTCGCGCAGGTCGACGTCATCGCGACGCCGTCGGCGCCGACCACGGCGTTCCGGCTGGGGGAGAAGATCGACGACCCGCTGCAGATGTACCTCAACGACGTGACGACGATCCCGGCGAACCTCGCCGGTGTCCCGGGCATCTCGATCCCTTCGGGGCTCGCATCCGAGGACGGTCTTCCCGTCGGCATCCAGTTCCTCGCGCCGGCGCACGAGGACGCGCGGCTGTACCGCGTGGGTGCGGCGCTCGAAGCCCTGCTCGTCGACTCGTGGGGCGGACAGCTCCTGGACAGGGCGCCGGTGCTCGGCGCGAACGGAGGCGTCCGCTGATGGCGAAGGACAAGCTGATGGACTTCGACAAGGCGCTCGAGCTGTTCGAGCCGGTGCTCGGGTTCGAAGTGCACGTCGAGCTGAATACCGAGACCAAAATGTTCTCGGCGGCAGCGAACCCCGCGAACTCCGCGAACCACAGTGCCGAGCCGAACACGCTCGTGGCACCGGTCGACATGGGCCTACCGGGCGCGCTCCCGGTGGTCAACGAGACCGCGGTGCGCTACTCGATCAGCCTGGGTCTCGCACTCGGCTGCTCGATCGCCCCGTCGAGCCGGTTCGCCCGGAAGAACTACTTCTATCCCGACCTCGGCAAGAACTACCAGATCTCGCAGTACGACGAGCCGATCGCCTTCGAGGGATCCGTCGACATCGAGCTCGCCGACGGCGAGATCATCACGGTGCCCATCGAGCGTGCGCACATGGAAGAGGACGCCGGCAAGCTGACGCACGTCGGCGGCTCCACCGGCCGCATCCAGGGCGCTGAGTACTCGCTCGTCGACTACAACCGTGCGGGTGTCCCGCTCGTCGAGATCGTCACCAAGCCGATCTTCGGGGCGGAGCACCGTGCCCCCGAGATCGCGAGGGCCTACGTCGCGACGATCCGCGACATCGTGATCTCGCTGGGTATCTCGGAGGCGCGCATGGAGCGCGGCAACCTCCGCTGTGACGCGAACGTCTCATTGCGCCCCCGCGGCCAGGAGAAGCTCGGCACGCGCACCGAGACGAAGAACGTCAACTCGATGCGGTCGGTGGAGCGCGCCGTGCGCTACGAGATCCAGCGCCAGGCCGCGATCCTCGCGGCGGGCGGCACGATCACCCAGGAGACCCGGCACTGGCACGAGGACACCGGCACCACGTCGCCCGGTCGTCCGAAGTCGGATGCCGATGATTACCGCTACTTCCCGGAGCCCGACCTGCTTCCGGTCGCGCCTCCGGTCGAGCTGATCGAAGAGCTCCGCGCGGCGCTTCCCGAACCGCCTGCCGCACGCCGTCGTCGCCTGAAGACCGAGTGGGGCTTCACCGACCTCGAGTTCCAGGACGCGGCGAACAGCGGCATCCTGCCCGAGATCGAGGCGACTGTCGCAGCCGGCGCGTCGCCGGCGACCGCTCGCAAGTGGTGGACCGGCGAGATCGCCCGCATCGCCAAGGTGCAGGGGCGTGAGGCGTCCGAGCTGGCGACTCCCGCCGACGTCGCTGCGCTCCAGGCGCTCGTCGATGCCGGCACGCTCACCGACAAGCTCGCGCGCCAGGTGCTCGAGGGCGTCATCGCCGGCGAGGGCTCCCCGCAGGATGTCGTCGATGCCCGAGGGCTCGCCGTGGTCTCGGACGACGGCGCCCTCATCGCAGCGATTGACGAGGCGCTCGCCTCGCAGCCCGACGTGCTCGCGAAGATCCGCGACGGCAAGGTGCAGGCGGCGGGGGCGGTCATCGGCGCCGTCATGAAGGCGATGAAGGGACAGGCGGATGCCGCACGCGTGCGTGAGCTGGTCCTCGAACGTGCGAGTGCGACCGGCTCGTAGACGCTGATCCGGGTGCATGCACCCGGATCAGACCTGAGAGGGCGGACCCAGGCGGGTCCGCCCTCTCGTGTCGATGTCGGCGGCTGCTGCGAGAATGAACGACATGGGGCGTGGTGACGGATCCGGGCGTCTCGTCTCGCCCGAGAACGCCGACGACACCGGCGCCGGCATCCTACATGTCGACATGGATGCGTTCTACGCGTCGGTCGAGCAACTCGACGACCCGTCGCTGCGGGGCAAGGCGATCATCATCGGCGCCCCCGAGAGCCGGTCCGTCGTGTCCAGCGCCTCGTATGAGGCGCGTCGCTTCGGCGTGCGATCGGCGATGCCGGTCGGCCAGGCGCTCCGGCTGTGCCCGACGGCGATCGTCGTCCCTCCCCATTTCGAGCGGTACGTCGAGATGTCGTCGCAGGTGATGCGGATCTTCCGCGACGTCACGCCGCTCGTCGAGCCGCTGTCGATCGACGAGGCGTTCCTCGACGTTCGCGGGGCGCGCCGGCTGTGGGGGAGCCCCGGGCGGATCGCGCACATGCTCCGCCAGCGAGTGCTCGATGAGACGGGGCTCACCTGCAGCATCGGAGCCGCCGCGACGAAGCACGTCGCGAAGATGGCCTCCACCATCAGCAAGCCCGACGGGCTCCTCATCATCGCGGAGGCCGACACGGCGGCGTTCCTCGCCCCGAGGTCGGTGCGCGCGCTGTGGGGCGTCGGTCCGAAGGCCTCGGAGGCGCTCGAGAACCGTGGCATCCGCACCATCGCCGACGTGCTCGAGGCGCCTCGAGATCTCCTCGATCGTGCGCTGGGCCCAGCGATGGGCGACCGCGTGTGGCATTTGGCGCGAGGCATCGATGCCCGCGAGGTGGACACCCGCCGCGTCGAGAAGAGCGTGGGCCACGAGGAGACGTTCCACGACGACATCGCAGACACGGCGATCCTGCGTTCCGAGCTGCGCCGTCTGGCCGACCGGGTGGGCGCGCGGCTGCGTGGCAACGGCTGGGAGGCGTCGACCGTGGCGATCAAGGTGCGCTTCGCCGACTTCACGACGATCTCCCGCTCCCAGACGCTCATGGAGCCGACGGCCGTGGGCCAGCGGATCGGGGACGCCGCCCTCGAGCTCTTCGGCTCGCTCGAGCGCGCGCTCCCCGTGCGGCTGATCGGCGTCCGCGCGGAGAAGCTGCGCGCCTCCGGCGCCGCCGCGCCGACGCTGTGGGACGACGACGAGGGATGGCGGCGCATCGAGGATGCTCTCGACGGGGCGACGGTGAAGTTCGGCCGTGGTGCCGTCACACGCGCCACGCTGCTCGGCACGCGCGGCGGCGGCACCATCCCGACGAGTCCGCCCGCGCCGCGCCTGGACCAGGGCTGACGCCGCCGATATCGGTTCGGCACGCCGAGACCGCTTGTGTTGTCGCAGCGGGTGTGCCGGGACGCCTGGGCCCGCTACCGTTGACCCATGCCCAACATCGCACTCGAACTCGGCAAGCAGTCCGCGTCTTTCGGCGTGAAGAGCGCATACGGGGAGCAGCAGGACGTCGACGGCGTCCGCATCATCCCGGTCGCACTGACGTGGTCGGGCTTCGGCGGCGGCTCCGACGAGGCCGGCAACGGCGGCGGCGGAGGGGGCGGCTGGGCGATCCCGGTCGGCGCCTACATCCGCCGTGGGGACGACCTTCGCTTCGAGCCGAACCTCATCGCGCTGCTGGCCGTCGCGGTCCCGTTCGTCTTCTTCGCCGGCCGCGCGCTCAGCCGTGTCATCCGCACCATCAAGAAGTAGCACGGACGCGGTCGGCAACTCGCTCGCGATCGCGGTCGACCGGATCAACGAGGCGATCGCGGCGGTATCGGCATCCAATCCCGTCGTCCTCATCGACGGTCGCAGCGGTGCCGGCAAGTCCTCGCTGGCACGCGCGCTCGTGGCTCGGTGGCCGCTGCGAGGGCGTGTGCAGGTCGTCGCGCTGGATTCGCTGTACCCGGGCTGGGACGGTCTGGACGACGGCGTCGAGCTGGCGCGGGAGCTGATCCTGACACCCCATGCGCGAGGTCTCTTGGGCGTCTGGCAGCGCTGGGACTGGACCGTCGGAGAGCCGGCTGAGGCGCACGCGGTCGATCCGTCGCTGCCGCTCATCGTCGAGGGTGCTGGACTGCTGACGCCGGCGACAGCACGGCTCGGTGACGTGCGGGTGTGGCTCGAATCGCCCGCGGCGTCACGCAAGCAGCGTGCGCTCGCCCGCGACGGCGACGCCTACCGTCCGCACTGGGATCGCTGGGCGCGCCAGGAGCAGCGGCACGTCGCACGCGATGATCCCATGCGCCTGGCCACCCTCGTCTTCCCCGTGCCCTGAGGCCGGTCAGTCAGCCGTCGGTGTCGAGGGCGTTGACGAGGCCGTCCAGCCGGTAGCCGATCCAGTCGTAGATGCCGAAGCGCGGATCGGTGGCGTCGTGATCGTCCTCGTCCACCACTCCGAGACGCGTGGCGAGGACCAGCCGGACCGCCGCGAGAGTGCGCAGCCACGCGCGTGCCGTGGCAGCTTCGAGCCGGATCTCGACCTGTTCGAGCAGCGCCGGGTCTTCGGGATCCTCGGGGATCATCGCCGCTTCCTGGAGCGACGCGAGGACGTCGGATGCGTCGGCGGCGCGCCGGTCGAGCAGATCGGACTGCGTGAGTGCGCGGAATTCCCTGGCGGCGTCGTCATCGTCGGAGTAGGCGGAGGGCACGAGCCGCTCGAGAGCGGGATCGCCGTCCTCGGGAGCGGAATCACGCAGCAGCTCGGCGAACTGACCCACCAGGCCGGCGAGATGCGCGGCCTCCAGACGGGTGATCTCCATCACCACGACACGATCGCTCATGCGGGCTCCTGCCGAACGGTCGCCCACAGGCCGTAGTCGTGCATCGCCTGAGCGTGCAGCTCCATCTGCTCCCGCGGCCCCTGCGCGACGACCGCGTGGCCCTCGTTGTGCACGGCGAGCATGAGGCGCTCCGCCTCGGCGCGCGCGAGCCCGAAGTACTCGCGGAAGACGTGTGTGACATAGCTCATCAGGTTGACCGGATCGTCCCAGACGACGGTCTGCCAGGGGCGCGCCGGGTCGACGTGGGCTGCGAGATCGACGTCGTGATCGGTGGAGGGGAGGGCGACGGGTGTCATCACGCCCACCCCAGCTCGTGCAGACGGTCGTCGTCGATCCCGTAGAAATGGGCGATCTCGTGCACGAGAGTCGTGTGCACCTCATCACGCAGTTCGTCCTCGTCGTCGCAGACTGCCAGATGCGGTTCGCGGTAGACGATGATGCGGTCCGGCAGCTCGCCGACTCCGTACCGCTCTCGCTCTGTCAGCGCCCAGCCGTCGTAGAGCCCGAGCAGATCGAGGCTGCCGTCCTCGGGGCGGTCTTCGACGACGAAGACGACGTTGTCGAGGCCCTCCACCATGTCGTCGGGGAGTGCATCCAGCTCATCGGTCACGAGTAACTCGAAGGTCGCGGCATCCATCTCCATCATGATGCCCCGCCTCGACGCGAATGGGGCGCGGATACGCGCCCCATTCGGCCGGAATCGGGGTGAGTAACGGGACTCGAACCCGCGACATCCGGCACCACAAGCCAGCGCTCTACCAACTGAGCTATACCCACCATGTCTCCCGCCTGAGCGGGCAACCAGACGATTCTCTCACACCTCTGGGGCAAACGACGACACGACGGCAGCGGCTGCGGCGCGCGCGCCGTCGCTCGTCGGACCGGGCTCGGGAACGAAGACCGCCTGGCGGTAATACGCGAGTTCTCGGATGGATTCGAGGATGTCGGCGAGCGCCCTGTGGCCGCCGTCCTTCGCCGGAGCGTGGATGTACGCGCGGGGGTACCACCGCCGCGCGAGCTCCTTGATGCTCGACACGTCGACGTTCCGGTAGTGCAGCCAGCGGTCGACGCGCGGCATGTACTTGGCGAGGAACATGCGGTCGGTGCCGATGGTGTTCCCCGCCAGCGGCGCCCTTCCCTCGAGCGGGACGAAGCGCTGGATGTACTCCAGAACCTGGAACTCGGCATCCGCCAGGCTCACGCCGTGCGGGATCTCGTCCAGCAGCCCCGACGAACGATGCATGTTCGTCACGAATTCGTTCATGTTCGCCATCGCCGAATCGTCCGGCCTGATCACGACGTCGAAGCCCGCATCGAGCGGTCGCAGCTCGAAATCGGTGACGACGACGGCGATCTCCACCAGTTCGTCGACGCCGAGATCGAGCCCGGTCATCTCGCAGTCGATCCACACCAGACGGTCGTTCTCGGATGCACCCACCATGTGCTCCATCCTTATCGCATGTCCAGACATCCCACGGGCCCGGACCCGAGTTCCGGCTCCCACGCCGGACCCGTTGCCCCTCCGGGAGGATTCGAACCCCCGACCTTGCGGGTAGAAACCGCTCGCTCTGTCCCCTGAGCTACGGAGGGAAAGGTATTTCCACACTACCGGGTCGCACCACGCCGTCGCGGACGCTGGTGGATCGAGCCTGCTCGGCGTAGCGTCGGCATCGGAGGCATCGAGAGGAGTTCACGATGAGCACCACAGAGACGCACCACCCGCTCTGGGTCGCCTATGGCGCATCAGGTGTGGCCGGCAGCATCCGCAAGGACGACGACGGCTACACGGTGACGATGGCCGGGGCCGATCACTCGGCGGGCACATATCCGACCATGGAGATCGCGAAGAGCGCGCTGCATTCGCGGATGGCCCCGGGAAGCGACTGGCCGCTGTTCCGCGAGCACTGAGCGCGGTTCTCGGAGCACCGTCCGCTCCGGCTCGCGAGGGTCAGGCGGCTTGCTCCGCCACCGCCGCGGGGCGCCGGCCGGTGTCGAGCAGGGGCAGTGCGAGGTGCACGAGCGGGCCGATCAGCACGGCGAAGAGCACCGTCCCGATGCCGACCGTGCCGCCGAGCAGCCAGCCGATGAGCAGAACGGACAGCTCCACGAGCGTACGGCAGAGCCAGATCGGCCAGCCCAGTCGCGCGTTCATGCCGGTCATGAGCCCATCGCGCGGGCCCGGACCGAAACGGGCACCGATGTAGAGACCTGAGGCAATCGCGACGAGCAGGATGCCGCCCAGCAGCGTCGCGAGTTGCGCGGCGAATCCGGTCACGGGCGGGACGACGCCGATCACGAGCTGCATGCTGGTGCCGACGAGCAGGATGTTCGCGACGGTTCCGATACCGGGCTTCTGACGCAGCGGGATCCACAGCAGCAGCACGAAGAAGCCCACGATGTTGGTGATCCAGCCGATGCCGACCCCCGTTCGCACCGACAGCCCCTGCGCGAACACGGTCCACGGATCGACGCCCAGTCCCGCCTGCACGGTGAGGGCGCAGCCTGCTCCGTAGAGGAACAGGCCGACGAGCAGCTGGAGGACGCGGCGGGGCATGGCTCCATCCAATCTGATGATTGGCATGTGTCATGCAGTCCAATGTGACTACGCTGGCCCCATGGATTCTCGGGTCTCAGCGCGCGCCCTGGCGGCATCTCTCGGCGGATGGCGCACGAGAGAGCCCGCGTACGAGGCGTTGGCAGACGGCATCCGCCTGTTGTGCCTCGACAACCGGCTCGCGCCACGCACGGCGCTTCCTGCCGAACGGGAGTTGGCGAGTGTGCTCCATGTCAGTCGCAGCACCGTCGCGGCCGCGTATCGCAGTCTCCGCGACACCGCCCACATAGCCAGCCTGCGGGGATCGGGCAGCGTCACCCTGCCACTCGGACGCCGGGATCCGGGCCGCGTCGACGCGGTGGACGGCATGATCGATCTGCAGCAGGCCAGCCCACCCGCGTGGCCCGGGCTGGCGGGCATCATGGCGGAGACAGCGGCGAGCGCCTCGTCCCTGGTGTCGCGCGTCGGATACGACGTGCTCGGACGTATCGAGCTCCGTGAGGCCATCGCACGCCGCTACACGGACCGCGGCGTACCGACGCACCCGGATGAAGTGCTGGTGACGACGGGGGCGCAGAGCGCGATCCATCTCGTCTCGTCGGTGCTCATCGGGCGGGGCGATCGGGTGCTCGTGGAGACTCCGACCTATCCGCACGCGGCGGACGCGATCCGACGCGGAGGCGCGCGGCTCGTCGGGATCCCGGTGACGACGGTTGACGGGTGGGACGTCGACCGCGCAGAGCAGGCGTTCGCGCGCACGCTCCCCGTCATGGCCTACCTCATGCCCGACTTCCAGAATCCGACCGGGCGCAGCATGACCACCCAGGAACGGCAGGCGATGCTCGTCGCGGGCGAGCGCTCGGGCTCCGTGCTGGTGCTCGACGAGACGACGGCCGATCTCGACATCGATCGCGGGCCTCTGATGCCGGGATTCGAGCCTTCGGAGCCCGGGACGGTCGTGCGCCTGGGATCGCTCGGCAAGACGGTGTGGGGCGGGCTGCGGCTCGGCTGGGTGCGCGCCGACGGCGAGCTCATCCGCAGGCTCGTGGCGGCGCGGCCGGCGCACGATCTGGGGACGCCGGAGTTCGAGCAGGCGATCGCGACGCGCCTCCTGAGCCGCTTCGACGAGATCGTGACGCAGCGCTCGCAGCTGCTGCGATCCGGGCGCGACGCGCTCGTGGCCGCGCTGCACGCGGCCGTGCCGTCGTGGGACATCCCCGCCGTCCACGGGGGAGTGTCGCTGTGGATCGAACTCGGTGCGCCGCTCAGCTCGGCACTGGTCATGCAGGCACGCTCCCGCGGCCTGCTCCTCGGCGCCGGGCCGCGATTCTCGGTCGAGGGTGGCCATGAACGTCACCTGCGGGTGCCCTTCACCGCCCCGCCGGATGAGATGGTGCGCGCCTCGCACGTGCTCGCCGAGGCATGGGATGCAGTCAGGGCCGGTGCCCCGTCGTCGATCGCGGAGGGAGCCGACGCAGTCATCTGAGCAGCCCCGCCGTACGGGCTGCTCACCGCGCGAATCGCAGGCACTCCACCGCGTCGTCGGCGCTCCAGAAGTCCCCGAGGTCGCGAAACGCGTGGGAGGGCGCGTGAAAGCGGCGTGCTCGGAACCGGCTGCCGCCCGGATGCGGAACCTCCTGCAGGTGGCCGATGACCACGCCCGCGTGATCCAGCACGCGCCAGAGGGCGGGTGCGGCAGCGACGAGATGCACGCGCGGGTTCGAAGAGAGACGAGGTGCGAGGGATGATCCAGCTTCGATGACGGTCGACATGATTCCTCCTTCGGCTCGAACATATCTACGGGTTCCGACATTCCTGGCGTCACCGGATTCCGGCGATTCCTCCCCAGACGCCCGCCGGCGCGGGCTCTCCCCAGATCGTCGCGCGCTCGTGCTGCGCGCCGACGCGCCCGACCAGGCTGGAACCACCGCCGGCGTCTTCGGGCACGGGGCGCCGGCGGTACCCAAGCGGGGAGATTCCCCGGCCTGAGAGACGGGATACGAGATGAGCGACAGAGGCGACACGATCACGATCACCGGGAATGTGGCCACACCACCTGAGCTGAAGCGGACGCCGGCGGGTGTGGTGATCACGACGTTCCGCGTCGCGAGAACCCTGAGGCGCTACGACCGTGATACCGGCGTGTGGTCGGACGTGGGCACGAACTTCTATACGGTGTCGGCGTACCGCACGCTCGCGGAGCACGCCCACCACTCGCTCCACAAGGGCGACCGAGTCATCCTGACCGGCCACCTGCGCGTGCGCGACTGGGACAACGGCACCCGCAAGGGGACGGCGGTGGAGATCGATGCCGATGCGATCGGCCACGATCTCCGGTGGGGGACGACCACATTCGTGAAGAACTCGCGAGGCGCGACGATCGATGCCGCACGCGGCCCGGCGCAGGGGGCGGAGGAGGACGCGTGGGCGGCGCCCGGCGTCGACTCCGCTTCGTCAGGCACCGAGGGGCAGGACGCGCATCCTGCGCTCGTCGGGGCAGGATCCGCTTCCCCTTCGGCGGCCGACGGCGACGAGACACCCTTCTGACGCGTTCAGCCTGCGCGAGGCGGGCGGCCCTAAACTCTCCCCGTGGCCCGAGACCTCCCGCCCCGCGCTCGCTTCGAAGCCCGGCACCGTCCCGTCGCAGCGGCGATCGCGGCGACGCTGCTCGCCGCGGCACTGACGGCATGCGCCCCGGAAGCCGTTCCCGACCCGTCGTCGTCGCCGACCGTCACCGCGACGACAGCTCAGCCCAGCCCGAGTCCGACGCCGACGAGCCCGCCCGGGCCGACGTTCGTGCCGGACGGTGCGGCGGCCGACAACCTGCCGCTGTTCTCGTCGGTGACCGCCGCCGTCTGGGCGTCCGAGGGCCGAGTGGCCGGACGCGCCTACGTGGACGCGCTTGCGGCCGCCGGCTTCGACAAGGCGGCGATGCAGGTGACCGACGACGAGACGACGGTGGGCAACCCGGCCGAGAGCATTCAGTTCGCGGTGCGGTGGGGCGACGAATGCCTCGTCGGTCAGGTGGGCCCGGCGACCGGAGACCCGGTCACGGTGGTGGTGCCGGTCCTCGCAGAAGGAACCTGCCTCGTCGGCCAGACACGACCCATCGACTGGTGACGCCCGCCCTCGGGGAGGACGCACCGGACGGCGACGATCCGGCGTCCGCGGGTTCGGACCGGGAGTCCGCCCGCCGAGAGGCCGGTAGGCTGGGACGCTGACGTCTGAAGTCCGAGGAGAGCAGAAACCCGCATGGCTGAGTACATCTACTCCATGGTCCGCGCCCGTAAGGCCGTCGGCGACAAGCTGATCCTGGATGACGTCACGATGGCGTTCCTTCCCGGCGCGAAGATCGGCATGGTCGGTCCGAACGGCGCCGGAAAGTCCACGATCCTCAAGATCATGGCCGGCCTCGACACGCCGTCGAACGGCGAGGCGAAGCTGAGCCCCGGCTTCAGCGTGGGCATCCTCATGCAGGAGCCCGAGCTCGATGAGACGAAGACCGTGCTGGAGAACATCCAGGACGGCATCGCGATCAAGGCGAAGGTCGACCGCTTCAACGAGATCTCCGGCCTGATGGCCGACCCCGATGCCGACTTCGATGCGCTCCTGGCCGAGATGGGCGTGCTGCAGGAGGAGATCGACGCCGCCGACGCGTGGGACCTCGACTCCCAGCTCGAGCAGGCGATGGATGCTCTGCGCACCCCCCCGGGTGATGCTGAGATCGGCCCCCTGTCGGGCGGCGAGAAGCGCCGCGTCGCGCTCACCAAGCTGCTGCTCCAGAAGCCCGACCTGCTGCTGCTCGACGAGCCCACCAACCACCTCGACGCCGAGAGCGTGCTGTGGCTCGAGCAGCACCTCCAGAAGTACCCCGGCGCCGTCATCGCGATCACCCACGACCGGTACTTCCTGGACAACGTCGCCGAGTGGATCGCCGAGGTCGACCGCGGCCGTCTGATCGGCTACGAGGGCAACTACTCGACGTACCTCGAGAAGAAGGGCGAGCGTCTCGCGATCCAGGGCAAGAAGGACGCGAAGCTCGCCAAGCGTCTCTCCGAGGAATTGGACTGGGTGCGCTCGAACGCGAAGGGGCGCCAGGCCAAGTCCAAGGCGCGCCTGGCGCGCTACGAGGAGATGGCGGCCGAGGCCGACCGCACGCGGAAGCTCGACTTCGAGGAGATCTCGATCCCGCCCGGGCCGCGCCTGGGCAGCATCGTCATCGAGGCGAAGAAGCTCCAGAAGGGCTTCGACGGCCGCTCGCTCATCGACGGGCTGAGCTTCAGCCTGCCGCCCAACGGCATCGTCGGCGTCATCGGCCCGAACGGCGTCGGAAAGACGACCCTGTTCAAGACGATCGTCGGCCTCGAGCCGCTCGACGGCGGAGACCTCAAGATCGGCGAGACGGTCAAGATCAGCTACGTCGACCAGTCTCGCTCGAACATCGACCCCAGCAAGACGCTGTGGGAGGTGGTGTCGGACGGGCTCGACATCATCACGGTCGGCAAGACCGAGATCCCGTCCCGCGCCTACGTGTCGAAGTTCGGCTTCAAGGGTCCCGACCAGCAGAAGAAGGCCGGCGTGCTGTCGGGCGGTGAGCGCAACCGCCTGAACCTCGCCCTGACGCTCAAAGAGGGCGGAAACCTCCTGCTCCTCGACGAGCCGACCAACGACCTCGACGTCGAGACCCTGCAGTCGCTCGAGAACGCGCTGCTCGAGTTCCCCGGCTGCGCCGTGGTCATCACGCACGACAGGTGGTTCCTCGACCGCATCGCGACGCACATCCTCGCCTACGAGGGCACCGACGAGGACCCCGACAAGTGGTACTGGTTCGAGGGCAACTTCGAGGCGTACGAGGAGAACAAGATCGAGCGCCTGGGTGCGGACGCCGCGCGGCCGCACCGCACCGCCTACCGCAAGCTCACGCGTGACTGACACCCGCGACGCGGCGGCCGCGCTCGACGGAGGCGGCCGCCGCCTGCACATCCCCATCCATCTGCGGTGGGGCGACCTCGACGCGTTCAACCACGTCAACAACACCTCCATGCTGAAGCTCCTCGAAGAGGCGCGCGTGAGGGCGTTCTGGCTGCCGGAACCGGGGGAGGACGCGCCCGACACGGCTGTGCTCGACTCCAGCATCTTCAGCGGCATGCTGACGCTCATCGCCCGCCAGGAGATCGAATACCTGGCGCCGGTGCCGTACCAGCGGCATCCGCTCGACGTGCAGATGTGGTTCGGCAAGCTCGGCGGCTCGAGCATCGAGGTCTGCTACGAGGTGCGAAGCCCCGTCGAGACGGGCGCCGATGGCCAGACTCTCTACGCGCGGGCCACGACGGTGATCGTGAAGGTGGACGCCGCTTCCGGCCGCCCCCTCCGGCTCAGTCCCGAGGAGCGGGCCGCCTGGCGACCGTACATCGGCGAGCCGATCGTCTACGCCCACCGGCACTGACACCACGCCCGGCGTCGATCAGCCGGTGACCCCGGCCTCGTCGGGGACGCGGACCATGATCTCCTGCGCGACGCTCGCGAGCAGCGTGCCGTCAGCGGCGTAGATGCGTCCGGTCGCCAGGCCGCGGCCGCCGCGAGCGCTCGGCGACTCCTGGACGTACAGCATCCATTCGTCCACACGGCCGAATCGGTGCCACCACATCGCATGATCGAGGCTGGCGACCTTGAGCCCGGGTGTCGCCCACGAGACGCCGTGCGCGCGGAGGATCGGCTCCTGGATCGTCAGGTCGCTCAGGTAGGCGAGCGCCGCCCGGTGGGTCGCGGGGTTGTCGGGGATCTGTCGTCGCACGCGCATCCAGACCGCCTGCCGCGGGGCGCGCTCGGGGTCCGCCGCGACGTAGATGGGAGCGGGGATGTGGCGGAGGTCGACCGGCCGGTCGGTGAACAGACGCTTCGACATCGGGTGCAGGCCCTGAAGGTGCGATTCGACATCCGGAAGATCGTCGGGTGCCGGCAGGCCGTCGGGCATCGGCTCGTGGTGGTCGAGGCCCGGATCCTCATCCTGGAACGAGGCGATCATCGAGAAGATCGGCACACCCTCCTGGTACGCCTGGGTGCGCCTCGTCGAGAAGGAGCGCCCGTCGTGGATGCGGTCGACCGAGAAGGTGATGCCCTTCGTCGAGTCGCCGGGGCGGAGGAAGTACCCGTGCATGGAGTGCACGATCCGCTCATCGGGGATCGTCCGCGACGCCGCGACGATCGACTGCGCCAGCACCTGGCCGCCGTACACCCGGCCGAGGGGCATCGACTGCGACTGCCCGGTGAAGATGTCCTCGGTGGTGCGGGCATCCGAGGCGCTCAAGTCGATCACCGACAGCATCGACGCGACCGGATCGGTCTCGGGCGCAGCCTCGGCGTTCGGCTCGGCTTCCACGGTGCTCCTCTCCGGGGCGGCCACCGCCCGCAGGTCCGGTTGGTAGCTTAGAAGACGATGTCTCCGCGCCTGTTGCTCGCCGACCCCGATTCCGCGGCCGACGCCCTCACGTTCGCCGCCCGCGCCGCGCGCTTCACGGTCGAGGGGGTGCGGCTGCAGGCCTCCGGCGGCGTGCTCGCGATGACGGCAGCGCCGCTGGCACCTCGCGGGTTCGGCGACCCGACGCCCACGGTGCTGGCTCTGCGCACCCTCGCAGCAGATCCGGAGCTGGTGTGCGACCTGGTGGTCGATGCCTCCGCTCTGTCCGCATCTCCTGACGATGCGCGGGCGCTGGCGCTTCCCGAGACGGCCCTGTCGCCGGCGTGGGCCGGCATCACGCCACCACGCAGCGGGTGGGATGCCCGGCCGGGCATCGACGCCGCGACCCTTGCGGCGAAGGCCCAGGGCGGCATCGCCCGCGTCGCTGACACAGTGCCGACGGATGCCGGAGAGGACGTCGTGCGGACGGTGCGCGCAGCGGTGTGGGGGGCAACCGACGACGAACTCGGCGGGCTGCCGCTCGGCGTCGCCTTCGCGGCGCTGAGCCTCGGGTTCATCAGCGGCGGCGAGACCGCGCGGGTGTTCGCGACGGGCCCGTGGACGCGCGTGAGCCTGACGCGGGGGCACGTGCTCGTGCGCGGACCCGTGGCTACCGGCCTCACGCCCGTGCGCCGGACGGGTCCGGCCGCGAGCTGAGGACGACCGCCCCGGTCAGCCCCGGGCGCCTGAATCAGCCGGTGAGGCGTCAGACCGCCGCCGCGGCCGCCCGGCCGGCGACGCGTCCCGAGAAGAGGCACCCTCCGAGGAACGTGCCCTCCAGGGCGCGGTAGCCGTGCACGCCGCCGCCGCCGAACCCGCTCGCCTCGCCCGCGGCGTACAGCCCGGGGACGGGTTCGCCGCCGGCGCCGAGCGCCCGGGCGGACAGGTCGGTCTCGATGCCGCCCAGGGATTTGCGCGTGAGCACGTGCAGCTTGACCGCGATGAGCGGCCCCGACTTGGGGTCGAGGATCCGGTGGGGGTTCGCCGTGCGGATGAGCCGGTCGCCGCGGAAGGCCCGTGCCGAGCGCAGCATGGCGATCTGCGCGTCCTTGGTGAAGTCGTTGGCCATCTCTCGGTCGCGTGCCTCGACCTCGAGCCGCACGCGATCGGCGTCGAGGGCGTCACCACCGGGGAGAGCCTGCATCCCCGCGATGAGATCGTCGAGGGTGTTGCGCACGACGAAGTCGGCGCCGTGGTCCATGAACGCCTGCACGGGGCCGGACGCGCCCTTGCCGAGGCGGGACGTGGCGAGCAGCCGCACGTCCTTGCCGGTGAGATCCGGGTTCTGCTCGCTGCCGGAGAGCGTGAACTCCTTCTCGATGATCTGCTGCGACAGCACGAACCATGAGTGGTCGTAGCCTGTGGCGCGCAGGTGCGCGAGGGTGCCGAGGGTGTCGAATCCCGGGAAGAGCGGGACGGGCAGGCGGTTGCCCGTCGCGTCGAGCCAGATCGACGACGGGCCGGGGAGGATGCGGATGCCGTGATCCGGCCACACCGGGTCCCAGTTCTGGATGCCCTCGACGTAATGCCACATGCGGTCGCCATTGATGAGGCGGGCGCCCGCGGCCTCGCTGACCGGCTGCAACGAGCCGTCGACGTACGCGGGGACACCGGTCAGCATGGTGGCCGGGGGAGTGCCCAGCCGCTCCGGCCACCATCTGCGCACCAGCTCGTGGTTGCCGCCGATGCCGCCGGACGAGACGATCGCGGCGCCCGCGGTGATCGAGAACGCGTCGACGACCTCGCGCGAGCTCACCGCACCGCGCGCGGCCCCGGACGGCGCCAGCACGTCGCCCGCGGCACCGGTCACCGTTCCGTTCTCCACGGTGAGCGACGTGACGCGATGGCGCGGCAGGATCGTCACGCGTCCCTCGGCCTCGCCTGCCTCGACGGCCGCCTGGAACGGCGCGACGACGCCGGGTCCGGTGCCCCAGGTCACGTGGAACCGGGGCACCGAATTGCCGGGTCCGGTGGCGGAGTATCCACCGCGCTCGGCCCAGCCGACGATGGGGAAGAAGCCGACGCCCTTCTCGCGCAGCCACGAGCGCTTCTCCTCGTGGGCGAACTGCAGGTAGGCCTCGGCCCACCGCCGGGGCCAGAGGTCTTCGTCGCGGTCGAAGCCGGCGTTGCCCAGCCAGTCCTGACGCGCGAGCTCGAGCGAGTCATGGATGCCGAGCCGGCGCTGCTCCGGCGAGTCGATGAAGAACAGCCCGCCGAACGACCACCACGCCTGACCGCCGAGATTGGAGCGGGGCTCCTGGTCCACGATCGTGACGCGTTTGCCGGCGGCGACGGCCTCCGCCGTCGCGACGAGACCGGCGAGGCCCCATCCGATGACGAGGATGTCCGTGTGGTGGGCGGCGGGGGGCATGTCGACTCCTTTGTCGGCGGGGGTGAGAACGAGACCGTGTCTCAGCGGTCGGGGCCGGGCTCCGCGGGCGGCGCGGCCGACACCGGGAAGGATGCCGAGCTCCGGGTGCCTGCGGCGGGTCCGATGCCCGAGGGCTCGAAGGTGTTCACCATCGCATACGCGGCACGCTGCAGGTAGTCCCAGAGCGTCGTCTCGTGCAGGGGCGGCAGGTCGAGCTCGTCCACGGCGACGCGCATGTGGGCGAGCCATCTGTCGCGCGCGTCAGGATCGACATGGAACGAGGCGTGCCGCATCCGCAGGCGCGGGTGCCCGCGTTCCTGGCTGTAGGTCGTCGGGCCGCCCCAGTACTGCACGAGGAAGAGGGTGAGGCGCTCCTTTGCGGGCCCGAGGTCCTCTTCGGGGTACATCGCGCGCAGCACCTCGTCGTCGGCGACGCCTCGGTAGAACGCGTCGACGAGCCGCACGAATGTGTCGTGCCCGCCGACCTCGTCGTAGAAGCTGAGGGGTGCAGCCGGTGCCGCGGCGGGTCCAGGGGCCGCGCCCGCGTCGCCCGGAGAGCCGGCGGAGGGCAGGGGAGGCATGGGGTCGGTCATGGTGTTCCTCCGGGAGTCGTGCCGGGCTCGTCGCCCGGTGACGAAGGCTTCTTGCTCGTGCGCTTCGGCTTCCACACGGCGCGCTCGGGGGTGGGTGTCACGGGAGTGGGCTTGGTCTTCGGTGGGTTGGCGCCGCGCACGCGCTGGGCGCCCTCGATACCCGTCGGCATGACGGCGTTGAGCGCCGGGAGGGTGATGCCCATCTCGTCGATGGTGTGCTTGAGGCGCATGCGCAGCTCGCGGGCGACGTCGTCCTTCGCGTTGGCGCGGGTCTTCATCACGAGGCGGATGACGAGCGCGTCGCCCGAGATGGACTCGAGTCCCCAGACCTCGGGCTGCTCGAGGATCCGCGTGCGCCACTTCGGGTCCTTCGCCAGAGCCTTGGCGGTGTCGAGCATCGCCTTCTCGACCTCGTCGATGTCGGAGTCGGTGGCGACGGAGAGATCGAGGATGACGCGGGACCAGCCCTGCGACAGGTTGCCGATGCGCGTGATCTCGCCGTTGCGGACGTACCAGAGGGTGCCGTTGACGTCGCGCACGTGCGTCACGCGCACGCTCACGTACTCGACGATGCCGGTGGCGAGACCGAGATCGACCACGTCGCCGATGCCGACCTGGTCCTCAGCGACGATGAAGATGCCGTTGAGCACGTCCTTGACGATGTTCTGAGCACCGAAACCGAGACCCGCGCCGATGGCGGCCGTCAGCAGCGTCAGCGAGCCGAGCGCCGTTGGTGCGAGGACGTTGAGGATCAGCAGCAGCGCGATGATCACGATCGTCACGTTGACGATGTTGCTGAGGATCGAGCCCAGCGTGCGCGTGCGCTGGACGAGCCGGACGGACGCGAGCGGCGACCGCTCCAGCGCCTGCGTGTCGTCGACGTTCGCCTTGTCCTTGGCACCGTTGACGATCCGGTTCACGACACGGTGGATGACGAGGCGAAGGATCCACGTGACGAGGATCGCGCCGACGATGATCCCGGCGACGGCGGCCAGATTCAGACCCGCCGTCGTGAAGAACGCGCCGATCTCCTGCCAGAACGCCGCGTCCGTGATGTCTACGGGGTCGGGGGAAGGCGTGGCGTTGTCGAAGGGAGCGCTGATCATCGTGACGATCCTAACGGCGGACCCGCCGCCTGGCCTGAGGTCGCACTCAGCCTGTCGGTCCGCCGCCGTCGGGTCGCAGCGGCGCGGCGGGGTCGACGAGACGGAGGCGGTGCGCGAGGATCACTGCGTGCACGCGGTCGCGGGCGCCGACCTTCGACAGGACCCGCCCGACGTGCGTCTTCACGGTCGACTCGCTGACGAAGAGATGCCGCGCGATCTCCGTGTTCGTCATCCCCTGAGCGATCGCCAGGAACACCTCGCGCTCCCGCTCGGTCAGCTCGGACGTGGGGTCGGCGACCGGAGGCGTCGGCGCGAGCAGGGCGCTCGGCGCGGCGTGCAGCCGCTCGATCAGGCGGCGGGTCACCGCTGGCGCGAGCACGGCATCGCCGCGGTGCACCGCACGGATCGCCGCCGTGAGCTCGCCGCGCTGCACGTCTTTCAGGAGGAAGCCGCCGGCGCCGGCGTCGAGGGCGCCGAACGCGTACTCGTCGAGGTCGAACGTCGTGAGCACGAGCACACGCGTCGCGGGGTGGGCGGCGACGATCTCGCGCGTCGCGGCGATGCCGTCGGTGCGCGGCATCCGGATGTCCATGAGCACGACGTCGGGGGAGTGCTCGGCCACGGCCCGCACGGCCTCATCACCGTCGGCGGCCTCGCCCACCACCTCGAACTCGGGCTCCGCCTCGAGGACGAGGCGGAAGCCGAGACGGATCAGCTCCTGGTCGTCGACCAGCAGGATGCGGACGGCGTCGGTCATGGGTTCTCCTCCCCGGGTTCGAGGCCGGCGGTGCCGGTCGTCGCGGGCGCCGGGAGAGACGCCCGCACGATCCAGCGCCCGCCCTCCGCAGGTCCGGCCGTCAGTTGCCCGCCGACGTGCGCGGCGCGCTCGCGGAGGCCGGGCAGTCCGTACCCGCCGCGGGAATCCGCTGCCGATTCGGGGCGCGCGTGAACGCCGTCGTTGATGATCTCCACGTCGACGTCCTCGCCCACGACGATGCGCACGTCGATGCGGGACGCGGCCGGCGCGTGGCGCATGGCGTTGGTCAGCGACTCCTGCACGATCCGCGTCACCGCGAAGCGCACCTCCGCGGGGACGGAGTCGATCCGCCCCTCCGTGTGGAGGCGCACCGGGAAGCCGGCACGCTGCGCCGCCTCCACCGCGTCGCCCGCCGTCGCGGGCAGGATCGGCGACAGCGGTGCGCTGGGCGACGGGTCGGGGTCGCGCAGCACACCCAGCATCGCCCGCATCTCGGTCAGCGCGCCGCGCGCGGTCGCGGCGATCTGCTCGGTCGCCACGCGAGCGCGCGCCGGATCCGTGGTCGCGGTCGCGCCCTCTGCCAGGGCGACGACGACGGTCAGGTTGTGCGACACGATGTCGTGCATCTCCCGCGCGATGCGCGTGCGCTCGGCCGCGGCTCCCAACCGCGCCTGCTGGTCGCGCTCGACGAGCAGCTGCCGTGAGCGGTCGATGAGAGCCTCGAGATACCGCCGCCGGTTGCCGACGTTGACGCCGATCAGCGCGGCGATGAGCAGGACGACGACTGCCGACACGAGCGTGGTGACGAGGGACGTCAGCTCGGACGGCAGAGCGAGCGCCGCGATGGCCGTGGACGCCGTCATCGCCGCGGTCGCTGCTCCCAGCGCGATCCAGCAGGCCCGTGCGGAGCGGTACACCGCGACGGCGTAGAGGGCGAAGGCGGGGAGGAGATGGGATGCCGGGACCAGACTCGGCGGAAGGACCAGCACCGGCACCATGGTCACGACGAACACCGCGAGCGGTCGGTGACGGCGGAGCATCAGCGCTGCGGACGCGAGCAGGATCAGACCGACCGCGAGCCAGACCTGTGCGTCCGTCGGCGGCGCACCGAATTCCGCGCGGAGCGTGACGGCCGGAGCCGACAGCACCAGGGCGACGAACGCGATGAGTGCGTCGGCGATGCGGCGGTGCCGCGCCCAGTAGCGGCGGAACAACCCGGGCTCGCGCGGCAGCAGCAGGCCGTCGTCGGCGCCCGGTGGGGCGCCGACGACGGCCGTGAGCGTGCGACGAGGCATCCGGCCGACTCTACGCGTCGCGGGTGCGCAGCACCGTCCAGCCGCCGATGAGCAGCACGACGACCCAGCCGATCAGCGCGAGGAGCGACGGCAGGATGTCTTCGGCGCCGGGAGTGGAGATCGTGCTGGCGGCTGCCATGGGCAGGTACTCCCCGAGGTCGACGATCCACTGCCACGCCTCGCCGGCCATGGCGAACATGCTCGTGACGATGGGCAGGACGAACAGGAGGCCGACGGTCGCCGCGATGGCTCCCGCGCCGTTGCGGATCAAGAAGCCCCACCCCAGCCCGATGAGCGTGAACGCCATCATCGACAGCACGCCGTAGGCGAGAGGGATCCACGACTGCGCGGCATCCGACCAGTCGATCTGCTCGGAGAGCAGCGGTGAGGTCGCGAGGATCGCGATCGCGTACATGACGACCGTCGTCGCGGCCATCAGCGCGCTGACGACGACCGCCTTGGCGGCGAGCACAGTGCCGCGGCGAGGGTCCGCCGTCAGGGTGGAGCGGATCATGCCGGTCGAGTATTCGCCCGTGATCGCGATGGCACCGAGGATGCCCGCGACGAGCATCGTGAACTGGGTCGGGGTGAGAATGGCGCTCACGGCGGGGAATCCCGGTCCGAACGACGCGGATGCCGCCGCGATCATCATCGAGATCCCCACCGAGAGGGCTGCCGCGATGCCGAGCGACCACCAGGTCGACCGCAGGCTGATGAGCTTGAGCCACTCGCTGCGGATGAGGTGGCCGAATGTCAGACGATGGGCGGTGGCGGCCCGCGTCGCGTGAGTCGGAGGAGCGGTGAGGGTGGTCATGAGATCTCCTTGGAGGCGTACTCGACGGCTTCGCCGGTGAGGGCGAGATAGGCGTCCTCGAGCGATCCGGTTCGTGAGGTGAGCTCGTGCACCGGGATGCCGAGCGAGGCGGCGAGGTCGCCCACGACGGCGGCGGTGACTCCCGAGATCTCGGCGGCGCCGGGCTCGGTCGCGGTCACCGCGATGTCGGCGCCGGCCAGCGCCGCGACGAGTTCGGTGAGGCGCGGGGAGCGCACCGCCACGGTGTTGGTGGTCCAGGCGCGCACCAGCTCGGAGAGCTCGGCGTCTGCGAGCACCCGGCCGCGGCCGAGGACGATGACGTGATCGGCGGTCTGCGCCATCTCGCTCATCAGGTGGGAGGACAGCAGGACCGTGCGCCCTTCGGCCGCGAGATAGCGGACGAACTGGCGCACCCAACGGACGCCCTCGGGATCGAGCCCGTTCACCGGCTCGTCGAGGATCAGGGTCCGGGGGTCGCCGAGGAGGGCCGCGGCGATGCCGAGCCGCTGGCCCATGCCCAGCGAGAACTTCCCGGCGCGCTTGCCGGCCACGGATCCGATTCCGGTGAGCTCGATGACCTCGTCGACCCGCGCATTGCCGATGCCGTGGGTCGCGGCCATCGCGCGCAGGTGGTTGCGGGCCGAGCGGCCCGTGTGCACCGCCTTCGCGTCGAGCAGCACCCCGACCTCGGTCAGCGGCGCGCGCAGCCGCGAATACGGCTCTCCACCGACGGTGACGGTGCCCGACGTGGGCCGGTCCAGGCCCACGATCATGCGCATGGTGGTGGACTTGCCGGCACCGTTCGGACCGAGGAACCCGGTCACCTTGCCCGGCTGCACCGTGAACGACACGTCCGATACGGCGGTCTTGTCTCCGAATCGCTTCGTGAGATTCTCTGCAACGATCATGCTCCCACGCTAGGAGCGGGCGGCTTCGGGCGCGTCCACCTGGAGGACGAGAGTGCGCCACGGCGAGTGGTACCACGGTGCCGGAACGACGGATGCCCCGGCCGAACCTGAGCCCGTGAACAGGCTCAGGCGACGGGCCGGGGCATCCGAGTGCCGGCTACTGGGCGTCGCGGTCCTGCACCGAGAGGGCGCGCTCGATGCCCGCGAGGTTCTCGGCGACGAGTCGGCGCAGCGCCGGGGCGGCGTCGGCATTCGCCTCGAGCCAGGCGCGCGTGGCGTCGCGCAGGGCGACGTTCGCGAGCGGCGCGGGGTAGAGCCCGACGATCAGGTACTGCGCGATCTGATAGGTGCGCGAGCCCCAGATCGGCAGCAGTGCGTCGAAGTAGCGCGCGACGAAGCCGTCGAGCAGCTCACGGCCGGCCGGGTGCACGAAGCCGAGCGCGGCGGCCCGGACGATCGTGTTCGGCTGGTCGTCGCTGTCGACGAGCGACGACCACGCGGCGGCCTTCGCCTCGGCCGAGGGCAGCGCGGCCTTGGCCTGGGCGGCGAACTCGCCGCCCTTGGCGGTGTTGTCGGCTGCGAGCGCGGCGTCGATGTCGTCCGCCGTCACGACGCCGCCGGCGGCGAGCGACACGAGCAGCTGCCACGACAGGTCGGTGTCGATCGCCAGGTCGGCGAAGGCCACCTCGCCGTCGCGCACCTGACGCACCTTCTCCCACTGGCTCGGGGTGGCGGCCGCGGAGGCGAATGCGGTGACGAACTGCAGCTGGCTGTCACTGCCGGCCTCTGCCGCCTCGGCGAGCTTCCAGAGTGCGTCGGCGACGTGGGTGCGGGTGACGTCGCGCTTCTCGGGCGCCACGTACGAGTTCGCCGCGAGCTGCAGCTGGGCGAGCGTCGTGCGCACCGTCGTCGATTCGGTCTCGGCGCCGATGTTGCGCAGCACCAGGTCGATGTAGTCCGACGCAGATGCCTCGGCGTCGCGCGTCTGGTCCCACGCGGCACCCCACACCAGCGAGCGGGCGAGCGGGTCGCTGATCTTGCCGAGGTGGTCGATCGCGGTCTGCAGCGACTGGTCGTCGAGGCGGATCTTGGCGTATGCCAGGTCTTCGTCGTTCAGCAGCACGAGCGCGGGGCGCTTGCGGCCCTTGAGCTCGGGCACCTCGGTCAGGTCGCCGTCGACGTCGAGCTCGATGTGGTGCACGCGCACGAGGGCGTCACCGTCAAGATCGTAGAAGCCGACGCCGAGACGGTGCGGTCGGATGGTGGGGTAGTCGGCGGGCGCGGTCTGCACGATCGCGAAGCGGGTGATGGTGCCGTCGACATCCGTCACGATCTCGGGCGACAGCGTGTTGACGCCCGCGGTCTCGAGCCACTTCTTCGACCACGTCGAGAGCTCACGGCCGCTGGTGACCTCGAGCTCGGAGAGCAGGTCCGACAGCTCGGTGTTCGACCACTCGTGCTTCTTGAAGTACGCGCCCACACCGGCGAAGAACTCGTCGATGCCGACCCAAGCGGCCAGCTGCTTGAGCACCGAGCCGCCCTTTGCGTACGTGATGCCGTCGAAGTTGACCTGCACGTCCTCGAGGTCGTTGATCTGGGCGACGACGGGGTGCGTGGAAGGCAGCTGGTCCTGGCGGTACGCCCAGGTCTTCTCCATGGCGTTGAAGGTCGTCCACGCCTCTGTCCACTCGGTGGCCTCGGCGGTGGCGATCGTCGACGCCCACTCGGCGAACGACTCGTTGAGCCAGAGGTCGTTCCACCACTTCATGGTGACGAGGTCGCCGAACCACATGTGCGCGAGCTCGTGCAGGATCGTGACGACGCGACGCTCCTTGACGGCATCCGTCACCTTCGAGCGGAAGACATACGTCTCGGTGAAGGTCACCGCGCCGGCGTTCTCCATCGCACCCGCATTGAACTCGGGGACGAACAGCTGGTCGTACTTCGCAAACGGGTAGGCGTAGTCGAACTTCTCCTCGAAGTAGGAGAAGCCCTGACGCGTCTTGTCGAAGATGTAGTCGGAGTCGAGGAACTGCCAGAGGCTCTTGCGGCCGTACACGCCGAGGGGGATGACGCGGCCCGACGAGCTGGTGAGCTCGGAGAACGTCGCCTCGTAGGGGCCGGCGATGAGCGCCGTGATGTACGACGAGATGCGGGGAGTGGGCTCGAAGCGCCACGTCGCGGTGCCATCGCCATGCGCCGTGGGCTCGGGGGTGGGGGAGTTGGAGACGACCTTCCACGGCTCGGGCGCGGTCACCGTGAAGGCGAACGTCGCCTTGAGGTCGGGCTGCTCGAACACCGCGAAGACGCGGCGGGAGTCGGGAACCTCGAACTGCGAGTAGAGGTACACCTCGCCGTCGACCGGGTCGACGAAGCGGTGCAGGCCCTCGCCCGTGTTCGTGTAGAGGCAGTCGGCGTCGATGACGAGCTCGTTGTCGGCGGCGAGACCGTCGAGCGCGATGCGCGAATCCGCGAAGGCGGACACCGGGTCGATGGATCGGCCGTTGAGGGTGATCTCGCGCACGGAGCGCGCGATCAGGTCGATGAACGTCGCGGCACCAGCGGTGGCGGTGAAGCGGACGACGGTGCGCGATCCGAAGATCTCGGCGCCCTTCGTCAGGTCCAGCGCGATCTCGTAGGACTGCGTGTCGACGATCGCGCGGCGCTCCTGCGCCTCGATGCGGGTGAGATTCTCTCCAGGCACTGCTCTTGCTCCCAGGGGTGAGGGGTTTCGGATGCCACGGCCGACGCTGCTGGCGCCGGCGACAACCGTCCCAGCCTACGCGGTGAGTCCCCGCGGCTCACGACGCACGTGGCTCCGCGCGTGCTCGACCGCGGCGGGGAGGGTGTCGAACAGGTGGTTGTGATGCCGGAGCGAGTCGAGCACTCCGACGGTCCGGAACAGCTCCTCGTGGCCGGGCTGTACGCCCTTGATGAGCACCGTCACCCCGCGCCGCTCGAGCGACTGGACGATCTCGGTGAGGATGCGCGCCCCGGACGCGTCGACGAGCTCGAGCTGCGACATCCGCAGGATGACGACCGACACCCCGCTGATGTGCATCACCGTGTCGAAGACCCGGTCGGCCGCGGTGAAGAACAGCGGGCCGTCGATCCGCACGATCGCGATGCGCTCGTCGCCCGGCTCCGGCGCGCCGGCGAGCGCTTCGCGCTGGACCCCGGTCGCGCGCGAGACGCGGCGCAGAGCGACGACGCCGGCGAAGACGACGCCGATCGCGACCGCGACGATCAGGTCGAACGACACCGTGATCACTGCAGTGACGATGAACGCGGCGGCGTCGGACCGCGTCGACCGCAGGACCGAGCGCACCGTCCGCGCGTGGACCATCCGCAGCGCCGTGACCATGAGCACCCCGGCGAGGGCGGCGAGCGGGATGGCGCCCACCGGCCCCGCTGCGACCAGCACGACGCCGACGAGCACCAGCGCGTGCACGATCGATGCGAGCCGCGTGCGTCCGCCGGAGCGCACGTTGACGGCGGTGCGCGCGATGGCCCCTGTCGCAGGCATCCCGCCGAGCAGCCCCGAGCCGATCGACGCGATGCCCTGCCCGACGAGCTCGCGATCGGGGTCGTACGGCCCGGTATCGGCCAATGATGCGGCGACCCGCGCCGAGAGCAGCGACTCGAGGGCGGCGAGTGCCGCCACGGTGAGCGCGGGGACGGCGAGCTCGCCGAGCGTGGCCGGATCGAGCATGGGAAGGACCGGCAGGGGCAGCGAGGACGGCAGCACGCCGATCGTGGCGAGCGGCGTGGCCAGCACGGCGGCGAGCACCGTGGCGAAGACGATGCCGATCAGCGAGCCGGGCAGCGCGGCGTGGATCCGTGGCGCGACCAGCATGCATGCCGCCACGATCGCGGCGGCGCCGGCCGCCCACGGCACGTACGCCCAGTCGGCGTTCGCGATCGCCTGGACGGCGGCCACGACGGCGTTCGCGCTGTGTTCGCCGGCGCTCGGCGTGATCGGCGACACGATGAGGGGGATCTGCTGCAGGAAGATGATGACGGCGATACCGAGCGTGAAGCCTTCGATGACCGGCCAGGGGACGAACGACACGGCGCGCCCCAGTCGCAGTGCTCCGGCAGCCAGCACCACGACTCCCGCCATCACGCTGAGCGCCGCGACGGCGCCGGCGCCGTGGGCGGCGACGATCGGCAGCAGCACCACGACCATCGCTCCCGTCGGCCCCGACACCTGCACGTTCGACCCTCCGAACACCGCTGCGAGCAGACCGGCCACGATCGCGGTGACGAGCCCGGCCTCGGCGCTGAGTCCCGAGCTGACGCCGAAGCCGAGGGCGAGCGGGAGAGCGACGATGCCGACCGTCACCCCGGCGAGAAGGTCGCCACGCCAGGTGCGTCGGAGCAGACGGTAGTCGCCGAGCGAGGGCAGGAGCTCTCGCATCGACCGCATCAGACGGGTTGCGCGAGGTGCTCGCGCCGAGCCATCGGTCGCACTCATCGCGTGGGCAGGGCGGGAAGGGAGCCGGCGTCGGCGAGCAGGTCCCTGTCTCCCGCGAGCATCCCGATCAGCAGCGCACGCGCCACAGCGAGCAGCTCGGCGACGCGCGCGTCGGCGAGGCTGTAGTACACGTGGCTCGCACGCCGCTCGGACGCCACGAGCCGGTGCCGTCGCAGCACCGCGAGGTGCTGCGACAGGTGGGATGCCTCGAGCCCCGTCTCGGTCTGCAGCTCCGCGACGCTCACCTCCTCCGCGGCGGCGAGCAGTTCGAGGATGCGGATCCGGAGCGGGTGTGAGAGTCCCTTGAACAGTCCGGCCTTGACCTCGTAGAGCGGGCGCTGACTCTGTGTTAGTGGCATGATGAAGTCATCATATCGCTGAGGCGGCCGAGTGAGCAGTGTCAGGATGGGGGAGTGACCTCTCCCGAGCAGCACGTCGTACCGTTCGCATCGCCCGCCGCCGCATCCGGGGCTCCGTACGTCGAGCAGGCTGTCGCCTACGACGGCCTCCTGCTCGCCGGCTTCGGCGGTCCCGAGGGTCAGGACGACGTCATCCCCTTCCTCCGCAACGTCACGCGCGGGCGCGGTATCCCCGACGAGCGCCTCGAAGAGGTCGCGCACCACTACCGCCACTTCGGCGGGGTGAGCCCGATCAATGCGCAGAACCGTGCGCTGAAGGCCGCGCTGGAGGCTGAGCTCGCCAGCCGCGGCATCGACCTGCCGGTGTACTGGGGCAACCGCAATTGGGCGCCGTACCTGGATGAGGCGGTGACGGATGCCGCGGCCGCCGGCGACACGAGGCTTCTCGGCCTCGCAACGAGCGCCTACTCCTCGTTCTCGAGCTGCCGGCAGTACCGCGAGGACTTCGCGCGCGTGCTGACCGACACCGGGCTCGAGAACACCGTCACCATCGACAAGGTCCGCCAGTTCTTCGACCACCCCGGCTTCGTGCAGCCCTTCGTCGACGGCGTGCGCGACGCCGTGAGAGGATTCCTCGCCGACGGCATCGCCCCGGAGGCGGTGCGCGTGCTGTTCTCGACCCACAGCATCCCGACAGCGGATGCCGAGCGGTCGGGCCCCCGCGAAGGCGACGAGCAGCACCGTGATCTCGGGGAGGGCGGCGCGTACGCGGCCCAGCACCTCGCCGTCGCCGAGGTGGTCATGGCGGCAGTCGCGGCAGACGTGCAGGGCGCCGACCGCGTCGCGTGGGATCTCGTGTACCAGTCGCGCTCGGGCCCGCCCAGCCAGCCGTGGCTGGAGCCCGACGTCAACGATGTGATCGCCGAGCTTCCCGCTGCCGGTGTGCAGGCGGTGGCGATCGTCCCCCTCGGCTTCATGAGCGACCACATGGAGGTCCTCTGGGACCTCGACACCGAAGCGATGGATGCCGCGGCGGAGGCGGGCATCCGTGCCGTGCGCACGCCGACCCCCGGTGTCGACCCGGTCTTCGTGTCGGGGCTCGTCGACCTCGTCCAGGAGCGGTTGAGCGGCACGCCCGCGGCGGAGCGCCCGCACGCGACGGACCTCGGGCCGTGGTTCGACGTGTGCCGCCCGGCCTGCTGCGAGAACGTGCGCGCGGGCTTCAAGCCGGCTGCCGCCGGCGTCGCACCCTGAGCCCCGCACACCACCGCAGCACCGCCCGGCACCGAGCTGTCGGCATCCGTCACCGTCCCCTCCGGCTTCCCTAGGATTGAGCCCATGCGCATCCACATCGCGACCGACCACGCCGGCCTCGAGTTCTCGACGCAGCTGCAGCACCATCTCGCGGCGGCGGGTCACGAAGTCGTCGACCACGGCCCCCTCGAGTACGACCCGCTCGATGACTACCCGGCGTTCTGCATCCGTGCCGCCCAGGCGGTCGTGCGGGACCAGGCCGCCGGCATCGAGACGCTCGGCGTCGTCTTCGGCGGCTCGGGCAACGGCGAGCAGATCGCAGCGAACAAGGTGATCGGCGTCCGTGCGGCTCTTGCGTGGAGCATCGCCACCGCCGAGCTCGCGCGTGAGCACAACGACGCGAACGTCATCGCGATCGGCGCCCGCCAGCACACCTTCGAAGAGGCGACGACCTTCATCGACCGCTTCATCGAGACGCCGTTCTCGGGCGAGGAACGTCACGCGCGGCGCATCGCGCAGCTGGCGGCCTACGAGGAGGACGGCACGCTGCAGCCCGACCCGCGCGCCCCTCAGCAGCCCGACGTCCTGGCCGCCGACGACAGTTCGTTCGACCCCGAAGCCGGCTGACCCGATGCCCGAGGGCCACTCCGTCCATCGCATCGCCCGCCAGTTCGACCGCAATTTCGTCGGCCGCGCCATCGCGGCCTCCAGTCCGCAGGGCCGCTTCGTCGAAGGCGCCGCGATCCTCAGCGGCCGCACCGCGACGCAGGTGCGGGCCGTCGGCAAGCAGATGTTCCTCGAATTCGACGACGATCTGTGGCTGCGGGTGCATCTGGGCATGTACGGCGCATGGGACTTCGCCGGGGAGATCGTCGTCGATCCCACGATCGCCTCGGCGAACGGCCGGATGGGGCAGACCAACCAGCGGGGGACCGAGCTCGGCGAGGTGATCCTCGACAGTGCCGGGGAGAACTCGCTGACTTCGATCGGCGCCCCCCGGCGGACCCGCGTGCACGTGCGGATGTCGGAGCAGACCACGGGTCTCGCCGACGAGGGCGACGAGTGGCCGCCGCCCGTGGTGGGGCAGGTGCGACTGCGGCTTCTCACGGACGTCACGTGCGCCGATCTGCGCGGACCGACGGCCTGCGAGCTGCAGACCCCGGACGAGGTAGCAGCCACCATCGCGAAGCTCGGCCCCGACCCCCTCGTCGACGACGTCACGGAGGGCGAGGAGCGGTTCACCTCGGTGGTGCGCCGCAAGCCGACGTCCATCGGCCTGCTGCTCATGGACCAGAGCGTCGTCAGCGGCATCGGCAACGTGTACCGAGCCGAGCTGCTGTTCCGTGCGCGCCAGAACCCGCATACCCCGGGTCGCGACGTGCCCGAGGAGGTCGTGCGCGAAATCTGGCGCGACTGGGTGCGGCTTCTCGCGATCGGTGTCGAGACCGGCCAGATGATGACGATGGACGACCTCGACCCGGACGCCTACCGCAAGGCGATGGCGAGCCGCGACGACCGGCACTGGGTCTACCACCGCGCCGGGCTGCCCTGCCGCGTGTGCGGCACGGCGATCGTCGTCGAAGAGGTCGCCACCCGGAAGCTCTACTGGTGCCCGTCCTGTCAGGCCTGACGCCGCGGCTGACGCCTCCGCTGCGCGAATAGGCTGAGTCCATGCGCCAGAACCCGAGCTTCGCGATGTCGGATGTCGGCGAGATCCGCCGCCTCATCGAGCAGAATCCGTGGGTCACGCTGGTCAGCTCCACGGACGCTGGGCTCGTCGCCTCGCACTACGCGGTGCTCCTGGACGCCGACCGGGACGACCTCACCATCGTGGGCCACGTCGGCAAGCCCGACGACCTCATCCACGGACTGGGCGAGCGCGAGCTTCTCGTCGTCGTGCAGGGCCCCCACGGGTACATCTCGCCCGGCTGGTACGGCGACGCGCAGAGCGTGCCGACCTGGAACTTCGTCTCGGCGCATCTCACCGGCATCCCGGAGCTGCTGACGCCCGAGGAGAACCTCGAGGTGCTCGAACGCCTCGTGGCGCGCTTCGAGAGCGGCATGCCGCAGCCCCGGCTGATGTGGGCGCCTCCCAACGACCCCGAGTTCGTCCGTCGCCTGGAGAGAGGGACGGCGGGGTTCCGCCTCACAGCCACCCGGGTCGTCGGCAAGCGCAAGCTCAGCCAGAACAAACCCGACGACGTCGTCGAGACGGTGATCGTCGAGCTCGCGGCCGGTGCGAGCCCCTACGCCGATCGACGGCTGCCGGCCGAGATGCGCCGCGACCTCGAAACCCGGAAGGCGGCCCGATGACGTTCGCCCGCGGCGACGCCCCCGACGTGATCGCGAACGCGCGGCTGACCGGGTCTCAGCGCACCGACCCCTTCGGGTCCGACCCTGTCGACGTCCACCTGGCCGAGGGACTCGTCGTCGACATCGCGCCCGCCGGGGCGCTGCCACGGAGCGGGCGTGTGCTCGACGCCGGCGGCGGCTGCGTCATCCCCGGTCTCTGGGACCACCACGTGCACACCGTGCAGTGGGCGCTCACCGCGCAGCGCGTCGCTCTGGGTCAGGCGGAATCCGCCGCCCATGCGGCGGCGCTCATGTCGGCGGCGCAGACGATGGCCGACGGACGCCGCGTGGGCAGCGGGTATCGCGACGCCTTCTGGGGCGACGCGCCGGACCTCGCCGTCCTCGACGCGGCGACCGGCGAGGTGCCGACCTACCTCATCAACGCCGACGTGCACAGCGTGTGGCTCAACACCGCGGCTCTCCGCCGCGAGGGAATCGCGCCCGACGGCATCGGCGTCCTGCGTGAAGAGCCCGCGTTCGAGATATCGCGGCGGCTCAATGCCGTCGACGCGTCGGTGTCGGATCCGCTCGTCGCCCGTATGGCGCAGGATGCCGCCTCCCGCGGCGTCGTGGGGCTCGTCGATCTCGACATGGCGTGGAACGAGGACGCCTGGGTGCGCCGCCTCGCGAACGGCTTCGACGCCCTGCGGGTCGTGTTCGGCATCTACCCCGAGTTCCTCGACCGCGCCGTCGCGGAGGGACTGCAGACGGGCGATGTCGCCCGGGGTGCGGCATCCGACCTGGTCCGCGTCGGTCCGCTCAAGGTGATCACCGACGGCTCGCTGGGAACCCGCACGGCGGCGACGTCCCAGGCCTATCCGGGCGATCCGCACAACCACGGACTGCTGACGGTCCATCTCGCCACGCTGGTCGATCTGATGACACGCGCGACCGCGGCCGGCATCGCCTCCGCGATCCACGCGATCGGCGACGTGGCGAACTCCCACGCGCTCGACGCGTTCGCGGCGACGGGCGCGTGGGGCACGATCGAGCACGCCCAGCTTGTCGCTCACGCCGACATCCCGCGGTTCGCGCGTCTGGGCGTGGGCGCGAGCGTGCAGCCCGAGCACGCGCTGGACGACCGCGACCTCACCGACAGGGTCTGGGCGGGCCAGACCGCACAGGCCTACCCGCTGCGCGCTCTCGCCGACACCGGGGCGAACCTGCTGTTCGGGTCGGATGCGCCGGTGGCGCCGCTCGATCCGTGGGCGACGATGGCGGCGGCGGTGTTCCGCACGCGCGACGGTCGCGACGCCTGGCAGCCCGGGCAGCGAGTGGATGCCGCCACCGCGCTCTCGGCATCCACCCGCGGCGGGTCGACCGAGCCTGCTCGCATCGAGCCGGGCGACGTGGCCGACCTCGCGATCTGCGAGCGGGACCCGCTCACCGCCGACGAGGCGGGGCTCCGCGGCATGCGCGTCGGCGCGACGCTCCTGGCGGGACGCCTGACCCACCTGGCGTAAAGCCCTCCCCGCCGTGCGGGGGTCTTCCCCCGTACGGGTTCGGGAGGGGGTCGGATGCCGCCGCGACGCCGTCGTCGCGAGGCTGGATGCATGACCTTCCCCCCGTCCAGGCAGCGACCCCCGCAGCCGCCGTCCCCGCCCACCATGGCGCCGCCGAGCGCGACACCGCGTCGGCGACGTCGCCGGCGGCTCATCATCGTCCTCGTCGCGATCCCGCTGGCCGTCATCGCCCTCCTCATCGCCGCCGGCGGGATCTGGTTCGCCACCAACGCCGTGCGCGCCACGCCTCCCGCTGTCGGCGCGATCGACTTCCGCGCGCCGCTCGCGGTCCCACCGCTGGCGCCGTCGCATGTCGAGGACGGCGTGCGCGTCTTCGAGCTGACCGCCCAGGAGGGCCGCTCGTCGCTCGTTCCGGAGGGGCAGACGCCGACTCTCGGCTACGACGGCGCCTACCTGGGCCCCACGCTCGTCGCCGAGCGCGGGGAGCAGGTGCGCGTCGACGTGACCAACGGCCTCGCCGATCCGACGACCGTGCACTGGCACGGCATGCACCTTCCTGCCGCCATGGACGGCGGCCCCTACTCGCCGATCGCCGCGGGTGCCTCGTGGCAGCCGGAGTGGACGATCGACCAGCCCGCGGCCACCCTCTGGTATCACCCGCACCTGCACGGACGCACACGTGAGCAGGTCGACGCGGGGCTCGCCGGCATGTTCCTGGTGCGGGACGCAGAGGAGGCCGCGCTCGCCCTGCCCCGCGAGTATGGCGTCGACGATCTCCCCGTCATCGTGCAGGACCGCTCCTTCAACTCCGACGGGTCGTTCGCCGGCGGTCTCGGCATGCAGTTCGACGGGGTGCTCGGCGACACGATCCTGGTCAACGGCACCGTGGCGCCGTACCTCGACGTCACGACCGAGCGGGTGCGCCTGCGTCTTCTGAACGGCTCGAGCGCACGTATGTACGACTTCGCGTTCGCCGACGACCGCGAGTTCGCCCTCATCGGCACCGACGGCGGCCTGCTCGAGGCGCCCGTCACGGCGACAGACATCCCGCTGTCGCCGGGTGAGCGCGCCGAGATCGTGGTGTCCGTGAAGCCGGGGGAGCGCATCGTGCTGCGGTCCCTGGCGCCGGACCCGGCGCTCAACGCGGGTGCGGCCGGCTTCGACGTGATGGAGCTGCGGGCCGCGGCATCCCTCGCAGCCTCACCGGAGGTGCCGTCGCGGCTTGCGGACATGCCGGCGGCAGATGCGAGCGGTGCCGCAGCCGAGCGCGACTTCGTCATGTCGGGCCACAACATCAACGACCGGCAGATGGACCTGGGCCGCGCGGACGTCGTCGCCACCGTCGACACCAGCGAGGTGTGGACCGTGCGCAACGAGAATCCGCTGCCGCACTCGTTCCACGTGCACGACACGCAGTTCCGCATCCTCAGTGTCGACGGTGCCCCGCCGCCGGCCCGGCTCGCCGGCTTCAAAGACACGATCGCGCTCGAGCGCGACCGCGAGTACCGGCTGCTGGTGCGGTTCGACGACTACGCCGATCCGACCACTCCGTACATGTACCACTGCCACCTGCTGTGGCACGAGGACCAGGGCATGATGGGACAGTTCCTGGTCGTCGAACCGGGCCAGCAGCCCGACCTGAAGCGTCCCGAGGGAGACACCGATGACCGTCACGACCACTGAGCCGGCCGCGCTGCAGCCGGACGCGTCCCGACGACCCGTCAGCGGGTTCTGGGCCTCCTATGGGCGGGCCTGGATCCGTACGCCGGGCAGCGCCCTCTACCTCCTGGCGGTCTTCGTCCTCGCGATGATCTCGATCAGCGTGCTGGCCCCGCTGTTCTGGACGAGCGTCGGTCTCCTGGTCATCCTGATCGGCTTGCCGCTGGGGGTGCTCACCCTGCTCATCGCGAGAGGATTCGGCGTCGCCGACCGGTTCCTGCTGCTGCTCACTGGTCTTCCCGAGATCGAGGAGCCGGAGTGGAACCGGGACAGGTCGGACAGCACCGGCTTCTGGATGACGCTCACGCGACCCATCCGCAACGCGCATTACTGGCTCTACCTGGTGCACGGCATGATCGTGAGCCCCGTCATCAGCACCATCTCGTTCGCACTGACGACGGTGTGGCTGAGCATCGGCCTCGGCGGACTGACCTACTGGTTCTGGGGAGCGTTCCTCCCTCGCGGCGGCAGCGACGGCGCCGACGGCGAATGGGGTCGATTCGTCGCCGACTACCTGCCGTGGCTGTTCGGCGGATGGTCGAGCTGGGCTGTCGAGGTCACGCTGTACCTCCTCGCCGGCATCCTCTTCACGGCCACCATGCCGTGGGTGCTGGGCGGACTGGCCCGCGGTCACCACGCCGTCGCCAGGGGCATGCTCGGCCGCTGGAACTCCGATGACCTCGCCGCCGAGGTGCGCGCGGAGTCCGCCGCCCGCAGCGCCGCGGTGCACGCCGAGGACGTCGCCCTGCGCCGCCTCGAGCGCGACATCCACGATGGTCCCCAGCAGCGCCTCGTGCGCCTGCAGATGGACCTGGCCGCGCTCGAGCGCCGGGCCGAAGCCGGAGACGCGGATGCCGCCGCCGAACTCGCCCGTGAGGCCCGCGGCCACGCCAAGGCGGCACTCGACGAGCTGCGTGCGCTGTCCAGCGGGGTCGCGCCTCCGCTCCTTCAGGATCGCGGCCTCGCCGCCGCGCTCGACGCTCTGGCGGCCGGCTCGCCGTTGTGGGCGCAGGTCGAGATCGATCCGGCCATCGACCGGGCCGTGAGCCAGGAAGTGGCGCGGACGGTGTACTTCGTGGTGGCCGAGCTGATGACCAACGCCGTGAAGCATTCCGGCGCGACAGCCGCGACGGTGCGCGCGTCGCTTCGCCGCAACGCGGCCGGCGCGCCCACCCACCTCGATGTCTGGGTCGTCGACAACGGTCGCGGAGGCGCCGTCATCACGACGGGCCACGGCCTCGAGGGGCTGCGCGAGCGCGTCGCGGGCCTGCGCGGCGTCCTCGTCGTGACGAGCCCCGCCGGCGGCCCCACCTCCGTCGGAGCGCACATCCCGCTGGCGGTCGCGTCATGAACGATGCCTATTCTGAGGAGATGGCCGCCTCGCACGACTCCGCCGCGCTCCGCGTCGTCCTCTTCGAAGACTCGGTCCTGCTGCGCGAGGGGCTCGTCCGGCTGTTCGACGAGGCCGGCTACACGACCGCGGGCGCGTGGGGCGATGCGCAGGATGTCGTGGCGCGGGTCCGCGAGGCGCGTGCCGACGTCGCGATCCTGGACGTGCGCCTGCCGCCGGGCTTCCGCGACGAGGGGATCCGTGCCGCCCTCGCCGTACGCGCCGCCCTTCCCCACGTCGGCATCCTCGTCCTGAGCCAGTACGTCGAGGGCGTCTACGCGCGTGAGCTCCTCGCGGGCGGCGAGGGCGGGGTCGGCTATCTCCTGAAGGATCGCGTCACGTCCCTCGACGAGTTCACGGATGCCGTCCGCCGCGTCCGCGAGCGCGGCACGGTGCTCGACCCGCTCGTCGTGCAGGGGCTGCTGTCGGCCCGGCCCGACCCGCTGGCGGCGCTGACCCCGCGCGAACGGGACGTGCTCACGCTCATGGCGGAGGGACGCAGCAATGCCAGCATCGCCGAGCGGCTCTTCATCGGGGTCGGAGCGGTCGAGAAGAACATCAGCGCGATCTTCGCGAAGCTCGGGCTGGAGGAGTCGGGTACCGAGCATCGCCGCGTGCTCGCGGTCCTCGCCTTCCTGCAGCATCCCTGAGACGACGAAGACCCCCGGGACTCCCGGGGGTCTTCGTTCGAGATCAGGTCACTCGGCGAGGTGCGCGAAGAGGAACCAGCGGTCCTTCTCGAGCGACTCCTTGATGCCGATCGCGATGTCCTGGCTCGTCAGGTCGAACTCGTCCAGTCCGTCGATCGCTGCCTGGACGTCCGCGATGACGGTGTCCATGTCGGTGATCACGTTGCGGATGAGCGCGTCCCACTGCGTGAATCCGGCGGGTACGGCCGTCGCGGTCTTCTGGGCCACCGTGCCGACACGGGCGTCGACCGGCAGGCCGAGGGCGACGATGCGCTCCGCGGCCTGGTCCGCGCCATCCTGGGCGTGGGCGACGACCGAGTCGAGGAGCTCGTGGATCGCGATGAAATTCGCGCCGCGCACGTTCCAGTGCGCCTGCTTCCCGTTCACGGCCAGGGCCTGCAGGCCCAGGACGACGGGGGTGAGGAACTGCGCCGTCGCGGCGGCGACGTCGGGGTTCGCTGCGGTTGCGGGGGTGGTCTGGGTGTTCGTCATATCTGTCGCCTCCATCGTGCGGAGGGTCGCTCAGCTCGGCGATCGCCCTCCAGTGACTGCAACGCTACTCAGCGGGAGCCATTCCGCAAGCAAGACAAGGCTGGGCTAAACCGGCGAATCCGCGCTGTCGGTGCGGGCCGGACGCACGACAGCGGCTAACGTCGATTCGTGCCTTCCGCCGATCACGACCTCGGACCGCAGCATCTGAGCGTTCCCGCCAAGACCGTGACCCGCGAGCCTCGCGACCGCTCGCCCGAGCACGCCGAGCCATCCCGGTTCATCCCGCATGTGCAGGGACTCCGCGCGATCGCCGTCCTCTGCGTCGTGCTGTACCACTTCTGGCCCGGCCGCCTCACGGGCGGCTACATCGGCGTCGACATCTTCTTCGTCATCTCGGGCTTCCTCATCACGGCGCACCTGATGCGCGAGCTCACCGCGACCGGCACGGTCCGGCTCGGCCAGTTCTGGGCGCGCCGCGCGCGCCGCCTGCTTCCGGCATCCCTCCTCGTCCTGCTGTTCTGTGCGGTCGTCGTCATGTCGCCGTACCTCATGCCCACGTCGGCTCTGCCGAACGAGGTGCGCGAGATCCTGGCATCGACCTTCTACGTCGAGAACTGGTACCTCGCGCTGAACTCGGCGGACTACCTCAACCACGCGGGCGCGCCGACCACCGTCCAGCACTACTGGTCGCTGTCGCTCGAAGAGCAGTTCTACGTGATGTGGCCGCTCATCATGCTGCTGGCGGCGTGGATCGGCGTGAAGTGGTTCCGCGGCGAGCGTCGCCGCACGGTCATCGCCGCGCTCGGGGTCGTCACCGTGGTGTCCTTCGTGTTCTGCGTGGTCTTCACGATCACGAACCCGGCGCCCGCGTACTTCGTCACGTTCGGCAGGATGTGGCAGTTCGGCGTGGGCGCGCTGATCGCGCTCGTCCCGATGCTGAGGGTGCGCAACGCCCTCGGCAGCTTCGTGCTCGGCTGGGCCGGCATCCTGCTCCTGCTCTACGTCGCTTTCACGTTCGATGCCCAGACGCCGTTCCCCGGGTACATGGCGGCGCTGCCCACGCTCGGTGCCGCCGCGGTGATCGCCGCATCCAACACCGACCGATGGTGGTACCCGACGCGCATCCTCGCCATCCGCCCCGCGCAGTTCGTCGGCGACATCTCGTATTCGCTCTACCTGTGGCACTGGCCATTGATCGTCATCGCGCCGTCGGTGCCGTTCTGGGGTCTCACGATCTACCACCGCGTCGCGCTGCTGGGGCTGTGCTTCGTGCTCGCGTGGCTGACCAAGCGGTTCGTCGAAGACCCCGCGCGCGGCTGGAAGGTGCTGACCTCGCGGCGGCCACGGGTGACACTCTGGTCGGCCCTGGCCGCGATGATCGTCGTCGCTCTCGTCGCGAGCACCGCGTGGCTCGTCAACGTGCCGCTGTACAACCAGGGCACCCGCGACATCGCCGCGCTGCAGGTGAACCCGCCGGAGTGCTTCGGCGCGGCAGCGGTTCTCGACGCCTCCTGCGCCGGCGCCGACTTCGGCAGCGAGATCCTGCCCGCACCGGGGTTCGCCGGCATCGACCGCCCAGAGCACCCGCAGTGCTTCGTCCAGCTGACCGACTCGCGGCCGGTATCGTGCACCTTCGGCTCGGACGACGACGACGCCCCGCGCATCGCGCTCATCGGCGACAGCCACGCGTACCAGCTGCTCTCGACGTTCCAGCGGATGGCCGACGAGAACGGATGGCAGCTCGTCACCTGGTTCAAGGGCGCGTGCCCCTGGAACACGACGCCGCTGTCGACGCCTGGAGCCTTCGGCGCTGCGTGCACCGAATGGCGCGAGCGCGTGCAGAATGCGATCGACGGCGCCGACCTGGATGCCGTATTCACGGCGGCGCTGGCCACGACGCCGTATTCGTCCGCCGGGTACGACTCCTCCCACGACGCTGCTGTGGCCGGCTATCGCGAGGCGTGGAGCACGGTGATGGATCGCGGCATCCCCGTCATCACCGTCGTCGACAACCCGGTATGGGAGACCGACCCGAACAAGTGCCTCCGTACGCGCGACGTCGCGGAGTGCGACGGTGCCCGCTCGGACGTGCTCGTCGCCGACGACCCGCTCAAGGATGCGGCATCCGGTCTCGACACGGCGACGCTGCTCGACTTCACCGATGTCTACTGCGGCGCCGAGCTGTGCGCGCCGGTCGTCGGCGGTGCGAACATCTACCGCGACCAGGACCACGTCACGGTGACCTTCGCCGACACCCTCGCGCCCTGGTACACCGATGCCATCGAGACCGCGCTCGCGAAGAGAGGCCAGCCATGACGATCGCACCCGGAGCCTCGGTGCTCGCCGCCGCCGGGAGAACTCCCGACCTCGACCCCACGGCGTTCGTCGCCGCCGGCGCGCGCATCGTCGGGGGAGTGACCCTCGCCCCAGGCGCGAGCGTCTGGTACAACGCCGTGCTCCGCGCCGACGGCGACACGATCACCGTCGGCGCGAACAGCAACCTGCAGGACAACGTCTCGGTGCACGTCGATGCCGGCAAGCCCGTCGTGATCGGTGAGAACGTGTCGGTCGGCCACAACGCCGTCGTGCACGGCTGCACGATCGGCGACGGCTCGCTCATCGGCATGGGGGCGGTCGTGCTCAACGGCGCACGGATCGGATCGGGATGCCTCATCGCCGGCGGCGCGGTCGTGCTGGAGGGATCCGAGATCCCCGACGGCTCGCTCGTCGCCGGTGTGCCCGGCAAGGTGCGACGCGAGCTCACCGACGAGGAGCGCGCCGGCCTGCTCCAGAACGCCGAGCACTACCTGGCGCACGTGCGGGAGCACCTCGAGGCGAGTCCCGTGGTCTGAGCCCCGCACCGGCTGCGTGGGATCCCCGGACGGATCAGTCCCGCGGCTTCGTCGGCGGGTGGTGCTTGCCCCGGTGCACCTCGTAGAGGCGCACGTGTCCGGGCCACGCCGGGTCGTTCTCGATCGGCAGGTCGTCCATGAAATGCCGGATGACGTGCGCGAGCTGCCCGGGGTGACTGAAGTTGATCGCGTGCGCGGCGCCCTCCAGCATCACGACGAGCACGTGGCTGTCGGTCTGACTGGCGATCTCGTCGACGCGATGCGCGTGCGGCAGCAGCGGATCGCGTTGACCCAGCACGACGAGCGTCGGGATGTGCATCTCGAGCAGTCGCTGGAGTGACGGATACTGCGTGAGCGATCGGAACATGCGCACCGTGCTCGGCACGCCGAAGCGCACGTAGTCGGGCACCGCGACCCGCGCCATTTTGACCGGCTCTCTCGGTGCGTCCTGCGAGAGCTGCTTCATCGCCCGGCGCAGCGGCTGATTGAACAGTCCGCCGGCCGGGGAGACCAGCACGGCACGGTCGATCCTGTCGGGATATCGATGCGCGAATTCGATGATGACCGGGCATCCCATGGAGTTGCCGACGAGCGTCGCCTTCTCGACGCCTCGATCGTCGAGGAAGTCGAGCGCGGCGCGAGCGAGGTCGGGGATGTCGAGCATGTCCCGCCGCTTGCCGCTCCGGCCGAAGCCGGGCAGGTCGGGCACGTAGGTGTGGAACTCGTCGGCGAGCATCTCGGCCGTCGGCAGCAGGTAGCGGCCCGACAGCCCGAAGCCGTGCACGTGCGCCATGACGCGAGGATCGCGGGACGGCCGCGGCGACTCGCGATAGAAGACGTCGACGTCGTCCATGCGCGTCCACTTCTCGGCGAGGCTGGATGCCGGGCGGCGCGGCAGCTTCTTCGGCGGTCCCGGTTGCGGGGCGGGGGTCGTGCTGCTCATCGCGGCTCCTCAGCGAGTTGGGAACGGTGCTGCTGTCAGTCTGCCCGCTGCGGCGCCGGCGCAATAGCGCGGATCGCGTGTACACGAGGGCCCCCAGCGGCGGCGGCCCCGCCCGTCGCTCGCGCTCGCAGCACCGCCCTGTGCGCGTCTCGCCCGGGCCAGTATGGTTGCCCCGTGGGAGCCTGTGAGGAGCGCCTGGATCCTGTCAGCTGCCGGCTCGACGTCGTCGTCACTCTGCTGGAGAGCCAGAGTCGAGTGGGGCTGATCGCCCTCGTCGTCGCGCTCATCTCGGCTGCGGTGGCCACGGTGCTGGCCGTAGCGGCACTGCGGGCGTCGTCGGCTGCGAATCGGCTGGCCGCCCAGAACGTGGACCTCATCCGCCGGTCCGAGCGGCGGCGACTCGTCGATGCGCTCGAGGGCTACCGGGCATCCCGCGCCAAGGACATGGGTCTCGGGCAGCGCAGCGGCATTCGGCACTACCTTCCCCTCGCGCGAGGCATCATCGCCGAGATCGACGAGCCCAACGCCGAGGTGCTGACGGGCTGGCTCACGACGGCGATCGACACGATCATCGACGATCCCGATGCCACAGAGCGCCGCCTGGACCGGCACCGCCTCCGGATGGAGTTTCCTCCCGTCGCGGCGTCGTGGCTGAGCCACCCCGAGACGTTCCGCCCCCAGCCTTTCCTCCGGCGGTCCGAGCAGCAGGCGCGCAGTCGCGGGGCGGGCGATGGGTCCGGGTGACCGTTCGGACGGCATCCACGCGAAAGGCCCGCCGAACGCCTTCGGCGGTACGTCGGGCCCCGTGGAGGGGATGACGGGAATCGAACCCGCACCATCAGTTTGGAAGACTGAGGCTCTACCATTGAGCTACATCCCCGTGCGCCCGCGAACGGGCACCGCCCAATCGTAGTACATCGCGGCGGTCATCCTTTTCCGACCCGCAGCCCCGACGCGCGGCTGAGGGAAGGAATGCTGCGATGGAACGCACGGGCAGGCAAGTGGTCGAAGCGCTCGTGGCGACGCTCAACGCCGGCGAGATCGGCGGAATGGACGATCTGTTCCACGACGACGCCGTCATGGAGTGGCCGCAGTCCGGGGAGCGCATCGTCGGCGCCGCCAATCGCCGCGCGATCTACGGCGCCTTCCCGCGCCTTCCGAGCATCTCGCCCCGGCGGCTCACCGGCGAAGGCGACATGTGGGTCCTGCAGGCAGATCTGGACTATGGCGACGGCGATCCCTATCAGACGGTCTTCCTCTTCGAGCTGCGCGACGGTCGCATCGCGAAAGAGACCGCGTACTGGACGAAGCCGTTTCCGGCTCCCGCCTGGCGAGCCGCCTGGGTGGAGTCCATCTGAGGCCCGCGCAGGTAGGGCACGGGCAGGTCGGCTAGACTTCTCGGGGCCGAAAGGCGCACGCACGCGTGCGAACCCGCCCGGGGCGTAGCTCAGCTTGGTAGAGCGCCCGCTTTGGGAGCGGGAGGCCGCAGGTTCAAATCCTGTCGCCCCGACATCACGGCCCTCAGAATTCCGAACCCAGACCTTCAACTGCCGCGTCCTCGCGCGGTCCGATAGAGGAGAAGTACAGGCATGGTGAACAGCACCGTCGAGAAGCTCAGCCCGACCCGGGTGAAGCTACACATCACGGTCAGCCCCGACGAGCTCAAGCCGTCGATCAAGCACGCGTACGAGCACATCGCGCAGGACGTGCAGATCCCCGGCTTCCGCAAGGGCAAGGTGCCCGCACCGATCATCGACCAGCGCATCGGGCGCGTCGCGGTGCTCGAGCACGCCGTCAGCGAAGGCCTCGACACCTTCTACCGCGAGGCCGCTGCGGCGCACGAGCTGCGCGTGCTCGGCCGCCCGTCGGCCGAGGTCACCGAGTGGCCGAATGAGAAGGACTTCTCGGGCGACCTCGAGGTCACCGTCGAGGTCGACGTGCGCCCCGAGTTCGACCTTCCGTCGTTCGAGGGCACCACCGTCGAGGTCGACGCCATCGAGGTCGACGAGGCCGCCATCGACGAAGAGCTCGACCGCCTGCGCGCCCGCTTCGGCACGCTCGTCACCGTCGACCGCCCCGCCGCCACCGGCGACTTCGTGGAGCTCGACCTCGTCGCCACCATCGAGGACGCCGAGATCGACCGCGCCGAGGGCGTGTCGTACGAGGTCGGCTCGGGCGAGCTCCTCGAGGGCATCGACGAGGCGATCGACTCCCTGACCGCCGGTGAGGACACCACGTTCCGCTCGAAGCTCGTCGGCGGCGACCACGCCGGTGACGAGGCCGAGGTCTCGGTGACCGTCAAGGCCGTCAAGGAGCGCGAGCTTCCCGAGGCAGACGACGACTTCGCTCAGATCGCGAGCGAGTTCGACACCATCGCCGAGCTGCGCGACAGCCTCAAGGAGCGCGTCGGCCAGCAGGGCGCGTTCACGCAGGGCTCGGCCGCGCGCGACAAGCTGATCGAGACGCTGCTCGAGCAGGTCGAGATCCCCGTTCCGCCGCAGCTCATCGAGGACGAGGTGCACAACCACCTCGAGGGTGAGGGTCGTCTCGAGGACGACGTGCACCGGGCCGAGGTCGCCGAAGCGAGCGAGAAGCAGTTCAAGACGCAGATGCTCCTCGACAAGATCGCCGAGACGGTCAACGTGCAGGTCTCGCAGGACGAGCTCACGCAGTACCTCGTGCAGTCCGCCGCCCAGTACGGCATGGCTCCGCAGGAGTTCGTGAACGCGCTGCAGGAGGGCAACCAGCTCCCCGCCATGATCGGCGAGGTCGCCCGCAACAAGGCTCTGGCCGTCGCGCTCGGCAAGGTCACCGTCGTCGACACCAACGGCAACCCGGTCGACCTCAGCGGCTTCGTCGCCACGGAGGACGAGGCCGCGGACGAGGAACAGGTCGTGGAGGAGGCGGAGGAGATCGCGGATGCCGCGGCCGACGCCGACGCCGTGATCGAGGCCGAGGAGGCCGCGAAGCCCGCCAAGAAGGCTCCCGCGCGCAAGCCCGCCGCCAAGAAGGCCGCCGAGGCCGCCGACGCCGACGAGGCCGCCGCTGAGAAGGCTCCGGCCAAGAAGGCGCCCGCGAAGAAGGCTCCGGCGAAGAAGGCTGCCGCCGCCGAGTGACGCGAGCTTGGGCCGGCACTCGCGCAGTGACCGATTGAGACAAGAGGACGGATGCCGCGGCATCCGTCCTCTTGCGTCCGGCGCCCGCTCTGCCCAGGGCGAACACGGGCGGGTCGCTCGTGGCGCGCCGGTAGATTCGATGGCGACCCAAGGAAACAGGAGTACACATGGCCGAACCACTTGTCGCGACCAGCGTCTTCGACAGGCTGCTGAAGGACCGCATCATCTGGCTGGGGTCGGAGGTGCGCGACGACAACGCCAACGAGATCTGCGCGAAGATCCTGCTGCTCGCCGCTGAGGACTCCGAGAAGGACATCTACCTCTACATCAACTCGCCCGGTGGGTCGATCACGGCCGGCATGGCGATCTACGACACCATGCAGTTCGTGCCCAACGACATCGTGACCGTCGGCATCGGCATGGCGGCGTCGATGGGGCAGCTGCTGCTGACCGCCGGCACGAAGGGCAAGCGCTACATCACGCCCAACGCCCGCGTGCTGCTGCACCAGCCGCACGGCGGCTTCGGCGGGACCTCGAGCGACATCCAGACCCAGGCCCAGCTGATCCTCGACATGAAGAAGCGACTCGCCGAGATCACGGCGTCGCAGACCGGCAAGACCGTCGAGCAGATCAACGCCGACGGCGACCGCGACCGCTGGTTCACGGCCCCCGAGGCGCTCGATTACGGCTTCGTCGACCACATCCGCGACTCGGCCCTCGACGTCATCGGCGGCGGCGGCACCGCCGGAACCGCGAGCTGACGGCACCCGAAGGCGAAAGAGAGAGAACCCGAATGCAGACCCCCACCTTCGGCGGCGCGCCGCTGGCACCTCAGGGCCTCCAGATGCCCGGCAGCCGCTACATCCTGCCGCAGTTCGAGGAGCGCACGGCTTACGGCTACAAGCGCCAGGACCCGTACAACAAGCTGTTCGAGGACCGCGTGATCTTCCTGGGCGTCCAGGTCGACGACGCGTCGGCGGATGACGTCATGGCCCAGCTCCTCGTGCTCGAGAGCCAGGATCCCGACCGCGACATCATCATGTACATCAACTCGCCCGGCGGCTCGTTCACGGCGATGACTGCGATCTACGACACCATGCAGTACGTGTCGCCACAGATCCAGACGGTCGTGCTCGGTCAGGCCGCCTCGGCGGCTGCCGTGCTGCTGGCGGCCGGCGCCCCCGGCAAGCGCCTCGCGCTGCCGAACGCCCGCATCCTGATCCACCAGCCCGCCGTCGGCGAGGCCGGGCACGGTCAGGCGTCCGACATCGAGATCCAGGCCGCAGAGATCCTGCGTATGCGGACGTGGCTCGAGGAGACGCTCGCGAAGCACTCGAACAAGACGCAGGCAGAGGTCAACAAGGACATCGACCGCGACAAGATCCTCTCCGCCGAGGAGAGCGTCGCATACGGTCTCGTCGACCAGGTGCTCACCACGCGCAAGCGCGGCCAGCAGGCGGCGCTGACGAAGTAGTCGTTTCGACAGCAGCGGTTCTTCGACGCCCCGTCGTCCGGATTCTCCGGCGGCGGGGCGTCGTCGTGCTCCCGGGTGCCTCGTCCGCTCAGCGCGAAACCGACGATTCCACAACGTGCGTCGCAATGCCGCCGCATGTCGGCGTCAGCTATTAGGCTCGGAGAACAGCTGGGGGGCTTGCCCCGACGTCACGAGGAGGAGCGGCATGGCACGCATCGGTGAGAGCGCCGACCTGTTCAAATGCTCCTTCTGCGGGAAGAGTCAGAAGCAGGTCCAGCAGCTGATCGCAGGACCGGGCGTCTACATCTGCGACGAATGCGTCGAACTCTGCAACGAGATCATCGAAGAACGCATGGCCGAGTCCTCATCGGGCGTCGTCGCAGACTTCGATCTGCCCAAGCCCCGCGAGATCTTCGCGTTCCTCGAGGAGTACGTCGTCGGTCAGACCGACGCCAAGCGGGCACTGTCGGTCGCCGTGTACAACCACTACAAGCGCGTCCGCGCGCACGGCACGATCCAGTCGGCTGAGCAGCGCGCCGATGAGATCGAGCTCGCCAAGAGCAACATCCTCCTGCTGGGCCCCACGGGCTGCGGCAAGACCTATCTGGCACAGACGCTCGCCAAGCGTCTCAACGTGCCGTTCGCCGTCGCCGACGCCACCGCACTCACCGAGGCCGGCTATGTCGGCGAAGACGTCGAGAACATCCTCCTCAAGCTGCTGCAGGCCGCCGACTTCGACACGAAGCGCGCCGAGACCGGCATCATCTACATCGACGAGGTCGACAAGATCGCCCGCAAGGCCGAGAACCCGTCGATCACCCGCGATGTGTCGGGCGAGGGCGTCCAGCAGGCGCTGCTGAAGATCCTCGAGGGAACGGTCGCGTCGGTGCCGCCCCAGGGCGGGCGCAAGCACCCCCATCAGGAATTCATCCAGATCGACACGACGAACGTGCTCTTCATCGTCGCCGGCGCCTTCGCCGGTCTCGAAGACATCATCTCGTCGCGCGTCGGCAAGCACGGCGTCGGATTCGGCGCCTCGCTGCACCGCAAGGACGAAGACCTCCACCTTTTCGGCGACGTGCAGCCCGAAGACCTCCACAAGTTCGGGCTGATCCCCGAGTTCATCGGCCGACTGCCCGTCATCGCCTCGGTCTCGCCGCTCGATCGCGAAGCGCTCATGGAGATCCTCACCGAGCCGAAGAACGCACTCGTGAAGCAGTACCACCGCATGTTCGAGCTCGACGGCGTCGCACTCGAGTTCGACCGTGAGGCGCTCGAGGCCATCGCCGACCTCGCCGTGGCTCGCAAGACGGGCGCTCGCGGCCTGCGCGCGATCCTCGAGGACGTGCTTGGCCCGATCATGTTCGAGATCCCCTCGACAGACGACGTCGACAAGGTCGTCGTGACCCGAGCGGCCGTCGAAGAGGGCGCCCTTCCCACGCTCGTCCTGCGGGAGAAGCGCAAGAGCGCCTGACCATCCTCCCCTCACGCATCACTGTGGGGTCCCGTGCCAGCATCGAAGCGTGCACCTTCGCGCGGATGCGGGAAGCCATGCGGAGCGTACGGGAGCGTGTCGGGGGTGCCGAGTAGCTTCGGCGTGTGAGCAGCCAGCGCCCCTTCTCGATCCAGGTGCCCGATTCCGAACTCGACGATCTGCGAGAGCGTCTCGCGCGGTTCCGGCCGCTGCCGGACTCACCACGCCGGCCGGAGTCCGGCATGAGCGCCGACTACCTCGCCGAGCTCGTCGCGACGTGGCGCACGTGGGACTGGCGGGGCCGCGAACAGTGGCTCAACCGGCATCCGCAATTCCTCGCCGAGATCGGGGACAGCACCGTCCATTTCGCCCACCTGCGTTCCGACCGCGATGATGCGCCGGCCCTGCTGGTCATGCACGGCTGGCCGCACACGTTCGCACTGCAGCTGGATTTCGCCGACCTGCTGCCCGATTTCCACGTCGTCGTGCCGAGCTTTCCCGGCTTCGGCTACTCCTCGGCCTACACCGACGGGCCGGTCACCGAGGTCCGCCTTGCCGCCACGATGCACGCGCTCATGACGGATGTGCTGGGTTACGAGAAGTACCTCACGTACGGCGAGGACGTGTCGGCCAACGTGAACGATCTGATCGCCGGCTCCTATCCCGACGCGGTGAGCGGCGTCATCGTGACGCACTCGCACTTCCCGTCGATGGCCGAGCGTCCGAAACTCACGGCGCCCGACGAGGTGGCGTTCTTCGCGCGCCTCCAGCAGTGGGGCGGCGCCAACGGCGCGTACGGTCACGTGCAGGCGACGCGCCCCGACACTCTGGCGGCGGCGCTGAACGACTCCCCGGCAGGGTTGATCGCCTGGCTGGCTGAGAAGCTGGTCGAGTGGAGTGACACGCCTCCGGCGGATCCACGGGCGGTCGAACGTCGCATCTCGCGGGAGCGCATCCTCACCGAGGCGATGATCTACTGGACGACGCAGAGCATCGGCTCCTCCTTCCGCCCGTACTACGAGGGCGCCGACCAGCCCGATGAGATGCCGCCGGTCTCGATTCCGGCATCCGTGTACATCCAGCGTCACGAAGGCGACTATCCGGAATCGCTCGCGCGGCGTTTCTACCGTGACCTGCGCACCTTCGAGCGCCTCGATGAGGGAGGGCATTTCGCGGTCGCCGAGGTGCCCTCGGTCATGGCCGAGCGGGTGCGCGCGTTCGCGCGCGAGCTGGACCTCGTCTGACGTTGTTCGGCGGCGGAGCACTCGCTGCCTCGCTGCTCACCATGGCCGTTTTCGGCCAGTCGCGAATGGCCGCAAAGGGCGACGCGCCCGTCATGCCGACACGCGTCTACTCGAAGCATGTCAGCACTCGCACTCTCATCCCACGACCACGACTCGCCGGTGACGCTCCCGGCTGCCCTGTCGCGCACGGCCGAATATGCCGAGCCGACCGGAACGATCTTCCTCGATCGACGGCTGAACGGTCCGCGCCGCTCCGCCAACGGCGGGTTCGCCGCCGGCTCCCTTGCACAGCACATCGACGCGGAGACGGTCACCGTCGTCCTGCATCGTCCGATCCCGCTCGGCCTCGAACTTCCGGTCGTCGGGGATGGGCGCGGTGGGGGAGTGGTCCACCATCGTGGCCGGCTGATCGCGCTGGCCCGACCCGGTCAGCTCAGCGACTCCCCGGCACCGCCTCCGCCGACGTACGACGAGGCGCTGCTCGCGCGGTCGCGGTACCCGCTGGCAGGCGTGCGGCATCCGCTCGCGGACTGCGTGGTATGCGGCGTGGACCGCACGGACGGCATGCACGTGACCCTCGGCCCGCTCGAGGGCACTGCCGGCCGCCTCGCGGCACCGTGGAGTGTCGATACGCGGATCTCGCACGCCGGCACTGCCGACTATCCCGCCGTGTGGGGCGCGCTCGACTGCCCGAGCTACCCCGCCCTCGCGCTCGAGAATCGCATCCTGTGCCTGCTGGGCACGATCACCGCCCGTGTGGAGCGCCGCCCGCGCGTCGGGGAGCACCTCGTGATCCACAGCTGGACGCGTGAGCAGCACGGCCGGCGGTACGAGACATCGGCCGCGATGGTCGACAGCCGTGGGGCACTGGTCGCGCGCGCCGACGCGACGTGGATCGCTGTGAAGCATCCACGCGTCGCGGCCCTCGCGGCGTGGCGCTGGTAGCGGCATCGGCGGAGGGATGGCCGATTCCGGCCACTCCCCGCGGGCCGGACCGTGACCCATACTGATGTCGTGTCCACCGTCCGCTACGCCTGGTCGGGTTCCGACGACGTCGCGTGGTCGGAGATGGGCGCCGGCGCGCCGCTGCTCATCGGCGGCTGGTGGATGAGTCATCTCGAACGCGATTGGGAGTACGGGCCCTTCCGCACCTTCGTCGAGGCGATGGCGCGTCACCGGCGCGTCCTGCGCATGGACACACCGGGGAGCGGGTTGTCGAGGACCAGGCCGGAGACGCCCGACAGCCTGGAGCCGCACGTCGATGCGATGAAGGCGGTGCTCGATGCCGCCGAGGCCGAGCAGGCCACGCTGTTCGCGGGGTCGTCCGGCTGTGCGATCGCCGTGGAGTTCGCGGCCCGCCACCCGGAGCGTGTGCGTCGCCTCGTCCTCTCGGGAGCGTACCTGGACGGGTCATCGATCGCCTCGCCCGGCGACCGCGCCGCACTGGTGGAGCTCGTGCGCAAGAGCTGGGGGGTGAGTTCCCGCGTGATGTCCGACATCTTCTACCCTGACGCGACTGCGGAGCAGCGCCGCGCCTTCGCGCGTCACCAGCGTTCGACGGCCACCGCGGCGGCCGCGGCAGCCGGACTGCAGGCCGTCTACTCGTTCGACGCGCGCGCCGCGGCGCCACAGGTGCGGGCACCGACCCTGGTGTTGCACCGGCGGGGGGACCGGGCCATTCCCCTCGCGCTGGGCGCCGCCACGGCGGCCGCGATCCCGGGCGCGCACGTGGAAGTGCTCGAGGGCTCCGATCACCACCCGTGGCACGGCGACGCGAGCGCGTTCCTGCGACGGGCGCTCGCCTTCGACGCGGTCGCTGAGGAACAGCTCGGCGGCGACCTCGTCCTACCGCCCGCGATGGCGGCGCCGGATGGAGCGAGCGCGAAGACGTCTCCGATCTCCGCACGGGAGCGCGAGGTGCTCCTGCTGATCTCCCAGGGCAAGACGGACGCGCAGATCGCGGCAGAGCTGTTCCTCAGCGTCCACACGGTGCACCGGCACGTCGCCAACGCGCGCACCAAGCTCGGAGTGCCCTCGCGAGCAGCAGCGGCGGCATGGGCGATCGCCCACACCGCCGCTCCTTAGGCGGATCTAGCCGGCGAGGCCGCGGCGCTCCAGCAGCGGCTGGATCTCCGCATCCCGCCCGCGGAAGTCCCGGTAGGCCTCGAGCGGATCCTTCGATCCGCCGACGCCCAGGAGGCGGCCTCGGAAACGATCGCCGTTCTCCCGACGCAGGCCGCCGTTCTCACGGAACCACTCGACGGTGTCGGCGTCCAGGACCTCGCTCCAGATGTAGGAGTAGTAGCCCGCGCTGTAGCCACCCGAGAACACATGCGCGAAGTACGTCGACGAGTACCGCGTCGGCACGACAGGGTTGTCGAGACCGATGTCGGCCAGGGCCGCGGCCTCGAACGCAGCGACGTCGAGGTCTGCCGACACCTCGTCGACGGAGAGCGCGTGCCAGGCCTGGTCGAGCCACGCCGCCGCAAGGTACTCGCTCGTCGCGAAGCCCTGGTTGAACGCCTCCGAGGCGTGCAGCTTCTCGACGATCTCGGTCGGGAGCGGCTCATCCGAGTCGATGTGGCGGGCGTACGAAGCCAGGATCTCTGGCCAGTAGATCCACATCTCGTTGACCTGGCTCGGGAACTCGACGAAGTCGCGGTAGACGTTGGTGCCCGCGAAGTGCGGGTACGTCACCGTCGCGAACAGGCCGTGGAGCGCGTGGCCGAACTCGTGGAACAGCGTCGTCACCTCGTCGAGGCTCAGAAGCGTCGGACGCCCCGCTGCGGGCTTCGGGACGTTCAGGTTGTTGACCACGATGGGCTGCGTGCCGCGCAGGCGCGACTGCAGGACGATCGAGTTCATCCACGCGCCGCCGCGCTTCGTGTCGCGGGTGTACAGGTCGAGGATGTAGAGCCCGAGTGCCGATCCGTCGGCGTTGTGAACCTCGAAGACGCGCGTATCGGGGTGATAGCCGCCGAGATCGCCGCGCTCGGTGAAGGTGATGCCGTAGAGATCGCTGGCCGCTCGGAACACGCCGTCCTGAAGTACGCGCTCGGCCTCGAACCACGGGCGCAGCGCAGACCGGTCGAGGTCGTACTCCGCCGCCCTCACCTTCTCGGTGCAGAACGCCCAGTCGTGCGCTTCCAGGGGGAACGGGTCGCCACCGGCGTCGATGATCGCCTGCAGCTTCTCCTGCTCCCTGCGCGCGTTGCGGGCTGCGGGCACCGCGAGCTGGCGGAGCAGGTCGTGCACTGCTGCGGGGGAGCCCGCGGTCTCGTCCGACGTGATGTAGGCCGCGTGCGAGTCGTAGCCGAGGAGCGCCGCGCGCTCTGCGCGCAGGCGCACGATCTCGAGCAGAGTGGCTCGGTTGTCGTGCTCGTTGCCGCGAGATCCGCGGGAACGGGATGCCGTCAGCAGTCGTGCACGAGATTCCCTGTCGGTGAGGCTCGAGAGGTAGGGGTGGCCGGTGAAGAGCGTCAGTGTGACGACCCACTTGCCGTCGAGGCCGCGATCGGACGCCGCCTGTGCCGCTGCGGACAGCTCGCCCTCGGAGAGTCCGTCGAGCTCCGTCGCGTCGTCGAAGACGACCGCCAGGTCGTTCGTGTCGGCGAGCAGGTTCTTCTCGAACTGCGTGGTGAGGGTCGAGAGGCGCTGGTTCAGCTCGATGAGGTGCTTCTTCGCCTCGTCGTCGAGGCCGGCGCCGGCGTGGGACATCTCCGTGTGGTGGCGTTCGACGAGATACCGCTGCTCCGGCGTGAGGTCGAGCTGATCGAGCTGATCGTGGATCGTCTTGATGCGCCAGTACAGCGCCGAGTCGAGCTGGATCGAGTCCTGGTGGGCCGACATCAGCGGCGCGAGCTGCTCCTCGATCTGCTGGATGTCGTCCGTCGCGTCCGCCGATGACACCGTGTAGAACGTCCGTGCGACATCGCCCAGGAGACGCCCGCTCTCCTCGAGCGGGACGAGGGTGTTCTCGAACGTCGGCATGGACCGCACCCGGGTGATCGCCGAGACCTCGGCGGTGTGTGCCGCGAAAGCCTGCTCGAACGCGGGCAGATAGTGCTCGGGGAGGATCGCGGCGTAGTCCGGAAGCCCGTAGGGGAGTGAGCTGGGCGCGAGAAGCGGGTTGTCGTTCGGCATGGCGTCCAGCCTAGTCACGCAGCCGCGCATGCCGAGATCTCTTTGCAAACACATGATTGCAAAGAAATCCTTGCAAAGAGTTCTTTGCATCGCTACTCTGGAGACATGGCAGAGAACGAGGAGCAGCAGGCGGATGCCGCAGCCCGCAGCGAACAGCGACACAACGAGGATCGTGTCCTCGACTCCGGCGCCCTGCGCGCACTCGCGCACCCCCTCCGCGTGAGGATCTACGACATCCTCAGCCAGTACGGCCCGCAGACGGCCAGCTCCCTCGCCGAGCGGCTGGGCGAGTCCAGCGGCTCGACGAGCTACCACCTGCGCGCACTCGCCAAGCAGGACCTCATCCGGGAGGCCCCCGATCGCGGCACCGGCCGCGAACGGTGGTGGGAGCGTCCGGTCGGGGGCGTGTCGTTCGCCAACCCCGACGCGATGTCCACTCCGGCCGGCCGTGCCGCGACCCAGGTGGTCATGAACGAGTTCCTGCGCAACCGCAACGATCAGCTGCTCGAGTTCGTCAACCGGGGGATCGGCGGTGAGGACGAGCTCTGGCAGGACGGCACGCTCATCTCCACGGCCACGGCGCGACTCACACCCGAGCAGAGCAAAGAACTGACTCTCAAGATCATGGCCCTGATCGACGAGGCCGTGGACAACTACCGCAACCAGACCGGCGAGAACGTACGCCCCGTCACCATCCGGGCTGACGTCTTCCCGCTTCCGCAACTAGGAGGACAGTCATGACCACCATCACGGCAGGCGAACTCGCGGCACGCGGCTTCGATGCATCCGCCACACGATTCGACCGCGCGCTGCTGCGCGCGGCATCCGCGATCGACGCATACGTGATCGCGCGCGTCGAGCGGCGGGACGGCGCCGAACGACGCGGCGCACTGGCCGCACAGACCGCCGTGAGCGGCGCACGGCGCGACGCCGAGGCGCTCGCGGCGACGGGGATGCTCCCGCGATGAGCGAGAGCATCGACACCGTCGAGCGGCCGGGGTCGCCGGCCGGGCGGGCACGCACGGTCCCGCTCGGCCGCGACTTCGGCAAGCTGTGGACGGCTGCGGCGTTCAGCAACCTCGCGGACGGGGTCGGCCGCGTCGCCGTCCCGCTGATCGCGACCACGCTCACCCGCGACCCGCTCGCGATCTCCGCGCTCAGCGCCCTGGCGTTCCTGCCGTGGCTCGTCTTCGGACTGCCTGCGGGCATGATCGTCGACCGGTTCGATCGCCGATGGGTCATGGCGATCGCCAATGGCCTTCGCGGGCTCGCCGCAGTCGGGCTCGCCGCGCTCACGGTCACGGGCGCCATCAGCATCTGGTGGCTGTTCGCCGGCGTGCTCGTGTTCGGCCTGGGGGAGACGCTCTTCGACAACGCGACCAACTCCATCGTCCCGAGCGTCGTGCAGCGCCCCGCGCTGGACCGCGCCAACGGCTGGCTGCAGGCAGCACAGATCACGATCGACAGCTTCATCGCCGCTCCCATCGGCGGCGTCCTGTTCGCCGTCGCGCTCGCGCTGCCGCTCTGGGTCGGGGCCGCGGGCTACCTCATCCCCATCGTCCTCGCGGTGATGCTGCCGCTGTCGGCCGCGCGCCCGTTGCGGGCCGAGGCTCCGACGGGCAAGAGCGCGGCGTCGACGGCAGAGGCCGCGGTCGCCGCCGGCGAGCCGCTCGCAGCGGCCGATATGGACGCCGACGTCGAGGCGAGCGCCGAGATCGAGGCCCCGGAGACCGCCGCACCGGCGAACGTGTCCGCCCGCGAAGCCCTCGTCTATCTCTGGCGGCACCGCTTCCTCCGGTCGATGGTGGTCTTCACCTCCATCGTGGGCTGCGCGTTCGCCTTCGCCCAGGCGCCGGTGTTCCTCTACTTCCTCGATGTGCACGGTGTCGCGCCGGCCGCCATCGGGCTCGTCACCGCCGGGATCGGGCTGGGCGGCCTCGGCGGCTCGCTGGTCGCGGCGTCGCTCGTCACGAAGTTCGGACGCGGCAAGGTCATGCTCGGCGCCAACATCGTCGCTGCGGTCGGACTCGCGGGAGTGTGGGCCGCGCCGGAGGCGATCTCGGCGACCATCGCGTACGCCATCATGGCGGCAGCGGTGTCGATCTGGAACGTGCCGTGGGGCGCCCTACGTCAGCGGATCGTGCCAGGGCACCTGTTCGGCCGCGTGCTGGGCATCAGCCGCACGCTGACGTGGGGCATCTTCCCGTTCGCGACGCTCCTCGGCGGCTGGGTGGCGCGCATCGATCTGCGACTGCCGTTCCTGCTCGCCGCCGGTGTCACGCTCGTCGCGACCGCGGTCGCCGTCCGGCTGCTGCTCTCTGCCTCGACGCACAACGCGCCGGAGGAGTGAGCCCAGGCCTACCCGAAGCCGTCGTCCGGATCGTTCCGAGCGACGGCTTCGCCGTCGGCGTCGAGCGTCACGATCGCCCCGGTGTCGAGCTCCGCGATCGGCTTGCCCTCGAGCCAGGTGAGGGTCCAGCGCGGCCGCGGCTGACCGAGCTGGTCGCCCGGGATCGTCTCGTCGACGGAGCGGATGCCGCGGCGCAGCGCCTCAGGCACCGCTTGAGGTGGTTCGTCGCCCGAGGTCCAGCGCGTTCCGAGCTGCATGTCACGCCTCCTGGGGGACGAGTTCGATCTCCGACACCGACAGGGCGTCGGCCTCCGCATAGGCGATCTCGGCGATGCGCCCGACGGCCTTGAGGTCGCCCTCCGCGAGTCGCAGCACCGCGATGGCCTCGGCCGGAGCTGCGATCGTGACCTGCGACACCTCCGCCTTCTGCGACACCTTCGCCTCGGTCTTCGCGCGGCGCACTCCGATGAGCGCCTCGCCGACGATGCTGAGCACCGCCGGGTCGCCCTCGATGCCGAGTGGCTCCGGCCACTCGGCGTTGTGCACCGAGCTGTCGTTGAACCACGACCACGATTCCTCGGCCGCGAACGCGAGCACCGGGGCGAACAGGCGCAGGAGCGTGGACAGCGCGATGCGCAGCGCGAGCGCCGCGGACGGCTGGCCCACGTCGGCCTGGTTGTAGGCGCGCTCCTTGACCAGCTCGAGGTAGTCGTCGCAGAAGGTCCAGAAGAACGACTCGGTGACCTCGAGCGCACGGGCGTGGTCGTAGGCGTCCAGCGCCTTGGTCGCATCGCGCACGACCGCGTCCAGGGCGGTGAGCATCGAGGCGTCCAGCGCGTGGGTCACCTGCGCGTCCGCGGGTACGGGGAACGACAGCACGAACTTCGCCGCGTTGAGCACCTTGATCGCGAGGCGACGGCCGATCTTGACCTGCGTCGGGTTCTGCGGGTCGAACGCCGCGTCGGTGCCGAGACGGCTCGACGCCGCCCAGTACCGCACCGCGTCCGAGCCATGCTGCGAGAGGATGTCGGCCGGCGTGACGACGTTGCCCTTCGACTTCGACATCTTCTTGCGGTCGGGATCCACGATGAAGCCCGAGATCGCGGCATCCGTCCACGGCGCGCGGTCGTCCTCGAGGGCGCTGCGCAGCAGCGTCGAGAACAGCCACGTGCGGATGATGTCCTGGCCCTGCGGGCGCAGGTCGAACGGCGCGACGAGGTTCCAGAGCTCGGGATCGCGCTCCCAGCCGCCGGCGAGCTGCGGCGTCAGCGACGAGGTCGCCCAGGTGTCGAAGATGTCGTTCTCACCCTCGAAACCGCCCGGCACTCCGCGCTGGTCGGCCGTGTACCCGGCCGGCACATCGGTCGAGGGGTCGACAGGCAGCGATGCGTCGTCGGGTCTGATGACGCGGTCGTAGTCGCGCTCGCCGTTCTCGTCGAGGGCGTACCAGACCGGGATCGGCACGCCGAAGAAGCGCTGACGCGACACCAGCCAGTCCCCGGTGAGGCCGTTCGTCCAGTTCTCGAAGCGCACCCGCATGAAGTCCGGGTGCCACGACATCGAGGCGCCGAGCGAGATGAGCTTTTCGCGCAGCGCCTCGTCGCGAGCGCCGTTGCGGATGTACCACTGGCGCGTCGAGACGATCTCCATCGGGCGATCGCCCTTCTCGTAGAACTTCACCACGTGCGTGAACGGCTTCGGGTCGCCGATGAGCTCGCCGGACTCCTGCAGCAGCTCCACCACGCGCTTCTTGGCGGAGAACACCGTCTTGCCGGCGAGCTCGGCGTACGCCGCCTTGCCGCCATCCGTTGTGATGGCGTCCGGTGCGTCCGGAACGATACGCCCGTCCAGGCCGAGGATGGTCCGGTTCGGCAGGTTCAGCTCACGCCACCAGATGATGTCGGTCACGTCGCCGAAGGTGCAGATCATCGCGATGCCCGAGCCCTTGTCGGGCTGGGCGAGCGGGTGAGCCAGCACCGGCACCTCGACGTCGAAGAGCGGGGTGCGCACGGTGGTGCCGAAGAGCGGCTGGTAGCGCTCGTCGTCGGGGTGCGCGACCAGCGCGACGCAGGCCGCGAGCAGCTCGGGACGCGTCGTCTCGATGTGCACATCGCCCGAGCCGTCCGTCTTGTGGAACGCGACGCGGTGGAAGGCGGCGGGCTGCTCGCGCTCCTCGAGCTCGGCCTGTGCGATCGCCGTGCGGAAGTCGATGTCCCACATCGTGGGCGCGAGGTCCTGGTAGGCCTCGCCGCGCTCCAGGTTGCGCAGGAACGCCCGCTGGCTGGTGCGGATCGTGTCGTCGGAGATGGTGCGGTATGTCTGCGTCCAGTCGACGCTCAGTCCCAGCTGGCGGAACAGCGCCTCGAAGTGCTTCTCGTCCTCGACGGTGAGCCGCTCGCACAGCTCGATGAAGTTGCGGCGGCTGACGGGCACCTGGTCGGCGGCGCGGCTGGACTTGTTGTCGCCGCCCTCGAACGGAGGGGTGAAGCCGGGAACATACGCCAGCGACGGGTCGCAGCGCACGCCGTAGTAGTTCTGCACACGACGCTCGGTGGGCAGGCCGTTGTCGTCCCATCCCATCGGGTAGAACACCGTCTTGCCGCGCATGCGCTCGTAGCGCACCTTGAGATCGGTGTGCGTGAACGAGAAGACGTGTCCGATGTGGAGACTGCCCGACGCGGTCGGCGGGGGAGTGTCGACCGAGTACACGCCCTCGCGGCCCACCTCGGCGGCGCGAACGCGATCGAACAGGTACGTGCCCTGCTCGGACCACGCGGCATCCCACTTGTCCTCGAGGCCCTCCAGTGCGGGCTTGTCCGGAATCGGTCCCTGTGCGGGGCGGCCGTCGGTCATGCGGAACTCCTCGAGCGATATGTGCGGCACTGTGTGAGCGTGCCTGAGTGTGGGATGACGCTCGATTCTAGCCCGGCTGCGCTCGACCCGGAAAAGCGGACGGATGCCGCGACCGCCGGCATCCGTCCGCTCTCGGGCGCGTCGGGATTCAGGCCGTCGCCGTCGCGGTCGCGCTGGCCGGGTCGGTCGCGAGTTCCGGCTCGACGGCGCGCCGCGCGGCGAGCCATGCCGACACGAGCGTGACCGCCGACATGATCGCCAGGATCACGCCGGGATGCCACCACGCGTAGCCGGTCGCCTCGCCGAGGGTGAGTGTGAGGAACGGGACGAATCCGCTGATCGTCGCCGCCAGCGCGTACGCGAACGACAGGGCAGAGTAGCGGAACCGGTCGGGGAAGAGGTCGTTCATCAGCCCGCCGAGTGCCGCCCACGCCATCGTCGGAAGGATCCCGCCGATGAGCATCGTCGCGACCAGGAACGGGAACGTGGCGAACTGGAGGAGGAAATACATCGGGAACGTGATGAGCAGAGTGCCGACCGCACCCCACAGGACGACGCGTGCCGACCCGATGCGCGACGCCCACCCCCCGAACAGCGGGATGGTCACGAGCTGCAGGAGGCCGCCGATCGTGGTCGCGATGAGCAGGTCCTGGAAGCTGAAACCCAGCTGCTCCACCCCGTAGTTGACGGTGTAGGTGTTCATGAGCGAGTACGACCCGATGCCCAGCAGGGCAGCGCCGATCGCGATCGCCATGGCGCCGGGGCGCTTGGCGAACATCGTAATGAACGGGATGCGATCGCGGCGCCCCTCCGCCACGACGCCCTTGAACACGGGTGTCTCGGAGATCGACCAGCGCAGGTACAGCGACACCAGCAGCAGCGGGATGGCGAGGAGGAACGGGATGCGCCATCCCCACTCGGCGATCTGCTCGGCGGGGAGCACCGCGGTGAGGACGATGAACACGGCCGCCGAGAGGATCGATCCGACGGGGGAGCCGAGCTGGGGGATCGCGGCGTAGAACGCGCGCTTGACCGGGCCGGAGTTCTCGGTCGCGATGAGGATCGATCCGCCCCACTCGCCGCCCAGGGACAGGCCCTGCACGATGCGCAGCACGATCAGGAGGACGGCTCCGAGCCAGCCCGCCTGCGCGTAGGTCGGCAGGAGGCCGATCAACCCGGTCGCGACGCCCATGATGCCCACGGTCCACAGCAGGGTGGCCCTGCGGCCGACGCGGTCGCCCATGTAGCCGAAGATCACGGCGCCGATGGGGCGCACCACGAAGGCGAGCGCGATCGTCAGGAACGCCGCGCTCGTGGCGCCGAACTGCCCGAGCGGGTCGAAGAACAGCGGCCCGACGAAGAACGCCGAGAAGTAGGCGAAGAGGTAGAAGTCGAAGGATTCGAGCGAGGTTCCCACCATCGAGGCCCACGCGACTCTGCGCGTCGGGGTGGATTCGGGAACCAGAGCGGATTCGGGTGCTGCTGCGGTCACGGATGTCAATCTTGGCACGAGTCCAGAAACCCCGTCGCCGTGCTCCGCATTCCCCCCTTGCACAGCCACGGTAGACTCGTCCCAGTAGCGTCGATCCGGCCATCACCGGGGAGCTCTCGGAAGAACAGGTGTCCGCTCACGCGGATTCCCCACTAGAACCGAGCGGGTCAGGCCCGTCACAGCCGCAGTGAGAGAGGGCAGCTCGGCCCGGTCGAAGGACCGAGACGTCAAAGCAGGGTGGTACCGCGGTACGTCTGGTCACCGTTCCAGGCATGTCGTCCCCGCAGGAAGCACACGAGCGAGCACCTGCGAGAGAAGATGACCTATCCCCGCCCCTCCGCCTTCGGACCTGCGGCCGATGCCTCGGCACGCCCGGGGACCGGAGCGAGTCCCGTCGTCCCGAGCCCCCGCTTCCCCGACATCGAGCGCGAGATCCTCGCGTTCTGGAAGGCCGACCAGACCTTCCGCGCCTCGATCGAGCAGCGCGACGGCGCCGACGAGTGGGTCTTCTACGACGGTCCGCCGTTCGCCAACGGACTGCCCCACTACGGCCACCTCCTCACCGGCTACGCCAAGGACGTCTTCCCGCGCTTCCAGACCATGCGCGGCAAGAAGGTCGACCGCGTGTTCGGCTGGGACACGCACGGACTGCCCGCCGAGCTGGAGGCGATGAAGCAGCTCGGCATCACCGAGAAGAGCGAGATCGAGGCCATGGGCATCGCCGCGTTCAATGCCAAGTCCCGCGAATCGGTGCTCGCCTACACGCGCGAGTGGGAGGACTACGTCACCCGGCAGGCGCGCTGGGTCGACTTCGAGCGGGGCTACAAGACGCTGGACCTCACCTACATGGAGTCCGTGCTGTGGGCATTCAAGACGATCTACGACAAGGGTCTGGCCTATGAGGGCCACCGTGTCCTGCCGTACTGCTGGCGCGACGAGACACCGCTCTCGGCGCACGAGCTGCGGATGGACGACGACGTCTACAAGATGCGTCAGGACCCGTCGGTGACGATCACGTTCCCGCTGACGGGCCTGAAGGCGGAGGCGCTCGGCCTCACCGGCGTGCGCGCGCTCGCCTGGACGACGACGCCGTGGACCCTGCCCACGAATCTCGCCCTCGCCGTCGGCCCCGGCATCCGCTACGTGGTCGTGCCCGGGGGACCCAACGGGGCGGCCGATGTGCACCGCGACGACGAGCCCGCCGAAGCGGAGTCGCACCGCTATCTCCTCGCCGAGGAGCTCCTCGCGGGGTACGCGAAGGACCTCGGCTACGACTCGGCGGAGGCCGCACGCGAGGCAGTCGAGCAGACGATCCTCGGTGCCGACCTCGAGGACGTCACGTACGACCGTCTCTTCGACTACTACGCGGATGCCGGCATCTGGGCCACGCAGCGAGCCTGGCGCATCCTCGTCGACGACTACGTGACGACCGGCGACGGTACCGGCATCGTCCACCAGGCCCCGGCCTTCGGTGAGGACGACCAGCGGGTGACCGAGGCGGCGGGCATCCCACTCATCATGAGCCTCGACGACGGCGGACGCTTCCTGCCGCAGGTCACGGATGTCGCCGGGCAGCTCTGGATGGACGCCAACCGCCCGCTCATCCGGCGGCTCCGCCAGGAGGGGCGACTCCTCCGCGAGGCGAGCTACGAGCACTCGTACCCGCACTGCTGGCGGTGCCGCAACCCGCTCATCTACCGCGCGGTGTCGAGCTGGTTCATCCGCGTCACCGACATCAAGGACCGCATGCTCGCGAACAACGAGCAGATCACCTGGGTGCCCGAGAACGTCAAGCACGGACAGTTCGGCAAGTGGCTCGAGGGGGCGCGCGACTGGTCCGTCAGCCGCAACCGTTACTGGGGCTCGCCGATCCCGGTGTGGAAGAGCGACGACCCGGAGCACCCGCGCGTCGACGTCTACGGCTCGCTGGAGGATCTGGAGCGGGACTTCGGTCGCCTGCCGCGCAACGCGGAGGGAGAGGTCGATCTGCACCGGCCGTACATCGACGACCTGACGCGCCCGAATCCCGACGACCCGACCGGCAAGAGCACGATGCGCCGCATCGAGGACGTCTTCGACGTCTGGTTCGACTCAGGCTCGATGCCGTATGCACAGGTGCACTATCCGTTCGAGAACCAGCAGTGGTTCGACGAGCATTCGCCCGCCGACTTCATCGTCGAGTACATCGGGCAGACACGCGGCTGGTTCTACGTGATGCACGTGCTGTCGACCGCGCTGTTCGACCGGCCCGCGTTCACGGGCGTCTCGTGCCACGGCATCGTGCTCGGCAGCGACGGGCTCAAGATGTCGAAGTCGCTGCAGAACTATCCCGATGTCAGCGAGGTCTTCGACCGCGACGGCTCCGACGCGATGCGCTGGTTCCTCATGTCGAGCTCGGTGCTGCGCGGCGGCAACCTCATCGTCACCGAGGAGGGCATCCGCGCCGGCGTGCGCGAGTTCCTGCTGCCGCTGTGGAACGCCTGGTACTTCTTCGCGACCTACGCCAACGCCGCCGGCGGCGCGACCGGCGAGGGCTACCAGGCCTCGTGGCGCACCGACTCGACCGATGTGCTGGACCGCTACATCCTGGCGCTCGCGGGCGACCTCGTGCGCGATGTCGCCGCCGACCTCGAGGTGCTGGACTCGACGCTCGCCGCGGCGAAGCTCCGCGACTTCGCCGAAGCGCTGACGAACTGGTACATCCGCCGCTCGCGTGACCGTTTCTGGGTCGGCGTCTCCGACGACCCGAAGAGCCGAGAGGCGTTCGACACGCTGTACACGGTGCTCGAGACGCTGACCCGCGTCGCGGCGCCGCTGATCCCGCTCGTCGCCGAGACGGTCTGGCAGGGCCTCACCGGGGGCCGCAGCGTGCACCTTCAGGACTGGCCGGACGCCGACGCGTTCCCCGCCGCGGACGACATCCGCACCGCGATGGACGCCGTGCGCGAGGCATCCAGCGTGGCGAACGCCCTCCGCAAGAAGGAGGGCCGTCGCGTACGCCTGCCGCTGCCGGCACTGACCGTGGCGGTGGCGGATGCCGCGTCGCTCGCCCAGTTCGACGGCATCCTGCGCGACGAGCTCAACGTGAAGTCGGTCGAGCTGATCGAGCTGGGCGACGACGTCTCGACACGCTATGGCATCAGCAAGCGCCTCAGCGTGAATGCGCGAGCCGCAGGCCCGCGCCTCGGCAAGCAGGTGCAGCATGTCATCGCCGGCGCCAAGGCGGGCGTCTGGGAGGAACGCGACGGCGGCGTGGTGGTCGACGGCATCGCCCTGGAGCCGGGGGAGTACGACCTCACCCTCGAGGCGGGCGGCGTCGCCGACGGCACCGCCATCGCGCTGCTCTCGGGCGACGGCTTCGTGCTGCTGGACACCACGACGACGCCCGAGCTCGAGGCCGAGGGCCTGGCCCGCGATGTCATCCGCGCCGTGCAGGACACCCGCAAGGCGGCCGGCTTCGACGTCAGCGATCGCATCGGGCTCGGCCTGCTGTTCGACGACGCCGCGGACGCCGAGGCGGTCGCCGCCGCATTCGATGTCGCGAACGTGGCCGGCGAGACCCTCGCCGTCACGCATGCGGTGCGCTCCCGCGTGGCGGAGGTGATCGGCTCGGGCGACGGTCGCGCACCCGTGGAGTACGAGGCGGTGATCGACGCGGGAACCTATGCCAACCGCGGCGCCTTCACCGTCTCGGTCGGCCGGACGGGGGTCTCGGCATGAGCGATCGCGAGCGCCGGAGGGCCGACGCCGTCTACGAGGCGCTGCTGCAGCGGCAGGGCGAGCAGTGGGTGCAGCCGCGCGTCGAGCGCACCCGCCGCGTGCTCGAGCTGCTCGACGACCCGCAGAAGACCTACCGCGTCGTCCACGTCACCGGCACCAACGGCAAGACGTCGACCAGCCGCATGATCGAGAGCCTCGTGCGCGCCCATGGCCTGCGGACCGGGCTGTTCACCAGTCCGCATCTCGAGCGCTTCACGGAGCGCATCATGATCGACGGCGAGCCCATCGACGATGCCGCCGTGGCGGACGCGTGGGACGAGATCGCGCCGTTCGTCGACCTCGTGGACGCCGAGCTGGCGGCCAACGACGACGCGCGGCTCACGTTCTTCGAGCTGCTCACGGTGCTCGCGTTCGTCGCGTTCGCCGACGCGCCGATCGACGTGCTCGTGCTCGAAGTGGGCATGGGCGGCTCATGGGACTCGACCAACAGCGCCGACGGCGACGTGGCGGTCTTCGCGCCGATCGACCTCGATCACGCCGACCGCCTGGGCGACACCATCGCCGAGATCGCGACGGTGAAGGCCGGCATCATCAAGGACGGCGCGGCGGTCGTCTCGGCGCGGCAGGATGCCGCCGCCCAGGCCGTGCTCCGTTCGGCCGCCGCCGCGCACGGCGCCTCGATCGCCTTCGAGGGCGCCGAGTTCGCGCTGGCCCAGCAGCGGCTGGCCGTCGGGGGGCAGCAGATCACCGTGCGTGGGCTCGCCGCTACCTACGAGGATGAGTACCTGCCGCTGTACGGGGCTCACCAGGGCTTCAACGCCGCTCTCGCCATCGCGGCGGTCGAGTCCCTCGTCGGAGGCGGCTCCCAGCCCATCGCGGCCGATGTGCTCGCGGACGGCCTCGGCGGCGCGACCTCGCCCGGGCGACTGCAGCTTGTCGGCGCGAGCCCGACGGTGCTCGTCGACGCGGCGCACAACCCGCACGGCGCCCGTGCGCTCGTGACCGCGCTGCGGGAGGCCTTCGACTTCGACGAGTGGGGTGTCGTGCTCGGTGTGCTGTCCGACAAGGACGCGGCGGGCATCGTCGCGGAGATCGCCCCCGTCGCCGCGCACGTGTTCGCCACCGCGCCCGACTCGGACCGAGCCGAGGACGCCGACGCGATCGCCGACCTCGCTGAGGCGCACGACCTGCGCGTCTCGGTGCATCGCGATCTCGCGGAAGCCGCCGAGGCGGCGCGGGCGTGGGCAGCGGCATCCGATCGCCGCGCTGTCGTGATCGCCGGTTCCGTGGTGCTCGCCGGTGAGGCGCTGACCCTCGCTGCGGCGGAGGATTGGAAGGCCGGGTGGAGCGAATGAGCGCAGAACACGCACCCCGGACCCGGCGCCCGCGCGGGGCGGCCGAGTCGCTCGCGACGATCGTGCTGGGATTCGAGTCCATCATCGCCTTCCTGGCGGGACTCGTGATCTACGGACTCGGGGCCCTCCCTGCGCCGATCGCGCCGTGGTGGGGCGTGGTCGCCGGCACCGTGCTCGCGCTGCTGATGATCGCAACGACCCGGGTGGTGCGCTACCGCTGGGGCATCGTGCTCGGATGGGTGCTGCAGGGGATCATCGCACTCGGTGCGTTCCTGGTGCCGGCGCTGGCGATCGTCGCTCTCATTTTCGGCACCATGTACGGATATGCGACGATCAAGGGAGCTGCTCTGGACCGGCGCAACGCGCGGCTCGCGGCGAATCCCCCCTCATAACCCCGATCCGAAACGGAGACCCGCATGGCCACCGAAGAGACCCTCGTCCTCGTCAAGCCCGACGGCGTCGCACGCGGCCTCACCGGCGCGATCCTCGCCCGTATCGAGGCGAAGGGATACGCCCTCGTCGACATCCGTCTCGTGGAGCCTGATCGCGAGACCCTCGAGCGCCACTACGCCGAGCACGAGGGCAAGCCGTTCTACGAGCCGCTGGTCGAGTTCATGATGTCCGGCCCCTCGGTCGCGATCCGCCTGGCGGGGAACCGCGTCATCGAAGGCTTCCGGTCACTGGCGGGCACGACCGATCCCACCACGGCCGCCCCCGGCACCATCCGCGGCGACTTCGGCCGCGACTGGGGCCTCAAGGTGCAGCAGAACCTCGTGCACGGCTCAGACAGCACCGAGTCCGCGGCGCGCGAACTCGAGATCTGGTTCGGCTGATCAGCTCGTCGGCTGGCCGGCCGGAGACTCCGGCGGTCAGCCGAACAGCGTCTGCCAGATGTTGACGACCGCGTTCATCTCGAGCTGCGCGAGCAGCAGGATGATCGCGTAGCTGACGATGGCGGCCAGAGGGACCCAGGCCATGAGCCGGTCGGCGGCGGTGCGCACGCGCTCCGATGCGGGAACGAGTCCGGCCCGCAGGAGGTGCAGTGTCACCGCGTAGAACGTGGGGATGGTCACCGACCAGGTGACCATGCACCACGGGCACAGCGTGTGCAGGTTGGGGGCGTAGATGCTCTGGCCGATGAGCCAGATCACGAGTCCGAATGCGAAGGCGATCCCCAACCAAAAGCACCACCAGAACCACCGCGCGAACCGGGCGCGCGCGAGGATGGCCGTGCCGACGACGATCGGCGCGACCCAACCGGTGATTCCGAGGATGGGGTTGGGGAAGCCGAAGATGCTTCCCTGCCACGAGTCGAGGTTCGCGGTGCACTGCACCAGGACGCTGAGGTCGCATGACGCGATCGCGTCGGGATTCGCGAGTGCGTGGAATTTCTCGACCGTGAGCGAGAAGGCCGCCCACCACCCGACGACACCGGCGATCACGAGCCAGATGGCGAGTCCCGTGGGACGGGTGTGGGTCTGCTGCTCGGGCATGACTCGGATTATGGCATCGCGATCTGCACGGATGCCGCACCGGGCGCCGTGGCAATCCGCACGCCGCGGCGTGGGGAAGACGCTCGCGCGGTGCGAATGGGCATTCTGGCGGGGGAAGTGCGATAATGGGGGTCGATGACTCGCGGCCGCGCCGTGACGATCATCACCAGAAGACTTCAGGGCGACGAATGCCCTTGGCAGCGCGAGCATCCGCCTAGCGCCGGATATCCGCTGCAGACCGAGTGAGTTCGCGGCACCGCCCCGTCCGGTGGGCATGGGCGGCGCCGCACGAGATTTCGCCGGGCGACGCGCGGTGTCGCCCCGCTAGGAGTACGCCAGTGATGGCTGATGGAAACGATGCCGAATTCACCCCTCAGACCGAACCCGACGCGCCGCTGACACCAGCGGACGAAGCGGCGCCCGCCCCTGAGGCGGACACGGCGGTCGAGGCCCCGGAGACGGCCGAACCTGTTGACGCGGGGGAGTCCGCGTCGTCCGAGACCGTGACCGACGGCGCCCAGCCCGTCGACGACGCCGCGCCGGCGGATGCAGCCGACACACCGTCGGAGAGCGCCGAGCCTGTCGCAGAGCCTGGCGAGCCCACGACCGACGTCGCGCCGGCCGCCGAGTCGGCGACCTCCGCAACGACCGAGGCAGAAGCCGGCGCCGCGCCGGAGATCGAGGCCCCGCGCGATTCCGACGCCCCGGCGGAGCCGGAGCGCCTGACCGCCGTGAGCCTCGGCCTGCTGCCCGAGGACTTCGTGTCGGCCGTGTCGACGCAGCTGGTGTTCTACGCGCCCGCGATCGCCCCGCTCCCGCCGCGCTCGGGGCGTCAGCCGGAGGAGGAGCCGGAGCCGGCCGCCTCATCGAGCACTTCGCGCCGGCGCAGTCGTCGCCGCGGCGGCGAGGGCCGGGACGAGGCATCCGCCCCCGCCGAGCAGCCGCAGTCGCAGCCGCGCCAGCGTGCCGTCGAGCTCATCACCGAGCCGCAGCGCATCAAGGGATCGACGCGCCTGGAGGCCAAGAAGCAGCGCCGCCGCGATGGCCGCGAGGCCGGGCGCCGCCGCGCTGTCGTGACCGAGGCCGAGTTCCTCGCGCGACGCGAGTCGGTCGACCGCGTGATGATCGTGCGCTCGCGCAACGGCCGCGTGCAGATCGCCGTGCAGGAGGACAACGTCCTCGTCGAGCATTACGTCGCCCGCAACCAGGACGCCTCCCTCATCGGCAACGTCTACCTGGGCCGCGTGCAGAACGTGCTGCCGAGCATGGAGGCGGCGTTCGTCGACATCGGTCGCGGCCGCAACGCCGTGCTCTACTCCGGCGAGGTCGACTGGGATGCCGTGGAGACGGGCAACCAGCCACGACGTATCGAGCTCGCGCTCAAGACCGGCGACCGCGTGCTGGTGCAGGTGACCAAGGACCCGGTGGGGCACAAGGGAGCCCGCCTGACGAGCCAGATCTCGCTCCCCGGCCGGTACCTCGTGTACGTGCCCGGCGGTGCGATGAACGGCATCTCCCGCAAGCTGCCGGACACGGAGCGCGCACGCCTCAAGAAGATCCTGAAGGAGGTGCTTCCCGAATCGTCCGGCGTGATCGTCCGCACCGCCGCCGAGGGGGCCACCGAGGACCAGCTCACCCGTGACGTGCAGCGCCTCACGAACCAGTGGGAGCACATCTCGAAGCAGATCGAGACGATCCAGGCGCCCGCTCTGCTGCACTCCGAGCCGGACCTGCTGGTCAAGATCGTCCGCGACGTCTTCAACGAGGACTTCTCGAAGATGCTCATCCAGGGCGAGGACGCGCACCACACCATCTCGAAGTACCTCGAATCGGTCGCGCCCGATCTCCTCGATCGCGTCGAGCGCTACGAGGGCGAGCAGGACCCGTTCGACGCGTTCCGTGTGACGGAGCAGATCGAGAAGGCCCTCGACCGCAAGGTCTGGCTGCCGTCGGGCGGATCGCTCGTCATCGACCGCACCGAGGCGATGACGGTCGTCGACGTCAACACCGGAAAGTTCGTCGGATCCGGCGGCAACCTGGAAGAGACGGTCACCAAGAACAACCTCGAGGCCGCCGAAGAGATCGTCCGGCAGCTGCGCCTGCGCGACATCGGCGGCATCATCGTGGTCGACTTCATCGACATGGTGCTCGAGTCCAACCGCGACCTCGTGCTGCGCCGCCTCGTCGAGTGCCTGAGCCGCGACCGGACGAAGCACCAGGTCGCCGAGGTCACATCGCTCGGTCTGGTGCAGATGACCCGCAAGAAGCTCGGCCTCGGCCTGCTGGAGACTTTCAGCGAGGCGTGCGAGGTCTGCGCAGGACGCGGCGTCATCGTCCACCACGACCCGGTCGTCAAGCACCGAGCACCCGCTGCCGGCGCACCGACCTCGGGCCGCCGACCGCGCGGCGGCACACCGGCGCCCGCGAGCGGCGGATCCAACGGCACGCACGTCATCACCGAGGGCGTGAAGTCGGCGCTCGCGCAGATCGCGGCATCCACGATCCATCACAACGACGAAGCCCCGCCGGCCGAACCGGCACCCGTCGTCGAGCAGGCGCCCGTCGAACGCCCCAAGAAACAGCGCAAGAAGCGCCAGGACTCGGGGTCGAAGAAGGAGAGCCGGACCGAGAAGGACCTGCTGCTCGACTCGGTGCTGAACGCGCTCCCCGAGCCCAAGGCTCCCGGCCAGGGGCGCTCTCGCCGTCGCGTCACCACCGCGGCGCTGACGGGCACTCCGGTGCCTCACACTCCCTCCGAGGACTGAGATCCACGCGTTCCCCGCCCCGGCCTTCGCCGGAGCGGGGAACGCGTCTCTGTCGGGGGCGGCTCGGCTCGCTAGGGTGGTGGCGGGGAACGGGGGGCGCCATGGCCCGATACGTGTTCGTGACGTGGGACGGCGGCGGCAACCGCGTGCCCACGATTGCGATCGCCTGTGCGCTCGTGCGGCGCGGACATGACGTGCGAGTGCTCGGACACGACTCGCAGGGCGGCGCCTACCGCGCCGCCGGGCTTCGGTTCACGGAGTACGCGAGCGCTCCGGGCTTCGTGCTGGATCCGCGCCCGGCGGGGATGCTGCGGCTCGTCACCGACCGGGGCATCGCCGACGACACCGTCGCCCAGCTGGTGGCAGATCCCGTGGACGTCGTCGTCGTGGACTGCATGCTGCTGGCCGTCGTGGACGTCCTGGACCGCATGGAGCAGTGCTTCGTCGTCCTGGAGCACACCATGCACGAGTTCCTGGCGCCCGGCTTCCGGGTGCTCGGCGCCCTGACGTGGCCACGCGGCGTGCGGGTCGGCGGGCCGCGGGCGCGCGCGGCGCCGATCCTCGTGGCATCCGTCCCCGGGCTCGCGGTTCCCTTCCCGCGCCAACCGGAGCTGTCTGCTGCGCGCGGGACCGTCGTCTACGCCGGCGCGATGACGAACAGCGTCGACGCGGTGCCGGCGGAGCCGACCGTCGTGGTGAGCCTGAGCACGTTCGGCTTCGCCGACCTCGTCGCCACGTGGCAGCGGGTGCTCGACGCCGTCGCCGGGCTGGACGCTCGGGTCGTGGCGACGCTCGGGCCGTCCGTGACAGCCGGCGAGGTGGCCGTGCCCGAGGGCGTCGAGGTGCACGAGTGGGTGCCGCACGACGAGCTTTTCGCACACGCGTCACTGGTGGTGAGCCATGGCGGCCACGGGACCACGCTCGCGGCGCTCGCACACGGGGTTCCCGTCCTCACCCTTCCGCTGGACGCGACCTCCGACCAGCCGCGTATGGGCCGCGCGGTCGCGCGGGCCGGCGTCGGCTCCACGATGTCGCGCCGGAGCGAGCCCGCGGCGATCCGTCGCGCGATCGAGCGGGCGCTCGACGACGAGCCCCTGCACGCCCGTGCGCGTCGCCTCGGCGAGGCCATCCGCGTGCTCGATGGCCCGTGTCGTGCGGCCGACGTGCTCGAGCTGTCGGCATCCGCTCCGCGTTGACGGTTCAGCGGCGATCGCGCGCCCGCACCCGCAGCCCGGACGCGATGAGCCGCCTGACCAGCTCGTGGCCGCTGACGTGCTGCGCACCCGCCGCGATCAGCCGCGCGTGCGCCTCTTCGGGCACGTCGTAGTGGTCGAGGTCGAAGCCGCGGCGCGGGATGCCGTTCGCCGCGGCGAAGGCATGGAGCTCGTCGAGGTCCGAGTCGGTCACCAGATGCGCCCACAGACGCCCGTGTGCCGGCCAGCGAGGATCGTCGATCAGGATGGCCACGTGCAGATCCTACGGGGACGCCGCGACACGGCGGGGGCGTGCTTTCGCGGACTGATCGCGCATCTGATAAAGTAGACCCTTGGTGCGTCGAGATATCCGCGCCAAGTCTTGGATGACGTCATGAGCGCGTGCGCTCCCAGAAGAAACAGGTGTGAAGTGGTTTACGCAGTTGTGCGCGCCGGAGGCCGGCAGGAGAAGGTCGAGGTCGGCACGATCGTCGTCCTCGATCGCCAGGCCGCCAAGGTCGGCGACAAGATCGAGCTCCCCGCGGTGCTCTTCGTCGACGGTGACTCCGTCACGACCGACGCGGACAAGCTCGCGAAGGTCACCGTGACCGCCGAGGTGCTCGGTGAGGAGCGCGGCCCGAAGATCGTGATCCAGAAGTTCAAGAACAAGACCGGTTACAAGAAGCGCCAGGGGCACCGTCAGGACCTCACGCGCGTCAAGGTCACCGGCATCAAGTAAGTCCAGGAAGAGACGCAGAGATGGCACACAAAAAGGGCGCAAGCTCCACCCGCAACGGTCGTGACTCCAACGCTCAGCGACTGGGCGTCAAGCGCTTCGGCGGCCAGCAGGTCCTCGCCGGCGAGATCATCGTCCGTCAGCGCGGCACCCACTTCCACCCCGGCGCCAACGTCGGCCGCGGTGGCGACGACACGCTGTTCGCCCTCGCCGCAGGCGCGGTCGAGTTCGGCCAGAAGGGCGGCCGCAAGGTCGTCAATATCGTGGCGGCCGCGGAGTAATCCAGCCAGTCGCACAGACTTCCGGAAGGGGCGGGCTTCGGCTCGCCCTTTCCCTTTATCGCTTTCCCGCACTGCCGGAGAGCAACCAGAGCTCAGGGGGACCGCATGGTCACGTTCGTCGACCGAGTGACGCTGCATCTGCGCGCCGGCAAGGGCGGCAACGGCTGCGTGTCGGTCAAGCGCGAGAAGTTCAAGCCGCTCGCAGGCCCTGACGGCGGCAACGGCGGCCACGGCGGTGACGTCGTGCTCGTCGCGGACCCCCAGGTCACGACGCTGCTGTCGTACCACCACTCACCGCACCGCTCCGCGGGCAACGGCGGCTTCGGAATGGGCGATCACCGCTCCGGCGCGGCCGGGGAGTCGCTCGAGCTGCTCGTCCCGGTCGGCACAGTGGTCAAGGACGAGTCGGGCGAGACCGTCGTCGACATGATCGAACCCGGCATGCGCTTCGTGGCGGCTCCCGGTGGCCTCGGCGGGCTCGGCAACGCCGCACTCGCCAACCCCAAGCGCAAGGCGCCGGGCTTCGCGCTCCTCGGCACGCCCGGCTGGGAGGGCGACGTCCTCCTGGAGCTCAAGACCGTCGCCGATGTCGCGCTCGTCGGCTACCCCTCCGCGGGCAAGTCCAGCCTCATCGCGGCTGTCTCCGCCGCTCGGCCCAAGATCGCGGAGTACCCCTTCACCACACTGCACCCCAATCTGGGCGTCGTGCAGGCGGGGGAGCAGCGGTACACCGTCGCCGACGTCCCCGGCCTGATCGAGGGCGCCAGCGAGGGCAAGGGACTCGGGCTCGAGTTCCTGCGCCACGTCGAGCGCTGCACCGCTCTCGTGCACGTCCTCGACTGCGCCACGCTCGAACCCGGTCGCGACCCGCTCAGCGACCTCGAGGTCATCCTGGCCGAGCTGGCGGCGTACCCGGTCCCCGAGGGGCAGACGCCGCTGCTGGAGCGCCCGCAGCTCATCGCACTCAACAAGATCGACGTGCCGGAGGCCAAGGATCTCGCCGACCTGGTGCGCCCCGATCTCGAGGCACGCGGGTTCCGCGTCTTCGAGATCTCCACGGTGAGTCATGAAGGTCTGCGTCAGCTCACGTACGCCCTGGGCGACATCGTCGCGGCGCATCGTGCCGAGCTGGCGGCGGCGCCCGCGCCCGAGCGGATCGTGATCCGCCCGCGCGGCTCGGAGAAGGAGTTCTCGGTGCGTGTCGAGGGCGGCACGTACGGCAACATCTACCGGATCCTCGGCGACAAGCCGGTGAAGTGGGTGCAGCAGACGGACTTCCAGAACGAGGAGGCCGTCGGCTACCTGGCGGACCGGCTGCAGAAGCTGGGCGTCGAGGACCAGCTGTACCGCGCCGGCGCGACGCCGGGCGCCACCGTCGTCATCGGCGAGGGCGACGGCATCATCTTCGACTGGGAGCCCTCGATCTCGTCGAACGCCGAGCTCATGACGGCGCCGCGCGGCACCGACCCGCGCCTGCTGCGAGACACCCGCCGCACCACGTCCGAGCGCCGCGAGAAGTACCACGACATGATGGATGCGAAGGCCGAGGCCCGCGCCGAGCTCGAGGCCGAGCGGATCGCCGAGCGCTACCGAAACGAGGAGGACGCGGAGTGAGCGCGCGCGAGCGCCGCGATCTCGCGGCAGCCCGCCGGGTCGTCGTCAAGGTCGGCTCGTCTTCGATCAGCGGCGACAACGCCCACAAGATCAAGCCGCTCGTCGACGCACTCGCCGCCGCCCACGGTCGCGGTACCGAGGTCGTGCTCGTCTCGTCCGGCGCGATCGCGACGGGGATGCCGTACCTCCTGCTCGACGAGCGCCCGAGCGACCTCGCCACGCAGCAGGCGGCAGCGGCGGTCGGGCAGAACGTGCTCATCTACCGGTATCAGGAGGCGCTGCGGCCGTTCCGGATCGTGGCCGGCCAGGTGCTGCTGACGGCGGGCGACCTCGAGAACCCGACCCACCGCTCCAACGCCCGTCGGGCGATGGAGCGGCTCCTGGGCCTGCGCATCCTGCCGATCGTCAACGAGAACGACACCGTCGCCACGCACGAGATCCGATTCGGCGACAACGACCGGCTCGCCGCCCTCGTCGGACAGCTGATCGGCGCCGACGCGCTGCTGCTGCTGAGCGACATCGAGTGCCTCTACACCCGTCCGCCTGACGAGCCCGGCGCCCGGCCCATCCCGCACGTGACGTACGGCGACGATCTGCACGGCTTCGAGTTCGGCTCGGTCGTCGTCAACAGCGTCGGCACCGGGGGAGCGGCGACCAAGGTGTCGGCGGCGCGGCTGGCCGCGGCATCCGGGATCGGTGTGCTCGTCACCAGCGCGGACCTCGTCGGCGAGGCCCTGTCCGGCGCCGAGATCGGCACGTGGTTCCAGCCCAACCCCGAGCCGACGGCGCCCGCCGCCACCGGTCCGGTGCGCACGGCGGTCGATAGAATGGGCGGATGACCACCACCGCCACCACGGCACGGGAACGGATGCTGCTCGCGAAGGATGCCGCGCGCAGCGTCGGCCTTCTCGGCGACGACGCCAAGCGTGATGCGCTGCTGGCGATCGCCGATGCGATCGAGGCCGCCGCCCCGGAGATCGTCGCCGCCAACGCCGACGACCTGCGGCGCGGAAGCGAGAGCGGTCTGACCACGGCACTGCAGGACCGGCTGCGTCTGGACGAACCCCGCGTGGCGGCCCTCGCCGCCGCGGTCCGTGAGATCTCCCAGCTGCCCGACCCCGTCGGCCGCGTCCTCGACGAGCGCACGCTCGCCAACGGGGTGTCGCTCACCAAGGTGTCGGTGCCGTTCGGCGTCGTGGGCTCGATCTACGAGGCTCGCCCGAACGTCACGGTCGACATCGCCGCTCTGGCGCTGCGCTCCGGCAATGCGGTGGTGCTGCGCGGAGGCACGGCCGCCGAGCGCACGAACGCGGCCCTCGTGCGCGCGATGCGCGGGGCGCTGGCCGACCGCGGCCTCGACCCGGAGGCCATCCAGACCGTCGACGAGTTCGGACGTGAGGGCGCGCGCGAGCTGATGCACGCCCGCGGCATCGTCGACGTGCTCGTTCCCCGCGGCAGCGCGCAGCTGATCGAGACCGTGGTCACCGAGTCGTCCGTTCCCGTCATCGAGACCGGCGCAGGCGTGGTCCACATCGTCCTCGACGAGACCGCGCCGCTGGAGTGGGCCCGTGACATCGTGGTGAACGCCAAGACCCAGCGCCCGAGCGTCTGCAACGCTGTCGAGACGGTGCTCGTGCACCGCGGCGCCGCCGATCGCTTGGTCGGCCCCGTCGTCGCGGCGCTGCAGCAGAGCGGCGTCACGGTCCACGGCGACGAGACCGTGGGCAGACTCGCATCGGGCATCGTCCCCGCCACGGACGAGGACTGGGCGGCCGAGTACCTCAGTCTCGACCTTGCCATGCGGATCGTGGACGACCTCGACGAGGCGCTCGCCCACATCCGCCACTACTCGACGCATCACACGGAGTCGATCGTGACGCAGGATGCCGCCAGCGAGGCGCGCTTCCTCGCAGAGGTCGACTCGGCGGTGGTCATGGCCAACACCTCGACACGCTTCACCGACGGCGGCGAGTTCGGATTCGGCGCGGAGGTGGGCATCTCGACCCAGAAGCTGCATGCGCGCGGCCCGATGGGACTCGCCGAGCTCACCAGCTCGAAGTGGCTCGCGCGGGGTGCCGGGCAGGTCCGCGCGTAACGGAATAGACTTGACCAGTCCCGCGTCCCCGCGGCGAACCCGAACGGAGCCCGAATGACACTCGCCACGATCATCGCCCTCGCTGCCGAGGAGACCGAGCACCACGGCAACGTCGCCCTCGAGACCGTCGGGTACGGCGTCATCGCGATCGTGGTCTTCGGCGCGCTGGCACTGGTGACGCTGTCGTACCGCAATGTGGCGAACCGTCACTCGCAGAAGGCCGAGGCCTACGCCAGGGCCCACGCGGACGACGTGCAGCGAGCGGGGCACGGCCACTGAGGTCCCCTGCATGTCGGTGACGACAGCCCCCAGGGTCGGAGTGATGGGCGGCACTTTCGATCCGGTCCATCATGGGCACCTGGTGGCTGCCAGCGAGGTCGCACAGTGGTTCGACCTCGACGAGGTCGTCTTCGTGCCGACGGGGGAACCGTGGCAGAAGGCCGACGTCTCGCCGAGCGAGCACCGCTATCTGATGACCGTCATCGCCACGGCATCCAACCCCCGATTCACCGTCAGTCGCGTCGATATCGACCGCGACGGACCCACGTACACCATCGACACGCTCCGCGATCTGAAGGCCCAGCGCCCGGACGCGGAGCTGTTCTTCATCACGGGCGCGGACGCCATAGCGCAAATTCTCAGTTGGAGAGACCATGATGAGTTGTGGGACCTCGCCCACTTCGTGGCTGTATCCAGGCCCGGACACGTTCTGAACACCGACGGTCTGCCCAGCGACGACGTCAGCCAGCTCGAGATCCCCGCCCTCGCGATCTCGTCGACGGACTGCCGTGATCGAGTTCAGCGAGGACACCCCGTGTGGTACCTCGTGCCAGACGGGGTCGTCCAATACATTGCGAAGCATCATCTCTACCGGAGCAAGGAATGAGTACACCCGAGCACCCGGCAACGCCAGCCCTCACCCGCAAGCAGATCCGCGAACTGCGGAACACGGGATCCACTCCCGTCATCACTGCGACCCCGACGTCCGACGAGCCGGTCGACGACGCGGACACGCCCGCCGAGGCCGTTCCGGTCGCAGCGGCGCCGGTGGCACCGCCTCCCTCGCCCTTCAGTGAGGTTCCCGCCCCCGCAGCGCCCGTGACCGCGGCACCGTTCCCGCGGCCGGCCGAGCCGGCCGCTGTCGCGCCCGCCCCGGTGCCTGACTCCGCGGTCGACCTCGGAGTCTCCCCGCTCACGCGCCGCCAGGCGCGCCAGCAGGAGCGCATCCGCACCGCGTCGGTGCCCGTGATCACCCCCGAGGTCGTCGCGGCGCACGCCGCCGCATCGACGGGCGCGGCACCCGCTTTCGCCTTCCCGGCGGCGCCCCCACCGGTCGCGCCGTTCCGCGAGCCGGAGAGCCCCCTGGTCACGGCACCGCCGGACGACTCGCAGGTGTCGACCGACAGCGGGATGCACGCGCTGTTCGGCCTGCCGCGGGAGTCCGCACCCGAGGAGACCGCTCCCGCCCCGCGCTGGGACGAGCCGGCAGCAGCGGCGCCCATCGCCGTTCCCTCGTTCACCGCCGCACCGCAGACATCCGCGGCGCCCGAACCGGAAGCCGAGCAGTTCTCGGCCGTCTTCGGCGATGTCGCGAACACGGACGACGCGGTCGACGAAGAGGCGGCCGAGGAGCAGGTCGCCGTGCCGAAGGCGGTCAGCCCGCTGCTGGGCGCCAGCCTTCTCGATGAGGCGCCCGTCGCCGGCGAGCCGACCGCCGTCGAGTTCCCGCCGTCGTTCGACCAGCTGCTGTCGCGCACCACCGGGTCGATCGCGATCCCGAACACGCTGATCGTGTCGCAGGCGCCCGAAGTGGCGCCGCTGGTGGCTCCCGTCACCGCCACGGGCGAGGTCATCGTGACCGGCACGTTCAACCTTCCCGAGGGGCTCGGCTCGACGGGCCGTGCCAAGGGCACCGCCGACGGCAAGGAGATCGACGCCACCCTGGTGGACGGCGAGCTGCCCTCCCACTCGTCGCCGACGCCGATCGCGGCCAGCGCCGCCGTGAGCACGGTCAAGATGCCCGGCGACGTCATCAAGCCGCCCACACCCGAGAAGGGCGGCAAGCTGATGATGTCGCTCGCCATCACAGCGGGCGTCCTCGCCCTCGCATTGGTCGGCGTGCTGATCCTCGCCTTCGTGACAGGAGTCTTCTGATGGTCGCGAGTGTGCAGTCGCATGACATGCTCCAGATCGCCGCAGCAGCGGCGGACGCGAAGGGCGGCGAGGACCTCGTCGCCCTCGACGTGTCGGAGCCCCTCCCGCTGGTCGACATCTTCCTGCTCGTCACCGGTCGCAGCGAACGCAACGTCGCCGCCATCGCGGACGAGATCGAGGACAAGCTGCTCGAGGCCGGCCACAAGCGGCTGCGCCGCGAGGGCCGGCAGGAGTCGCGCTGGGTCCTGATCGACTTCGGCGACCTCGTGGTGCACGTCTTCCACGAGGAGGAGAGGGTCTACTACGGGCTCGAGCGCCTGTGGAAGGACTGCCCCCTCGTGCCCGTCGAACTTCCCGCGCCGGCGGCCGCCGAGGACTGATCCTGGTTCGGAGCACGGCTCGGAATGTTGTAGGCTAGACGAGTTGCCCCGCGAGAGCGGGAGCAGCGTCTGGGCCTGTGGCGCAGCTGGTAGCGCACCTGCATGGCATGCAGGGGGTCAGGGGTTCGAGTCCCCTCAGGTCCACCGAAAAAGGCCGCCCGATCAGGGCGGCCCTTCGGTTTGCCCGCCGACGCCCACGGTCCGGCGGGAACGGAGATCGCGGGTCATCCCTGCATCCGCGGGTCCTCGGTCGGGTCCGCGTACGGCGCGGGGCATCCGCTGCCGACGGCTTCCCGGCGCAGTTCGAAGTGCCATGATTCGTTGCCGTACGTCTGGCAGAGTCCGTACGCGTCGCCGTTCTCCGACATCCAGGCGACGGCGTCGAATGAGCCGATGTCGACGGCTTCTCCCGCGACGTGCGCCGAGGTGGCAGCGGTGGCCACCCACCGGGCGGCCTCGGCCTCGGATCCGTACTGCGACACCGCCTGCTGGAGGAGCTCGTCCTGGTATTCGGGGGAGCGCCACCCGCTGTTGACATGGATCACGACGCCCTGCCGCCGGGCGTCTTCCGCCGCCCGCCGCAAGGCGTCGAGCAGATCCGGAGACAGCTGGGTGATGCCCGGGTAGGCGCCGTCGAACACCGTGACGCCGTCGGGAAGGATGCCGTCGTCCTCGGTGACGACGCCGTCGGCTGCGACATCCGCGGGGCCTTGCGCCGGGACGCCCGAACCGGACTCCCGCGCGAGAGCGCTGCCCGGGAAGGATCGGTCGGCGCCGGCTGCAGACTGGTGGAGCGCCGCCCCGACAGAGACCGCGCACACGACGGCCAGTGCGGCGATCACTGCCCACAGGGCGGCGGAGGGCTTCAGGCGTGCGGAAGCAGTTCGAGACATGCTCCCACTCCACACGCGCGCGCGTTGCGACGGCGTATGCGGTTTCGCATAGGGGGACGATATGCGCCGACTCGTACCATCGGAGCATGCGCGTGCTGGTGGTGGAAGACGAACCTCTCATGGCCGAGGCCATCCGCGACGGCCTGCGTCTCGAGGCCATCGCGGCCGACATCGCGGGCGACGGCCACACCGCGCTCGAGCTGCTGAGCATCAACCCCTACGACATCGCCGTCCTGGACCGCGACATCCCAGGGCCGTCCGGCGACGAGATCGCCGAGCACATCGTCTCGTCGGGCAGCGGCATCCCGATCCTGATGCTCACCGCCGCCGACAGGATCGACGACAAGGCTACGGGCTTCGGGCTCGGCGCCGACGACTACCTGACGAAGCCGTTCGATCTGCAGGAGCTCGTGCTCCGCCTGCGCGCCCTCGATCGCCGCCGTGCGCACAGCCGGCCGCCCGTGCGGGAGATCGCAGGACTGCGGCTGGATCCGTTCCGGCGCGAGGTCTATCGCGACGACCGCTACATCGCGCTCACCCGGAAGCAGTTCGCGGTGCTCGAAGTGCTGATGGCCGCCGACGGCGGGGTCGTCAGCGCGGAGGACCTGCTGGAGCGGGCCTGGGACGAGAACGCCGACCCGTTCACCAACGCGGTGCGCATCACGGTCTCTGCCCTCCGGAAGCGACTCGGAGAACCCTGGGTGATCGCCACCGTTCCCGGAGTCGGCTACCGGATCGACGCGGACGGAAGTGCCGGTGGTGATTAGGGAGCCGGGGCTCAGCGTCCGGCTGAAGCTGACCCTGAGCTACGCGGCGTTCCTGATGGTCGCCGGCGGGGTGCTGCTCGCGATCGTCTGGGTCTTCCTGCTGCGCTACGTGCCCAACGGGCCGATCACCGGGCCCGGTCCGTTCGTGCCGAACCGTGGCGACCTCATCCGCGCCTTCGCCCCGGCCGCCGTCTGGGCGCTGCTCTTCCTGCTCGCGTTCGGACTGCTGGGTGGATGGTTCCTCGCCGGGCGGATGCTGGCGCCGCTGCGACGGATCACCGAAGCCACCCGGCTCGCGGCGGGCGGTTCGCTGTCGCACCGGATCGAGCTCGAAGGCGCCGACGACGAGTTCCGCGAGCTGGCGGACAACTTCGATGCGATGCTCGCGAGGCTGGAGGCGCACGTGGCGGAGCAGCGCCGGTTCGCCGCCAACGCCTCGCACGAGCTGCGCACGCCGCTGGCGATCACGCGGACGCTGCTCGACGTCGCGCGGAGCGATCCCGATCGCGACGTCGACGAACTGATCGAGCGACTCCGCATCGTCAATGCCCGGGCCATCGGCCTCACCGAGGCGCTCCTGGTGCTGAGCCGGGCGGATCAGCGTTCGTTCCGCCGCGAGCCCGTGGATCTGTCGCTGATCGCGGAGGAGGCGGCCGAGGCGCTGCTGCCCCTCGCGGAGGCGCGCGGCACGACCCTCCGCACGCACGGCACGGTCGCGCCCGCGTACGGATCGCCCGCGCTGCTGCTGCAGCTCGTGTCGAACCTGGTCCACAACGCGATCGTCCACAATCTCCCGCACGGCGGCACCGTGGATCTTGTGACGACCGTGCAGGCGGATGCCGCCGAGATCGTCGTCGAGAACACGGGTGAGAAGCTCAGCCCGCAGCTCGTCTCAACGCTGACCGAGCCGTTCCGGCGGGGCAGCGAGCGGGTGCGCACCGACGACCATGCCGGCGTGGGGCTGGGACTCGCCATCGTCCGCAGCATCGCCGACGCTCATGGGGGGACGCTCAGCATCGCCCCGCGCCCCGATGGCGGTCTGCGGGTGACGGTGCGACTGCCGCAGCACGGGTGAGGGCGCGGATCCACCCATTGCGTGCATCCGTCCGGTCGGCGAGTGTGGGACGCATGAGCGCAGTCACCCCCTTCCTCTGGTTCGACGACAGCGCCGAAGAGGCGGTCGCGTTCTACACGACGCTCATCCCGGACTCGGAGGTCGTGACGATCGACCGGTATCCCGACGAGGTGCCAGGCATGGGCGGGAAGGTGATGCACGTGCACTTCCGGCTGGGGGGACGCGACTACTACGGGATGGATGCCGGACCCCAGTTCCCCTTCACCGAGGCGTTCTCGCTGTACGTGCCCTGCCGGGATCAGGCCGAGGTCGACCGCTACTGGGACGCCCTGACGGCGGGCGGCGGGCAGGAGCAGCCCTGCGGGTGGCTCAAGGATCGCTGGGGCCTCTCGTGGCAGATCATCCCCGACCGGCTGGTCGAGCTGATCCGTCACCCCGATCCCGACATCGCGCACCGCGCGGTGCAGGCGATGCTCCGCATGCGGCGCATCGACCTCGCCGCGCTCGAGGCGGCCGTGGCGGACGGATGAGGCGACGCGCTCAGGGCACGGCGATCGGGTGCCTCGTCCTGCTGCTGGTCGCCGCCTCGGGCTGCAGCGTCGCCGCGCCGCGGCCGGTACGTTCGGCCGATGCCCCCACGGTCGGGCCGAGCCGGTCTTCGGCGGCGGACACGTGGTGGCGGGCCGCAGGCGTGACCGGCGCTCTCGCGTCGGGCCTCGCCGCGCCGTGGTCGGTGGTGCCGCTCGCGGGCGGCGGGGCACTCCTCTCGCAGCGCGATGACGGCGCCGTGCTCGAACTGACGGCGGCCGGATCGGTGCGCCCGGTCGGCACGGTGCCCGGCGTGGTGTCGGGCGGAGAGTCGGGGCTCCATGGACTCGCGCTGCTCATGACCGGCGATACACCGATGCTGTACGCCTACTTCGGCGCCGTCGACGACAACCGCGTGGTGCGGATGCCGTTGCAGGGCGACCCGGGATCGTTCGAGCTCGGTGAGCCGGACGTCGTGCTGGACGGCATCCCGCGGGCGAACACACACGACGGCGGCCGTCTGGCGTTCGGCCCGGACGGCTACCTGTATGTCACCACGGGCGACACCCAGCAGCGCGACGCCGCTCAGGATCCGGACGCGCTGGGCGGGAAGATCCTGCGCATCACCGCCGACGGCGATCCGGCGCCGGGCAATCCGTGGGGCACGCGGGTCTGGTCGATGGGACACCGCAACGTGCAGGGCATCGCGTGGACCGCAGACGGGACGATGTGGGCGAGCGAGTTCGGGCAGAACACGTGGGACGAGATCAACCGCATCGAACCGGGCACGAACTACGGCTGGCCGGTCGTCGAAGGGATCGCCGGACGTGAGGGACTCGCCGATCCTGTCGCCCAGTGGGCGACCAGCGAGGCGAGTCCGAGCGGCATCGCCGCCGTCGGCGACACCGTGTTCGTCGCGGGTCTCCGCGGCGAGCGGCTCTGGCAGCTCGACACGCGCGCGGGAGTGGCGGTCGGTGAGCCGACAGCCGCGTTCACCGGCGAGTACGGACGGCTCCGCGACGTCGTCGCCCTGCCGGACGGCTCGCTGTGGTTGCTGACGAGCAACACCGACGGGCGCGGATCGCCGCGACCCGACGACGACAGGCTGCTGCGGGTCGAGCTCGTTCCGGCGCCGTGACGCATGCTCCCGCCGCCACGGCGGCACGCTACGGTGAGACCGTGAGCTCGCAGCCCCGCTGTCCGCATTGTCGCCACTTCGTCTACCTCGACACCCTGCGGTGTCCGAACTGCGAAGCCGAGATCGGCTACCACCTGCCGACACGCGAGTTCCACGGCATCCGACACGGTCAGGTCGTCATCGACGGCGAGAACTGGTACACGTGCTCGAACCGCGAGTGGGCGTGCAACTGGCTCGTGTGGGAGAGCGCGCCGGCCGGCCGATGCTTCTCGTGCCGGCTCACGCGCCGCCAGCCGGCCAGCAACGACACCGTCGCGCTCGAGAAGCTGGCGAAGACGGAGGAGGCGAAGCGTCGCCTGATCCTCCAGCTCGCGGACCTGGGCCTGCCGATCGTCGGCTGGGACGTCGAGAAGGGCGGCCTCGGGTTCGACCTCATCTCGAGCCTGTCCGACGGCAAGCCCGTCACGATCGGGCACTCCAACGGCATCATCACGATCGACCTGGCTGAGAGCCTCGACGACCGCAGAGAGGCGCTGCGCGTGCGCCTCGGAGAGCCCTACCGGACGATCCTCGGGCACCTCCGGCACGAGGTCGGCCACTACTACCAGAACGTGCTGCTCACCGACGACGCGCTGTGGGCCCGCTGCCGCGAGCTGTTCGGCGACGAGCGCACGAGCTACCGTGACGCGTTGAAGCGTCACTACCAGGTCGGTGCGCCGTCCGACTGGAGCCAGTCGTTCATCTCGGAGTACGCGACGATGCATCCCTGGGAGGACTTCGCCGAGACGTTCGCCCACTACCTCCACATCACCGGCACTCTCCAGACCGCGGCGGTCATCGGCATCCATCTCGACGCGTCGGTGACGAACCTCCGCGACACGGATGTCGTGCCCCTCGGCTCGTACGAGCGCGAGCCGATCCAGCGACTGCTCACCGATTGGGAATGGCTGTCGCAGGGATTCAACCGCATCAACCGCTCGATGGGCTTCGGCGACCTCTATCCGTTCACGATCGTGACACCGGTGCGCCACAAGCTCGCGTTCGTCCACGACATCGTGACGAGGGCGCCGCTCAGCCCGGGAGAGCAGTACGCCCTCGCGATGGCGGTGGAGACGGAGCGATCATGACCTCGTTCGCGCGGGGGCAGCGGGTGATCGGCGCAGCGACGCACTACGTCGAGAATCAGCCGCCCTGGCGCGTCGACGTCGACGAGTTCGCGCTCAACGCGCCGCTGGGCGCCGCCGTGCGCGCGTTCGGCGCCGGCTGGGCCGAGAACGGGCTGCGTGAAGCCGGGGGAGTCGTCGGCTCGGGTTCGTTCCAGCGCGACGCGGAGCTCGCGAACCTCCACACCCCTGTCGCGTACCCGCACGACCGCTGGGGCTACCGCCTCGACGAGGTCGAGTACGACCCGTCGTATCATCGCGTGATCGGCGAGGCCATCACCCGCGGGGCCCACACCTCGGCGTGGGCCGATCCGCGGCCGGGGGCGCACGTCGCGCGCGCCGCCATGTTCATGCTCTTCGCGCAGGTCGAACCGGGGCACGCCTGCCCGGTCTCGATGACCCACGCCGCTGTCGCCTCGATCGAGGGCTCGCCGTGGATCGCCGACTCCTGGCTGCCGCGCCTGTACTCCCGCGCATACGAGCCGCGTCTCATCGTGGAGGGCGCGAAGCCCAGCGCGCTCATCGGGATGGCGATGACCGAGAAGCAGGGCGGCTCGGACGTACGCGCCGGCACGACCGTGGGCGAGGCCATGGGCGGTCACGCGTATCAGCTCACCGGCCACAAGTGGTTCTGCTCGGCGCCGATGTCGGACGGATTCCTGGTGCTGGCGCATACGCGCAGCAGCGGGCTCGACGAAGGGCTGACCTGCCTGTTCGTGCCCCGCATCCTGCCGCACGGCATGCGCAACGTGTTCCGCATCCAGCGGCTGAAGGACAAGCTCGGCAACCGCTCCAACGCCTCGGCGGAGGTGGAGTTCGACGGCACTGTCGGATTCCTCGTCGGAGAGCCTGGCCGTGGGGTGCGCACCATCATCGAGATGGTGCAGCGCACACGCCTCGACTGCGTGCTCGGCACCGCGGCGGGTATGCGTCAATCCCTCGCCGAGGCGCTCTGGCACGCCCGCGGGCGCGAGGCGTTCGGCGCGCTGCTGGTGGATCAGCCCGCCATGACGGGGGTGCTCGCCGACCTCGCGCTCGAGTACGAGGCGGCGATGCTCACGGGCATGCGCCTGGCACAGCTCTTCGAGGCGGAGGCATCCGACCGTGACGTGGCCCTGCGTCGCCTCGCGACGCCGGTGTCGAAGTACTGGGTGTGCAAGCGCGGCCCCCAGCACGCGTACGAGGCGCTGGAGTGCCTGGGCGGCAACGGCTACACCGAGTCGTTCCCGCTCGCCCGCCGTTATCGCGAGCAGCCCGTCATGGCGATCTGGGAGGGCTCGGGCAATGTCATCGCCCTGGACGTGCTGCGCGCGCTCACGCGCGACCGCGACTCGGGCGACGCCTTCGCCGACGAGCTCGCAAGCACCGCAGGCGCCTCCGTCGCGCTCGATCGCCACGTCGACCGCACACTTGTCCTGCTGCAGCGGCTGACGGCGGATCCCGGCGAGGGCGCGTCGCAGGCCCGTCGCCTCAGCGAGGATCTCGCACTGGCGTTCCAGGCCTCACTCATGCTGCGGCACGCGCCGGGGCGCGACGCGGAGGCCTTCATCGCCGCGCGCCTGGGCGAGGAGCGCGGGGCGCAGTACGGCGTGCTGCCGATGGGGACGGATGCCGCGGCCATCGTCGCGCGCCACTGACGCGTCCTTCCGTTCCCAGACCCCTCGCACGCAGCGCGCTTAGGCTTGCCGGGTGACATCTGCGCCGCGCCTCGCCCTGTTCGCGGCGGTCGTGGCGCTCGCGGCGATGTGTACGTCATGCGCCTCGACTCCCGCCGTGACCCCGTCGGCGTCGCCGTCGCGGACGGCCTCGGCGGAGCCGGAGCCGTCGCCCACGCCTGAGGCGACGCCGGCCGAGGCAGCCGTGGCGACGATGTCTCTGCGCGAGCGCGCGGGGAGCGTCGTGATGGGGCACATCCCCACCACGGATGCCGCCGCCCTCCACGCGTACATGGAGTCCTCCGGCGCCGGCGGCTTCCTCCTGATGGGTGCGAACATCCCAAGAGACGAAGCGGCGCTCCGGGCGATCACCGCAGCACTGACGGTGGACCCGGCACGACCCCCGCTGGTCGCTGTCGATCAGGAGGGCGGTGACGTGTCGCGGCTGCCGTGGGATGCCTTCCCCGCGCCGCTCGACCTGCAGCAGGCAGACCCGTCGGCTGCCGAGGCGGCGTTCGCCGGTCGCGCGGCGCTCGTGCGGCAGGCCGGGATCCCCGTGAACTTCGGCATCGTGGCGGACGTCACGGCCGACGCGGACTCGTTCATCCACCGGCGCGTGCTCGGCACGACACCTGATGCCGCGTCGGAGCGCGTGGCCGCCGCGGTACGAGGGGAGGAGGGCTCGGTGTTCTCGACGCTCAAGCACTTCCCCGGACACGGAGCCGCCCCTGGCGACTCGCACACCGCGATCCCGTCGACCGCCCTCACGCTGGACCAGTGGCGTGCCGCAGACGCGCTGCCGTTCGCGGCCGGCATCGACGCCGGCGCCGAGATGCTGATGTTCGGCCATCTGGCCTACACCGCTGTCGATCCCGCGCCCGCGAGCCTGTCACCTGAGTGGCACCGTCTCGCGCGGGAGGAGCTCGGCTTCGACGGCGTGACCATCACCGACGATCTGGGAATGCTGCAGGGTTCGGGTCAGCCGCAGTACGCCGATCCCGTCGCCAACGCCGTGGCTGCTCTGGCCGCGGGCAACGACATGGTCCTGACGGTCGTGTACTCGTCGCCCGACACGGCGCCGCGCGTCATCGACGGCATCGTCGCCGCCGTGGAGTCGGGCGCGCTGCCGGCCGACCGGCTCGAGGACGCCGCGACACGCGTGATGGAGCTGCGCCTCGCCGCGGCCGAGGCGGGCGAAGGCGACCTGCCCTGCACGACCTGCGCCCCTGCGGACTGAGTTCAGCCCGCGGCGACGTCGATCAGTCGCCCCCGGATGACCCGGCCGCGGTCGGCGAACGTCCGCTGGGCGCGCACGTACGCGGCCTTGCCCTCCGCCGTCTCGATGGGGACGGCGTCGTAGCCCCAGTCGGCGAGGTCGTAGGGCGAGGCGCGCATGTCGAGCGCCCTGATGTCGCGGGCGAGCTCGAACGCGTCGAGGAGCAGCTCGCCCGGAACGAGGGGGCCGAGCTTCACCGCCCACTTGTACAGGTCCATCCCGGCGTGAAGGCACCCCGGCTGCTCGAGATCCGCCTGCCGCTCGCGGGTCGGCGTCTCGCGGTTGCGCGGAGCCGCCTCGAGCGTGAAGAAGCGGAACGCGTCGAAGTGCGTGCAGCGAAGCTCATGGGCTTCGACGACGGCATCGGTCGCCGCCTGCCCGAGCCGCAGCGGCACGGGATGCCGGTGCTGCGGCTGACGATAGACCATGGCCCACTCGTGAAGGCCGAAGCAGCCGAAGCCGGGGGGCCGGTCCGCGGTGGCACGGAGGATCCTGCCGACGTTCGCGACGAGGGCGCCCCGCTCGGCGCGGAAGGCCGCAGCGTCGACGGCGATCGAACCCTCCGTCGCGCCGGGTCGGTACCAGCGCCAGGCAGCCCGGGCGTCGGCCGCGGCATCCGCCAGTTCCACGCCCTCGCCCGGGTGCCATCGGTGCAGCGCCGAAGGCTTGTACGAGTAGTAGGTGAACAGGAAGTCTTCGACGGGGTGCGCTTCGCCCCGCGCCGCGCGCTCGCGGTGGGCGCTCGTCAGTGCCCGGGCGCGAGCCTCGTGCGCCGCTTCGCGAGCACGCCAGGCGTCGCCGGCGAGCGCCGGGACGGCAGGAGGCGCGATCGTCACCGTTCGAGGATACGCGGACGGCCCCTCACCCTCAGAGCGGGTCAGGGATCGACCGGCTCGATGAGCTCCGGGGAGTTGTTGCGGACGTTGCCCACGGCCTTCGAGACCTCGTGGTCCTCGAGCGTGTCGGCGAGGGCCGGGGCCGCATCGATCGCCGCGTCGAGCACGTCGCGCACGTTGTCCGTGGTCGGATCGAGCCAGGCATCCGCGTGGTCGGGGTCGAGGAAGAGCGGCATCCGGTCATGGATCGATCCGAGGTGACCGATCGAGTCCCGAGTGAGGATCGTGAAGCTCAGCAGCCACCGCTCGGGGTCGTCGTCGCCCTTGGTCTTGTCGCGCCACCACTCGTAGAGGCCGGCGAGGAACAGCGGCTCGCCGTCGGCGGGGTGGATGAAGTGCGGGACCTTGACGCCGTCGACGTTCTTCCACTCGTAATAGCCGGATGTCGGCACCACCGCCCGCCGCTTCTCGAGCGCACTGCGGAACATCGGCTTGTCTTCGAGCTCCTCGGCCCGCGCGTTGAAGGCGCGCGCGCCGATCTTGGTGTCTTTCGCCCAGGACGGGATCAGCCCCCACCGCGCTGCTTCCAGCCGCCGCGTCGGGGGCTCCGTCTTGGCGGAGTCCAGCACGATCGAGGCTCGATTCGTGGGTGCGACATTGAACGAGGGCTCGGGCAGGTCGTCGCCCTCGACGTCCACACGCAGCACCCCGACGAGCTCGGGACCGGCACTGGCCACTACGAAGCGTCCGCACATGACGCCAGCCTACGTGCGGGCTGCGACGTCAGAGGGTCGCGGTGCCGGTGCTTCCCAGCACGCCGACACCCTCGAGCCGCTCCAGGAGGCCGGCGCCGTCGTTGTCGCTCACCCAGGGCACTTCGGCCGCGGCGTGGTCGTTGACGGCGGTGCGTCCGCCCGCGAGGACGGCCTCGGCGGGGGAGAGGCGCCGGATGGCGACCGCGACCACTCGCGAGGGGTGCTCGTCGGTGAAGGTCGTGTAGATGGCGTCGTCGTGCTGGCCGTCGTCGCCGATCAGGAGCCACCGCACGTCCGGGAACTCTTCGGCGAGGCGCCGGAGGTTCGACAGCTTGTGCGCCCGGCCGCTGCGGAACCACCGGTCGTGGGTGGGCCCCCAGTCGGTGAGCAGGAGCGCACCCGGCGGGAAGACGTGGCGGCTCAGGAACCGCATCAGCGTCGGGGCGATGTTCCAGGCGCCGGTCGACAGGTAGACCAGTGGCGCTCCCGGGTTCTCGCGGACGACGCGTTCCATCAGCACGGCCATGCCCGGAACGGGCTGGCGCGCGTGCTCGTCGACGACGAAGGAGTTCCAGGCCGCCAGCAGAGGACGGGGGATGGCGGTGACCATCACGGTGTCGTCGACATCCGACACGATGCCGAACCGCACGTCGGGCGCGACGACGAACGCGCGCGTCTCGACCGGCTCACCGCCTTCGACCGTCATCGTGAACGTCTGCCATCCGGGCTCCAGCGCCGCCGGCAGTCGCGTGTCGATGACCCCTCCGCGGTCGGCGACGACCTCGTGCTCGACCCCCGCGATGGTGACCGTGACCTGCGCGTAGCCGATCGGAACGGCCACGAAACTGCGCCAGCCGCGCACCCCGGCATACTCGCCGCCCTCGGAGACCTTCGCCGGCGGCACGATCATGACGCGACCCAGCACGCGGACCCAGCCCGGACCGCCGTATCCGGGGAACGGTGTCACCGTGGGCTTCTGGCCCCGCCGGCGCGCACGTCGCTCCCGCCACGCGTGGAACCGGTACTCCAGGCGAGCGAACCACAGAACCTTGGCGCGCACGGGCTGGGGATCCGTCTGGGGCATCCCCTCAGTCTTTCACGTCCGCCACGGAGGCCTCGTCCGGACCCTCGTGGTCGAGGTGCTTGCGCTCGGCCCGTTCGATGACCTTCTTGCTCACGAACACGAGCCCCAGGAACAGCACGATGATGCCGACGAAGATGTATCCCGCGTAGTGGAGCTGGTCGGCGAGCTCGCGGTACGTGCCGGCGGCGAGGGCCGCCACCGAGATGTAGAGGGTCGACCAGATCACGCACGCGGGGATCGTCCACGCAAGAAAGCGCCGATACGGATAGCCGCTCATGCCGACCGTCAGCGGCACCAGCGAGTGCAGGACCGGGAGGAATCGCGAGATGAAGATCGCGGGACCCCCACGGCGGCGCAGGTACCGCTCAGAGCGCTCCCAGTTCGCCTCCCCGATCCGGCGGCCCAGGCGCGAGTGCTGGATCTTCGGGCCGAGGAACCGGCCGAGCCAGAAGCCGATGCTCTCGCCGATGAGGGCGCCCACCACGACCGCGACACCCAGCATCACCCCCTCGAGGGGCGACGCGACGGCCGTGCCGGCGACGATGACGATGGTGTCGCCGGGAACCACGAGCCCGATGAGCACACTGGTCTCGAGCATGATCGCGAAGCCCGCGAGAAGAGTCCTCAGCACCGGGTCGACGCTCTGCACGGCGTCGAGCAGCCAGGTGAGGAACTCGTTCACGCCACGAGCCTAGAGGCCGCCGCGCCCCTCTAACCTGAGAACATGTCGCAGAGCCTCGCCGCCGCGCACGTCGCGCAGTGGGTGGATCCGGCATCCGCTTTCGCCGGCGTGTTCGCGCAGGAGACACACGCCTTCTGGCTGGATGCCGGACCCGGCGCCGCCGACGGCTGGAGCTGGATGGGCACCGGCACGCCCGATGACGCGCTACTCGCCACGGCCACCGTGTGCAGCGGCGAGTCCGGCGACGTCGAAGGACACACCGTCCCGTTCCACGGCGGGTGGGTCGGCTGGACCGGCTACGACGACGCGGCCGCGCGGGCGGGCGCGCCGTCGTCCCACGACGCCGACGGCGTGCCCCAGGACCTCTGGCTGCGAGTGCGCCGCCTGGTCGCGTTCGACCACGGCGCGCAGCAGATCCACGTCTTCGCATCGCCGGACGACCTCCCGGGGTTGGCGGCGGCGATCACCGCCGCCTCCGCTCCGCCGCCGGAGCCGGTGCCGGCCCTCTACCGGGGAGTCGCGAGCGCACGGCACACACCGGACGAGTACGCGGGGCTCATCGAGCGGTGCCGCGACGCGATTCGCGAGGGCGACGCCTACCAGCTGTGTCTGACGACCCGGTTCGAGGTCCCGGCATCCGTGGATCCACTCGAGGCGTACGGGCGCCTGCGGCGAGCGACTCCCGCGCACCACGGCGGCTTCGTGCGCTCGGGGGGGATCGCGCTCCTCAGTGCCAGCCCTGAGCGCTTCCTGCACGTGGCGTCGAGCGGCGACGGCGCCGGCGTCGTCCGCACCCGGCCGATCAAGGGGACGCGGCCGCGCGGCGCGGATCCGGCGAGCGATGCCGTGCTGGCCGACGAGTTGCGCGCCAGCGAGAAGGAGCGCGCCGAGAACGTCATGATCGTCGACCTCATGCGCAACGACCTCTCCCGTGTGTGCCTGCCTGGAACCGTCGGCGTCGACGCGCTCCTCCAGGTCGAGTCGTACCCCGCCGTGCATCAGCTCGTCAGCACGGTGTCGGGCCGCCTGGCACCGGGAACGACGGTGGGCGAGCTGCTCGAGGCGACCTTTCCCGCAGGCTCCATGACGGGAGCCCCCAAGCTCTCGGCGATGACGATCCTGCACGGTCTCGAAGCGGCGCCGCGCGGCGTGTTCTCGGGCTGCTTCGGCTGGATCGGCGACGACGGCGGGCTCGACCTCGCCATGGTGATCCGCTCGATCGTCGTCCGTCGCGACAGCGCCTATGTCGGCGCCGGGGGCGGCATCACCTGGCGATCAGATGCCGCCGCCGAGGTCGCCGAGGTCGGCGTCAAGGCGCGCGCGCCCCTCGCCGCGCTGGGGGCAGCGCTCCCGCCAGGCTGGTGAACCGCCGTTCCGCTAACCTGGTAGACGCGCTTCGCGCGCTGCGCGCGCTTCCCGGCATCCCATGATTGGTTCTTCCCTCGTGAGTCACACCGACACCTCCGTCACCTCTGCGCCCGCTGAGGGCTACGACGCGTACTCGATCCAGCAGAAGTGGCAGGCGCGCTGGGCCGAGGCCGACCCGTTCCGCGCCGGCGGGGCCGACGACACGCGTCCGCGGAAGTACGTGCTCGGGATGTTCCCGTACCCGTCGGGCGACCTGCACATGGGGCACGCCGAGAGCTACGCCTACGTCGACATCGTGGCGCGGTTCTGGCGCCACCGCGGCTACAACGTGCTGAACCCGATCGGATGGGACTCGTTCGGCCTGCCCGCTGAGAACGCGGCCATCCAGCGCGGCGCCGACCCGCGCGAGTGGACCTACGCGAACATCGAGCAGCACAAGAAGAGCTTCCGCGAGTACGGCTCGTCGTACGACTGGAGCCGCATCCTCCACACCAGCGACCCGGAGTACTACCACTGGAACCAGTGGCTGTTCCAGCGCCTCTACGAGCGCGGGCTGGCGTACCGCAAGGAGAGCCCGGTCAACTGGTGCCCCAACGACCAGACCGTGCTCGCCAACGAGCAGGTCGTCGACGGACACTGCGAGCGGTGCGGCGCGGAGGTGATCAAGAAGAAGCTCACGCAGTGGTACTTCAAGATCACCGAGTACGCGGACCGGCTGCTGGACGATCTCAACCAGCTCGAGGGGTTCTGGCCCCAGAAGGTCATCCGCATGCAGCGGAACTGGATCGGCCGCTCGGTGGGCGCCGATATCGACTTCGAGATCGAGGGCCGCGCCGACAAGGTCACGGTCTTCTCGACGCGCCCTGACACGCTGCACGGCGCGACCTTCATGGTCGTCGCCCCCGACAGCGACCTGGCCGCCGAACTGGCCGCCGGCTCGTCGGCGGAGGTGCGCATGCGCTTCCAGGACTACCTCGAGAGCGTCCAGCGCGAGACCGAGATTGAGCGCCAGAGCACCGACCGCCCCAAGACCGGCGTCTTCCTCGACCGGTTCGCGATCAACCCCATCAACGGCGACCGCCTGCCGATCTGGGCCGCCGACTACGTGCTCGCCGACTACGGCCACGGCGCCGTGATGGCCGTCCCCGCGCACGATCAGCGCGACCTCGACTTCGCCCGCGCCTTCGACCTTCCGGTCAAGGTCGTGGTCGACACCACCGCGCCGATCACCGGCGCCATCCCGGTCATCGAGCTCGACGACGACGGAGTGCCGATCGATCCCGGCCCGCTCGATTCGCTGTCCGAGATCGATCCCGCCCGCACCGGTATCGCGCTCACCGGCGAGGGCCGGCTGATCAACTCCGGCTCGCTCGACGGCCTGTCGAAGCGGAACGCGATCGCGCGCATCATCGAGCAGCTCGCAGCCGCCGGCACGGGCCGCGCGGCGAAGTCCTACCGCCTGCGCGACTGGCTCATCTCGCGTCAGCGCTTCTGGGGCACCCCGATCCCGATGGTCCACACCGAGGACGGCCACATCGTCCCCGTCCCCGCGGACCAGCTGCCGCTGCGCCTGCCCGACGCGCAGGGGCTCGACCTCGCGCCGAAGGGGACGTCGCCGCTCGGCGGCGCGACCGAGTGGATGCAGACGACCGACCCCGAGACGGGCGAGTCCGCCCTGCGCGACCCCGACACGATGGACACATTCGTCGACAGCTCGTGGTACTTCCTGCGGTTCCTCGCGCCGAAGGACACCGACGAGGCGTTCTCGTCGCGCGAGGCGGACCGCTGGGCGCCGGTCGATTCGTACATCGGCGGCGTCGAGCACGCGATCCTGCACCTGCTGTACGCGCGCTTCATCACCAAGGTCCTCTTCGACATGGGGCTGATCGACTTCACCGAGCCCTTCTCCAGCCTGATCAACCAGGGCATGGTCCTCCTGGACGGCTCGAAGATGTCGAAGTCCAAGGGCAACCTGGTCGAGTTCGCGTCGAGCATGGTCGATCCGGGCGCCGACGCCGTGCGCGTCGCGATCGCCTTCGCCGGCCCGGTCGAGGACGACATCAACTGGGAGGACGTGTCGACCACCGGGGCCCAGAAGTTCCTGGCGCGCGCGTGGCGCGTGGCCACGGATGTCACGAGCGACCCCGACGTCGTCTGGGCGGAGGGCGATGCGTCGCTGCGCCGCGTGACGCACCGCCTGCTCGCGGACGCTCCCGGCCTCGTCGAGCAGACGAAGTTCAACGTCGTCGTGGCGCGCCTCATGGAACTCGTCAACGCGACGCGCAAGGTGATCGACACCGGCGCGGGCCCGGCGGACCCTGCGGTGCGCGAGGCCGCCGAGGCCACTGCGATGATCCTCGATCTGTTCGCGCCGCATCTGGCGGAGGAGATGTGGCAAATCCTCGGCTACGACGGCTTCGTCGGCCTCGTCCCGTGGCGCAACGCCGACCCGACTCTGCTCGTCGAGGAGAGCGTGACGGCGATCGTCCAGGTCGACGGCAAGGTGCGCGGAACCCTGCAGGTCGCCGCCCGCATCGATGCTGCGGAGCTCGAGCGTCTCGCGCGCGCGGACGCGAAGGTCCTCCGTGCCCTCGGCGACCGTGAGATCACGCGCACCGTCGTGCGGCCGCCCAAGGTCGTGAGCTTCAGCACGCACTGACCCTCCTCCCCAGGAAGGTCGCGCCGGGGAAAGTCCACATCCCAGCGCCAGCGCGCCGACCGGCTGCGACCGGCCGCTTAGCGTGAGTCCGGTGACAGCCGGTGACCGCGACGAGCCGCCCGCGGGCCATCCCTCCGCGGCGCGGCGTCGTATCGGGATCGGCGCCGTCGTCGTGCTGGTGATCGCGGCGCTGGCGATCACGGTCGGCATCGGCATCCTGCGCGGTGCGCTGGCGCCGGTCGACGCGGTCGTCGTCGACCAGACGCCGGCCGCGACCGCCACGACCAGGGCCGACCTCTACGTGCACGTGTCGGGAGCGGTGCGCGTTCCTGGACTGTACGTGCTGCCCGCCGGCGCCCGCGTCGTCGATGCCGTCGCTGCGGCGGGCGGCTTCGCCGACGACGCCGACCGCGACGCGGTGAACCTCGCGCGGACGCTCGACGACGGCGAACAGCTGCCCGTGCCCCGCGAGGGCGAGGCGCCGGTCGGCGCGCCTGCCGCTGCACCCGCTGACGGTCGGGTCGACCTCAATACCGCGGATGCTGCGCTGCTCGAGACGCTGCCACGCATCGGGCCCGCCCTCGCCGAGCGCATTCTCGCGTGGCGCGACGACAACGGCGGCTTCACCAGCATCGAAGACCTCCTCGCCGTGCCGGGCATCGGCGACAAGATGCTGGAGTCCCTCCGCGACCTCGTGACGGTGTGAGGTGCCGCGCGCTGCGGCACTCAGACTGGTACCCGTCGCGGCACTCTGCTGGGCGGCGGCCGGTGCTGCGACACTCGCTCCCGCCGTCGCGCCCTGGATCGCCCTCGCTCTGTGGGTGATCGTCGCGCTGGCCGCCGTCGCCGTCCTGACCCTGAGCGTCCGTGCGGGGTCCCGGCCCCCTCGCTCTGCGCGGGGGCCGGGACTGCTCCGGATGCCGCACAACGCGCTGCGCCGTGCCCTGGTCGTCACGGTGCTCGCCGCCGCCGCATCCGCGGCAGCCGCCTCCCATGTCGCCTGGACCCAGCCTGAGCGCGCGAGCATCGCCGATCTGGCGCTCGACGGCGGACGTGCCGTCGACGTGCGCGCGCAGGTCGTCGGGAAGGTCGAGCGCCGTGCCGACGGCACGCTCGCGTTCGATGCTCGTGCCTCGCAGTTCGCGACCGGCACCGAGACGCATGCGGCCGACGTCGAGATCACCGTGCGCGTCGCCATCGACGACGTGGATCGTCTCGGGCAGCTCGACGTCGGCGCCGCGGTCGACGCCCGCGGCACAGCGGCACCCGGCCGTCCCGCCGAGCGGTCGGTGATCGTGGTGTGGGCCTCCCGCGGCGTCGACGTCGTGCACGCACCGGAGGGTCCCACCGCCGTGGCCGCGGGCCTGCGCCACGGGCTCCTCCGCGCCGTGGCAGGGCTGCCCGGCGTGGGCGCCGGCCTCGTGCCGGGTCTGGCGGTCGGCGACACCTCGATCGTATCGCCGGCGCTCGACGCGGCGATGAAGGCGGCGTCGCTGTCGCACCTCACGGCCGTGTCGGGCGCGAACTGCGCGCTCGTCGTCGGCATGGCCTTCGCCCTGGCCGCGGCATGCGGTGCTTCCCGGGGTCTGCGCGTCGCGAGCGGTCTCGCGGTGCTCGTGGGCTTCGTGGTGCTCGTCACGCCGGAGCCCAGCGTGATCCGCGCCGCCGCCATGGCCGCCATCGCGATGCTCGCGGTGCTGCTCGGGCGTGCCGGGGTCGGCATCGCGCTCCTTTCCACGGCCGTGACGGTGCTGCTGGTCATCGATCCGTGGCTCGCGGCCTCGCTCGGCTTCGCGCTCTCGGCCGCCGCAACGGCCGCCTTGCTGCTGTGCGCGCGGCCGCTCGCTGCAGGCCTCGCTCGCGCCGTTCCCCGCCCCCTCGCGCTGGCGGTGGCCGTGCCGCTCGCCGCCCAGCTCGCGTGCGGACCCCTGCTGATCCTCATCGAGCCGACTGTTCCCGTATACGGTGTGCTCGCGAACCTCCTGGCAGGTCCCGCGGCGCCGGTGGCGACGGTGCTCGGCCTCGCCGCATGCCTTGCCGCACCACTCCCGTGGCTGCAGTCCGGTCTGGCGGCTCTCGCGTGGGTGCCGGCATCCTGGATCGCCGCGACCGCGACCACGACCGCCGGCCTGCCCGGCGACGCGCTGCCCTGGCTCGAAGGGTGGCCGGGAGCGGCGGCCCTGGCGATCCTCGGGCTCGCGATCGGGCTCGTCATCGCACGGGGACGCGGCGGGTCGCGCGCACAGTGGCTGGCTCGGGCCGGATCCGTCTGCCTCGTGGCTGTGGTCACCGGCGCGGCGCTGGGCGCAGGCGCGCTCAGCTCGATCGCCGGCCGGTGGACGCTGCCCCGCGACTGGGCGGTGCTCGCCTGCGACGTCGGCCAGGGCGACGCGGTGCTGCTCCGCTCGGCCGGCGCCGTCGCGCTCATCGACACGGGGCCCGATCCCGAGCCACTCGCCGCCTGTCTCTCCCGCGCCGGGATCGAGCGCATCGACCTGCTCGTGCTCACCCACTACGACCTGGACCACATCGGCGGACTCGCCGCCGTGCGCGGCCGGGTCGGCACCGTCCTCCACGGTCCCGGCGACGCCGAGGGCAGGGCCCAGATCACCGCGCTGACGGCGCAGGGAGCGCGGGCGACCGAGGCATCCGCGGGCCTCACCGGCTCGCTCGGCGCGGCCCGGTGGCGTGTGCTCTGGCCGAAGCCCGGCAGCCGGGCGTTCCCGGAGGGCAACGACGCCAGCGTCGTCGTCGACGTGCGCGGCGGCGGCATCCCGCCCACGCTGGCGCTCGGCGACCTGTCCGCGTCGCCGCAGCGCGTGCTCACGGCATCCGGCGCGCTCGCCCCGCCGTACGCGATCGTCAAGGTCGCCCATCACGGCAGTGGAGACCAGGATGCCGCGCTGTACGTCGCCGCCCAGCCCGCCGTGGCGCTCGTCACGGTCGGGACCGACAACGACTACGACCACCCGAGAGAAGAGACGCTCGCGATCCTCGACGCTGTGGGCGCGCGCATCGCACGCACCGACCAGGCCGGCGCGATCGCGCTCTGGTCGTCGGAAGGAGCCGTCGCGATCTGGCGCGAGCGCGGCGGCTGAGCGCCGGTGTTCCCGGCGACGCTCACGGCCGCCGCCGCAGCAGCTGCCGCCGACGACCGCCGTCGGTGGTCGTCGGTAGGCTGGGGGAATGGCTTCCCCCGCTCGCCGAGCACCCGCGAAGGCCGCACGCAGCGCCATTCCCCAGCTGTCCTGGCGGGCGCCACAGCCCGCGCCGATCGTGCTGGTGTCCGGTCCCGAAGAGGTCTGCGCCGAGCGCGCGATCGCGGGGGTGCGGGAATACCTGCGCGCCGAGGATCCGACGCTCGAGGTCTCCGACATCCGCGCCGACGACTACGCCGCGGGAACCCTTCTGGGCGTCACGTCGCCGTCGCTGTTCGGCGAGCCGCGGCTCGTGCGCGTGAGCGGCGTGGAGAAGTGCTCCGACACCTTCCTGGCCGAAGCCGTCTCCTACCTCTCGGCGCCACAGGACGGCGCCACCGTGGTGCTGCGTCACACCGGTGCGAGCGTCCGAGGCAAGAAGCTGCTCGACGCGATCCGCGCCGGGCAGGGCTCCGGTGTGGAGATCGCGTGTCCTGCCGTCAAGCGCGATTCCGACCGCTTCGACTTCGCCGCGGGGGAGTTCCAGGCCGCCAAGAAGCGCATCGCCCCCACCGCCCTGCGCGCTCTCGTCTCGGCGTTCGCCGACGACCTCAACGAGCTCGCCGCGGCGTGCCAGCAGCTGATCGCCGACGTTCCCGGCGACATCACCGACCAGATCGTCGAACGCTACTACGGCGGTCGCGTCGAGACGTCGGCGTTCACGGTCGCCGACACGGCGATCGCCGGCCGCTATGGCGAGGCGCTCATCGCACTCCGCCACGCGCTCGCCTCGGGTGCCGACCCCGTCCCGCTGGTCGCAGCGGTCGCGATGAAGCTGCGGACCATGGCGCGGGTGGCGGGCAACCGCGAGCCCTCGGCGGCCCTCGCCGCCCGGCTGGGCATGAAGGACTGGCAGGTCGATCGCGCCCGCCGCGATCTGATGGGGTGGAACGAAGAGAGCCTGGGTCGCGCGATCCAGGCGACGGCGAGGGCGGATGCCGAGGTCAAGGGCGGCTCTCGTGATGCGGTCTTCGCTATCGAGCGCATGATCACGGTCATCGCGACCCGCGCGCCGTACGGCGCTTGAACGCGGGTACGCGAAAGGCCCGCCCCTGACGGGACGGGCCTTCTCGACCGATGCTCAGCAGGCGATCTCGCGCCGGCGGCGACCTCACGGTCGCAGAGCGTGTCGAAGGCTCAGAGCGCGGAGACCTGCTTGGCGATGGCCGACTTGCGGTTCGCCGCCTGGTTCTTGTGGATGACGCCCTTGCTGACGGCCTTGTCGAGCTTCTTGGACGCCGTGCCCAGCGCCTTCTCGGCGGCGGCCTTGTCGCCCGCAGCGATCGCCTCGCGGGTGCGACGGACGTGCGTCTTCAGCTCGCTCTTGACGGCCTTGTTGCGCTCGCGCGCCTTCTCGTTGGTCTTGTTGCGCTTGATCTGCGACTTGATGTTCGCCACGTGTCGACGTTCTTTCGTTCGAAGGGAATCGGATAGATGTGCCGGTCAGCGAGAGAGGGGCGCTTCGCGACGGTCGTGAGGGCGAACCCACACGCAAGCCAAACAAGGATTCTATCAGGTCGGTCGGCATCCCATTGACGCCCGCCTGCGTGCATGCGGCAGCGGCGCGATGATGCATGATCTAGGCGTGGGTGCGTGCACCCGAGGCGTGCGTCCATGACGAAGGAGTCCACCGTGCCGCAGCATCCGTCCGTCGACCTCGCACCGTTCCCGCCGGGCTTCCGGTGGTCCGCGGCGACCGCCGCGTTCCAGGTGGAGGGCTCGCGTGCCGCCGACGGACGCGGACGGTCGATCTGGGACGACTTCGTCGACGCTCCCGGCGCCGTCCGGGACGCCGCGACGGCAGACCCCGGCCCCGACAGCTACCGGCGGCACCGCGAAGACGTCGCGCTGCTCGCCGGACTCGGGGTCGACCGCTACCGCTTCTCGATCTCATGGGTGCGGGTGCAGCCCGAAGCGGGCGGCCCCGTCCTGCAGACGGGACTGGACTACTACCGTCGCCTCGCCGACGATCTTCTCGACGCCGGCGTCACGCCGTTCGCGACGCTGTACCACTGGGACCTGCCGAGCGTGCTGGAAGAGGCAGGCGGTTGGCTGGAGCGTGACACGGCGCAGCGCTTCGGCGAGTACGCCGGGATCGTCGCCGAGGCTCTCGGCGACCGCATCCGTCACTGGTACACGCTCAACGAACCCGTCTCCACGTCGCTGCAGGGCTATGCCGTCGGCACACTGGCGCCAGGGCGTCAGCTGCTGTTCGGCTCGCTGCCCACCGTGCACCATCAGCTTCTCGCCCACGGTCTGGCCGAGCGCGCGCTGCGGGCCGCGGGTGCGGAGGAGGTCGGCATCGTCAACAACCACACGCTGGTGCTTCCCGCGAGCGGGACGGATGCCGACCTCACCGCGGCCGCGGTGTACGACGTCCTCCACAACCGCGTCTTCGCCGAGCCGGTTCTCACCGGGGCGTACCCGGACCTGGAGGCGTTCGGCATCCCGCCGATGCCGGTGGAAGACGGCGATCTCGAGGTCATCTCCGCGCCCGGGGACTTCTACGGCATCAACTTCTACAATCCGACGACGATCGCGGCCGCGGCGCCGGGCAGCCCCGTCCCCTTCGAGATCGTGCCCACACCGGGCGCACCCGTCACCGGGTTCGGACCGGAGTGGCCCGTCGTGCCCGCCTCGCTCACAGAGCTTCTGCTCGACTTCCGCGACCGCTATGGCGATCGCCTTCCTCCCCTCGTGATCGGTGAGAACGGCGCCTCGTTCCCCGAGCCCGCCCACGTCGACGGCCCCATCGACGATGCCGAGCGCATCGCGTATCTGGCAGGCCACATCGACGCCGTCGGCGCCGCCGTGCGCGCGGGCGTCGACGTCCGCGAGTACACGGTGTGGTCACTGCTGGACAACTTCGAGTGGGCCGACGGGTGGTCGCAGCGATTCGGGCTGGTGCACGTCGACTTCGACACGGCCGAGCGCACACCGAAGACCTCGTTCGACTGGTACCGGGCGCTCATCGCCGAGGCGCGCTCGTGAGCACGCGGCAGCGCGGCAAGGTCGGCGCAAGCTGGTTCACGCTCTTCACCCTGGCGTGGCTCGCGCTGTGGACGGTGCAGCTGACCCCGCTGCAGCTGCTCATACCGCTGCAGCTCGACACTCCCGACGACGCCGCGGGCTGGGTGTCGGGGGTGGTCTCGTCGGGACTCGTCCTCGCGATCGGCGGCGTCGCGGGCGTCATCGCCGCCCCGCTCGCAGGTGGCCTGTCCGACCGCACGCGCGGACGATGGGGGCGCCGGCGGCCGTGGGCGCTCGGCGGCGTCTGGCTCGGCACGGCGTCGCTCACGGCCATCGCCTTCGCGTCGGGCCCGTGGGGCGTGGGACTCGCGTGGGTCGGCGTCTCGGTGGGCGTCGCCGTCGCCTCGGCGGCCTTCACCGCACTGATCGCCGACCAGCTGACGACTCAGCGAGGCGCGGCATCCGCGGCCGTCTCGTCCTCGCAGGCGCTCGGGATCGTGGTCGGCGTGGGTGTCATCGTGCTCCTGGAGCTCGGGGTCGTCGTCGGCTACCTCGCCCTGGCCGGCTTCCTCGCCGTCGTCGGCACCGTCGCGGCCCTGCTCCTTCCCGATCCGCCCGCGCGTGCGGAGGTGGCTGTGGCGCGGGAGGGCAGGACGCTGCGCGAGCGCCTCGCCGCGCTGCGCGATCGCGACTTCGCCTGGCTGCTCGCAGGACGTCTGACGGTGAACATCGGCAATGCGCTCGGAACCGGGCTGCTGCTGTTCTTCCTGCTCTACGGGCTGCACCGGGATTCCGCGACCGCCGAAGACGAGCTGCTGCTGCTGATCCTCGTGTACACGCTGTTCGTCGTCGTGTCGTCGATCGTGTCGGGCTGGATCTCCGACCGCACCGGACGCCGTCTCCCGTTCGTGGTGTGGCCGGCCGTGATCCAGGGGCTCGCGTCGATCATCCTCGTCGTGGCACCGTCGCTCACCTCGGCGATGATCGCCGCGGCGCTCCTCGGCGTCGGCTACGGGGCGTACATGTCGGTGAGTCTGGCGCTGGGCACCGACCTGCTGCCGTACGCGGAGGACCACGCCCGTGACCTGGGTTTCGTCAACGTCTCGGCGAGCCTGGGGCAGCTCATCGGCCCGCTTCTCGGCGCCGGGCTGGTGGCGCTCGTCGGCGGCTTCTGGCTGCTCTTCCTGGTGGGCGGCATCCTGTCGATCATCGGCGGGTTCATGACCTACGCGATCCGTGCACGCGATCGCACGACGTCAGCCGTCTGACGACTCCAGGGTCGTCAGAGCCACCTCGAGGAGCGCGTCGAACACGCGCGGGCGCATCACGGTGACGTGGTGGGTGGTGCGGGGGACGACGACGAGTTCGGCGTGCTGCGCGATGCGCATGAACAGCTTCTCGTTCACGCGGAGCTGGTCGTACTGCCCGTTGACGAACCACAGCGGCACGTCGATGCGGTGGAGGGCGGCGAGCAGATCCAGAACCGAGAGGCTGCGCAGCGCGATGTCCTGCGCGTCCAGGGCATAGCCACCGGCGCCGAAGTCGGCGCGGGTCTCATCGGGAAGAATGCGATCGAGCATGCGATTCGTCAGCCACATCCCGCGATCGGGCAGCGAGTCGAATCCGCGCGCGAGCACGCGATAGGCGGCGAGTCCCACACCGCGCGGTATCGCGGTGCAGGATGCCGCGACGAAGCCCGCGACGGGCGGCGGATCCTCCGCACCCGCGTACTCGATGCACAGCAGCCCTCCCATCGAGTGCCCCACGAGGAGGACCGGTCCGCGCTCGGCGGCTGCGCGCACCGCCTCGTCGATCGTCGTCATGGCCGATTCGAGGGTGAAGTCCTCGGCCATGCGCGATCCGTGGCCGGGCAGGTCGACGGCCGTGACCGGCGTGCCGCGCGCGGTCAGGTAGTCGACCTGGGCGCGCCACATGGTGGCGGACGTCCGGATGCCGTGGACGAGCACGACCTGCACCACCATGACGACAGGCTAGCCGGGGGCGCCGCCTAGCATGGCGGCATGCCCGAGATCGCCCCGCACATCGCGCACATGCCCGGCTCGGGAGTGCGCCACATCCTCGAGCGTGCGCTGCGACGGCCCGGCACGATCATCCTCGCGGTCGGCGAGCCGGGCGAGGTCGCAGCCGGCCGGATCCGGGATGCCGCGGCGGACGCCTGGCGGGCCGGCGCCATCCGCTACACGCCCAATGGCGGTATCCCTGCCCTGCGAGAGGCGATCCGCGGCAAGCTCGCGCGTGAGAACGGCCTCGATGTCGACACGGAGCAGATCTGGGTCACCGTCGGCGCCACGCAGGCGCTGCACCTCGCGATGGCACTCGCGCTGTCGCACGGCGACGAGGTGCTGGTGCCGGATCCCCGCTACACCACGTTCACGATGAACGCCCACCTGCTGCAGGCCGTGCCCGTGCCCTACCCGCTGCGTCCGGAGCGCGACTTCCAGCCGGATCTCGCGGAGCTCGAGTCGCTCGTCACGCCGCGCAAACGTGCGCTCATCGTGAATACGCCCTCCAACCCGCTGGGCTCGACCTTCGATCGTCCGACACTGGAGGCGCTCATCTCGCTGGCGGAGCGGCACGCTCTGTGGCTCCTCAGCGACGAGGTGTACGAGCGGCTCACATGGGGGGCCCCGCACGTGAGTCCGGCGACGCTGGATCGCGACGGTCGGGTGCTCTCGGTCTTCTCGATGTCGAAGACGTACGCGATGACGGGCGCCCGCGTCGGCTGGCTCGTCACCCACCCGCCTGACGCGCGCTGGTCGCGGTGGGCGGAGCCCCTCGCGGGGTGCTCCGCCGTCACAGCCCGGCGACGCGCAGAGTCTCGGCATCCCGCACCCGTACAATCGTCTGGACATGTCACCCCGCGCCCTGAAGCCCCTCGAGCCCTCCGCCACGCCGCCCGAGCTGATCCGCAACTTCTGCATTATCGCCCACATCGATCACGGCAAGTCCACGTTGGCCGACCGCATGCTGCAGATCACCGGCGTCGTCTCCGACCGCGACATGCGTGCGCAGTACCTCGACCGCATGGACATCGAGCGCGAGCGCGGCATCACGATCAAGTCGCAGGCGGTGCGGATGCCGTGGGCGACCGGCGACCAGACGTTCGCGCTGAACATGATCGACACGCCCGGCCACGTCGACTTCACGTACGAGGTCTCGCGGTCGCTCGCGGCGTGCGAGGGCGCGATCCTGCTCGTCGACGCGGCGCAGGGAATCGAGGCGCAGACGCTCGCGAACCTGTACCTGGCGCTCGAGAACGACCTGCACATCATCCCCGTGCTCAACAAGATCGACCTGCCGGCGGCCGACCCCGACAAGTTCGCCGCCGAGCTCGCGAACCTCATCGGCGGCTCGCCCGACGATGTGCTGCGCGTGTCTGGCAAGACCGGGATGGGCGTCGAGACTCTCCTCGACCGCATCGTCGAGCAGATCCCGGCACCCACAGGGAACGCGGATGCCCCCGCCCGCGCCATGATCTTCGACTCCGTGTACGACTCCTACCGCGGTGTGGTGACCTACGTCCGCATGGTCGACGGCAAGCTGGAGCCGCGCGAGCGCATCCAGATGATGTCGACGAAGGCCACGCACGACCTCCTCGAGATCGGCGTGTCGAGTCCCGAGCCCGTCCCGACGAGGGGGCTCGGCGTCGGCGAGGTCGGCTACCTCATCACCGGTGTGAAGGACGTCCGCCAGTCCAAGGTGGGCGACACCATCACCACCGCGCGCAAGCCCGCCGTCGACGCGCTCGCGGGCTACACCGATCCCAAGCCGATGGTCTTCTCGGGCGTCTACCCGATCGACGGCAGCGACTACGGCGACCTGCGCGAGGCCCTCGACAAGCTGAAGCTCTCGGACGCCTCACTGCAGTACGAGCCCGAGACGTCGGTCGCGCTGGGCTTCGGCTTCCGCTGCGGCTTCCTGGGGCTGCTGCACCTCGAGATCATCACCGAGCGCCTTGCGCGCGAGTTCGATCTCGACCTCATCACGACCGCACCCTCCGTCATCTACGAGGTCACCACCGACACCGGCGAGCAGGTGACGGTCACGAACCCCAGCGAGTACCCCGACGGCCGGGTCGCCACGGTGAGCGAGCCGGTCGTCAAGGCCGCCATCCTTCTGCCGAAGGACTACGTCGGAACCGTCATGGAGCTGTGTCAAGGGCGCCGCGGGCAGCTGCTGGGCATGGAGTACTTCAGCGAGGAGCGCGTCGAGCTGCGCTACAACATGCCGCTCGGCGAGATCGTGTTCGACTTCTTCGACCAGCTGAAGTCCCGGACGCAGGGCTATGCGAGCCTCGACTACGAGCCCGCGGGCAGCCAGGAGGCCGACCTGGTGAAGGTCGACATCCTGCTGCAGGGCGACAAGGTCGACGCGTTCAGTTCGATCGTCCACCGCGAGAAGGCGTACGCCTACGGCACGATGATGACCGAGCGCCTGCGCAAGCTGATCCCGCGCCAGCAGTTCGAGGTGCCCATCCAGGCGGCCATCGGCGCCCGCATCATCGCCCGCGAGAACATCCGCGCCATGCGCAAGGACGTCCTCGCCAAGTGCTACGGCGGCGACATCACGCGTAAGCGCAAGCTCCTCGAGAAGCAGAAGGAGGGCAAGAAGCGCATGAAGATGGTGGGTCGCGTCGAGGTCCCCCAGGAGGCGTTCATCGCCGCGCTCTCGGGTGACGTCGAGGGAAAGGGCGCCAAGTAGGCTGGTCTGCATGCGTCGAGGAACCTTCCGTGACGACACCGTCGACTACGCCGCCGTCGGGGCGACGCAGGCGCCGGATCTGATGCACTACCCGCCGGAGCGCAGCCTCCCGGCGGAGCAGTCGTGGCGCATCGGCAGCGGGGAAGCCAGATTCCGTGCCGCCGGCGAAGCGCTGCTGTCGTGGACCGCCCAGCGCGGCGCAGGCCTCGAGCTGAGCGACGTGCGCCCCGCATCGGGCCCGATGTACTCGGGCGTCAGCTTCGATGCCGAGGGCACGCCGGTCGCGCCCAGCCGCTCGGAGGCCGAGCAGCGCTTCGACGCGGACGGCACGCCGTACGTCAGCGCGGGCACGACCATCCGCGTCGACGGACGCGTCAAGGGCCTGCGCGCCGACGCCGAGCTCCGTGTCATCTTCGCCGTGGAGGAGCCCCGTCGCGTCGGCTTCGCGCTCGGCACGGTGAGCGACTCGGTCGTCAGCGGCGAAGAGTCGTTCATGCTCGACTGGTACGACAACGACGAGGTGTGGTTCACGGTGCGGGCGTTCGATGCGCCGCGCTCGGTCCTCTATCGCGTGCTGCCCGGGCTCACCAAGCGCCGTCGGCGCGAGCTGTTCTCGCGGTACCTGCGCGCCATCTCACCGCTCTACACGACCCCCGCGTGAGCCGCTGATGGGCTCCGCTCTTCCGCTCGGCGAGCCTGTTCCCGCGGACGGCTCGCTCCCTTCGGGCATCCGCATCGATCCCGCGACCGATTTCGGCGTGTACCTGCACGTGCCCTTCTGCCGCGTCCGCTGCGGCTACTGCGACTTCAACACGTACACGGCATCCGAGCTGCGGGGCGCGCGCCAGGACCAGTACGCCGACACGCTCCTGACCGAGATAGCCCTGGCCGCGCCGGTCCTCGAGCGCGCGGGCGGAAACCGCCCGGCCACGACGGTGTTCTTCGGCGGCGGCACGCCGACGCTGCTGCCCCCGGGCGATCTCGCCCGCATGCTCGGCGGCGTCCGCGACACCTTCGGCATCGTCGAGGGCGCCGAGGTGACGGTCGAGGCCAACCCCGACACCGTCTCGCCGGCGGTCGCGGCCGAGCTGGCGGCATCCGGCGTCACCCGGCTCTCGATCGGCATGCAGTCCGCCGTTCCGCACGTTCTCGCGGCGCTGGATCGCACGCATGACCCCGAGAACGTCCGCACCGCCGTCGCGGCCGCCCGAGACGCCGGTCTCGACGTCAGCGTCGACCTCATCTACGGCGCTCCCGGTGAGTCGCTCGCGGACTGGCGTTCGTCGCTCGAGGCCGCCATCGCGCTGGAGCCCGACCACATCTCGGCCTACGCGCTCATCATCGAGGACGGCACGAAGCTCGCGCGCCAGATCCGCCGCGGAGAAGTCGCCGCCCCGGACGACGATCTGCAGGCCGACATGTACGAGCTCGCGGACGACCTGCTCGCGGGCGGCGGATTCGATTGGTACGAGGTGTCGAACTGGGCGCGAGACGCGGCCCACCGATCGCGGCACAATCTCGCCTACTGGGTCGGCTCGGACTGGTGGGGCTTCGGGCCGGGAGCGCACAGCCACATCGGGGGAGTGCGGTTCTGGAACGTCAAGCACCCCGCGGCGTACGCGCAGCGGCTCGCGGCGGGCGAATCGCCCGCCGCCGGACGCGAGAGCCCGGATGCCGATGCCCGAGCGCTCGAGAGCGTGCTGCTGCGCACACGGGTCCGGGAAGGGCTCCCGGTCGGCGAACTGCAGGGCGAGGGGCGACACGCGGTCGCCGCGCTCATCGCGGACGGCCTCATCGATGGTCCGACGGCGTTGCGCGGGCGCGTGGTGCTGACGCGACGGGGACGCCTGCTGGCGGACGCCGTCGTGCGCGCGCTGACCGAGTGACCACGCGCGGCGCCCCGCCGCGGCTTCGCCGGGCGCGGCGTCGTTCGGCGATCCTGACGGGGTCATCGGATAGAATTGGCACTCCAGTCATGCGAGTGCCAGACGCCCTGGTGCCGACAGCAGCGTGAGGAGGCGGAATGGTCAGCGAGCGAGGTCTGCAGGTACTGCGGGCGATCGTCCAGGACTACGTCCACACGCGTGAGCCGGTCGGCAGCAAGACGATCGTCGAGCGGCATGCGTTCGGCGTATCCGCGGCGACGATCCGCAACGACATGGCTCTGCTGGAAGACGAGGAGCTCATCGTCGCGCCCCACACGTCGTCGGGACGCGTGCCGACCGACAAGGGCTACCGCGTCTTCGTGGACCACCTCGCCGAGATCCGCCCGCTCTCGTCGGCGCAGCGCTCGGCCATCGCGTCCTTCCTGGACGGCTCGGGCGACCTCGACGACGTGCTCGTGCGCACCGTGCGCGCTCTCACGCAGCTCACCGGCCAGGTCGCGATTGTGCAGTACCCGTCGTTCGCCCGCGCCAACGTCACGCACGTGGAGCTGGTCCAGCTCGGCGGGGGGCGGATGCTGGTGATCATCGTCACCGACACCGGCCGCGTGTCGCAGCGGCTGACCTTCGTCGGAGAGGACTTCGACGACACCGACCTCGCGCACATCCGCGCCCGCCTCGGCACGCTGCTGGTCGGCCGGCCCGTCCGCGAGGGGCTTCAGCGCATCGCCGAGCGGCTGGAGGGGCCGGATGCGCAGGCACCCGCGCACGAGAAGGCGACCGACGAGATCATCCGTGCGGTCGCCGAAGAGCTCGAGGAGTTCCGCCAGGACAAGCTGGTGATGGCCGGCAGCGCGAACCTCGCGCGGAGCGAATCCGACTTCCGCGGCAGCATCTACCCCCTCCTCGAGGCGATCGAGGAGCAGGTGACCCTGCTGCGGCTGATGGGCGAGATGGTGGCCGACGAGCAGGGACTCGCCGCGAGCATCGGCCGCGAGAACGAGGCGTTCGGCCTGGCCGAGGCCTCCGTCGTGGCCAGCGACTACGACGCGACGGGATCGCTCGCCCGCGTCGGTGTGCTCGGCCCGACGCGCATGGACTACCCCACGAACCTCGCGACGGTCCGTGCCGTCGCGCGCTACCTCACGCGGATGCTCGAGCAGGACGACAACTCCCGCTGACGCTGACGCGCATCATCGATTCCGCGGCGGGGCCGCGGCAGGAAGGCGAAAGTGGCTGACCACTACGAGGTCCTCGGCGTCGCACGCGACGCCACCACCGACGAGATCAAGAAGGCGTATCGCAAGCTGGCCCGGCAGCTGCACCCGGATGTGAACCCCGGCGAGGACGCGTCTGAGCGGTTCAAGCTCGTGACGCACGCGTACGACGTGCTGAGCGACCCCGATCAACGGGCCCGGTACGACATGGGCGGGAGCGAGTCGCCTTTCGGCGGCGCCGGCGGCTTCGGCGGCTTCAACGACATCTTCGAGACCTTCTTCGGCGCGGCCGGCGGTTCGCGTGGCGGGCGCCCGCGATCGCGGCGTGAGCGCGGGCAGGACGCCCTCGTACGTGTGACGCTCGAGCTCGGCGACGTCGTGTTCGGCACGCACCGCGACATCGACGTGGACACCGCGGTGCTCTGCGAGACCTGTCAGGGATCGTGCTGCCAGCCTGGGACGAGCCCCGTCACGTGCGACATCTGCCACGGCACCGGAAACGTGCAGCGGCAGGTGCGGAGCCTTCTCGGCAACGTCGTCACGACACAGCCCTGCAACGTGTGCCAGGGCTACGGCACCACGATTCCCTACCCCTGCGCGACCTGCCAGGGTCAGGGCCGCGTGCGCGCGCGCCGCACGGTGTCGCTCGACATCCCCGCCGGCGTCGAGACCGGCCTGCGGCTCCAGCTTCCCGGCTCGGGCGAGGTCGGCCCCGCCGGCGGCCCGAACGGCGACCTCTACATCGAGGTCACCGTCTCGCCCCACGAGGTCTTCAGCCGCGACGGCGACGACCTGCTCGCCACGCTCGAGGTGTCCATGCCCGACGCGATCCTGGGCACCACGACGACGATCGAGTCGCTCGACGGTGCGGTGGATCTCGAGGTGCGGCCGGGGGTGCAGGCCGGCGACATCCTGACGATCAAGGGCCGCGGCATCACCCCGCTGCGCGGCTCGCAGCGCGGAGACCTGAGGGTGGGCGTGCATGTCGTGACGCCCACGCGCCTGGACCACAAGGAGCGAGCCCTCATCGAGGAGTTCGCCAAGCGGACCAAGGCGCCGTCCCCGCGGCTCTCGGAGTTCCACCAGGGTCTGTTCGCCAAGCTGCGCGACCGGTTCCGGAACGCCTGACCGGTGTCCCTCCACTTCCTCCTCGACGAGCCGGCGGGTGCGCCGGGCGACGCGGTGAGCCTCACCGGCGCCGAGGCGCACCACGCCTCCAGCGTGCGGCGGGTGCGCGTCGGCGAAGAGGTGACGCTCGGCGACGGCCGCGGCGCCTGGCTCACCGGCGTCGTCGAGTCGGTGGCACCGCGCGAGGTCGTGGTGCGCATCCGCGAGCGGGCGGATGCCGCGCAGCCGAGTCCTCGGGTGGTGCTCGTGCAGGCGCTGGCCAAAGGCGACCGCGACGAACTGGCGGTCCAGGCGGCGACCGAGCTCGGAGTCGACGAGATCGTCCCGTGGCAGGCCGCACGAAGCGTCTCGCGGTGGGACGTGGCGAAGGCGGCGAAGGGCCGTGCGCGCTGGGCGACGATCGTGCGCGAGGCCGCGAAGCAGGCGCACCGCGCCTGGGTCCCCGAGGTGGTGGAGCTCACCACGACCGCGGGGATCGTGCGCCGGGCCGCGGCATCCCGCATGCTCGTGCTCGAGCCGACCGCGGCCGAGCCGCTCAGCGCCCTCGCGATGGAGTCCGGCGACGAGCGCGACGTCGTGCTCGTGGTCGGGCCGGAGGGCGGGATCGCACCCGACGAGCTCGACGCCTTCGCCGCCGCCGGAGCGCGCCTGGTCCGGCTCGGCGACACCGTGCTGCGCACATCGACGGCCGGCCCGGCGGCCCTTGCGGTCGTGAGCACCGCGCTCGCACGCTGGTGAGTGGTATCGACAGTCCCATCGACCGCTCCCCGAGCCCGTCGAACGGCCCCGTCGCTAGACTTGCGGCATGAGCGAGCCGTCGATCTTCACGCGCATCCGCAACGGAGAGATCCCGTCCGAGATCATCGCAGAGACCGAGAATGCGTTCGCGATCCGCGACATCGCGCCGCAGGCGCCGCTGCACCTGCTGGTGATCACCAAGACCGAGGAGTACCGGAACGTCGTCGAGCTCGCCGCCGGCAATCCCGAGCTGATGGCAGAGCTCGTCGGCCTGGCGAACACCCTCGCCGCGGAGCATTCGGACGGGGACTTCCGCCTCGTGTTCAACACCGGCCCGAACGCGGGCCAGACCATCTTCCACGTGCACGCCCATGTGCTCGCGGGAGGCCTCGAAGAGAAGAGTGTCGGTGCCTGATCAAGACGGTCATGAGACCGTGAGCGACCGCGTCTACGCGGATGGGGTCGCGATGGTGCAGTTGCTGGGTCCCCAGGATCGCCTGCTGCGGGTCGTCGAACGGGAGCACCCCGGTGTCGACGTGCATGTGCGCGGCAACGAGATCACGCTCACGGGCGAGGCCGACGCCGTCGCCGCGGCACGGTCGCTCGTCGACGAGCTGCTGGCGATGACGAAGGCGGGGCACGCGCTCGGCGAGGCGGACGTCACCTCGTCGAACCGCATCCTGCGCACGGAGGGCGGTCCGCGGCCGTCCGAGGTCCTCGGCGAGGCGATCCTCTCGTCCCGCGGCCGGGTCATCCGCCCGAAGACGCTGGGCCAGAAGGCGTACGTCGACGCGATCGAGGAGAACACGATCGTGTTCGGCATCGGTCCGGCCGGAACCGGCAAGACCTACCTGGCGATGGCAAAGGCCGTTCAGGCGCTGCAGCGCAAGGAGGTCAGCCGAATCATCCTGACGCGTCCCGCGGTCGAGGCGGGGGAGAGGCTCGGGTTCCTCCCCGGCACGCTCACCGACAAGATCGACCCGTATCTGCGGCCGCTGTACGACGCGCTGAACGAGATGATGGACCCCGAGCTGGTTCCCAAGCTGATGGCGACGGGCACCATCGAGGTGGCGCCGCTGGCGTACATGCGCGGACGCACGCTGAACGACTCGTTCGTCGTGCTCGACGAGGCCCAGAACACCACGCCCGAGCAGATGAAGATGTTCCTCACCCGGCTCGGCTTCGGCACGCGCATGGTGGTCACCGGTGACATCACGCAGATCGATCTGCCGCAGGGGTCATCGGGACTGCGCCTCGTGACCCGCGTGCTGGGCGACATCGACGACATCCACTTCGCCTACCTCACGAGCGACGACGTGGTGCGGCACACGCTCGTGGGACGGATCGTCGACGCTTACACCGTGTACGACGAGCACCGCCTCGCCGCACGACGGGAGCGGGACGAGGCCTCCGAGTTCGCCAACCGCGCGGAGCGCCGCGCCACCGTACAGCGCACCGGCGGACCCCGTGACCACCTTCCGAAGCGAGGACGCTCATGACCATCGAGATCGGCAACGAATCCGGGATCGCCGTCGACGAGACGGTGCTGCTGCGGCTGATGGAGCACAACTTCGCGGAGCTGCACGTGAGCCCCGACGCCGACGTCGCGATCCTCCTCGTCGACGAGGGCGCGATGGAAGCGCTGCACGTGCAGTGGATGGACGAGCCCGGTCCCACCGACGTCCTCAGCTTCCCCATGGACGAGCTCCGCCCGGGCACGGAGGACGCCCCGACGCCCCCCGGACTCCTCGGCGACATCGTGCTGTGCCCGCAGGTCGCCGAGGCGCAGGCGGTGGCGGCGAAGCACTCGACGCTCGACGAGCTGATCCTCCTCACGACGCACGGCCTGCTGCACCTTCTCGGCTTCGACCACGCCGAGCCGGAGGAGGAGCGCGAGATGTTCGGACTGCAGCGGGAGCTCATCACCTCGTTCCAGGCGTCCGAGCGCCGACGACCGCGCGCATGACCGCTGCCCTCCTTCTCGTCGCGGCGGCGCTGCTGCTCGCGTTCGGCGCCCTGATGGTCGCCATCGACGCGGCGCTCAGCGTCACCTCGCGCGCCGATCTCGCCGAACTCGCCGCAGGGGACCGCAATGCGGAACCGCTGCGCAGGATCGCGGCCGACCCCGACGCCCACGCCAACGCGGTGATCTTCATCCGCGTCCTCGCCGAGACGACCGCGGCGGTGCTCGTGACGGTCGCGTTCACCGACCTCTTCAACAACATCTGGTGGGCGATGCTCGCCGCGGCGCTCCTGATGACGGGAGTGTCGTACGTCATCGTGGGCGCGAGCCCGCGCACCGTCGGCAGGCTCCACGCCAAGGCGCTCCTGCGCGGTGCCGCGCCGGTCATCCGCGGCGTGCGCATCATCCTGGGTCCGCTCGCCCACGGCCTCGTCGCACTCGGCACCCGCATCACGCCCGGTGCCTCTCGCGGGTCCTCGTTCGCGTCCGAGGAGCAGCTGCTCAGCATCATCGACGAGGCCGCCGAGAATGAGCTCATCGAGCAGGACGACCGTGAGCTCATCCACTCGGTCTTCGACTTCACCGACACCTTCGTGCGGGCCGTCATGGTGCCGCGCACCGACATGGTCACCGTCGATGCCTCGGCATCCACGCGCGAGGCGATGTCGATCTTCCTCGAGAAGGGCGTGTCGCGCGTTCCCATCGTCGACGACGACGCCGACGACGTCGTGGGGGTGCTCTACCTCAAGGACCTCGTGCAGTTCGCCTTCCGCGACGAGTCGGGGTGGCGCGATGCCCCGATCAGTCGCATCGCCCGGCCGGCGGTCTTCGTCCCCGAGTCGATGAAGGCCGAGACCCTGCTGCAGCAGATGAAGCGCGACGCCGTGCACGTGTGCCTCGTCGTCGACGAGTACGGCGGCGTGTCGGGGCTCGTGACCCTGGAGGACCTCATCGAGGAGCTCGTCGGCGAGATCTCCGACGAGTACGACCCCCGTGCCGAGGAGGTCACCGAGCTCGAGCCCGGTCACTACCGGGTGAGCGCACGCCTCGGACTCGACGAGGTCGGGGACCTCTTCGGCCTCGATCTGGAGGACGAGGACGTCGACTCGATCGGCGGGCTCCTCGGCAAGGCGCTGGGCCGCGTGCCGCAGCCCGGCGCGACCGCAGAGTACGCCGGACTCGTGCTCACCGGAGGCGCGTCGCGCGGACGCGGACGCGGGATCTCGACGGTGTTCGTCGAACGCGGCGCACCCACCTTGGACATGGGCCGGCCGCGCACCGGCGAGATCCGCATTCCGAGCCCTCGCACCGGCGAGGTACGGCTGCCCAAGAAGGAAGACACCCCATGACCGACAACGACGCCATGCCGGCTTCCGAACCCGCCGCCGTCCCCGCCTCTGCCCAGGCCTCAGGGCCCGCCGACGGGCGTTCCGGCTTCGTCACCTTCGTCGGCCGCCCGAACGTCGGCAAGTCCACCCTCACGAACGCCCTCGTCGGCGAGAAGGTCGCCATCACCAGCGACAAGCCGCAGACCACGCGGCGCGCGATCCGCGGCATCGTGAACCGCCCCGGCGGCCAGCTGGTGATCGTCGACACCCCGGGCCTCCACAAGCCCCGTACCCTCCTCGGGCAGCGTCTGAACGACCTCGTCGAGCAGGTGCTGGGCGATGTCGACGTGATCGGCTTCTGTGTTCCCGCGACAGAGAAGGTCGGCCCCGGCGACCGCCGCATCGCCGAGTCGTTGGGCGGCTACGGCCGGGCGAAGAAGGTCGCGATCGTCACCAAGACGGATGCCGCGTCCCGCGACCAGATCACCGAGAGGCTGATCGAGGTCGACCAGCTGCGCGAGGACTGGGCCGCTGTCATTCCGCTCTCCGCACTCACCCGCGATCAGCTCGACGTGCTGACCGACGAACTGCTCGCACTCATGCCGAAGGGCCCCGCGCTCTACCCCGACGGCGTCGTCACTGACGAGTCGACCGAAGACCGCATCGCCGAGATCATCCGCGAGGCGGCGCTCGAGGGTGTGCGCGATGAGCTGCCGCACTCCATCGCCGTCACGATCGAGGACATCTCCGAGCGCGACACCGGGTCGATGACCGACATCCATGCGAACCTCATCGTCGAGCGCGACAGTCAGAAGGCGATCATCATCGGCCACAAGGGCTCACGCCTGCGCGACGTCGGCGCGCGTGCCCGCGCGCAGATCGAGCCGCTGGTCGGCACGCAGGTCTTCCTGAAACTGCACGTGCGCGTCGCGAAGGAATGGCAGCGCGACCCGAAGCAGCTGGGCAGGCTCGGCTTCTGACACCGCGGCGCCTGTTGCGGCGCCTGGATCAGCCGCCGGTCGGCGTCATCGCCGACCGGATGACGACGGTGTCGTCGCCGAACTCCGCGTTCGCGGCATCCTGCCAGCTGCCGTCGTCCCAGACGACGTCGACCCAGAGCCACCCGTCCTGCGGGTGGGAGCTCAAGTATGCGTCGCCGAGGCGGTCGGGGAGCTCCTCCTGGATGGCGGTGAGCGTCGCCTCGTCGCCCGCTCCCGGCTCGCCGCCGGTCGGGTCTTCGGGCCGGATCGGGTCGTACAGAGCGAGCTGGATCGGCGGCTGGGTCATGGTGAATGACGTGCCGTCGTATGCGCCGCGCACGGCATAGGCGCCCCAGGTCACGTCGCCCGACGACTCGGCACCCTCGACGCCGTCCCAGGTCCAGTCCTCGAGCGGGATCCCCGTGCACTGCGGCGGATACGACTCCGCCACCGGACCCAGACAGAGCTGCACCTCGCCGGCGGTGTCCAGCACGGTGCCGGTCGTGGTGACCTCGCCCTCGGGCGGCACCGGTGTGATCGCCCCGAGGGCGGCAGGCGGGGGAGTGCTCGCAGGATCCGCGCCCGCGCACGCGACGGCGACGAGCCCGACGAGGACGGCGGTGGCAGCGGTGCCGAGCGGGCGGCGGAGACCTCTCATACCTCGATGGTGTCGCGCGCAGCCCGATCGTCTCAGAAGCGGATGCCGCGGCATGCGTGTCCGGGCGGTTCGCGCTGCGCGCAGAACCGGGTGTAGCCTGGTGCCATGCGCTTCGGCCGGCTTCTCCTTCTTAGCCGCCGCGACGAGACCTCGTTCTAGGGCCTTCCTCGTCGCGGAGCTTTCGCCTGGCCCGCATCATCAGGCATCGAGCCACCCCGATCGGGTTGACGGCTCGAGACAGACGAGAGAAGCGATCGATCATGAAGAACAATCAGAAGCCTTCGGGCATGCCGGTTCACAAGTATCTGCCGTTCCACGAGCAGTTCACCGTCGAACTGCCGGACCGCACCTGGCCGGGCCGGCGCATCACGACGGCACCCCGCTGGTGCGCGGTCGATCTGCGCGACGGCAACCAGGCGCTCATCGACCCGATGAGCCCCGAGCGCAAGCGGGTCATGTTCGACCTCCTGGTGCGCATGGGCTACAAGGAGATCGAGGTCGGCTTCCCCTCCGCGAGCCAGACCGACTTCGACTTCGTGCGTCAGCTCATCGAAGAGGACCTCATCCCCGACGACGTGACGATCCAGGTGCTGACGCAGGCGCGTGCGCACCTCATCGAGCGGACCTACGAATCGATCGCCGGCGCGAAGCAGGCGATCGTGCACCTGTACAACTCGACCAGCGTGCTGCAGCGCGAGGTCGTGTTCCGCACCGACGAGCAGGGCATCATCGACATCGCGCTCGAGGGTGCGCGGCTGTGCCGCGAGTTCGAGAAGCGCATCCCTGAGACGCAGGTGTTCTACGAGTACTCGCCCGAGAGCTACACCGGCACCGAGCTCGAGTTCGCTGTCGACGTGTGCAACCAGGTCATCGAGATCTTCGAGCCCACGCCCGAACGCAAGGTCATCATCAACCTGCCGGCGACAGTCGAGATGGCGACTCCGAACGTCTACGCCGACTCCATCGAGTGGATGAGCCGCCGGCTCGCGCACCGCGAGAACGTGATCCTCTCGCTGCACCCCCACAACGACCGCGGCACCGCCATCGCCGCGGCGGAGCTCGGCTACATGGCCGGCGCCGATCGCATCGAGGGCTGCCTGTTCGGCAACGGTGAGCGCACCGGAAACGTCGACCTGGTCGCGCTCGGCATCAACCTGCTCACGCAGGGCATCGATCCGCAGATCGACTTCAGCGACATCGACCAGGTCAAGCGCACGGCCGAGTACTGCAACCAGCTGCCGGTGCACGAGCGCAGCCCGTGGGCGGGCGACCTGGTGTTCACCGCCTTCAGCGGATCGCACCAGGACGCGATCAAGAAGGGCTTCGAGGCGATGGAGGCCCGCGCTGCGGCAGCCGGCGTCACCGTCGACGAGATCGACTGGGCCGTGCCGTACCTGCCCATCGACCCCAAGGACCTGGGCCGCTCCTACGAGGCCGTCATCCGCGTCAACTCGCAGTCGGGCAAGGGCGGCGTCGCCTACCTGCTCAAGACCGACCACTCGCTCGACCTGCCGCGCAAGCTGCAGATCGACTTCTCCGGTGTGGTGCAGGCAAAGACCGATGCCGAGGGCGGCGAGGTCACCAGCGACCAGATCTGGAAGATCTTCACGGACGAGTACCTGCCGTCGGAGGTCGCCGACGAGCGCTGGGGCCGCTTCGAGCTGCTGGCGACGAGCACGCGCAGCGACCTGTCGGGCGATGTCGCCCTCGACATCACGCTGCGTGACGGCGACGAGCGCTTCGAGGCCTCCGGCCGCGGCAACGGCCCCGTGGCGGCGTTCCTCGAGATCGTCCGCGCGCAGGGGTTCGACGTCACGCTGTACGACTACGTCGAGCACGCCCTCAGCGCCGGCGGCGACGCGCAGGCCGCCGCGTACATCGAACTTCAGGTCGATGGCGAGCGCCTGTGGGGCGTCGGCATCGACTCTGACATCTCGACCGCATCGCTCAAAGCGATCGTGTCGGGCGTGAACCGCGCCATCCGCACGCGGGAGCGCTCAGGGGCCCTCGCGGCCGTCTGAGCGCGAACCGTCGACGGGTGTGCGCGGGTGATCCCCGCGCGCGCCCGTCGGTGTGCGTCCGGGCGGCGGTGAGCCGGTCGATCAGGGCTTGACGATCGGGATCGTCGAGGTCTCGACGGCGACCTTGCGGCGATACAGGGCGCGCTGTTCCGGCAGCGAGATGTCGAAGATTACCGCGAGCAACCGGATCACGGTGGTGACCGCGATACCCACGATCGCCGCGATCACCAGGTCGAGCCCGAGTGCGTTCGCGACGGCGAGGACGAGGCACCCCACTCCGGCGGCCACCGCGTACAGCGAGCCGACGTGCATGATCGCCACCGGGAGGCCCATGATCATGTCGCGCAGGATGCCGCCGCCGACAGCCGCGCACACGCCGACGAAGACGGCCGGAACGAGGGGTAGGCCGAGCGCGAGCGCCTTGCTGGTGCCGAAGGCTCCGAACAGGCCGATGACCAGGGCGTCGAGGCCGACGATGATGGCGTTGAGTCTCTGGAAGAGGCCGGCGAGCAGCATCCCGAGCAATGCCGCGCCGGTGGCCGTCAACAGGTACCAGTTGCTCTGCAGCGTGACCGGCGTGACGTTGAGCAGCAGGTCGCGGATGAGGCCGCCGCCCATCCCGACGACGATCCCGATGATCGCGACTCCGAGCAGGTCGAGTCGGCGCTGCCCGCGGAATCCCGAGGCGAACAGGGCACCCTGGATCCCGCCGAGTCCGACGGCGGTGAGGTCCGCCCACAGCGGGATCACGAAGATCGGCTCGTCCACCCCTCCATTCTCGGGGCGCGTCATGGGATGTGCGTGCGCACCGCCGTCATGAACCGGTCCAGGTCATCGACCCAGAGCCGGACAGCGTCGACCTCGGCGACGGTGTCGCCGAGACGCACGGCCACCGGACGCTCGAGGATGACGAGGACGTCGGTCTCGTCCTGTATACGCAGGGCAAGGGTGCGTCCGTGCGGCTCGTCGCGGATCTTCGGAGCCTTCTCGAGCACATCCCGGGACTTCTCGACGCTCGCCACGGCCGCCCACGGCAGGTCGATGTCGACCTCGGCGCCGGAGCGGGCTCGGATGCCTTCAGGACCGACGGCGTGCGGACGGGTGAGGAAGCCCAGCAGGAGGCCGATCATCCACGTCACGCCCCAGATGCCGGCGGCGAGGAGGGGGATGCGCACCCACGGCCAGTCGTGGACGATCAGGTCGACGATCGGAATCTCGATCGTCGAGAGGACGATGAAGATCACGAGGATCGTCAGCACGGGGGAGTGGTACGAGAAGCCGGACGCCCCGCGCGGGACTCGCGGGCGGCGGAACAGCCAGCGGTAGAGGCTCTTCCACACGCCGATCTCGGCGCGCCACGCGGCGCGCGCCAGCTTCGCGATCCGCTCCCGGAGCGAAGTGCGCGACACGGTCGTCGACGTGACGTCGGTCATGCGTGATCCTCCCGCTCGCGCTGTGCCCCCTCGTGCTCGGCGATCAGGTGCTCGAGCCGGCCGCGCACGTGGTCGATGCCGCGGACCAGCGCGTCGACGGTCGCGGCGTCGAGGCCCTCGACGAGGGCGGCACCGAGCTCGGTGTGCTCGAGATCCATCGCCTCCATGAGCGCGCGCCCGCGATCGGTCAGGTGGACCAGCACCGCGCGCCGGTCGGTGGGGTGGGGCTCGCGCCGCGCGAAGCCCGTCGCGTCGAGGGCGTCGACGAGCGTCGTGATGTGGCGCGGAGTCACGTCGAGCGCCTCGGCGAGCTGCACCTGCGTGGCGGGCCCGCCGTGATGGAGCACCCACAGCAGATGCGTGCGTGGCGCGGTGAGGCCCCGGCGGTCGAGCTCGCGCTCCTGATCGGCCTGGAGGACCTGCGTCAGCGCCAGCAGCGAATCCAACACGTGTGTTCCTGACATAGTGTACAGACTACATGATGTCGTCGGGTGTTGACCGCGACCACGGGTGTTGGGATCCTTGCGGGGGGCTCACGCGGCACTGGGGAGAGGTGATGGCGATGGCGATGTCCGATCGCGCGGCACGGGCGAAGGCGTCGGTCGACGTCGTGACGGCGTACTTCGCACGCATTCAGGCGACGGCCGACGACCCCGACGCTCTCGATTTCACCTTCGGCAACCCGCACGAGCTGGCGCTTCCTGGGCTGACGGCGGCTATTCAGGCGCAGGTCGAGCCGCGGTCGGTGGACTGGTTCGCTTACAAGTCGAGCGAGAGGGTTGCGCAGGAGACGATCGCGACAGGCTTGCGCACCGAGCTCGGCCTCGACTCCGAGCCCGACGACATCGCCATGACTCAGGGAGCCTTCGGCGCGCTCTCGCTGGCGTTCGCGCTGCTGGCGGACGCGGGCGACGAGGTCGTCATCCCCGTACCCGGATGGTTCTGCTACGAGCCGATGCTCCAGGCTGCGAACCTCATCCCCGTCCGCGCCCCGCTCGATCCCGAGACGTTCGATCTCGACATCGACGCGATCTCCCGTGCGATAGGCCCGCGCACGCGGCTCGTCGTCGTCAACTCCCCGGCCAACCCGACCGGGCGCGTCTACTCGCGGGGCACATGGCAGGCGCTCGCGGACGTGCTCGAACAGGCCTCACGCACGCACGGTCGCCGCATCTGGCTCATATCGGACGAGCCGTATCGTCGCATCCGTTTCGACGGCATCCACTTCGCGAGCCCCGCCGGCTCGTACCCGTGGACCGTCATCGCCTACAGCTACGGCAAGGTGCTGCTGGCACCGGGGCAGCGCCTCGGGTACCTCGCGCTCTCGCCGCTCATCCCGCCGGCCGAACGGGACGAACTGCGCGCCGCGCTCTTTCCCCTGGGACTCGCGATCGGATGGGGATTCCCCGACGCCGTCATGCAGTACTCCGTGCCGGCGCTCGAGTCGGTGTCGCTCGACATGGCCGAACTCGCCCGGAAGCGGGATCGGCTGTTCGGCGCGCTCAGCGACGCGGGCGTGCGCGTCACCCGCCCCGAGGGCACCTTCTACCTGTGGGGCGAAGCGCCGGGCGGCGACGCTGCGGTCTTCTGCGATGCCCTCGCTGCGCGCGGGATCTACGTGATGCCCGGGACGCTCTTCGACCAGCCGCGCCACTTCCGGATGTCGCTCACCGCCACCATGGAGACCATCGACCGGGCGCTGCCCGATCTCACGGAGGTCGCCGCGGCCCTCAGCACCACGGCGGCCGGGGCGTCAGCGCCCGCGCCGGGGAGACGGCATCCATAATTGACGGGTGCCCACCTACCGCGATGAAGTCGTGGTCCTGCGCACCCACAAGCTGGGGGAAGCCGACAGGATCGTGACGATGCTCAGCCGTCGCCACGGCAAGCTGCGCGCGGTCGCCAAGGGGGTGCGTCGCACCTCGTCGCGGTTCGGCGCGCGGCTCGAGCCGTTCATGGTCGCCGATGTGCAGCTGTACCAGGGCCGGTCGCTCGACATCGTGCAGCAGGCCGAGTCGCTGGGCTCCTACGGCGCCGAGATCGTCGCGCACTACGACCGCTACACCTCGGCTCACGCGATGGTGGAGGCCGCCGACCGGTTGAACGAGGCCGAGGCGACGCCGCAGCAGTATCTGCTCCTCGTCGGCGGGCTGCGCGCGCTCTCGCGCGGCGAGCACGCCTCACGGAGCGTGCTGGACTCCTACCTCCTCCGCGCGATGGCGCTCTCGGGGTGGGCGCCCGGACTCGGCGAGTGCGCCCGGTGCGGACGCAGCGGCCCGCACGACACGTTCGTCGCACAGCAGGGCGGTATCATCTGCCGCGACTGCGCCCCGACGGGTGCGGCTCGCGTGGACGCCGCGACCGTTTCGCTTCTCCAGTCGCTCATGGCGGGTGAGTGGGACATCGTGGATGCCGCATCCGCCGGCTCGACGGCGGCCGCGTCGGGGCTGATTGCGGCCTACGCCCAGTGGCACCTGGAGCGCGGCATCCGTTCGCTCTCGCACGTCTCAGCCCCGCAGGAAGGCAGCCGGTGACCCCGAAGCCCTACACGCACCGCGACGCGGTGCCGTATCGCCCGCTGGACTGGACCGGTGTCCACCCGCCCGCGTATCCGCGGGGGGCGGTGCCGAATCACGTGGCGATCGTGATGGACGGCAACGGCCGCTGGGCGAACCGCCGGGGTCTCACCCGCATCGAGGGGCACAAGGCCGGCGAGGCCGCGCTCCTCGATGTCGTCGCCGGCGCGATCCAGGCCGGCGTCAAGCACCTGTCGGTGTACGCGTTCTCCACTGAGAACTGGTCGCGCTCGCCCGAAGAGGTGCGCTTCCTCATGGGCTACAACCGCGACGTGCTGCATCGTCGACGCGACCAGCTCAACGACTGGGGCGTGCGGATCCAGTGGGCAGGACGCAAGCCGCGACTGTGGTCGAGCGTGATCAAGGAGCTACAGTTCGCGGAGCGGCTCACTGCGGGCAACGACGTACTGACCCTGACCATGTGCGTCAACTACGGCGGACGGATCGAGCTCGTCGACGCGATGCGCTCCATCGCCGACGACGTCGCGGCCGGCAGGCTCAAGCCGTCCGCCGTGTCGGAGAAGCTCATCCAGCGCCGGCTCTATCGTCCCGACATGCCGGACGTCGACCTGTTCCTGCGCTCCAGCGGCGAGCAGCGCACCTCGAACTTCCTGCTGTGGGAGTCGGCCTACGCCGAGTTCGTCTTCCTCGATACGCTGTGGCCGGACTTCTCGCGGGAGGACCTGTGGCACGGCATCGATGTGTACCTCGGTCGCCATCGGCGCTTCGGCGGAGCGGTCGATACGCCCGACGCGTCCGCCTCCTGAGCCCGCGCGCATCGACGGGGGTATCCAGCGCGCCCCAGCGCCCTCATCATTGACGTGAGCCGCGTACGCGGCCGGTCAGGAGGCGCATCGTGGCGCTGTCACGACCTGGGGTCGGCATCGCGACCCTGAGCATCGCGGTCCTGTTCGCCATCGTGGGCTGCGCCGGCCCCGCGACGCAGACGGATGCCGGGCGCACGGTGTCGGCGAGCCCCTCACCTTCGCCCACTGAGACGGACGACGGGGAGAACGGGACGCCCGATCCGGACGGGGAAGAGGATCCTGCTCAGGACCGGGTCCGGACCGGACCCGTCGCGCAGTACGGTGGTCCCGCCTACGGCGACCAAGGCGTGGCCGAGGTCGTCGAAGCGGGCGTATGGTGCAAGACCATCGCGGTGTTCTGGGGCGGAACGGTTCCCGAGGGCGTGCGGTTCACGTTCCAGCACGCGGTCACCGATCGCGGCGGACTCCAGGTCGAAGGCGGGGTGTGCGGGTCGCGTGGCGCCGATCGCTCCTGTCTGGGGATGACCGTCGGCGCCGACGACTCCCAACTCACCTGCAGCCTCGTGCTGCGTCCCGATGCGAGCTTCCAGGACGGCACGTCGATCCGGTTCGAGGGCACGCTCGAGTGTCCGACATCGGAGATCTGCGACATCGTCGTGGCCCGCGACGTCCAGCCCGGGCCGGCCATCGTCGTCGTAGACCCCGAGGGAGAGGGGGAGGACGAGCAGCAGCAGGATCAGGATCAGCAGGATCAGCAGGATCAGCAGGATCAGCAGGATCAGCAGGATCAGGATCAGCAGGATCAGGACCAGCAGGATCAGGACCAGCAGGATCAGGACCAGCAGGACCAGCAGGACCAGGGCGAGGGACAGGCCTGATGGCCAGGCGCTCTCGCACCGTTCAGAGCCGCACCGCTGCGGGGGACGCACCCGAAGCGGAGCCCTCGCCGCCACCCGACGAGCCGTCGACAGTCGAACCCGGCCTCGGCTTCGAGAAGTGGATGGGGTTCCTGTCGTCGTTCGTCGCGCCGCTGACGCTCGTCACGGCGCTGCTCTTCTACTTCGGCTACGTGTCCACGCGTGAGTTCTTCCGCTACTTCGGTGTCGACGTCGACATCATCGGCCTGAGCACGCAGGAGTTCGTCATGCGCAGCCCCGGGGCGCTCTTCATCCCCGTCATGGTGCTCATGCTGCTGGCCGCGGGGGCGATCGTCGGCCATCGCGTGCTGCGGCGTCGGCTCGGCGAGCGACCACGGACCACCCAGCGGCGTGTCATCGCCGCCATCGCATGGACGGGGATCGGCTTCCTGCTCGCCGGCCTCGTATCGGCCTTCCTCCTGCCCGTCCTCGGCGACTGGGTGTGGGGCCAGCTGCTCACCCCTCTGTTCCTCGCCCTCGGCGCTGGGCTCACGGCCTACGCCGCATCGACCGTGCGCGCCCTCGGCGGCGCAAACGTGAGCCGCGCGGTGGTCGTGCTCCTCGTGCTCGTGATGGTCGCCGGCACCTTCTGGTCGACGGCGACCGTCGCCCAGTGGTGGGGGCTCGGCCAGGCGCGCTCGCTCGCCTCCGATCTGAGCACCCTTCCGGCCGTGGTCCTGGACACCACAGAGCGGCTGTACCCGGGCAACGATGACATCTCGTTCCAGCAGTTGGGCGACGGGCCTCCCGCCGAGGGCGATGCGGGTGCGGCTGCCACGTTCGGCTACCGCTACTTCGGCCTCCGTCTCCTGGCGCAGGGTGGGGGCAGGCTGTATCTCGTGCCAGACGCGTGGTCTCCGGATGCCTCGACGATCGTGGTGCCCTACGACGACGTCCGCGTCAGGTTCCGGTTCATTCCCGACGCCGACCCGCCCACGTCGTGAATATCCGCAGGAATAGACGATCGCGCCCATACGGTTGTCTTCAGCATGACGGACGCCATCAAGATCGACGTGTGGAGCGACATCGCCTGCCCCTGGTGCTACATCGGCAAGCGCAACCTCGAGAACGGGCTGGCCGCGGCATCCGCGGATGACGACGCCCCCGCCGTGGAGGTGACGTTCCACTCGTTCGAGCTGTCGCCCGACACGCCCGTCGACTTCGAGGGCGATGAACTCGACTTCCTCGCGAAGCACAAGGGGATGCCCCGCGAGCAGGTGCAGCAGATGCTCGAGCGCGTCACGGGCGTCGCCGCCGATGCGGGGCTGGAGTATCGTTTCGACCTCCTCAAGCACACCAACACCGTCAAGGCCCACGAACTGCTCCACTTCGCGAAGGAGCAGGGGCGTCAGCACGAGCTCGCCGAGCGACTCATGGCGGCGTACTTCACCGAGGGCCGGCACCTCGGGCGCGAGGACGAACTCGTCGACCTGGCCACGGATGCCGGCCTCGACGCCGACGCCGCGCGCGAGGCCCTGCAGAGCGGCCGCTACCTGGATGCCGTCCGCGCCGACCAGGCGCAGGCCACGGCGTACGGCATCAACGGTGTGCCGTTCTTCGTGATCGACGGCAAGTACGGCGTGTCGGGCGCGCAGCCCGCTGAGGCGTTCGCGCAGATCGTCCGCCAGGTCTGGTCCGAGCACCGCGAGCCCGCGGGCGTCGACGCCTGACCTCATGCGCACCGGAAGGGGCCCGCCGCGAATCATCGCGACGGGCCCGTTCGCCGTCTCTGGTCAGCGGTCCTCGACGGTATGGTCCGTCGAACCCGGCTCCCGGAGACTCGGCCCCGCACACGCGAAGCCGTCCGTTCAGCCAAGGGACGGAATCCTGTAAGAGAATGGGGTCGTGACGACTGCCCTCGCTCCCGCGCGCACGCTGCGCATCGGGCCCATCGAACTCGATGCGCCCGTCGTGCTGGCGCCGATGGCGGGTATCACCAACACCGCGTTCCGGCGACTCTGCCGTGAGTACGGCGCCGGCCTCTACGTGAGCGAGATGATCACGACGCGCGCTCTCGTCGAGCGCAACGCGACGACGATGCGCCTCATCACGCACCACGAGTCCGAGAAGCCGCGTTCGATCCAGCTCTACGGCGTGGATCCCGCGACCACCGAGGCGGCCGTGCGCCTCCTCGTCGAAGAGGATCGCGCCGATCACATCGATCTCAACTTCGGCTGCCCGGTCCCCAAGGTCACCCGCAAGGGCGGGGGAGCGGCACTGCCGTGGAAGCTCGGACTGTTCCGCGACATCGTCACGCGTGCGGCGCGCGCTGCCGGTGACATCCCGCTCACGGTCAAGATGCGCAAGGGCATCGATATCGACCACCTGACGTACCTCGACGCCGGGCGCATCGCGGAGGACGCCGGCGTCGCTGCGGTCGCCCTGCACGCCCGCACGGCCTCGGAGTTCTATTCGGGGCAGGCCGACTGGTCGGCGATCACGAAGCTCAAGGAAGCGGTCACGAGCGTCCCGGTGCTCGGGAACGGCGACATCTGGTCCGCCGACGACGCGGTGCGCATGATGGACGAGACGGGCTGCGACGGCGTCGTCGTCGGTCGCGGCTGCCTCGGGCGCCCGTGGCTCTTCGGCGACCTGGCCCGCGCGCTCGGCGCGCCCGGTTCCGCACCGGCCGAGCCGGTCGACGCGACCCTCGGGTTCGTCGCCCGCGCCTTCCGCCGCCACGCGGAGCTGCTGGTCGAGTTCTTCGAGGACGAGGGCCGCGGCTGCCGCGACATCCGCAAGCACGTCGCCTGGTACTTCAAGGGGTACCCCGTGGGCGGCGACCTGCGCGCGAGCCTCGCCACCGCATCCACCCTCGCCGAGATCGACGACCTCCTCGCGACCCTCGACCTCGACGCCCCCTACCCGGGCGCCGCGGCGGAGGGCCAGCGGGGTCGCGCGGGCACCCCGAAGCGTCCCGCGCTGCCCGATGGCTGGCTGAATTCGCGAGAGCTGGGGGCCGCGGCATCCACCGCCCTCGCCGAAGCGGAACTCGACCACAGTGGCGGGTGACGTGGCCGGCGCGTCCGACCGCCCGGCGGGGTACGACGACGCCGACGCCGCCCGCTTCCACGCCGAGCGCCACCGATCGCAGCGTGACGACTTCGCGCGCGACCGCGCCCGCGTGCTGCACTCGGCGGCGCTGCGTCGCCTCGCCGCGAAGACCCAGGTGCTCAGCCCCGCGAGCCCTGCGGACTTCGCACGCAATCGCCTGACGCACTCGCTCGAGGTCGCACAGGTCGGGCGCGAGCTGGCGACCGCGCTGGACCTCGCCGCCGACGTCGTCGACACCGCCTGCCTCAGCCACGACCTCGGTCACCCGCCGTTCGGCCACAACGGCGAGCGGGCGCTCAACGAGTGGGCCGAGGGCTTCGGCGGGTTCGAGGGCAACGCGCAGACGCTGCGCATCCTCACGCGCCTCGAACCGAAGGTCTTCGACGCCGACGGCCGCAGCTTCGGCCTGAACCTGACGCGTGCGAGTCTCGACGCCGCCTGCAAGTATCCGTGGACGGCCGACCATCCGCTGCCCGATCCGGGCGGGCGGCTGAAGTTCGGCGTGTACCCCGAAGACGAAGAGGTCTTCCGCTGGCTCCGGGCGGATGCGCCGGGGCGGGTGCGGTGCATCGAGGCCGAGGTCATGGATCTCTCCGACGACATCGCGTACTCCGTCCACGACTTCGAGGACGCGGTGGTCAACGGCTACCTCGACCCCGCGCGGCTCGTGGACGCGCGCGAGCACCAGTGGCTGCTCACCGCGATCCAGTCCTGGGTGGGCTTCGACTTCGCGCGCGACGAGCTCGAGGACGCGCTGTTCCGCCTCACGCGCATGCCCGAGTGGATCGACTCGTTCGACGGCACGCGTGCGTCCCTCGCGCGTCTGAAGAACCTGACCTCCGACCTCATCGGCCGGTTCGCCCGCGCCGCGACCACCGCGACCCGCGAGTCGTACGCGACCTCGGTGCTGACCCGCTACCGAGGTCACCTCGTGGTGCCCCGCATCGTCGAGGCCGAGATGGCGGTGCTCAAGGGCATCATCGGTGCCGCGGTCGTGTCGATCGAGGGCCGCAAGGACCTCTACAAGGAGCAGCGTCGGCTCCTCAAGCGCCTGGCGACGTCCCTCTGGGAGCGCCCCGACGCGCTGGACCCGCTGCACGCGGAGGACCTCTCGGCGGCGGAGACGGATGCCGCACGCCGGCGCGTCGTCGTCGACCAGGTCGCCAGCCTCACCGACCAGCTGGCGATCGCGTGGCACGGATCGCTCGTCGGACCGGTGGATCCGGCATCCGTCGGCGTCTGGGCACCGGGCGCCCGCCCGATGGATGCGGCCGCACGTACCGCCCGCGATTCGTCCGAGGTGCGCTGATGGCGGGGCGCATCCGTCAGGCCGACGTCGACGAGGTGAAGGCCCGCACGAACATCGCCGACATCATCGGTGAAAGGGTGGCGCTGAAATCCGCGGGCGTCGGATCGTTGAAGGGCCTCTGCCCGTTCCACGACGAGCGTAGCCCGAGCTTCAACGTGCGCCCGCAGGCGGGCTTCTACCACTGCTTCGGCTGCGGTGAGTCAGGCGACGTGTACTCGTTCCTGCGCGCGATGGACCACGTGACGTTCACGGAAGCAGTCGAGCGCCTCGCCGGCCGCATCGGCTTGACGCTGCACTACGAGGACGGCGGCGCGGCCCCCGAGCACACCGGGCGTGCCCGGCTGTACGCCGCCAACGCGGCGGCGGCGGAGTTCTTCCGGGCGCAGCTGATGACGCCGGAGGCCGACATCGCGAGGCGCTTCCTCGGGCAGCGGGGGTTCGACGCGGGCGCCGCCGGGCATTTCGGCGTGGGGTACGCCCCGAAGGGCTGGTCGGGCATGCTCTCGGCGCTGCGCGCGCAGGGCTACACCGACGAGGAGCTCTCGTCGGCCGGTCTCGTGTCGCAGGGCCAGCGCGGGGTCTACGACCGCTTCCGCGGGCGGGTGGTGTGGCCCATCCGCGACGTCACCGGTCAGGTCATCGGCTTCGGCGCGCGCAGGCTCTACGACGACGACAACGGCCCCAAGTACCTCAACACCCCCGAGACGACGATCTACAAGAAGGCGCAGGTGCTCTACGGGCTCGACCTCGCCAAGCGCGACGTGTCGCGCGAGCACCGCGTCGTCGTGGTCGAGGGGTACACCGACGTCATGGCGTGCCATCTGGCCGGCATCACGACGGCGATCGCGACCTGCGGGACCGCGTTCGGCTCCGACCACATCACCGTGCTCCGCCGCGTGATGGGCGACGATTCCACGGCGGGCGAAGTCGTCTTCACGTTCGATCCGGATGCCGCGGGCCAGAAGGCGGCGCTGCGCGCCTTCGCCGACGCCAAGCGGTTCAACGCCCAGACGTACGTCGCCACCGGCCCGGAGGGCCTCGACCCCTGCGACCTTCGCCTCGCGCGGGGCGACGGCGCGGTGCGCGCGCTTCTCGAGACGAAGGTGCCCATGGTCGAGTTCGTCCTCGATCAGCGCATCTCCGGCTACGACCTCGCCAGCGTCGAAGGGCGCGTCGGGGCGCTGCGCACGGCCGCCCCGGTGGTCGCCGAGCTGCGTGACCCGCTCCTGCAGCCCGAGTATGTGCGGGTGCTCGCCCGCCGGCTCGGCATGGACACCGAGGACGTGCGCCGCGAGGTCGAGCGAGCGGGCCGAGGCGGAAGCCGTCGCGACGCCGCCCCCGGCACGCAGAACGCAGGACCCGCCGTCGACGACGGCGCGCTCCGCGTCACGCTGGCGACCTTGCCCCGCAGTCCCGAGGTCGGTCTGGAGCGGGATGCCCTCATGGGGGTGCTGCAGTTCGGCCATCGCATGGACGCCACGCTGGTCGAGCGGGCTCTCGAGCTGCCGTTCCGCAACGCCGCTCTCGACGCCGTCCGGGTCGCCGTTCGCGAAGCCCCCGGCATGCAGCGCCCGGGCTGGTCGGCGGATGCCGTCGCCGCGGTGCGCGAGCCCTACCGCTCACTCGCCGCAGAGCTGCTCGCCGGCGACTTCCCGGCGCTGAACGACGACGCGGCGGTGACATCGGCCGGCGATCTCGCGCGACGCCTCGTGCTTCGACGCTTCGATCGCGAGAAGGTCGAACTGCTCGGCGCGATCCAGCGCGTACCGGCGGCATCGGAAGAGGGACGCAGCATCCGCCTGCGCCTGCGCGAACTGGATGCGCGCCGCCAGGCGCTCGTCGACGAAGCGTCATGACGCGCGGTCCTCGGCTGGCGCCGGCGGCGATCGCACGGCAGGATGTGAAGATGGTTCGCCAACGAGACGCGGATGTCGCGATCGACTGTTCCGACCTTTCGATCGCCCGCCGCGCGGGACGCGGCGGGCCGTCCCAGCGCGTCGTCGACGGCGTGTCGTTCCGCCTGCCTCACGGCGGCATCCTGGCGGTGATGGGACCGACCGGCTCGGGCAAGTCCTCGCTGGCCTCCGTGCTGGCAGGAGCCGACGAGACGGGACTCGCCGTCGTCGGCGGAGACGGTCTCGTCGAGGGCATCTCGGTGCGTCGTCCGGGTCGCGCGCATCGCCAGCTCACGTACTACGCCGGCCACCTCCGGCAGTCGGCCGGCGCACGTCTGCCCGCGCGGCTCACGGTGGCCGACGTGATCGGCGAGCCGATCACCAGCCGCGACCGCCGAGTGAGTGCGCGTGCCCTCGCCGTCAGGGTGGCCTCGCTCCTCGACGAGCTGATGCTGCCGCTCGGAGCCGCCGCCAAATACCCCTACGAGCTCAGCGCCGGCATGCGCCAGCGGGTTGCTCTGGCGCGAGCCCTGGTTCTGCAGCCGCGCGTGCTGATCGCCGATGAGCCGTTCGCGAACATGGACGTCGAGGTGCGGAAGGCGGCCCGCGAGGCGGTGCTGCGTCGCCGCCGCGAGCTCGACATGGCCGCGCTCATCGTCACCAACGAGCGAGACGTCGTGAACGAGCTGGACGCGGACGTCCTGGTGCTGCGGGCAGGGCACGCCGTCGCGTACGGGCACGGCACCAAGGACCTCCTGTGGACTCCCAGCGGAGAGGCCGACAGGCGCCTGGTGAGCTCGTGAGAGAGCCGGCCGTGGTCATGAGCACCGGCTGAGCTTTGCTAGTATGGTCTGGTTGCCCGCACGAAAGTGCGGACCATTCCTCCATAGCTCAATTGGCAGAGCAATCGGCTGTTAACCGATAGGTTCTTGGTTCGAGTCCAAGTGGGGGAGCGAAGGCCTCGGGGCTCCACCCCCGAGGCTTTCTTCGTCTCCGGGATCAGATCGAGGGGTGCACATGGCGGGTCGCGCGAAGCCCTCGCCGCTGCTGGCGGTCGAAGGCGGCGTCCCCGTGCCGGCACCGATCTATCGCGCTGCGCCGCTGCTCGTCGGACTGGCGCTGTTCGCCGGGGCGGTCGTCTGGGGGGGGCTTGTCGTGCTCTTCGGCGGCGAGCCGTGGATGTTCCCCGTCTCGGTGCCGGAGCCCTGGCTGTTCCTCGCGCTCGTGCCGGCCATCGCGGCGATCCTGCTCGCGGTGCGCGGCATCGCGATGTGGTCGCTGGCTCTGGCGATCGTGAGCTGCTGGCTCGTGCCGACGGGATTAGCGACGGTGCTCGTCGTGCTGGTGGCCCTGTGGACCGTGCGCGGCATCCGCAGTCAGTGGGCCGCCCACGATCTCGACTCGGTCATCGCGACCGCTGCCGCCCACGGCCTGCCCGTACTCGTGGTGCAGCACGTCGCGGGGAGAGCCGGTGCACGCCGGACCACCGACACCACGCAGGTGCAGGTGCGCGACGTCGACACCGGGGAGCTGACGACGGCCCGAGTGTGGGGACCGATGCGCACCGGCACGACGCTGGTCCGCCAGGGGATGAACGTGATCGCACAGGCGCCGCCCGGAGCCGACGCCGAGCTTCGCCGATGGGTCGAGCGCCACAACCGCCGCAGCGACGGCTGACGCCCTGACGGGCGGGCGCGCACGTCCCGCCCGTCAGGGTGGTTTTCACAGTGTGGCGGCGAGCTCCTGCATCTCGGCGATCTCCGCGTTCTGGTCCTCGATGATCTGTTGGGCGAGAGCGCGCACGTCGGAATCCTCGGCCGCATCCAGGGCCGCCTCCGCCATCTCGACGGCACCCTGATGGTGCTCGATCATCTGCTCCAGGAAGAGCCTGCCTGCCGCCGTGCCGTCGGCGTCGCGGAGAGCGGTCATATCGGCCTCCGACATCATGCCGTCGCCGTGATCCATGCCGCCGGAGGCATGCTCCACGCCCCAGTCGTCGAGCCAGTTCTCCATGAGCTCGATCTCGGGTCCCTGTGCGGCGCGGATGCGCTCGGCGATCGCCACCACGCGAGGATCGAGCCCGTCCTTGGCGAGGACGATCTCGGCCATCTCCATCGCCTGCTCGTGATGCGGGATCATCATCGTCACGAACATCTGGTCGGCCATCGTCACGTCGGCCGGCGACGCCGACGAGCTCGCTGACCCGTGGTGCATGCCCGGCATGCCGCCACTCGTGTCGGGCGCTCCGGCGCAGCCGGTCACGACCAGTCCCATCGTGAGCGGCAGGATCACCGCGAGCGCGCGCGTGTGCGTGTTCATCTCTTCTCCTTCGATCAGTGTCATCAGCGGAACCCCGCGACCTCGCAAGAGGTGCGGGTGCGTGTCCCGGCCGAGCGCCGGGAGACGCGGCTCAGGTCCGGCTGATCGAGAGCAGAGCGAGGGACGGCGGATGTCGCGGCGCACTGTCGGCATCGCGGACAGATCGCGCCGCGGCATGACGCAGGAGGCGCCATGGCGACTGCCACGACCCCCGAGAGGGAACGAACAGCAGCACGGTCAGCAGCAGCGCCAGCACGCAGATGACGGTCCACACGCCGTAGCCCTGACCATGGGAGGAACCACGGCTCCACGGGTCCGCGCAGACGCCCGTGCAGCGCGCGTCGGGCGCGCCGACGTCCGTCATGGCCGCGGCCGCCGATCCCTCGTGGTGCGGATGCACGGACTCGGCGGCGGCCATGGCAGAACCGTCGGCCGGGCCCGTCGTGTGCGCGGCGTGCGTCGCCGGCGACATGAGCACATGCATGCCGAGGAGGCCGACGATGATCGCTGCCGTGGCGACCACTCGCGATCCGAGCGACCATCGCTGCCACGAGCGGGCGTGTCGCGGTCGCGGCATCCGTCCCACCTCGCTCGACAGTGATCGCGAGACCTGATGCCTCGCCCCGCCACCAGGATATACCCGAAGGGGGTATCTCCCGGGGTGAGGATCAGGCTTCGATGTCGTCCAGGCCCGGAGTCCAGGCGCTGCCCGGCCGGCCCCAGCCGCGCTTGCGGGCGATCTTCTGCACGGTCTTCCAGTCGCCGTCGTCGAGGCGATCGACGTAGAGGATGCCGTCGAGGTGATCGAACTCGTGCTGCATGATGCGCGCCCGCCATCCGTCGACCTGCACGCTCACGGGCGCGCCCTCGAGGTCGATGCCGGTAACGAGCACCTCCTCCGAGCGGCGCAGTGGGAACCGCTCGCCCGGGAACGACAGACACCCTTCCGACTCCTCGTCGGGGTCGGGTGCACCGGGCTCGAGGGGCCGCATCCACAGTTCGGGGTTGATGATCACCCCGCGCCAGGGCTCGCCGTCGTCGTCGGCATACGTGTACGTGTAGATGCGCAGCGGCACGCCGACCTGAGGGGCCGCGAGGCCCACGCCGGGTGCGGCATCCATCGTCTCGAACATGTCCGCGACGAGTGCGCGGATCTCGTCCGTGATCTCTTCGACGACGGACGCGGGGGCGTGCAGGACGGGATCGCCCATGATGCGAATCGGGAGAACAGCCACGCCTTGAGCCTATCGACCGGTGTCGGCGGCTAGTGTCGATACGTGGTCTGGACTGCGGTGGAACTCGAGGACGTCGGCGATCAGCTCGTCGGCGCATTCCAGAACCCCGGCATCCTGATCGGCATCCCTCTCGCCCTGCTGGGCGCAGTGTTCATGTCGTTCGGCGCCCAGTACCAGCACCGCGGCGTCACCAAGGTGGAGCGCCTCAGCGGCGGGCACTCCAGCCAGGGCCTGGGGCCCAGTCACCTGCTGAAGCTGCTGGCCCGCCCTTCGTGGGTGATCGGCACGGTGATGCTCGCGCTCGCCATCGTCTGCCAGCTCTCGGCCCTCTTCTTCGCACCGCTCATCGTGGTGCAGCCGCTCGGCGCGGTCGCCCTGGTCATCACGACGCTGCTGAACGCGCAGATCAGCGGGCACAGGCCGACGAAGCGCTCGCTCATCGCGATCGCGGCCTGCGTCGGCGGCATCTTCATCTTCGTGACCATCGCAGCCCTGTTCGCGACCGAGAAGCCGGTCTCGAACGGCCAGCTGATCACGATTCTGGTCCTGCTGCTTCTCGTCACCCTGGTGTTCGCGGGATTGTGGATCTGGCTGCGCAAGCGCATGGGCGCGCTGTTCTACATCATCGCCGCCGGCGTCATCTACGGTTTCGTCGCAACGCTGGCCAAGGTCGTCATCGAGCGCGTCAAGGAGAGCGACTTCAACTGGCTCACCTTCGCGTGCCTGGCCGCCCTCATCATCGGCGCCATCGTGGGCGCGTACTTCGTCCAGAGCGCCTACGCCTCGGGTCCACCCGATCTCGTCGTCGCCGGGCTCACCGTCGTCGACCCGATCGTCGCGATCATCATCGGTCTGACGGTGCTCCAAGAGGTCGCGGGCGCCCCGCTGTGGGTCTACATCTCATTCGCCGTCGTCGGCGCCGTCGCGGTCTGGGGGGTGTTCCAGCTCGCCCGACATCATCCGCAGGTGCTCAGCGAGAGCCAGGAGCTCCCGATCCAGCGGGGGAGCGACGGGGGAACTTCGGATGCCGCGCACCCGCGCACCGGCTCCGTCAAGGTCACGGAGGCCGTGTCGAAGGTGTGGCCCGAGCCGCCGGTCAAGGACCGCCTCGACGACCCGGGCAAGCGCTGACGCACGCGCCGCACCGGGCGGACCGGTAGGCTCGTCTGCGCGCTCAGTGCCGAGGGGCGGTGGCCAAGCTGGTGAAGGCAGCGGGCTCATAACCCGACGATCGTGGGTTCAAGTCCCACCCGCCCTACGAACGAGGAGACCGCCGCTGCCCCACGGGTTGCGGCGGTTCTCTGTTCGCGCGGCAGGTGTCGCCGAGAACCTCCTCGCCGGATTCGTTCACCATCCTTACTTTCGGAGGGGGACCCAGTGCCGCGGGCCCGCGTTTGCCTGTAGCGTCATCGACATCACCTGTCCCCTGGCCCCTCGTGGAGGCGAACAATGAAGTTCTTGCAGAGGCTCGGCCGATCGATCATGCTGCCGGTGGCTGTGCTGCCGGTCGCCGCGATCCTGTCGGGCCTGAGCTACTGGATCAGCAATGGCGGGAAGAGTCCCAACCTCGTCTCGGCATTCCTCGGCGCCGCCGGCGGATCGCTGCTCGACAACATGGCGCTGCTGTTCGCCGTCGGCATCGCACTCGGGATGGCACAGAAGTCCGACGGCACCTCGGCGCTGGCCGGGCTCGTGTCCTGGCTCGTGGTGACGACGCTCCTCAAGCCGGAGACGGTGGCGCTCTACACAGGCGTGGCAGACGTCAACGAGGTCGATCCCTCCTTCCTGAGGGTGCAGAACGTCTTCATCGGCATCATCTGCGGCCTGATCGGCGCGTTCTGCTACAACCGCTTCAAGGACACCAAGCTGCCTGACGCGCTGTCGTTCTTCTCGGGCAAGCGCTCGGTCGCGATCGTCACGGCGGGTTTCTCGCTCGTCGTCGCCATCGTGCTGTACTTCGTCTGGCCGTGGGTCTATGGCGGACTCGTCACATTCGGCGAGTGGATCGTCACGCTCGGCCCCTTCGGCACCGGCATCTACGGCTTCCTGAACCGCTTGCTCATCCCCGTGGGCTTGCATCACGCACTCAACTCCGTGTTCTGGTTCGACGTCGCCGGAATCAACGACCTCAACAACTTCCTCTCCGGCGAAGGCACCTACGGGGTCACCGGCCAGTACATGACCGGGTTCTTCCCCATCATGATGTTCGGTCTGCCCGGTGCGGCCCTCGCGATGTACCTGACGGCCAAGACCACGCGCAAGAAGCTCGCCTACGGCATCCTGCTCGCCGGCGCGATCTCGTCGTTCTTCGTCGGCGTGACGGAGCCGCTCGAGTTCGCCTTCATGTTCCTGGCCCCGGTCCTGTATGTCACGCACGCGCTGTTCACCGGCATCTCGATGGCCATCAGCCAGATCCTGCCGGTGCGCATGGGCTTCGGCTTCTCGGGCGGCTTCATCGACCTCGTCCTCAACTGGATGAACCCGATGGCGCAGAACCCGTGGCTCATCCCCGTCATGGGTGTGTTCTGGTTCTTCATCTACTTCGTGGTGTTCTACTTCTTCATCAAGCGGTTCAACCTGAAGACGCCGGGCCGTGAAGACGACGACATCCTCGGCGAGGGCACGGAGTACGACACACACGCGGCCGACGACAAGTACCTGGTCACGGGCAGCCGGTTCATCGATGCGCTCGGAGGAAAGGAGAACATCCTCGAACTCGAGAACTGCGCAACGCGCTTGCGGATGGAGATCGAAGACCCGAGCAAGGTCGACGAGACGGCTCTCAAGCGTGCCGGGGCTGCGGGCACGATGAAGCCCGGCGGCAAGTCGGTGCAGGTCGTCTACGGAACGAACGTCCAGTTCGTGAAGGATGCGATGGAGCAGATCATCGCGGGGGAGGTCGCCGTACCTGCGGGCGCCCCGCCCGAGCCTGCCATCGCTCCCGCCGCGGGCGCCACAGCGGTGCTCACCGACACCCCCGCCACCACGACCGTGAGGCTGCGCCAGCCGCTCGAGGGACGGGTGGTTCCGCTGTCCGCGGTGCCCGATCCGACCTTCGCGCAGGGCATCATGGGTCCCGGCGTCGCGATCGAGCCGACCGGCGACACGGTGGTCGCTCCCGCGGACGGCACCATCGGGGCCACGTTCGACAGCAGTCACGCGGTGGCACTCGTCCTGGGCGACGGCACCGAGCTGCTGATCCACGTCGGCATCGACACGGTCGGCATGAAGGGCGACGGCTTCCAGACCCTCGTCGAGAAGGGGCAGAAGGTCACGGCCGGCACGCCGCTGCTCCGCTTCGACCTGGCGAAGATCGAGGCAGCGGGACACCCTTCGATCACCCCGGTGATCGTGCTGAACAACGAGAGCGCGACCGTCACGTTCGAGTGACGCCGCGCGCGACCCACGATGAGGGGGACGGATGCCTCGAGCCGAGGCATCCGTCCCCCTCACATCGCGCTGCCGATGTACGAGTACTTGACGAAGACCTCGGCGGCGAGGCCTGCTTCTTCGAGGACGCCCTGCACCGCGCTCAGCATGTAACTGGAGTCCCATCCCATGTAGAGCGAGTGCTCGTCGTCGAGGCGATCCCACTGACCGTTCCACGACTGCGCGGTGTAGACAGGTCCGCCGCGTCGCGCGCTGTACGCGACGACGGCGTCGCGGGAGTCCGCCCACAGCCGCTTGAAGACGCGGTTGAAGAGGTACTTGACGTCGGGCACCTCCCAGTGCTCGCCGCAGTACTCCACGTACGACCACTCGCGGTGCCATCCCGGCGGCCACCCTCGCCGGCGGACGGCGTCGAGGATGGGGGTCAGCCCGTCGTCGTCGATCGCGGGACCGCCGGGGCGTCTCCACACCTCGACGAAGCGCTTCGTGAGCTGTATCGATCGCTGCGCGATCGCCGCCGTCCCCCACGCGGGCAGCTCCGCCAGCGCCGCCGTCGTCCCGATGGTGCTCCGGGCGTACAGCGCCTGCTTCTGGGGGAACGAGCGGTCCCAGGCCCGCAGCGCGAGATCCTCCTCGAGGACCGTGAGGTTGCCGAGCGTGTTCGCGAGTGCGCGATGACTGTTCTGCTCGTCGTCGCTGTACGACGCCCACTCGCGCACGCCGTCGCCCGACCAGGCATCACCGGGTGCGAGCGGGAAGATGTGCTCGACGTCGAGCCCGCCGGCACCGTCGACCCCGGCGAGGCGACCCAGCACATACCGGGCGTGGGGGAGCTCTGAGTACTTCAGCGCGACCGCGACGCGCTCGTCCGACGGAGTGATGCGCGAGATCGCCGATACCAGCGCCTCACGGCCCTGCTCACGCGCCCGGCAGAGGCGCGCCACGAGGCGATCGAGTCCGGTGCCGACGACCGCACGTCGCACCAGGAGCGACTGCACCATCTCGAGCGTCTCGATCAGCTCGTCACGCGCGATGGAACCGAGTTCGAAGTCTCTGTACGCCCGCATGACGAGCGGGTACATGCCGGTGCCGAAGGTGCTGAAGTGGGAGAGCTGGCGCGTGATCTCGGCATCCGGGGCCTCGCTCGGATGCAGCAGCACCCGGTAGACGCGGGACAGCTCGCGCCATTCGGCGGCGTGACGCAACAGGTCGGCGAACTCCAGGCGGGGGAACTCGTGACGGAAGGCCTCGTACACGCCGCGCCCTCCGACGACCGTCACCTCGCGGCCCGTTCTCATGACGAGGTACTGCCGCCAGAACTCGGCGATCGAGTCGCCGGTGTTCTGCTCGATCGGCTGCCAGTACTCTCCTTCGATCTCGCGCTGCTCGGCGTGGTTCAGGCCCATCAGCACGTAGTTGTGGATGAGCTCGTGGTCGCGCAGCGGCTCGCCGGTCGAGTTGAGGCTCTCGAAGATCTGCTGCGCGTTCGCGCCGATGCCGAGGGTGATCGCCACATGCTCGAGCTTCTGCAGACCGCGCCAGATGTGGGGCGCCTCGTCGAGGCTGATCTGACTGCGGAAGAAGGCGTAGTTGTCGTCGAATCGCGAGTCGCGCTGCTCACCGTGGGGGAGCGGGAGGTCGAGCACGACGCGCTCGAAGATCGACGCCCACGCGCGATGCGGGCGGAGTTTCGTGCGCGTCGCATCGTGGGAGTGGACGAGGACGCGCTGCAGCTGATCGGCGAGATCCGGATCCGCTTCGCGGACGGTGTGGTGCAGCGCCGCGACGAGCAGCATGAGGGTCGTCGTCCGCTGCTGGCCGTCGATCAGCACGAGCTCGGCATCCTCGCCCTCCCCGCTGGCCGAAGAGAGGATCGAGCCGATGAAGTGCATGTGGCGATCATCGAGGTCGGCCACCGCGCGGATGTCCGAGAGCAGCTGCTCGCATCCGCCGATGTCCCACCGGTACTGCCGCTGGTAGACGGGGACGACGATCGTCCAATCCGCGGCCGAGAGCCATCCGATGGTGTTGACCGCTGTGGCGTCGACATTCGTGGCAGTGACCATGGCCCGTCCATTCTAAAGGGGGCGCATCACGACGAACCGGCGGCCCGAACGCCCGCCGGTTATTCACGGCGCGGTCCTCAGGAGCCTCCAGGGGCCCGAGGTAGGCTTGCCTAAGTTGAGCCTGTTAAAACGTGCTAGCTCACTGACCGAAAGGCATGATTCGTCATGGGTTACATCAAGTCTGCCGCTCTCGATGAGACCGGCTTCGTGGTCCTCGATCCCTACGACCGGGAGCTCGATCCGAAGGAATGGCTCTCCATCGAATACGTCGACTGGAAGTCGTCGGGTGACACCCGCTTCGCGCCGCTCGCCTCCGCCAAGGGCGAGATCGAGTGCAACGGGTTCTGGAACCACACGCCGCCGCGCACCGACAAGGACGGCGTCTGGATCCCGTCGCAGGTCGAGAAGGCGCCGGACATGACGCGTCGCGCGCAGGAGCCGGGCGCCAACGTGGGGCGCTGCCGCGTCATCGAACTGCAGCCCAACACGTACGCCGACGCGCTGTACAACCTGCACCAGGACGACAACAACCGGCTCAACCCCGACGGCACCGGCTGGGTCGTCCGCGGTTTCTTCAACCTCACCGATGACAAGAACAGCTACTTCGTGCTGCGCGAGAACCGCACCGACCCCAGCATCGAGTACCGCGTCGCCCTTCCGGCCGGCGCCCAGCTGATCGTCGACACGCAGCGCCTGTGGCACGCGGTCCACCACACCGGCGACGAGGCGCGCTACTGCCTCATCACGTCGTGGGAGTCCGGCCCCGAGCTCGACGCCTACATCGAGAAGTACCACGGCAAGCCGACCACCGACTACGTCGAGGTCGCGCAGGACGTGCTCGACGCCGGCCAGGCCGAGCAGGCGCGCCGCGACGCCGCCCGCGCCGCGTACTACGCGGCCAAAGGCAAGGCCGAGGTCCAGGCGATGAGCGAGGCCTGAGCCTCCTCGTTCCGACCCGAGAGGGCGGGGAAATCACAGGCTTGTGATTTCCCCGCCCTCTCGGCGATAATGGCGGCAGCACAACCGAACAGCACGTCATGACACCGTCACAGGTCGTAGGGGAAGACGCACCTGACGAACGGAGAGATCATGGCGACACAAAAAGCGCGTGGGGTGATCTTCATCCACTCCGCGCCACGGGCGTTGTGCCCGCACCTCGAGTGGGCGGTCGGCCGAGCACTGGGCCGAGCGGTCAGCTTCGACTGGATCGATCAGCCTGTCCTCATCGGCAGCCGCCGCGCCGAGTTCTACTGGGAGGGCGCCGCCGGCACCGGTTCGGCTCTGGCGACGGCCATCCGCGGCTGGGAGCACCTGCGCTTCGAAGTCACGGAGGATCCCACGCCCCGCAGCGACGGCGGCCGCTGGCTGCACACGCCGGGCCTCGGCATCCACTACGCCCAGACCGATACCGCCGGCAACGTCGTCATCGGCGAGGACCGCATCCGCTACGCGATGGAGATCGCCGGCAGCGACGCCTTCGAGCTGCGGCGAGAACTGGATGTCGCGCTCGGCGCCGCATGGGACGAAGAGCTCGAGCCGTTCCGGCACGCGAGCGACGACGCGCCCGTCGTCTGGTTGCACAAGGTCGGCTGAGACTCTCTCAGACGCAGGCGGTGCGAGGCGCCACTACCGAGGCTCGGAGGCCGTGAATCCCGGGCAGCGGGACCGCGAACCACCGCCTGACACGACAGACGCCCCCGGTCGGCTTCACCGGGGGCGTCTTCGCGTGACGGAGGTCGACCCGCGCCGACCCGCTGCGCGGGCCGGCGCGGCCGATCCGGCAGTGTCAGATCGAGGCGAACGCGGCGACCGCGTTGTGCCCGCCGAAGCCGAACGAGTTGCTGATCGCGAGGTGCGGCCCGTCTCCGAGCGGCGTGGGAGTGCCCGAGATGCGGAACGGGACCTCGGGGTCCTGCGTCGTCAGATTGATGGTCGGCGGAGCGACGCGGTCCTGCAGGGCCAGCACCGTGAAAATCGCCTCGAGCGCGCCCGTGCCGCCCAGGAGGTGACCGGTCGACGCCTTGGTGGCCGACACCGGGATCTCGTCGATCCGGTCGCCGAACACCGACCGCAGCGCCGTGTACTCGTTCGGGTCGCCGACGGGCGTCGAGGTGGCGTGCGCGTTGATGTGCGTGACATCGTCGGCAGAGGCACCCGCCATCTCGAGCGCCAGGCGCACCGCGCGCGATGCGCCGAGCCCCTCGGGATCGTTGGCGGTGATGTGGTACGAGTCCGCGGTGACGCCGCCGCCGGCCGCGACCGCGTAGATCTTGGCGCCGCGCGCACGCGCGTGCTCCTCGGTCTCGAGGATAAGGACCGCCGCGCCCTCGCCCATGACGAACCCGTCACGGTCGACGCTGCAAGGCCGCGAGGCGGTCGGCGGATCGTCGTTGCGACGGGAGAGCGCCTGCATCGAGGAGAACGCGGCGATGGTCACGGGGTGGATGACGGACTCGGTGCCGCCGGCGATCACGACGTCGGCGTAGCCGGCGCGGATGTGCTCGATGGCGTTGACGATCGACTCGGTGCTCGACGCGCAGGCGCTGGCGACCGTGCGCGCGTAGGCGCGGGCGTTGAAGTGAAGGGAGAGGTTTCCGGCCGCCGCGTTGGGCATGAGCATGGGGACGGTCATCGGCAGAACGCGGCGAGGGCCCTTCTCGCGCAGGGTGTCCCACCCGTCGAGAAGGGTGTGCAGTCCGCCGATGCCGGTGGCGAAGTCGACGCCGAGTCTCTCCGGCTCGATCTCCGGGCTGCCGGCATCCGCCCACGCCTCCATGGCGGCGACGAGCGCGAACTGGGAGGAAGGGTCGAGCCGCTTGGCGATGGGACGCTCGAGCACCGTGTCGGGACGCACCTTCGCCTCCGCGGCGAAGGTGACCGGCAGCTGGTACTTCTCGACCCAGTCGTGCTCGAGGGTGCGGGCGCCGGAGACGCCCTCCAGGAGCGCGGACCAGCTCTCGGGTGCCGTGCCGCCGAGCGGCGACGATGCGCCGATGCCGGTGACGACGATGCGGGAGTTGCTCATGTCGTTCTAGATCCTCATGGATGCGCCGGTGGGGGCCGCAGCCCCCACCGGAGGGTTTACGCCTGGTTCGACGTGATGAAGGTGACGGCGTCGCCGACAGTCTTGAGGTTCTTGACCTCGTCGTCGGGGATGGTGACGCCGAACTTCTCCTCGGCGTTGACGACGATTGTCATCATCGAGATCGAGTCGATGTCGAGGTCGTCCGTGAACGACTTCTCGAGTGCGACCTCGTCGGCCGAGATCCCGGTCTCGTCGGTGATGAGCTCCGCGAGTCCGGCGAGGACCTCGTCGTTGGTGAATGCCATGGGGTTCTCCTGTTTTCTAGGGGTTGCGGGGGCCCGAACGGGCCGTCTCAGTCTAGGGTCGTGCTCCGCCGGGTCAGGGGAGCACGACCACCTGCGCGCCGAACACGAGCCCGGCACCGAAGCCGATCTGGAGCGCCAGACCGCCGCTCAGCTCGGGGTGCTCCTCCAGCAGGCGGTGGGTCGCGAGCGGGATGGAGGCCGCCGACGTGTTACCGGTGGTCTCGATGTCGCGGCCGATCAGCACCGTGTCGGGAAGCTTCAACTGCTTGGCGAACTCGTCGATGATGCGCATGTTGGCCTGGTGCGGCACGAACGCGGCGAGGTCGGTCGCCTCGACCCCTGCGGCTTCGAGAGCCTGTCGGGCGACCTTCACCATCTCCCACACCGCCCAGCGGAAGACTGTCGGGCCTTCCTGGCGCAGGGTCGGCCAGGGCGTGGTGCCGTCGCGGAACTCGGTCAGCGTGTAGTTCATGCCCACCGCGTCGGCCTTCGAGCCGTCGGAGCCCCAGACCGTCGGGCCGATGCCGGGGGAGTCGCTCGGGCCGATCACCGCCGCGCCCGCGCCGTCGCCGAGCAGGAACGAGATGCTCCGGTCGGTCGGGTCGACGACGTCGCTGAGCTTCTCCGTGCCGATGACGACCGCGTAGTGCGCGGCGCCCGCGCGGATGAGGGCGTCCGCCTGGGCGACGCCGTATGCGAACCCCGCACATGCGGCGTTCAGGTCGTACGCGGCCGCGGGGTTGGCGCCGACACGGTCCGCCACGATGGCCGACACCGACGGGGTCTGCTTCGGGTTGCTGATGGTGGCGACGATGACCGCGTCGACCTGCGACGGGTCGACGCCGGAGCGCTCGATCGCCTCGCGGGCGGCATCCGTCGCCAGGTCGATCGCATCGGTCTCGGGCACTGCGCGCGTGCGCGTGATGATGCCGGTGCGCTGGCGGATCCACTCGTCGCTCGAGTCGATCGGACCGATGAGGTCGTCGTTCGGCACGGCGATCTCGCCACGGGCGGCGCCGTACGCGTAGATGCGCGTGTGGGCGGCACCGGTGGGCTGGACGAGGATGCGGGTCATGCGGATACTCCGGTCATGCGTCGACGGCCACCAGGGCGGTGGCGGCCTCCAGGTCATCGGGCGTCTTGACGGCGACGGCCGGCACTCCGCGCAGCGCGCGCTTGGCCAGCCCGACGAGCGTCCCCGCCGGAGACAGCTCCACGATGCCCGACACGCCGGCGTCGGCGAAAGACGCCATGCAGAGGTCCCAGCGCACCGGCGAGGCGACCTGATCGACCAGAAGGTCGACGAACTCGCGGCCCGAGGCGACGGGCGCGCCGTTGCGGTTGGTCCAGAGCAGGACGTCGGGATCGGATGCCGCGACCTCGGCCGCTGCGGCGCGCAGCGCCTCGACGGCCGGCGCCATGTAGCGGGTGTGGAAGGCTCCCGCGACCTGCAGCGGGATGACGCGGGTACCGGCGACCGGCTCCGCCGCCAGCGCCTGGAGCGCATCGAGAGCACCGGCGACGACGAGCTGGCCGCCGCCGTTGTAGTTGGCGGGCGCGAGGTCGAGCTCGTCGAGGCGCGACAGGATGGCGGCCTCGTCGCCGCCGATCACCGCGCTCATGCCGGTCTCGGCGGCAGCGGCGGCTTCAGCCATGGCGCGACCCCGGATGCCGACGAGCGTCAATGCGGCCCGCTCGCTGAGGACGCCGGCCGCAGCGGCTGCGGCGAACTCTCCGACGGAGTGACCGGCGACCCCGGCGATGCGCTCACGGTCGGGCAGCGCGTTCCACGACAGCAGGCTCGCGGCGACGATGAGCGGCTGCGCCACCCGCGTGTCGCGGATGCGATCGGCATCCCACTCGGTGCCGGCGGCGACGAGGTCCACGCCAGACCACTCGGAGTACTGGGCGAGCCGATCGGCTGCGCCGTCCGCGTCGAGCCAGGGTGCCAGGAAGCCGGGGGACTGGGAGCCCTGCCCGGGGAAGACCGCGATTCTCACCGTTCCATCCTGTCAAGGATCGTGGAGGGGGTTCTGGCGACACCGTCACAAGAATCGCGGCTGCCTTTGTGCGGGGTCCACACGTCGGGTCGCGCTCGACGTCAGCCGGCGCCGCGTCGCGCCGCCGGAGGGCGGCGGCGGGCGGCATCCGTGCCGATGGAACCGAGGATCAGCGCGGTCTGCAGGATCAGCGCCTCACGGGGGCCGGTCGCGTCCCAGCCGATGACCTCCGACACGCGCTTGAGGCGATAGCGGACGGTGTTCGGGTGCACAAAGAGCTCACGGGCGGTCGCCTCGAGCGAGCGGCCGTTGTCGAGGTATGCCCACAGCGTAGCGACCAGGTCGGCACTGTGCGCCTGGAGCGGCCGGTAGATGCGATCGACGAGGGTGAGCTTGGCGAGGGGGTCTCCGGCCAGGGCGCGCTCCGGCAGCAGGTCGTCCGCCTCGACGGGGCGGGGCGCGTGACGCCACGCCCTCGCGACCGCGAAGCCCGCCAGCGCCGCCCGGGCGCTCTGGCTCGCGTCCACGAGCGCCGGCACCGTCGGACCGAGCACGAGGTACCCGGCTCCGAACCCGGGCTCCAGGCGTCGGGCGATCTCGGCGAACGGCAGGTCTGCCACGGCGTCTTCGGCCATGGCGGCCGGCTCGGCGCGCCCCACCACGAGCACCAGGCGGGAGCCCTGCACACCGATCAGCACGTCCACGCCGAGCTTGCGCGCCGTGCGGCGCAGCTGGTCGACGTCGAACTGCGGGGGCGTCGTGCCGACGAGCACCGCGACCTCGCCGTGGCCGTGCCAGCCCAGTGCCGCGATGCGGCTCGGCAGCTCCTCGTCGGCCTCGCCGGTCAGGATCGAGTCGACCACGAGGGCCTCGAGCCGCGCATCCCACAGCCCGCGGGCCTCCGCCGCACGTGCATACACATCCGCCGCGGCGAAGGCGACCTCCCGCGAGTACAAGAGGATCGCCTCCCGCAGATGCTCGCCCTTGCCTGCGACCCGCTCCTCGGTCACCTCGACCGTCACGCGGATCAGCTGCAGCGTCTGCGTCAAGCTCACGCTCCGCAGGAGCTCCCGGGGAGCGGCCGCAAAGATGTCGGCCGCGATCCAGGGCGTGGAGGCGGGATCGTCGTACCACTGGATGAACGACGTGATGCCCGCCTGTGCCACCAGCCCGACGGCGGAGCGTCGGGCCGGCGGCATCTCGGCGTACCAGGGCAGCATGTCGTCGAGGCGCTTGATCGTGACGGTGGCGAGGTCACCCGAGATGCGTCGCAACCAGGCGAGCGTCTCGACCTTGTCCATCACCTCGGCGGGTTTGCCCATCGTCGTCAGGTCAGCTCTCGCCGCCCGCGTTCCCACTCGTTCCCGCGGTCACGTCGTGCAGGCGGTACTTCTCGATCGCCTGCGCGGCGAGGCTGCGGTCGACCGCGCCCTCTTCGGCCAGCGCCTGCAGCGTGCGGACGACGACCGACGGTCCGTCGATCTTGAAGAAGCGACGGGCGGCGGCGCGCGTGTCGGAGAATCCGAAGCCGTCGGCCCCGAGGGTCGCGAACCGGTTCGGCACCCAGGGACGGATCTGGTCCTGGACCGCGTGCATGAAGTCGCTGACCGCGACGACGGGGCCGGCGGCATCCCGCAGCTTGTCGGTGAGGTACGCGGTGTGCGGCTCCTCCTCGGGGTGCAGGAAGTTGTGCTCGTCGGCGGCCAGGCCGTCGCGGCGCAGCTCGCTCCACGAGGTGACCGACCAGACGTCGGCCTGCACGCCCCAGTCCTCGCGCAGCAGCTGCTGCGCTTCGAGCGCCCACGGCACGCCGACGCCCGACGCCAGGAGCTGGGCCTTCGGGCCGTCGCCCTCGGCGGTCGAGACGCGGTGGATGCCGCGCACGATGCCGTCGACATCCACGCCCTCCGGCTCCGCGGGCTGGACCAGCGGCTCGTTGTACACCGTGAGGTAGTACATGACGTTCGGGTCGGGGTGGTTGCCGCCGTACATGCGCTCGATGCCCGAGCGGACGATGTGCGCGATCTCGTAGCCGTAGGCCGGGTCGTACGACAGGGTGGCCGGGTTGGTCGACGCCAGCAGGTGCGAGTGGCCGTCGGCGTGCTGCAGGCCCTCACCGGTCAGCGTCGTGCGTCCTGCCGTCGCGCCGATGATGAACCCGCGCGCCATCTGGTCGCCCGCGGCCCACTGCGCGTCGCCGGTGCGCTGGAATCCGAACATCGAGTAGAAGACGTACACCGGGATGAGCGGCTCGCCGTGCGTGGCGTACGACGTGCCCGCGGCGGTGAACGCTGCCACCGCGCCGGCCTCGTTGATGCCGACGTGGATGATCTGACCCTGCGGGCTCTCCTTGTACGCGAGCAGGAGCTCGCGGTCGACGGAGGTGTAGTTCTGGCCGTGGGGGTTGTAGATCTTCGCGGTCGGGAAGTACGCGTCCATGCCGAACGTGCGCGCCTCGTCGGGGATGATCGGCACGATGCGGTGGCCGAAGTCCTTCGATCGCAGCAGATCCTTGAGGAGCCGCACGAACGCCATCGTGGTGGCGATCTCCTGTGTCCCCGAGCCCTTCTTCGGCAGCGCGTACGCCTCGTCGCCCGGCAGCTGCAGGCCGACGTGGTGCGTGCGGCGCTCCGGCAGGAAGCCACCCAGCGCCCGGCGGCGCTCGAGCATGTACTGGATCGTCTCGTCGTTCCCGCCGGGGTTGTAGTACGGCGGCAGGTACGGGTTCTCTTCCAGCTGCGCGTCCGAGACCGGGATCCGCATCGAGTCGCGGAAGTACTTGAGGTCCTGCAGCGTCATCTTCTTCATCTGGTGGGTCGCGTTGCGGCCCTCGAAGTGATGCCCGAGCCCGTAGCCCTTGATCGTCTTCGCGAGGATGACGGTCGGCTGGCCCTTGTGCTCGGTCGCCGCCTTGTAGGCGCCGTAGACCTTGCGGTAGTCCAGGCCGCCGCGGCGGAGCTTGCCCCAGATGTCGTCGTCCGACCAGTCCTTCACCAGGGCGGCGGTGCGCTCGTCCCGGCCGAAGAAGTGCTCGCGGATGAAGGCGCCGTCCTCGGCGCGATAGGTCTGGAAGTCGCCATCGGGCGTCGTGTTCATGAGGTGCACGAGCGCGCCGTCGGTGTCCTTCGCGAGCAGCTCGTCCCAGCCGCTGCCCCAGACCACCTTGATGACGTTCCAGCCGGCGCCGCGGAAGAAGCTCTCGAGCTCCTGGATGATCTTGCCGTTGCCGCGGACAGGCCCGTCGAGGCGCTGCAGGTTGCAGTTGACGACGAACGTCAGGTTGTCCAGGCCCTCGTTCGCGGCCACCTGAAGCTGACCGCGGCTCTCGACCTCGTCCATCTCGCCGTCGCCGAGGAAGGCCCACACCCGCGAGTTCGAGAGATCCTTGATCCCGCGGTTGGTGAGGTACTTGTTCGACATCGCCTGGTAGATGGCGTTGATCGGGCCGAGGCCCATCGAGACCGTCGGGAACTGCCAGTACTCCGGCATGAGACGCGGGTGCGGATACGAAGGCAGCGCGTTCGGCGCCTTCGACTTCTCCTGACGGAAGCCGTCGAGCTGGTCCGAGGTGAGACGCCCCTCCAGGAACGAGCGGGCGTAGATGCCGGGGGAGGCGTGGCCCTGGATGAAGATCTGGTCGCCGCCGGTCGGGTCGTCGAGGCCGCGGAAGAAGTGATTGAAGCCCACCTCGTACAGCGAGGCCGACGACGCGTACGTCGAGATGTGGCCGCCGACGCCGATGCCGGGCCGCTGTGCGCGGTGGACCGTGACCGCCGCGTTCCAGCGGATCCACCGGCGGTAGCGGCGCTCGAGCTCCTCGTCGCCGGGGAACTCGGGCTCGTTCTCGGGGGCGATCGTGTTGATGTAGTCCGTGGTGGGAACCTGCGGGACGTTCAGCTGCAGTTCGTGCGAGGTCTGCAGCAGGCTCAGCATGATCTCGCGGCCACGACCGTGGCCCTTCGCCTGCACGAGCTGCTGGAGGGACTCCTGCCACTCGGAGGTCTCATCGGGATCGCTGTCGAGGGGTTCCTGCGAGTACGGATCCTGATCGTTGACAGTCACAGAAGACCTTTCGTCGTCTGGCAGATCATGCCAGGGAATCGCTACCGGAGCGCCGCGGGCTTTGTCAGCCCTGCACAACGCACCATCTGCCAGCCTAGCGAGTTCGGGACGAACCGGACGCACCTCGTAGACTGACCGCGAGGGCCTTTAGCTCAGCTGGTAGAGCGCCACGTTTACACCGTGGATGTCGTCGGTTCGATCCCGGCAGGGCCCACCATCCATCCGCCGCGAAATCACGCGGGAGTAGGCATCACTCGCCACTCGTGGCCCTTCTCAGCTTTCGTGCTGCTGTCCCCCCGGCGTCCCCCGCGAGCGCACCGTTCAGACGGGCGATGCCCGCTGTGTCGGCGTCACTCTTCATGTAGTGGCCATACGTGTCGAGCGTCAGTTTCGCGGTGCTGTGCCCCAGCCAGTTCTGCACAGTCTTGATGTCCACGCCGTTGCCCAGTGAGAGCGTCGCGAACGTGTGCCGGAGGTCGTGCACGCGGCGACCGCGCTTCACGTCATCCCAGTGCGCATCGCGCTTCCAGTTCGCTTCTTGGCGGAACGTGCCCACGGTGTTGGGGAACACCAACTCGTTGGGGCCTCGCCCGTCGATGAGCGCAAAGACTATCGTCGCCACGTCATCGGCCATCGGCACTGTGCGCGGCTGTCCGCCCTTCGTCACATTCCTGAGGGGAGCACCGTCCGACTTCGACCGCGTAGGCCGAACAGCCGGATAGGGAAGCTCCTGCACGTCGCGGACGCGGAGCGCGGCAAGCTCGCCCCAGCGAAGACCCGTGAGACCCAACACGAGAACGATGTCGGCATTGGTCTGGTTGGTTCGCTCGCTCATCGCCTCGTGAACGGCGCGAAGCTCTGCGAGGTTGTATGGGTAGATTTCGCGCGTCGGGCGTTCTGCGGTGCCCTTCGGTACGCGCGATGCTCGGATCACGTTCTTGGGCACGATGTTCTCTTCCACCGCCCACTCGTAGAGCGCGCTCAAACTGTCGCGCGTGCGCAGGACGGTGCCGCGCGAGAGTGTGCGGAGAAGTCTTGTGTACAACGCTTCCCACTCGCCCTTGTCGAGCGACGCGATAGGACGATTCCTGAGCGGTTCCACGTGCTTCAGCGCATACCCCTCATTCTTGAAGGTCTTCGCGCCGATGGTGCCCTCACGTTGCGCCCGCCAGCGATCCAGCACCGCGCCGAACTTCTCCTTTCCGGCAGACGGGTGCACGAACGCGCCAAGGTGGAAGCTGCGCAACTGTTGCGCGTGCCAGTCGTCAGCGTCCTTCTTGCGGTCGAAGGTCTTCGAGGTGATGACCGTGCGGCCTACCTTCGGCCTCGCTCGGTAACGCCCGTTGTCGGTCTTCTGAACGCTCATGCGCGTGCCCCCTCGATGTAGCTCTGCACGTCCTGGACCGTGTACCGAAAGATTCCTCCGAGGCTGAGGTAGCGCGGCCCTGTGCCGTGCTCACGCCAGCGGCTGAGCGTCGATTCTGAGACTGCGAGCATCCCGGCGACCTCCTTACTCGTCAACAGTCGTGTGGTGTCTGAAATGGCCATCTGTGCCCCCTGGGCGCGCACTACTACGGTCGCGGCTCATGCCGCGCCGGTAGGTGCTCAGGCGTCGAAGAGCGAATCACTCTGAACCTCCTTCTCGGGCCGGTCCTGGGTCGTGTCCAGTGCTCGGTAGATCGTGGGGCGACTCACGCCGAAATACTCTGCGAGGTCGGTGATCGACTCGCCATCTCCAGCACGACGGCGGATATCGGCGACCTTCTGCGGAGAGAGCTTCGCTTTGCGGCCACCCTTGCGACCGCGAGCACGTGCGGCTGCAAGGCCGTCCATGGTGCGGGCGCGCATCATCGAGTGCTCGAATTCCGCGAAGGCGGCGACCATCGTGAAGAAGAGCCTTCCCTCGGGCGTGGTCGTGTCGATCTTCTGCTCGGTCGCTTCCAGGTTGATCCCTCGCGCTTCTAGGTCGGCGGCGATCTGAAGAAGGTCTTTGGTGCTGCGGCCCAGACGGTCGAGGCGGGTAATCACGAGCGTGTCGCCGGTTCGGAGCACTTCATCTCGAACCATCGACCACACGGGGCGCTCAGCCTTCGTCCCGGTGAACTTCTCGATGTACACGCGGTCACACTTCGCTGCTTCGAGGGCATCCTTCTGGGATTCGGGGTGCTGGTCCTGAGTCGAGACCCGGCCCATGCCGATACGTCGCGCTGTCATGCGACCGACTGTAAAACAAACGGTGCATAGTTGTCAATGATTACGTACACGGGTTTCGTACGTACAGACGCCGCGATCCACGGTCGACGGTGCACGTGTACACAAATGATCGTTTGCGTACAGGCAATGAGAAGCCCCACCCGACTCCCCTTGGAGATTAAAGCCGGATGGGGCTGGCCCTCCGTCGCGTGGAGAATGCCAGACCTTACGCGACGGAGGGCGGGCCGATCCGGAGGAAGCAAGGCAGCAAACCCCGGATCGGCAGCTTCTGGGGTTACTGTCGGCGGCGGGCGTCTTCGAGCGCCCATTCCTGCGTCAGTGCGACAACGCGGCGTAGTGCCTCGCGCTCCTCATCGAGCACCACGAACGGATCATCCGTGATGAGGGACAGGCGACGGTTGGCGGTCATGAGCTTGCGGGCGAGGTCGTCAAACGCGCGCTTCATCGGGGTAGCTCCTCGGCAAGGCGCACGGCCATGTCGTGCACGGTCTGAATGTGCTCGCGATCGATGTCGGCGGCATCGCGGAGCACGGCAACCTGAGCGACCGTCAACATCTGCTGTGCAAGCTCGCGGGCGGTCGCTCGGTGCCAGGCGTTGAGCTTGCCCCAATCGGTGTACTGGGTCATGCGCGACCTGCTCGGCGCTCATGATCGAGGTAGCGGCGCAGAGTATTCCTGGAGAGGGTCAAAGCCTCCTTCTGGAAGCTCGTGACCGGGAAGTCACCGCCCGCCGAGAGATGTGCCTGAAGGTCATCGAGGGCGGCGAGACCGGCTGCGAGTCGGGCAGCGCTGGGGCGCTGTGGTGTCGGCTGCTCCTGCTGCTCGCCGTCCTTCTCCAGCGCTTCCGCCAGGTCGCGGAAAAAGTTGTTCTGGCTAGTCATCGCTGCGTCCCCCACGACGAGAGTGTGGTGACGTTGTTCTTGCGTCCGAACTTCTGGCGCACTTCCTCGGTGGCCTTGGCGCGCTCTGCTGGGTCCGAAATCTTCGACACGTACAACATCGCTTCGTCGCGGGCGACGTTCCACGCGCCGTCATTCGCAACGGCATTCCACCAAGTGATGTCGGGTGGGCAAGGGCCGATGCCGAACTTCTGCATGCCCCACCGCTGCACCTGCTCCTCGGGCGTGAGGTCTAGCCAACTCTCGCCCTTGCGGTTCACGGACATCGCGTAAAGTTCCTCGGTCACTTCGAACTCTGCGCCACGGGGTAGCGCCTGGCTCTCGTGCTCGGTGAACGCGATTGTCATAGGGGCGCGCAGGTGGATCACATCGCCTACGTGCGCGGAAATCTTCTGCTGCTCGGTCATTGCTGCTCCTGGGTACGGGTGGCGAGCTTGTCGGCAAGCTCTACTAGTGCCGTGTGCTGTCGCATCATTGCGAGCACGTCGGCGCGGGTTTCTGGTCGCTCGCTGACGATCCCCTGCACCACGTGAGCGAGGGCGGCAGTCATCGAGGAGAGGTAGACAGGCGTGACGGAAGTGATGTCGAGGCGCTTCACAAGGATGTTCAGCACTGCGAGTTCTGCCGCCTGTGCTCTGGCCTTTGTCTGAGCCGTGCCGGTGGCGTCCGCGATCTGACGGGCACGACGGGCGGAATCGGCCAATTCGACAATGCGCGTCATGGTGTCGGCTGCGTCACCCTCTCCGGGCGGTGTAACGCCGGGAACCTCGGCCATGCGCTTATTCTTGTGTCGGCTGATGGCAGATTCGGACACGCCATATAGCCGGGAGACTTCTACACCGGGACGACCGGCTGCGATGGCGCGCTCAATCGCCTCACGGTCTACGTGAGTCTCGATGATGCTACGTCTCGCCATTGCCCGAATTCCCTTGATCTAGCAGGAAGAATGCAGGGGACCGAATATTTTCGAAGCTACCCTCGGCAGGGAGGAGTCCGACATAAAACTTGCACCTCCGAGGACTACGCCCTGCATTCTTCCTGGTATCAATTGTACCAAGAATTGCGCAATGATGTCGGCGTTAAGGGCGCATTCTGCAACGAGTAGTGACATTCGAGTGACGTAAATACTAGATATTCGCACCTAGTACGGTAGAGCTAGTTCTTCGCAGTCATCCGGACCCATCCGGACGAAATCTTCTCGAAGTCTCTGAGCGTGATCAGGGCTAGCAGACGTTCGGTTGCCTCGGTGCGCGTCATCGCAGACCATTGGCTGGCCGGCAAGTCGAGAAGGTGTTCCAGCTTCCGCCCCATCTCGATCTGTGACGGCTGGCTCAGGCTGCGATGTCTCTTCATGAATCTTTCCCGTCGAGAGGTTGAGGTCTGCGAACTCACGCTTCATTGCGTAGACGGTGCCCCTTGCGATGCCCAGCACCCGCGCGATCTCCGACACGTTGGTCATGTGGGCGGTACTGAGGTACATCTCCCAGGTGTATGACTTGACCAACCCACCCCTGCGAGACTGCTCCCTGTGGCGTCGCCTCCAGTCGGCATCCCAGTAGTCTCTGGCGGACTGTGCTGCGTTCTCGCACTGCTGCTCTGCGTGATCCCACAAGAGGTAGCCAGGAGTCTTCCCGCCCCCGTGTACTGCGTCGTAGGCGCTCATCATCGTGGCGTCAGGAGTTAGTCGGTGCACTGCTTCGGGGTAATAGTCCAAGAGCATCGACACGAGTTTCTCGTTACTGAGTTTGTCGTGATCGTTGTCGTTCAAGATCGACAACCCCTTGCCCACGAGGAGACTGTACGTGTGCCTATTCGCGTAGTTGCTCCAGCTTTCTCCTCGACGCTGCTCTGGCAGCTTGGCGATGGGGCTGTATTTCGACCCTTTGCGTCTACGACTAATAGATTCTCCACGGGAGAATCTAGCTTGTTGAACACTTTCTAGAGCATCCTGGAGAGCAAGGGACTCCCAGGCATCAGTGAGAGAAGTACCGAAAAGTGGTAGAGTAGACATGTCAAACCTTCTGCGAAAGTGCCCTGCCATATGATCCGACGAAGATCGGCAGGGCACTTTTCATTGTGACAGACGAATTTGCATGCAGTTGATTAGATCAGTAGCCCTACGTGTGCATTATTTCGATTTTCTTGTTTTCCGTTGCGCCTCACAGAGGGCAGCATCTACCCGTTGATACCGAGAGGCCACGTATCGACGGTTCGGCGCTCTGAGAGGCGCACAGCGCCGCTCAGACAGTGGTGGCGACCGGGTGCGCCTTAGAAGTAGTAGCGAGTCAAGGTGCCAACCACGATCAGCCCGATCACCAGCCACCCACACAACAGGCCAGAGATGGCACGACCTCGGCCCACCCTGCCGATCGACCTCGAACGTCTCAGCCCTACGCCGCCGAAAACGGCAGCAAGTACTGCAGGGATAAAGCCCAGCGCCGTCGATACCATGCCAACCGATCCCTCCACCCACGCCCAAGCTCCGAGCACAACGCCGATGATCCCGAATACCAAGCCCGCCGTGGCCAGCCCGTTCGAGGGGGGAACAGGTTGTACAACTACGTAGGGCGCCCCTTGCGGGGGTAGGGGCTGCGAATCTTGCTGCTGAGGCTGCGTCACCCGCCGAGCGTATCGGCATGGGAAAAGCGGTCTGACATCTCGGTCTCCTGGCTCCCCTGAAGAGTCGGCAGGTGTCGATACGCTCACGCCTATGGACTGGGCCAGTATCAACGTTCCTGAGTTGCTTGTAGGGGCGGTCCTTGGCGTTGCGTTCTCGTTGCCGTTCTTCTTCCACGAACGCCGCGAGCGCAAACGCGAGGTCGGTGTCAACTGGACGAAAGACCTTCGACGCCTCGAACCTCTTCTCGGTGACTCGAAGACGCGGTACGCGGACCTGTACGCGGCTCTCAGCGACGTTCCCGTGGACCACTACCGCCGTGTGCTCGGTCCAGATGATTTCAGGCTCGTAGAAGACCTTCAGAACGCTTACGCGGGCGCGGAGTTCGCGGCTTCCGCCCAAGCCAAGGCGGCTATGGCCCACTACGACGCGCAAGGTCTGATGCCGCCCGATGTGAACATTCACACGTACTCGTTCCTCAGTCGCATGGACCCTGCGCGATACCAGAACCATCCCGGCGTTCGAGGATTCGCAGACGACATCGCAGAGCTTCAGACGGATGCCGGATACCTGAAGGCTGAAGACGACGCCATCGCCGCCAACCGGAAGCTGAACGATCTGATTGTCCAGGTCATGAATCGCGGTCGGGAGCGCTCGCGTGATGAGTACGCCGACCTCATGCGACGGGAGGAGTGGGCGAAGCGGCGGCGCGATCCCATCGGTTGGTTGGTTCGATCTATCAAAGGCTGGTGGCGTCGCCGGAACCTCGCACGCGCTGCTCAATTGAAGGCTAGAACCAACGCCACGGCTGTCCCCCCGGCGTCCCCCCTCAATGCAACAGAGGCCGAATCGAGCAACCTTCGCAACTCGTGAAACGCCAGAAACCGGGGGAGTGGCGCTAGCAGTCGCGTTTACACCGTGGATGTCGTCGGTTCGATCCCGGCAGGGCCCACCGCCATCCTCACGCCCGGTCCGGCCGGAGATCGTCGTCGCTGTCGTCACGCTGCGCCGGTCCTCGAATGCTGGCGGTCACCGATCGCGGCGTCGATGCCCGCGGTAGGTTGGACACGTGAAAGCCAGCCCCGCAGACCAGCGCCGCCTCGTCGAGGTCGCCCAGCTCGACGCCCGGATCCGCCAGGCGGAGAACGCCCGCAAGAACCCCCCGCAGGCCGGCCGCGTCCACGAGTTGCTCGGCCGTCGTCAGCAGCTCTCGCAGGAGCTCACGACGCGCCTGGGCGCCCGCGACGATCTGCGTACGGAGCTGTCCCGCATCGAGTCGGATGTCGCCGTCGTCGACGCCCGCGCCGCGCGTGACGCGCAGCGACTCGCGGCATCCACCAACTCCAAGGAAGCGCAGGGTTTCGAGAGCGAGCTCGCCGCGCTCGCGCGACGCAAGAACGATCTGGAGGACGCGGAGCTCGCGGTCATGGAGCGACTCGAGTCGGCGGATGCGGCGGTCGCCGAGCAGGAGGCGCTGATCGCGACGACCAACGCCGAGGGAGCCGAGCTCAGCGCCGAGGGCAAGCGCGCCGTCGCCGAGGCGACCGCCGCATTCGAGGCCGCCACCCGCGACCGCGCCGCGGTCGCCGGCGCGCTCCCCGCCGACCTCGTAGCGCTGTACGACCGCGTCGCCGTGCGCAGCTCCGGCGCGGCGTTCCTGCGCCGTCGCACGTGCGAAGGCTGCAACATGGTGCTCGCCGGCACCGACCTGCAGGTGCTGCGCCAGGCCCCCGACGACGAGGTCGTCACGTGCCCGGAGTGCGGCTGCCTGCTGGTCCGCGACGACGAATCCGGACTGTGAGCGCAGCCGGACTGTGCCGGCGTGGACGCAGCTGAAGCTCCGGCCTGGATCCTCCTCGGGCGGACCGGAAGCTCGGTCCACGCCATCCTGCTTGATGCGTCCGCGGCCGAACTGGGCCGCGAGGAGGTCGAGCCGGCACGACTGACGTCGTGGATCGCCGACGGCGAGGCGCGCTGGGCGCCACGCTGGGTCTGGCACGACACCCCGCAGTGGTACGGCGCCGTTCTCGCCGACGGCATCCGCATCGCCCGCTGCCACGACCTGCGGCTCTGCCACGCGATCCTCCGGGATTCGGCGCTGGTCGGCGACTCGGCCGCGCTGCGGCGGGCGGTGCAATGGGATGCCGCCCCCTACGTCGATGCCGAGGACGCGGCGCCTGCGCTGTTCGAGCTCGACCAGGCGCACCGCCCCGCGGGCCCGCCCGCGGACGCCGACGCCGCCCTGGACGAGTTCCTCCGGCAGCGTGCCGCCGTCGCGGACAGCCACGAGGCGGGCAGGCTGCGGCTGCTCATCGCGGCGGAGTCCGCCGGCGCACTGGTCGCGTCGGAGATGAGGGCCGCCGGCCTCCCATGGGACGCCGAGGCGCACGACCGCATCCTCGTCGAGACGCTGGGGGAGCGCCCACCGGGAGGCGGCCAGCCGGCGAAGCTCGCCGACGCCGCCGAGCGGGTGCGCGCCGCGCTGGGCGATCCGACGGCGAGCCTCGACTCGCAGCCGAAGCTGCTGCGGGCGCTGCATCGCGCCGGCGTGCTCGTCGAATCCACGAGCCGCTGGGAGCTCGCCGAGCAGCGGCATCCCGTCATCGAGCCGCTGCTCGAGTACAAGAAACTGTCGCGGCTGCTGTCCGCCAACGGGTGGACGTGGCTCTCCGAGTGGGTCGCGGACGGCAGGTTCCGACCCGTCTTCGTCCCGGGCGGCGTCGTCACCGGCCGCTGGGCATCATCGGGCGGCGGCGCCCTCCAGCTCCCTCGTCAGCTGCGCGAGGCGGTGCGCGCCGATCCCGGCTGGCGTCTCGTCGTCGCCGATGTCGCTCAGCTCGAACCCCGAGTCCTGGCCGCCATGTCGAGCGATACCGCCCTCGCCGCGGCAGCGCGGGGCCGCGATCTCTATGCGGGCATCGTCGAGAGCGGGGCCGTCGCCACCCGCCAGGAGGCCAAGATCGCGATCCTCGGCGCGATGTACGGCGCGACCACGGGGGAGTCCGGCCGTCTGGTCCCGCGCCTGCGCCGCACGTACCCGCGCGCCATGGGCCTGGTGGATGACGCCGCGCGCGTCGGCGAGGACGGCGGCGCCGTCTCCACGTGGCTCGGACGCACCTCGCCCGCGCCCTCCCTCGAGTGGTCGGCTGCGCAGTCGCGCGCCACCGAGGCGGAGGCGTCCGGTGCCGAAGAGACCCGCGCGCGGCGGTGGGCCCGCGATCGTGGCCGGTTCACCCGCAACTTCGTCGTGCAGGGGACCGCCGCGGAGTGGGCGCTCGCCTGGCTCGCCGATCTCCGCGGACGCCTCGCCGCGCTTGCCCCGGTGGCGCCCGAGCACGCTGCGCCCCGCTCGGGCCCGGCGTTCGCGCGGCAGCCGCACCTCGCGTTCTTCCTGCACGACGAGGTGATCGTGCATACTCCCGAGGAGCACGCGGATGCCGCAGCCCAGGCCGTGACCGATGCCGCGGCATCCGCTGGGCACCTGCTCTTCGGCGCCTTTCCGCTCGACTTCCGGCTCGACGTGCACATCGCCGAGACCGCGCTCAAGGACTGACGCGCAGCTGCGCCCCGGGCGGCGGCGATAGACTCGCGGGGCGAATGGGTCGGCTGGACGGTCGCGTCGCGGGCGGTTCGCCGCCGCGCGCCGAGGAACGTCCGGGCTCCGCAGGGCAGGGCGGTGGGTAACACCCACCCGGAGCGATCCGCGAGACAGTGCCACAGAGAGCAGACCGCCGGGACCTCGGTCCCGGTAAGGGTGAAAGGGTGGTGTAAGAGACCACCGGGGTCGTGGTGACACGACCCGCACGGCAAACCTCGCCCGGAGCAAGGCCAGACAGGGGATGATGACGCGGCCCGCCGAGTCCCCGGGTAGGCCGCTGGAGCGTCACGGCAACGTGTCGCCGAGAGAGATGACCGTCCACGGGGCTCACGCCCCCGGACAGAACCCGGCGTACAGGCCGGCCCATTCGCCCTCTCCGCCGACCCCGTCCCGGGGCGGCGCGAGGGCGCGACCTCAGACGACCGGTCGGCCCGCGAGCGCGGCCGCGCCGATGATGCCCGCGTTGTTGCGGTGCACCGCCGGGACGATGGGCGTCTTGAGGTCGAGCAGGTGCAGGAACTTGTCGGCGTGCTTCGAGACGCCGCCGCCGACGACGAAGAGGTCGGGGCTGAACAGGAACTCGATGTGGCCGTAGTACCACTGCAGCCGCTTGGCCCACTGCTCCCAGGTGAGCTCGTGGCGCTCCATGGCCGAGTAGGCCGCATAGGCCTCGGCATCCTTCCCGTGGCGGGCACGCTGGACGTGGCCGAGCTCGGAATTCGGGACGAGGACGCCGTTGTACAGCAGCGCGGAGCCGATCCCGGTGCCGAGCGTCGTGAGGATGGTGAGCCCCGCCCGGTCCTTCGCAGCCCCGTAGCGCACCTCCGCGACGCCCGCGACATCCGCATCGTTGGCGAAGTGGATGTCGCGACCCAGGCCGTCCTCGAAGAACTTCTCGGCCTCGAAGTCGATCCACTGGTCCGAGACGTTGGCGGCCGACAGCGTGCGGCCGTTCTTGACGATCGCGGGGAAGGCGACGCCCAGCGGGACGGAGTGGTCGTCGGCGACGCCGAGCGTCGAGAGCACTTCGGTGACCGCGGCGAGCATGTCCGGCGGGTGGGCCCCCTCGGGGGTCGCGACCTTGACGCGGTCGCTGATCAGCTCGCCCCGATCGAGGTCCACGATGCCCGCCTTGATGCCGGTGCCGCCGATGTCCACGCCGACGGCGCGTGCCGCGTCAGATGCCATGCCGACAGCCTAGCCACGCCGACGGGACCCCTGCGGAGCGGCCCGGCGTCAGTAGGATCGTGCTGGCGGCGAGCAGGCCCGCGATCCGAGGAGGGCGAGATGGCCAACGACAGCGAGAAGTACTGGTACAACCTCAAGACCGGAGAGGTCGAGAAGGGCTTCGAGTCGCCCGCGCCCGATCGCGCCGGCCCGTTCGACACTCCGGAGGAGGCCGCCAAGGCGCCCGAGGTCATCCGCGAACGCTCCCGCGCGTGGGCGGCCGAAGAGGCCCGCGAGGACTCCTGGGGCACCGACACGGTGTCCGGAGAGTCCGGCGACGACCAGTAGTCTGGCTTCGACCGCGGTCAGACAGACATGTCGGGCGGATCCGGCACCGGAGAGGACGCGATGGACAAGCAGCGTGACTTCGTTCTGAGGACCATCGAAGAACGAGGCGTGAAGTTTGTACGGCTGTGGTTCACAGACGTGATCGGCACGTTGAAGTCCGTGGCCATCGCACCCGCCGAGGTCGAGGGAGCCTTCAGCGAGGGACTCGGGTTCGACGGTTCCGCGATCGAGGGGCTGACCCGGTCCTACGAGTCCGATCTGCTGGCGCACCCCGATCCGACCACGTTCCAGACGCTGCCCTGGCGGGGCGAGATCGACCCGACCGCGCGGATGTTCTGCGACATCACCACGCCCGACGGGCAGCCCGCCGTCGCCGATCCGCGTCACGTCCTCAAGCGGACGCTGGCCAAGGCGGCGGACGCCGGCTTCACGTTCTACACGCACCCCGAGATCGAGTTCTACCTGCTGAAGTCCTCGTCCTTCGGGACGGAGGGCCCGGAGCCCGTCGACTCCGCGGGGTACTTCGACAACGTGCCCGGCGGCACCGCCCACGACTTCCGCCGGCGCTCGGTGCGCATGCTCGAAGATCTCGGCATCTCGGTCGAGTTCAGCCACCACGAGGGCGGCCCGGGCCAGAACGAGATCGACCTCCGCTACGCGGACGCGCTCACCACGGCCGACAACATCATGACGTTCCGCACCGTGATCAAAGAGGTCGCGATCGAGCAGGGCGTGTACGCGACATTCATGCCGAAGCCCATGACCGGCAAGCCGGGCAGCGGCATGCACACGCACATGTCGCTGTTCGAGGGCGACGTCAATGCCTTCTACGAGGAGGGCGCCCAGTACCAGCTCTCCAAGGTCGGCCGCCAATTCATCGCGGGTCTGCTGCGTCACGCCAACGAGATCTCGGCGGTGACGAACCAGTTCGTCAACTCGTACAAGCGCCTCTGGGGCGGCGACGAGGCGCCGAGCTTCATCTGCTGGGGCCACAACAACCGCTCGGCCCTGGTGCGGGTTCCGCTCTACAAGCCCAACAAGGGGCAGTCGTCGCGCGTCGAGTACCGCGCGCTCGACTCGGCGGCGAACCCATACCTCTCCTTCGCGCTCATGCTCGCCGCCGGGCTCAAGGGCATCGAAGAGGAGTACGAGCTGCCCGCCGAGGCCGAGGACAACGTCTGGTCGCTGACGGATGCCGAGCGCCGGGCGCTCGGTTACGCGCCGCTTCCGGCGAGCCTCGACCACGCGCTGGAGTACATGGAGGAGTCCGAGCTGGTCGCCGAGACGCTCGGCGAGCAGGTGTTCAACTACGTGCTGCTCAACAAGCGCCGCGAGTGGCAGGAGTACCGTTCGCAGGTCACGGCGTTCGAGCTCAAGAGCAACCTCGAGATGCTCTGAGACCGGCTGACGCATGTCCGCGAGCGAGCGACCGGGTTCTCTGACCCCGCTCGCTCGCCTGGGCTTCAGCCGTCTCACCGATGCCGAGGCGCTCCTGTCCGAGCTCTCCGAGCTCGTGGATGCGCCCCGCGACGAACTGCTGGACGGCGCCGGCAGCGCGGCGGACCCCGACGAGGCGCTGCAGTCGTTGGCGCGCCTGGCACGACGGGATGCGGCGCCGGTGCAGCGCGCGCGCTCGCGACACGGCGCGTGGCGCGCCCTCTGGGCACTGCTGGGCGCGTCGACCGGCTTCGGAGAGTTCTTCTTCCGTCATCCGTCGGAGGTCGATCAGCTGGACGACGCGGGGGAGCGGCTGCCCACCGCGGCCGAACTCCGCGCCGAGCTCCTCGACTCTGTCGGCGCCGTCGACGGATTCGCGGCAGATGGGGGCGAGAGCGCCTGGGTCGCGCTGCGGGTGCGCTACCGCCGCATGCTCGCCCGGATCGCGGCGTACGACCTGCTGAGCCCGTCGCCGGTCGACGAGATCGCGTCGGTGTCGGCAAGGCTCGCGGATGCCGCGGGCGCCGCGCTCGAGGCGTCCCTGGCGGTCGCCCGCACCCGTGTGTCGGGTGGCGCGGTCGGCGCTGGCCTCTTCCCGCGCGATCAGGTCGCGCGCACCGAGCTCGCCATCATCGGGATGGGCAAGACCGGTGCGCGAGAGCTGAACTACGTCAGCGACGTCGACGTGATCTTCGTGGCGGGTGGGCGGGGCGACGCCCTCGAGCAGTTCGGCGAGAGCCGCATCGTCGACATCGCGACCCGCCTCGCGGTCCAGACGATGCGCGGCATCTCGGGCGTCGAGATCGAGCCGCCGCTGTGGGAGGTCGACGCCAACCTGCGGCCGGAGGGCAAGCAGGGCGCGCTCGTGCGCACGCTCGACTCGCACCTGGCGTACTACGACCGGTGGGCGAAGAGCTGGGAGTTCCAGGCGCTGCTCAAGGCGCGTCCGATCGCCGGCGACGACGAGCTCGGTAGGGCCTACACCGCGGCCGTCCAGCCCAAGATCTGGACCAGCGCCGCCCGGGAGAACTTCGTCGACAGCGTGCAGCGCATGCGCGAGCGCGTCACCGAGCACATCCCCGCGGCCGACGTGCCGTACCAGCTCAAGCTGGGGCCCGGCGGCATCCGCGACATCGAGTTCACGGTGCAGCTCCTGCAGCTCGTTCACGGGCTGTCCGACGACAGGATCCGCCAGCGCGGCACGCTCGAGGCCCTCGACGCGCTCGTGACCGAGGGCTACATCGGCCGTGCCGAGGCATCCGCGTTCTCACGGGACTACCAGGTGCTGCGGCTGCTCGAGCACCGCGTGCAGCTGCGCCAGCTGCGCCGCACGCACCTCATGCCCTCGCGGCCTGAAGAGCGTCGTGTGCTCGCCCGTGCGACCGGGCTCGCCGACACCGGCGAGGGCATCTGGCAGCTGTGGGAGTCGGTCAAGCGCGAGGTGCGCGACATCCACGTCCGCCTCTTCTACCGCCCGCTGCTGTCGGCGGTGGCCGCCCTGCCCGCGGAGGAACGCGTGCTGTCGACGGCGCAGGCGCACGACCGCCTCGCGGCGATCGGGTTCTCCGATCCCGCCGGGGCGCTCCGCCACATCGCCGCCCTGACCAGCGGGCTCAGCCGCAAGGCGACCATCCAGCGCCACCTCATGCCCGTCATGATCCGGTGGTTCGCCGACGGGGTCGACCCCGACTACGGCCTGCTGGCGTTCCGCCGACTGAGCGAGCGTCTGGGCGACACGCACTGGTTCCTGCGCATGCTGCGCGACTCCTCGGGGGCCGCCGAGAGTCTCTCCCGCGTGCTGTCGGGTTCGCGGTACGTCGGAGAGCTCATCGAGTGGATCCCCGAGTCGGCCGCGTGGCTGGACGACCCGGAGCTCCTTCGTCCGCGCTCTGGACGGGCCCTGCAGCAGGAGGCGCGCGCCATCCAGACGCGGCACGACACGATCACCGAAGCCATGCGCGCCGTACGCGCACTGCGGCGGCGCGAACAGCTGCGGATCGCCATGGGTGCCATCCTCGGCAGCGTCACGATCGAGGAGGTCGCGGCGGCCCTCACCACGATCACCGACGTGACGATCCAGGCGACGTTGCGAGCCGTGCGCCGCGAGATCGTCCCGCCCGAAGACGCCGCGCTGGATTTCTCGGTCATCGCGATGGGACGCTTCGGCGGCGCCGAGCTCGGCTTCGGCTCCGACGCCGACGTGATGTACGTCTACCGCCCGAACGGCGTCGACCCGCAGCGCGCGAGCGAGCTGGCCCTGAAACTCGTCGCCGCGCTGCGCACCTACTCGGAAGACCACCGCGTGCCGCTCGAGCTCGACGCAGATCTCCGCCCCGAGGGCCGCAACGGCCCCCTGGCGCGCTCGCTCGACGCGTACGCCGAGTACTACCGCCGATGGGCGCTGTCGTGGGAGGCGCAGGCCCTCCTGCGCGCCCGGGGCGTGGCAGGCAGCGTGAAGCTCATCGACGACTTCATGAAGCTCGCCGACCAGGTCCGCTACCCGGAACGGGTCGACGTGACGGCGACGCGCGAGATCAAGCGGATCAAGGCACGCGTCGAGAGCGAGCGACTGCCGCAGGGCGTCGATCCGTCGCGGCACCTCAAGCTGGGTCCGGGGTCGCTGAGCGACGTCGAGTGGCTCGTGCAGCTGCTCCAGCTGCAGCACGCGCACGCCGTGCCCGAAATGCGGACGACGTCGACCCTGGGGGCGCTCCGCGCCGCGGAGCGCGCCGGCCTCATCCCCACTGCCGCCGCCGACCGGCTCGCAGCCGCCTGGCGCCTCGCCAGCCGGCTGCGATCGGCCAACACGCTCCTCTCGGGTCAGACCAGCGACGTGCTGCCCGTCGACCGCAGCAAGCTCGACGGCATCGGCCGGCTCCTCGAGTACCCGCCGCGCTCGGCCACGCAGGTCGAGGAGGACTATCTCGGTACCACGCGCCGTGCCCGCCGCGTCTTCGAGAAGCTCTTCTACGGCTGAGACCGCGCGTGCCTGCCCGGGCGTCCTCCCACCGCGCAGGGCTCCCTCAGGGCAGACTCGGACGACGAGGGAACCGCTGGCGATCCTGACGCGCCCGGTCCCAGATCCACAGGCGGGAGACATGCCATGCTCACCGAGATCGCTGACGGGGTGTTCGTCCACACGAGCGACTTCATCAAGAGCAACGCCGTCGTCGTCCAAGGCGGCGACGGCGTGCTGGTCGTCGACCCCGGCATCACGAGCGACGAGCTGGCGGACCTCGCCGACGACATCCGCGCGATGGGTCAGCGCGTCGTGGCGGGCTTCGCGACGCATCCCGACTGGGACCATGTGCTGTGGCATCCCGCGCTCGGCGAGGCACCGCGTCTCGGCACGGCCCGCTGCGCGGCAGCGATGCAGGAACTGCTCGCGCAGGCGGACTGGAAGAGTCAGCTGGCCGGTGCGCTGCCGCCGGAGTATGAGGACGACATCCCGATGGAGCTGTTCGGCCTCATCACCGGAATGCCCTCCGACGCCGTTGAGGTCCCCTGGGACGGTCCCCGGGTGCGGGTCATGGAGCATCGGGCCCACGCCGTGGGCCACGCGGCGCTGCTGGTCGAGGGCGCCGGTGTGCTCGTCGCCGGTGACATGCTGTCCGACATCCTGATGCCCTTCCTCGATCTCGACGCAGCCGATCCGCTCGGCGACTACCTGGCGGCACTAGGACTGTTCGAGAGCATCGCCGACGACGTGCGTGCTGTCGTCCCCGGCCACGGCTCCATCGGAAGGGCGGGGGACGTACGACGGCGAATCGAGCAGGACCGGACGTACGCCGAGGCTCTGCGCGACGGCCGTGTGCCGGACGATGAGCGGGTAGGCGCATCGGCGCCGCTCGAGTGGCTGCCAGAGGTGCACGAGTGGCAGATGGAGCGCGTTGCTGAGAAGAGAAGCCGCTTCGACGGTTCATAAGGGCAGCTGATCGGCCGGATGGCCGAGCCGACCGAGCCCTCGCGCAGAAACCAGAACTCCTCCGAACTCCCTGAGCGGGAGTCCGGAGGAGTCATGGTGCTCAGGGGTGTCAGACCCCGAAGTACAGCTCGTACTCGAACGGGTGCGGACGCGCGTTGAGCGGCTGGATCTCGTTCTCGATCTTGTACTCGATCCACGTCTCGATCAGCTCGGGCGTGAAGACGCCGCCCTTCAGCAGGAACTCGTGGTCGGCGCGGAGCGCGTCCAGCGAGTCGAGCAGCGAGTTCGGCACCTGCGGGATGTTCTTCGCCTCCTCGGGGGGAAGCTCGTACAGGTCCTTGTCGACCGGCTCGTGCGGCTCGATGCGGTTCTGGATGCCGTCGAGGCCGGCCATCAGCTGGGCGGCGAAGGCGAGGTACGGGTTGCCCGAGGCGTCCGGCGCGCGGAACTCGATGCGCTTGGCCTTCGGGTTGGAGCCCGTGATCGGGATGCGGATCGCGGCCGAGCGGTTTCCGGCCGAGTAGACCAGGTTGACCGGGGCCTCGTAGCCCTTGACGAGGCGCTTGTACGAGTTCAGCGTCGGGTTGGTGAACGCGAGCAGCGCCGGCGCGTGCGCCAGGATGCCGCCGATGTACCAGCGGGCCAGGTCGGAGAGCTGCGCGTAGCCCTTCTCGTCGTAGAAGAGGGGCTTGCCCTCGAGCCACAGCGACTGGTGCGTGTGCATGCCGGAGCCGTTGTCGCCGAAGAGCGGCTTGGGCATGAAGGTCGCGACCTTGCCCCACTCGTTGGCGACGTTCTTGACGATGTACTTGAACTTCAGGATGTCGTCGGCCGCGTGCACCATGGTGTCGAAGCGGTAGTTGATCTCCTGCTGACCGCCGGTGCCCACCTCGTGGTGGGCGCGCTCGAGGATCAGACCCGACTCGATGAGGCGGAGGCTGATGTCATCGCGCAGGTCCGCCGTCTTGTCGACCGGCGAGACGGGGAAGTAGCCGCCCTTGTACGGGGTCTTGTTGGCCAGGTTGCCGCCCTCTTCGGCGCGGCCCGAGTTCCAGGCGCCCTCTTCGGAGTCGACGGAGTAGAAGCTCGAGTTCTGCTTCACCTCGTAGCGGACGTCGTCGAAGATGTAGAACTCCGCCTCGGGAGCGAAGAACGCGGTGTCGGCGATGCCGGTCGACGCGAGGTACTTCTCCGCCTTCTTGGCGACCTGACGCGGGTCCTTCGCGTAGATCTCTCCGTTGCGGGGGTTGTAGATGTCGAACACCATGACGAGGGTCTTCGCCTCGCGGAACGGGTCGAGGTAGGCCGTCGACACGTCCGGGATCAGCTGCATGTCCGATTCGTGGATGTTCGCGAATCCCCGGATGGAGGAGCCGTCGAACAGCTGGCCGACCGTGAAGAACTCTTCGTCAACGGTGGAGGCCGGGATGTTGAAGTGCTGCTGCACGCCAGGAAGGTCCGTGAAACGGATGTCGAGGAACTTGACGTCCTCGTCCTTGATGAACTTCAGCACCTCGGATGAATCTTTGAACATGAAGACTCCAGAGGTAGGGCATTCGGATCCGCCCGTGCGGGCCGGGCTTGCTGGCAAGCTACCCGCAGGGGATTGCCCGGCAGTATCACTTGTGTTTCCGGGATGTTACGACGACCTGTATACGCTGGGGAAGTGACGCAGAGCACCCAGGACTACCCCGGCGAACGACTCGGACTGCCCCGAGAGGGCACCGGATCGATCGGCCGGCTCGGCCGCCGTGTGGGCGCACTCTTCGTCGACTACGGCGCCGCGTATCTCATCTCGGGATTCTTCGGATGGGACCCGCTCGCGATCCTGGCGATCTTCGCCGCGATCCAGATCGTCTTCCTGCCGACGCTGCAGGGAAGCCCCGGTCACCGCATCTTCGGCCTGCGGCTCGTGCGCGTCGACGGCGCGTGGGTCGGCCTCTGGCGACCCGTGATCCGCACGGCCCTGCTCGTACTCGCGATCCCGGCCGTCATCTGGGATGCCGACCAGCGCGGTCTGCACGACAAGGCCGCCGGAACGGTGCTCATCCGCTCATGACGATCGGCCCGGCGCGTGCCGGGCCGATCTCTGTCTGACTGCTGCGATCACCGCGGTCGCGGAGCGCGCGCCTTCGTGGGGTCGATGCCCTTCGGGATGGGCAGTGACGTCAGGGACTGCGAGACCGACTCGACACGCTTGATGACCGCGGCCATCGTGGCGCGATCGATCTTCGTGGGAAGCGCCTTGATCGTCGACGAGAGCTTCGCGATCGGCACCTCGCCCTCGCCGTGGCCGATGTACAGCACCGTCACGGGGACACCCGATGCGACGCGCTGCACCTTGGAGCGCTCGTCGTTGACGAGACGCGTGAGGCGGCCGCGGGCGCCCTCACCCACGATCACGACGCCGCCGCGCCCGATCGCGCGGTAGACCGCCTCCTGCGTCTTGGGGTTGATGCCCACCGGCATCTCGCTGGCCTGCCACTTGCGCCCGAGCGACGTCGACATGACGTGCCCGGTGGCTCCCGGCATCCCGTCGATCTTCTTGTACATCGCGCGGGTGGACAGCCGCGTCATCGTCATCATCGATGCCAGGACGCCGAGCATGAGGCCGGTGACGCCCCACAGGATGATGCTCCACACGGCGACCGGCGGGATCGCGAACCCGATGCCCACACCCGCTGCGATGCCGAGGAGGAGGATGCCGGCCAGCAGGTACGGCAGCCAGCGGAACTCCTTCTGGGTGAAGGTGTAGAGGGTGCGGATCTGGGAGAAGAATCCAGGGCCCTTCTCGGGGGCGGAACTGCGCGCGGCCATACCTTTCAGCCTACCTTTTCGCGGCGTCCTCCTCGGCTCCTCCACAGTCCCGCGCTCCGTGCGTCCGTCCACAGAACCGCTCACCACGACCGCTGTGTGCTCGCCGTGCCGCGCAGACTGTCGCCATGACCACCGTCGAAGGACTGCTCGGGGCGCCGTATCGTGCGATTCGCACGGTCCGTGCCCGCGAGGACGGACCGTGGCCGGGTCTTCTGGTGCACACGGCTGGCGGCGACGCGTGCGTCATGGTCGATGCCGAAGCCCTCGGTCCGGAGTGGATCGGATGGGATGCGGCACCCGACGGCCACGTGCTCGCTCCGCTCGACATCCGCCGGCGACCCGACGGTCACGACGTGGCGCTGCCGGTCTGCGTCGAGCGTCTCGAGGAGTTCGTGGGGCGACGTGCGGCGCGGATGCCGCTCAGCACGGGCGAAGCGGTGACGCTCGGAGTGAGCGTGCTGCGGGGGTGCGCGCAGATCGCCGGGTCACCGCAGATGACGGGGGACTGGTGGCTCGACGGCGCGGGCCGCCCGGTGCTGGCGACGGATTCCTCGCCCCGCCCGGCGCGGGAAGCCGCCGCGGCGGCGCTCGAGCGCGTGAGCGTCGAGGCGAGTGCTCAGCGGACATGGAGAACGGCTGTGAACGCGGTGACCGCTGAGCGCATCTCGGTCCGCGAACTGGAGGCCGCCGAAGAGGCCCTGTTCGCGATCGCCACGCCGGAGCCGCTCAGCACGGTGAGCCTCAGCCCGCGCAGTGCGGTGGAGGGTGGCGTGCGCCGGCAGGAGCCCGCTCACGCGGGCGTCGCACTCCAGGACGAGCCGGCTCCGCCCTCGATGTGGCAGAGCCTTGTCGCGGGCGTCGACAACGACTTCGCCGACACCGTCTCGCGGGCGACGACGGCGGCGTGGCGCCGGCTGCGCCGTTCGGAACGGGTCGGGAAGCCTGCCTCCCGGAGAGCTCCCTGGCTCGTCGGCGGCGCCGTCGCCGCAGCGGTGCTCGCCGGCGGTGCACTCTGGCCGACGGCCGGCGGTGTCGCCACCGAGAATCCCACCGACGTCGTGACGCCGACGCCGAGCGGCACGGAGCGCGCGAGCGATGACACGCCGACGAGTCCGGGCGACGCGCCGACGGATGCCGGCTCACCCGCCGATCTCGCTCAGGTCGCAGGTGCCCTGCTCGACGCGCGTCTCGCGTGCGGGAACGCCTCCGACTGCCTGGCGTCGGTGGTCGTCGATGCGGTGTCGCTGCCGGGAGGAACCGTCGACCTTCCTGCCACCGAACGAACTCTCACGCTCCTGGACGACTTCGGCGACATCGCGGTGCTTCGCGTGGACGCCGCAGACGGCACCCGCCCCTCGCAGATGATCGTGATCCTGCGCCGAGACGAGAAATGGCTGCTGCGCGACGTGTCGGACGTCGCGCAGCAGCCTGAGCGGTGAGGGGGTCTGGGTCAGATCCCGAGCTGCCCCTCGAACGCCGCAGCCTCGAGACGCGACTTCACCGCGCCGAGGAAGCGCGCGGCGTCCGCACCGTCGATGACGCGGTGGTCGTACGACAGCGCGAGGTACACGTACGAACGCACCGAGATCGCTTCCTTGCCGTCGACCGTCACGATGCCGGGGCGCTTGACGACCACACCGGTTCCGAGGATCGCCGTCTGCGGCAGGAACACGACGGGCGTGTCGAACAGCGCACCGCGCGAGCCGGTGTTGGTCAGCGTGAAGGTGCCGCCCGCCAGCTCGTCCGGCTTCAGCTTGTTCTCGCGCGTGCGGGCCGCGAGATCGGCGATCTCATGCGCGATCTGCGCCAGGTTCTTCGACGCCGCATCGCGGAGCACCGGGGTCAGCAGCCCACGCTCGGTGTCGACCGCGATCGACACGTTCTCGCTCGCGGGGTAGACGATCTGGTCGCCGTCGACGGTGGAGTTGACCACGGGGTACGCCTGCAGCGCCTCGGCGGCAGCCAGGGCGAAGAAGGGCAGGAACGACAGCTTGTCGCCCGTCTTCGCGAGGAAGTCGTTCTTCACCTTGTCGCGGAAGGTCGCGAGCTTGGTGACGTCTACCTCGACGACGCTCGTCAGCTGGGCGGTCGACTGCATCGACTCGACAGCACGCTGGGCGAGCACCTTGCGCAGGCGCGACATCGGCTGCGTCGTGCCGCGCAGCGGCGACACCTCGAGCGGTGCCGGGGCGGGCGCCGCCGCGGGAGCGGGCGGGGCCGACGCGGCCTCAGCCGCCTTGAGCACGTCCTCCTTGCGGATGCGGCCGCCGACGCCGGTGCCCTTCACCGAGGCGAGGTCGACCCCCTGCTGCTGAGCGAGGCGGCGCACCAGCGGCGTGACGTACGTGATGCCGTCGTCCTCGGAGACGAGGGAGGGCGCCGATGCCGGCGCCGGTGCGGCGGCCGGGGCAGACGCGGCAGGAGCCGGGGCGGCGGGCGCCGGTGCAGGGGCAGCCGGAGCGGCGGCCGGGGCCGGGGCGGCGGGCGCAGCCGCCGGAGCGGCGGCAGCGGGAGCCGGAGCCTCAGCGGGCGCCGGGGCGGCCGCGGCGGGCGCCTCAGCCGGAGCCGCCGGGGCGGACGCACCCGCTTCGCCGATGCGCGCCAGCGGCGCGCCCACGGCGACGGTCTCGTCTTCGGCGGCCAGGATCTCCTGGAGCACACCGGCGAACGGGGAGGGGATCTCGGTGTCGACCTTGTCGGTGGAGATCTCGAGGAGCGGCTCGTCCACGGCGACCTCGTCGCCGACCTGCTTGAGCCAGCGGGTGACGGTTCCTTCGGTGACGCTCTCGCCGAGTTCGGGCAGGACGATCTCCTTGCCTCCGCCGGCGGGTGCAGCGGCCTGCGCCGGCGCCGCCTCAGCGGGAGCCGCCTCGGCGGCGGGAGCCTCGGCCGGCGCGGCCGGAGCCTCGGCCTCGGGGGCCGGAGCCTCGGCGGCGGCAGCCTCCGGAGCGGGCGCCTCGGCGGCACCGGAGCCGTCGCCGATCTTCGCCAGCACGGCGCCGACCTCGACAGTCTCGTCCTCCTGGACGAGGATCTCCTCGATGACGCCGCTGACCGGCGACGGGATCTCGGTGTCCACCTTGTCCGTGGAGATCTCGAGCAGGCCCTCGTCCGCCTGGACCGTGTCGCCGACGTTCTTGAGCCAGCGGGTGACCGTTCCCTCGGTCACGCTCTCACCGAGAGCGGGGAGGACCACGGATGTGCTCATGAGGATGTCTCCTTCTGAAGAAATATCGGATCTAGCTTAGTGATGAGGGGCGACCGCGAGGGTCAGAGCGCGTGCAGCGGCTTGCCCGCGAGGGCGAGGAACGCCTCGCCGAGCGCTTCGGACTGCGTCGGGTGCGCGTGGATGTATGGGGCGATGTCTTCGGGGTGGGCTTCCCACCCCACGACGAGCTGCCCTTCGGTGATGAGCTCCCCGACGCGATCGCCGATGAGGTGCACCCCGAGGACCGGTCCGTCCTTGGCGCGCACGACCTTGACGATGCCGCTCGTGCCCAGGATCTCGCTCTTGCCGTTGCCCGCGAGGTTGTACTCGTACGCGACGATCCCGTCGGCGCCGTGCACATCTGCGGCCTGCGCCTCCGTGAGACCGACGGACGCCACCTCGGGGTGGCTGTAGGTGACCTTGGGGATCTGCGCGTCGGGGATCACGACGGGGGAGTGGCCCGCGATCTCCTCGGCGACGAAGATGCCCTGCTGGAATCCGCGGTGGGCGAGCTGCAGCCCCGGGACGATGTCGCCGACGGCCCACACGTGGTCGACGCCGGTGCGCAGACGCTCGTCGGTGAGCACGAATCCGCGGTCGATGGTGACGCCGGCCTCCTCGTAGCCGAGGCCGGCAGACGCCGGTCCGCGGCCCACGGCCACCAGGAGGTAGTCGGCGGTGAACGTCTTGCCGTCCTCCAGGGTCACGGTGACGGCATCCGCCGTCTGCGTCGCGGTCTGGAAGCGCACACCGAGGGAGTACTGGATGCCGCGGCGGCGGAATGCACGCTCGAGGCCCTTGCTGATCGCCACGTCCTCGTTCGGCACGAGGTGGTCGAGCGCCTCGACGATCGTGACGTCGGCGCCGAACGAGCGCCACACGCTCGCGAACTCGACGCCGATGACGCCGCCGCCGAGGATGACGACGCTCGTGGGGATCTCGTCGAGCTCGAGGGCGTGCTCGCTGGTGAGGATGCGGCCGCCGATCTCGAGCCCCGGAAGCGTGCGGCTGTACGACCCGGTCGCGAGCACGACGTCGGTGCCGAGGTAGAGGTCGTCGCCGACGCGGACGGCCGGTCCTGCCTCGAGCCGGCCCTCGCCGTTCACGACCGTGATGCCGCGAGCCTTCACGAGGCCTTCGAGGCCCTTGTACTTCTTCGCGACGATGCCTTCGCGGTAGGCACGCACACCGGCCGGGTCGACGCCCTCGAAGGTGGCGCGGATGCCGATGGCCGAGGCATCCCGTGCGGTGTCGGCGACTTCGGCGGCGTGCAGCAGCGCCTTCGTGGGGATGCAGCCGCGGTGCAGGCAGGTGCCTCCCACCTTGTCCTTCTCGACGAGGGCGACGGTCTTGCCGAGTTCCGCGGCGCGGAGTGCGGCCGCATAGCCGCCGCTCCCACCGCCCAGAATGACGAGATCGAAGGAATGGTCGGTCATCGTGCCTCCTCATCGAGGTCAGCCAGGACGAAGCGGATCAAGCTGCGCACTGTCGCGGCAGTCGGTCCCTTGTCGGTGAAGCCGTACGGCGCGCCCTTGTGGGTGCCGCTGCCGGCGATGTCGAGATGAACCCACGGGATGCGGGGCGCATCTTCCTCGTCGGCCGTGCGGCCGACGAAGTGACGCAGGAACAGGCCTGCGAAGAGCGAACCGCCGGCGGGATCGCCGATCTTGGCGTTCTGCAGGTCGGCGATCGGCGAATCGAGCTCCTCGACCATGTGGCCGGGCAGGGGCAGCTGCCATGCGGGCTCGCCGGCCACGGCGGCGGCGGCCAGATACGCCGCCACGGCTTCGTCGTCGCCCATCACGCCGGTGTGGCGCGTGCCGAGGGCGATCAGGATCGCACCGGTGAGGGTGGCGACGTCGACGATGACATCGGGGTGCTCGCGACTGGCGGCGACGAGTCCGTCGGCGAGGACGAGGCGCCCCTCGGCGTCGGTGTTGAGCACCTCGACCGTGGTGCCGTCGAGCAGGCGCAGCACGTCGCCCGGGCGCGTCGCGCGCCCCGAGGGCATGTTGTCGGCGAGGCACAGCCATGCCGTCACCTTGACGGGCGCTCCGACGGATGCCGCGGCCTTGAGCACTGCGAGCACTGTCGCGGCTCCGGCCATGTCGTACTTCATCCCGACCATCGAGGCCGCCGGCTTGAGCGACAGCCCGCCGGTGTCGAACGTGATGCCCTTGCCCACGAGCGCGACGTGCCTGGCGGCGCCCTCGGGTGCGTACTCGAGACGCACCAGGCGCGGCGGGCGATCCGATCCCTGGCCGACGCCGAGGATGCCGCCGTAGCCCTGCTCGCGCAGCGCCTCCTCGTCGAGGATCTCGACGGTGACGGGCAGATCCGACACGGACTCGGCGGCCCGCCGGGCGACGTCGGCGGGGCCGAGCCACTCCGCCGGGATGTTGACGAGGTCCTTCACCAGGGCGACGGATGCCGCGGTCTCGACGATGAGCTTCAGGGCGGTGTCGTCGGGTTCGGCCGTGCCGTGGACGACGACGCGCGCAGCGCGCGGCTTGGGCGCCTCGCTCTTGTACCCGTCGAACCGGTAGCCCCCGAGGGCCGCGCCCTCCGCGATCGCGGTCCACAGGGCGGGGTCGGCGTACGGCGCGGCGACGGCGACTGTCGCGAACCCGGTCAGCGCGCGGATCGCAGCGCCGATCGCGTCACGCAGAGCCGCGGCATCCGGATCCGATCCCGTGCCGACGACGGCCAGTGGCTGCGTGGTGGCCTCCGGCGCGTATGCGCGGACCCATGAGCCTGCAGCGCCCGTGAAGCCCACACCGAGGAGCGCATCGCGAAGTCCCGGCCAGTCGGACAGGTCGGGGGAGTCCTCGGCCTCGAGCGGGGGGAGTGCGACGAGCAGGAGGTCGGCGTCGGACTCTCGGACGGGTGCGGTGCGGTACTCGAGGTCGGGAAACGACATGGTCTCCATCCTAGGGACGACGACTGTTCGCTCTGAGCGCGACCGGCGCGACCCGACCATGTCGGGGTGACTCGTAGCATGGGACCATGCCTTTTCCCGGCCCGCTGTTCGAGCGTGCGGCTTCCGCGCCGCCCGTGCCGCGCGGGCTGCCGCTCGTGATCGCCCTGACCGGGTTCACCGACGCCGGCAGCGCCGTGAGCCGAGTCATCGACTACTTCCGCGACGATCTGTCGCCGTCGCCGCTGGCCGTCTTCTCCAACGACACGCTGCTGGACTACCGTGCGCGCCGGCCCATCGTGTCGTTCGAGAAGGACCACCTCACCGACTACCGGCCGCCGCGTCTGGAGCTCTCGTTCGCCCACGATGCGCTCGGGCAGCCGTTCCTGCTGCTGGCGGGCTACGAGCCCGACTTCGCCTGGGACGCCTTCGCCGGCGCCGTGCTCGATCTCGCCGAGAGCTACGGCGTGTCGACGGTCACGTGGGTCCACGCGATCCCGATGCCCGTCCCTCACACGCGACCGATCGGCACCACCGTCAGCGGCACGCGGTCAGAGCTCACCGAGGCGCACTCGGTGTGGCAGCCCCACACCCAGGTGCCCGCCACCGCCGGTCATCTGCTCGAGTACCGGCTCGCCGCAGCCGGGGTGCGCATCGCCGGCTTCGTCCTGCTCATCCCGCACTACCTGGGTGACACCGAGTACCCCGCCGCGGCTCTCGCGGCGCTGGACAGTCTCACCGTCGCGACGGGCCTCGTCTTCGCGGGCGACGACCTGCGCGACGAGAACCGCGAGTACCTCGAAAAGGTCACCGAGCAGATCGAGGGCAGCGACGAGCTGGCCCGGATGGTGCAGGGACTCGAAGAGCGCTACGACGCCTACATGGCGGGGTCGACGCTGGCCACCCCGATGATCCATACCGGCGATCTGCCGAGCGCCGACGAGCTCGCCGCCGAACTCGAGCGATTCCTCGCGACACGTCCGGCGGAGGACGACAAGCGCGGCTCCTGATCCTTCGGCTGCGGCGTGGGTGGAATTCCACGCCGGACCAGCGCGTTGAATTGGGTGATGGAGGTGCGCCGGTCCACGCGGGGCGATGCTGGCGGCGCACGGCAAGTATGAGATACTAGACGCTCTGACCCGTTGTCAACCGTCTTCGTCCGGCTTCCGGCTGAAGATGTGGACTTGACAAGGGTCTTACTAGTGTCCGAAACCGACCGGAGACACGCAGGGCGTGTCGACCGGTGAAAGGCGAAACGTGACTCCAGGCACGAACACCAAGGCTCGCTCGGCCGCGAAGGACACCGAGACGGACCAGGCGACGACTCCCGCCGCGAAGAAGGCTCCCGCAGCGAAGGGCGCCGCCAAGTCCAAGGCGGCACCGAAGACCGCGTCCAAGCGCGCGAAGAAGTCGGACGACGACTTCGAGGACGACGTCGAGGAGCTCGACGACGACGTCGAGATCGAGGCCGACGACATCGAAACGGATGCCGCGGACGACACCGCGGAGGCGGCCCCGGCCGCCAAGGACGCGAAGGCCTCCACCGACGACGCCGCCGCGTCCGACGACGACGAGGAGGACGAGGAGAGCACGAAGCCCGTGTTCACCGAGCCTCTGCCCACGGGTGCGATCGTCATCTCGTCGAGCGACGAGGACGACGTCCCCGTGTACTCGACGCAGATCACCGGCGCCACGGCCGACCCCGTCAAGGACTACCTGAAGCAGATCGGCAAGGTGCCGCTGCTGAACGCGGCCGAAGAGGTCGAGCTCGCGATGCGCATCGAGGCGGGACTGTTCGCCGAAGAGAAGCTGTCGCACATGTCGGCCGCTGAGAAGAGCTCGCAACTCGGACTCGACCTGCAGTGGGTCGCCCGCGACGGCCAGCGCGCGAAGAGCCACCTTCTGGGCGCCAACCTGCGTCTCGTGGTGTCGCTCGCGAAGCGCTACACGGGTCGTGGCATGCAGTTCCTGGACCTCATCCAGGAGGGCAACCTCGGCCTCATCCGCGCGGTCGAGAAGTTCGACTACACCAAGGGCTTCAAGTTCTCGACGTACGCGACCTGGTGGATCCGTCAGGCCATCACGCGCGCCATGGCCGACCAGGCGCGCACCATCCGCATCCCGGTGCACATGGTCGAGGTCATCAACAAGCTCGCGCGCGTCCAGCGTCAGATGCTGCAGGACCTCGGTCGCGAACCCACGCCCGAGGAGCTCAGCCGCGAGCTCGACATGACCCCCGAGAAGGTCATCGAGGTGCAGAAGTACGGCCGTGAGCCGATCTCGCTGCACACTCCTCTCGGCGAGGACGGCGACAGCGAGTTCGGTGACCTCATCGAGGACACCGAGGCCGTGGTTCCCGCCGACGCGGTGGGCTTCACGATGCTGCAGCGTCAGCTCGAGTCGCTCCTCGATTCGCTCTCGGAGCGCGAGGCCGGCGTGATCCGCATGCGGTTCGGCCTCGGCGACGGCCAGCCCAAGACGCTCGACCAGATCGGCGACACGTTCGGGGTCACCCGCGAGCGCATCCGCCAGATCGAGTCGAAGACCATGGCGAAGCTGCGGCATCCGTCCCGCTCCCAGTCCCTGCGGGACTACCTCGAGTGAGCGAGGCGAACGCCGGCAAGGCGCTCACCGTCCAGGTCGAAGGCTCGTCGTTCGCGCGCATCCCGATCCGCACGCGGGTCGTGATGCCGGGCGACGACCTCGACGAGTTCATCCGCGAGTACGCGGCGGACGTCGTGCGCGAGGGCGACCTGCTGTTCGTGACGGAGAAGATCGTCGCGATCACGCAGGGCCGCTCGTACCTCGTCGAGGACATCAAGCCCCGCCGGCTCGCGTTCTTCCTCTCGAAGTACGTCACGCGCACCCCGTACGGCATCGGTCTCGGCATGCCCGAGACCATGGAGATGGCGCTGCGCGAGTGCGGTCCGATCCGCATCCTGTTCGCGGCAGCGGTGTCTGCCGTAACGAAGCTGTTCGGGCGCAAGGGCGACTTCTACCGCATCGCCGGCGACAAGGCCCGGGCGATCGACGGTCCCACGTCAGGCACGATCCCGCCGTACAACAAGGCGGTCGTGCTGGGCCCCGCGCATCCGCGCGAGGTCGCCCAGCAGGTCAAGGCTCTGCTCGGCGGTGCGCCCGAGGTGGCCGTGGTCGACATCAACGACCTCGGCGGCAACATCCTCGGCTCGACCCTCGACAAGGCGGGGGAGAAGCGCCTCGTCGCGATCCTCAAGGACAACCCGCTCGGTCAGGGGCACCAGTCCACACCGCTCGGCATCGTCCGCGCGGTCTGATCGCAGTCATGTGAAGGCGCGGCACCCCTCCGGATGCCGCGCCTTTTCCTTATCCGCGCCGGGTCAGAAACCGATGGCCTCGCGGTAGCGCGGCTTGTGCCCCGTGCGGATGCCGGTGACGCTGGGCTTGTTCTCGTAGACGCCGGCGCCCCAGTTGCCCTCGACGAGCACCGGGCCTTCGGGGGTGACCACGATGTCCCAGCCGACGTACTGGATCTGCGGGACGACGCGCGCGATCCGGTCGACGAACTCCTTGACCTGGTCGATCATCGGCAGCTGGAAGTCGGCGATCGTGAAGCCGCTGTCGGGGTGCGTGACATGAACATGCCCGTGCGAGTCGTACCCGGGGCCGACCGCATGGCCGTTCTGGTCGAGCATCGTGTAGAAGCCGCCGAATGTCATCTGGTCGCTCACCGCGCCGCGGCCGAACTTCTGCGCCATGGCCAGGATGTGCGTGGTCTCCCCGTCGAAGAAGGCCGTGACGCGGGTGGTGTTGACCGTGCCGGGGCAGACCGCGGCAAGGTCCGCGTGCTGGCGGATGACCTCCTCGATCAGCAGCTCGCCACGCGAGAGCAGGCCGCGGTGGAACTCGTGCCAGTCGGTGATGTCGGCGGCGTGGTAGCGGTGCACGCCGGTCCCGGCCTGGCCGACGGGCTCCTTGGTGACGATCGTGCCCTGCTTCTCGGCGAAGGCGCGCACGGCGTCGGCGTTGCCCTCCTCGACGACCATCCAGTCGCGACGGAGGAAGTCGCTGAACGTGCGGTCGAACTCGACCTTGTCCTGGAACAGACCGCGGTAATCGGGATGGTCGTACTTCTGAGACAGCTCGTTCGACACCGGGTGCGTCATGTAGGTCGCCCGCTCGGCGCGGTTCAGGATCGCGAAGTCGTAGTCGACGTAGTCCTGAAAGCCGACTTGCCTGAAACCGGCCGACCACAGCATGTCGACCATCACGGCCGGGGTCCATCTGCCGTGCGCATGGGCGGTCTCCCTCGCCCGCTCGACCACGGATCCGACATCAATGCGACGGACACGCCAGGCGAGATATCGAAGGCGGTTCGAGAGGGCGAGGCCCTGAGAAGGCATGCGTGCTCCGGGATCGGGTGCGGGGGACCCCGATAGTCTAGAGGCGTGAGTTCCTCGATCCCTGGGCGCGGCGTGCCCGTGCCGGGATCGGCTCCCCGCAGCAGCCCGGTCGCCCGGATCTCACGGGGCGCGCTCACCGCGAACGCCCGTGCTGCGTGTGAGCGCGGCATCCGCTCGTTCGATCCGTCGGTCCTCGATGCGGATGCCTGGGGCCACGGCCGTTCACTCGTGCACGAGGTTCTCGAGGCTCAGGGGCTCGTCGCGGCGGAAGCGCCCGTCTTCACGGCCGACGGATCGGCCATCGCGCGACCTTCGACCACGCTCATGCCGTCGACGCTGTTCGGACTCCCGGGCGCCGGCCCGTCCACGACAGCTGTGCTGCGCCTCACCGGCACCGTGCTGTCGGTCAAGGACCTCCGCACGGGCGAGGGCGTGTCGTACGGGTACGCCTACCGAGCAGCCGCCGACACCCGCATCTCCCTCGTGACGGGCGGCTACGCGCAGGGCATCGTCCGCGCGCTGGGCGGCGCCGTCGACGTCGCCATCGCCGGCCGTCGCCACCCCATCGTCGGGCGCGTCGCGATGGACGTCTGCGTCGTGGAGATCTCGGATGCCGCCGTGCGGCGCGGCGACGAGGTGCTGTTCCTCGGCGACCCCTCGCTGGGCGAGCCGTCGCTCTCGAGCTGGGTTCAGGCGACCGGCCTCAGCGAGGGGGAGCTCATCACGACGGTGGGGCTTCGCGCCATCCGCGAGGAGGCTCCGTGACGGCGCGACTGCACGTCGATCTGTCGGCGCTCACGGCCAACATCGCGCGGGTGCGCGAGACCGTCGCGCCCGCCGAGCTCATGCTCGTCGTCAAGGACGACGCGTACGGCCACGGTCTGGAAGCCGTCGTGCAGACGGCCACGACCGCCGGCGTCACGTGGTTCGGCGCATTCGACGTGCGGACCGGAACCGCCGTGCGCGCCGCTGCCGGCGACGCGGCCCGCATCTTCACCTGGATCGCCGCGTCGCGCGACGATCTGCGCACCGCCATCGCAGCGCACCTGGACCTCGGGATCGGCGACGCCGAGCTCCTGGAGGAGCTCGCGGATGCCGCATCCGACGCCGCCGGCGCGCCGCGGGTGCATCTCAAGATCGACACCGGGCTGCACCGCAACGGCGTCCGCCCGGAGGAGTGGAGCACGTTCGTCGCGCGGGCCGCTGCGCTGCAGGCCGCGGGGCGGATCGACGTCGTCGGTGTCTGGAGCCACATCGCCGAGGCCTCGGATGCCGAGGACGACGACGCGCGCGCCGTGTTCGAGCGGGCGCTGCACGAGGCAGAGGCCGTCGGCATCCGCCCTCACGTCCGGCATCTGGCTGCCAGCGCCGCGTCGTTCGCGCGCCCTGAGTTCCGCTACGACATGGTGCGGGTGGGGGCGTTCTGCTACGGCATCCGATCTGCGGGCGGACCGTCGGCCGACACACTCGGACTGCGCACGATCGCCCGGCTCGAGGCCGAGGTGGTCGCCGTGCACGAGGAGACCGTGCGGATCGACATCGGTGCAGCCGACGGGCTGCCGTCCTCGCTGCGTGGTCGCGCCATGGTCGGCACACCGGCTGGTGCGCGCAGGCTCGGCCCGGTGGGCGGTGCGCAGTCCCTCGTCGACGCATGGACCGGTGCCGCGGTCGGAGACGTCGTGACGATCTACGGCCCGGGCGGATCCGGCGAGGGGACGGCGACCGACCTCGCCGAGGTCATCGGCACGATCGGCGAAGAGATCGCGGTGAGGGTCTCGCCGCTGATCGCGCGCGTCTATACGTGAAAGCCCCGTGAGACGCGAGGCGTCTCACGGGGCGGTCGTCAGGGGGTTGCGGAGCAGCGGACCTCGGGGGGCCTTATTCCGCCAGCCGCGCCGTCTCGTCGTGCCACGAGGTCGCGATGCTGCGGAGCTTCTCTTCGTACTTGCGGCCGTGGTGGGCGCAGAAGAGCAGTTCGCTGCCGTTGACCTCGGCGGCGATGTAGGCCTGCGCGCCGCATGAATCGCAGCGGTCCACCGCGGTCAGGCGGTACTCGAGGACGGCGCCGGGCTCTGTGGGTGTCGATAGCGTGGTCATTTCGGTGCCTCCTCGTATATGTAGAACTCTTGGCCGGTGATCAGATACAACCACGGGGATGTTTCGAGAATGCCGCGAATGGGCGACATTTCGCTGAGCGCGTAGCGCTGCTCGGCCCGAAGCGTGTCTGCACGGCCCTGTCGGGCGCGCGGATTACGATGGGAGACTGTGACCGCCGAGTATTCAGCCCATCATCTCCAGGTGCTCGAGGGGCTCGAGGCGGTCCGCAAGCGCCCGGGCATGTACATCGGGTCCACCGACTCCCGCGGCCTCATGCACTGCCTGTGGGAGATCATCGACAACTCGGTCGATGAGGCCCTCGCCGGGCACGGCACGCGCATCGACATCGTGCTGCACGCGGACGGCAGCGTCGAGGTGCGCGACCGCGCCCGCGGCATCCCGGTCGACATCGAGCCGCGCACCGGACTGTCGGGCGTCGAGGTCGTCTTCACGAAGCTGCATGCCGGCGGCAAGTTCGGCGGCGGGTCGTACGCGGCATCAGGCGGCCTGCACGGCGTCGGCGCATCCGTCGTGAACGCGCTGTCGGAGCGCCTCGACGTCGAGGTCGACCGCGGCGGCAAGACATGGTCGATGTCGTTCCACCGCGGCGAGCCGGGCATCTTCTCCAACGGCAGCCCCGACTCCACGTTCACGCCGTTCGAGCAGCGCAGCGAGCTGCGGGTCGCCGGCCGCGCGGCGAAGGGCGTGACGGGAACCCGGATCCGCTACTGGGCCGACCCGCAGATCTTCACCAAGGACGCCGCGTTCAACCTGCAGGAGCTCGAGCAGCGCGCGCGACAGACCGCGTTCCTCGTCCCGGGCCTCGAGATCGTCATCCGCGACGAGCGCCCCGGCACCGAGTCCGGCGAGCCGGTCGAGACGAGCTACCGCTTCGACGGCGGCATCTCCGAGTTCGCCGACTTCCTCGCCCCGGACGCGGGAATCACCGACACCTGGCGCCTGACCGGGAGCGGCAGCTTCACCGAGACCGTCCCGGTGCTGCAGCCGTCCGGTGCGATGGTGCCCACCGAGGTCGAACGCGAATGCCACGTCGACGTCGCCGTCAGGTGGGGAACGGGCTACGAGACGGTGTCGCGCTCGTTCGTCAACATCATCGCCACGCCCAAGGGCGGCACGCACCAGCAGGGATTCGAGCAGGCCCTGATGAAGGTCCTCCGCGATCAGGTCACGCAGAACGCTCGGCGTCTCAAGGTCGGCAACGACAAGATCGAGAAGGACGACATCCTCGCCGGTCTCACCGCGGTGCTGACGGTGCGGGTGCCCGAGCCGCAGTTCGAGGGTCAGACGAAGGAGGTGCTCGGCACTCCTGCCGTGCGTCAGATCGTGTCGAACGTCGTCATCCGCGAGCTCTCGGCACGCTTCACGTCGTCCAAGCGCGACGACAAGGCGCAGACCAGCCTCCTGCTCGACAAGGTCGTCTCCGAGATGAAGGCGCGCATCTCCGCGCGCACGCACAAAGAGACGCAGCGTCGCAAGAACGCCCTGGAGTCCTCGTCGCTTCCGGCGAAGCTCGCCGACTGCCGGTCGAACGACGTCGGCGAGTCCGAGCTGTTCATCGTTGAGGGCGATTCGGCCCTCGGCACCGCCAAGCTCGCGCGCAACAGCGAGTTCCAGGCGCTGCTGCCGATCCGCGGCAAGATCCTCAACGTGCAGAAGGCGTCGATCAGCGACATGCTGTCGAACGCCGAGTGCGCGGCGATCATCCAGGTGATCGGCGCCGGCTCGGGTCGCTCGTTCGACCTGGAGGCGGCGCGCTACGGCAAGATCATCCTGATGAGCGACGCCGACGTCGACGGGGCACACATCCGCACCCTGCTGCTGACGCTGTTCTTCCGCTACATGCGGCCGCTCATCGACGAGGGACGCGTGTACGCCGCCGTGCCGCCGCTGCACCGCGTCGTCGTGATGAACCCCGGCACCAAGCCGAACGACACGATCTACACCTACTCCGAGGCGGAGCTGCACGGGCTGCTCACGAAGCTCGGCAAGGCCGGCAAGCGCTGGCAGGAGCCGGTGCAGCGCTACAAGGGCCTCGGCGAGATGGATGCCGACCAGCTGGCGACGACGACCATGGATCGCGCCGGCCGCACCCTGCGCCGCGTGCGGATGCAGGATGCCGAGGCTGCGACATCCGTCTTCGAACTGCTCATGGGCAACGACGTCGCCCCGCGCAAGGAGTTCATCATCGATTCCAGCGACCGGCTCGTGCGGGAGCGCATCGACGCCTGACGACCACCGGTCGTTGAGCGAGCGGAGCGAGACGAAACGCCGTCTGCTGCTCGCTCAACGACCGGTGAACGTCAGCGGATGCCGGTGCCGACCGCGCCGATGACCCCGTCCAGGGCCGTCCCCGACGCATCGCGCTTCGCGCCGGCCGCCGGCAGGGCGCGGACCGCCCCGTCGGAGCCGATGGCACGCGGATCGGTGCCCACCCAGGCGATGGTGAGCGCGTCCTCCCCGCGGAGGAATCGATGGGCTCGAACACCCCCGGTCGCGCGCCCCTTGGCGGGGAACTCGCTGAAGAGCGACACCTTGGCGCTGCCGGCGTCGGTGCCCGCGAGCGCGGTGGTCGAGCCGGCGATCGTCACCACGACGGCGTCAAACTCGGACGGCCCCACGACGTCGAACGCGATGACCTGCGCGCCGTCGGTGAGCCGCATCCCGGCCATGCCGCCGGCGGAGCGGCCCTGCGGGCGCACCGACGACGCGTCGAAGCGCAGGAGCTGGGAATCGCTCGCGACGAACACCAGCTCGGCGCCGTCGGATGCCGGCGCGGCGCCGACGACGCGATCGCCGTCCTTGAGCGAGATGATCTCGATGTCGTGCTTGTTGCCGAGCTCACTCGCGGCGACCCGCTTCACCACGCCCTGCGCGGTGCCGACGGCGATCGGCGGGGTGTCGGCGAGCGGGACCAGCGCGACGACGTGCTCGCCGCCACTCAGGCCGAGGTACTGATCGGCGCGTGTGCCGGCGCCCAGCTGCACCGAGTTGCCGGGGACCGAAGGCAGGTCGACGGGGGAGAGGCGCACCAGGCGGCCGAGGCTCGTCACCGCACCGATGTCGCCGCGGGTCGTCGCGTCCACCGAGGAGCGGATCGCGTCGTGCTTCGAGCGGCGTGCCGGGGCCACGACGCCGCCACCGGGCGCATCGGCGACCAGCTCGGCGCGGACCATGCGTCCGGTGGCCGAGAGGAAGACGCGACACGGGGCATCCGCGATCTGCAGGTCGGCGGCCGCCGCGGCGGCGCGTGAGCGCGGCTGCACCGGACCGCCGTTGAGCAGCAGGGTGCGCCGCGGAGTGCCGAACGCCTCGGCCGCGGCATCCAGTTCATGCGCCACCTGCGCGCGCAGCAGCACGTCGCTGCCGAGCAGCTCCTCGAGCTGGGCGATCTCCTTCTTGAGGTTGTCGCGCTCGGCCTCGAGTTCGATGCGGGAGAACTTCGTCAGCCGGCGCAGTCGCAGCTCGAGGATGTACTCGGACTGCGCCTCCGACAGGTCGAAGACGCTCATCAGGCGCTGGCGCGCCTGTTCGCCGTCATCGGAGGTGCGGATGACCTGGATGACCTCGTCGATGTCGAGGATCGCGATGAGCAGGCCCTCGACCAGGTGCAGTCGTTCCTTGCGCCGAGCGAGCCGGTAGCGGCTGCGGCGCGTCACGACGCTGATGCGGTGGTCGAGGTAGACCCGCAGCAGTTCACGGAGCCCGAGCGTCTGCGGCTGCCCTTCGACGAGTGCGACGTTGTTGATGCTGAACGAGTCCTCGAGCGGCGTCAGCCGGTAGAGGTGGTCCAGGACCGCCTGGGGGTCGAAGCCCGTCTTGATGCCGATGACCAGACGCAGACCGTGGTGACGGTCGGTGAGGTCGGTGACGTCCGAGATCCCCTGCAGCTTCTTGGCGTTGACCGCGTCCTTGATCTTCTCGATCACGCGCTCCGGGCCGACGAGATAGGGCAGCTCGGTGACGATGAGCCCGGTCCGGCGCGGGCCCAGCGACTCGATCGACACCTTGGCCCGGGTGCGGAAGCTGCCGCGCCCGTTCGTGTAGGCGTCCTTGATGCCGTCGAGACCGACGATGATGCCGCCACCGGGAAGATCCGGACCTGGCACGAACTCCATGACCTCGTCGACCGTGGCCTCGGGGTTGTCGAGCAGATGCGTGGCCGCGCCGACCACCTCGATGAGGTTGTGCGGCGCCATGTTCGTCGCCATGCCGACCGCGATGCCGGTCGTGCCGTTGACGAGGAGGTTGGGGAACGCGGCCGGCAGCACTTCGGGCTGCTGGAACTGGCCGTCGTAGTTGGGGATGAAGTCGACGACGTCCTCATCGAGATTCTCGGTGAGCGCGAGCGCCGGAGGGGCGAGACGGGCCTCGGTGTAGCGAGGGGCGGCGGGCCCGTCGTCGAGCGAGCCGAAATTGCCGTGGCCGTCGACCAGCGGCACGCGCAGCGAGAACGGCTGCGCGAGCCGCACGAGCGCGTCGTAGATGGGGGCGTCGCCGTGCGGGTGCAGCTTTCCCATCACCTCGCCGACGACGCGGGCGCTCTTGACGTGCCCGCGGTCGGGGCGCAGCCCCATGTCGGCCATCTGGAAGAGGATGCGCCGCTGAACCGGCTTCAGCCCGTCGCGCGCATCGGGGAGCGCGCGCGAATAGATCACCGAGTACGCGTACTCGAGGAACGACGTCTGCATCTCGGACGAGACGTCGACGTCCTCGATGCGTCCGTGGTCGGCGGGTGAGGAATCGGTGCGGGAAGCGGGCATGTGTCGATGAAGCCTCGGGTGACGGCGGGAGCGGTAGGGCGCGGCCGCGGTGTGCGAGACTGGCCCCGATGTCCCTCAGCCTACCCGCGGACCCGCCGCGCGCCCGGAGCCTCACCCGTGTCGTGCCCGAGATGTCGGCGGCACTCAACGGCACATCGGAGTGGTTCGCACCGGCGCGCAGCGCGATCGTGTGGGTGATCGACGGGCTGGGCGTGTCGAACCTCGCCGCCCGCGCGGGACACGCGCGCTTCCTCAGCGAAGCGCGGACGAGACGGGATGCCGCGCGCACCGTCTTCCCCTCCACCACGGCAGCCGCACTGACGAGTCTGCTCACGGGCGCCCTGCCGGGGGAGCATGGCATCGTCGGCTATCGCGCCCGGGTTCCCGGCACCGACGACGTCGTCAACATGCTGCGCGGGTGGGACACCGACGGCCTGCCGCTGTCGTTCCAGCGTGCCGCGCCGCTGTCCGCCACGCTCGGCCGGCCGTTCTTCGCCGTGTCGCGCAACGAGTACGCGCGCACCGGATTCACGGCCGTGACCCTGGGAGACGCCGAGTTCCACGGAGTGGACGACCTCGACGAACGCGTACGTGTCGCCGCCGACCTGGCGGCGCGGCATCCGGGCTCGCTCGTCTATCTGTATGCGGCCGATCTCGACGCGGTGGGCCACAAGCGCGGCTGGGAGTCCGACGAGTGGGTGGCCGCTCTGGAACGGATCGACGCCGCTGCCCGCACGCTCGCGGCATCGGTCGACCGCAGCACCGGCGTCGTCGTCACCTCGGATCACGGCATGATCGACGTCCCCCGTCACCGCCACATCCTGCTCGACGAGGGCGGCAACCTGCTCGACGGCGTCCGCCTCATCGGCGGCGAGCCGCGCATGCTGCAGATGTATGCCGAGGCCGGGCAGGCTGATGCCGTGCTCGCGCGGTGGCGCGAGGCCGAGGGGTCGCGATCCTGGGTCTTCTCCCGCGCCGAGCTCGAGACGTCGGGACTCATGGGGGTCGTCGACCCCGAGGTCGGCGCCCGCATCGGCGACGTGATCGTCGCCCCGCGCACCGGGATCGCGTATTACGACGATCGCCTCGCCGACACGGCACCGCAGAAGATGGTGGGCCAGCACGGCTCGCTGAGCGATGAGGAGCGGGTCGTGCCTCTCATCCGGCTCGGCGCGTTCGCCTGAGCCGTCAGTCGTCGGAACGGGCGCCGAAGACGATCTCATCCCACGAGGGCATCGAGGTGCGCCCCTTGCGACGGCCCGCCTCCGCCACCGCGGCAGGAGTGGGCGCCTGATAGTCGGATGCCGGCGGCTCTTCGTCGGCGGGTGCCTCGTCGTAGCCCGGTTCGAGGGCGTCGAACAGCGCGACCGGCGCCGAGGAGCGCTGCGGTGCAGCCACTTCGTCGGCGCCCGGCAGCGGCTCACGCTGACCGCGGCGACGGCGCAGGGCCTCGAGAAGATCCGCGGTCTCGGCCGACGTGACGACGGTGGGCTCGCTCGCACGCTTGATCGCCGCCTCCTGGACGGCGGGAGCGGCCGGCGAGGGGATCTCGGGCGACTCGATGTCGGCGTCGGGGAGGCGCCGCGGACCGAACGCGCCGCTGTCGAAGCGCGAGTCGTCCTTGGCCGGCGCACTGTCCAGTGCCCGCAGGCGCGGGATCAGCCCTTCGGGCAGCGATCCCTGGCGAGAGAGCTGGATCGCGTCGGAGTTCAGCGGCGACAGCGTGCTGCGGCGGGGGTCGAAGCCCCAGCGGGCATCGTGCCCGATGTCGTTGGCCGTGAACTCCAGCTTGACCGTCCAGCCGGTGGGCGCCTTCCAGCTCGTCCACCGTTCGCCTATGGCACCGGCCTCGGCGAGCTTGGCGCGCACGGCGGAGCCGAACGTGGTCTGTCCGTCGCCCTCGAAGTCGCCGCCGAGAAGAACGGGCACCGCCAGCGCCTGTCCTACGACGTGCTCGCGCTCGGCCAGCACGGGGCCTTCGAAGCGCACCACGTCCTCGACGCGCGCGCCGAGGAGCTCGGCGACCTCGTGGGCGGACAGCCCGGAGCGGATGTGCGCCTGGATCTCCCGCGGACTCGCGCGCGGCGCTTGGACGTCGCCGTCGCGGTCGCGCCGCGCCTTGCGCAGCTCGACCCGCAGCACATCGTCGACATCGAGCGAGAATCTCTCGCCGGACTCGGTCGCCAGGATGAGCTTGTCGTCCTCGGTTCCGATGACCTTGAGCTGTTCCATGCGGACGCCCCTTACTTTTCCCTTGGGCTCACGGCTGTACTTCCCCGTCGGGCTGATGGCAGCCGATGCTGCCTGATCCGCCCCATCGTGTCACAGCGAAGTGCCCAGGCCGGGAATATACGGCGCGTGCCGCGAGTTTCACGCGAACGCACGTGGTGGACACCGCCGGACGCATTTGCGAAAAGAGGAACCGTCGTGCAAACTATCGCCGCCCGCAAGGGCGAGCGCAACCCGCGATACCCGGAAGTTGAGACGTTCACGCATGGCCACCGATTACGACGCCCCCCGCAAGACCGAGGACGACAGCGAGTCGATCGAAGCGCTCAAGGAGCGCGTTCCCGACAAGCTCTCGGGCTCGGTCGATGCGGAGGATGCCGACAACCCGTCGGGCTTCGAGCTGCCCGGTGCCGACCTCTCGGACCTCGAGCTCGACGTCGTCGTTCTCCCGCCCCAGGAGGATGAGTTCACCTGCTCGAACTGCTTCCTTGTGAAGCACCGCTCGCAGCTCGATCACGAGACGGCCGACGGCCCTATCTGCGCGGAGTGCTCCGCGTGATCTGAGCCCGCCGCACAGCGGCGGACAGTCGATCCGGCGTCCGCGAGGAGATCACCCACGCGGTCGTCGGGTCGTCGATATCGGTCACCGGGATGACGACGACTCCGTCGATCCCGCCTCTGATCAGATGCCACGACCGCGGGTCGAGGCCCGCGCCGCGCGCGTGACGCGCATCGTCGCCGACGTGCACCTCGGGGGCACCGAGGAATTCGACGCCGATGTGAGCACGCCCTGCCCGCACCTCACCGTCGCGGACCTCGACCACCGGAGCAGCCGCGATGAGCAGCGCGATCAGCAGCACCCCGACGCAGATGCCCACCACGAGCGCGATCGTGGTGTCGATCGGTGTGAGGACGAGGGCGGCCATGGGCGCCGCGACCGCGGCCGCGACGAGGATCCACAGGGAGGGTCCGAGCCGCTCCCGATAGCCGTCGGGGCGGCCGCTTCGGGCATCGGCGTGACGCATGGAGTTCTGCATTACCCTCGTTGGGTGACTGAAACTGTGGACGTCCCCATTATCGCCCCCGACGTCCCGGTGTACGCACACCCCGGAGACGCCGGCGCCGACCTCGTCGCCGCCGAGGCGGTGCGGCTCGAACCCGGCGACCGCGCGCTCGTCGGCACCGGTGTGCGCATCGCGCTGCCCGAGGGATACGTCGCCTTCGTGGTGCCCCGCAGCGGCCTCGCTGCCAAGCACGGCATCACGATCGTCAACGCCCCCGGCACGATCGACGCCGGCTACCGCGGCGAGATCAAGGTCATTCTCCTCAACACCGACCGCGAGCACGCGCACGACATCGCGGTCGGCGACCGCATCGCGCAGCTCATCGTCATGCCGGTGCCTCGCGCCGTATTCATCCCCGTGGAGACCCTGCCCGACAGCGTGCGCGGCGAGGGCGGCTTCGGCTCCACGGGCTACCAGAAGGACGGAGTCCTCGCATGACCGACCCCTCATCCGCCGACGGACCGCGCAAGGTCGCGCCCGAGGACCGCGCCACCACCGGCCCGTTCGACGAGTCCGAAGCCAACCCGGTGCGGCCGTACATCGACCTCGGCGGCATCAAGATCCTGCCGCGAGAAGGACTCAACCTGCGCCTCGAGGTCGAGGAGCAGACGAAGCGCATCGTCGCCGTCGGGCTGGACTACTCCGGCTCGACGCTGCAGGTTCAGCCGTTCGCCGCCCCCCGCTCGGCGGGGCTCTGGGCTGAGACGCGGGAGCAGATCCGCCAGCAGATCCGTCAGCAGGGCGGCCGCGTCGAGGAGCGCGAAGGCCCGCTCGGCCCCGAGCTGCTCGCCGAGGTGCCTGTCGTCGCCGGTCCCGACGGCACCGCCGGCAAGCGTCTCGCGCGCTTCGTCGGCGTCGACGGACCCCGCTGGTTCCTCCGCGGCGTCATCGGCGGCGCAGCGACCGCCGATGTCGAGGCCGCCGCAGCCGTCGAGGACCTGTTCCGGTCGATCGTCGTCGTCCGCGGCGGATCGCCCATGCCGCCGCGCGATCTCATCCCGCTGCGCATGCCGGCCACGCCGGGCTCGGCGTGAGCGACGGGGCGCGGCCCGACGACGCGGATTCGGACCGAACGGCGAACGGCCCCGCCGACGCGGCGAGCTCTCCCATCGACGAGACCGAGGCGCCGGCGTCCGCATCCGAGGTGCTCGGCGCAGCTCTCGGCGGCGCCGCACGGCGCGCCGGGCTCGACCCCGCGGAGAGCCGCAGCACCGGTCACGTCGTGTGGAAGGCGATGGGCGGCTGGCGCGGCATCCTGGAATCCGTTCTTCCCGGCGTCGTGTTCCTGGTGGCGTGGACCCTCACGTACGACCCCGGGACGCGGACGGGCAACCTGCCGCTGAGCCTCGGCCTGTCTGTCGGCCTGGCCGCCGCGTTCACGATCGTGAGGCTCCTCCAGCGGCAGTCCGCGAGCGCCGCCATCGGCGGTCTGATCGCGGCCGCCGCGGCAGCCGGCCTGTCGCTGTGGACGGGCAGGGGAGAGGACAGCTTCATCCCCGGCTTCCTCACGAACACGATCTACGGGACGGCATTCCTCGTGTCGGCGCTCATCGGGTGGCCGCTCATCGGACTCGCGGTCGGATTCCTCATGGGCGAGGGCACCGCGTGGCGCGCCGACCGGCGCAAGCGGCGGGTCTTCTTCTGGCTGTCGCTCGCGTGGGCCGCCCTGTTCGCGCTGCGCCTCATCGTGCAGGTCCCGCTGTACTTCGCCGGCGACGTGACGGCGCTCGGCACGCTCAAGCTGGTGATGGGCCTGCCCCTGTTCGCACCGCTGGTCGCGGTCACGTGGCTCGCCGTGCGCGCGCTCTACCCCCGCGCGCCGAAGTGATACATTTATCTTGACATCAAGATAGTTTTCCCTCGATCCGTTAGGTCGACCTCACTAGCCGCGGGCTTCGGGGCGGGGGAAGATGGGGATGCCGGACTCCGGCACGATCCCGCCGCCGACGAAGGAGACAGACGTGTCCACGGTTGACAGCTTCGGTGCGAAGAGCACCCTGACGGTCGGCAGCACCGACTACGAGATCTTCCGCATCGACACGGTCGCGGGCTACGAGAAGCTCCCGTTCAGCCTCAAGGTGCTGCTCGAGAACCTGTTGCGGACCGAGGACGGCGCGAACGTCACCAAGGAGCAGATCGAGGCTCTCGGGTCGTGGGATGCCGCGGCCGAGCCGAACACCGAGATCCAGTTCACGCCGGCTCGCGTCGTGATGCAGGACTTCACCGGTGTTCCCTGCATCGTCGACCTCGCCACCATGCGCGAGGCGGTCACGGCGCTCGGCGGCGACCCGACCAGGATCAACCCGCTGTCGCCGGCCGAGATGGTCATCGACCACTCGGTGATCGCCGATCTCTTCGGCACCGAGAACGCCCTCGAGCGCAACGTCGAGATCGAATACGAGCGCAACGGCGAGCGTTACCAGTTCCTGCGCTGGGGCCAGACCGCGTTCGACGACTTCAAGGTCGTCCCGCCGGGCACCGGCATCGTCCACCAGGTCAACATCGAGCACCTCGCGAAGGTCATCTACGACCGCACCGTCGGTGGCGTCCTGCGCGCCTATCCCGACACCTGCGTCGGCACCGACTCGCACACGACGATGGTCAACGGACTCGGCGTCCTGGGCTGGGGCGTCGGCGGCATCGAGGCCGAGGCCGCGATGCTCGGCCAGCCGGTGTCGATGCTCATCCCCAAGGTCGTCGGATTCAAGCTCTCGGGCGCGATCCCGACCGGCGTCACCGCCACCGACGTCGTGCTGACCATCACCGACATGCTGCGCAAGCACGGCGTGGTCGGCAAGTTCGTCGAGTTCTACGGCGAGGGCGTGGCGTCCGTTCCGCTCGCGAACCGCGCCACCATCGGCAACATGAGCCCGGAGTTCGGCTCGACCGCCGCGATGTTCCCGATCGACAGCGTGACCGTCGACTACCTGCGCCTCACGGGTCGTGACGAGCAGCAGCTCGCACTGGTAGAGGCGTATGCGAAGGAGCAGTCGCTCTGGCACGACCCCTCGCGCGAGCCGGTCTTCAGCGAGTACATGGAGCTCGACCTGTCCACGGTCGTCCCGTCCATCGCCGGTCCCAAGCGCCCGCAGGACCGCATCGTCCTCTCGCAGGCGAAGCAGCAGTTCGAGAGCGACCTCACCAACTACGCCGAGGTCGACCACGATCTGGTCGATCTCGAGGGCTCGGAGTCGTTCCCGGCGTCCGACCCGCCCGGAAACTCGCCCGAGGACGAGTACAGCCACCACGAGCACCACCACCACAGCCACGCGCCGGCGACGGCGTCGAAGCCGACCCCGGTGACGCTCGAGGGCGGCGAGAAGTTCGTCCTCGACCACGGCGCCGTGACGATCGCCGCGATCACGTCCTGCACGAACACGTCGAACCCGTCGGTCATGCTGGCGGCGGGTCTGCTCGCGCGCAACGCCGTGAAGAAGGGCCTCAAGGCCAAGCCGTGGGTCAAGACCACCCTCGCGCCCGGCTCGAAGGTCGTCACCGACTACTACGAGAAGGCCGGCCTCACCAAGGACCTCGAAGAGCTCGGCTTCTTCACGGTGGGCTACGGCTGCACCACGTGCATCGGCAACTCGGGCCCGCTCATCGAGGAGGTCTCGGCGGCGATCAACGAGAACGACCTCGCCGTGACGGCCGTCCTCTCGGGCAACCGCAACTTCGAGGGCCGCATCAACCCCGACGTGAAGATGAACTACCTTGCAAGCCCGCCGCTCGTGATCGCGTACTCCCTCGCTGGTTCGATGAACTTCGACTTCGAGGTCGACGCGCTCGGCACCGACCAGGACGGCAACGACGTGTTCCTGCGGGACATCTGGCCCGACTCGGCCGAGGTGCAGGCGACGATCGACTCGTCGATCAACAAGGACATGTTCACCCATCAGTACGCGAGCGTCTTCGAGGGCGACGAGCGGTGGCGGACCCTCCCGACCCCGACGGGTGACGTCTTCGAGTGGGATGACGCATCCACCTACGTGCGCAAGCCCCCGTACTTCGACGGCATGACGATGGAGCTGACGCCGGTCACCGATATCTCGGGTGCGCGCGTGATGGCCACCCTGCTGGACTCGGTCACCACCGACCACATCAGCCCGGCCGGAAACATCAAAGCCGACAGCCCGGCGGGCAAGTATCTCGCCGAGCACGGCGTCGACCGCAAGGACTTCAACTCCTACGGCTCGCGCCGTGGCAACCACGAGGTGATGATCCGCGGGACGTTCGCGAACATCCGCCTGAAGAACCAGCTGGTGCGCGCCGTCAACGACGGCGCCGAGGTCGAAGGCGGCTTCACCCGCGACTTCACGCAGGAGGGCGGCCCGCAGTCGTTCATCTACGACGCCAGCCAGAACTACCAGGCCGCGGGCACGCCGCTCGTCATCTTCGGCGGCAAGGAGTACGGCTCCGGCTCGTCCCGCGACTGGGCGGCCAAGGGCACGAGCCTGCTGGGCGTCAAGGCGGTCATCACCGAGAGCTTCGAGCGCATCCATCGCTCGAACCTCATCGGCATGGGCGTGGTTCCGCTGCAGTTCCCGGCAGGCGAGAGCTGGGCGTCGCTCGGACTCGACGGCACCGAGATCGTCTCGATCTCGGGTCTCGAGCAGCTCAACGAGGGCGTCACGCCGAAGACCGTGCGCGTCACCGCCGAACCGAGCGAGTTCTCGGCGCCCGGCAAGGCCACTGTCGAGTTCGACGCGGTCGTCCGCATCGACACGCCCGGTGAGGCCGACTACTACCGCAACGGCGGCATCCTGCAGTACGTGCTGCGTTCGCTGGTCTGACAGGTGATTCACGGGGGACCGGATGCCGCGGCATCCGGTCCCCCCTTCATGCCCCGGGTAGACTTGCAGAGCCCTTCCCGGGCCCGAAAGGAGCGGGGATGTCGCTGCTGTCGTCCATCACCGGACCCCGCGACCTCGACGGACTGACCACCGATCAGCTCGAGCAGCTCGCGAGCGAGATCCGCGGCTTCCTGGTCGAGAACGTCGCACGCACGGGAGGCCACCTCGGCCCCAACCTCGGCGTCGTCGAGCTGACGATCGCGCTGCATCGTGTCTTCGATTCACCGAACGACCCGATGATCTTCGACACCGGCCACCAGTCCTACGTGCACAAGCTGCTCACCGGCAGGCAGGACTTCACGAACCTGCGCGCGCGCGACGGCCTCGCCGGGTACCCGCAGCGCTCGGAGAGCGCGCACGACGTCGTCGAGTCGTCGCACGCGTCGAGCTCGCTGAGCTGGGCGGACGGCGTCTCGCGCGCCCTGACCCGCACCGGGCGCAAGGACCGGCACGTCGTGGCCGTCGTGGGCGACGGGGCCCTGACGGGCGGCATGACGTGGGAGGCGCTCAACAACATCTCCGACGACAACGACCGCAATCTCGTGATCGTCGTCAACGACAACGGCCGCTCCTACGCCCCGACGATCGGCGGGATGGCCCGCTACCTCAACCGCGTCCGCACGGCGGAGTCCTACCGCACGCTGCACCGCGGCTCCGACGACCTGTTCCGCAAGCTGGGTCCCGCCGCACGCGCCGTCTACCGCGGCGTTCGCGGGGGCACCCACGGCTTCCTCTCGCGGTTCACGAACAACGCGGCCCTCTACTCGAACCTCGACATCAAGTACCTCGGCCCCGTCGACGGTCACGACCTGCCGACGCTGATCGAGACCCTCGAGCTCGCGAAGTCGTACGGCGCTCCCGTCATCGTCCACGCCATCACGGAGAAGGGCCGCGGCTACGCTCCGGCTCTGGAGGACGAGGCCGACCAGTTCCATGCGGTCGGGAAGATCGACCCGATCACCGGCGAATCGCTCGGCGCGACCAGCGGTCTGGCCTGGACCGACGTCTTCGCCGACGAGCTCGTCGCGGTGGGCGATGCGCGCGACGACGTGATCGCGATGACGGCGGCGATGCTGCGACCGACCGGGCTCCTGCCGTTCGCCCAGCGATTCCCCGACCGTGTGTACGACGTCGGGATCGCCGAGCAGCACGCGGTCGCCTCCGCGGCCGGTCTCGCGTTCGGCGGCCTGCATCCGGTCGTCGCGATCTACGCGACGTTCATGAACCGCGCGTTCGACCAGGTGCTGATGGATGTCGCCCTCCACCGCGCCGGCGTCACCTTCGTGCTCGACCGCGCCGGGGTGACCGGCCCCGACGGACCGAGTCACCACGGCATCTGGGATCTGGCCATGCTGCAGATCGTGCCGAACATCCGCATCGCCGTGCCCCGAGACGGCACGCGCCTGCGTGAGGAGCTGCAGGAGGCGGTCGCCATCGACGACGGCCCCACGGTGATCCGCTTCCCGAAGGGCGGCGTCAGCCCGGAGCTCCCCGCGGTCGAGCGCCTGGATGACGGCGTCGACGTGCTGGTGCGCTCCGACGCGCACGATGTGCTGCTGGTCGGCATCGGCCCCATGGCGCACATCGCCGTCGACGTGGCCGGGCGCCTGCGCGCACAGGGCATCGGCGCCACTGTCGTCGACCCCCGCTGGGTCGTGCCGGTGCAGCCGTCTGTCGTCGAGCTCGCGGCATCCCACCGCCTGGTCATCACGATCGAGGACGGCATCCGGGTCGGCGGCATCGGCACACGCGTGCGCCAGGTGCTGCGCGAGGCGGGCGTCGACACCGCGGTGGACGAGCTGGGCGTGCCCGACCAGTTCATCGACCACGCGAGCCGAGAGCAGATCCTCGAGGATGCCGGGCTCACAGCGGCCAAGATCGCGCAGGATGTCGTGGCCCAGGTGCTCGGCACGCGCATCCCGGTCGCGCGCGGTGCCCAGAGCGGCGACCCGACGCCGACGGGTGAGATCCCGACGCTGTCGGATCTTGCGCGCAGCCGCGACGACCGACGCTAGACGGACGAGAGCCGCGTCGCGAGGACGGAGGCCGCGGCATCCCACTCCGCGCTCTGCGGGTCCGCAGGACGCGGAGTGATCGCCTGCGACAGCAGGTAGCCGTCGGTGAGGGCGTCGCCCGTGACGATCACGCGCAGCAGCTCGATGCCGCAGTCCGTGCGCACGAGGTCGGAGCACTCGCTGACGACGCGCGGAGACAGGAGGTCGTTGGGCGGGAGCACCGCGCCGTCCAGCTGGTGCACGAGGTCGCGCAGCGCCGCACCCACGATGTTGCCGGCACGCTCCCGCACATTGACGACGTCGAGCTCGAGCACGCGCAGATCGTGCCCCGACACGATCGGGCGCCAGTCGAACGAGGCATGCACGAGATGCTGATGTCCGCTGGCGGCGGTGAGGCTGCGGGCGGGCAGATCCGTCGATCGCGCGCGCACATCGACCAGCCGATACCAGTAGAAGATCGGGAACGCGCCGTGGGTGCCGGGCCGCAGCACCACCACCTCGCCGCGACCGTCGTCCGCACCCCGGACACGACGGATGATCGGCTTCCCGTTGCGGGTCCGGATCGCGGTCGAGCCCTCGTCGACCGTCACCAGGAACAGCTTCATGAGGGCGGGGACGACCACGAGCAGCGTCAACGCCGCGCCACTGGTCTTGACCAGCACCCCCAGCGCACTGCCGCTGAACAGCCCCGAGATCACATCCAGCATCCGGACACCTCCCGTTCGCACCATCCGACAGGGACAGGATGCCTTGCGCAGAAGCGCCGGTGCGCCGTGGAGGCCCTCGCGCGCCGAGTGTTCACGCTTCGGACGCATCGCGTTCGGTGAGGGGAGCATCGCCGTTCGCGGCGCGGGCGCGAGGAACAGCATGCGGCCGACTCCTCCCGCACGTGCGGAAGGGCGCATCCTCGGCAGAGAGGATGCGCCCTTCCTGAGCGGTCGGCGGTGTCAGCCGGCGATCCCCTTGATCACCGGGTGGTGGAAGGTGTCGCCGAAGGCGCGCTCGGATGCTCCCTCGCGATCGAGGTAGGGCGACGCGCCGCCGTCGATGAACGGCCAGCCCGCACCGAGGATGAGGCAGAGATCGATGTCCTCAACCTCGGGGACCACGCCCTCGTCGAGCATGATCTTGATCTCCTGCGCGAGGCCGTCCTGCACCCGGGCGAGGATCGTCTCGGCCGACGCGGGAGACGATCCCACGGCGGGCTTGAGCAGCTTCTCGGCCGCCTTGGTCCAGCCGGTGACGCGGCCGCCGCGGTCCTTCTCCACGACCTCCGGCAATTCCGCAAGCGCGTGGAAGTTCTCGTTCGCGTAGAAGCGGTCGGGGAACGCGTGCACCATCGTGTCCTGGACGTGCGCGGCCACCTTCCAGCCGACGAGGTCGATGAGCTGGAACGGCCCCATCGGCAGACCGAGGCGCGCGAACGCCTTCTCGACGTCCGCCACCGGTGTGCCCTCGTAGACGGCGCGCGCCGCCTCGCCCATGACCTTCGCCAGCAGCCGGTTCACCACGAAGCCTGGCGCGTCCGCGGTGAGCACCGCGTTCTTGCCGAGGTTGCGTGCGACCACGAACGCGGTCGACAGTGCCGCGTCCGACGTCTGCGGCGACTTCACGATCTCGATCAGCGGCATGACCGCGACCGGGTTGAAGAAGTGGAAGCCGACCAGGCGCTCCGGGTGGGCGAGCGTGGCACCGATCTCCGCGACCGACAGCGACGAGGTGTTGGTCGCGAGGATCGCGTCCTCGGCGACGATCTGCTCGATCTCGCCGAACACCTGCTGCTTGACGCCGACCTCTTCGAAGACGGCCTCGATGACGAAGTCGCAGTCCGCGTACAGGCTCTTGTCGGTCGTTCCCGTCACGAGCGCGCGCAGCCGGTTGGCGGAGTCGCCGTCGAGGCGGCCCTTCGCCTCGAGCTTGCCGATCTCGTCGTGGATGTACGCCACGCCCTTGTCGACGCGCGCCTGGTCCAGATCCGTGATGAGCACCGGCACCTGGAGCTTGCGCACGAACAGCAGGGCGAACTGGCTCGCCATCAGGCCGGCGCCGATGATGCCGACCTTGCCGACCTTCTTCGCCAGCGCCTTGTCGGGAGCGCCGACCGGGCGCTTGGCGCGCTTCTGCACCAGATCGAAGGCGTACATCGATGCCGCGAACTGGTCGCCCGTGACGAGCTCGGCCAGCGCCTCGTCCTCACGCGCGAAGCCCTCGGCCTTCGTGCCGCTCTTCGCCTTGTCGAGGAGCTCCAGCGCCGCGTACGGCGAGAGCGGCACCGTGCCGATCTTCGACTCGAGCATGCCCCGGGCCATCTTGACGGCGATCGGCCACTTGGTCAGGCGCTCGATCTTGCCCGGCTCGTTCTTGCGCTCCACCTTCGTCTTGCCGGTCAGCACACCGTCCGCCCAGGCCAGCGAGTCCTCGAGGTAGTTCGCCGCCGGGAAGATCGCGTCGACGATGCCGTACTCGAACGCCTGCTGCGGCTTCAGCATCCGGTTCTGCTTGAGCGGGTTGGAGATCACGACCTCGAGAGCGTTCTCGATGCCGATGAGGTTCGGCAGCAGATACGCACCGCCCCAGCCCGGGATGATGCCGAGGAAGACCTCGGGCAGTGCGATCGCGGCGGCAGAGGCATCCACCGTCCGGTACGTCGAGTTGAGCGCGATCTCGAGCCCGCCGCCGAGCGCGAGGCCGTTCACGAAGGCGAACGTCGGGACGCCCAGCCCGGACAGCTTGCCGAACACCTTGTGGCCGAGCTGCGCGACCAGGCGCGCGTCGTCCTTCGAGCCCACCTTCGAGATGTCGGACAGGTCGGCCCCGGCGGCGAGTATGTACTGCTTGCCGGTGATGCCGACCGCCTGGATCTCGCCGGCGGACACGCGCGCCTTGAGGGCGTCGAGCGTCTCGCCGAGCTGGAACATCGTGGCGGGGCCCAGCGTGTTGGGCCGGGTGTGGTCCCGCCCGTTGTCGAGCGTGATGAGCGCCAGGACCTTGCCGGAGGCGAGACGGATGTCGCGCACCCGCGAGTGCGTGATCACCTCGCCCTCGGTGACGGCCAGGATCGGGGAGAAGTCGATGTCGTCGTAGTTCGTCATGCCGCGCTTACTTCCGCTTCTTTCCGTCGTAGAACGGGTTCTCCCAGATGACCGAGCCGCCCTGGCCGAGACCGACGCACATCGCCGTCAGGCCGTAGCGCACGTCCGGTCGCTCGGCGAACTGCGCTGCGAGCTGGATCATCAGGCGGACCCCCGACGCCGCCAGCGGGTGGCCGAGCGCGATCGCGCCGCCCCACTGGTTGACGCGGGGATCGTCGTCGGCGATGCCGAAGTGGTCGAGCAGCGAGATCACCTGGATCGCGAACGCCTCGTTCAGCTCGAACAGGCCGATGTCGTCGATCTTGAGGCCGGCCTTCTTGAGCGCCTTCTCGGTCGAGGGGATCGGCCCGATGCCCATGATCTCGGGCTGCACGCCGGCGAAGGCGAACGAGACGAGCCCCATCTTCGGACGCAGGCCGAGCTCCTTGACCGCGGCGCCACCGGCGAGGAGCGACATCGTCGCGCCGTCGGTGAGCGGCGACGACGTGCCCGCGGTCACACGGCCGTGCGGCCGGAACGGGGTCTTGAGGCCTGCGAGGTCCTCCATCGTCGTCTGCGGGCGGCGGCCCTCGTCCTCGGTCGCCAGGCCCCACGAGCCCTCGGCGTCCTTGATCGCGACCGACACGAGGTCCTGCTGGAACTTGCCGGCATCGTATGCAGCCTGAGCCTTGTGCTGGCTCAGCATCCCGTAGCGGTCGGAGCGCTCCTTGGTGAGGTGTGGGAAGCGGTCGAAGATCCGCTCCGCGGTCACGCCCATGTTCAGCGCACCCGGGTCGACCATCTTCTCCGCGACGAACCGCGGGTTGGGGTCGGCGTTGCCGCCGATCGGGTGGTGGCCCATGTGCTCCACGCCGCCTGCGAGGGCCACGTCGTACATGCCCACGCCAATGGAGCCGGCCATCGTGGTGACGCTCGTCATGGCGCCCGCGCACATGCGGTCGATCGCGAAGCCCGGGACGGTCTGCGGGAGCCCGGCGAGGATCGCGACGCTGCGGCCGAGGGTCAGTCCCTGGTCGCCCGTCTGGGACGTCGCGGCGATGGCGACGTCATCGATGCGGTCCTTCGGAACGCCCGGGTTGCGTTCCATGAGTCCGATCGTCGCCTTGACGGCGAGGTCGTCCGCTCGGGTGTTCCAGTACATGCCTTTCTCGCCGGCGCGCCCGAAGGGGGTGCGCATTCCATCGACGAAGAAGACGTCCGAAATCTCGGCCACTCTGCCTCCAAACATAGGGATGCCGCCAGCCTAGGAGGGCCCACGGAGCGCCCGGAATCGGGTGGCGGAAACCTACGAAGCCGGTTCCGACGCCCCCGACGCGGCTTGCACGGAATCCACAAAGGCATCGGCGATCACCTGTGCAGTCTGCGCAATCTGCCAGGGACGCGCACCCAGCACAGCGAGCGCTTCTCCGACGGTCTCCGCCGTCAGCGGCTGCGGGGGAGTCCATGCGACCCGCCGAAGCAGCTCGGGCGTCAGCAGGTTCTCGGTCGGCATGTGAAGCTCTTCGGCGCGCTTCTCGACGACCGGACGCGCCGCCTTGAGGCGGGCGTCGGCCTCGGGGTTCCGGTCGACCCACGCGCGGGGCGGCGGGAGGGTGTCTCCGCCGGTGGCACGCTCGAGCGGCAGCTGGGTGACGGCGCGCCCCGCCTCGATCGCCGCCCACCACCGGTCGAGCTGGGAGCGGCTCGCCCGTCCGGTGAACTCCTTGAGCGCCGCGAGGGCGCTCTTGGATGGGGGGTCGGCGATCACTGCGGCGACGATGGCCCGGTCGGGGACGAGTCGTCCCGGGGCGACGTCCTCGTCGCGTGCGTACTCCTCGCGGGCGATCCACAGCTCGCGTGCCACCGCCAGCGCCTTCCGGCCACGCACCGTGTGCAGGCCCGACAGCCGGCGCCAGGGCTCTTCGCGCTGGGGTTTGGGTTCGCGCTCCAGCACCGCTCGGAACTCCTCGACCGCGAACTCCGTCTTACCCTGCTCCACGAGCTCGTCGGCGAGCTTGTCGCGCACGTCGACGAGGTGCTCGACGTCCAATGCCGCGTACTCCAGCCAGGACTGCGGCAGCGGCCGCGTCGACCAGTCGGAGGCCGAGTGCGCCTTCGCGAGGGAGATGCCGAGCGTGTCCTCGACGACGGCGCCGAGGCCCACGCGCTCATGGCCGAGCAGACGTGCGGCCAGCTCGGTGTCGAAGATGCTCGCCGGTTCCAGACCGATCTCGCGCAGCGACGGCAGGTCCTGGCTCGCGGCGTGCAGCACCCATTCCAGGTCGCCGATCGCGGCCTGCAGCGCCCGGAAGTCGCCGATCGGCGGCGGGTCGAAGAGGAAGACGCCCGCGCCTCGGCGGAACACCTGTACCAGGTAAGCGCGTTGCGAGTAGCGGAAGCCCGATGCGCGCTCGACGTCGACGGCGACCGGCCCTTCGCCTGCGGCGAGACGTCGCACCGCCTCCTCGACGCGCGCGAGCTCGTCGATCACGTCGTATTTAGCCACGCGGCGACCTGTGCGAACCGAGCATCGGGATCCCTTCCGAGCCGGGGGGAAGACCGGCCAGCATGCAAACCAACTCCGCCCATGCTTCCACGTGCGCGGCGATCGCGCCTTCCGGCGACCACGACGCACGCAATTCGATCTGCGCCCCGTCGCCTTCGGCCGCAAGGGCGCCGAAGCCCTTCGAGAGAGTCTTGGTGGCGGTGCCGGATGCCGAGTGGAAGCCCGCGCCACGCGACCGAAGCGCGTCGGTGAGCCAGGTCCATGCGACATCGGCGAGGAGCGGATCGATGCCGATCTCGGGCTCCAGAGGTGCCTGCGCGAAGCAGACGATCCGCCACGGACCGTTCCAGGGTGCGGGTTCGTCGGGATCGTGCAGCAGCACCAGACGACCGGTGCCGTACGGAGAGTCCGTGTCATCGGGTGAGGAGCGCACGTCGCCGGCGATAGCGATCGCGTCGGGCGCGAGTCCCTGCGGCGCAGCGATCTCCCGCACCGTGAGGTCGTCGCGGAAGCGGATCTCACGCACCGCCTGCGCGGCCTGCTCGAAGGCGCTCGATGCCGCGGGGGGACGCTGCTCAGCCACGCGGACAGACTAGAATCGTTCCTCGATGGTCGCCTCCAGGCGCGCCGCAGTGCGCGCCGCATCTCCTGCCCTCGTCGCCGGCGTGAAAGCCGCGCTCACCGTGCTGAGCGTGGCACTGGCCGGTGCGCTCGGCGCCCTTGCTGCCGGCTCGGTGCTGATGGCACGCAAGGTGGTGACCCCTGCACGGCGGCTGGCCGACACGCGCATCCTCGCGCTCGACACGGCCGCGCAGACCATCACGCTGTCTCGGACGGCCGACACCGAGCTGCCGGGACGCTACGGCCTGTTCACGACGGGGTCGTCCGACTACATCAAGCTCGGCTCGGTGCTCTCGGAGGATGGCACGAGCGTCAAGCGCAAGCTCCTGACGCACATCCCTGCGGACGCGCGTCTCGAGCCCGAAGCCGCTTTCAGCGGGTGGTACTACGACCGTCCCGAGCAGTTGCAGCTGCCCTTCACCACCGAGCTGATCGGCTCCACGGTGGGGCCCTGCCCGGCGTGGCTGTTCCCCGCGGGGGACGGCGACACCTGGGTGATCCAGGTGCATGGCCGGGGCACGACCCGCGCGGAGTGCCTGCGCGCGGTGCCGGTGTTCCACGCTCTCGGCATCACCTCTCTCGTCGTCTCCTACCGCAACGACGGCGAGGCGCCTCGCAGCCGCAACGGCACCTACACGCTCGGTGCGACCGAATGGCGCGACGTCGACGCGGCGATCGGCTTCGCCCGCCGTCGTGGCGCACGCCGCATCATCGTCATGGGCTGGTCGATGGGCGGAGCCATCGCACTGCAGCTCGCGCTCAACTCCCCGCACGGCGACGCGATCGCGGGCCTGATCCTCGAGTCGCCGGTCGTCGACTGGCGCACGGTGCTGAACTACCAGGCGCGCGCGGAGCGCGTGCCCGGCGCCGTCAGCCGGCTCGCGATGGAGGCTCTGCAGACCGAGTGGGCGTCCCCGCTGACTCGGGCGGGTGCGGCGATCCGCCTCGACCAGCTCGACGTCGTCGCCCGGGCAGGCGAGCTGCGGCATCCGATCCTGATCCTGCACAGCGACGACGACGGCTTCGTGCCGTCGGACGCGTCGCACGCTCTCGTCGCGGCCCGACCCGACCTGGTCGAGATGCAGATCTTCGAGGTGGCGCGGCACACCAAGCTCTGGAACTACGACCAGGAGCGGTGGAGCAGCAGCATCGGCACGTGGCTGACCGCGCAGGGGATCATCGCGGACTGAGCGGACCGCTGCAGCTCAGGCAGCCGAGGCGGCGCGGACCTGTCGCTGCGCCCGCAGCAGCATGCCCGTCATCCCGGAGATGCGCAGGGGCGACACGACGCGGGTGAGCCCCAGCGTCTGCGGGTAGTCGCCGGGCACAGCCAGCACCTCTGCGGCCGTGAGCCCGGTGAGTCCCTGTGCCAGGATGCTTGCGAAGCCGCGGGTCGTCGGCGCCTCGGGCGGCGCGGTGGCGTGCATCGCGACGACGCCGTCGGCATCCACGTCGACGATGATGAAGACCGGCGACTGGCACTCGACCACACGCTCGTACCGCTCGGGATGATCCTCGTACTGCGCCGGCACCGCCGGCAGCTCGTACGAGTACTCCAGCAGCAGCTGCAGCCGGTCGGGTTCGGGCAGCTCCAGGAACTCGTCGCGGATCTCGGCGAGACGGTCGGGCAGGACGGCTTCGGTCATCTGTGCCATCTTCCCATGCGGTGGGGCCGTGCGCCCCTGAGCTGCGCGGATGCGAGGCGGCGCCCCAGCTGCAGACGGCGGGCGAGGATGCCGCGGCTCAGCGGGCGGGGGCCGCTCCCGGCTCCGCGCCCGTCACGATCGGCACGCGCACCGCGCTGCCCCACTCGGTCCACGATCCGTCGTAGTTGCGGACGTCGTCGAAGCCGAGCAGGTGCCGGAGGACGAACCACGTGTGACTCGACCGCTCGCCGATGCGGCAGTACGCGACGATCGCATCGCCGTCTTGGAGGCCGACTTCGTCGCGGTAGATCGCCTCGAGCTCGGCGCGCGTCTTGAAGCCGCCGTCCGCGGCGACCGCGCGTGCCCACGGAACGCTCTGCGCCGACGGGATGTGGCCACCGCGCAGTGCGCTCTCCTCGGGGTAGGCCGGGGCGGTGGTGCGGGAGCCGTCGTACTCCTCGGGGGAGCGGACGTCGATGAGCGGCCCGTTGCCCAGGTGTGCGAGCACATCCTCCTTGTAGGCGCGCAGGGCCGCGTCGTCGCGCTCGACGACCGGGTAGCGGGTGGGGGCCGGCTCCGACGGCGCGGTGGTGATCGGCCGCCCTTCGGCGATCCACTTGTCGCGCCCGCCGTCGAGCAGGCGGACGTCCTCGTGCCCGAACAGGGAGAACACCCACAGCGCGTACGCGGCCCACCAGTTGTTCTTGTCGCCGTAGATCACGACGGTGTCGTCGCGCGAGATGCCCTTGCGGCTGAGAAGCGCGGCGAAGCCCTCGCCGTCCACGTAGTCGCGGACCACGGGGTCGTTGAGCTCGGTGTGCCAGTCGACCTTGACCGCGCCGGGGATGTGGCCCGTCTCGTACAGCAGGACGTCCTCGTCGGACTCCACGACGACCAGGCCCGGCTCACCCAGGTGGGTCTGCAGCCACGCGCCCGTGACGAGGCGCCCCGGCTGGGCGTAGGCGGCGAACTTCTCGGACGAGGTATCGGTCTCAACGGGCATGGGATCTCCTGGAGTCGGGCGATGCGATCGCGCGTCCGCCATCCGGCGTCAGGCGAGGCGGGCGCACGCGGGCGACGGTTAGGGTTGAACCGTCGCCTCCGACCATAGATTCCCGGACCGGCGTGCACAGCCCCTCTGTAAGACTCCGACACAGGATCCGCATGACCGTCTCCGCCACACGCACCGGCGTCGTCCACCTCGTGGAGCGCGCCCCGCAGCTCGCCGGCGCCGAGATGGTCGCCGCGCTGGTCCCGCCCCCGCAGTTCGCCGATGCGACGTTCGACACGTATCGCGCCGACCCGGCCTACCCGTCGCAGCAGGAGGCGAAGGACCTGCTCCAGGCCTTCTCCGGTGCGTCGGCCCCCGCGAAGGGGGGACTCTTCCGGCGCGCCAAGCGCCCCGAGCTCAAGCCGGGCGTCTACCTCGACGGCGGCTTCGGCGTCGGCAAGACGCACCTGCTCGCCTCCGTCTATCACGCGATGCCCGCACGCCGGAAGTACTTCGGCTCGTTCATCGAGTACACGGCGCTCGTGGGCGCGCTCGGCTACCAGAAGACGGTCGAGCTGTTCCGCGGCGCAGACCTGCTGTGCATCGACGAGTTCGAGCTGGACGACCCCGGCGACACGATGGTCATGACCCGCCTGCTCGGCGAGCTCGTCGGGTCGGGCACACGACTTGCGGCGACATCGAACACGCCGCCCAACGCGCTCGGCGAAGGGCGCTTCGCCGCGCAGGACTTCCTCCGCGAGATCCACGCGATGTCCGCGAGCTTCCAGACGATCCGCATCGACGGCACCGACTTCCGCCACCGCGCGCTCGACGGCCACGCCGCCGTGCTCGATCCGCCCCAGTACGACGCGGCCATCGCGGACGCCGCAGCGGCGGGCCTCGCGTCGGACGACACGTTCGACGCTCTCGTCGCCCACTTGGCGCGCGTGCACCCGTCGCGGTACATCCGGCTCATCGACGGGCTGTCGCTCGTGGGCTTGCGCGACGTCGCTCCGTTCACCGACCAGTCCGCGGCCCTTCGGTTCGTCGCGTTCATCGATCGCGTGTATGACGCACAACTGCCGATCCGCGCCACCGGCACGTCGCTCGACCTCGTCTTCCCAGAGGAGATGCTGGCCGGCGGGTACCGCAAGAAGTACCTGCGCGCGATCTCCCGGCTCGTCGCATCGACACTGGACTGAGCGACACGACACTCGCGGGACCGGCCGACTCCGGTCGGATTCGCGGCCCGCGTTCGGTCCGCCGAAACACGATGTTTACGTGCGCCGCCCTCGTGTAACGAGGGGGAAACACGGGTCGGTCCGAGGCTGAAACGGACCGTGGTCACACTGGGGGGACCCGACGCTATACCTGCGTCCCTGCAGAGAGGTTCTCTTCGAGATGGATCAAGGCAACACCGCATTCATCCTGATATGCGCGGCGCTCGTCCTGTTGATGACGCCAGGACTCGCATTCTTCTACGGCGGTCTCGTGAAGGCGAAGAGCGTCATCAGCATGATGATGCTCAGCTTCGGCGCACTCGGCCTTATCGGCGTCCTGTGGGTCGTCTACGGCTACGCCATCGCGTTCCCCTCCGCTGACGGCCTCGTCGCGCCGTGGGCGATCGACTGGTCAGCGATCGGGCTCACCAGCCTGCTCGAGGTGCCCGAGGGCGCCGCCTACCCGCCGCTCGCGTTCGTGGCGTTCCAGGCGACTTTCGCGATCCTGACGGTCGCGCTCGTCTCCGGCGCCATCGCCGACCGCGCCAAGTTCGGCTCGTGGATGATCTTCGCCGCGATCTGGGCGACGATCGTCTACTTCCCGGTCGCGAGCTGGGTCTTCAACTTCGGACTCGCCGAGGACGGCAGCTTCGCCTACGGCGGCTGGATCACGTACGGCATGCAGGAGTGGTTCGGCGTCGGCGCGATCGACTTCGCCGGCGGAACCGCTGTCCACATCAACGCGGGTGCGGCAGCCCTCGCGCTGGCGCTCGTCCTGGGCAAGCGCGTCGGCTTCCAGAAGGGCGTCCACGTCCCGCACAACCCGCCGTTCGTGCTCCTCGGCGCCGGCCTGCTGTGGTTCGGCTGGTTCGGCTTCAACGCGGGCTCCGAGCTCGCCGCCGACGGCACCGCCGCGCTCGCGTTCGTCAACACGATCGCCGCCCCCGCAGCGGCTCTGCTGGCCTGGCTGATCGTCGAGAAGTTCAAGGACGGCAAGCCCACGTCGGTGGGTGCCGCCTCGGGCGCCGTGGCCGGTCTCGTCGCGATCACTCCTGCCTGCGCGTCGCTGACCCCGGGCTGGGCCATCCTCCTCGGCTTCATCGCAGGCGCGGTCTGCGCCCTCGCGATCGAGCTCAAGTTCAAGTGGGGCTTCGACGACTCGCTCGACGTGGTGGGCATCCACCTCGTGGGCGGCCTCATCGGAACGCTCTACCTCGGCTTCTTCGCCACCGGCACCGGCCTGTTCACCGGCGGCGACGGCACGCAGCTGATGGTCCAGGCGATCGCCGCCGTGTCGGTGCTCGTGTACTCGTTCGTGCTCGCCTACGTCATCGGCTTCGCGATCGAGAAGACGATCGGCTTCCGCGTCAAGAACGAGGACGAGGTCGCCGGCATCGACACCGTCGTCCACGGCGAGGAGGGCTACGTGCTCGAGGGCGCGCGCGCCTGACACGTACGGCACTGCCCGAAGGGGCGTCGCGGTTCCCCCCACCGCGGCGCCCCTTCGCCGTGCTCGGGGGAGGATGTCCCGCACTCCTAGGATGACGACTGTGACACCGCGAAATGGGCTGCTCGGCATCGTGAGCAGCATCCTCCGGCCCCGCAGGGGGGCGGCTCCGACGCATCCGCCCGCACCTCGGGCGCCGTCCCAGAGCCGCAGCGGCGCCGCCGCGACCGTGGAGATGCCCCCACCCCGCGCGGACGCGCTGCGGATCACGTATGCCCCCGACCACGACGGCGACCCCGATGCGGGCGAGATCGTCTGGACGTGGGTGCCGTACGCCGAGAACGACGGCCGCGGCAAGGATCGTCCGGTGCTGGTCATCGCACGGCAGAGCGGCGATCGCGTCTACGCCGTCCGCCTGACGAGCAAGGCCCACGACGGAGACCGGGACTTCCTCGCGATCGGCACGGGGGAGTGGGACGCGCAGGGCCGCCAGTCCTGGGTCGACATCGATCAGCTCTACAGTGTGCATCGCGACGGCATGCGGCGCGAGGCATCCGCTCTCGATCCGGAGCGATTCGGACGCGTCGCCGACGCACTCCACCGCCGCTACGGATGGGACTCCGGCGACTGAGGAGTCAGGCGGGTCGACGCGGCCACCTGAGAGAGCACACATGTGCGGCGCGTACGGTCTGGGAATGCGCAGACAACGGCCGTCCCCATTCGATCCGAGCCCGCAGCGGGAGCAGACCGCACCCGTGCCGCAGCCGCTCGACGGGAACGGAGAGCTGCCGCAACCCGCTGCAACTGGCGCCCGCGCTCGCATCGTCGACGGCGACCGGGTGCGATCGGCCAAGCCGACGCACATCCCCTCGCGCTCACCCGAGGACGAGCTCGCCTGAGGGCGCGGAGCCGCCGTCGGGACCGGCGGGAAAGACAGAAGCCCCCGGTTTCAGCGGGGGGCTTCGCGGTGGGCGATACCAGACTCGAACTGATGACCTCTTCCGTGTGAAGGAAGCGCGCTACCAACTGCGCCAATCGCCCGTTCCCCGAGGGGGACGACTACCGATCCTACCGGATGCCGGAGCATGCCTCGGACCAATTCTGCATGACACGCGCGGGGCGCGTCCGGTTTTGCAGGAGGGCGAGGATCGGTTAGAGTCTTTCAAGTGCCCGGGTGAACAACCCGGAAGCGAATGCGGATGTAGCGCAGTTGGTAGCGCACAACCTTGCCAAGGTTGGGGTCGCGAGTTCGAGTCTCGTCATCCGCTCGAGTGCAGGGATCTCCTCCAGAGATCACGGCACGTGGGGTCAAACCACACGCGGTGGCGTGGCCGAGCGGCTAGGCACCGGCCTGCAAAGCCGTTTACACGGGTTCGAATCCCGTCGCCACCTCCACTCCCGGTCCCGACCGGAGCTCGACTCGGGCGATTGGCGCAGCGGTAGCGCGCTTCCCTGACACGGAAGAGGTCACTGGTTCGATCCCAGTATCGCCCACAACCGAAACCCCCGCCCCGGCGGGGGTTTTCGCTTTCCTCCTGCGTCAGCGGACGTGCTCGGACGGATAGACCTCCCTGATCCTCTCGCGGAAGAAGCGACCGGCGCTCTCGGCGGCGCGCAGTCCGCGATACACCGACGGCGGCACCGCGAAGTAGCGGTAGAGCTCGCCCGACGTGAACTCGAGCTCGAGCACGGCAGTGTCGGCGTCGTAGCCGGCAGAAGCGATCGCCGCGGAGTCGAGGGAGTGTCGGCGCATCCGCTCAGGCTACGCCGCGACGCTGCCGACGATCCGGCGCGACGTGCCCACGCGCCCCGTGTGCCGGCACCCGTGCCCGCGCGGGCACTCGTTACACTCGAGGGGTGGAACTCGTCTGGTCGACCGCTGCCGCGGCACTCAAGACCGACACGCGAACGCTCGGCGCCTGAGCGGGCGGGGCGTGTCGTGCGCCTGAAGCTGAGTAGCCTTGATCCGAGCCATTCCCAGGAGAGTTTCCGTGACTGACGCTGTGTCCCTGCCCATCGACGGCTTCGCCCTGTTCCCCGACCGCTCCGTGGTCGCATTGCGGGTGAACGGCGAACTGAAAGACCTCGCGACGGTGGTGAGCGACACGGATGCCGTCGAGCCGGTCACCATCGACAGCCCCGACGGTCTCGCAATCCTGCGCCACTCGACCGCGCACGTGCTCGCCCAGGCCGTGCAGCGCATCAACCCGCAGGCCAACCTCGGCATCGGTCCGCCGATCACGGACGGGTTCTATTACGACTTCGGCGTCGAGCATCCCTTCACGCCGGAGGACCTCAAGGCGATCGACAAGGAGATGCAGCGCATCGTCCGCGAGGGCCAGCGCTTCGTGCGCCGCGTCGTCAGTGACGACGAGGCGCGGGCGGAGCTCGTCGACGAGCCGTTCAAGCTCGAGCTCATCGGCCTCAAGGGCGGCGGGGCGGAGAAGACCGAGGGCGCCTCGGTCGAGGTCGGCGCCGGCGAGCTGACCATCTACGACAACGTCGACCGCGACGGCCAGACCGTGTGGAAGGACCTCTGCCGGGGTCCGCACCTGCCCAACACGCGGATGATCGGGAACGGCTGGGCACTGCAGCGCATCGCCGGTGCGTACTGGCGCGGCAGCGAGAAGAACCCGCAGCTGCAGCGCATCTACGGCACCGCCTGGCCGTCGAAGGATGAGCTGCGCGCGTACCAGACGCGTCTGGAGGAGGCCGCCAAGCGCGACCACCGCAAGCTCGGCAAGGACCTCGACCTCTTCTCGTTCCCCGACGAGATCGGCTCGGGCCTGTCCGTCTGGCACCCGCGCGGCGGTGTCGTCCGCGGCGAGATGGAGCAGCACGCGCGCCGTCGCCACATCGCCGGCGGCTACACCTACGTGTACACGCCGCACATCTCGAAGGAGGACCTGTTCCTCACCTCGAACCACCTCGTCACCTACAAGGAGGGCATGTTCCCGCCCATCGTGATGGACGAGGAGCGCGACGAGAACGGCGAGATCACCAAGCACGGCCAGGACTACTACCTGAAGCCGATGAACTGCCCGATGCACATCCTCATCTACAAGGAGCGTGCGCGCAGCTACCGCGACCTGCCGATGAGACTCGCAGAGAACGGCACCGTCTACCGCAACGAGCTGTCGGGCGCGCTGCACGGGCTCACCCGCGTCCGCGGCTTCACACAGGACGACTCCCACCTGTTCGTCACCCCCGAGCAGCTCGAGGAGGAGGCCACCAAAGTCCTGGAGTTCGTCATCTCGATGCTGCGCGACTTCGGCCTGGACGACTTCGAGCTCGAGCTGTCGATGCGCGACGACGAGAAGGAGAAGTGGATCGGCTCCGACGAGTTCTGGGACTACTCGACCAACGCGCTGCGCAACGTCGCGGTCGCGAGCGGCCTGAAGCTCACCGAAGTGCCGGGTGAGGCGGCGTTCTACGGTCCGAAGATCGACCTCAAGACCCGCGACGCGATCGGCCGCGTGTGGCAGCTCTCCACGGTGCAGGTGGACCCCAACCTGCCCGAGCGCTTCGAGCTCGAGTACACCGATCGCGACGGCCAGAAGAAACGGCCGATCATGATCCACCGCGCGCTGTTCGGATCGATCGAGCGGTTCTTCGCGATCCTGCTCGAGCATTACGCCGGTGCGTTCCCGGTGTGGCTCTCGCCGGTGCAGGTGGTCGGCATCCCGGTTGCGGAGGACTTCGCGGACTACCTGGGCGACGTGATCGACCAGCTCAGGGCCGAGGGGGTTCGCGCCGATCTGGACCACAGCGACGACCGAATGCAGAAGAAGATCCGCACCCACACCACGCAGAAGGTGCCGCTGCAGCTGATCGGCGGTGCACAGGACCAGTCTGCAGGCACCGTGTCGTTCCGCTTCCGCGACGGGACGCAGGAGAACGGCGTCCCGATCGCCGACGCCGTGCGTCGCGTGCGCGAGGCCATCGATTCCCACGCCCTGGTGAACACCGCGGAGGACTTCGCGTGAGCGACGACCCGCTTGCGGGGAGTCGCGATCGCGAAGTCTCGGTTCCTGAGCCTGTCGAAGGGCGCGTGAGCGACGAAGCCGGGTCGGAAGGCGTCCGGCAGATGGACTCCGCCGACGCGGCGCTCGTCGACGCCGCGACGCTTCTGGGGGTGCCGGACGAGTTCCAGCGTCTCTGGACTCCTCACCGGATGGCATACATCCAGGCGGGACCCGAGGTGCTGCGCAAGGAGTGCCCGTTCTGCGAGGCGCCGCGCAAGTCCGACGAGGACGGGCTCATCGTCTTCCGCGGGCGCACGGCGTACGCGCTGCTGAACCTGTTCCCGTACAACTCGGGGCATCTGCTGGTGTGCCCGTACCGCCACATCGCGACGTACGACCAGGCGACGGACGAAGAAGTCGCCGAGATCGGCGCGCTCACCCAGCAGGGGATGCGCGTGCTGCGTCAGGTCTCGCGGTGCGACGGCTTCAACATCGGCATGAACCAGGGCCATGTCGCCGGCGCCGGCGTCGACGAGCACCTGCACCAGCACATCGTGCCGCGATGGGCGGCCGACGCCAACTTCTTCCCGATCATCGCCAAGACGAAGGCGCTGCCGCAGCTTCTCGGCGACGTACGCCGCGCGGTGGCCGACGCCTGGCACGGCTGACGAGCAGCGGACCTTCGTGACCTCGAACTGCAGGCGCGGGTGGGCGTAGGCCTCCTGCGACTCGACGAGCTGCAGCTCGCGCTCGCCCGACGCGTGCGTGCGCTCGAGGAGGTCGTAGACGCTCGAGGTCGTGCGGGCGAGGGCATCGGCCGCGTCGCCGCTGCGACGCAGGTGCGCGGTGAAGAGCGCCGCCGTGACATCACCCGAGCCGTTGGCCTTCATCGGGATGTGCGGGGTCCGCACGATCCACGCGCCGTCGTCGGTGACGGCGAGCATCTCGATCGTCCCTTCTGGACGATCGGGGCGCTCGACGCTCGTGACGAGGACGGTGCTCGGCCCCATCGCGCGGGCGAGGTCGGCCGACGCCAGAGTGGACTCGAGGTCGGCGGGCTCGGTTCCGGTCAGGAATCCCAGCTCGAACTGATTCGGCGTGATGATGTCGGCTGCGGGCACGACGCGTTCCCGCAGCAGCACGGGGATCGCCGGGGCGACGAAGCACCCCGACTTCGCGTTGCCCATCACCGGGTCGCACGCGTACACGGCGGCGGGATTGGCCTCCCGGACGCGCGCGACGGTGTCGAGGATGACGTCAGCGATGCCCTCCCCGCCCTGATAGCCGGAGAGCACGACGTCGATCTGCGGGAAGACGCCGCGCTCCTCGATACCAAGGACGACGTCGCGCACATCGTCGGGACTGATCATCGGGCCGCGCCATGCGCCGTAGCCGGTGTGATTCGAGAAGTTCACCGTGTACACCGGCATGACCTCGACGCCGATGCGCTGCAGCGGGAAGACGGCAGCGGAGTTGCCGACGTGACCGTAGGCGACCGCGGACTGGATCGAGAGGATCTTCACCGCTCGATCATGCCACTTCTCGTGTGACCAGCCGCCCACCGGCGGCCCGCACGGCAGCCGCCACGTCGGCGGCAAGGCGCTCGGCGTCGGCGACGTCGAGGTCGTGCACCGTGAGACGCAGCCGGTGCGACGGCGCGTCTCCGCCGAGGACGAACTCGTCGCCGGGCCGGGCCAGCCACCCCCGCCGCATCAGCTGCTCCGCGACCGCCCGCGCGGGCACCGGAAGAGGGATCCAGAGGTTCAGCCCATCACCGGCATCCGCGGGCACGCCCCGTGCGGTGAGCCGATCGACGAACGCCGCGTTGCGCGCCGCGTAGTGCGAACCCGCACGCTCGATCGCGGCCATGGTGCCGGCATCCGTCAGCAGTGCGTGAGCGAGGCGCTGCAGCAGATGGCTCACCCACGTCGTGCCGGGGGTGAGGCGCATCGCGAGCCGCTCCGCGGTCTCGGGATCGGATGCCGTCACCGCCAGGCACATGTCGGGCCCGAGGAACTTCGACACCGACCGCACGAGCGCCCAGCGCCGGTGGCCCGGCGCGATGACGGAGTGGAACTGCTGCTGCGACAGCAGCGAGAAGTGGTCGTCCTCGATCACGAGGACGTAGGGGTGGTCCTCGAGCACGCCGCGCAGCTCTTCAGCGCGCCGCGCCGACAGGCTCGCACCGGTGGGGTTCTGGGCCCGCGGGGTGAGGACGACCGCGCGCACCCCCTGTTCGAGCGCCGCGCGCAGCCCGTCGGGCGTCATTCCTTCGTCGTCGACGGGCACGGGGACCGCTCGATAGCCGCCGATGCGCACGGTGTGGATGCTGGTGAGGAAGCACGGGTCCTCGAGGGCGACCGCGTCGTCGCGGGTGAGCGCCTGGGCCAGCAGCCGCTCGACCGCATCGGCCGCGCCGCTGGTGATGGTCAGTCGCAGCTCGGCCGCCGGCGGAAGGCCGTCGCGCATCCACTCCTGGGCCCAGTCCTCGAGTTCGGGGTCGATGACGGGCTCGCCGTACAGGACGGGCCGGCCCACCATCCCCGCGAGGGCACGGGAGAGGTCGGGGATCAGCTCGGGGTCCGGGTTGCCCGTGCCCACGTCGCGGAGCACGCTGCCGGCCGCGAAGCCCTCCTGCGCCACGGGGGACAGGTCGGCGACGCGTGTGCCGCTGCGGCCGCGCGTGACGATCACGCCGGCCTGCGTGAGCTGCCGGTACGCGGCCACGACGGTGTTGCGGTTCACGCCCAGCTCGTCGGCGAGGGACCGCACCGGGGGCAGCGGGTCGCCGGGGAGCAGATCGCCCCGTTCGATGCGGGCGCGCACGCTCTCGGCGATCTCCGAGGCGGATCGCCCGCTGATGTCGAGGGTCATGTGCCGCCCCTGCTGGTCGCGCCGTCAGCCCACCGATCGGCGGGTGATCCCCATGCTATCTTTTGGCCTAGGCCAATACCCGCATTGTCCTCACTCGTTGCGCTCCAGCGCTCCACTCGAAGGGAAAGCTCGTGACCACCGACACGGGAACCGACCGCGTCAAGCGCGGCCTCGCCGAGATGCTCAAGGGCGGCGTCATCATGGACGTCGTCACCGTCGACCAGGCGAAGATCGCCGAGGACGCCGGTGCCGTCGCCGTCATGGCGCTCGAGCGCGTGCCGGCCGACATCCGCGCCCAGGGCGGCGTCTCGCGCATGAGCGACCCCGACATGATCGACGGCATCATCGACGCCGTCTCGATCCCGGTCATGGCGAAGGCGCGCATCGGCCACTTCGTCGAGGCGCAGGTGCTGCAGGAGCTCGGCGTCGACTACATCGACGAGTCCGAGGTGCTCTCGCCGGCCGACTACGTGAACCACATCGACAAGTGGAGCTTCACGGTCCCCTTCGTGTGCGGCGCCACCAACCTGGGCGAGGCGCTGCGGCGCATCAACGAGGGCGCCGCGATGATCCGCTCGAAGGGCGAGGCGGGCACCGGCGACGTGTCGGAGGCCACCAAGCACATCCGCACCATCTCCAGCGAGATCAACCGACTTACGTCGATGTCGAAGGACGAGCTGTACGTCGCCGCCAAGGAGCTGCAGGCGCCTTACGACCTGGTGGCGGAGATCGCCGAGACCGGCAAGCTGCCGGTCGTGCTGTTCGTCGCCGGCGGTGTCGCTACGCCTGCCGACGCTGCGATGATGATGCAGATGGGTGCGGACGGCGTGTTCGTCGGCTCGGGCATCTTCAAGTCGGGCAACCCCGCCCAGCGCGCGGCCGCCATCGTGAAGGCCACCACCTTCTACGACGACCCGAAGGTCATCGCCGACGTGTCGCGCGGCCTCGGCGAGGCGATGGTGGGCATCAACGTCTCCGACCTCCCCGCTCCGCACCGGCTCGCCGAGCGCGGCTGGTGACGACGCCGACTCCGCGGGTCGGCGTCCTCGCACTGCAGGGGGATGTCCGTGAGCACGTGCGCGTGCTCACGGGCCTCGGCGCCGAGGTGACGACGGTGCGCCGCCCGGCGGAGCTCGCCGCCATCGACGGGCTCGTGCTCCCCGGCGGCGAATCGAGCGTCATCGACAAGCTCTCCCGCGCGTTCGGCATGCGCGAGCCCGTGCGCGCGGCGATCGCGGCCCGCATGCCGGTCTACGGGACCTGCGCCGGCCTCATCCTGCTCGCCGACCGGATCACCGACGGCATCGTTGGCCAGCAGACCTTCGGCGGGCTCGACGTCACGGTGCGCCGGAACGCCTTCGGCAGCCAGGTCGACTCGTTCGAGGTCGACCTCGACGTGCCGGCCCTCGGCGAGCCACCGGTCCATGCGGTGTTCATCCGAGCGCCGCTGGTCGAGGAAGCCGGCGACGGCGTCGAGCGGCTCGCGGTGCTGGACGACGGGCGGGTCGTCGCAGTGCGCCAGGGCTCGCTGCTCGGGACCGCTTTCCATCCCGAGGTGACGGGCGAGCACCGCTTCCACGCGCTGTTCCTCGACATGGTGCGCGAGCGGCAGCGCTGACGACGTGGGGACGACACGTCGGGGTAGATTCTGACTCATGACGATCAACGACTGGTGGCGCGAGCATCCCGAGGAGCGCTACTGGATGATCGCCCCGTCGCGCGGCGTCGTCGGCGATGCGCTGTCAGCACCGAAGGCGGCGGACGAACGGCGATTCGAGTGGTCGCACGAGCTCGTCGGGTACACCGAGCCGGGCGACACGCTGTTCGTCTGGGACCGGACCCTTCCGGTGCCCGGCATCGCCGCGTGGGGGAGAGTGCTCGGTCCTCTCGGCGAGGAGACGCGAGCGCGTCGCGGCGACGACCTGCCTCATTGGCGGATGCCGATCAGCGACACCCTGCGGCTTGCCGCTCCGATCACCCTCCCGAGCCTCCGACGCGTCGGCGGTGAGATCGTCGCCGTGCGCGATCGGGTGGAGCAGCTCACGGAGGGACCGGTCTACTTCCCGTTCATCGGCTCGGCCGAGACGCTGGCGCCCGCACCGGCGTACCTCACCAAGGTGCCGCGCGACCTCGTCGCGCTGCTCTCGTCGCGATTCGGCTTCGAGTTCGCACTGTAGCGCTGCCGGCGGGAGGGGAACGCCGCGGCGAGCAGGTGCTGCGCAGCATTGATCGCGAACCCGCTGCGCCGCGGGGAATAGAATTGTCCGTCGGCGGTGGCCGCGCCGGATGGCGCCGGCCGACGCGACCCGCCGACGAGCGTGAATTCAGGAGGACCATGTCCGGGCATTCCAAGTGGGCAACGACCAAGCACAAGAAGGCGGTCATCGACTCTCGCCGTGCGAAGTCGTGGGCCAAGCTCATCAAGAACATCGAGGTGGCGGCCAAGCTCGGCGGCCCCGACCTTCAGGGCAATCCGACACTGTTCGACGCGGTGCTCAAGGCCAAGAAGACTTCGGTCCCGAAGGACAACATCGACCGCGCGATCAAGCGCGGCGCGGGCATCGGCGGCGAGTCGGTCGAGTACTCGTCGATCATGTACGAGGGGTACGGCCCCAACGGCGTCGCCCTGATGATCGAGTGTCTGACCGACAACAAGAACCGCGCCGCGGCGGAGGTGCGCACCGCACTCACCCGTAACGGCGGCACACTGGCCGATCCCGGCAGCGTGGCGTACAACTTCACCCGCAAGGGCGTCATCGTCGTCGGCGGCGAGACGACCACCGAGGACGACGTCATGCTGGCCGTCCTCGAGGCCGGCGCTGAAGAGGTCGAGCCGCACGCGCAGGGCTACGAGGTCATCACCGAGGCGTCCGACCTCGTGACCGTCCGCTCGGCGCTGCAGGACGCCGGGATCGACTACGAGTCGGCAGACGTCGAGTTCGTCCCGAATCTCAAGGTCGAGGTCGACGCCGACACCGCGCGCAAAGTCTTCCGCCTCATCGACGCCCTCGAAGACAGCGACGACGTGCAGAACGTCTACAGCAACTTCGACCTCACCGCAGAGGTGCAGGCCGAGCTCGAGAACGACGAGGACTGAGCACGACGGTCCGCACGCCTGCCCCGGCGCCGCCGGCGCGCGGACCGGAGCCTGAGGGCGCCCGGACCGGCCGCGGTCAGGCGCGCCTGGCCGCGGCATCCGGCATCCTCGCCTAGCGTGGGGGAGTGGCATCCGGAACCTCTCGCGGTCGTCTGCGCGTGCTCGGGATCGACCCGGGCCTGACGCGCTGCGGTGTGGGCGTCGTGGATGTCGCACCCGATCGCTCCGCGACCCTCGTGCACGTGGGCGTCGTCCGGTCGGATCCGGGCGCCCCGATCGAGGAGCGTCTGGCGCTGATCGCCGCCGGGCTGCGTGCCGTGCTCGACGCGCACGCGCCCGACGTGGTCGCGGTGGAGCGCGTGTTCGCGCAGCACAACCGCGCCACGGTGATGGGCACCGCGCAGGCGAGCGGCATCGCCCTCCTCGTCGCGGGGGAGCGCGGCATCGCCGCCGCCACGCACACGCCGTCGGAGGTGAAGGCCGCGATCACCGGCTACGGCAACGCCGACAAGCGGCAGGTGCAGACCATGGTCGCCCGAGTGCTGCGGCTGGACGAGCTTCCCAAGCCCGCCGACGCCGCGGACGCTCTCGCTCTCGCGCTCTGCCACGCGTGGCGCGGGGCACCCAGCACGACGGCGGCGTCCGGACCCCTCACGCCGGCGCAGCGCGCCTGGGCCGACGCGGAACGCGTCGCCCGCCGCTGACCTCGCTCGAGCGCCGATCGAGAACGACGGCTGCGTGTCGCTCGAACAAACGTCCGAACCGCACCGTAGGCTCGATCCATGATCTCCTCAGTCCGCGGCACCGCTGTGCACGTCGATGCGGATGCGGTCGTCGTCGAAGTCGGGGGAGTCGGCCTCCACGTCGCAGTGACGCCGCAGGTCGCGCGCGGCACCCACCTCGGCGATGACATCACCCTCCATACGTCGCTCATCGTCCGCGAGGACGCCCTGTCGCTGTTCGGCTTCGAGTCTCGCGAAGAGCTGACCGTGTTCGGTCTGCTCCTGGGCGTCACCGGCGTCGGCCCGAAGTCCGCGCTCGGTGTGCTCGCGACCCTGACGGTGCCGCAGATCGCCGACGCCGTCTCGGCCGACGACGATGCACCGTTCCGCCGCGTCTCGGGGATCGGCCCGAAGACCGCCAAGCTCATCGTGGTGCAGCTGGCCGGCAAGATCGCCGTGACGCGGCCGGCCGCCCCGGGCGGCACGGATGCGGCCCCCTCCGCCGCGATCCCGTCACAGGTCGTGGAGGCGCTGGTCGGGCTCGGCTGGTCCGAGCGTGTCGCGATCGAGGCCGTCGACACGGTCGCCGCCGAGGCGTCCGACGCGGATCGGGCATCGGTGCCCGCCCTGCTGCGGCGGACCCTCGCGACGCTCGGGCCCGCGCGGAAGGAGCCCGTGAGTGGTTGACGTGCGCGAAGCCGACGAGCCGGTCGACGAGACGGAGCTCGCCATCGAGGGCGCGCTGCGCCCCTCGTCGCTCGCAGAGTTCGTCGGACAGCAGAAGGTCCGCGGCCAGATGCAGCTGCTGCTCGATGCGGCCCGCATCCAGCAGCGGCCCGCCGATCACATCCTCCTGTCGGGCCCTCCGGGGCTCGGCAAGACGACCCTCGCGATGATCGTCGCCTACGAGAGCGGGCGCCCGCTGCGCCTCTCGAGCGGGCCCGCGATCCAGCACGCGGGCGACCTCGCGGCGCTGCTGTCGAGCCTCACGCCCGGCGAGGTCCTCTTCATCGACGAGGTGCACCGCATGGCGCGCGCGGCCGAGGAGATGCTGTACCTCGCGATGGAGGACTTCCGCATCGACATCATGGTCGGCAAAGGCGCGGGGGCGACGAGCATCCCGCTCGACCTCGCGCCGTTCACCCTCGTCGGCGCGACGACGAGGTCGGGACTCCTGCCGAACCCGCTGCGCGACCGCTTCGGCTTCACCGCCCACCTCGAGTACTACGAACCCGAAGAGCTCGAGCGGGTGATCGAGCGCTCGGCGGCGATGCTCGGCGTCACGCTGCCGCCGGCTGCTCGCGCCGAGATCGCACGACGCTCGCGCGGCACGCCCCGCATCGCGAACCGCCTGCTGCGTCGTGTCCGCGACTACCTGGTCGTCCACGGCCGGACCGGTGCCGACATCGCCGCCGTCGACGCCGCACTCGACCTCTACGATGTCGACAGGATCGGCCTCGACCGGCTTGACCGCGCCGTGCTCGACGCTCTCGTGCGCCGCTTCCGCGGCGGCCCGGTGGGTCTCGGCACGCTGTCCGTCGCGGTGGGGGAGGAACCAGACACGATCGAGTCCGTCGTCGAGCCGTACCTCGTGCGCATCGGCTTCATGGGCCGCACGCCGCGCGGACGCATCGCCATGCCCGAGGCCTACGCCCACATGGGTGTGCCGGCGGCCGACTCGGTGCTGGGATTCGATGACCTATAATCGCTGGAGGCTTCCGCCCACCCCCGCCTGCAAGGCAACGCCGCCCGCGGCGACTGCCTCATCCGAAAGGTGCTTCCAGCTCCCATGGACTTCGCTACGTTCCTGAGCAATTACGGCCTCATCATCCTGCTGGTCGTGCTCCTCGTCTTCATGTTCTGGAGCTCACGCCGCCGCATGCAGAAGCAGAAGGCGGAGCAGGAGGAGAAGGCCCGCCAGACGGTGCCCGGCTCCGAGGTGCTGCTGCAGGGCGGCCTCTACGGCACGATCGTCTCGTACGACGCCGACAATCTCGACCAGCCCGCGATCGTCGAGCTCGCGCCCGGCGTGCAGATCAAGGTCCACAGCCAGGCCATCCTGCGCGTCGTGACCCCCGAGGTCGGCGTCGTGACCGAGGACGAGTACCTCGCCGCCGAAGAGAGCCACGCTGAGTACGCCGAGGGCGTCGCGAACGGCGACATCACCTCGATCAGCGACGACCAGAGTGCCGCCGGCGGCAAGGACAAGATCGATCCCGACGCCGAGCCCGGCACCAAGCCGCAGGGCTGAAGCACGTCCGTTCGCCCGTTCGGGCTCTCAAGAAAGCAAAGACGTGGCGACATCCACCCCCGTCCGGCATGCATGGCGCGCGCTGACCGGACTCCTCGCGATCACCGCGATCCTGTTCGGCATCAACGCGCTCGGCGTGTACGTGTTCGGTCAGAGCTCCTGGACGCCGGCCCTCGCCCTCGACCTGCAGGGCGGCACCCAGATCGTCCTCGAAGCGCAGACCGAGGACGGCGCCGACCCCTCCGCTGAGCAGATGGAGCAGGCGGTCACGATCATCCGCCAGCGCGTCGACGCATCCGGCGTCGGCGAGGCCGAGGTGACCACCCAGGCCGGAAACCAGATCGTCGTGCAGATCCCGGGTCAGGCCGACGAGGAGACCCGTAACCGCATCGAGGCCTCCGCGCAGCTCCAGCTGCGCGCGGTGCTGTATGCCGGCGACCCGGCGACGGAGTTCGTGGGCGAAGACGGCAACGCCACGCCGTACCCGACCCCCGACCCGACGCTGCAGGCGACGCCGACGACTGCGCCCACCGACGGCAGCGACACGGCGTGGATCACCCCCGCGCTGCAGGCCGAGTTCCTCGCGTACGACTGCGCGGACCCGGACAACGATCCTGCGAACGCGCCCGCCGACGAGCCGCTCATCACCTGCGACGCCGACGGTTCGGTGAAGTACATCCTCGGTCCGGTCGAGCTCGACGGCTCGTCGATCGACGATGCGACGTTCGGCCTGCAGCAGACCAACAACCAGTGGGCCGTCAACCTCTCGTTCGACGGTGAGGGCACGACGACGTTCGGCGAGATCAGCCAGCGGCTGTACGGCGCGCAGGCGCCGCTCAACCAGTTCGCGTTCGTGCTCGACGGCTACGTCCTCTCGGCGCCGTCGATGAACGGCGTGATCCTCGACGGCAAGCCGAGCATCACGGGCAGCTTCACCCAGGAGTCGGCGAAGGTGCTCGCCGACCAGCTGAAGTACGGCGCACTGCCGCTGAGCTTCACCGTGGAGAGCTCGAACTCGATCTCGGCGACGCTCGGATCCCAGCAGCTGCAGATCGGTCTCATCGCGGGTCTCATCGGCCTCGTGCTCGTCGCGATCTACTCGCTTATCGTGTACCGCGCGCTCGGCTTCATCATCATCGCGTCACTGGCGGTGATGGCGGTGCTCACCTACGTCACACTGTGCATCCTCGCCTGGCGCATGGGCTTCCGCCTGTCGCTCGCCGGCGTCGCGGGCCTGATCGTGACGATCGGGTTCACGGCGGACTCGTTCATCGTGTACTTCGAACGCATCCGCGACGAGCTGCGCGACGGCAAGTCCATCACCGCAGCGGTGGAGGACGGCTGGGGCCGCGCGAAGCGGACCATCTACATCTCGAAGTCGATCAACATCCTCGCCGCCGTCGTGCTGTACATCCTCGCGGATTCGACGGTCAAGGGCTTCGCCTTCACCCTCGGCCTCACCACCGCGATCGATGTCCTCATCTTCATCCTGTTCACCCACCCGGTGCTGCAGCTGCTGGCACGCACACGGTTCTTCGGTTCGGGGCATCCGCTGTCCGGGCTCGATCCGACGGCGCTGGGCGCGGTCTACCGCGGCCGCGCGCAGTTCCGCGAGCCCGTGGTCGCCACCGGAGCGGCAGGACGTCGAAACGTCAAGGCCCGTGGCGAAGCCGCCCGCCGCCAGACCATCGCCGAGCGGAAGCAGGCCGAACTGGCCGCCGCCGACAGCGCGAAACCCGGCAAGACCCTCAAGGAGGGAGACGACTGATGCGCTCCATGAGCCAGCTCGGCAACGACCTCTACACGGGCAAGACGTCGTTCCCCTTCGTCGGCCGGCGACGCCTGTGGTTCCTCATCGCCGCGATCCTCGTGATCGGCTCGGCGCTGGTGCCGCTGTTCCGTCCCATCCAGTTCTCGATCGAGTTCACCGGCGGATCCCAATTCACCGTCAGCGGCGTGGCATCGCCGGTCGATCAGTCGCTCGCCACCGACGCCGTCCTGTCAGTCGTGCCCGAAGCGACGACGAAGGTCGTCACGATCGGCGAGGACGCCGTGCGCGTCCAGACCGACCAGGTGACGGATGCCGAGAGCCGCGAGATCTCGACGGCCCTCGCCGAGGCGTACGACGTGCCCGAAGCCGAAGTCAGCTACGCGTTCATCGGTCCCAGCTGGGGCGCCGATGTGACGCGAACGTCGCTCTGGGGTCTCGCGATCTTCCTCGCCCTGACGTTCATCATCCTGGCGCTGTACTTCCGCACCTGGAAGATGTCGGTCTCGGCCATCATCGGCCTGGTGGACGTGCTCGTCATCACGATCGGCGTCTACGCCCTGTTCGGCTTCGAGATCTCGCCGGCGGCCGTCATCGGCTTCCTGACGATCCTCTCGTACGCCCTCTACGACACGACCGTCGTGTTCGACAAGATCAGGGAGAACACCGACGAAGACGGCGAGGTCTCCGGACGCACGTTTGGCGAGTCCGTCAACCTCGCGGTGAACCAGACCCTCGTGCGCTCGATCAACACGACGATCGTCGCGATCCTGCCGACCGGCGCGATCCTGTTCATCGGTCTCATCTGGGCCGGCGCGCAGACGCTCACCGACCTGTCGCTGTCGATCTTCGTGGGAACGATCGTGGCCGCGTACTCGACGATCTTCGTCGCGGCGCCGCTGTACTCGCTGCTGCGTGAGAACGAGCAGCCGATCAGGACGCGCGACACGCGCGTCGTGGCGGCGCGCGAGCTGGCGGGCACCCCGGCCTGAGGCCTCGCCGCTCGGGCGTAGGATTGGGAGGTCCGGCGGAGGGGAGGGAATCGCATGACCGAGACCGTTCCCCCCGCCCAGTCCTCGTCGCTGCGGCGCCTGGTGCCGCGGATCTTCTCGCGCTCCGCGCGCCGGGATGACGTCGAGCAGCTCCTGCGAACGGTGCGCACGCACCACCCGAAGGGCGATCTGTCGATCGTCGAGCGCGCCTACTCGGTCGCCGAGAAGGCGCACTCCGGGCAGGCTCGCCAGAGCGGCGAGCCGTACATCACCCACCCGCTCGCCGTGGCGCAGATCCTCGCGGATCTCGGGCTCGGCCCCCGGGCCATCGCCGCCGCGCTCCTCCACGACACCGTCGAAGACACCGACTACTCGCTCGAGACGCTCACGAGCGAGTTCGGCGACGAGGTCGCCATGCTCGTCGACGGCGTGACCAAGCTCGACAAGGTCAAATACGGCGAGAGCGCGCAGGCCGAGACGGTCCGCAAGATGATCGTCGCGATGTCGCGCGACATCCGCGTGCTCCTCATCAAACTGGCCGACCGCCTGCACAACGCGCGCACATGGGGATTCGTCCCGCCCGAAAAGGCGCGCAAGAAGGCCACCGAGACCCTCGAGATCTACGCGCCCCTCGCGCACCGGCTCGGCATCCAGGCGATCAAGTCCGAGCTCGAGGATCTCTCGTTCGCGGTGCTGCACCCGAAGCTCTACGCCGAGATCGACAGCCTGGTCAAGCAGCGCACCCCGCAGCGCGAGCAGTACGTGCAGAACGTCATCGCCTCCGTCGACAGCGACCTTCGGGAACTGCGGATCCGCGGTCGCGTGATGGGCCGGCCGAAGCAGCTGTACTCCGTGTATCAGAAGATGGTGGTGCGCGGCCGCGAGTTCGACGACATCTACGACCTCATCGGCATCCGCGTGCTCGTGGGCAGCGTTCGCGACTGCTACGCCGTGCTCGGCGCGATCCACGCACGCTGGACGCCGCTTCCGGGGCGCTTCAAGGACTACATCGCGACACCGAAGTTCAACCTCTACCAGTCGCTGCACACCACGGTCATCGGTCCCGGCGGCCGCACCGTCGAGATCCAGATCCGCACGCACGAGATGCACCAGCAGGCGGAGTACGGCGTCGCCGCCCACTGGAAGTACAAAGAGCAGATGAACGGCGCCAAGCCGGACTCCAAGTCCCTCGACACCGACATGGCCTGGCTCGCCCACATCTCCGACTGGCAGGCCGAGACGGCCGACCCGGGGGAGTTCCTCGACTCGCTGCGCTTCGAGATCGGCGCCAAGGAGGTCTACGTCTTCACGCCCAAGGGCCGCGTGATCGGGCTTCCTGCGGGTGCGACCCCCGTGGACTTCGCCTACGCGGTGCACACCGAGGTGGGTCACCGTACGATGGGCGCGAAGGTGAACGGCCGCCTGGTGCCGCTGGAATCCGAGTTGAAGAGCGGCGACGTCGTCGAGGTGTTCACCTCGAAGAACCCCGATGCCGGACCGAGTCAGGACTGGCTCGGGTTCGTCCGGAGCACCCGCGCGCGCAACAAGATCCGCGGCTGGTTCACGAAGGAGCGCCGCGAGGAGGCGATCGAGCAGGGCAAGGAGTCGATCGCACGCGCGATGCGCCGGCAGAACCTCCCCTTGCAGCGGCTCATGAGCCAGGACTCGTTCACCGAGGTCGCCCACCTGCTGCGCTATGAGGACGTCTCGGCGCTGTACGCCGCGGTCGGCGAAGGTCACGTCTCGACCCAGTCGGTGATCGAGAAGGTCACCGCGCTGGTCGCCGCCAACGACACGACGACCGGTCCGATCGACCTGCCGGTCGTCGGACGGACCCGCGCACCGCGCGGCGGCGACTCGGGAGTCCTCGTCCGCGGCGCCCCCGACATCCTGGTCAAGCTCGCGAAGTGCTGCACCCCGGTGCCGGGCGATGAGGTCGTCGGCTTCGTGACCCGCGGCAGCGGCGTCTCGGTGCACCGGACGGACTGCACCAACGTCAAGTCCCTGATGGACAACCCGGAGCGCATGATCGACGTCGAGTGGGCTCCCACGACGAAGAGCGTGTTCCTCGTGCAGATCCAGGTCGAGGCGCTCGACCGCTCGGGCCTGTTGAGCGACGTCACCCGCGTGCTCAGCGAGCACCACGTGAACATCCTCTCGGCGACGGTCTCGACGTCGAACGACCGCCTGGCTCTCAGCCGCTTCGTGTTCGAGATGGGCGACATCGTCCACCTCGACCGGGTGCTCAACGCCGTGCGCCGCATCGACGCCGTCTACGACGTGTACCGCGTCACGTCCTCCTGAAGCGCGGCGGTCATCATCTCCCGCAGGCAGGCGAGGGCCGCGTGCTTGTGGGGGAGCGTGCCAGCCTCGAGCCGCGCGATCGCGCGGGTCGAGGCACCCGGATCCGAGCCCGCCAGCAGGCGCGCCGCTCGCGTGTGCTCGGCGTCGCCCACGCGGGCGAGGTCCGCGAGCGTGCGTTCGGGGGTGGTCACGTGCACGCCCCCGATCAGGTGCAGGTCCTCCGCGGTGACGGCGAGGTCGCGGTAGACGAGCTGCCGATCGGGCACGACGTGGAGGCGGCGCGACACGGCACGCTGCACGGTGTGACGCGCAGGCGGCGCGGGCAGTCCGCCGTGGATCCATGCCGCGGTCAGATGCGTGGCCGCAAGGGTGTCACCGAGTGTGCGCACCAGCGAGCCGGCGCGCAGCGCCGGCGTCTCGACCGCATCGGCGGGCATGTAGGCGTCGCCCAGCGACACCAGGTGCCCGTCGAGGCAGGCGGCCGTCAGCTCGGCGTTCGAGAGCCGGTCATCCGCGAAGTACAGGAAGGGCGATCCCACGTCCGAAGTCTGCCGCACCGTCGCCGGACGACGGATGCCGCCGCCGGCCGCCTGTGGACAACCCGGGCGCCGAGGACGTCACGCCTCGAACGACGGCTCAGCCGCCGAGCGCCTTGAGCCACGTACGCCGCGCCTCCAGCGCGTCGGACGCGTTCGCGATCGCCCGCTCGTCGCCCGACTTCTTGGCTGCCTCGAGTTCGTCCTCCAGCTTGCGGATCGCATCCGTCAGCTGGCGGGTCATGTCGTTCGCGCGGGCCTTCTGCTCCGGGTCGTTGCGCTTCCAGTCGGCCTCCTCGCGCGAGCGCAGGGCGTTCTCGATGCGACGCAGCTCGTCGTCGAGCGAGCGCTCGGTGTCGCGCGGGAAGATCCGGCCGACCTCGTCCCAGCGCCGCTGCACGGCCGTCAGGGTCGCACGCGCCTTCGCGATGTCGCGTTCGTCGGAGACGGGCTTCGCCTCCTCGAGAAGCGCCCGCTTCTGCTCGATCTTCTCGCGCGAGGCCTCGAGATCAGCGGTCTCCCGCTCGATCCGTGCGCCGTACAGCGCATCGCCTGCAGCCTTGAACCGCGCCCACAGGGCGTCGTCCACCTTCTTGCCGGCACGACCGGCCGTCTTCCACTCGTCGAGCAGCTCACGGTAGGCGGGGATGCCGTCCTCGCCCTTCGGGGCGAGGGCCTCGGCCCTCTCGACCAGGCGGGTCTTGCGGTCGCGAACGCCCTTGTGCGCCTCGTCCAGCTCGGCGTAGAACGCGCGGCGGTGCTTGTCCACCGTTGCCCGGGCGTCGCGGAATCGCTTCCACAGCTGCTGGGCGGTCGACTTGGGCAGTCGAGGTCCGTTCTGCTGCTGCGCCTGCCACTGGTCGAAGAGCGCGTTCAGCTCGGTGGTCGCCTGCTTCCACTGCACGGTGCGCGGGTCGCGGGTGGCCAGGGCCTCGGCCTTCTCGACGAGTTCGGTGCGCGCCTTCACCGCGTCGTCGACGGCCTCGCGGGCGGCGACGGCCTCGGTCTCGGACTCGGCGGCGAGGGTCTTCGTGAGTGCGGCGACGCGAGCGACCAGGCTCGCGAGATCGCCGACGGCCGCGGCGTCCTGCAGCTTGCCGTTGATGGTGCGGGCGGTCGAGCGCAGGTCGGACGCGGATGCCCCGCCGCGGCGGTGGCGCACTTCGAGCAGCGTCACCTCGCTCGCCAGGTCGTTGTACTTGCGCTGGAAGTAGGCGAGCGCCTCTTCGGCCGAGCCGTCGGGGTACTGTCCCACGACCCGCCACCCGTCGGCCTCGCGGACCGAGACGGTACCGTCGTCGTCGACACGGCCCCACGGTTCACCCGCAGACGCGGCAGCGGCGGACGGGACCGTCTCGACGATGACCTCGACAACCTCGACCTCGGTCACACCGGACTCGTCCACGACCTCGACGACGTCCACCCCGACGACCTCGATGTCGACGACCTCGGGCTCGCCCTCGGCCGCGTCGTCGCCGGCTGCGGGCATCTCGTTCGGGGCCGATTCCTCAGCTGCGGCAGGCTCCGCCACCTCAGTGGGCTCCACCGCGTCAGCCGATTCCTCGGCGGCGGCGAGCTCTTCCACCTCAGCCGGTTCCACCGCGTCAGCGGGTTCATCGGCCGCGGCGGGCTCGCCGGCGGAGGCTGGATCCTCGACGTCTGTCGGTGGCGCCGCGACATCCGCCTCGGCGGGGGCTGCGGCATCCGCGTTCTCCGCCGTCTCGGCGTCGTCCACGCTGGTCGGGTTCTCGTTGCCGGCGCCTCCGGGGAGCTCGGTGGCGTCGGTCTCGGGCTGGGAGTCTGCTGCGGCAGTCACGGGATGCACCTCATCGCGGCTCGCACCGTCTGTAGGGAGTAGGACGGCTCACAGCCTAGTACGGGGAAGGCCTCGCCTCCGATGCCGTTGCGGCTCGACAGGGGAGATGTCAGGGGGTCGGCGCCGGCGTCGCGCTCGGCTCCGGCGTCGCGGTCGGCGAGGGGGTCGGCTCCGGCGTCGTCGCCGTGGGAGTCGGGGTAGACGAGGGTGACGGAGCCGGGGCACCCGGACCGGCGACGAAGTACGCCGTCTGCGCGCCGATGAGGCCGAGGACGATGACCCCGCCGAGGATGCCGGCGATCAGATTGTCGCGGGTGCGGCGGCGCGCCTGCCCCTCGTGGAACTGGCGTCGCGCCTCATACAGACGCGCGCGCTCCCGCGCAGCCCGCGCATCACGGTTCTTGCCACCGGTCGCCACGTGACCTCCTCGTTCACCTTGTCTCGGGCGCTTCGCCCTGCCCGCTCGCCCGGTGCGACCGAGGAAGTTCTCGGCGTGCCGGCCGTGCGGCGTGTGCCCTCGGGACGGCGCCCGGGCGGCTTGATCCTACGGGGCGGCACGACGGCGGCCAAACCGCCGCCGATCCGGTGTCGCGGGCGCGGGATAGCCTGGTGACGTGACCAGTCCCACCGCGCTCTTCCAGGGGCTGACGCCCCTGGCCGTGCGCATGCGTCCGACCTCGCTCGACGAGGTGGCAGGGCAGTCGCACCTGCTGCAGCCCGGCTCACCCCTCGTGACGCTCGCCAATCCCGAGGCCGCGGCCCGCGCCGCGACGTCGGTGATCCTCTGGGGGCCGCCGGGAACCGGCAAGACCACGCTCGCGCAGGCCATCGCACGCTCATCGGGCCGGCGCTTCGTCGAGCTGTCCGCGGTCACCGCCGGCGTGCGCGACGTGCGCGAGGTCATGCAGGAGGCGCTCACCCAGCGCGATCTCTACGGGCAGTCCACGATCCTGTTCCTCGACGAGATCCATCGGTTCACCAAGGCGCAGCAGGACGCCCTGCTCCCGGGTGTCGAGAACGGCTGGGTCGTGCTCATCGCAGCGACCACCGAGAATCCGTCGTTCTCGATCATCTCGCCGCTGCTGTCGCGCTCGCTCCTGCTCACGCTCAAGCCCTTGACCGACGACGACCTCCGCATGCTCGTCGACCGGGCGGTCGCCGATCCCCGGGGCCTGTCGGGCGCCGTCGCGCTCGGCGACGAGGCCCGCGACGCGCTCGTGCGCCTCGCCTCGGGCGATGCCCGCCGGGCGCTGACGGCGCTCGAGGCCGCGGCGTCGCTCGCCGTCCCGCCCCAAGACGAGGACGACGACGAGGACGACGAGGCGGGCGGCGACGGCGAGGACGCAGCAGCGGCTGTCCCCGTGATCACTCCGGAACACGTCGCACAGGCCGTCGACCGTGCGCTGCTGCGCTACGACCGGCAGGGCGACGAGCACTACGACGTGATCAGCGCCTTCATCAAGTCCATCCGCGGCTCTGATGTGGATGCCGCGATGCACTACCTGGCGCGGATGATCGAGGCGGGGGAGGACCCGCGCTTCATCGCCCGGCGCCTCATCATCTCGGCCGCGGAAGACATCGGACTGGCCGACCCCCAGGCTCTGCCGATCGCGGTGGCGGCAGCCGATGCCGTGCAGCTCATCGGCATGCCCGAGGGCCGCATCCCGCTCGCGGAGGCGACCGCCTATCTGGCGACGACCGCCAAGTCCAACGCCGCGTACCTGGCCATCAACGCAGCGATCGCCGACGTGCGCGCCGGCGGCTTCGGACGCGTGCCGGTGCACCTGCGCGACGCGCATTACGCCGGTGCGAAGCGACTCGGGCACGGCAAGGGGTACGTGTATCCGCACGACGCCGAGATCGGCATCGCCGCGCAGCAGTACCTGCCCGACGAGCTGCGCGGACGCCGGTACTACGAGCCGAAGGCGCTCGGTGCCGAACGCGATCTCCAGGCGCGTCTGGAGAAGATCCGCCGCATCCTCGACGGCGAGCGATGATCGCGTTCCGCATCGGGGCGGATCGCCCGGCAGCGGCTCCCCGCGCGGCCGCTGCCGTCGCCGCGGGGCACTCATAAGAGCCAGGCGCCGGGTCTGGTAAGGTTGAGGGGCTCGAAACGCAGTTTTCGGGCATCCCCTCTCTTCCTGACCTACCTTCCGGCATGCCCCGGCGTGCAGTCCGGACAGGGCGAAGACAGGGCGATACGTCCGCGGGCCGTGAAAGACACGGCCGCGTCATCGAAAGGAACACTTCGTGGCAACGAAGTCCCAGGACCGCCGCAAGGTCCGTCTCTCCCGCGCCCTCGGCGTCGCGCTGACCCCCAAGGCAGCCAAGTACCTCGAGAAGCGCCCCTACGCGCCGGGTGAGCACGGCCGCACCAAGCGCAAGCAGGACAGCGACTACGCCGTCCGCCTCCGCGAGAAGCAGCGTCTGCGCGAGCAGTACGGCATCCGCGAGAAGCAGCTGCGCATCCAGTTCAACGAGGCCCGTCGCACCCAGGGTCTGACCGGTGAGAACCTCGTCGAGCAGCTCGAGATGCGTCTGGACGCCCTCGTGCTGCGTGCCGGCTTCGCCCGCACCACCGCGCAGGCGCGTCAGATGGTCGTGCACCGCCACATCCTCGTGGACGGCCAGCTCGTCGACCGCCCGTCGTTCCGCGTGAAGCCGGGTCAGCTCATCCACGTCAAGGCCAAGAGCGAGGGCATCGAGCCCTTCCAGGTCGCAGCGCTCGGCGGTCACGCCGAGGTCCTGCCGCCCGTTCCGGGCTACCTCGAGGTCGAGCTCGACAAGCTGCAGGCCCGTCTCGTGCGTCGCCCCAAGCGCGCCGAGGTCCCCGTGGTCTGCGACGTCCAGCTCGTCGTCGAGTACTACGCGGCTCGCTGACGCTTCGAGAGATCCAGCGACAGCAGTCGTACGAACGAAGGGCGCCGGGATCTTCCCGGCGCCCTTCGTCGTCCCCGCCTCACCGTCATGGACAGTGGGCGTGCCATGAGCGTTTCGGCATACGATGGTGGGATGCCGCGCCCCGGCGGCCCCGCGAGGAAGTGGTGACATGAAGAACCTCCTGTGGTTCCTGTTCGGCATCGCCGGCGGGTTCGTGCTCGCACACATGATGAACAAGGACCCGCGCGGCCACGAGATCCTCGCCGACGTCGACGCCCGCATCACGGAGTTCACCGATCGCATGGGCGACGCGTACCGCGAGCAGGAAGCCCGGTTCGCGGGTCTGGTCGGCGACGTGCGGGATGCCGCCGCCGATGCGGCGAACTCTGCCCGGGCCGCAGCGTCCGGTGTCGCCGAGAACGTCGCGGACGCCGTCGAAGACGCCGCCGACAAGCTCGCCGACTGACCGCGGGGTCTTCTCCCGCCCGCACGCCCCCGGGCCCGTCGTCAGACGCCCGAACACGCCCGCACACGCACGCCCGCACGCACACGCAAGGACCCGCATGAAGACCGCCGAGATCGCACAGCGCTTCCTCGATTACTTCGAGAAGAACGGCCACACCATCGTCCCCTCGGCATCGCTGGTGACCGATGACCCGGCCCTGCTGTTCACGGTGGCCGGCATGGTGCCGTTCATCCCGTACCTCTCAGGCGACGTCCCCGCGCCGTACGCGCGTGCCGCGGACAACCAGAAGTGCATCCGCACCAACGACATCGAGGAAGTCGGCAAGACCCCGCGTCACGGAACCTTCTTCCAGATGCTGGGCAACTGGTCGTTCGGCGACTACTTCAAGGAAGGCGCGATCCGCTACGCCTGGGATCTGCTGACGAGCCCCGAGGCCGACGGCGGGCTCGGCTTCGACCAGAAGGACCTGTGGGTCACCGTCTACGAGGAGGACGATGAGGCGCACGACCTCTGGCTGAAGCTCACCGACCTGCCCGAGGAGCGCATCCAGCGCCTCGGCAAGGACACGAACTACTGGAGCACCGGCCTTCCGGGCCCCGCAGGACCCTGCTCGGAGATCTTCTTCGACCGCGGTCCGGAGTACGGCATCGACGGCGGCCCCGCCACCGACGACGACCGCTACGTCGAGATCTGGAACCTCGTGTTCATGCAGTACGAGATCACCAACGTGCGCTCGAAGTACGACTTCGACATCGTCGGCGAGCTGCCGAACAAGAACATCGACACCGGCATGGGCCTGGAGCGGATCGCGTTCATCAAGCAGGGCGTCGACAACATGTACGAGACGGACCAGGTGCGTCCGGTTCTCGACAAGGCGGTCGAGCTGTCGGGCCGCACGTACGGCGCGGACCACGAGGACGACGTGCGGTTCCGCGTCGTCGCCGATCACGTCCGCTCGTCGCTCATGCTGATGTCGGACGGCGTCACTCCCGCCAACGACGGCCGCGGCTACATCCTGCGCCGCCTCATGCGCCGCGTGATCCGCTCGATGCGTCTGCTGGGCGTCGACGGGCCGACGTTCAGCGTGCTGTTCGAGGCGTCCCGCGACGCGATGAAGGACGCCTACCCGGTCGTCGATGCCGACTGGGCGCGCATCTCGCAGTACGCCCTCGCGGAGGAGGCGACCTTCCTCCGCACGCTCGCGGCGGGGGAGTCCCTCCTCGACGAGTCGCTCGCCGAGACGAAGGCGACCGGCGGCACCACGCTCACCGGGTCGGAGGCGTTCCTGCTGCACGACACCTATGGCTTCCCGATCGACCTGACGCTCGAGATCGCCGAGGAGGCCGGCCTCAGCGTCGACCGAGCCGCGTTCGACGGCCTCATGCAGGAGCAGCGCGCCCGCGCCAAGGCCGACGCCCGGGCGCGCAAGCGCCAGCTCGCCGACACCAGCGTGTATCGCGATCTGCGCGCGCAGGGCGAGACCGTCTTCACCGGCTACACCGATCTCGAGGCGGAGTCGCAGGTGCTCGGCATCCTCGTCGACGGAATCTCGGTCGACCGCGCGAGCGTGGGTCAGATCGCCGAGGTGATCCTGGCCGAGACCGCGCTGTACGCCGAGTCCGGCGGCCAGGTCGCCGACAAGGGCGTCATCGTCGGCCCCGGCTACGAGCTCGAGGTGCTCGACGTGCAGAAGCCAGTTCCCGGGCTCATCAGCCACACCGTCGAGGTGTCGACGGGCGAGGTCGGCGTAGGTCAGCCCGCGACGACGGTGGTGGATGCCGCGAACCGCCGCGCCGCCCGACAGGCGCACTCGGCCACGCACCTGGTGCACGCGGCGCTCCGCGACACCCTCGGCAAGACCGCGACGCAGGCCGGCTCGCTGAACCGCGCCGGCTATATGCGCTTCGACTTCTCGTGGGGTCAGGCGCTGTCCGACGCGACCAAGACCGAGATCGAGGAGATCGCCAACAACGCGGTGCGCGACAACCTCGAGGTGACGACGCGGGTGCTGCCGCTCGACGAGGCGAAATCTCTCGGTGCGATGGCGCTGTTCGGCGAGAAGTACGGCGACACGGTGCGCATGGTCGACATCGGCGGCCCCTGGTCGCGCGAGCTGTGCGCGGGCACGCACGTGTCGGCGAGTGCCGAGATCGGGCTGATCAGCCTGCTCGGCGAGTCGTCGGTCGGAGCGTCGAACCGACGGGTCGAGGCGCTCGTCGGCCTCGATGCGTTCCGCTCGCTGGCGGCCGAGCGCGCCATCGTGTCGCAGCTCACGTCGTCGCTGAAGGCGCCGCGCGAACAGCTGCCGGCGCGCATCGCCGAGCTGCAGGCCAGTCTCAAGGCCGCGGAGAAGAAGATCGCGGCATTCGAGTCCAAGGCGCTCGGCGACCGGCTGCCCGCCCTCGCGGCGGCCGCGGCCCGTGTGGGCGACACGCTCGTCGTCGCCGAGTCTCTCGGCACGGCGGCCTCCGCCGACGACGTCCGCTCGCTGGCGCTGCAGGTGCGCGAGCGCCTGGGCTCCGACGCCGCCGTCGTCGCGCTCGGCGCCGTGGTCAACGAACGGCCGGTCGTGATCGTGGCCACCAACGAGGCCGCGCGCACCGCCGGGGCCAAGGCCGGCGTGCTCGCCAAGAGCGCTGCCGGCGTCCTCGGCGGCGGCGGCGGCGGACGCGACGATGTGGCGCAGGGCGGTGGAACGGATGCCGCGGCCCTTGCCGCGGCGCTGACCGCCGTGAAGGACGCGCTCGGCGCGTGATCGGGAAGTGCCGGTGAGCGGTTTCAGGCGGGGCAGGCGGCTCGGCATCGACGTCGGCAAGGCCCGCGTGGGCGTCGCCACGAGCGATCCCGACGGCCTGCTCGCGACACCGGTCGAGACGGTCCCACGCGACGACGCCTCGGTGGCGCGGATCGTGGCGCTGGCCGATGAGTACTCGGTGGTCGAGCTGCTGGTGGGCCTGCCCATGAATCTGCGGGGCGAGGACACCGCTTCCACCCAGGACGCGCGCGACTTCGCCGCCGCCCTGGCGGCGGCATCCGCTTTCCCGGTGCGGCTCGTCGACGAGCGTCTCTCGACCGTCTCGGCGCACGCGGCGCTGCGCAGTTCGGGCAGATCACAGCGATCTTCGCGTAGCATCGTTGACCAGGTCGCCGCGGTCGTCCTGCTCCAGCAAGCGCTCGACGTCGAGAAGAGCACCGGACGACCTCCCGGAATCCCCGTCCCCCAGGAGCCCGCCTGATGCCCGACTCATCGCCCGACGGCGAAGCAGTTCCCCCGTCGCGCCGCGCTGCCCGTGAGGCGGCGAAGCGAGCCGCGACGGGTGCGACGCCGACGACACCGGAGATGACGCCCGGGATCGCACCAGCGCCCGCCTCGGCGACTCCGGCACCCGCGGAGCCCGCAGCCACCTGGGAATCGCTCATCACCGGCGCCACTCCCGTCGTCGGGAGCGGTTCCACTCCGCCCGCGCCGGCGTCCGCGCCCGCCGCGCCCGCGCCGGCCACGCCCGCGTCCTCGGAGGCGCCCGCCGCCACCGAGGAGCCCGCACCGGGCAGCGGCTTCCAGCCGGTGCCGCTGCGCACGCCCCGCCCGACGCAGCCGATCCCGGTCGAGGAGTCCCCGGCCGACGACGATGCCTGGCTCTTCGCGGCCGCCGGCTCCGGGCCGGCCATGCCGTACAGCCGCGGTGCCACCGCTCCGTCCGCCTCCGCGGCACCCACCGGCGGCCGCGCGGCAGCAGCCTCCCGCCCGGCCACGGACGGCGAGCCGCCGATGCGGACGACGGCGACGCTCGACGACCTGTTCAGCGGTTCCGGCTCGACGGAGGACATCGGACGCGTGCCCCCACCTCCCGACAAGAAGCGCCGGCGCATCGGCGGCTGGATCGCGCTCGGCATCGTGCTCGTGATCCTCGGCGGCATCGCCGGCGGCGCGTACTACGTGTGGACGACGTACGAGGACCAGATCCGCGAGGTCATGGGCTGGGAAGAGCCCAAGGACTACGAGGCCGGCCTCGCCAACGGCCAGGTTTTCGTCACGATCGCATCGGGCGACACCGGATCGCCCATCTCGCAGTCGCTGTACGACGCGGGAGTGACCAAGACCCCCGACGCCTTCTACGACTACCTGATCACGACCGGGCAGAACCCGATGTTCCAGCCCGGCGTGTACAAGCTCCAGAAGCAGATGACGAGCGAGGCGGCGCTGGCGGCCCTCCTCGAGCCGGCGAACAAGCAGGAGTTCACCGCGCAGATCCCCGAGGGCTTCACGCTCGACGGCACGCTCGAGCGGATCTCCGAGGGCACCGGCATCCCGCTCGCCGACCTCCAGGCTGCCGCCGCCGACCCGTCTCAGTACGGTGTTCCCGTCGATCCGGCCATCGTCGCGGCAGGGGGGCAGCCGCTCGAAGGCTGGCTGTTCCCGGCGACCTACACGTTCGACCCCAGCGTCACGGCGCAGTCCGCGATCCAGACGCTCGTCGACCGAACGGTGCAGTCGCTCGATGCGGCGGGCGTTCCCGCCGAGGACCGCCAGCGCATCCTCACGGTCGCCTCGATCATCCAGCGCGAGGCGCGCTACGAGGTCGACATGCAGAAGGTCTCGCGCGTGATCCAGAACCGCCTCGATCCCAGCAACCAGGAGACCTTCGGCAAGCTGCAGATGGACTCGACGGCGCAGTACGGCTACGGCGAGATGCACGACGGCACGGTGAGCTCGTCCGAAGAGGCGCTGAACGACCCGAACCCGTGGAACACGTACTACCACGCGGGGATGCCGATCGGTCCGATCTCTAACCCGGGTGACGTGGCGATCGACGCGGCCATGCATCCCGCGGACGGGCCGTGGCTGTACTTCGTGACGGTCAACCTCGACACGGGCGAGACGATCTTCACGAGCACGTACAGCGAGCACCTGGAGTACGTGGACCAGTGGCAGCAGTGGTGCAGCGAGAACCCGGACCGGGGGTGCTGAGCCCCGAGGCGACGCGTCTCGAGGTCTGGGGCGATCCGATCGCGCACAGTCGCTCGCCGCAGCTGCACGCCGCGGCGTACGCGGTGCTCGGTCTGGACTGGTCCTATGGGCTGCGCCGCGTCGACGAGGCGTCGTTCGCACGCGAGCTGACCGAGCTCGACGACAGCTGGCGCGGTCTCTCGCTCACGATGCCGCTGAAGGGCGTGGCCTTCGCGGCGGCATCCACCCGCGACCGCCGGGCCGAGCTGACCGGCGCCGTCAACACGCTGCTGCTCGATCCCGCCGGTCCGCGCGGTTTCAACACCGATGTCGGGGGCATCGTGCGCGCCCTCGCCGACGACGGGATCACGACGGTCGCGCACGCCCGCATCGTCGGCGCCGGTGCCACGGCGACCTCCGCCCTCGTCGCTCTGTCCGAGCTCGGGGTCGAAGAGGTCGACGTGGTCGCACGCCGGCCCGAGGCGGTGGCGCCGCTGGCCGAGCTCGGTCGTCGGCTCGGCATCGCGGTCCGGACGGTCGCATTCACGGCATCCGATCACCGCGCCGCGGAGCTCACCATCGCGACGCTGCCGGGGGATGCGCCGGTGACGGATGCCGCCGCCGACGCGCTCGCACGCTCCGGCGGCCTGCTGCTGGATGTCGTCTACGGCCACTGGCCCACCGCCCTGTCGGCCGCGTGGGATCGAGCGGACCGCGTCGCGCGGTCGGGGCTCGGGATGCTGCTGCACCAGGCCCTGCTGCAGGTCCGGATCTTCCGGAACGGCGACCCGGACGCGCCGCTCTCGAACGAGGCGGAGTCGCTCGAGGCGATGCGCAGCGTGCTCGAGGAGCCGACGACGGCGTAACGGCGGCCCCGGGCGTGGGAGACTGGACCAATGCTCCGCGTGCTCACGGCCGGCGAATCGCACGGCCCCGAACTCGTCGCCGTCATGGAGGGCCTGCCTGCGGGCGTCCCCATCTCCCGCGCCGCGATCCAGGCGGATCTCGCGCGCCGCAAGCTGGGCTACGGCCGCGGCTCGCGCATGAAGTTCGAAGAGGACGAGCTGACCATCTCGTCGGGTGTCGTGCACGGCACGAGCCTCGGCAGCCCCATCGCGCTGCGCATCGGCAACACCGAATGGCCGAAGTGGGTCGAGGTCATGAGCCCCGAGCCGGTCGAGCTCACCGAGAAGTCGCGCGGCCGCGGCGCCGCGCTCACGCGCCCGCGACCGGGCCACGCCGACCTCGTCGGCATGCAGAAGTACGGCTTCGACGAGGCCCGGCCGATCCTCGAGCGCGCGAGCGCCCGCGAGACGGCCGCCCGCGTCGCGCTCGGCGCCATCGCCCGCGCGTTCCTGGCCGAGCTCGGCATCCGTCTCGTCAGCCACACGCTCTCGATCGGCCCGGTGCAGGTTCCCGCGGGCTCGGCCCTGCCCACGCCGGACGACGTCGAGACGCTCGACGCGGATCCGCTGCGCTGCTTCGATGCCGCCACGAGCGCGGCCATGGTGGCAGAGGTCGACGAGGCGCGCAAGGACGGCGACACGCTCGGCGGCATCGTCGAGGTGCTGGCCTACGGCCTGCCGCCGGGGCTCGGCTCGCACGTCCACTGGGACCGCCGCCTCGACGCCAAGCTCGCGCAGGCGCTCATGAGCATCCAGGCCATCAAGGGCGTGGAGGTCGGTGACGGCTTCGAGACGACCCGCCGCCGCGGCTCCGCCGCCCACGACGAGCTGTTCGTGGCAGGCGAGGGCATCACGCGCTCGAGCGACAAGGCGGGCGGCACGGAGGGCGGCATGTCGACCGGCACCGTGCTGCGCGTGCGCGCCGGCATGAAGCCGATCGCGACCGTGCCGCGGGCCCTCCGCACTGTGGATGTCGCGACCGGCGACGCCGCGTCGGCGCACCACCAGCGCTCCGACGTGTGCGCCGTCCCGGCGGCGGGCGTCGTCGCCGAGGCGATGGTCGCGGTGGTCCTGGCCGACGTCGTGCTGGAGAAGTTCGGCGGCGACAGCGTCGCCGAGACGCGCCGCAACCTCGAGAGCTACCTCGCCGCCATCCCCGACGCGCTGCGCAGCGCGGCCGAGAGCGACGCCGACCTCGCCGAGCATGACCTCGCACTCTGACGCCGTCGTGCTGATCGGTCCGATGGGGGCCGGCAAGACCAGCATCGGCAAGAAGGCCGCACGCGCACTCGGTGTGCGCTTCTTCGACACCGACGCGGCGGTCGTCCGCGACCACGGACCCATCGAGCAGCTCTTCGTCGAGCACGGCGAGGCGCGCTTCCGCGCGGCCGAGCGCGCCGCGGTCAGCGAGGGCCTCGCCACCGGCGGCATCGTCTCGCTGGGCGGCGGGGCCGTCATGGATCCCGACACGCGCGCCGAGCTCGCCGGTCACCGCGTCGTCCTCCTCACCGTGTCGCCGCGCGTGGTGGCGGGCCGCGTACGCGACTCGAACCGGCCGCTGCTGCAGGGTGGCGACGACGCGATCGAGCGCTGGACGGCGATCTTCGAAGAGCGCCGCCCAGTGTACGAAGAGCTCGCCGACGTGACGTTCGACACGTCGACCGGCCCGCTGCAGGACGTCGTGGACGCCCTGGTCGCCTGGGTACGCGGCCAGACCGCCGAGCCCAGCGACTCCGCACGGCCGGGCGACATCAGCCCCCGCGAGAAGGAGCAGACCGCGTGACCGATGCGACGACCATCACCGTGAGCGGGGACGCGAGCTACGACATCACCGTCGGCCACGGCATCCTGGCCTCCCTCGGCGAAGCGCTGCCCGCGGCCGCTCGCAAGGTGCTCGTGATCCACCCGCCGACCCTCGCCGCCCAGGCGGAGGGCCTGCGCGCGCAACTGGTGGGCGACCGTGAGGTGCTGCTGGCCGAGATCCCTGACGCCGAGGCCGGAAAGCGCATCGAGGTCGCCGCGTTCTGCTGGCAGGTCATGGGCAAGGCCGACTTCACCCGCACCGACGTCGTCGTAGGCTTCGGCGGGGGAGCGGTCACCGATCTCGCCGGCTTCGTCGCGGCCACCTGGCTGCGCGGCGTCGAAGTGGTGCAGGTGCCGACCACCGTGCTCGGCATGGTGGACGCGGCCGTCGGCGGCAAGACGGGCGTCAACACCGCCGAGGGCAAGAACCTCGTGGGCGCCTTCTGGGCGCCGCGCCGCGTCATCTGCGACCTCGACCTGCTCGACTCGCTGTCGCGCAACGAGCGCGTCGCGGGCTACGCCGAGGTCGTCAAGGCCGGCTTCATCTGGGCTCCCGAGATCCTCGACCTCGTCGAGGCCGACCCCGAGACCGCCGTCGACCCGCAGGGCGCCGCTTTCCGTCGCACCATCGAGCTCGCCATCGAGATGAAGGCGCGCGTCGTGGGGGAGGACCTGCGCGAAGCCGGCCTCCGCGAGATCCTCAACTACGGCCACACCCTCGGCCACGCCATAGAGCACGCCGAGCGCTACCGCTGGCGCCACGGCGCCGCGATCTCGGTCGGCATGGTCTTCGCCGCCGAGCTGTCACGGCTGGCGGGCCGGCTCCCGGATGCCGCCGCGCAGCGCCACCGCGACATCCTGGAGTCTCTCGGCCTGCCGACGACGTACGGTGCGGGGCGCTGGCCGACGCTGCTGGCGACCATGCAGCGCGACAAGAAGAGCCGCGGCGGCATGCTGCGCTTCATCGTGCTCGACGACATCGCCAAGCCCACCGTGCTCCAGGCGCCCGACGAATCCCTGCTCTTCGCCGCGTACCAGGAGGTCGCGGGCTGACGACGCGCCGATCGCCCCGATAGGGTGCTCGGATGACGGCATCGCCCGACCCTCGCCTCGCGGTGCGCCGCATCCGCTCCGACGAATGGCCTGCGGTACGCGCGCTCCGGCTCGAGTCCACCAGCGACCCCGACGCGGCGATCGCGTTCCTCGAGACCTCCGAGCAGGTCGCCGCGCGCAGCGACGACTTCTGGCGCGAGCGGACGCAGACCGCGGCGACCAGCGAGACCGCGGCGCAATTCGTCGCGGTGGTCGACGGCGTCTGGGTCGGCAGCCTGTCGGTGCTGATCCGCGCCACCGGGCAGAAGGATCACCTCGGGCGGTTCGTCGACGACCGCAGAGCCGACGTCGTGGGCGTGTATGTGAACCCCGACCACCGTGGCTCTGGTGCGGTCGATGCCCTGCTCGCTGCGGCGGCCGGATGGGCGGCGCGTCTCGGGCTCGACCGGATCTCCCTCGACGTCCATCGCGACAACCATCGCGCCCAGGGCGCCTACCGACGCGCGGGCTTCGCACCCACCGGCGAGACGTACTCCAGCTCCATCGGGCCCGAGATCGTCATGGCGCGACCGCTGCGGTGACCGGCAGGCCATCGCGGGCCGCTGCTATCGTGCGACCATGACCACGCCCCGCCGCCTGCTGCTCGTCAACGGACCCAATCTCAACCTCCTGGGCGCGCGGGAACCCGACATCTACGGCACGGCGACGCTCGCGGACGTGGAGCAGGTGACGACGGATGCCGCCGCCCGCCGCGGCTTCGAGGTGAGGGCGGTGCAGAGCAACCACGAGGGCGTGCTCCTGGACGCGATCCACGCGGCACGCGACGACTGCGCCGGCATCGTGATCAATCCCGGCGGGCTCACCCACACGTCCGTCGTGCTGCGCGACGCTCTCTCGGGCGTCGGCCTTCCCGTCGCCGAGGTCCACATCTCCGACGTGAAGACACGGGAAGAATTCCGTCATCATTCGTACGTCGCCGACGTCGCCCTGGTGCACGTGATCGGCGAGGGCGTGGCCGGCTACGCGACGGCCGTCGGGCGTCTCATCGACATCCTCACCGGGCAGGCCGAGGGCTGACGAATCGGCCGGGACCAGGCATCCCGTAGAATCGAACGTCGGCGCTGCCGGTCCCTGTGCTTGGAGAAGGGCAGCGACCGCCTCTCACTTCACGCCGCGCACACCACAACGAAACGGATTCGCACCCTCATGGCATCCACCGCAGACATCAAGAACGGCGTCGTCCTCAGCATCGACGGTCAGCTCTGGAACGTCATCGAGTTCCAGCATGTCAAGCCGGGCAAGGGTGGCGCATTCGTCCGCACGAAGCTCAAGAACGTCGTCTCGGGCAAGGTCGTCGACCGCACCTACAACGCGGGCGCGAAGATCGACATCGAGAACGTCGACCGCCGCGACTTCACGTACCTGTACAACGACGGCGACAACTTCGTCTTCATGGACGTCGTCGACTACGACCAGATCAACGTGGGCGCCGCCACCGTCGGCGATGCCGCCAACTTCCTTCTCGAGAACCAGCAGGTGCAGATCGCGCTCAACAACGGCAACCCGCTCTACGTCGAGCTGCCCGCGTCGGTCATCCTCGAGATCACCTACACCGAGCCGGGCCTGCAGGGCGACCGCTCGTCGGCGGGCACCAAGGCGGCGACGGTCGAGACGGGCTACGAGATCCAGGTCCCGCTGTTCGTGGAGACGGGCACCAAGGTCAAGGTCGACACGCGCACCGGCGACTACCTCGGCCGCGTCAACTGAGGTCGGCGGCCGCTGACCGATGAGTGCCCGCACGAAGGCGCGCAAACGCGCGCTCGACATCCTCTTCCAGGCCGACGTCCGCGGCGATGCGCCGGCGACCGTCCTCGCCGCCGAGGCGAAGCGGGCCGCGAACGAGCCCGCCCGCCAGGCCTCGTGGCTGTACGCCCGTGAGATCGTCGACGGCGTGATCGACAACCAGGACGCCATCGACGAGCAGATCACCACGTTCGCCAAGGACTGGACGCTCGCGCGCATGCCCGCGGTCGACCGCGCCGTGCTGCGGATCGGCGCATGGGAGATCCTCTACAACGACGAGGTGCCCACCGCCGTCGCCATCGACGAGGCGGTCGAGCTCGTCAAGGAGTTCTCGACCGACGAGTCCGGCCCGTTCGTCCACGGCGTCCTCGCCCGGATCGCGCGCGCCGGCTGATCACCGCACGCTCGCCGCGCTGTCGGCGCGCCTTGGCAGGATGGATGCCGTGACCCCGCCGTCCACCGGACCCCTGCCGTTCGTCGACCCCGGGCACATCCGCCGCCACACCGACAGCGGCTCGTACGAGCGCGGCGCCGCCTACTTCGCCGACGGGGCGGTGCAGCGGCTCGAGTGGGATCCGGTCGCTCTGGTGATCGAGGCCGTCGTCGCCGGCAGCGCCGGCAGGACGTACCGCAGCCGGGTGCGGCTCGACCCGCAGCGGGTGGACCACCCCATCGCCGCGACATCGTGCACGTGCCCGGTGCAGTTCGACTGCAAGCACACGGTGGCGACGCTGCTCGCCGCCAACCGGCTCGCGGCGTCCGCACCGGCCGAACCCGGCGGATCGTCGTGGCGTGCGGTGTTCGCCTCGCCGGCCCCGGCGGCGCGGACCTACACGCCGCTCGCCCTCTGCGTCGAGCTGCGCCAGCGCGTCCGTCGCGGCGCATCGGCCTGGGCGCCGGCCCGCGTCGAGTCGGCGACGCCCCGCGGTCTGCACCAGCACGGCGCCGATGTGCTCGTCGGTCTCCGTCCACTCGAGCGCTCCAGCCGTTCCGACGCCTGGATCAAGGGCGGCGTGTCGTGGGACGCGCTGCGCCGACCGACGACGGTGTACGACCCCGCGCAGGCCCGCTGGTTCGCTGAGCTGCACAGCATCGGCCGCGACGTCCGATCGTTCGGCGCCTTCTCCGACGTGTCGGAGTGGCTGACGCTCGACGACATCGAGTCGAGCCTCCTCTGGCCGCACCTGGCCGCCGCCGCAGGCCACGGCATCCCGTTCGTCCCGACGAAGCGCAGCAGCACGGTCGCACTGGCGTCCACGGCGACCGTCGCTGTGCAGGCGCAGCGAACCGCACACGGCCTCGAGGTCCTGCCCGTCGTCACAATCGACGGCGAGCAGGATGATGCCGCCACCTTGCGCCCGGTCGGACACACCGGGGTCTACCGCTTCACGGTGCAGCGTGAGCGCATCGATCTGGTGCTGGCAGCCGTCGCGCTGCCCGACCCGGTACCCGCGCTCCTCACCGCGCGCGAGGCGGTGACGGTCCCGGCCAAAGAGGCCGACGAGTTCGTCCGCGACCACCTGCCCCGCATCGCACGGCGCGTGGAGATCGACGCCCCGGGTCTCGACCTCGCGCCGCCACCCCGGCCGCAGCTGGTGCTGCTGGTGAAGTTCGAGCCGAGCCACCGGCTCGTCTACACGCTGTCGTGGCGCTATGGCGACGCCGAGCTGCGGGGGCTCGACGCGGCCGACGACGACCGCGACGCGGCGGCAGAAGCGGCGATCCGCGGCCGCGTCGAGGCGCTGTGGCGAGATCACGCCCCCGTGGACTTCGCCGCCGCCGGGTCGCTCGTGGGGCTGGAAGCAGCGGAGTTCGCCTCGCAGCTGCTGCCGCTCCTGGAAGCCGACGAGGACGTCCGCGTCGAGATCTCGGGCGAGCGTCCGCCGTACCGCGAGCTCTCCGGCGATCCCCGGATCGACGTCACCTCGGTCGAGACGACCGACGCCGACTGGTTCGACCTGGGCGTCGTCGTGACGATCGACGGCCGCCGCATTCCGTTCGGAACCCTCTTCACCGCTCTCTCTCGCGGCCGCAAGAAGATCCTGCTCAGCGACGGCGCCTACTTTTCCTTGTCCCATCCCTCACTGCACCGGTTGCGCGACCTCATCGACGAAGCCGGAGAGCTCGACGAATGGGAGACCGGGCCGCGCATCAGCCGGTACCAGACCGCGCTGTGGGCGGATTTCGAGGATCTCGCCGATGAAGCGCAACCCGCGGTCTCCTGGCGCGCCACGGTCGAGGCGCTGCGTGACGCCGACGGGGTGCCCGCCACGCCGCTCCCGTCCACGCTGCAGGCGGACCTGCGCCCGTATCAGCGGGTCGGCTACGACTGGCTGGCCTTCCTGTGGCAGCACCGGCTCGGCGGCATCCTGGCCGACGACATGGGGCTCGGCAAGACGCTGCAGCTGCTGGCCCTCATCGCGCACGCGCGTGAGCACGGCGAGGAGCGCCCCTTCCTGGTGGTGGCGCCCACATCCGTGCTCTCGACATGGCGCAGCGAGGCGGCGCGGTTCGTGCCCGATCTGCGTGTGGCCGTCGTCGACGCGACGCGCGCCAAGCGGGGGACGACGGTGTCGGATGCCGCAGCCGCCGCCGACATCGTCGTGACCTCGTACACGCTGCTGCGCCTGGATGAGGCCGAGTTCGGCCGTGTCACGTGGGCGGGCCTGATCCTGGACGAGGCGCAGTTCGTGAAGAACAGCCAGACCAAGGCCTACCGGGCGGCACGCGACTTGCCGGCAGATGTCGTCTTCGCCGTCACCGGCACGCCGCTCGAGAACAGCCTCACCGAGCTGTGGGCGCTGCTCTCGCTCACGGCGCCCGGCCTGTTCCCGTCGGCACGCCGGTTCCGCGAGGAGTACGTCGGTCCGATCGAGAAGGGCAAGGTGCCCGAGAACCAGGAGGGCGGCGCGTATCGCGCCGGCCGTCTCGCGCGCCTGCGGCGCCGCATCCGTCCGCTGGTGCTGCGACGCACGAAGGAGCTGGTCGCCGCCGACCTGCCGGCGAAGCAGGAGCAGGAGGTGCGCATCGAGCTGGGCGCCGCCCACCGCGCCCTCTACGACACTGTCCTGCAGCGTGAGCGCCAGAAGGTGCTGGGACTGCTCGAAGACCTCGACCGCAACCGCTTCATCGTGTTCCGCTCCCTGACCCTGCTGCGCATGCTCAGCCTCGCCCCCGAGCTCGTCGATCCGGCCCACGCCCATATCGCGCCGAGCAAACTGGGCGCCCTGTTCGAGCAGCTCGACGAAGCCCTCGCCGAGGGGCACCGCGCCCTCGTGTTCAGTCAGTTCACGTCGTTCCTCGGCCTGGTGTCGGCGCGACTCGAGGAGCGCGGCATCCCCTACGCGTACCTCGACGGGTCGACGCGCGATCGCGATGGCGCCGTCGAGGCCTTCCGCGGGGGAGAGGCGCCGGTGTTCCTCATCAGCCTCAAGGCGGGCGGCTTCGGCCTGACGCTGACCGAGGCGGACTACGTGTTCCTGCTCGACCCCTGGTGGAATCCGGCCGCCGAGGCGCAGGCGGTCGACCGCGCGCACCGCATCGGCCAGCACCGCAGCGTCATGGTGTACCGCCTCATCGCCAACGGCACCATCGAGGAGAAGGTGATGGCGCTGCAGCAACGCAAGGCGCGACTGTTCCGGTCGGTGATGGACGACGATGCCCTGTTCGGCCAGGCGCTCACCGCCGACGACATCCGCGGGCTGTTCGACGAGTAGCCGCCCGCCGGCATCCGCGCACAGGTCAGCGGCCGAGTCAGCGCGACGGGCCGCCCGCCGGGCCGACGCCGAGACCGGTGCGGAAGCCCTCGCGCCAGCTCGCGTACTGCGGCGCCCAGCCCAGCGCGTCCCTGGCCTTCGCGTTCGACGAGCCGCGCGCGGTGGTCATCCATGCCACCCCGAACTCGCCGATGAGCATGCGGGCGATCCAGGCCGGCACCCGCAGCGGCTGCTTGGCGCCGACCATCCGCGCGAGCTCGGGCAGCCAGTCCGCAACCGGTGCGGGATCGTCGTCCACGATGTTGTACACCCCCGCCGCACCCCGCGTCACCGCGGCGACCGTCGCGGCGGCCGCGTCGTCGATGTGGCAGAACGACCACACCCCGCTCCCGCCACCGACGAGGGGGACCTGGCGCTTGCGCACCGCCTCCAGCATCTCGCCGCCGGCTCCGAGCGCCTGACCCGGGCCGTAGAAGTTGCCGAAGCGCAGCGCGAGTCCGCCGGCGGCGACGGTCGCCCGCTCCGCGTGCGCGATCGCGGCGAGCGTGTTCCGCGCCGCAGGAACCGGGTCGGGGTCGATCGGGCCGTCCTCCGTCTTCACCGCCGGGCCCGAGTGCGGGTTGGTCCACCCGGTGTAGCTCTGCACGACGATGCGGCTGGTGCCCGCCTCCTGCGCCGCGGCGATGAGGGCGTCCGTCCCGCGCGTGCGCAGCTCGTTCGTGACGGCGAACACGTCGTCGAACCGCTTGAAGTCGAAGCCGGCTGCCAGCGACGTGAGCTGGTGCACGAGCACATCAGGCTGCGCCTGGATCACGGCGCGGCGGATGGATGCCGCGTCCCGGCCGTCCATGATCACGCCGCGCCCGCCCGTGTTGTCGATCCGCCGGGTTCCCTCCGCGGTCCGCGAGGTCGCCGTCACCTCGTGGCCGGCAGCGGCGAGCAGCGGCACCAGCCGCGAACCGACCGCACCCGTGCCTCCTGCGATGAAGATCCTCATGATCGTTCTCCTCTCTCCACACCCTTCGACGGATGAGGGCGCCGCCGTGTGACAGGCTCGGGTCATGGATCTCGCCGTCGAAGCGCCGACGCTTCGTCCGCTCATGTTCTCGATCGCCTACCGCATGCTCGGCAGCGTCGCCGACGCGGAGGATGTCGTGCAGACGGGCATGCTGCGGATTCACGAGCGCACACGCGACGGCGACCCGATCGAGCGCCCCGATGCGTTCGCGTCGACGGTGGCCACGCGGCTCTCGATCGACGCACTGCGATCGGCGCACCGCGCCCGTGAGATGTACGTCGGTCCCTGGCTCCCCGAGCCGCTGCTCGCCGACGACGCGGATCCTGCGCACCGCATCGAGCAGGACGAGACGGTGTCTGTCGCGGTGCTCACGATGCTCGAGCGCCTGGGCCCGGTGGAGCGTGCGGTGTTCGTGCTGCGCGAGGCGCTGGGGTTCGACTACACCGGGATCGCCGCGATCGTCGAACGCGATCCTGCGGCGTGCCGGCAGATCATGCACCGTGCGCGGGCGCGCGTGACCACCGGTGGCGCGCGATTCGACGCGGACGACGCAGATGCCGCGCGCCTGGTCGGCGAGTTCCTGCAGGCGCTGCGCGACGGCGACGTGGAGGGCGTCGTACGCGTGCTGTCGGACGATGTGGTGTTCACCGCGGACGGCGGCGGGAAGGCGCCCGCGATCCAGCACCCCCTGACCGGCGATGTCGCGGTGGCGCGGTTCCTCGTCGGGCTCATGCGCCGCGGCGCACTGCCGGGGTCGGCGTGGAGCCCACGATCGCGAACGCGGAGCACTCGGTGCGCTTCCGCGGGGGCGATGGCGCGACACTGGCGGTGCTGACGCTCCACGTGGAGGACGGGCGGATCCACGCGCTCGCGAACCAGCTGAACCCCGACAAGCTGCAGCACCTCGCACCGGTCGACGACCTGTTCGCCCTGCTCCGGGACGAGCCGTGACGCACGGCCGGGTGAGCTCACGCCCGACCACGTTTTCCACGGCCGGGTCGTCGGGCACCCTCGGTGAGCCTCGCCTAGACTCGTCTGGTTCGTTCGACTGCTGGATAGGGGAGGAGTCCCATGCGCATCACGGGCCTCGGCCACGCCGGAATGTTCATCGAGACGACGGGAGGAAGCATCCTCTGCGACCCGGTGATCGGCCCGACCTTCTTCGGGTCGTGGTTCCCGTTCCCCGACAACCGGGGACTCGACTGGCAGAAGTACGGCAACGCGGACTTCCTGTACATCTCGCACCGACACCGTGACCACTTCGACCCGGCGCTCATGGAGCGCTTCGTTCCGAAGAGCATCAGGGTGCTGCTCCCGGAATACCCCACCGACGACCTCGAGCAGGATCTCCGCGCGCTCGGCTACGACAACATCGTCTTCACCCAGGCGGGCGTCCCGCTCGACTTCGGCGACCTCAAGGTGATGGTCACCCCGCTGCGCGCTCCGAGCGACGGGCCGATCGGCGACTCGTCCCTGAGCGTCGACGACGGCACAGCCAGCATCCTGAACCAGAACGACTCGCATCCGCTCGACCTCGAGAAGCTGCTGGGCTTCTCCAAGCCCGAGGCGTACTTCACGCAGGTCTCGGGCGCCATCTGGTGGCCGATGGTCTACGACCTGCCCCAGGACGCCAAGCAGAACTTCGCGAAGCTCAAGCGCGACGCGCAGAACAAGCGCGCGATGTACTACATCGAGAAGGTCGATGCCGAGCACGTCTTCCCGATGGCCGGTCCGCCGATGTTCCTGCGCGAGGAGCTGTTCAAGTACAACGGCTACGGTCTCGACGGCGATGCGATCTTCACCGACCAGCGGCAGTTCCTGCAGCACATGAAGGAGCGGCGTCCCGACCAGAAGAGCTACGAGTTCCTGCCGGGAACCGTCGTCGATCTGAACGACGGCGAGATCTCGATCACGCAGACCCTGTACACGGATGCCGAGATCGACCGCATCTTCGACGACAAGTGGTCGTATCTGGCCGAGCAGCGCGACTCCCGCCAGGAAGAGATCCGCGCGGAAGAGGCGTCGCGCGCCGCCGTGCTGCCGCCCGACGAGATGCTCTCCGCAATCAAAGAATGGTGGGAGCCGCTGCTGCGGCGCGCCCGCACGATCCGCAACGGAGTCGGCGGCGTCGTGCGCTTCCGCATCGGCGACCTCGACATGGTGGTGGACTTCCCGAAGGCGAAGGTCCGCGAGTACGCCGACGACGAGTGCATCTACTGGTACACCATCCCCGCTGACCTGGTGTCGACCAACATCGCCGACCACGAGATCGACTGGTCGAACTCGATCTTCCTCTCGATGCAGTTCGAGGTGGGGCGCAGCGGCAAGTTCAACGAGTTCCTGACCACGTTCCTCAAGTGCCTGTCACGCGACCGCATCGAGTACGTCGAGAACTGGTACGCGGAGCAGACGGATCAGACCGAGGACGCCCAGCTCGGCGACTGGCTCGTGCAGCGTCGCTGCCCGCACCTCCGCGCGGACCTGACCAAGACGGGCAAGATCGAGGACGGCGTCCTGACCTGCTCCCTCCACGACTGGAAGTGGGATCTCGCCAGCGGCAAGTGCCTGACGAGCCAGGGACACCCCATCCGCGCGTCCCAGGTGGAGGACGATCTGTACCGCGCAGCGGCGACCTCCGCGGCCTGATCCACTTCGAAGCGCCGTCTCGTTGTGGATGATCTACAACGAGACGGCCGTTCCGTGCCCGTTGCCATGTAGGCGGGACGTCAATCTGTGCAGCCGCGTATCATCGCGCCCCCCGCTCGAGTCCTGATCACCGTGCCCGCGATCGCGGGCGATCAGAACCCGAAGGAGTCACGCCATGACCACCGTTCCCGCACACGGCGCCGGCCGCGTCGTCGCCCCCGCGTCCACCGGTCGCCCCCACCCGATCCGCTCCCTCCTCTCGTGGGAGTCGCGCGCTGAGGCCGCCGTCAAGTTCTCGCTGCAGCGCTGGAGCATCGCGGCTCTGCGCGTCGCCCTCGGCGCCGTCTTCGCCGTCTTCGGCGCACTCAAGCTGTTCCCGGGCGTCAGCCCGGTCGAGGCTCTCGTGAGCCAGACCTGGGAGAAGCTCACCTTCGGGCTCGTGAGCGGACAGGCCGCGCTCGTCGCGACCGCCGTGATCGAGGTCGCCGCAGGAGCCCTCCTCATCGCCGGCGGCGCATTCGCCCGCATCGGTCTGGTGGTGCTCGCACTCGCATTCGTCGGCATCCTGTCGCCGATCGCGCTGCTGCCCGGCGAGGTCTTCAGCCCCGTCGGCCCGACACTCACGGGGCAGTACATCTTCAAGAACGTGGTGCTGATCGCGGCCGCCCTGGTCGTCGCCTCCCAGGTTCTCCGCGGTTCGTCGACGCGACGCTGACCACGGGCACCTCCGCCGCGAGGGCCGGTCCCGATTCGGGGCCGGCCCTCGCGGTGACATAGACTGGGCGGCGATCACAGCAACCTTTAACCCCGTCCCGTGAGGCGGAGAAGGGAGCGGCGGATGAGCACGCCCACCGTGCAGCCTCGCACCGTCATGACCGGCGCCGACATCGCCCGGGCCCTGACTCGGATCTCCCACGAGATCCTCGAGTCCAACAAGGGCCCCGACGATCTGGTTCTTCTCGGCATCCCCACTCGCGGCGTCACCCTCGCGCAGCGGATCGGTGCGCTGGTGGAGCAGTTCGGCGGCGTCCCGGTCCCGATCGGCGCTCTCGACGTCACGATGTACCGTGACGATCTGCACCGCAATCCGACCCGCGCCCCGCAGCGCACCCAGATCCCGCCGGGCGGCGTCGACGGCAAGGTCGTCGTCCTGGTGGACGACGTGCTCTTCTCCGGGCGCAGCATCCGCGCGGCCCTCGACGCTCTGCAGGACATCGGCCGCCCCGCCGCGGTGCGACTCGCGACCCTCGTCGACCGCGGGCACCGCGAACTGCCCATCCGGCCCGACTTCGTCGGCAAGAACCTGCCGAGCTCCCGTGACGAGCGGGTCAACGTGCGCCTCGAAGAGACCGACGGCGCGGAGTCCGTCACGATCGAGGGGCGGTGACGGTCGGCTCATGAGGCACCTCCTCGACACCCAGACCCTCGCCCGCACGGATGCTCTGCGCATCCTCGATGTGGCCGAAGACATGGCAGACACGCAGCGGCGCGAGGTCAAGAAGCTGCCGACACTGCGCGGCAAGACCGTCGTCAACCTCTTCTTCGAGGATTCGACGCGCACGCGCATCTCGTTCGAGGCGGCAGCGAAGCGCCTGTCGGCCGACGTGATCAACTTCTCCGCGAAGGGCTCCAGCGTCTCGAAGGGCGAGTCGCTGCAGGACACCGCGCAGACCCTCCAGGCGATGGGAGCGGATGCCGTCGTCATCCGCCACGGCGCGTCCGGCGCGCCGCGCACCCTCGCCACCAGCGGCTGGATCAGCGCCGGGGTGGTCAACGCCGGCGACGGCACCCACGAGCACCCCACGCAGGCGCTCCTCGACGCGTTCACGATCCGCAAGCGCCGCTTCGGCGACGACAGCCGCGGCCGCGACCTCGCCGGGGTGAAGGTGACCATCGTCGGGGACGTCCTGCACTCGCGGGTCGCCCGCTCGAACGTGTGGCTGCTCACCACCCTCGGCGCCCGGGTGACCCTGGTCGCTCCGCCGACCCTCGTGCCGCAGGACATGTCGCGGTGGCCCGTGCAGGTGCGGTACGACCTGGACGAGGCGATCTCCGCCGGCCCCGACGCGCTCATGATGCTGCGCATCCAGCTCGAGCGCATGAATGCGGCGTATTTCCCGACTGAACGGGAGTATTCACGCCGCTGGGGCCTCGACGCACGCCGTCTTCAGGCACTCGGAGCGGATAGCATTGTCATGCACCCCGGACCCATGAACCGGGGTTTGGAGATCTCCGCAGAAGCCGCGGACTCGCCGCGCTCGACGGTGCTCGAGCAGGTCGCGAACGGCGTCTCGGTGCGCATGGCCGCGCTCTACCTGCTGCTGGCAGGAGCGGAGCACGGAGCGGCCGAGACCGCACCCGCGACGGACGCCCCGGTCACCGGCGGCGAAGAGAAGGAGAACACCCGATGAGCGAGACCCTTCTCTTCCGCGGGGCACACGTCGAAGGATCCACCGCTGCCGACGTGATCGTCGACGACGGCGTCATCGCCGAGATCGGCCCCGGTCTCAGCCGCGCCGGGGCGACCGTCGTCGACGTCGACGGTCTGGTGATGCTGCCCGGCCTGGTGGACCTGCACACGCACCTGCGCGAGCCCGGGTACGAGGCGTCCGAGACGATCCTCACCGGTTCGCGGGCAGCAGCTGCGGGCGGCTACACGGCCGTCTTCGCAATGCCCAACACCTCGCCCGTCGCCGACACCGCCGGCGTCGTCGAGCAGGAGCTCGCCCTCGGCGAGGCGGCCGGCTTCGTCACGGTGCAGCCGATCGGCGCCGTCACCGTCGGCCAGAAGGGCGAGCGTCTGGCGGAGCTCGGCGCGATGGCCGATTCCCGGGCGCGCGTGCGCGTCTTCAGCGACGACGGCTTCTGCGTCTGGGACCCGCTCATCATGCGGCGAGCGCTCGAGTACGTGAAGGCGTTCGACGGCGTGATCGCCCAGCACGCGCAGGATCTGCGGCTCACCGAGGGCGCCCAGATGAACGAGGGCGCGGTCTCGGCCGAGCTGGGCCTCGCAGGCTGGCCGGCGGTGGCAGAGGAGTCGATCATCGCCCGCGACGTGCTGCTCGCGGAGCACGTCGGCTCACGCCTGCACGTGTGCCACCTCTCGACGGCAGGCTCGGTCGACATCATCCGCTGGGCCAAGCGCCGCGGCGTCGACGTCACCGCTGAGGTGACGCCGCACCACCTGCTGCTCACCGAGGAGCTGGTGCGCGACTACGATGCCCGCTTCAAGGTGAACCCGCCGCTGCGGCGCGAGGAGGACGTGCTCGCGGTGCGCGAGGGCCTCGCCGACGGCACCATCGACATCGTCGCGACCGATCACGCCCCGCATCCGACCGAGGCGAAGGCGTGCGAGTGGCACGCTGCCGCCAACGGCATGGTGGGGCTCGAGAGCGCGCTGCGGGTGGTCCAGCAGGCGATGGTCGACACCGGGCTGCTCACCTGGGGCGACGTCGCCCGGGTGATGTCGCGCGAGCCCGCGCGGATCGGCCGCCTCACCGGTCACGGCACCCCCCTCACCGAGGGGCAGCCGGCATCCCTCGCCTTCTACGACCCGGCCCCGCGCCGCACCTTCACGACCGACGATCTGCGCGGGCGGAGCGTGAACTCGCCGTACCTCGGGCGCGAGCTGCCGGGCGACGTGCGCTGGACCCTCCACCGGGGCACGGTCACGGTCGCCGACGGCACCCTGCTCGACGCACCGGGGGTGCGCGCATGACTCGCGAGGGTGCGCTCGGCGTCATCGTGCTCGTCACGATCGCGCTGCTCGGCCTGCTGGTGTGGGCGTGGTGGCGACGGACGCGGCGCGATGCGACGACCCTGGTCCACCCGGGAGAACTTCCCGCCGACGCCCACGTGCGCGCGACGTTCGCCGCACTGTACGTCGCGACGACCGCTCGCGACGCTCCGCTGGAGCGTATCGCGGCCCCCGGCATGGCGTTCCGCTCGAAGGCGACCGTGACGGTCGCCGACGAGGGCGTCGCCGTGGGTCTCACCGGGCAGGACCCGTTCGTGCTGACTCCCGACCGCATCGTCGACGTCGGCCAGTCCACGGTCGCGATCGACCGCGTCGTCGAAGCCGGCGGCCTCACCCGGCTGACCTGGCGCACCGATGCCGGCTCGACCGTCGACACCTACTTCCGACCCCAGGATGCCTCGGCCCGCGCCCTCGCGGACGCTGTGGCCGGCATCCTTCCCCCGACCCAGACGGGAACCGATTCATGACCTCCCTCTTCCAGACTGACCCTGCCGTCCTCGTGCTCGAGGACGGGACCCGCCACGTCGGACGCGCGTACGGCGCCCTCGGCGCCACGATCGGCGAGGTCGTCTTCGCCACCGGCATGACCGGCTACCAGGAGACGCTCACCGATCCCTCGTACGCCGGCCAGATCGTGCTGCAGACGGCGCCCCACATCGGCAACACCGGCATGAACGACGAGGACCCGGAGTCCCGCCGCATCTGGGTGTCGGGCTACATCGTGCGCGACCCCTCGCGCGTCGTCTCCAACTGGCGCGCCGACGAGTCGCTCGACGACGCGCTGGTCGAGGACGGCGTCGTCGGCATCAGCGGCATCGACACGCGCGCCGTGACCCGCCACATCCGCTCGGCCGGCAGCATGCGCGGCGCGATCTTCTCCGGCGAGGCCGCGGCGATCGACGCCGAGGAGCAGCTGCGACTGGTGCGCGAGGCGCCCGAGATGGCCGGCCAGAACCTCTCGGCGCAGGTGTCGGTGACCGCCGCCGAGGTCACGGAGGCGACGGGGGAGCGCATCGGCAACCTCGCGGTGCTCGACCTCGGCGTGAAGCAGGCCACCGTCTCCAACCTCGCCGCCCGCGGGTTCGAGGTGCACGTGCTGCCGCAGGACGTCACGATCGACCAGATCCGCGCGATCGACCCGGTCGCGGTCTTCTACTCCAACGGCCCCGGCGATCCGGCCGCGTCGGGCGACCACGTCGACCTCCTGCGCGACGTGCTCGACGACGGCCTGCCGTTCTTCGGCATCTGCTTCGGCAACCAGCTGCTCGGCCGCGCGCTCGGCCTGGGCACCTTCAAGCTGCCGTTCGGCCACCGCGGCATCAACCAGCCGGTGCTCGACAAGTCGACCGGTCGCGTCGAGATCACCGCCCACAACCACGGGTTCGCCGTGGACGCGCCGGTGGACGGCGAGTTCGACAGCCCCCACGGCTACGGGCGCATCGAGGTCAGCCACGTCGGGCTGAACGATCAGGTGGTCGAGGGCCTGCGCGCCCTCGACATCCCCGCGTTCTCCGTGCAATACCACCCCGAGGCGGCCGCCGGCCCGCACGACGCCAACTACCTGTTCGACCGCTTCCGCGACCTCGTCGTCGCGAACCTCCAGAAGAAGGCCGCGAAGTAATGCCCAAGCGCGACGACATCAACTCCGTCCTGGTCATCGGCTCCGGCCCGATCGTCATCGGGCAGGCGTGCGAGTTCGACTACTCGGGCACACAGGCCTGCCGCGTCCTCCGCGAGGAGGGCGTGCGCGTCATCCTGGTGAACTCGAACCCGGCCACGATCATGACCGACCCCGACTTCGCCGATGCGACCTACATCGAGCCGATCAACTGGCGTGTGATCGAGACGATCATCGCGAAGGAGAAGCCCGACGCGATCCTGCCGACACTGGGCGGCCAGACGGCGCTCAACGCCGCGATCGACCTCCACAAGCACGGGATCCTCGAGAAGTACGACGTCGAGCTCATCGGCGCCGACTTCGAGGCGATCAACAAAGGCGAGGACCGGCAGATCTTCAAGCAGCTCGTGCTCGACGCGGGCGCCGACGTCGCGGCATCCCGGATCGCCCACACCATGGACGAGGTGCTCGCCGCCGCCGACGAGCTGGGCTACCCGCTCGTCGTCCGCCCGTCCTTCACGATGGGGGGCCTCGGCTCGGGCTTCGCGTACGACGAGGCCGACCTCCGGCGCATCGCCGGTGCGGGCCTGCACGACTCGCCGACCAACGAGGTGCTCCTCGAGGAGTCCATCCTCGGCTGGAAAGAGTACGAGCTCGAGCTCATGCGCGACACCGCCGACAACACGGTCGTCGTCTGCTCGATCGAGAACGTCGACCCCGTCGGCGTGCACACGGGCGACTCGATCACCGTCGCCCCGGCGCTGACCCTCACCGACCGCGAGTACCAGAAGCTGCGCGACATCGGCATCGACATCATCCGCGCGGTGGGCGTCGACACCGGCGGCTGCAATATCCAGTTCGCCGTGGACCCTGCGACCGGGCGCATCATCGTGATCGAGATGAACCCCCGCGTCTCGCGGTCCTCGGCGCTCGCCTCCAAGGCGACCGGCTTCCCCATCGCCAAGATCGCGGCCAAGCTCGCGATCGGCTACCGCCTGGACGAGATCCCCAACGACATCACCAAGGTGACGCCGGCGAGCTTCGAGCCGACGCTCGACTACGTGGTCGTGAAGGTGCCCCGCTTCAATTTCGAGAAGTTCCCGGCAGCCGACACCACGCTGACCACGACCATGAAGTCGGTCGGCGAGGCGATGGCGATCGGCCGCAACTACGCGACCGCTCTGCAGAAGGCGCTGCGCTCGCTCGAGAAGCGCGGGTCGAGCTTCCACTGGGGCGACGAGGCGCGCTCGGTCGACGAGCTGCTCGAGATCGCGAAGCGGCCGACCGACGGCAGGATCGTCGTGCTGCAGCAGGCGCTGCGCAAGGGCGCCACGGTCGAGCAGGCGTTCGAGGCCACCAAGATCGACCCGTGGTTCATCGACCAGATCGTCCTCATCAACGAGGTCGCCGAGTTCGTGCGCCAGGCGGGGGAGTTGGATGCCGCCACCCTGCGCATCGCGAAGGAGCACGGCCTCAGCGACGCCCAGATCGCCGAACTCCGCTCCGACACCGAGGCCCAGGTGCGCGGCGTCCGCCACGGACTCGGCATCCGTCCGGTCTACAAGACCGTCGACACCTGCGCGGGGGAGTTCCCCGCGCTCACGCCGTACCACTACTCGAGCTACGACGCCGAGACCGAGGTCACGCCGTCGGAGCGCACGAAGGTCGTCATCATCGGGTCGGGGCCGAACCGCATCGGCCAGGGGGTCGAGTTCGACTACTCGTGCGTGCACGCGTCGTTCGCGCTGGCCGACGCCGGCTACGAGACGGTCATGGTCAACTGCAACCCCGAGACCGTGTCGACCGACTACGACACCTCCGACCGCCTCTACTTCGAGCCGCTGACCCTCGAGGACGTCCTCGAGGTGCTGCACGCCGAGGCGCAGTCGGGTGAGATCCTCGGCGTCATCTGCCAGCTCGGCGGCCAGACGCCCCTGGGCCTCGCCAAGGGCATCGAGGACGCCGGCTACACGATCCTCGGCACCAAGCCGGCCGCGATCGACCTCGCCGAGGAGCGTGAGCTGTTCTCGCGCCTGCTCGACGAAGCCGGACTCGTCGCGCCGCGCAACGGCACCGCGATCGACGTGGAAGGCGCCGTCGCGGTGGCCGAGGAGATCGGCTACCCGGTGCTCGTGCGCCCGAGCTTCGTGCTCGGCGGCCGCGGCATGGAGATCGTGTACTCGACCGAGGCGCTGCGCGACTACTTCGTGCGCATCGCCGACGCGGCGATCATCGGCCCCGGTCTGCCGCTGCTGGTGGACCGCTTCCTCGACGACGCGATCGAGATCGACGTCGACGCGCTGTTCGACGGCACCGAGCTGTACATCGGCGGCGTGATGGAGCACCTCGAGGAGGCCGGCATCCACTCCGGCGACTCGTCGTGCACCCTGCCGCCGGTCAGCCTCGGCCGCACCGACATCGATCGCGTCCGCATCGCGACGCACGCCATCGCCGAGGGCGTCGGTGTGCGCGGACTCCTCAACGTGCAGTTCGCCATCTCGGCCGGCGTGCTCTACGTGATCGAGGCGAACCCGCGCGCGAGCCGCACCGTGCCCTTCGTCTCGAAGGCGCTCGGCATCCCGCTCGCCAAGGCCGCCTCGCGCATCATGGCGGGCACGTCGATCGCCGACCTCAAGGCGGAAGGGCTGCTGCCCGAGCAGGACGGCTCGCGCGTGCCGCTGGATGCGCCAGTCGCGGTGAAGGAGGCGGTGCTGCCCTTCAAGCGGTTCCGCACGGCCGACGGTCAGACCGTCGACTCGGTCCTCGGCCCCGAGATGCGCTCCACCGGCGAGGTCATGGGCATCGACCGGGACTTCCCGACGGCCTTCGCCAAGTCGCAGGAGGCCGCGTACGGCGGCATGCCGCAGTCCGGGACGGTCTTCATCTCGGTCGCCGACAGTGACAAGCGGGCCGTGATCCTGCCCGCCCACCGCCTGCAGGAGCTCGGCTTCGACCTGGTCGCGACCGAGGGCACCGCCGAGATCCTCGCCCGCAACGGCATCAAGGTGCGCGTGGTCAGCAAGTACTCCGAGACCCAGGAGTCGGGCGCCGCCAACATCGTGGACCTGATCAACGCCGGCGAGATCGACATCGTGGTGAACACCCCGTCCGGCGGCGCGGCCCGCGCCGACGGCTACGAGATCCGCGCCGCGGCGGTGGCCGGCGACAAGGCGCTGTTCACCACGATGGCCGTGCTCGGCGCCGCGGTCAGCGCGCTGCCGGTGCTGCGCGAGGGCTTCGACGTCAGGAGTCTCCAGGAGTACGCAGAGGATCGGCGGGCGCGCGCATGATCTCGTTCGGCGAGCGGGTCCGCGCCGCCTTCGCCGCGCACGGTCAGCTGTGCGTCGGCATCGATCCGCACGTCCATCTCCTCGCCGAGTGGGGACTGGATGCCTCCGCCGCCGGTGCGCGCGAGTTCGGCCTGCGCGTCGTGGAGGCCGCCGCGGGCCGCGTCGGCGTCGTCAAGCCCCAGGTCTCGTTCTTCGAGGTCTACGGCTCGGCGGGCTTCGCCGCCCTGGAGGACGTCCTCGCCGCCGCGCGCGCCGCCGCTCTGCTGGTGATCGCCGACGCCAAGCGCGGCGACATCGGATCGACCATGGATGCCTACGGAGAGGCCTGGCTCACGCCGGGCTCTCCGCTGGAGGCCGACGCGATGACGGCGAACCCCTTCCTCGGCGTAGGCACTCTCGAGGGCACGTTCGACGTCGCGGAGCGCAACGGCAAGGGTGTGCTCGTGCTCGCCGCGACGAGCAATCCCGATGGCTTCACCGCGCAGCGGGCGGTCCTCCCGACCGGCGAGACGGTATCGGCCGCGATCATGCGCGAGATCTCGGAGCACAACGCCCGTTCGACTCCGGACGGCCAGTGGGGGAGCCTCGGCGTGGTCATCGGCGGGACCGTGGACTGGGAGGATGCCGGCCTCGCGGCGTTCTCACCGGTCGCCCCGATCCTCGCTCCGGGCTTCGGTCACCAGGGGGCGGAACCGGATCAGCTCCGCGCGCGCTTCGGCGCGCTGGCGGAAGCGGTGATAGCGTCGGAGAGCCGCAGCATCCTGGCTGCCGGACCCGACCGGCTCGCCGCGCGCATATCCGAGCGCGCCCTTCTCTACCGTGGTGATTGACATGCCCGATTCGCGCACCCTTCCCGACGGGGCTCCGCCCCACCCCTCTGGCGCGCATTCGCGGCCACCCGAGGTCGACCGCGTGGCGGCCTCGCGCCGCGCCGTCGCCGCCCGACGGGAGCGCGCAGCGCTCAAGAAGGACGTCGCGATGCGGGTGATCACGCCCCAGGAGCTGCTGCGGCGTGCCCTCGCAGACCCGACTTCGCCCGCGGGCGCGATGCGCGTGCCGGAGTTCCTGACCGCGATCCCCGCGATCGGCGAAGGCAAGCGCGACCGCATCCTCCACGACCTCGAGATCTCACCCGTCAAGCGGCTCGGCGGACTCGGCTCGCGCCAGCGCGAGGACCTCCGCCGCTTCCTCGACACCCGCTGGCCCGAGATCGAGCCCCGCGGCGGCCGCAGCCGCCTCGTCGTGCTCGCGGGCCCCACGGCGGTCGGCAAGGGCACGGTCGCCGCCCACATCAAGGCGCACCACCCCGAGATCCTGCTCTCCGTGTCGGCGACCACGCGCGCCCCGCGCCCCGGCGAGATCGACGGCGAGCACTACTTCTTCGTCGACGACGCCGAGTTCGACCGGATGATCGAAGACGGAGAGCTGCTGGAGCACGCGACCGTCCACAATGCGTATCGCTACGGCACCCCGCGCAAGCCGATCGAGAAGGCCCTCACCGAGGGGCGCACTGTCCTGCTCGAGATCGACCTCCAGGGCGCCCGCCAGGTGCGGGAGGCCGACACGTCGGCGACGCTCGTGTTCCTGCTGCCGCCGAGCTGGGACGAGTTGGTGCAGCGGCTCGTCGGCCGCGGCACCGAGGGCGCCGCCGAGCGCACGCGGCGCCTGCGCACGGCCAAGACCGAGCTCGCCTCCCAGGGCGAGTTCGACTACCGCGTCGTGAACGACGACGTCGCCCGCGCGGCCGACGAGGTCGCCCGCCTCGCGCACTGACGGCATCCCATTCGATCGATCCGCCCCGCCGCGGCGCCGCCGCACGTCCGCTCGGCGGCCGCCGTCCCGTAGAATGGTGGGATGCCTCGGCACCCCGAGGCCCGCAGACTCCCATTCCGACATCCGATCCAGGAGGTTTCGCCATGGCCGGAACGAACCAGGGCATCATCGAGCCCCCCATCGACAGCCTGCTCGAGAAGGTCGACTCGAAGTACCAGCTCGTGATCTTCGCGTCCAAGCGCGCGCGTCAGATCAACGACTACTACTCCGACCTCCACGAGGGCAACCTGTTCGACAACGTGGGCCCGCTCGTCGACTCGACGGTCGAGGACAAGCCCCTCACGATCGCGATGCACGAGATCCACGAGGACAAGCTGCGCCTGCGCCGCGCGGAGTAATCCCGTTACGAACCCTGTGCCCCCGAAGACGGTGATGTCCGTCTCCGGGGGCATACTGGTGTCCGCCCCCCGGCGTCGGACACCAGGGCGACCGGCGCCACGACAACTGGAGTATCGATGACCGACCTGCGTCTGTTCACGTCCGAATCCGTCACCGAGGGCCATCCCGACAAGATCTGCGACCAGATCTCGGACTCGATCCTCGACGCGATCCTCGAGGCGGACCCGAACGGCCGGGTGGCCGTGGAGACGCTCGTCACCACCGGCCTGGTCCACGTCGCGGGCGAGGTGTCGACCTCTGCCTACGTCGAGATCCCCGCGATCGTGCGCAGCGTCGTCAACCGCATCGGGTACACCTCCAGCGAGACAGGCTTCGACGGCGACTCGTGCGGCGTCAGCGTGTCGATCGGGGCGCAGTCCTCCGACATCGCGGCCGGCGTCGACAAGGCGTTCGAGCGGCGCGAAGACGGTTCCGAGGACCCGCACGACCTGCAGGGCGCAGGCGACCAGGGGATCATGTTCGGCTACGCGACCACCGAGACGCCGCAGCTCATGCCGATGGCAGCCTGGACGGCGCACCGCATGGCGGAGCGTCTCGCCGAGGTGCGCCGGTCGGGGGAGCTGCCGTTCCTGCGACCCGACGGCAAGACCCAGGTCACGCTCGGCTACGAGGGCGACACCCCGCGGACCATCGAGTCTGTCGTGCTGTCGACGCAGCACCAGCCCGACATCTCGCAGAAGGCGCTGCGCGCCGCGGTCCGCGCCGAGGTCATCGACCCGGTCCTCGAGGCGACGGGCCTCGACCTTCCCGACGTGAAGTTCTACATCAACCCCGCCGGCCCGTTCGTCACGGGCGGCCCGAAGGGCGACGCCGGTCTGACCGGCCGCAAGATCATCATCGACACCTACGGCGGAGCCTCGCGCCACGGCGGCGGCGCCTTCAGCGGGAAGGACCCCTCGAAGGTCGACCGCTCGGCGGCGTACGCGATGCGCTGGGTCGCCAAGAACGCGGTCGCGGCCGGGCTCGCCGACCGCCTCGAGGTGCAGGTCGCCTACGCGATCGGCAAGGCCAAGCCCGTCGGACTCTATGTCGAGACCTTCGGCACCGGCCGCGTCGCCGACGATGTCATCACGGCCGCGATCCTCGACGTCTTCGACCTGCGTCCCAAGGCGATCATCGACCAGCTGGATCTGCTGCGCCCGATCTACGCGCAGACCGCGGCATACGGTCACTTCGGTCGCGAGCTGCCCGATTTCACGTGGGAGCGCACCGACCGCGCCGACGCGCTGCGCGCGGCCGCCGGGCTCTGACGCCGGCCGCGTGACCGCGGTGCACGACGACGAGAACGGCGCCGGCGAGGGTGCGCGACCCGCGCGCCGCGTCGCGCGCGTGCTCATCGACTCCCCGCTGCCGCAGCTGGACCGGCTGTTCGACTACGAGATCCCCGCCGAGCTCGCGGCCGACGCGCAGCCCGGCGTGCGGGTGCGCGTGCCGCTGCGCAGCGCCGGACGCGTCGTTGACGGCCTCCTCGTCGAGTTGGGGGAGCCGGATGCCTCCGACCGCCCGCTGTCTCAGCTCGAGGCCGTCGTCTCGCCCGTGGCGGTGCTGACGCCGGCGCTCTACGCGCTCGCGCGCCGTGCCGCCGATCGGGCGGCCGGCTCAGCCGGCGACATCCTGCGGCTTGCCATTCCGAAGCGCATGGTCCGCGCCGAGAAGGCATGGCTGGCGGCCGAGCCGCCTCCGCCTCCCCGCGTGGAGGAGGCGGACGCCGCGTGGGCCGCCGACGTGCTCGCCGTGTATCCCGGCCTCGCCGAGGCGCTGGACGGCGGCGAGCGCCTCGCGCTCGACGCCCCGCCCGTGCCTGCGCAGCTCGAGGACGGCACCGTCGTCGGTTCATGGGCGATCCTCCTCGCCGCGGCGGCGACCCGCGTGCTCGCCGCCGGGCGCAGCGCCGTCATCGCCGTCCCCGACCATCGCGACCGCGCGCAGCTCGAGGCGGCCCTGCTGAGCCGCATCCCTGCCGACGCGTTCGTCCGCGACGACGCCAAGCAGAGCGGTCCCGCCCGGTATGCGGCGTTCCTGCGCACCCTCGCGGACGCACCGTGCGTGGTCATCGGCAACCGCTCCACCGTGTACGCGCCGGTCGGCGACCTCGGGCTCGTCGCGCTGTGGGACGACGGCGATCCGCTCCTCGCCGAACCGCTCAGTCCGGGCGTCCACGCCCGCGACGCGGCACTGCTGCGCCAGGAGCTCCACGGCGGCGCGCTCGTCTTCGCGGGGCACACGCGCACCACCGATGTGGAGCGGCTGGTCGCCGTGGGCTGGGTGCGCGATCTTCCGGCCGCGCGCCGGCTGAGCCCTCGCGTGGTGCTCAGCGCGAACCGTGAGGGCGAGTCACGGGCGGCGCGGGTGCCGTCGTCGGCGTTCGCCGCCGCGCGCGAGGCTCTCGCCGACGGGCCCGTCCTCGTCCAGGTCGCGCGCCCGGGGTATGCCCCCGTCCTCGTCTGCGCGAAGTGCCGCCACCCCGCCCGATGCCCGCACTGCGGTGGGCCGCTGCACGCCGCTCGGCAGGGCGCGGTGCCGACGTGCACGTGGTGCGGTCGCGCCGCCCATGCCTGGGCATGCCCCGAGTGCTCGTCGACCCTGCTGCGCATGGCGTCGTCGGGCAGCGAGCGGACCGCCGACGAGCTCGGGCGGGCCTTTCCCGGCACCCGCGTGATCATCGCCGACGGCGATCATCCGGTCACCGAGGTCGACGGGCGTCCGGCGCTGGTGGTCGCGACTCGGGGGGCCGAACCGCTGGCGATCGGCGGCTACCGGGCGGTGATCCTGCTGGACGGCGATCGGATGCTGATGGCCGAGGATCTGCGCATCGGCGAGTCGTGCCTGCGGTGGTGGTCGAACGCCGCCGCACTGGCCGCTCCGGGCGCCCCGGTGCACCTGGTCGGCGTGGGGGGAGAGGTCGCCCGGGCGCTCGCGACGTGGATGCAGGCCGCCTACGCGCGTGCGGAGCTCGCCGACCGGGCGCCGCTGCGGATGCCGCCCACCGTGCGGGTGGCGGCGGTCGAGGGGCCGCGGCGGGCCGTCGACACCGCTCTGGCGGAGCTCCGGCAGGCAGTGCCCGAGCTCGACGCCGAGGCGGTCCTCGGGCCGCTCGCCCACGGCGAGTCGGTCCGCGCGCTCGTGAGGTTCGAGTACGGCCTGGGCGCCCGCGTGACCGAGAGCCTGCGCGCCTCGGTCGTGAGCCAGGCCGTGAAGGGCCGCCGTCCTGCGAAGGGACGCACACCGGGAGCCGCCAATACACTGAAGGTTCGGGTCGACGTGCCCGATCTCGACCTCTGACCCTCGATCGTTCAGGACCGTCATGCGCCTCGTCTTCGCCGGCACGCCCGAGCCGGCCGTGCCGTCATTGCGGCGGCTCGCGGCCACCGCTCACGACGTCGTCGCGGTCGTCACCCGCCAGGATGCTCCGCTCGGGCGCAAGCGCGTGCTCACCCCGTCTCCCGTCGCCACCGCCGCCGAGGAGCTCGGGATCCCCGTGATCCGCGCCGACCGGCTCGATGCGACCGTCACGGCCGAGATCGCGGCCCTCCAGCCCGATCTCGGGGTGATCGTCGCCTACGGCGGCCTGGTACGCGAGCCGCTGCTGTCGAGCCCTGTCCACGGGTGGATCAACCTGCACTTCTCACTCCTCCCACGCTGGCGCGGCGCGGCGCCCGTGCAGCACGCCCTCATCGCGGGCGATGCGCGCACCGGCGCGAGCGTGTTCCAACTGGTCCCCGCGCTCGACGCCGGCGACGTCTTCGGCGAGCTCGCCATCGACGTGCCCGCGGACGCCACCGCGGGGTCGCTGCTCTCGGCGCTCGCCGACGACGGCGCCGGGCTGCTCGCCGACGTCGTCGATGCGATCGCCGACGGCTCCGCGGTCTCCCGCCCGCAGGTGGGCGAGCCGACCTACGCCTCGAAGCTCGGCGACGACGACGGCCGCGTGCGCTGGGACGAGCCCGCGGACGCCGTGCTCGGGCGCATCCGCGGCGTCACACCCGAACCGGGCGCCCATACGACGATCTCGGGCGTGCGGCTCAAGGTGCTCGCCGTCGCGTCTGCGCCAGCGGACGCTCCGCACCTGCAGCCAGGCGCCCTCGCGCTGCACGGCGGCAAGGTCGTCGCCGGCACCGCGTCCGCGCCGATCGTGCTCGACACGGTTCAGCCGGCGGGCAAGGGCGCCATGCGCGCCGCCGACTGGTGGCGGGGTCTGCGCGATGCGACCCCGGTGGCGGGATCGTGAGCCGCACGATCGCGGCGCGACGCGTCGCCTACGAGACCCTGCGGGCGGTGCACGAGTCGGACGCCTACGCGAACCTGCTCCTGCCGACCGCCATCGCACGCGCCGGTCTCGCGACGCAGGACGCGGCACTGGCCACCGAGCTCACCTACGGAACCCTGCGTCGCCAGGGCACGTACGACGCGGTCATCGAGATCGCCGCCGACCGGCCGGTCGCCGACATCGATCCCGCCGTGCTCGACGCGCTCCGGCTGGGCGTCCACCAGCTGCTGTCGACACGGGTCGCCTCGCACGCGGCCGTCAACGAGTCCGTGGAGCTCGCCCGCGCGGCCGGCGGCCGGGGAGCGGCCGGATTCACCAACGCCGTGCTGCGCCGGGTCTCTCGCGACACCCCGGGGGACTGGATGACGCACGTCGCCGAGAGCGCGCGCTCCGACGACGAGCAGCTCGGGCTGCTGTTCTCGCATCCGGTGTGGGTGGTGCGGGCCTTCCGCCGTGCGCTGGCGGCCGAGGGCCGGGCCGAGGAGCTCGAGGCGCTGCTCACCGCCGACAACGCGTCGCCGCGCGTCACGATGGCGGCCCTTCCCGACCTCGCCGACGTGCCCGAGGACGCGCGCCGCACCCCGTTCTCGCCGATCGGCTTCCGTCTCGGCGGCGGCGACCCGGATTCGACCGTGCGCGGTTCGGGCGGCCGCATCCGGGTGCAGGACGAGGGTTCACAGCTCGCGGCTCTGGCACTGACGCGCGCCCTTCCTGTGACGCCGGGGGAGCTGTGGCTCGACCTGTGTGCGGGCCCCGGAGGCAAGACCGCGGTGCTCGCGGCGGAGGCGCTCGCACACGGCGCGTCCCTCGAGGCCAACGAGATCTCGCCCGCGCGCGCGGGGCTCGTGCGCCAGGCGCTCGCCGGCGTGCCCCTCGAAGTGCCGGTGTCGGAGGCGGACGGCCGGCTGCGTGCGCAGGACGCCCCCGAGACCTACGACCGCATCCTCGTCGACGCGCCCTGCACCGGACTCGGCGCGCTGCGCCGCCGGCCCGAAGCGCGCTGGCGCAAGGCGCCGAGCGACGTCCCGGCGCTCACGCAGCTGCAGCGCGAGCTGCTCACCGAGGCGGTGAGCGCGCTCAAGCCCGGCGGCGTGGTGGCGTACGTGACCTGCTCGCCCCATCTCGCCGAGACGGCGGGCGTCGTGGCCGACATCCGCCGCGAATGGGACGGGGCGATCGAAGAGCTCTCCGCGCGCGACGTCATCACGTCGCTGTCGGATGCCGACCCCGGCCTTCCGCCGCAGGCCGACGGCAGCGGGCGCGCCCAGCTCTGGCCGCACCGCCACAACACCGATGCGATGTCTGTGACGCTCCTGCGCCGCGTCTGAGCTGCCTCAGGCGCCGCGCTCACTCGCGCAGATGAATGCCGTGGGGCATCTGCTCGAACTCCGTGCGCAGCGCGACGAGCGCCGCGCTGTGCGTGCGGCCCAGGTCGCGGGCGTCGACCGTGACTTCGGCGCCCTCCGGCAGCGCCTCGGCGAGCTCGCGCAGCACGGCGACGACACGCTCTGTGCCCGCCAGTCCGAGCTCGCCCGCCAGGCGGAGCACGCGTCCCGTGTCCGTGTCCTCGACCGTGAAGGCCGGAACCGCGACGCTCTCGTGCGGCTCGAGCATGTGCATGCCGAACCGCTCGCCGAGCGTCTCGAGGAGAGCGATGCCGCGTACGGAGTTGCCGTGCTCGTCGAGGCGGGGACTGAATGCGGCGACGCCGAACTGCGACGGGGCGACGGCGAGAAGACCGCCGCTGACCCCGCTCTTCGCCGGCAGGCCGACGCGCAGCAGCCATTCGCCCGAATAGTCGTACATGCCGCAGCTCGTCATGATCGACAGCACGTCACGGGCCACCGCCTCGGCGACGACCCGTTCGCCGGTGACCGGATTGAGGCCGCCGAAGGCGAGGGTCGCCGACATCACGGCGAGGTCGCGAACGGTCACGAGCAGCGAGCACTGGCGGAAGTAGGTCTCGACGGCGATCTCGACCGAGCCGTCGATGATGCCGTACGAGTGCAGGAGGTGTGCCAGCGCGCGGTTGCGGTCGCCGGTCGCCGACTCCGAGGCGTAGACCTGCTCGTCGACCCACAGCGAGCGTCCCGCGAAGGCGGAGAGACCCTCGACGATGCGGGACGTGCGGTCGTCGACGACATCGCCGGGGATCAGCGACGAGGTCGCGATCGCCCCCGCGTTGACCATCGGATTGGCTGGTCGCCCGGTGAGGGGTTCGAGACTGATCGCGTTGAAGGGTTCGCCGCTCGGCTCGGCCCCGACCTTGCGCAGCACCGCGTCGCGCCCCCGGTCGGCCAGTGCGAGGGCGAGCACGAACGGCTTCGAGATCGACTGGATCGTGAACTCGTGAGTGACGTCACCGACCGCCCGCACGCGCCCGCGCGGACCCACCACCGCGAGCGCCAGCCGCTCCGGGTCGGCGGCGGCGAGTTCGGGGATGTATCCCGCCGGGGCGCCGTCGTCGTGGGGCCGGATGTCTTCGAGAACCTCGTGCAGCAGCGCCGTGATGGGATCCACGGGTCGACCATAATGGACGCGTGCTTCCGATCGACGACAGCGGCCGCCAGGTCGGCATCCGCATCAATCCCAGCGTCCTGGCCGCCGACTTCGTCAACATGCAGACGGAGCTCGCGCGCATCGCCACGGCGGACTTCGTCCACGTCGACGTCATGGACAACCACTTCGTGCCGAACCTGACGTTCGGGCCGCAGATGGTCGAGCGCATCCAGGCGACGAGCCCCGTGCCGCTGGACGTCCACCTCATGATCACGAACCCCGACCGCTGGGCACCCGGCTATGCGGAACTCGGCGCCGCCTCGGTCACGTTCCATCTCGAGGCGGCGAAGGAGCCGGTCGCTCTCGCGCGCCGCCTCCGCGCGATCGGCGCGCGCGCCGGTGTCGCGGTGAAGCCTGCGACGCCCGTGGAGGGTCTCTTCGACCTCCTCGACGACTTCGACCAGATCCTCGTGATGACCGTGGAGCCCGGCTTCGGCGGTCAGTCGTTCATGCCCGAGACGATGCCGAAGCTGCGACGCCTGGCGGACGAGGCTCGCCGCCGCGGGTCGTCGGTCTGGCTGCAGGTCGACGGCGGCATCGGCGAGTCGACCATCGCGCAGGCGGCGGAGGCGGGCGCCGACACGTTCGTCGCCGGATCCGCAGTCTTCGGTGCCGACGATCCCGCGAACGCCATCTCCGGGCTCCGGGCATCCGCCCGCGCCCACGCCCACTGACGCCGCGGACCGCGCGTCATCGATTCGAGAGGAAGCGCATGGCCACCGACGACGAGGCGTCCCCTCCGCAGCCCGCGCATCGCCGTCACCTCCATCGTCTCCTCGACGCCTACAGCGGCGAGCACGCGGTCTACGGCCTCGTCCTCGTGACGGCTCTCGTCGCGGTCGGCTGGGAGGAGGACACCGACTTCGAAGTGCTGCTGTTCGTCTTCGGCACCGTTGTCATCTTCTGGCTCGCGCACATCTACGCCGCGGTGGTCGCCAGCCGCGCCGTCCGCCCCGCGAAGCCGCTGATGACGGCGATCGGCGACGGCGCCCGTCACTCCTCGGGGATGCTGATCGCGATGCTCGTTCCGGCTGCGCTGCTGCTGCTGGGCGCGCTCGGCCTGGTCGAGGAGTACACCGCGTACTTCCTAGCGCTCGGCAGCGGCATCGTGCTGCTCGCGGTGATCGGCTATGCGAACGCCGCCCGCAACGGGAGCTCCTGGCCCTGGCGGATCGCCGGCCTCCTGGCGACGACACTGCTCGGCATGCTGGTGATCGGGCTGAGCATCCTCGCGCACTGAAGCCCACGCCGGGCCGGGCCGCCCGGCTCGCGTCACGCGGCGCCGCGGCATCCGTCCGGTGGGTCCGGGTAACGCGCGCTGCGCGTGTATCGAAGGGCGATACCCTGGCATGGTGAAGACGTTCGACACGCTGTACGCCGAGCTCGCCGCGAAAGCGGCCGAGCGCCCCGAGGGTTCGGGAACCGTCGCACAGCTGGACGCGGGCGTGCACGCGATCGGCAAGAAGATCGTGGAAGAGGCCGCCGAGGTGTGGATGGCGGCCGAGTACGAGTCGACGGATGCCGCAGCCGAGGAGATCTCTCAGCTGCTGTACCACCTGCAGGTGCTGATGCTCGCGAAGGGGCTGAGCCTCGAGGATGTCTACCGACATCTCTGAGCCGCGATCCTCATCCGTCCTCGAACCCGAAAGCCACGCTGCCATGCTGCGAATCGCCGTGCCGAACAAGGGATCGCTCGCCGAGACCGCCTCCGAGATGCTCCACGAGGCGGGTTACATCGGGCGCCGCGACCCGAAGGACCTCCACGTCATCGACCCTCAGAACGAGGTCGAGTTCTTCTATCTCCGCCCCAAGGACATCGCCACCTACGTCGGCTCGGGCGCGCTCGACGTCGGCATCACCGGCCGTGACCTGCTGCTCGACGCGCGGATGCCCGGCGCCCGCGAGATCGAGCAGCTCGGGTTCGCGGCCTCCACCTTCCGCTTCGCGGCGCCCGCCGGGCGCTTCTCCGAGGTGACCGACCTCGAGGGCGCGCGCATCGCGACCTCGTACCCGGGGCTCGTCGACGGCTTCCTCGACGAGCACGGCGTCGCCGCGGACCTCGTGCCGCTCGACGGCGCCGTCGAGTCGGCCGTCGAGCTGGGCGTCGCGGACGCGATCGCCGACGTCGTGGAGACCGGCACCACGCTGCGCCAGGCGGGCCTGGACGTCTTCGGGCCGGTGATCCTCAAGTCCGAGGCCGTGCTCATCGGCGCGCCGACCGAGGCGGAGGGCGTCGAGACGCTGCTCCGGCGCCTGCGGGGCGTCATGGTGGCTCAGCGCTACGTCATGGTCGACTACGACCTGCCGGCGGATCTCGTCGACACCGCCGTCCAGATCGCTCCCGGCATCGAGTCGCCGACCATCTCCCCGCTGCGGGATGCGGCGTGGGTGGCGGTGCGGGTGATGGTCGCCCGCAAGGGCGTCAACCAGGTCATGGACGCGCTGTACGCGATCGGCGCCCGCGCGATCCTCGTGACAGCGATCCACAACGCGAGGCTCTGATGGACGGGACAGCACCGACGAACGGAGCCGTGTCATGAGCCTGGTCTGCCGCGTCATCCCGTGCCTCGACGTCGCCGCGGGTCGCGTCGTGAAGGGCGTCAACTTCCAGAACCTGCGCGACATGGGCGATCCCGTCGAGCTCGCGCGGGAGTACTTCCACCAGGGCGCCGACGAGATCACCTTCCTCGACGTGACGGCGACGGTCGACGAGCGGTCCACGACCTACGACGTCGTCCGGCGCACCGCCGAAGAGGTCTTCATCCCGCTCACCGTCGGCGGCGGAGTCCGCTCGGCCGACGACGTCGGCCGGCTGCTGGCCGTGGGCGCCGACAAGATCGGCGTGAACTCCGCCGCCATCGCCCGCCCCGCGCTCCTCGACGAGATCGCCGACCGGTTCGGCGCCCAGGTGCTCGTGCTCTCGCTCGACGTGAAGCGCGCCTCGCCCGACCTGCTCGACCGGGTGCCGTCCGGCTTCGTCGTCACGACGCACGGCGGGCGCACCGAGACGGAGCTCGACGCGCTGGAATGGGCGCGCGAAGCGGTCGAGCGCGGCGCAGGCGAGCTGCTGGTCAACTCGATCGACGCCGACGGCACGAAGCAGGGGTTCGACCTCGAGCTCGTGGCCCTCATGCGCGAGGTCGCCAGCGTGCCGGTGATCGCCTCGGGAGGCGCGGGCTCGGCCGCCGACTTCGGTCCCGCCATCGCCGCGGGCGCCGACGCCGTGCTCGCGGCATCCGTCTTCCACTCCGGCCAGCTCACCATCGGCGACGTCAAGGCCGCGATGGCCGCCGACGGCATCGCGGTGCGGGAGGTGGCGGCATGAGCGAGAGTGTCGACGAGCGCATCGCACGCGTGACGTTCACCCCCGACGGCCTGGTGGCGGCGATCATCCAGCAATGGGACACGCGCGAGGTCCTCATGCTCGGCTGGATGGATGCCGAAGCCCTCCGCCGCACCCTCACCGAGGGCCGCGTGACCTTCTGGTCGCGCTCCCGCCAGGAGTACTGGCGCAAGGGCGACACGTCCGGCAACATCCAGCTGGTGCGCGAGGCGCGCCTGGACTGCGATGGCGACGCCGTGCTGGTCGAGGTCGAGCAGATCGGGCCCGCCTGCCACACCGGCACCCGCACGTGCTTCGACGCGGACGACCTCGAGGCCGTCCGCGGCCCGGAGGCCGTCGCGTGATCCACAGGGCGCGACTGCTCGCCGTCGTCGTCACGGTGCTGTGCGGGGCGATCGGGGTGATCTCGTCGACGCAGACGTGGCTCACCGTCGTGCTCGAGGACGCTGCCCGCCACGTGCTCGAGGTGCCGGGCGCCTCGGCTCTGCCGGTACTTGCCCCGCTCAGCCTCGCCGTGCTCGCTCTCGGCGCGGCCCTCTCGATCGTCGGGCTCGCGCTGCGGTACATCTTCGGCGCACTTGCCGTCCTCATCGGTGGCGTGCTGGCCTGGCTGACCGCCCGCATCGTGCTGGAGCATCCCGTCTCGGCCGTCGCCTCCGTCGTCACCGAATCCACCGGCATCGCGGGCGAGTCGTCCGTCGCGACGCTCGTCGCGTCGATCGACGCGACGCTCTGGCCGGGGGTGACCCTCGCCGTCTGGGTGGTGCTCATCGCAGCCGGAGGATTCGTCCTCGCCACCGCACACGGCTGGTCGCGCACCGGGCGGCGGTACCGCACGGACGACGCCGCACAGCCGGCTCTGCGGGCCGGTTCCCGCCGTCCCGGCGGCGACGGTTCGCGCCCCCACGACGCCGCCGGATCCCGGGCCATCGACGACTGGGACGACCTGTCGCGTGGCGAGGATCCCACCGCCTGACCGCTAGACTGGCGTCATCCCGCGCTTCCCAGGCTTCACGAGGAGATATCCATGAGCAACAACATCGGCGACCCCGGCCACGGACACTCGCCCGCCGCCTGGACGGCCGTCGTGATCATGCTCGTGGCGGTCGCACTCGGAACCCTCTTCTACTTCCTCGACATGCCCGCCCTCGTGTGGGCATCCGCCGGTCTCCTCGTCGTCGGCGCGATCGTCGGCTGGGCGATGTCGCGCGCCGGTTACGGCGTGAACGGGTCGAAGTACGTGGCGAAAGAGCACTGATCGTGCTCGCCGACCTGACGGCCGGCGCGGTTGAGGATGCCGAGGCACGCGCCTCGTTGCGGCCAGTGGCGGCAGTCGAGGCCGCAGCGCTGGCGCAGCGTCCCGCGATCGACGCCGTCGCCGCCCTCGCTCCCTCCGACCGCGTCAAGATCATCGCCGAGGTCAAGCGGGCGAGCCCCTCGCGGGGCGACCTCGCGGCGATCCCCGACCCCGCGTTGCAGGCCCGTCGCTACGAGGAGGGCGGCGCGTCCGCGATCTCCGTCCTCACCGAGGGACGGCGCTTCAAGGGAAGCCTCGCCGACCTCGAGGCGGTGAAGGCCGCGGTCACCCTGCCGGTGCTGCGCAAGGACTTCATCGCCACCGAGTACCAGGTGCTCGAGGCCCGGGCCGCCGGTGCGGACCTCGTGCTGCTCATCGTCGCCGCGCTCGAGCAGGATGTGCTCGCCCGCCTGCACGCGTTCACCCGCGAGCTGGGCATGACCGCGCTCGTCGAGACGCACTCGGCCGCAGAGGTCGACCGTGCGGCAGAGCTCGACGCGCAGCTCATCGGCGTCAATGCACGCGACCTGTCGACGTTCCAGCTCGACCGCGACCTGTTCGGGCGGCTGGCGGAGCGCATCCCCGCCGGCGCGGTGAGGATCGCCGAGTCGGCTGTGCTCGTCCCCGAGGACGTCGCCCACTACCGGGCGGCGGGCGCGGACGTCGTCCTCGTCGGCGAGGCCCTGGTCACCAACGATCCCGTATCCACCCTGCGCGCCTTCCTGCAGGCAGGCGCGGGCGATGCACTGAGCGAAGGAAGGGCGACGCAGTGAGTCTTCGCGAGGCCCCCGGGCCGCTGTTCGGCGAGTTCGGCGGGCGCTACATGCCCGAATCCCTCATCGCCGCCATCGATGAGCTGGCGGCCGAGTACGAGGCCGCCAAGGTCGATCCCGCGTTCCAGTCCGAGTTCGTCCGCCTGCTCCACTCGTACGCGGGCCGCCCGTCGCCGATCACCGAGGTGGCGCGGTTCGCCGAGCACGCCGGGGGAGCGCGCGTGTTCCTCAAGCGCGAGGACCTGAACCACACCGGCTCGCACAAGATCAACAACGTGCTCGGCCAGGCGCTGCTCACCCAGCGCCTCGGCAAGACCCGCGTGATCGCCGAGACGGGCGCCGGCCAGCACGGCGTCGCGACCGCGACCGCCGCGGCGCTGTTCGGCTTCGAGTGCACGATCTACATGGGCGAGGTCGACACCGAGCGCCAGGCGCTCAACGTCGCCCGCATGCGCCTCTTGGGCGCCGAGGTGGTGCCGGTGAAGACCGGCTCGCGCACGCTGAAGGACGCCATCAACGACGCCTACCGCGACTGGGTCGCCAGCGTCGAGACGACGAACTACATCTTCGGCACCGCCGCGGGACCGCATCCGTTCCCGGCGATGGTGCGCGACTTCCAGAAGGTGATCTCCGAAGAGGCGCGCGCCCAGCTGCTCGAAGAGGCCGGGCGGCTTCCGGATGCCGTCATCGCCTGCGTCGGCGGCGGCTCGAACGCCATCGGCATGTTCGACGCCTTCCTCGACGACGACGTGAAGCTCTACGGGGTGGAGGCCGCCGGCGACGGCGTGGACACTCCTCGCCACGCCGCATCGATCGAGCGCGGACGCCCGGGAGTGCTGCACGGCGCGAAGACCTACGTACTGCAGGACGAGGACGGCCAGACGGTCGAGTCGCACTCCATCTCGGCGGGACTCGACTACCCGGGCGTCGGACCCGAGCACGCCTGGCTCGCCTCGATCGGGCGTGCCGAGTACATCCCCGCGACCGACGACGAGGCGATGCAGGCGCTGCGGCTGCTCTCCGAGACCGAGGGCATCATTCCGGCGATCGAGTCGGCGCACGCCCTCGCCGGCGCGCTGCGCATCGGGCGGGAGCTCGGCCCGGACGCGATCCTCGCGGTCTGCCTATCGGGCCGCGGCGACAAGGACATGGACACCGCCGCGCGCTACTTCCACCTGTACGACGCTGCCGCCGCTGCGGCGGAGGGCGCCGGGCCAGTCGAGACCGCACCGTCCGACGACGCCGCCAAGGGAGAGGGCACCAAGCTATGAGCTCCCGCGTCGCCGCGGCGATCGACGCCGCCAACGCCGCCGGTCGAGGCGCGTTCGTCGGCTACCTGCCGATCGGCTACCCCGACCTGCGCACGAGCATCGACGCGGCCGTCGCCCTCGCCGAGAACGGCGCCGACGTCCTCGAGCTCGGCCCGCCCTACTCCGACCCGGTGATGGACGGCACCGTCATCCAGGAGGCCACGCAGGCCGCCCTCGCCGGCGGCTTCCGGCTGCGCGACACGTTCACGGCGGTGCGCGAGATCACACGCCGCGTGGACGTTCCGGTGCTCGTGATGACGTACTGGAACCCCGTGCTGCAGTACGGGGTCGACCGATACGCCGACGATCTCCTCGCCGCCGGGGGAGCGGGCCTCATCACCCCGGACATCACGCCCGAAGCCGCGCCCGAGTGGATCGCGGCCAGCGAGCGCACGGGACTGGACCGCGTGTTCCTCGCCGCGCCGACATCGACCGACGAGCGCCTCGAGCTGATCGTCCGGCAGTCCACCGGGTTCGTCTACACGGTCTCCACCATGGGCATCACCGGCGAACGGGCGCAGCTGGATGCCGCCGCACGCACGCTCGTCGCCCGGCTGCGCGAGCACGGCGTCGAGCACGCCTGTGTCGGCATCGGCATCTCGAACGCCGATCAGGTGGCGGGCGTCCTCGAGTACGCCGACGGCGCGATCGTCGGCACCGCGCTCGTCCGGGCGCTGCGCGAGGGGGGAATCGACGGCCTCGCCGCGACCGCGCGCAGCCTCGCCGCCGGCACCGCGCGCAGCGCGAACTAGACTTCTCAGGTCGGCGCGTGCGCCGGCCCCTCCCGCACGGATCCAGCAAGGACACGGTTCTCCCATGATCACCGCCGCCGCGAGCGTCGTCGCCAGCATCCCGAGCCCGTCGATCAGCTACTTCGACATCGGCCCCCTGCGGATCCACATCTACGCGCTGTGCATCATCACGGGGATCATCGTCGCCGTGCTGTGGACGAACGCCCGCCTCACCAAGCGGGGGGCCGAGCCGTGGGTCGTCATCGACATCGCCCTGCTCGCCGTGCCGCTCGCGATCATCACCGCCCGGATCTACCACGTCCTCACGCACTGGAGCTTCTACTTCGGCGAGGGTGCGAACCCGTTGTCGGCGCTGTACATCTGGGAGGGCGGCATCGCGATCTACGGCGCCCTCATCGGCGGCGCCGTCGGCGCGTGGCTCGGCTGCCGGTGGACCGGCATCCGCTTCTGGACCTTCGCCGACGCGCTCGCGCCCGGCCTCCTCCTCGCCCAGGCGATCGGCCGCTTCGGCAACTGGTTCAACCAGGAGCTGTACGGCCTGCCGACCGATGTGCCGTGGGGCCTCGAGATCGACTACCCGAACCCCGCGTGGCCGATCGGCCTGCCGGAGGGGACGCTCTTCCACCCCACCTTCCTCTACGAGGTTCTCTGGAACGCGCTGGGCGTCCTGGTGATCGTGTGGGTCGGCCGCCGCTTCCGCCTGCAGTGGGGGCGCCTGTTCGCCGTATACCTCATGTGGTACAGCGCCGGACGCATCGTGTGGGAGTCGATCCGCATCGACCCCAGCGACATCTTCCTGGGCCTGCGCACCAACGTCTGGGCGGCCATCCTGGGCGTCGTCGTCGGTCTGGCGATCTTCTTCGTGCAGAAGCGCCGCCACCCGGGTCTCGAGCCGTCGCCCTATGTGTCCGGCCGCGAGTGGAACGCCGGACAGGCTGTACAATCGCAGAACACCGACGACTTCGTCGACGTCAGCGAACCCCCGACGTCCGAGGTCGAAGAGGTCAGCGCCACAAGCACTCCTGCCACCAAATAACGCCGCTCAGTTCCCGAGGAGCGTGCGCCCAGGGCCGACGTCGTCCCATCTTGACTATCAACGTGAGGACGGTAGGTATGGCTTCGAGCCCCCGTCACGTCGTCTCTTCGGAGGCGAACTTCCCCGCTTCGTCCGGCCGCGCCGGCTTCCCGCCGAAGCAGGGGATGTACAACCCTGCCTTCGAGAAGGACGCCTGCGGACTGGCCATGGTCGCGACGCTGCGCGGCGAGGCCGGTCACGACATCATCGATCTGGCCCTGACGGCCCTTCGCAACCTCGAGCACCGGGGCGCGATCGGCTCGGACGCCGGCACCGGCGACGGTGCGGGCATCCTCACGCAGATGCCCGACGCGTTCCTGCGCGCGGTGGCCGGCTTCGAGCTGCCGCCGGTCGGCGAGTACGCCGCGGGCATGGTGTTCCTGCCCCGCGACGCCGACGCGCGCGCGGCCCAGAAGACGGGCATCGAGCGGATCGCGGCGTCCGAGGGCATGACCGTCCTGGGCTGGCGCGAGGTGCCGACCTCCGACGATCACCTGGGCAAGCTCGCCTTCGCGGCGCGCCCGGTCTTCGAGCAGGTCTTCGTGTCGCACCCGGCCTCGGGCGACCAGCCGGCCCTGTCGGGCATCGCGCTGGACCGGCGCGCCTATCGCCTGCGCACCCGTGCGCGCACCGAACTGGACGCGTACTTCGTGTCGCTGTCGGCGCGCACGCTCGGGTACAAGGGCATGGTCACGACGCTGCAGCTGGAGCCGTTCTACCCCGACCTGCAGGACGAGCGCTTCGCGTCGGAGCTCGCCGTCGTGCACTCCCGTTACTCGACCAACACGTTCCCGTCGTGGCCCCTCGCACAGCCGCTGCGCATGCTCGCGCACAACGGCGAGATCAACACCGTCAACGGCAACCGCAACTGGATGCGCGCGCGGCAGTCCCAGCTCCAGTCCGAGTTGCTCGGCGACATCCGCCCGCTGCTGCCGATCTGCACCACCGGCGCCAGCGACTCCGCGTCGTTCGACGAGGTGCTGGAGCTCCTCACGCTGACCGGCCGCAGCCTGCCGCACGCCATCATGATGATGGTGCCGGAGGCGTACGAGAAGCAGGCCGACATCGACCCGAAGCTGCGGGCGTTCTACGAGTTCCACTCCATGCAGATGGAGCCGTGGGACGGCCCCGCCGCGCTGATCTTCACCGACGGCACGCTCGTCGGCGCCACGCTCGACCGCAACGGCCTGCGTCCCGGGCGCTGGACGGAGACGACCGACGGCCTCATCGTCATCGGCAGTGAGACCGGCGTGCTGGACTTCGAGCCCGAGCGCATCAAGCGTCGCGGGCGTCTGCGCCCCGGCCGCATGTTCCTCGTCGACACGGCGCAGCGCCGCATCATCGAGGACGATGAGATCAAGGCGCAGCTCGCCGAGCAGGAGCCGTGGCAGGAGTGGCTCGACGCCGGGCGGGTGCGCCTCGCCGAGCTCCCGGAGCGCGAGCACATCGTGCACCCGATCGCCTCGATCACGCGCCGTCAGCGCACCTTCGGCTACACCGAGGAAGAGGTCAAGATCCTCCTGACCCCGATGGGTCAGAACGGTGCCGAGCCGCTCGGCGCGATGGGCTCCGACACCCCCGTCGCCGTGCTCAGCGAGCGCCCCCGCCTGCTGTTCGACTACTTCACGCAGCAGTTCGCGCAGGTCACGAACCCGCCGCTGGACTCGATCCGCGAGGAGGTCGTCACGTCGCTGGGCCTCGGGCTCGGTCCCGAGCGCAACCTCCTCGAGTGGGGCGCCGAGCACACGCGGGTCGTGACGCTCGACTTCCCGGTGATCGACAACGACGAGCTCGCCAAGATCCAGCACATCGACACCGCCCTTCCCGGCCGGACATCGGTCACGATCCGCGGCCTGTACCGCGTCGAGGCCGGTCACAAGGGCATGAAGAAGCGCCTCGAGCAGATGTGCCAGGAGGTCGACCAGGCGATCGAGGACGGCGCGGAGTTCATCGTGCTCTCCGACCGCGACTCCAACAAGGACCTCGCGCCCATCCCGTCGCTGCTCATGCTGGCCGCCGTGCACCACCACCTCATCCGCAAGGAGACGCGCATGAAGTGCGGCCTCGTGGTCGAGGCCGGCGACGTGCGCGAGGTGCACCACGTGGCGACGCTGATCGGATACGGCGCATCCGCCGTCAACCCGTACCTCGCCATGGAGACCGTCGAGTACCTGGTGCGCGCGGGCTTCATCACCGGGATCTCGCCCGAGAAGGCCGTCAAGAACCTCATCTACGCCCTCGGCAAGGGCGTCCTGAAGATCATGTCGAAGATGGGCATCTCGACCGTGTCGTCGTACGCGGGCGCGCAGGTCTTCGAGGCCGTCGGCCTGTCGCAGGACTTCGTCGACACGTACTTCACCGGCACCGAGTCCAAGCTCGGCGGCGTCGGGCTCGACGTCGTCGCGGCGGAGAACGCTGCGCGCCACACGTACGCCTACCCCGAGGATGCGGCCGTCCGCGCGCACGAGCGCCTGTGGACCGGCGGCGAGTACCAGTGGCGGCGCGACGGCTCGCCGCACCTGTTCAACCCCGACACGGTGTTCCGGCTGCAGCACTCGACGCGCACCCGCCGGTACGACATCTTCCGCGAGTACACGAAGCTGGTGGACGACCAGGCGAGCGAGCTCAAGACGCTGCGCGGGCTGTTCGCCCTCAAGACCGAGGGCCGTACGCCGGTGCCGATCGACGAGGTCGAGTCGGTCTCGTCGATCGTCAAGCGCTTCTCGACCGGGGCCATGAGCTACGGGTCGATCTCGCGCGAGGCGCACGAGACCCTGGCGATCGCGATGAACCGCATCGGCGGCAAGTCCAACACCGGCGAGGGTGGCGAAGACACCGACCGCCTGCTCGACCCGGAGCGCCGGAGTTCCATCAAGCAGGTCGCCTCGGGTCGCTTCGGCGTCACGAGCCTGTACCTCACCCAGGCCGACGACATCCAGATCAAGCTCGCGCAGGGCGCCAAGCCCGGCGAGGGCGGGCAGCTGCCGCCGACCAAGGTGTACCCGTGGGTCGCGCGCACCCGCCACGCGACCGCGGGCGTCGGCCTGATCTCGCCGCCGCCGCACCACGACATCTACTCGATCGAAGACCTGAAGCAGCTGATCTTCGACCTGAAGCGCGCCAACCCCGGCGCGCGGGTGCACGTGAAGCTCGTGAGCCAGTCGGGCATCGGCGCGGTCGCGGCCGGCACCGCCAAGGCGCTGGCCGACGTCATCCTGGTGTCGGGCCACGACGGCGGCACCGGCGCGAGCCCGCTCAACTCGCTCAAGCACGCCGGGACCCCGTGGGAGCTCGGGCTCGCCGAGACGCAGCAGACGCTCATGCTCAACGGCATGCGCGACCGTGTCGTCGTGCAGGTCGACGGCCAGCTCAAGACCGGCCGCGACGTCATCATCGGCGCCCTGCTCGGCGCCGAGGAGTTCGGCTTCGCGACGGCGCCCCTCGTGGTGTCGGGCTGCATCATGATGCGGGTCTGCCACCTCGACACCTGTCCCGTGGGCGTCGCGACGCAGAATCCGGTCCTGCGCCAGCGCTTCAACGGCAAGCCCGAGTTCGTCGTGAACTTCATGGAGTTCATCGCCGAAGAGGTGCGGGAGTACCTCGCCGAGCTCGGCTTCCGCTCGCTCGACGAGGCGATCGGTCGCAGCGACCTGCTCGACGTCAACGGCGCGGTCAACCACTGGAAGGCGAACGGCCTCGACCTCGCCCCGGTGCTCGAGGGCCCCGTCTTCGCCGAGGACGAGCCGCGCCGCAACACCACCGCGCAGCTGCACGAGCTCGATGAGCACTTCGACGTCGCGCTCATTGAGCGCGCTCAGGACGTCATCGCGAACGGCGGCGAGGTGACCATCGACCTGCCGATCCGCAACACCGAGCGCGCCGTCGGCACGCTCCTCGGTCACCACGTGACGAAGGAGCGCGGCGAGAACGGCCTCCGGTCGGGCAGCATCGTCGTGAACCTCACCGGGTCGGCGGGCCAGTCGTTCGGCGCATTCATGCCCTCGGGCATCACGCTGCGTCTCGAGGGCGACTCCAACGACTACGTCGGCAAGGGCCTCTCGGGCGGTCAGATCGTCGTGCGGCCGCCGCGCGGCGCCACCTTCGACGCGTCGAAGAACGTCATCGCGGGCAACGTGATCGGCTACGGCGCGACCCTGGGCACGATGTTCCTGCGCGGTGTGGTGGGCGAGCGCTTCTTCGTCCGCAACTCCGGTGCCACCGCGGTCGTGGAGGGCGTCGGAGACCACGCCCTCGAGTACATGACCGGCGGCCTCGCCGTCATCCTCGGCGCGACCGGACGCAACCTGGGCGCGGGGATGTCGGGTGGCACCGCCTACGTGTACCGGCTCGACAGCAAGCTCGTCAACCGCGAGGCGCTCGCCTCGGGCGAGCTGGAGCTCGGCGAACTCGGCTCGGGAGACGCGGAGATCCTCCGCGACCTGCTCGAGCAGCACGTCGCCGAGACCGAATCGACTCTCGCGCAGGCTCTCCTCGACGACTTCGAGGCCGAGCTGGCGAACTTCGTCAGGGTCATGCCGCGCGACTACGCCGCGGTGCTCGAGACCCGTCAGGCGGCCGTCGCGGAGGGTCTCGACCCCGACGGCGACGTCGTCTGGAACCGCATTCTGGAGGTGACGGGTGGCTGACCCGAAAGGCTTTCTCAAGGTCACCGAGCGCGAGCTGCCCTCGCGGCGGCCGGTGCCGGTGCGCATCATGGACTGGAAAGAGGTCTATGAGCCGGGCGACGGTGCGGTGCTCCGGCGCCAGGCCGGGCGCTGCATGGACTGCGGCGTGCCGTTCTGCCACAAGGGCTGCCCGCTCGGCAACCTGATCCCGGAGTGGAACGACCTCACGTGGCGCGGCGAAGGCCGTGCCGCCAGCGAGCGTCTGCACGCGACGAACAACTTCCCGGAGTTCACGGGACGCCTGTGCCCGGCGCCCTGCGAGAGCTCGTGCGTCCTGGGCATCAACCAGCCGGCCGTGACGATCAAGCAGGTCGAGGTGTCGATCGCCGACGAGGCGTTCGCGAACGGCTGGATCGAGCCCGAGCCGCCGGGGCGCCTGACCGGCAAGACGGTCGCGGTCGTCGGATCCGGTCCCGCCGGACTCGCCGCCGCGCAGCAGCTCACCCGCGCCGGTCACACCGTGGCCGTGTTCGAGCGCGACGACCGCATCGGCGGACTCCTGCGCTACGGCATCCCGGACTTCAAGATGGAGAAGAAGCACCTCGAGTCGCGTCTTCGCCAGATGCAGGACGAGGGCACGCGGTTCCGCGCCGGTGTCGAGATCGGCCGCGACATCTCGTGGGCCGACCTCCGTGCCCGCTACGACGCGGTCGTCATCGCGACCGGCTCGACGGTGCCGCGCGAGCTGGCCATCCCCGGGCGTGACCTCGCCGGCGTGCACTTCGCCATGGAGTACCTCGTCGAGTCGAACAAGGCCGTCGCCGGCGATGCCGTGCCGAACCAGATCACGGCCGAGGGCAAACACGTCGTCGTGATCGGCGGCGGTGACACGGGCGCCGACTGCATCGGCACGGCCCACCGTCACGGCGCGCTGAGCGTGACGAACCTCGCGATCGGCCGCCGCCCTCCCGGCGAGCGTCCCGAGCACCAGCCGTGGCCGATGGACCCCCTCGTGTTCGAGATGCAGTCGGCTCACGAAGAGGGCGGCGAGCGCACCTACCTCGCCTCGACCGTCGAGTTCCTCGCGAACGGCGCGGGCGAGGTGCGCGCCCTGCGCGTGGCCGAGACCGAGTTCGTCGACGGCCGCCGCGTGCCCAAGAGCGGCACCGAGCGCGAGATCCCCGCCGACCTGGTGCTCATCGCGATGGGCTTCACCGGTCCCGAGCGCGCGCTCCTCGAGGAGCAGCTCGGCGCCCGCTTCACCGAGCGGGGCAACGTGCGCCGCGAGGACGACTACCAGACGACCGCCCCGGGCGTGTTCGTGGCCGGCGACGCCGGCCGCGGGCAGTCGCTCATCGTGTGGGCGATCGCCGAGGGACGTGCCGCCGCAGCCAGCGTCGACCGCTTCCTGATGGGGGAGACGGAGCTGCCTGCTCCGGTCCGCCCGACCGATGTCGCCATCGGCTTGCAGCCCGCGTAGGCTTGCCGAGGCACTCGCCACCTTCAACCCACCCGGAGATACCACGGATGAGACGCGCCAAGATCGTCGCCACCCTTGGGCCCGCCACGTCGACATATGAGATGGTCCGCGCGATCATCGATGCCGGCGTCGACGTCGCCCGCTTCAATCTGAGCCACGGGGACTACTCGGTCCACGACAACAACTTCGCCAACGTGCGCAAGGCCGCCGACGACGCGGGGCGAGCGGTCGCGATCCTCGTCGACCTGCAGGGTCCGAAGATCCGCCTCGGCAAGTTCGAGAACGGACCGCACGAGCTCGCGGTCGGCGACATCTTCAAGATCACCACCGACGACATCCTGGGCACCAAGGAGATCGTCAGCACCACGTTCAAGGGCCTCCCGAACGACGTCAAGCCGGGCGACTTCCTCCTGATCGACGACGGCAAGGTGCGCGTCGAGGTCGTCGAGACTGACGACACCGTCGTCACCACCAAGGTGATCGTCGCCGGCCCGGTCTCCAACAACAAGGGCATCAACCTCCCCGGCGTCGCCGTGAACGTGCCGGCGCTGTCCGAGAAGGACGAAGCCGACCTCCGCTGGGGCCTGCGCGCCGGCGCCGACCTCATCGCGCTGTCGTTCGTCCGCGACGCGAAGGACGTCCAGCGCGTCCACGTCATCATGGCCGAGGAGGGACGACACGTCCCGGTCATCGCCAAGATCGAGAAGCCCCAGGCGGTCGACAATCTCGAGGAGATCATCGACGCGTTCGACGGCATCATGGTCGCCCGTGGCGACCTGGGCGTCGAGCTGCCGCTCGAGGCCGTCCCGATCGTGCAGAAGCGCGCGGTGGAGCTCTGCCGCCGCATGGCGAAGCCCGTCATCGTCGCGACGCAGATGCTCGAGTCGATGATCGAGAACCCGGTCCCGACCCGCGCCGAGACGAGTGACGTGGCCAACGCCGTGCTCGACGGCGCGGACGCGGTCATGCTCTCGGGCGAGACCAGCGTCGGCAAGTACCCGGTCGGCGTCGTCGAGACCATGGCGCGCATCGTCGACTCCACCGAGGAGCACGGCCTGGACCGCATCCTGCCGCTCACGACGAAGCCGCGCACCCAGGGCGGCGCCATCACGCTGGCCGCGATGGAGGTCGCGGAGTTCGTCGACGCGAAGTTCCTCTGCATCTTCACCGAGTCGGGCGACACCGCCCGTCGCATGTCGCGGCTGCGCCCGCGCATCCCGATGATCGGCTTCGCACCCGAGCCGGCGATCCGTCGTCGCATGGCGATCACGTGGGGCGTGCAGTCGACGCTCGTCGAGCATGTCGCGCACACCGACCTGATGTTCATCCAGGTCGACGACTACCTGCTGTCGAACGACCTCGCGAAGGTCGGCGACAAGGTCGTCGTGATCTCGGGATCGCCTCCCGGGATCATCGGCTCCACGAACGACATCCGCATCCACAAGGTGGGCGATGCGGTGCACGGCAAGGCGCCGATCTACAAGACACGGGACTGACACCTCCCTCCACCGGACGGCTGCGACCACTACTGTGGTCGCAGCCGTCCCGGCATTTCTTCGAGAAAGGTGGCGCCGATGTTCTTCGGTGACTTCTGGTGGTTCCTGCTGTGGAGCTTCTACTTCATCGCCTACCTGTACGTGGTGATCGTGATCATCACGGACCTGTTCCGCGACGAGAACCTCAACGGCTGGCTCAAGGCGCTGTGGATCATCGCCCTCGTGTTCGTGCCGTTCCTCACGGCGATCGTCTACATCATCGCCCGCGGCAAGGGGATGGCCGCCCGTGCCCAGGCCGCCCGCGGGGGAGTCGTGCCCGAGTCCGACGACTACCACCCGGCCGCATCGTCGAGCCCGGCGGAGGACATCGCGAAAGCGAAGGCCCTCCTCGACGCCGGCACGATCTCTCAGGGCGAGTTCGACGCCCTCAAGAGCAAGGCGCTCGGCCACCAGTACTTCGGCGCGTAAGCCCGCAACGCCAGCAGAGCGGATGCCTCAGGTCGAGGCATCCGCTCTGCTGTGTGTGCGGCGGGTACAGGCTCAGCTGATCTTCTTGCGATAGATCGACATCGAGATCACGTAGCCGACGACCAGGATGCCGACCAGCCACGCCATCGCGACCCAGATGTCGCTGCCGACGGGCTCACCCGCGAACAGTGCGCGCATCGTGTCGACGATCGAGGTCACCGGCTGGTTCTCGGCGAACCACTGCACAGGTCCCGGCATGCTCTCGGTCGGGACGAAGGCGGAGCTGATGAACGGGAGGAAGATGAGCGGATACGAGAACGCACTCGCGCCGTCCACCGTCTTCGCCGACAGTCCCGCGATCACCGCGAGCCACGTGAGCGCCACCGTGAACAGGACGAGCATGCCGATGACCCCCAGCCAGGCGCCGAAGCCGGCGCCCGTGCGGAAGCCCATGAGCAGCGCCACGCCGATCACGACGGCCAGGGAGACCATGATCGACACGAGCGAGGTCAGCACATGCGCCCAGAGCACTCCCGACCGTGCGATGGGCAGCGACTGGAAGCGCTCGAAGATCCCGCCCTGCATGTCGAGGAACAGCCGGTACGCCGTGTACGCGATGCCGGAGGCGATCGTGATGAGCAGGATGCCGGGCAGCATGTAGTCGATGTACGACCCCGTGGTGAGGGTGCCCGTGTCGATCGCCCCGCCGAAGACGTAGACGAACAGCAGCATCAGGGCGATCGGGGTGACCGCGGTGGTGATGATGGTGTCGGGGCTGCGCAGGATGTGCCGCAGCGACCGGCTGGTCAGAACCGCGGTGTCGCGGATGGTGTGAGCGGTCATCGTCCTTCCTTCCGTGTCGTGGGAGCGCCGGCCTCGGCGTCTCCGGGTTCTGCGGGCTCTTCCTCGCCGGTCAGCGCGAAGTACACGTCCTCGAGGCTCGGCTGCTTCTCGACGTACTCGACCTTCGCGGGCGGCAGCAGCTTCTTGAGCTCCTGCAGGGTGCCGTTGACGATGATGCGCCCCTTGTGGAGGATCGCGATGCGGTCGGCGAGCTGCTCGGCCTCGTCCAGATACTGCGTCGTCAGCAGCACGGTCGTGCCGCCGCGGGTGAGCTCCTTGACGGCGTCCCACACTTCGATGCGCGCCGCCGGGTCGAGGCCGGTCGTCGGCTCGTCCAGGAAGATCACCGGCGGGTTGCCGATGAGGCTCATCGCGATGTCGAGCCGGCGGCGCATGCCACCGGAGTAGGTCGACGCCCTGCGGGAGCCGGCCTCGGTGAGCGAGAAACGGGCGAGGAGCCCGTCGGCGATCCCGCCGGGGTCGGGGAGGTGCCGCAGCTGGGCGATGAGCACCAGGTTCTCGCGTCCGGTCAGGACCTCGTCGACAGCGGCGAACTGGCCGGTGAGGCTGATGGTCTCACGCACCTTCTGCGCCTGGGCGACGACGTCGAACCCCGCGACGGCTGCCGTGCCGGCATCCGCCTTGAGAAGCGTCGCCAGGATCCGCACGACCGTGGTCTTGCCGGCGCCGTTCGATCCGAGGAGCGCGAAGATGCTTCCGCGCGCCACCTCGAAGTCGACGCCGCGCAGCACGTGCAGGTCCTTGTACGATCTCTCGAGCCCCTGGACCTTGATGGCGGTGTCGGTAGTCATTTCCCTTCTCCCTTCTCTGCCTCGTCGATCGCCTTGTTCAGGCGAGCGCGCTCCTTGTCGATCCACTGCTTGCCGGAGTACGCGGCGGTGAAGTCCTCGGCGAATGTCGAGGGCTCGTCGCCGACGATGTCGCGCACGGGCGTGCCGTCTGCTGCGGCGCGCTCCCAGAGATCCGCCGAGTCGCTGAGCATCTGCATCATCGTGTCGCCGTCGGTCATCCCGCCGGAGTACATGAAGTACCGATCCAGCGCCTTGGCGGCTGCGCGGTAGGGCTCGGGGAGAGCCTCGATGCGCGCCTTGTACTGCCGGTACTGCTTCTTCTGCTCGAGCGAGCCGGTGACGATCTCGTACCACTTGGCGGCCATGATCAGTTCTCTTCCTTCAGGTTGTGGGGTTCGTTGTCTGCGTTCTGGTGGTGGAGCTGTTCGATGCGTTCTGCGAGGAAGCTCCATGTCCTCCAGAACTCCGCGAGCTGCTCGCGGCCCTGCGTGTTGAGGGAGTACACCTTTCGCGGCGGACCCTTCTCCGAAGGGACCTTCTCGACGTCGACGAGGCCGCGCTGCTCGACCCTGACCAGCAGGGCGTACACCGTGCCTTCGGCGATGTCTGAGAAGCCCTGGTCGCGCAGCCACGAGGTGATCTCGTACCCGTAAGCGGACCGGCCGGACAGGATCGCCAGGACGATCCCCTCCAGCGTGCCCTTGAGCATCTCGGTCTCCTGCTTGCCCATCTCGCACCTCCTCAGTACTCAGTGTTGTTGACTACTGGTAGACAGTAACACTAGGTACCGGTACTTAGCAACACCGAATACCAAACTTCCTCGAAGGCGCCGCGAACGCAGAAGAGCGGATGCCTCGCGATCGAGGCATCCGCTCTGCGGGATGTTGGAGGTGCCGGTGGTGGGAGTCGAACCCACACGCCCTTGCGGGCAACCGAGTTTGAGTCGGTCGCGTCTGCCATTCCGCCACACCGGCCCGCGCGGCATGCCGCGCGTCCGCGAACGACCATACCGTAGGATTCAATGGTGACTGAGCAGGAGCAGCCCGCCGCATCGACGGCATCCACCCCCCGCCGCGTCGTGGTCGCCGAGGACGAGTCGCTCATCCGACTCGACATCGTCGAGATCCTCCGCGACAACGGCTTCGACGTGGTCGGAGAGGCAGGAGACGGTGAGACCGCGGTGGCGCTGGCCACCGAACTGCGCCCCGATCTGGTGATCATGGACGTGAAGATGCCGCAGCTCGACGGCATCTCGGCCGCTGAGAAGCTCAGCAAGAACCACATCGCCCCGGTCGTGCTGCTGACCGCCTTCAGCCAGAAGGAGCTCGTCGAGCGCGCGAGCGAGGCGGGCGCCCTCGCCTACGTCGTCAAGCCGTTCACGCCGAACGACCTGCTGCCGGCCATCGAGATCGCCCTCGCCCGCTACGAGCAGATCATCACGCTCGAGGCCGAGGTCGCCGACATGGTCGAGCGCTTCGAGACCCGCAAGCTCGTCGACCGGGCCAAGGGCCTGCTCAACGAGAAGATGGGGCTCAGCGAGCCCGAGGCCTTCCGCTGGATCCAGAAGGCCTCGATGGACCGCCGCCTCACGATGCAGGACGTCGCCAAGGCGATCATCGAGCAGCTCGCGCCCAAGAAGGGCTGACCACACACCTCTTGCAAGAGCGGATGCCTCGATCGAGGCATCCGCTCTTCTCATGTCGCCGGCGACAGCGCCTTGATGTGGTTCGTGATGCGCACGGTCGAGCAGCGGCGGCCCTGATCGTCGGTCATGACGATCTCGTGGACGGTGAGGCTGCGACCGAGGTGGATCGGCGTGCACACGCCCGTGACGTAGCCGGAGGTCGCCGAGCGCGTGTGCGTGGCGTTGATGTCGACGCCCACGGCGAGGCGTCCCGGACCGGCATGGAAGTTCGCGTGCATCGATCCGAGCGACTCGCCCAGCACCACGTAGGCGCCGCCGTGGAACAGACCGACGGGCTGCGTGTTGCCCTCGACCGGCATGCGGGCCACGGCGCGCTCGGGCGTGAACTCCAGCCATTCGAAGCCCATCTTCTCGGCGAGAGCGCCGATCCCACGGCCCAGCGCCCATTCGACTCCGTCGACCGCGGCGGGGGAGTGGTCGGGCATGGCTCACCTTCGGATCGGGTCGGCAGTGGGGCGCCGCGACGCGGAAATCGACTGTCGTCGGCCCTGACTAGGCTTGCAGGGTGACGGACTCCGCAAAGCCTACCCTTCTCGTCGTTGACGGCCATTCGCTGGCATATCGGGCGTTCTACGCACTCCCGGTCGACAACTTCTCGACGAGGGACGGGCAGCACACGAACGGGATCTACGGGTTCCTCGCGATGCTGATCAACCTGATCAAGGCCGAGAAGCCGACGCACCTCGCGGTCGCCTTCGACACGTCGCGCCAGTCCTTCCGCACCCGCGAGTACACCGAGTACAAGGCCAATCGCTCCGAGACGCCCTCCGAGTTCAAGGGCCAGATCCCGCTGCTGCAGGACTGCCTCGCGGCGATGAGCATCCGAGTGCTCCAGCAGGAGGACATCGAGGCCGACGACATCCTCGCCACGCTCGCCACGCAGGGCGTCGCCAACGGCTTCCGCGTGCTCGTGTGCTCGGGCGACCGCGACACCATCCAACTCGTCAACGACGACGTCGTCCTGCTTTACCCGAACGTGCAGGGCGTCTCGCAACTGAAGCGCTACGACCGCGACGCGGTCATCGAGCGCTACGGCGTGCCGCCCGAGATGTACCCCGACGTGGCGGCGCTCGTCGGCGAGACCAGCGACAACCTGCCGGGCGTGCCGAAGGTGGGCGAGAAGACCGCCGTGAAGTGGCTGAACCAGTTCGGCTCGCTCGACGCCCTCCTCGACGGCGCGGACGCCATCAAGGGCGTCGTCGGCGGCAATCTGCGAGACCACATCGAAGACGTCCGCCGCAACCGCCGTCTCAACCGCCTCATGACCGACGTCGAGCTGCCGCTCGGCCCCGACGACCTCGAAGTCCAGCCGATGGACGCGCAAGCGGTGCGCGACATCTTCTCGCGGCTCGAGTTCAAGACGCTGATCCCGCGCGTCGCCGAGCTCGCCGGCATCGAGCAGCAGATGGCCGCGGTCACCTCGGCCGCGGCCGAGCTCGCGCCGATCGCGACCGAGCTCGCGCCGGCAGACTTCGCCGCGTGGCTCGCGAACCGCGACGGCGAGGTCGGCGTGACCATCGCCGTCGAGGGCGGTCTGCCGGCACGCATCGGCGTGGCGACGGCGGATGCCGCGGCCGAGGCGCCGTGGAGCGCGGAACTCGCCGCCGAGCTCGAGCCCTGGCTGGGGTCCGACGCGCCGAAGGCGTTCGCCGACGCGAAGCCCCAGGTGAAGGCGCTCCGCCGCGCCGGCCTGCGAGTGGGCGGCCTGGCCTTCGATGTGATCATCGCCGGCTGGCTGCTGCGGCCGAGCTTCCCCGACAAGACGCTCGCCGATCTGGTCGACCGCTACCTCGACGAGAAGCTGCCCGAGGCCGACCCCGCACAGCTCGTGCCAGAGACCGAGGGCGCCACCACCGGCCAGTTGTCGTGGTACCTGGTGCGCGTCGTACGCGCGGTGCGGGCCGAACTGCCCGACAGCGTCGCGGCCGTGCTCACCGACATCGAACTGCCGACCCTGCACACGCTCGCCGACATGGAGCTCGCCGGCGTCGCCGTCTCGCACGAGAGGCTGTCGGCGTTCTCCGGCGAGCTCGGCGCGCGTGCGGACGCCCTCGCCCTGCAGGCGTACGCCGCCATCGGCCGCGAGGTCAACCTCGGCTCGCCGAAGCAGCTGCAGGAGGTCCTGTTCGACGAGCTGCAGCTGCCGAAGACGCGCAAGACCAAGACCGGGTACTCGACGGATGCCGCAGTCCTGGCCGACATGCAGGAGACCAACCCGCACCCGTTCCTCGATCTGCTGCTCCAGCACCGCGAGGCGACGAAGCTGCGCCAGATCATCGAGTCCCTCGACAGTGCGATCGGCGGTGACCGCACCACCGGCGCGGACGGACGCATCCACACCACGTACGTGCAGACCGGCAGCCAGACCGGCCGGCTCTCGAGCACCGACCCGAACCTCCAGAACATCCCTATCCGCACTGAGGAGAGCCGCCGCATCCGCTCCGCGTTCATGGTGGGCGAGGGGTACGAGACGCTGCTCACCGCCGACTACTCGCAGATCGAGATGCGCATCATGGCGCACCTCTCAGAGGATCCCGGCCTGATCGAGGCGTTCAACTCGGGCGAAGACACGCACCGGTTCGTGGGCTCGCGGGTGTTCGGGGTCGCTCCCGAAGACGTCACCCCGGCGATGCGCACGAAGGTGAAGGCGATGTCGTACGGCCTCGTCTACGGCCTCTCCGCGTTCGGGCTCTCGAAGCAGCTGCGCATCGAGCAGGCCGAGGCGAAGCAGCTGATGATGGAGTACTTCGCCCGCTTCGGCGCCGTACGGGACTACCTCCGCTCGTCGGTCGAGCAGGCCCGCATCGACGGCTACACCGAGACGATCTTCGGACGCCGGCGCCCGTTCCCCGATCTCGCCAGCCCCAACCGCGTGCTGCGCGAGAATGCGGAGCGCGCCGCGCTCAACGCCCCGATCCAGGGCAGCGCGGCCGACATCATGAAGATCGCACTGTTCCACATCCACGACGACTTCGCGGATGAGCAGCTGCGGTCCCGGGTGCTGCTGCAGATCCACGACGAGCTCGTGATCGAGGTGGCACCGGGGGAGTGGGATGCCGCCGAGCACATCGTCCGCACGCGCATGGGCGATGCGGCGCAGCTGTCGGTGCCGCTCGACGTGCAGATCGGCCGCGGCGACGACTGGAACGCCGCCGGCCACTGATCGGGCGGCGCGGCGCGATCCGCGATCGGACCGGGATTCTCGTTTGTCGGCATCGCGTCTCATGCCTAGGCTCGGAGCCATGACAGACGAAACCCGCACGCCCACGCAGATCGACAAGATCGCTGATGCGTGGGTCGACACCCTCGCCGAACTCGAGCCGACGCTCGCGACCTACATCGGCCGGTCCGAGTACAACGACCGATTCGGCGACTACAGCCCGGCCGGTCAGGAGCGCCTCGTGGAAGAGGGACGCAAGACGCTGGCCGCCCTCGAGGCCTCGGCCGTCGCCGACGACGTCGACGCCGTGACGAAGGACGACCTCTCGCGAGAGATCCAGCTGGAGCTCGACCTGCACGATGCGAAGTGGCATCTGCGCGACATCAACGTGATCGCCTCGCACGCGCAGAACATCCGTTCCGCGTTCGATCTCATGCCGACCGCCACCCCCGACGACTGGTCGGTGATCGCCACGCGTCTCGGCGCGGTCTCCGGTGCGATCGACGGATACATCGCCACCCTCCGCGAGGGGATCGACCAGGGCGTCGTGCCCGCGCGGCGCCAGGTGGTCGAGGTCGCCACGCAGATCGCCCGCTACACCGCCGACGGCGGATTCTTCGCGACGTTCGCGGCCGAGGCGGCTCCCGAGGAGGGTCAGCTCCCGGCATCCCTCGCCCGCGAACTGGCCGACAACGCCAACGCCGCGCGGGTCGCCTACGACGAGCTCGCGTCGTTCCTGAGCGGTGAGCTGGCACCGACGGCGGGGGAGAAGGACGCGGTCGGCCGCGAGCTTTACGCGCTGCACTCGCGCCGGTTCCTCGGAGCGACGATCGACCTCGATGAGACATACGAGTGGGGTGTCGAAGAGCTCGCCCGCATGGTCGCCGAGCAGGAGTCGATCGCCGACGAGATCAAGGCCGGCGCCACGGTCGAAGAGGCCGTCGCATTCCTCGAAGAGGACGCGAGCCGCAAGCTCTACGGCACGGACGCGCTGCAGAAGTGGATGCAGGAGACCAGCGATCGCGCGATCGCCGAGCTCGGCAAGACCCACTTCGACATCGCCGAGCCGATCCGCAGCCTCGAGTGCATGATCGCGCCGACGAAGGAAGGCGGGATCTACTACACCGGCCCGACCGACGACTTCTCGCGCCCCGGCCGCATGTGGTGGTCGGTGCCGGAGGGCGTCGAGGAGTTCGACACGTGGCGCGAGCTCACGACGGTGTACCACGAGGGCGTCCCGGGACACCACCTGCAGATCGCGCAGGCCGTGTACAACCGCGCGCAGCTGAACACCTACCGCCGCCTCCTCGCCGGGACCTCGGGGCACGCCGAAGGCTGGGCCCTGTACGCGGAGCGGCTCATGGAGCAGCTGGGCTATCTCTCCGATCCCGCAGACCGGCTCGGCATGCTCGACGGCCAGCGCATGCGCGCGGCCCGCGTCGTGCTCGACATCGGCGTGCACCTCGAGAAGCAGCGCCCCGACGGTCAGGGACCGTGGGACGCCGACTTCGCGCTCGAGTTCATGCTGCGCAACGTCAACATGCCCGATGAGTTCGTCCGGTTCGAGGTGAACCGCTACCTCGGCTGGCCGGGTCAGGCGCCGTCCTACAAGGTCGGCCAGCGCATCTGGGAGCAGCTGCGCGACGAGGTCGCCGAGCGCGAGGGCGCCGACTTCTCCATCAAGCAGTTCCACAAGCGCGCGCTGGATCTCGGCGGAGTAGGACTCGACACGCTGCGCATGGCGCTCTCGCGCTGAGTCCGCGTCCCGGTCGTTGAGCGAGCTTGCGAGTCGAAACGCAGAGACGATTCGCCCCAGACCCGGCGCAGCCCGTCGGCCTGATGCGTTTCGTCTCGGTCGCTGTGGCGCTCCCTCGCTCAACGACCGGAACCGGCGGCGCCCAGCAGTCGCAGCACCTCACGGTCGCTCGTCTGACCGAAGTGGTCGTAGTATTCGCCCACGGCCCAGAAGTCGGATTCGCGGTGGGGGCACACGAAATCGTCGACGGCGTCCGCCGGTGCGATGAAACGCTCGGGCGCGACGGGGACGGCGAGCACGACCCGGTCCGGATGGCGAGCCCGCACCGCCCGGCAGGCGGCGACGGCGCTCGCGCCCGTCGCCACGCCGTCGTCCACCACGAGGGCGGTCCGCCCCGTCAGGTCCACGACGCGAGACCCATAGACATCCGTCCGCCGCGCCAGCTCGTCGCGCTCTGCCGCCTCGACCCGCTCCAGATCCGTCTGTGACATGCCGGCCCAGCGCAGGGCGTCGGGCGTGACGATCCGTACACCTTCGGCGATCGCTCCGACGGCGAACTCCTCGTGCCCGGCCGCTCCGAGCTTGCGCACGACGACGGCATCCAGCTCCAGTCCCAGCGCTTCGGCGACCGCCGCGGCGACGACGACGCCCCCGCGAGGGATGCCCAGGACCACAGCATCCGTTCCTCGCCACTCCACGAGCGCAATGGCGAGCTCTCGTCCGGCGGCGCGGCGATCCGCGAAGAGGGCCATGCCCACCACGCTACGCTCGCCGCGGCCGTGCGTGTCGGGGAATGCCGTAGCCGCGTCGCAGGTTCATGCAAGCGAATAGAAGGAGAGGGCCATGACTTCCATCGACCCCGCGAGCCTCGAGCTCGGACTCGACACCTTCGGCGACGTCACGCGCGACGTCTCCGGCGAGATGATCAGCGGCGCGCAGACGATCCGCAACGTCGTCGAGCAGGCCGTCCTGGCCGATCGCGTCGGCCTGTCTTTCTTCGGGGTGGGGGAGCACCACCGCCGCGAGTTCGCCGTCTCCAGCCCCGAGATCGTGCTGGCCGCCGCAGCCGCGCGCACCGAGCGGATCCATCTCGGCACAGCCGTCACCGTGCTCTCGAGCGACGACCCGGTGCGCGTGTTCGAACGGTTCTCGACGCTCGATGCGGTGTCGAACGGCCGAGCCGAGGTCATCCTCGGGCGGGGATCGTTCATCGAGTCGTTCCCGCTGTTCGGCTACGACCTGCGCGACTACGAGGCGCTCTTCGACGAGAAGCTCGACCTCTTCTCGCAGCTGCTGACCGAGAAGCCCGTCACGTGGAGCGGCACTTTGCGCGCTTCGCTGGACGCCGCGGATGTGTTCCCCAAGACGGAGAGCGGACTGCGCGCGTGGGTCGGTGTCGGTGGCACGCCCGAGTCGGCCGTCCGCGCCGCCCGGTACGGATACGGACTCATGCTCGCCATCATCGGCGGTCCCGCCGCTCGCTTCCGGCCGTTCGCCGACCTCTATCGCCGGTCGCTCGACACCTTCGACCAGCCGCAGCTTCCGGTCGGGGTGCACTCACCGGGCCACATCGCCGAGACCGACCAGCAGGCGTGGGACGAGGCATACGAGGGTTTCGAGGCGATGAACAATTCGATCGGCCGCGAGCGCGGCTGGCCGACCTATAACCGCCTTCGCTTCCAGCACGACGTCGGCCCCGAGGGCGCGCTGTACGTCGGCTCACCGGAGACGGTCGCCCGCAAGATCGCCGACACCGTGCAGACGCTGGGCGCGTCGCGCTTCGACATGAAGTTCTCGACGGGAACGCTGTCGCACGAGAAGATGCTTCGCTCGATCGAGCTGTTCGGCACCGAGGTCGCACCGCGCGTCCGCGACATGCTGTCGTAGCGCCCACTCGGGCTCCGGCATCCGTAGCATGACGCTATGACGGATGCCGGAACCCGCACGTCGACGCTCTCGGAGCGGCTCGACCGACTGCCGTTCACCCGCGTGCACCTGCGCGTGCTCACCGGTTCGGGGATCGGCTGGGCGCTGGACGCGATGGACGTCGGCCTCATCTCGTTCGTGATCGCCGCACTCGCCGCGCAGTGGAACCTGGTTCCGAGCGAGACGGCGTGGATCGCGTCGATCGGCTTCGTCGGCATGGCCATCGGGGCGAGTGTCGGCGGTCTCCTCGCAGACCGCTTCGGGCGACGACAGGTGTTCGCGCTGACGCTTCTCGTCTACGGCGTCGCGACGGGCGCGAGTGCGCTGGTCGGCGGTCTCGCGGCGCTCCTGGTGCTTCGCTTCCTCGTCGGGCTGGGCCTCGGCGCCGAGCTGCCGGTCGCGAGCACCTACGTCAGCGAGTTCGCCCCCGCCCGAATGCGCGGCCGGCTCATCGTGATCCTCGAGGCGTTCTGGGCGGTCGGCTGGACGCTCGCGGCACTCATCGGCTACTTCGTGATCCCGGCGTCCGAGAACGGGTGGCGCTGGGCGTTCGCGCTCGGGGCGATCCCGGCGGTGTACGCGCTCATCGTGCGCTGGGGGCTGCCCGAATCGGCGCGCTGGCTGGAGCGTCGTGGCCGCTTCGCCGAGGCCGAGTCCGTGGTCCGGACGTTCGAGGTGGCGGCGGGCTCCTCCGCGGCGGCAGCGCCGGCACGCGCCGATGTGCCCCCCGCGGCGGCGACCTCCCTTCGACAGCGCCTGGGCGCGCTGTGGGCCCGCGAGTTCCGCGTGCGCACCGCGTGCCTGTGGCTCGTCTGGTTCTGCGTCAACTTCTCGTACTACGGCGCCTTCATCTGGATCCCCTCGATCCTGGTGGCGCAGGGGTACGACCTCGTGCGCTCGTTCGGCTTCACCCTGGTGATCACGCTCGCTCAGCTGCCGGGGTACGCGGTGGCCGCCTGGCTGATCGAGGTGTGGGGGCGGCGGCTCACGCTCTCGGTGTTCCTCGTCGGCTCGGCGGTGTCGGCCGTCTTCTTCGGCACCGCCGCGGGGCCGGGGGCGATCATCGCGGCGGGTATGGCGCTGTCGTTCTTCAATCTCGGCGCCTGGGGCGCGCTGTACGCCGTGACACCGGAGATGTACCCCACCTCGCTGCGGGCGACCGGCACGGGATTTGCTGCGGGTGTCGGACGCATCGCGTCCATCGTCGCGCCGCTCGTCGTGCCGCCGCTGCTGCTCGCCGGCGGTGCCCCCGTGCTCTTCGTCGTGTTCGCCGTCTTCTTCGCCATCGCGGCCGCAGCCGCGTGGGGACTCGTCGATCGTCGCGGCGTCGCGCTCGACGACCGGTGACCGTGGCCGGACGCTCGCTCGGCCGGCCGTAGGCTGGAGCCCGTGGCATCCGTTCGATACGTCGCAATCGGCGACTCCTTCACCGAAGGTGTGGGCGACGAGCTCCCCGACGGGCACGTGCGCGGCTGGGCCGACCTTGTGGCACAGGGCTGGGCCGACGCCGCAGGCGAGCCGATCGAATACGCCAACCTGGCGATCCGGGGCAAGCTCGTGTGGCCGATCGTCGAGCAGCAGCTGGAACCGGCGCTCGCCCTGAAGCCGACCCACCTGTCGTTCAACGGCGGTGGCAACGACATGCTGCGGCCACGGACGAGCATCGCGCACGTCCTCGCCGCGTTCGAGACGGTGGTCCGCCGGTGCGATGAGGAGGGCGTGCACCTCATCGTCCTGTCGGGCGCGAATCCCACGGGGCAACTGCCGCTGCGGCGGGTCATCCAGCGGCGCGGCGACCTGCTGTCTCACGCCGTCGAGAAGCGCCTCGCATCGCGCACCGACGTCGTTCAGGCGTACAACTGGTTCGACGAGGAGCTCGCGACTCCGCCGTACTGGTCGGAGGATCGCCTGCACATGAACGCGCGTGGCCATCATCGCGTCGCCGCCCGCGTCCTGGACGCGCTGGGCGTGGAGCCCGTCCCGCGGGAATGGTGGTCGCTGCCACCGTTGCCACCCCGGGGCACCCGTGGCGCGGCGTACTATCGCGAGCACGTCGGCCCCTGGGTGCGCCGTCGCCTGACCGGCACGTCGTCGGGCGATGGCCGCGAGGCGAAGTTCGGGCAGTGGACCGAGTTCGCACCCCGCGCGCACTGACCGACAACGCGACTCACCAGTGCGGCGGGCTCTGCGCAGCGCCCCTTGCTCAGGCCGCCTTGCCGGTCACCGCGTAGGTCAGCTCGGCGAAGGCACCGGCCTGGCGCACCGACGTCAATTCGAGGCGGTCCGGGCGCAGGTTGCGGGGAAACAGCGGCTTGCCCGAAGACAGGGTCGCCGGCGCGACGGAGACCCGGATCTCGTCGAGCAGGCCCGCGTCGGCGAACTGGCCGGCGAGATCGCCGCCGCCCACGACCCAGACATCAAGCTCACCCGCCGCCTCGCGGATCGCCGGCCAGACGTCGCGGACCTCTCCGGAGGCGAAACGGATGTCGACGCCCGGCACCACCGGCTGCTCCTTGCGGGAGAACACCCATGTCGGCCGGCTGCCGTAGTACGACGGCCATTTCTCGGGGTGTGCCACGAGGTCCTCGTGCTCCAGCACCCAGCGGTAGGTCGACGAGCCCTGCACGAGCACACCGATGCCCGAGAGGAAGCGCTGGAAGCCGTCATCACCGCCTTCGCCGCCCGGTGCGGCGAAGAGCCACTCGAGCGAGTCCTGATCGTCGGCGAGGAAGCCGTTGAGCGTAGTGGCGGTGTAGAAGATCACTCGGGGCATGCCGTCACCGTACTCGCCACCTCGGACAGATTGTTGACACGTATTCAACCGTTCGGTATTGTACTGATTAGTTGAACAAGGAGGCGAGATGACGGACGCACTGAGCCTGACGTTCTCGGCGCTTGCCGATCCGACGCGGCGGGCGATCCTCGCCCGGCTGAGCGAAGGCGAGGCCACGGTGGGGGAGCTCGCCGCACCGTTCGACATGACTTTCGCCGCCGTGTCGAAGCACCTGCGTGTGCTGGAGGGAGCGGGGCTGGTCACGCGGGGCCGCAACGCCCAGTACCGGCCGGCTCGGCTCGACGCACGTCCGCTGGCGGCGGCATCCGATTGGATCGGCGGCTACGCGCAGTTCTGGGAAGACAGCCTGGGCGCCCTCGATCACTATCTCAACGCCCTGCAGCAGCTGGGCACCCGTACCGACACTCCGACAGGCGGCGACGCCGCACCCACCGAGAAGGAGAACGACCATGACTGAGTACTTCACCGTCACGCGCACACTGCAGGCGCCGCGCGAGCTCGTGTTCGAGACGCTGACGAAGCCCGAGCACTTCGCCGTATGGTTCGGCACGGCGGCCGTCGAGGTGCCGCAGGACACTTTGACGATGGACGTGCGCCCGGGCGGCGCCTTCCGTGCGGTCATGCTGCTGCCGGACGGCAACCGGATCGACTGGGCGGGGGAGTACCAGGTGGTCGAACCGCCCTCGCACCTGGCGATGACGCTCACCGACCAGCCGGGCGACGACGCCGGACTGCCCGTGCTGTTCGACCTGGAAGAGACAGGCGACGGCACCGTGCTGACCATCCGTCAGGACCGCAGCGACTTCTCGGACGAGCAGGTCGCTGCCACCATCGCCGGCTACAACGCGTTCATCGACGACATCGAGGACGTGCTGGCGCAGCTCCAGAGCGTCTGAGGCCACAGCGCCCGGATCAGAGTGCGCCCGGACGGCGCAGTGCGCTCATCGCGAGCGCGCTGCCCGCCCGGGCGCACTCGCATGCGTCGGCGCCGCCGAGCGCCGCTACGATGTAGCCTGCCGCGAAGGCGTCCCCGGCTCCGGTCGAGTCCAGCACGTCATCGGCTCGCTCGACGGCCACAGCGTGCGACTGCCCGTCCACGCGGACGAGCACCGGTTGGGCGCCGCGCTTCACCACGTACACACCCTCCGGCTCGACACCGAGTTCGGCCGTCAGGCGTGCCTCATCCTCGTTGGCGAAGACGACATCGGGGCGGACCTGCGCGAGGATGCCCTGCAGCTCCGCGCTGCCGAGATCCCGCAGCGTCGCCACGCTCGACAGATCGAGACTGACACGGGCGCCATCGGCAGCGGCGCGCGTCGCGGCATCCGTCACCGCGTCTCGAGAGCGTGGCGATGCGAAGCCGTACAGCGGCAGATGAACCCACTCGGCGCCGGCCGTCCACGCGGGATCGACCGGGCCGAGCTCCGCCGCCGCACCGCGGTCGGTGATCATCGTGCGCTCGCCGGCGGCATCGACGAGAACGACGATCGAGCCGGTGCGGCCCCCGCGCTGCACCTTGACGTCGATGTCCGCGGCCACGAGCTCGCCGACGAGCGCGTGCCCGAGCGTGTCGTCTCCCACGCAGCCGATGAAGCGCGACGGATGCCGCGGCGCCGCGGCAGCGGCGACGTTGGCGGCGCTGCCTCCTCGCGTGAGGCGCACCTCGGCAGGATTGTCGGTGCCGCGCTCGAGCGCCGCCCCGCCCAGCACGATCAGGTCGGCGACGAGGTCGCCGATCACCACGATCATCTGGTGGTGTCCGCGAGGGCCAGTGCGATGCGCGCACCGAGACCCACGTTGCCTCGGTACACCTCCACGTTGACGTCGAGGCTGCGACCACCGGTCTCGCGCTGGAGGAAGTCGAGCAGGAACGGCGTCGTGTCGTGGCCGGAGACGCCGCTCGCATTCGCGGCGGAGAGCGCGCGCGCGAGCACATCGTCGTGCAGGGCCGGATCCAGCTGGCGCTCGGCGGCGACGGGGTTGGCGACGAGCAGCGTGGACGAGATGCCGAGGCCGTCGCGCACACGCGCGATGGCCGCGATCTCGGCGGGGGAGTCGACCGAGTACTCGATGTCGTGCCCCGAGTCGGCGATGTAGAAGCCGGGATAGTCGGTGGTGCGGTAGCCGACGACGGCGAGGTTGAGCGTCTCGAGCCGCTCGAGTGTGAGCGGGATGTCGAGGATCGACTTGACGCCTGCGCTGACGACCACGAGCGGCAGGCCCGCCAGGGTCAGCAGATCCGCGGACTCGTCGAAGGTCTGCGGGGCACCGCGGTGGACGCCGCCGAGGCCCCCCGTCGCGAAGACGCGCAGACCGGCGCGCGCCGCGAGGTATCCGGTCGCTGCAACCGTGGTGCCGGCGCTCAGCCCCTTCACGGCGACGACGGGGATGTCGCGGACGCTCGCCTTGACCACGTCGTCCGCGGTCGAGAGCTGCTCGATCTCGTCGGGGGACAGCCCCACGGTGGGGCGGCCGTCCACCACCCCGATGGTCGCCGGCACGACGCCGAACGCGCGCACACGCGCTTCCGCTTCGAGGGCGACGTCCAGGTTCCGCGGGCGGGGAAGCCCGTGCGTGAAGATCGTGGACTCGAGCGCGAGAACCGGCTCACCGGCCGCGATAGCCTCCCGGACCTCTGCGGCGATGAAGAGGGGAGCGGACACGGGCATCCTTTCGATCCGGACCAGCTGCGGACCCGGACAAGGTCACAGTACCGATCTGACGCCGCGACTCGCCGAGACGTTCTGTTCGACATCGCGCCGGAAGCGGTCAGCGCCGACGACGCGGCGCGCGGGGCGGCACCAGCCCGAGCCGGATACGGGTGCGCTTGCGCTCGATCACGATGAACGTGCCGCCGAGGAGCCACAGCGGCACCTGCATCAGGAAGGCGATCCGGAAGGCGTCGAGGTTATAGGTCGCCGGCGTGCCGGCGCCCTGCAGGTCGAGCGCGAGGCCGATGAGCAGGATCGCCAGCAGTGCGGCGAGGAAGCCGCCCGCGTTCGTCACACCTGTGGCGGTGCTGAGGCGATGCGATGGGTTGTGGGTGCGCGCGTGGTCGAACGCGATCATGGAGGCGGGTCCGCCGGTCGCCAACGCGACCGCCAAGGCGAGCAGCAGCCAGAGCGGCGCCGGTCCCGGATACGCGATCACCGCGAGCCAGGCGACGGCCTGCACGGCCACCGTCGGCAGCACGAGGGCGCGCGAGCGCAGGTGCGGCACTCGGCGCGAGATCTCACCCATGATCGGTCCCAGCGCCATGCCCACCACGACGTACAGCGACATGATCGAGGCGGCCTCTGCCGTCGTGCGCCCTTCGCCCGCGGTGAGGAACGGCATGCCCCACAGCAGCACGAACGCGGTGCCGGCGAACGGAGTCGTGAAGTGCGACCAGAACGCGAGTCGCGTGCCCGGGTGAGCCCAGGCGGCACGGATGCCGACCCCGGTGTCGACGGACGATGTCACGACCCGTATCGCACCGGTGTCGGTGTCGACCGACACGTCCTCGTCGCGGTCGGGTGGGTGATTGCGGATGAGGAGGAACACGAGGATCGCGAACAGCACGCCGAGACCGGCGATGCTGCCGAACGTGATCGTCCACGACGTGGCGTGCAGCAGCGCGGCGAGGGGGATCAGCGCGACCAGCTGGCCGGACTGCCCGACGATGCCGGTGAGCTGCACCATGATGGGTCCTCGCTGGGCGGGGAACCAGGTGGCGATGAGACGCAGCACGCCAGGGAAGATCGCGGCGTCGCCGGCGCCCAGCAGCATGCGCGCCAGGATCGCGACCCCGACGCTGGGGGAGATGGCCATGGTGAGCTGGCCCACCGCCATCAGCAGCATCCCCACCGTCATTATCGGGCGCGCGCCATAACGGTCCAGCAGCACCCCGATGGGGATCTGCATGCCGCCGTAGACCGCCAGCTGCACGACAGCGAACAGTGACAGGGTGGCCGCGTCGGCGTCGAAGCGGGCGGCCGCGTCGACGCCGACCGCGCTCAGTGACGAGCGGTTGGTGATCGCGAGGACGTACGCGGCGACCCCGACCGTCCAGATCGCCCAGGCTCGCAGTCCCGGCCCCGTCGCTCGGGGACGGGACAGACTGTGCACCATTCCACAGTAGTCACCGCCGTGGATGCCGCGATCGAGACCGAGCGGCTCGGACAGCGCACGCGGAACCGCTGTCACACCAGGGGACGCATCCGTCGTCTGTCAACCCCCTCTTCCGTCACGCGCCGATGCGCCAGCGTGGGGGGTGGGACAACGCGTCCCGAGCTAGGGGAGGGCTGATCGCCGCGCCCCGGAAAGGACACCTCGCATGAGTATCGGAGCAGGCATCGCCCTCTTCGCCATCGGCGCGATCCTCGCGTTCGCGGTGAACGTCGAAGTCGAGTGGGTGAATCTCGACATGATCGGCTACATCCTCATGGGTGCCGGAGCCGTCATCTTCATCGTCGGCATCGTTCTGCTGGCCCGCCGCCGCCGGTCGGACTCCGTCACGCACACGGCGGTCGACCCGACCGTCAACGAGCGTGTGACCCGCCAGAGCACGAGCACGACGGACGACGCAGCCGGACTCTGACGGACACGCCTGACCGCGGGCGCGATGGCGCGCCCGCGGTCAGTGCTGTCCGGCCCCCGCGCCGGGTGGGACTGGCTCCAGCTGTGCCCGGAGGCCCTCTATCCCGTGAAGCTCGACAGCGGCGCCCAGGCGCTCGGTGTGGTCCGACCGAACGGACTCCCATCGCTCGCGCGACATGACATAGCGATTGTGAACGACGGCGGCGCCTTCACGGGCCACGTGGAACGCGCCATCCCGGTCGTAACCCACACGCTTGGAGACCGCGTTCGAGGCACCGTTGTCTACGAACGCCCCCGACATCGCCTCGCGCGCATCGAGCCCCTCGAAGGCCAGGTGCAGCGCCAGCATCCGCATCCGGGTGCCGATGCCGCGTCCCTGGTGGGCGCGGCCGAGCCACGATCCCGTCGTGACGCTCCGCAGCACCGGCCAGTCCTGAGCGGTGAGCCCCTGGATCCCCACGGGCACCCCGCCGTGCAGGACGGCCAGTTCGAGGACGAAGGCCTCCGGCGAGATCCGATTGCGGATTCCCCATTGGTAGGCGAGCACGCTGCGCGCGATCTCGTCCGCCGAGCCACGCGACCACGGGTGCTCGAACGGCATCGCCTCGGGATCATGGATGCCGCGCCCGGCCAGGTCGGCGAGCTCGAGCAGGAGGTCGTCATCGATCCAGCGCAGCTCGAGGTCGCCGGCACTCACGCGAACGGCGGACGCGGGCCAGAGACGGGTGAGGATGTCGGGGTGCGGCATCCCGGAAGTCTGCCAGACGGCGCCTCCTATGATCGGCCGGCATCCCTCCCGGCCCCCTGGAGTGGGTCTCCTCCCGTGCAGCCGGTGACGCATCCACGCAGTATCGACGCGTCTCGGCCCCGGGCGCTTGCGTGGAGTACCGGCCCCGCGGCGTGTTCAGCGGACGGATGCCGGCGAGCGCCCGCGGTACGCCTTGCGGAATCCGCCGACGGCGTCGAGCACGGTGGCACCCACGATGATGTATGGAATGATCCGAAGGAACACCTCCAGCAGCGGCATCACGTCGGCGAACACCTCGCGGAATTGCGCGCTGAGCAACTGATCGGTCACCACGAGCATCACCGCCGGCACGGCGAACGCAAGATTGAGCAGGACGTTGACCCACGCCAGGGCCCAGGTCCAGCGGCCGACCGCGTACAGCGTGAGGGCGAACGCCATCTCGAGTACTGCGAGAACGATGAACCAGGGGAGCCAGAACGACCACAGGGCCGGATCAAGCAGCGGAATCGCTGTGCCACCCGCCGATTCGACGACCCAGATGTTCTGCTGCCACACGATCAGACCAATGATCAGCAGGTAGGCCAGAAGGGCGAAGATCGTCTCACCCAGCCCCACCCGTGCCATCGGCAGCTCGGGAAGGTCCGCGGGATTCCATGTGGTCGGCGTCCGCCGCCGGCCCCCCGACATCCGGTCGATCACCGCGAAGGCGACCGTCATCCAGAACGCTACCTGCACCGCCACCGTGACGGCGACCGTGAGCGCGGAGAGCAGCGCCCTCCAGAGGTCCGTCCCGGCCATCGCCTCCACGAGCAGCAGAGCGCCGAAGACACTCGGCGTCACCGCGGACAGAACGATGATCAGGATGCGGCGGTAGTCGAAGAAGTAGGCAGGGCCGATCAGGTACCCCGGTCGCCCGGACGCCTCGGCGGCACGACGATCGGGGTCGCCGAGGTCGGTGATCGCGGCCGTCTCAGCGGTTCGCGCGTCCGCACCGGCCGCACGTCTGCCCGCGACGTTCGCCGCAACGTCTGCACGCAGCTGTTCGCCGACGTCCTTCCGGCGGTCATGCGGAACCCCGCGGGTCACCGCCCACACGTAACGGTCGGTCAGCGTGTCCATGACGCCCTCCTTCCACGCCGCCGCAGAGACGTCGACGCTCACAAGCTAGTGCGGGGACCGTCGCGGTGACAGAGTCTTTGGACCCACGACGATCGTTCACCCAGAGCCCGCGCCGCGGTTGCCAGGGTCTTCCTGGCTCGACGCGGCGCAGCCCGCCGGGCCGTCACGAGGACGGCCATTCGGCGAGGACGCTCCGCGCCCTGCCCGCCACGGTGTTGAGCAGCCGCTCTGCCGCCGCCACGTCGCTCGCCGGAAGGTCGCGCCAGATCGGCGCCGCCGCCGAGTCGACCCTGGCGCGGAGATCATCGAGCAGGGTTTGCCCCGCCGGGGAGAGACGATTGCCGGTGATGAGCCCCCGGGCGGTGAGCGAAGCCACGATCCGCTCGGCGTCGGCGGAATGCGCGCGATCGGCGATGAACCCGACCAATTCGGCCCGGCCGTCGTTCTGGCCGGCAAGGCGGAGGGTGACCCATTGCTGTTCGGTGAGGCCGGTGCTGTCGAGGACGCGGGCGAGCACGGCGCCGAGGGCCTTTTCCGTCTCGCCCAGCAGCTGTGGTCCGAAAGGCGTCATGAGTGCTCCTCTTTCGTTGGGTTTCCCAACGATATCCATTGTTGGCCATTCCAACAACCCCTATGCTGGATCGCGTGCTGACTCGAGTCGTCGACCTGCCCACCTGGCTGCTCAGCCGAGCGAACGCGCGCGCGCAGGAGCTCCTGCAGCGCGCCTTCGCACCCTTCGAGCTGCGGCCCGTGCACTACCGCACGCTGGCGGTGCTCGACGAGCACGGGGGAGTGAGTCAGGTCGAGATCGGTCGCCATCTCGATCTCGACCGCAAGGACGTCGCTGTCGCACTGGACAACCTGTCGGCCCATCAGCTGGTCCGACGTGAGCCGGATCCGGCAGACGGGCGCCGCAACATCGTCAACGTGACCGATGCGGGCCGAGAACTCCTGCCGCGGCTGGAGGAAGCACTGGCAGCTGCACAGCGGGACGTCGTCGCGCCGCTGTCCGGCGAAGAGGGGGAGAGGCTGGTCGCGCTACTCAGGAAGCTGCAGCCCTCTGCGAGGTAGTCGCCGCCCGGGTCGCAGGCGACCTCGCAGACCCCGCAACAGGGGCGACCACGTCGAGCGATGCTGTGGTGGAAGCTCGCGGTTCTCACGCGCTGCTGGCTCAGCTTCGACGGAGCGGATGCGCTGCTCGCCGCGATGATGCAGCAGCCGGCATCCTCCGGTATGTTGCCCAGTTGCCTAGATGTTGCTCGCCAGCCAGGAGATTCGAGGGGAGCGGTGGACGGTACCCGTGTCCGATCTATGTGCGAATTCCGCACGTAGGATCTGTTCAAGCTGACATAATGTGCATTATCGGCACATGAAGGAAGTCCAGCCCATTGCGCCCCTTCCGGCCCGGCACTAGAGATAGGCCATGACAGAAACCCCTTCCGGCGCCCGGCCGCTGCCGGAGACCACCGACCGCGCCGAGTGGCAGAGCCGACTCGATGACCTGCTTGTAAAAGAAAAGGCGCACACGCGCGCCGGTGACGAACTCGCTGCAGAACGTCGCCGGCTGCCGATGGTCGAGGTCGATCCGACGACGCCGGTGATCGGCGCCGATGGTCCGATCCCGCTCATCGAGGTCTTCGAGGGGCGTTCCCAGCTGATCGCGTACTTCCACATGTGGCATGACGGGAAGCCTGCGGCCCGGCAGTGTGTCGGGTGCACGTTCTCGACCAGCCACATGAACGAGTTGTCGTATCTGAACTCGCGCGACATCACTTACGCGACGTTCTGCGAGGGCCCCTACGAGGCGAGCTCGCGCTACCGGGACTTCATGGGCTGGACGATGCCCTGGTACGCCGTGCCCGTGGAGTCGCTCGACCAATTGGTCGCCGGGCGGGATTTCGGGATGCTGGTCTGCTACCTGCGCGACGGCGACCGCGTCTACGAGACGTACTGGACGACCGGTCGCGGCAACGAGCGCATGGCACCGTCATACGCGCTGATGGACCTCACCGTGTACGGCAGGCAGGAGTTCTGGGAGGACTCCCCCGCCGGCTGGCCGAAGCAGTTCGACACACGCGGACAGCAGATGAGTCTCAAGGGCCGTCCGACGGCGCAGTGGCCCCGTATCCGCGCCGGCCACGGCGACGATCTCGGCGAGGCGGCGGAGAGCTCCCCGGAGCACGCTCATCACCACTGACATCCGGTGGCCGATGCCCGAGGACCATCCGCCGCCGAGGTCCCGCTCAGACCACCCAGGCACCGTCCCGCATGAGGACGCGTCCGGCCAGCTCGTTCGACTCGCGCCACGCCTGGATGCGCGTCGGTCGCAGGACGAGGAACACGTATCCGGCGAGTCCGCGCGGATCCCAGTCGGCCTGTGCCGCGTACGCGCCGCCCAGCGACTCGTCGTCGACACCCGCCGACCGCTCGAGTACGGCGTCGATCATCGCGACGTCGCGGGTGGGTCCGATCGCCAGGCGAGCTATCCCTGATACCGCGATGTTGCGGGCCGTCACCGAACGCTCCTCGAGCGCGATGACCGCACGGTCGTCGATCCACGCGAGCGACAGCGGAACGAGGTGCGCCGCCGCGTCCGGCGACGCGGTCGCCACCCAGACATCGGCTGCCGGCGCTGTCAGCGCGGTGAGCAGATCGACCTTGCGGGTCGCGCGGTCACGGGGTTCAGGCATCCATGGCTCCCTTGGTTCGGCGCGTGCCAGTCTGTCAGACGGCGACGCGCGATTGGCACCCGAGAGAACGATTTCCTAGGCTCGGACCATGCTGGAGTCGCTCACCGGGTTCGTCGTGGTGGGCGTGGCGATCCTCGTCGGGTGGATCCTGGGCCGCATCGACCTCCTCGGCGAGCACGCGCGGCCGGTGCTCGCGCGGCTGACGTTCTTCGTGCTCTCGCCTTTCCTGCTGTTCGTCGTGCTGGCGCAGGCGGATGTGAAGACCCTCTTCTCGGCGCTGCTGCCCGTGTCGGCGATCGCCGCCGTGGCGGTGATCCTCGCGCACGCCTTCATTGCGCGCATCGCCTGGCGGCGCTCGGTCGGCGAGACCGTGATCGGCGCACTGAGCGCCGGCCAGGTGAACTCCAACAACATCGGCATCCCGCTGTCGCTGTACCTGCTCGGCAGCGCCGCATATCCGGCGCCGGTGATCCTGATGCAGCTCCTCGTGTTCACCCCCATCACGATGGCGATCCTGGATGCCGTCACCACCGCCCGCGCGTCGCTGTGGCGCGCCATCGCGCGCGTAGCCACGAACCCGATCGTGCTCGGCTCCGTGCTCGGCACCCTCGTCTCGGTCTCGGGCATCGAGCTGCCGCCGATCGTGATGGAGCCCACGGTGCTCATCGCGAACGCGTGCGTGCCGATCCTCCTGATCGCCTACGGCATCTCGCTGCACGGGCAGCGCGTGCTGGCGCCCTCGGGCCGCCGGCGCGACATCGTGCTCGCCAGCACCCTGAAGCTCGTGGCGATGCCGGTCATCGCCTGGGCCGTGGCGGAGTTCGTCTTCGGCCTCTCCGCGCACGACGTACTGGTGGTCACGGTGCTCGCCGCCCTGCCGACAGCGCAGAACGTGTTCAACTACTCGCAGCGCTACGACGTGGGCGAGACGATCTCGCGCGACACCGTCTTCCTGACGACGATCGGCTGCGTCCCCGTCCTCATTCTCGTGACGCTGCTGCTGGGTTAGCGTGCGCTGATCGCCGGATCAGGGGCGGACGATCTCGTGCAGGGTTCCCACCACGAGCCGCACCCCGCCCTCGTGCCGGAGCACGGTGAACAGCGTGTGCGTGCAGGTGCGGCAGCGCACGATGGCCGCCGCCTCATCGATCTCGACGATCGCCTCGGCGACCGGGGCGCCTTCCCGACATCCGCCGCATACCGCGATCAGAGCCGTGACGTCGGCCTCGAACACATCCCACAGCAGCCCTGCGGCCGCATTGCCGTCGACCGTGCTGGTCGCGATCTCCGCGCGCATCACGCACCTCCGAAACGTTCGGTCCTGATCCGGGCAGGCGGATGCCCCAGCCCGACGAGCGCGTCCGCGACGTGCTCGACGAAACCCGTCGGGCCGCACACGTAGACGATCGGCTCCCGACCCGGCTCCCACGTGGCGGCACGGAGCACGTCATCGTCGACACGTCCCACGCGTCCCTGCCAGCCGCCGGGTGCGCCGCGCGTGTACCTCCAGGTGAGGGCCACTCCCCCGTTGCTCGCCTGGCGCTCCAGCTCGTCGCGATATATCGCGTCTTCCGCCGTGCGCACCGAATACAGGAGCCGGACAGATGCCGCGGCTCGGGCATCCGTCGCCGCCCGTACGATCGCCATCAGCGGCACGATGCCCGAGCCGCCCGCGATCAGCTGCACCGGCTCCGCTCCCCCGGGCCGCCAGACGAAGTAGCCGCCGAGCGGACCCTTGACTTCGAGCTCGTCGCCGGGCAGCACGTCGCGCACGAGGTAGGGCGACACCTCTCCGTCGGGGATCTCGTCCACGGCGAGCTCGATGGTCTCGCCGGGTCCGTACGAGCCGATCGAGTACGACCGCACGGCCTGATAGCCGTCCTCGGCCGTGAGCCGGATGTCGACATGCTGTCCGGCCTCGTTCCCGGGCCAACCGGGAACCTGGAGATGCAGCAGGCGCGCGGACGGCGTCGTACCGACGGCCTCGACCACACGAGCCGGCTGCCAGCCTCCCACCGTCACCAATATCGCTCCTCGGTCCAGGGGTCACCGTGCATGTTGTAGCCGTTCTGCTCCCAGAAGCCGGGTTCGTCGTCGTCCATCAGTGTGAGTCCGCGCACCCATTTCGCGCTCTTCCAGAAGTAGAGGTGCGGCACGAGCAGTCGCGCCGGGCCGCCGTGCTCGGGGTCGAGCGGTTCGCCGTCGAACTCGAACGCGACCCACGCCCGGCCCTCGCGCAGCTCGTCGAGCGGGATGTTCGTCGTGTAGCCGCCGTACGAGTGCGCCATGGCGTAGGCCGCATCCGTCTCGACCTCGTCGAGGAGGGTGTCCAGCGACACGCCCCGCCACGACGTGCCGAGCTTCGACCAGCGCGTGACGCAGTGGATGTCGGTGTCGACGTCCTCGATGGGCAGCGCCTGGAACTCCTCCCACGTCCAGCAGGTCTCCGCGCCTCCCTCGGTGCGGATGCCGAACCGCCACTCCCCCAGGTCGATACGGGGCGTGGGCCCCGCCGACAGCACCGGGAAGTCCTCGGTCAGGTACTGGCCGGGCGGCAGTCGCGGATCGCTTTCGCGACGCCGTGCTCCGAAACCCCTCGACACGACGGCCATCGAAACCCTCCTCCTGCGCTCCGAACGGACGCGCATGATCACGGATACGCTCCGCTCACGGTAGCGCGGTGCGGCCCGTCGGGGCGATGGGCATCCGGCAACACACGTTCACGGTCGCCTGCATGTTCGACAAGGGGTCTAAGCTTTAGCCGCACCACGTACAGGGAACTCTCAGAAAGGCGCCCATGTCCACTGCATCCGAAGCCGAGAAGTCGGCCGTCAACGGGATCCGCACGGCGCTCGGCGTCGGCGGCGTCCTCGCACTCATCGTCGGCATCCTGATCCTGGTCTGGCCGGGAAAGACCGCCGCCGTGGTCACCGTCATCATCGCGATCTACGCGATCGCCGCCGGGCTCGTCTACGCCGGTCTCGGGATCTTCTCGAAGACGAAGGGCGGGTGGGCGCGTGTCGGCCACATCGCCCTCGGCATCCTGTTCATCATCGCCGGCGTCGTGGCGCTGTTCAACATCGGTCAGACGACCGCGTGGCTCGCGCTGTTCCTCGGCATCCTCATCGGAATCATGTGGATCGTCGAAGGCATCGTCGCGCTGTCGACACTCGGTGACGCCGCCTCGAAGGGCTGGTCGATCTTCTTCGCCATCCTGAGCATCATCGCGGGCATCATCGTGCTGTTCTCGCCGATCTGGGGCGTCATCGTGCTCTGGTGGATTCTGGGCATCTCGCTCATCGTCCTCGGCATCATCAACATCGTCCGCGCTTTCACCTTCAAGGGCGACATCTGATCCGAGCCCGATCAGACGCCGGCCCCGGGAGCGATCGCTCCCGGGGCCGGCGTCTTCTGTACGACCTTGGTCAGTCGACCGGCAGATGCCGGCGCCACCAGTCGAGCACAGCGTCGAAACGCTCGATGCGGTGGCGCGGCCGTCCTGAGCGCGTGAGCTCGTGGTTCTCGCCGGGGAACACCAGCAGCTCGGCTTCGGTGCCCTGGCGCTTGAGCGCCGAGTAGTACCGTGTCGCCTGCTCGAGCGGGCAGCGGAAGTCGAGTTCCGAGTGCATCACGAGCGTCGGCGTCTTCACCTGGCCGACGACCGCCATCGGGCTCTGTCGCGCGATGTCGTCGGCCGAGATCCCGACGTACTCGTCGCCGAAGAACGAGCCGATGTCGCTCGTCCCCTGGAATGACAGCGGCTCGAGGAAGCCGCGCTCCACGATCGCGCCGGCGAAGCGGTGGTCGTGCGCGATGACCCAGGCGGTGAGGTAGCCGCCGTACGAGCCGCCCATCACGCCGACCCGCTCGCCGTCCAGACGTGCGTCGTCGGCGATGGCTCCGTCGAGGAAGTCGATGACGTCGGCGAAGTCGACGGTGCCCATCTGCTGGCGGATGCTGCGACCGTGCGCTCGTCCATAGCCCGCCGAGCCGCGGGGGTTCGAGTAGACCACCGCATAGCCGGCATCCACGAGCACCTGCGTCTCGTCGAACAGGTGCACCCCATACGACGCGAACGGTCCGCCGTGGATCTGCAGGATGACCGGGAACGGTCCTTCGCCCTCGGGTGCGGCGATCCAGCCGTGCACCGGGTAGCCATCGCGACCCGCCACGGTCAGCTCGCGCGGAAGAGCGATGCCGGATGCCGCGGCAGGCGCTCCGAACGCGGTCAAGGTGCGGGCGGCGCCGGCCTCGACGAGCACGAGCTCGCCGAACGAGTCGGGGCGCACCACGGCGGCGACGACGTGGTCACCTGCGGCGGCGTGACCGGTCACTTCGACGTCGCCGCCGAGGACCTCGGAGAGGGCGCCGTCGCGGCCGACGCGGATCAGCCGCACGCGGCCACGTGTGCGGTCCTGCACCAGGAATCCGTCGCCGACCGCCGTGATGTGGCTGCCGGCCTCACCGAGGTCGATCGTCTCGGCATCCGTGATCCGGACCGGACCGCCCTCTTCCAGCAGCCACAGGCCGACAGCCGGTGCGACGAAGTCGACGCCGTCGCCGACCTCGTTGGCGAGCAGTGCGATGGTGCCGTCGTCGGCGACATCCAGCCCCGATAGCGAGAGACCGGCGTCGGCTGACAGCAGCTCACGCTCACCCGAGCCGTCGACGGAGATCGCCAGGAGGCGGTTGCGCAGGTCGCGGCGGTCCGCCTCGATGTCGTCGGGGACGGTCAGCACCTCGCGGCCGTCGGCGGTGAACGCCAGACCGCCGTGGGACGCCGCGCCTTCGGTCAGTGCACGCGCCTCTGCGGCCACCACGATCTGCTTCGGCGGCGTCGCATCGTCGGGGCGCACGGCCGCGGCGGGCTCGTAGAACGGCTCGGAATCCGGCTCCGGGGCCGCGATCACGAAGACGTGCGCGGGCCGGTCGCCGATGTAGCCGAGACCGTTCGCGTGCCAGCGGATGCCCGTGATGTGACGCGGCGCCTCGGCCGCGGCATCCAGCCCCTCCACGCTGCCGTAGCGGCCCTTCTCGGGCACGCGCGCGAGGTAGGCGATCGTGGCGCCGTCGGGCGACCACGCGAAGTCCTCGACGCCGAGCGTCGCGTCGGTGGCCTGCACCGGCTCGCCGCCGCCCGCCGCCACGACGTGGACCTGCGCCTTGCCCTTGGCGTCGGCGCGCACGAAGGCGATGCGGGAGTCGTCGGGCGAGAGCTTCGGAGAGCCGTCGGCGACGCCGCGCGTGAGGCGGCGCGGGGCGCCGTCGGGAAGGTCGACGCGCCAGAGCTGGCCGACGGCCCGGTTCGCGGCGATGTCGGGGCGCGAGGACGCGAAGACGGCGAACGAGCCGTCAGCGGCGATCTCGGGGCGTCCGACGGAGACGAGGGTCTCGATGTCCTGAGCCCGCATCGATCACTCCGTCCCGAACGACGAGACGTCGCCGACCAGACGCGTGTTGTCGGCGGGCACCGGCTCGAGCGCGGCGAGGGCGACCTCGGCCGCGAACTCGGAGACGTTGTAGAGCTTGCCGGCGTCTTCGCGGCGGGCGGCGATCGCGCCCGGGTTCGCACGCTCGAGCAGTGTTGCGGTGATGGTGCCCTCGATCATGTCGCCCGAGACGACCACGAACTCGACACCGCGCTCGGTCAGCGCAGGGATCCGCTCGCGCAGCGCGTCCTCGCCGGCGCGCTTGGAGAGGGCGACCGGCTCGTACTCGGGCATCGTCGGCGTCGTCCGGATGAAGTGGGCCTGGTGGCTCGTGACGAACACGACCCGCGAGCCTTCACCGAGAAGCGGCAGGGCGGTCTCGAGCACGCTCACCTGCGCGTCGCGGTTGAGCAGCAGCGCGTAGTCCTCGGCCATGCCGGACTCCATGCCGCCCGAAGCGTTGAGCACGAGGACGTCGAGTGCTCCGAACGTGCGGGCGACCTCGTCGAACATCGCCTGGACGGATGCCGGGTCGGTGAGATCCGCGCCGACGACGAGGACCTGCACCCCGAGTTCACGCAGCTGGGTCGCGAGTTTCTCGGCCCTCGGAGCCTTGTTGCGGTAGTTGATGACGACGTTCGCGCCGGCCTGTGCGAGGTAGCGCGCGGTGTCGGCGCCGATGCCGCGCGACGAGCCCGTCACGAGTGCGGTCTTGCCGCTCAGGGAACTCTCGGGAAGCGGGGTGGATGTCTCAGTCACGTGTAGACCCTACCTGCTAGGTTCGAGCTGAGGAGGCGCACCGTGGAGCTCATCGAGACCGTCGAGCAGTGGGCGTGGATCGGCTGGCTGGTGCTGATCCTGGTGTTCCTCGTGATCGAGATGCTCACTCTCGATTTCACCTTCCTGATGCTCAGCATCGGCGGTCTGGCCGGTCTGATGACGGACCTGCTGGGCGCCCCGATCTGGCTTCAGGTGATCATCGCCGCCGCCGTCGCCGCGATCCTCGTGCTGGTCCTGCGGCCACCCTTGCTGCGCCGCCTGCGGCGCGGCGAAGATCCGACGCCCTCCAACGTCGACGCCCTCATCGGGCTGCGCGGCACCGTCGTCTCGTCGGTGGGCGCCCACGCCGGGCAGGTCAAGCTCGCCAACGGCGACATCTGGACCGCCCGGACCGAATCCGGCGACCTCGACCCGGGCACGCCGGTGCGCGTGAGCCGCATCGACGGCGCGACCGCGGTGGTCCGCTCCGACTTCCCCACTCCCCTGCCCCCGGCATCTGAGGACCCGCTCGCATGAACGACATCAGCTCGGCCATCCCGACCGCGATCGGCTGGATCCTCGCGATCGCGGTCTTCATCTTCGTGCTGGTCGTGATATTCCGCTCGATCCGCATCATCCCGCAGGCCAATGCCGGCATCGTCGAGCGTCTTGGCCGCTACCACAAGACCCTCATGCCGGGCCTGAACCTGCTGGTCCCCTTCATCGACCGGCTGCGTCCGCTCATCGACATGCGCGAGCAGGTCGTCTCATTCCCGCCGCAGCCCGTGATCACCGAGGACAACCTGGTGGTGTCGATCGACACGGTCGTGTACTTCCAGGTCACCGACGCGCGTGCCGCCACGTACGAGATCGCGAACTACCTCGGTGCGGTCGAGCAGCTGACGACGACCACCCTCCGCAACGTGGTCGGCGGGCTGAACCTCGAAGAGGCACTCACCAGCCGCGACAACATCAACGGTCAGCTGCGCGTGGTGCTCGACGAGGCCACCGGCAAGTGGGGCATCCGCGTCTCCCGTGTCGAGCTGAAGGCCATCGACCCGCCGCACTCGATCCAGGACTCGATGGAGAAGCAGATGCGTGCCGAGCGCGAGCGTCGCGCGACGATCCTGACCGCCGAGGGCTCGAAGCAGTCTCAGATCCTCGAGGCGGAGGGCCGTCGGCAGGCCGAGATCCTCAAGGCCGAAGGCGACAAACAGGCCGCGGTGCTGCGGGCGCAGGGCGAGGCCGAGGCGATCCAGACCGTGTTCGACGCGATCCACTCCGGCAACCCCGACGACAAGCTGCTGGCGTACCAGTATCTGCAGACGCTCCCCAAGATCGCCGACAGCGCATCGAGCAAGCTCTGGATCATCCCGAGCGAGTTCACCGAGGCGCTCAAAGGTCTGACCGGCTCGTTCGCCGGTGTGATGACGGATGCCGCGGCCAAGGGTCGCGCGCAGAGCACGGGCACCGCCTCAGGCGGCTCCGCACTGGGCGGCCCGCCGCCCGCAGTCACCCCGCCCACCCCGTGACCCACCCGTGGTTCAGCGGCGTCGCGACGCCGCGCATCCTCGCGCACCGCGGGCTCGTGACATCGGATGCCGCCCGCGGCGGCATGGTGGAGAACTCCTTCGCCGCGGTGGCCGCTGCCCACTCCGCCGGGGCGCACTACGTCGAGTCGGACTGCCACCTCACTGCGGACGGCGTGGTGGTGCTGTTCCACGACGACGACCTGTCGCGCGTCACCGGTGACCCTCGCAAGGTCGCCGACGTCCCCGTGCGCGAACTCGAAGACCTCATGAAAGGTCGCGGCGGGCTCATCACGCTCGCCCAGGCGCTGGACGCGTTCCCGGCGACGAGGTTCAACCTCGACGTGAAGGCGACGGCTGCCGCGTCCGCCGTCGGCAGGACGGTCGCGTCCTTCGGCGATCGCGTGCTGCTGACCAGCTTCTCCGACGCGCGGCGGCGTGCCGCCCTCGATGCCGCCGCGGCGATGGGCCGAGGCGTTCGCCCTGCGACGTCTGCGGGCCGCAGCACCATCGGGCGCGTGCTGACCGCCGTGGCGTCACGGTCGGACCGGCTGCTGGCCCGGGCGCTGGCGGGCATCGACGCCCTGCAGGTGCCCGAACGTCAGGGGCGCCTCCGCATCGTCACGCCTCGACTCGTCGCCGCCGCGCACCGGCACGATGTCGAGGTCCACGTATGGACGGTGAACGAGCCCGACGACATGAGGCGTCTCGTCTCGATGGGCGTCGACGGCATCGTCACCGATCGCGCCGACGTCGCGCTCTCCGCACTGACATAGCACGCCCATGTGACCGACCGCGAGTCCCGCTGTGCATCCACTGTGAAAGGTCGATGAACAGGGCTCCTTCGGATGATCCGCACAGGTCACTTCGTTATACCTGTACAGCGACGAGAGGACCACAAAATGGCAGACCGCAGTCTGCGCGGCATCCGACTCGGCGCCCAGAGCCTACAGAGCGAAGAGGGCGTCGTGTTCCATGAGCGCGCACAACACATCTACACGTGCACGTCGTGTGGACGTGACACGACTTTGACCTTCGCGGTTGACGCCGAGGTTCCGCCCGCCTGGGAGTGCCGCACGTGCGGTGCCGAGGCGCTGCTGCGGGTGGGCGACGGCACCGCGACCGTCGATCACTCGGGCGACAAGACCCCGCGCAGCCACTGGGACATGCTCCTGGAGCGCCGCACCCTTCCGGAGCTCGAAGAGCTTCTGGAGGAGCGTCTCGCCTACATCCGCGCCCGCCGCGGAGCCGGTGAGAGCGTCACGGCGGACAAGCTCAGCGCCTGACCCGCATCCGCGCGACGCCGGCCCTACGGGGCCGGCGTTTTCGCGTTCCCCGGGCGCAGGCGGCCGAGCACGCCCAGGCAGACGAGGGCGATCACTCCGCCCCATACGAGCAGCAGCTGGATCGCACCCCCGAAGGTGACAGCGGGCGTGAGCCCGGTGCGCAGCGGCACGTCCTCCAGCATGTGGCCGGCGGTGTCCGCGGGGATCCCGGCGATCTCCGACCCGTCGGGGGCGATGATCTGGCTCGTCCCGACCGTCGAGATGTTGACGACCGAGCGTCCCGTCTCGACTGCGCGCATGCGGGCGAAGGCGAGCTGCTGGAGATTCTCGTCGGTGCCGCGGAAGTCCGCGTTGTTCGTCTGGAACATGTAGATCTCGGCGCCGTCCTGCGCGCCGTCCCAGATCACGTCGTCGTAGATGACGTCGAAGCAGATCGCCAGGCCGACGCCGACGCCGTCCACGTCGAAGAACGGGCGGGAGCCGCCCTGCGTGTACTGCCGCTGCACCAGATCGATGAGATCCGGCGCGAACAGCCGGTAGAGCCAGCGATCGGGGACGTATTCGCCGAACGGCACGGGATGCCGCTTGTCGTACACGTCGACCGGATTCTCGGCATCCTGCTCCCACAGCAGGGATGAGTTGAAGTACTCGTCACCGCGCTGCGTGACCGCCGCGACGACGAGTGGCGCATCGAGCCGACCCGCCAGCGCATCCAGCGTCGCGGCGGTGCTCGCATTCGCTGTCGGATCGGAGTCGACGCCGCCCTCCGGCCACAGCAGCACGTCGAGATCCTCGCCGAACAGCGGAGCCGTGGCCTGCAGCTGGGCGTTCAGCACGTCGTTCCGGCCGCGCTCGTCGAAGTAGCCCGCCGGTCCGTTGCCCTGGACCGCCCCGACGCGCATGGTGCCGGCGTCCGTCGTAGGGAACTGCGGCAGCGCGAACAGCAGGATCGCGACGACGGCGACAGGGAGAGCCGTGCGGAGGTCGCGGTACCGGCGCATCCGCGCCCACTCGACCGCACTCGCGCACACCATGACGACGAAGAACGACAGCCCCGCGACGCCCACCCAGGACGCGACGCTCGCAAGCGGGCTGTCGGCCTGCGAGATGCCGACACGGCCCCACGGGAACCCTCCGTACGGCCACGTGCCGAGCAGCTGCTCACGCAGCACCCACAGGGCGGCCACGATCGCGGGGAGGGCCACCAGGCGCGCCCAGGCGCCCGTCCGCACGCGCGGGAGCCACCGGTAGGCCAGCGCGATCGGCACGGCCGTCACCGCCGTGAGGAGCGCCTCGAGGGTCGCAAGAGCGATCCACGGGACAGGGCCGAGATACCGCGCGGTGAACGACACGTTCACCAGGAAGAACGCCAGTCCGAAGACCAGCCCGACCAGGACGGCGCCCCAGACCCGCCGGCCGATGAGGCTGATCAGTGTCAGCGGGATCGCCACGAACACCATCGGCCACCACGCCAGCGCCGGGAAGGCCGTCGTGAGGGCGAGTCCGCCGACGGCCGCCGCGATGACCGCCGCCCACAGGGGCAGGAGCGGGCGCGGCAGCGGTGGGCGGGACGGCGCGTCGGGTGGCACGGAATCCACCCTAGGCGAGCCGGACGACGATGCTCTTCGGCCGCGGGGTCAGACGGCCGAATAGGCGACGATGCCGCGGCGGACGGCATCCAGCGCCTTGCGGGCGGTGCCGGCTATCGGCTGGTCGGCGACGATCGACAGCTGGTCGAGCAGGTCGATCGTCTGCTTCGCCCAGCGGACGAAGTCGCCCGCCGCCATATCGGCCTCGGTCAGCACGCGATCGAGCATGCCGCCGCGCGCCCACGTGTGCATCGCCTGCGCCAGGCCCGCAGAGACGGGCTCGGATCCTGGGAGCCGGTGCTCGCGCTCGAGATCGTCGAGTTCCTGCCACAGCGACGTCGTCGCCTCGAAGGCGGACCGGAACGCTCCGCGCGGCAGTCCGCGCTCCCCCGGCCCGGCGTCGTCGCGGCGCGGCTCGTAGACCAGCGAGCAGGCGAGAGCGGCGAGGGACGCGGCATCCAGGTCCTTCCAGATCCCGCGGCGCAGCGACTCGGCGACCAGCAGGTCGCGCTCCCCGTAGATGCGCCGCATCGTACGTCCGGCAGGAGTGAGCGTCGTGACTCCGTCGTCGGCGATCGCCACGTATTCGAGTGCCCCCAGCACGTCGACGACGCGGTCGAAGATCCGCGCCACTGTTCCGGTGCGGGTGTCGATCTGGCGCCGCATCTTGTCGATCTCGCGCTTGAGCTTCCAGTAGCGCTCGGCCCAGCGGGCGTGGTGCTCGCGGTCGGGGCACTGATGACACGGATGCCGCTGCATGCGCTTGCGCAGACTCGAGATCTGGCGCTGCCGCTCGTCGCGCGTGCGCCGCGCGGCGCTGACATCCTTGCGGTTCACCTTCTCGAGATCGCTCAGCTCGCGGCGGATGCCCGAGTACTCCGCGAAGTCGCCCCGGTCGCACGTCATCGCCTTCTCGTATCCCGCGAGCGATTCCTCCTGCTCGCGGACCTGGCGGGCAAGGCCCACCACCGCGCGGTCCGCCTGGAACTGGGCGAACGACGACTCGAGGATCTCGCGCGCCCGCGCCCGGCCGAACTGGTCGATGAGGTTGACGGCCATGTTGTAGGTCGGTCGGAAGCTGGAGTTCAGCGGATACGTGCGCCGCGACGCCAGGGCGGCGACCGCCTGCGGGTCGAGCGCCTCGGTCCACTGGATCACGGCGTGGCCCTCGACGTCGATGCCGCGACGCCCCGCCCGCCCGGTGAGTTGCGTGTACTCCCCCGACGTGATCGCGACGCGCGCCTCGCCGTTGAACTTCTCGAGCTTCTCGAGGACCACGGTGCGGGCGGGCATGTTGATGCCGAGTGCGAGGGTCTCGGTCGCGAACACCACCTTCACGAGCTTGCGCTGGAAGAGCTCCTCGACCACCTCTTTGAAGGCCGGCAGCAGACCCGCATGGTGGGAGGCGACACCCCGCTCGAGGTTCTCGCGCCACTCCCAGAAGCCCAGGACGGCGAGATCCTCCTCGAGAAGGGTGCGGGTGCGCTCTTCGATCACGGCGCGGATCTCGCGTCGTTCCTCGTGCGACGTCAGGCGCACGCCGGCACGCCGGACCTGCTGCACGGCTGCGTCGCAGCCCACGCGGCTGAAGATGAAGAAGATCGCCGGCAGCAGGTTCGCCCGCGACAGCAGCTCGACGACGTCCGGGCGATCGAGGCGCTCGATGCGCTGCACGTTCGCCGAGCGCACCGGTCGCGTCCCGCCCCGGCTCGGACGACGGCGGGATGCCTCGTACCCGCCGCCCGCGTAGTGAGCGCGTTCACCGCGGTCGCCGCTGCGCAGCTGCTGCGCGCGCCTGTTGTTCTCGAAGTTCGGCCCCTTGAACGACCGGATGCGCATGAGCTCCTGGTTGACCTGCGCCGTCGCGATGCCGGCGCGGTCGTCGAACAGGGGCAGGAGGTCCCCCCGCACCAGCACGTGCTGTTCGAGGGGCACCGGGCGGGTCTCGGAGACGATCACCTCGGTGTCGCCGCGCACGGTGTCGAGCCAGTCGCCGAACTCCTCGGCGTTCGACACCGTCGCCGACAGCGACACCAGTCGCACGCTGGGCGCGAGGTGGATGATGACCTCTTCCCACACGGCGCCACGGAACCGGTCGGCGAGGTAGTGCACCTCGTCCATCACCACGTACCGGAGGCCGCGCAGCGCCGGAGAGTCGGCATAGAGCATGTTGCGCAGCACCTCGGTCGTCATGACGACGATGCGCGCGTTGCCGTTGATGTTCGTGTCGCCGGTGAGAAGACCGACCTCATCGGCGCCGTAGACGTCCTGGAGCTCCCGGAACTTCTGGTTCGACAGCGCCTTCATCGGCGTCGTGTAGAACGCCTTGTCGCCGGGCGTCTGCATCGCCAGATGCACGGCGAACTCGCCGACGATCGTCTTGCCCGCGCCGGTGGGCGCGGCGACCAGGACGCTCCGGCCGTCCTCGAGCGAGCGGCATCCCTCGATCTGGAATGGGTCGAGGGTGAATCGCTGGGACGCCGCGAACGCGGCGGTGAGGGGGTGGGTGCGATCGAGCCGAGCGGTCTCGCTCGCTCGTGCATAGCGCTCGGCAGGAGCGGGGTCGCTCACGGCGCCTCGGGCGGGAGGAGCGTGGCCGCGCGCTTCGCCTTGCGGCGGTCGAAGAGCATGGACAGCCCGACCGCGGCGAAGTACAGCACGCACAGGATCCCCGCGAGAAGCAGCATCGAGGTGACATCGGCGGCGGGAGTCGCCGCGGCGGCGAAGACGGTGATGATGATGATCGCGACGCGCCAGCCCTTGAGGATGTCGCGGCCCGACACCACGCCCGCGAGGTTGAGGGCGACGAGGAACACCGGAGTCACGAAGGACACGCCGATCACGAGCAGCAGCTTGAAGACGAAGTCGTAATACGTGGCGTAGTCGTAGAACTGCGCGATGCCCTGGTCGTTCGGCACGAAGTTCGACATCAGCACGACCATGTGCGGCATGATCAGCCAGCCGACGTAGAGGCCCGCCATGAAGAGCGGGATCGCCGCGGCCAGGAAGCCGACGGTGTACTGGACCTCCTTGCGCGTGAGCCCGGGCATGATGAACGCCCAGATCTGCCACAGCCACACCGGCGCCGAGATGAGAAGGCCGATCGCAAAGGCGATGCGCATGTGCAGATCGAAGCCGCTCGAGACGGTCGTGAAGTTCAGGGCGATGTACTGGTCGCCCCGCTCCCCCGCGATCTCCACGATCGGCTGCGAGAGCAGATCGATCACCCAGCCGCTGATGAGGAACGCGACCACCATGCCGACGACGAGACCGGCCGCCGCGATGAAGAATCGCTTCCGCAGCTCGCGCAGATGCCCGCCGAGGGACATCCGCTTATCGCGCCGAGGCTGCTCGGGCTCCTCGATGCGCGGTGGATCCGTGGTGACCACGCCGGGTCAGGAGGACGGGTCTGCGGTGCTGCTCGAGCTCGCCGGAGTATCGGCCTTCGGAGCATCCGACGACACGTTCTCGGCCTTGGACTTGGCCGAGGAGTCGTCCTCCTTCATCGCCTTCATCTCACCCTTGAACACCCGGGCGGACTGACCGAGGCTCTTGGCGAGAGCCGGCAGCTTTGCAGCCCCGAAGAGGAGCAGGATCACCGCGAGGATGATCAGAAGATGCGGCCATCCGAATGCGCCCATACGGAGTCTCCTTGTCGGTGCGGATGTGGCTCCAGTGTAACCCTGTGACGATGACTCGGAGTCGCCCTCAGCGGTATTGCGCCAAGCCGGCTTCAGCCCACTCTGCCACAGCCTTGCGCGCGCCGGCGGGCTCGAGCACCTCGACGGCGCCTCCGCGGCGTGCCGCGAGACGGCGCAGGCTCAGTTCGTCGGCGACCCGCATGGTGGCGATCGTGACGCCGCCGGAGGTCTCGAGCGTCGCGCGGTCGAGGTAGTCGCCGAGCAGTGGTGCGACCTCTTCGGGGAAGCGGATGCGGGCGACGATGTCACCGGCGTCGGTGTCGAACCAGTCGGGCGCCTGCTCTCCCGCGTGCGTGCTGGGGATGCTGGTGAGCTCGAGGTCGCTGACGCGGTCCAGGTGGAAGGTGCGCATCGCCTCGCGCAGATGGCACCAGCCCTGCAGATACCACTGCCCGCTCGCGATGTGCACCTTGACCGGATCGACGGTGCGGGTCGTGGGTGCGGCGTCGGGCGCCTTGTAGGTGAACGAGACGGCGACGCCGCGACGCAGCGCGTCGGCGACGAGGTCGCGCACGGCGTCGACCGGCTCAGGAGCCAGGATCACCTCTGCCGGCGTGGCGGACGCTCCGCGTGCCAGCTTGGCCAGCAGCCCTGAGTAGAGCTCGGTGTCGCCCACGCCCGGGATGGAACGCGCCAGCTGCAGACCCGCGAGCAGCGCGGCGGCTTCGCGGGCCGTCAGCTTCGGCGACCGCTCCAGGCCGACCGAGTTCGTGATGACGATCAGGTCGCGTTCGTCGAGGAGGTCCCAATCGATGTCGAACAGGTCGTTCGACATCTGCCAGTAGCCCCGGTCGCCGGGAAGGCCGATGACCGTCAGCTTCTCGACCATCGACCGCATCTGCTCGGGCGCGACGTCGAACTCGTCGGCGGCCTCGGCGAGCGAGACCTCGCCCTTGCCGATGAGGTACGGCACGAGTTGCAGCATGAGGGCGGCGCGGTCCGTCGCCACCAGTGGCCTGCGCGCCGTCATGACTGGCTCCTCGCGTTGGTCGACGCTGCCTCGTGCAGGTCGCGTGTGGCCGCGAGGCGGTCGATCACGCGGTCCCGCAGCTCCGCCGGAGCGACGACACGCACCTCGGGTCCGTAGGAGGCGAGCTCGTCGGCGAAGATGTGGGCGTCGACGTACGGCACGCGGATGCCCTGCTCGGCAGGCTGCGCCCGGCGGGCGAGCCGGAGCGCGGCCTCGGTGCCGGGGTTGACCTCGAGGAGGGCCGAGTTCCGGGCGGCGACCTCGTCGAGGCCGGCCAGCGCCCGCTCTCCTGCGCCCTCGCGCAAGGCCGGGTCGAACGAGGCGCGTGCGAGGGTGACGGGCCCGACGATCCGCTGGAGGAGGAACGTGCGATCGGCCCGCACGTCGAGATCGATGCCGAACACGTGCCAGCGGCCCTCGTACTCGATGAGGGCCAGGGGCTGCACCCGGCGCGTGCGAGGAGCCTCCTCCCCCGGCTTGAGGTACGGGAAGGTGACGACGCGGCTCGACTCGATCGCCTGCTGCAGCCCCGGGAAGGCGGGATCGTGCATGCTGAGGCGCGGCGAGAATCCGATGATGGGCTCGTCGACGAGGTCGCCGAGCGCGCGGATCTTCCGCAGACCGCTGCGGGCATCGTCCGACATCGAGCTCTGGCTCCACACGCCTCCGGCAAGTGTGAGGAGCGCCTGCTCGGCCGGGGTGAACTCGATGTCCTCGGGCAGCTCGTACTCGGCGCTCGGCACGCGATAGCGCGCCTCGCGCAGGTCGTCGGGATCGGCCCAGTCGCCGATCGTCTCGATCGGCACGCCGAGGCCGCGCAGCGACTCCTTGTCGCGCTCGAACATCTTCTCGAGCGCGTCTTTCGACGCGCCCGCCTCGCTCTGCTCGCGGTAGCCGGCGACCGAGGTCAGGATCGTGTCCTTCGTCAGCCCCTGGTCGGTCGCGATGAGGGCCACCACGAGGTTGACAAGGCGCTCCTCGGGCGGGATCTTCGCGGCGGCAGTGGCAGGCACCCGCCTATCTTAGGGCAGCCCGCGACCCGGGTCGCGGAACCCGGTCACTCCGCCGGCGGGACGTCGACGCCGAGGATGTCGATGACGTAGACGAGCGTCGAGCCGGGCGGGACGGCGCCGTTGGCGTCGTCGCCGTAGCCCTGGTCGGGCGGGACGACGACCAGCACCTGCGAGCCGACGCTCTGGCCCTCGAGCGCCTTCGCGAAACCGGGGACGACCGCGTCGGCCGTGACCGACGCGGGCTGATCGCCCCATGTGCTGTCGAACGTCTCGTCCTCGCCCCAGACGACACCGCTGTAGTGGACGCGCACCGGCTGGTCGCCGGTCACCGTCTCTCCGGTGCCCTTCTTCAGGGTCTGGACGACGAGGTCGGTGGGCGGGGCGCCGTCGGGGATGATCAGGCCCGGCTGGCCGTCGGGCGCACGCACGACGGTGGGCAGGCCGAAGCCGCTGTTGAACTGGTTCTGCCCGTCGGCGGCGGGGAGATACACCTTGCGCAGGTCGATCACCGCCACGACGGTGTCCTCCTCGTCCAGGCCGAAGCCGACCGAGACGTCGGGCGACATGTCGTCCGGCGACATCGCGACTGCGACGCGCGAGCCCTCGGTGGCGCACTGCAGGGACTCTTCGAAGCCGGGGAAGTTCGTCGTCCACTGATCCGGCGACGAGACGCGCGACAGGTCGCCGTCGTACGCGGTCGCCACGATCGGCTCACCGGTCGTACCGCTGAAGAGCGCGACGTCGACCACCATGAGCTGGTTCTGCGCGGTGATCGGCGTGCCGTCGCCCGAGACGACGTCCTCGAAGGCGAGGTGCGGCGCGTGCAGCGGCGTGTACACGTCGACCTCGGGCTGGTCCTCGGTGTCGCCGGTGACTTCGATGAGGTCCATGACGTCGGCGTCGGACACGGCAGGACGGGAGCAGTCTGACGACGAGCCGGGCATCGAGCATCCGGCCAGGCCGACGGTCACCAGTCCCAGGACGGCGAGGGCAGCGGGGATCTTGCGCACCGCAACAGTCTAGGCGGTGCCGTCGGGCTCGCCCGCGCGTCCCGACGCCTGACGGGCGCCCTCCGCCGCGCGCTCGGCCTCGCGGACGCGCTTGCGCAGGTTCTTGTCGGTGATCTGCCGGTCGCCGACCGCGCCCGGCGTCCACAGCTCGACGTCCTCGTCGCCGTAACTGGACTTCGAGGCCCGGCGCTTGACCTCCGGTGCGATGGCGCCGGGTGCCAGGCGGCGCGCCCAGATCAGGAAGCCCGTGTGCGCGACCATGCGGTGGTCAGGACGCACGGCGAGGCCTTCGACGTGCCAGCCGCGCACCATCGTCTCGTTCGCGTCGGGCTCGGTGAACAGGCCGGTGCCGCGGATGTACTCCGCGACGCGGCTCAGCTGCGTCGCGGTCGCGACGTAGCAGACGACGACGCCGCCGGGCGTGAGGGCCTCGGCGACGACGTCGATGCATTCCCACGGCGCCAGCATGTCGAGGACGATGCGGTCGACGGATGCCGGAGCCACGGTGTCGGTGAGCTCCTCGGCCAGGTCTCCGACGACCACGTCCCAGTTCGCGGGGACCTCGCCGATGAAAGTCTCGACGTTCGCGCGGGCGACGGCGGCGAAGTCGTCACGGCGCTCGAACGACACCAGGCGTCCGTAGCCGCCGATCGCCCGCAGGAGCCACAGTGACAGGGCTCCCGATCCGACCCCGGCCTCGACCACGGTGGCGCCCGGGAAGATGTCGGCCTCGGCGAGGATCTGGGCGGCATCCTTCGGGTAGACGATGGCGGCGCCGCGCGGCATCGACATCACGAAGTCCCGCAGCAGCGGCCGCAGCGCGAGGTACTCGTGGCCGCCGCTGTTGGCGACGACGGACCCGTCCGGCTGGCCGATCAGCTGCGTGTGCTTGAGGACGCCGTGGTGCGTGTGCAGCTCGCCGTCCGCGCGCAGCGTGATGGTGTGGAGCCGGCCCTTGGGACCGGTGAGCTGGACGCGGTCACCGAGGCGGAAGGGACCACTCGGTCGTTCGGCGGCGGCGAGGTTGTCGGTCATCGGGCGATCTCCTCGGCCGGGTCGGAGGCGTGGACGCGTGCGCGGTGCGCCGCGTGGAAGGCGATGACGTCGTCGGCGGTGCGTCCGTCGAGCGTGTCCCAGAGGATGTGCGCGCCGGCGCCGGTGAGCGAGACCATGAGCGGCACGCCGATCACGGCGGCGCCGGAGGCCACGGCCGAACGCAGGCCGTTCGGGGAGTCCTCGATCGCCACCGTCTCGTGCGGAGCGACGCCCAGTACCTCGCACGCCTGCAGGTACGGGTCGGGGAAGGGCTTCGGGCGCGTCGCGTCGTCGCCCGCGATCACGACGTCGAACGCCTCGAAGTCGATGAGGTCGACGACCGTCTGCGCCATGCGCCGCATCGACATCGTCACCAGGCCCGTCTTGATGCCGGCATCGCGAAGGTCCGCGAGCAGCTCGCGCGCGCCGGGACGGAACGGCACCCCGGTGACGTTCAGCTGGCCCATGACGTCGTCGGTGAGGTGATCGATGATGGCGTCGGTGCTCATGCGCACCCCGGTCCCCTGCAGGATGCGCGCGGAATCCTCAAGTCCGAGGCCCACCAGGCCGAGCGCCTGCTCGTGCGACCACGTCCCGCCGAAGCTCTCGATGAGCGGCGTCTCCGCCGCCATCCAGTACGGCTCGGTGTCGACGAGGGTGCCGTCCATATCCCACAGGACGGCCGAGAGGCGGGGCTCATTCACCGTGCAATCCTACGAGAGGGCTCCGGCCCTCCGTGGAGAGGGGGGCATATCCTGGATGGAGCCCGCGGACGATGCGGGCGGAGGGGGTCCCGTGGACGGACTGGGTCGTCGTGTTCTCGTCGCCGCATTCGATGGATGGAACGACGCTGGCGAAGCCGCGTCGTCCGCCATCACGCAACTGCGCGAGGGCGGATCGTACGAGACCGTCTTCTCGGTGGATCCCGAGCTCTACTTCGACTACCAGTACACGCGCCCGCACATCGCCGCGGACGGCGACGGACGACGCACGCTCCGCTGGCCGGAGGCCTCGCTGCTGCGCCCGGCACGCACGACCCGCGGCACGCAGCTGTGGCTGCTCACGGGAGTCGAGCCGGCCCGCGCGTGGCAGGCCTTCTCGTCCGAGTTCATCGACATGGCGCTGCGGGAGGACATCACGGGCTTCGTCGCGATCGGCTCCATGATGTCGGACGTGCCGCACACGCGCCCGATCTCCGTCTTCGCGGGCAGCGACAACGAGAACCTGCGCGGTGCCCTCGAGCTGGAGCGTAGCTCGTACGAGGGGCCCGTCGGCATCCTGAGCGTGCTCGGCGACGCGGCGGAGCGCGCCGGCATCCCGACGGCCAGCCTGTGGGCGAGCGTCCCGCATTACGTCGCCGGACACACGCCGTCGCCCAAGGCGACGCTCGCGCTCCTCGACAAGCTCGAAGACCTCACCGGCGCGCCGGTCCCCCGCGGCGATCTGGCCACCGAGGCGGCGGCCTGGGAGGCCTCCATCGACGCGGCCGCGGCCGACGACGAGGAGATGACGGAGTACATCCACCAGCTCGAGCGCACGCGCGACACATGGGACTCCCCCGAGGCGTCGGGCGATGCGATCGCACAGGAGTTCGAGCGCTATCTGCGCCGCACCGACGGAAAGCCGGGCGACGGCCCCAGCAAGCCCGGCCGCGACGACCCGCGCCGCTGAGCGGCATCGTCCGTCGCGCGGTCGCTGAGGCCGGGTCGTTGAGCGAGCGAGGAACGAGCGAGACGAAACGCCACGGACTCACGATCAGCGCGGATCGGCGACGTTTCGTCTCGCAAGCTCGCTCGACGACGGACTGAAGGTCAGGGGTTGATGACGCCCATGCTGAGCAGTACGAGGAGCAGCGAGCCCAACGCGACGCGGTACACCACGAACGGCAGGAAGCTGTGCTTGGAGATCCAGCTCATGAAGAACGCGATCACTCCCAGCGCCACGATGAACGCGACGCCCGTCGCCACGGCGGTCTCGCCGAGCGTGAACACGCCCGGCTCGTCGAGGCTCTTGAAGAGCTGGAAGAAGCCGCTGCCGAACACGGCGGGGATCGCGAGCAGGAACGCGTAGCGGGCGGCGGCCGCGCGCTCGTATCCCATGAAGAGACCGGCCGTGATGGTGCCGCCCGACCGCGACACGCCGGGGATGAGCGCGAGCGACTGGGCGAAGCCGTAGATCACGCCGTGGCCGATCGTGATGTCCTGGAGCTTGCGCTTCTTGGCTCCGACGTGATCGGCGATACCGAGCAGCACGCCGAAGAAGATCAGCATGCCGGCGGTGATCCACAGCGACCGCAGCACGGTCTCGATCTGGTCCTGGAAGAGAAGACCGAGCACGACGATCGGGATGCTGCCGATGATGATGAGCCAGCCGAGTTTCGCGTCGGGGTCGTTGCGCGGGATCCGGCCGAACAGGGCGCGGAACCAGTGTCCGATGATCCTCACGATGTCGCGCCAGAAGAACACCACGACCGCAGCCTCCGTGCCGATCTGCGTGATCGCGGTGAACGCGGCGCCGGGATCCTGCGCCGACGGCAGGAACTCGCCGAGGATGCGCAGGTGGGCGCTCGAGGAGATCGGCAGGAATTCGGTCAGTCCCTGGACGAAGCCGAGGATGATCGCTTCGAGAAGCATGGGCGCCTTTCAGACGGGCCTGACGGATGCCGCGCAGTCGCGGCGCCCGACGGGGACTTCAGTAGGTGCGGAGCAGGTCGGTGAGCACAGCTTGGCCGAAGACCAGCGCGTCGATCGGGACGCGCTCGTCGACGCCGTGGAACATGCCGGTGAAGTCGAGATCGGCCGGGAGGCGGAGCGGGGCGAAGCCGTAGCCCGAGATGCCGAGCGCGGCCAGTGCCTTGTTGTCGGTGCCGCCGCCCATGAGGTACGGCACGACCGGCGCGCCGGGGTCGTGGCGGCCCAGCGCCGCCACCATCGCGTCGACGAGGTCTCCCGAGAACGGGACCTCGAGACCGATATCCTGGTGGACCACCTCGACGTCCACGCCGTCGCCGACGATGCGGCGGATGTCGGCGAGGGCGGCCTGCTCGGTGCCGGGCAGCACGCGGACGTCGACCAGCGCCTCGGCGCGGTCGGGGATCACATTGTGCTTGTAGCCGGCGATCAGTCCGGTCGGATTCGTCGTGGTGCGCAGCGTCGAGCGGAGGAATCCGGATGCCGCACCCGCAGCAGCCGCGACAGCGTCGGGGTCACCGGCGGGCTGGCCCGTGAGCTCCGCCAGTCGCGCGGTCATCTCGCGGGTGGTGTCGGTGAGCGTCACCGGCCACGCGGTGCGGCCGAGGGCCGCGACGGCCTCGGCGAGGCGTGTCACCGCGTTGTCGGAGTGGAAGCTGGAGCCGTGGGCCGCGCGGCCGCGGGCGACGAGCCGGATCCACACCAGGGCCTTCTCCCCCACCTGGAGGAGGTACGCGTGACGATCACCGAGCGGGATGGAGTAGCCGCCCACCTCGCTGATCGCCTCCGTCGCACCCTCGAACCAGCCTGGGCGGTCCTCGACGACGAGCGCGGACCCCTCGACGCCGCCGTTCTCTTCGTCGGCGAAGAACGCCAGCACGAGGTCCCGCTCCGGCTGCCCGCCGGAGCGGAGGATGTCGGCGACCGAGGTCAGGATCATGGCATCCATGTCCTTCATGTCCACCGCACCGCGGCCCCACAGCATCCCGTCGCGGACGACGCCCTCGAACGGGTCGACGCTCCAGTGCTCGGCGATGGCCGGGACGACGTCGAGGTGGCCGTGCAGCACGAGCGCCGGCTTGTCGCGATTGCGCCCCGGCACGCGCGCCATGACGTTGGTGCGGCGCGGGATCGGCTCGTAGTACTCCGGGGCCAGTCCGAGGTCCGACAGGTACGCGCCGACGTACTCCGCGGCCTCGCGCTCCCCCGCGGCGCGCCCGCCACCGTGGTTCGTCGTGTCGAAGCGGATCAGATCCCGTGCCACCGAAGCGACTTCGGGGAGGCCGAGATCGGGTGAGGGCATGCGGACAAACCTACCCGACCGTGTGACCGACGCGCTTCCGGGCGGTCGCCTGTCGCGCCGCCCCGAAACCACCTCGCGCGTCGCCGCTCAGTGCACGACATACATCGCGCCACCCACGACGAACGTCAGCAGGGTCGTCCACGCGACGATCGCCAGGCCCTGCCAGAAGAGGATGCGTGCGGTCTTCACGCCCGCACCGGCGAGCATCGTCGCCGTGAACTGTGTGGGCAGCAGCAGCGGTCCGAGCAGGCTGACGCCGGGAACGCCGTAGCGCTCGAGCGCCCGCTGGAACTTGGCCTTGCGCGCCGAACCGCGCTCATCGCCGACGGGAGGCGACGAGACGTCGGCGATATAGCCTCCACCGGCCGCGACGAGCCGGCGCGTGCGGGTGCGTGTGACGACCGCCGAGCGTGTCCGCGCCGTCAGCAGCACGAGCACGGTGACGCACACGAAATTGCCGACGATGCCGGCCGCGGCGGCGATCGCAGGATGGATGCCGCCGATGATTCCGATCACGGCCGCGCCCTCGCCCTCGATGAACGGGACGGCGCCCGCTGCGGCGACGATGAGCGGCTGGACGAGGTCGGGCACCTGGGCGACGAGGTCCTGGAAGGTGTCGACGAGACTCATGATGTGCTCCTGATGGTCGATGCGGGCCGATCCTGATGGCGACGGTGCCCGGGGTTCCTCCGTCGCAAGACCAGTCCATCGGCGCACCGCGGATGCCGGAAGTGCCGGGCTGTCACCGCTTTCCGGACGGTTCGCACGCCCCGGCCATGACATGTGTCATGGACCTAGGGTGGGACCCATGAGCACCTCCCCCGTGCCGGCGGCGGACACCGAGACGGCGGCGCAACGACACGGACGGCTGCGCCTGTCGCGCGGGATCACCGCTACCTGGTGGTACACCGTTTCGGCGGTCGTGTTCCTGGAGTTCATGATCGTGGTCGTCTGGACCGGCGCGCTCGTCGAGGCGGGCCGAGCTGCCGCCACGGTGGCGACGGTCGGCCTCAGCGGGCTCGTGTGGTGGCTCTCGACGTTCCTCCTGCTGCACGACTACCGGCAGCGGACCGAGCAGAGTCCGCTCGCGCGGTGGCCGAGGGCGCTCGCGCCGCTGCTGGTCGCCGGGTGCTTCGGTCTGCTCGCGGGTCTGGTGTCGGGGCTGTGGCTGATGGGCGTCCTTCCGCTCATCCAGGCCCTGGTGCTCCTCAACTGGCCGGCTGGAGTCCGGGGGCGCGCCGTGATCGCCGCGACGGCGCTCCTCGCCGCCCTGTGGTTCGTCGACAGCCGTGCGACCATGCCTCCCGACGCGAGCTCGACCTGGTGGCTGCTCGGGTTCTTCTCCGTCACTCTCCCCGGCATGACGGTGTTGTCGCTGTGGTGGTGGGACGTTCTCATGACAGTCGACCGCGCCCGCGCCTCCGAGTCCCGCCTCGCAGCGACGCAGGAGCGGCTGCGCGTCGCCACCGACGTCCACGACCTTCAGGGTCACCACCTGCAGGTGATCGCACTCCAGCTGGAACTCGCCGAACGCCTCATGCCGAACGATCCGGATGCGGCCCTCACCCAACTGCGGGCCGCGCGGCAGAGCGTCGACGAGGCGCGCCAGGGCACGCGAGACCTCGCTCTGCGCTTCCGCTCCGTGCCCTTGACGGTCGAGATCGCGAACGCCGCAGATCTGCTGCGCGCGGCGGGCACGTCGGTGCAGGTGACGGTGCATGCTGACGCGGACCGGGCTCCGGCATCCGTTCTCGGTCCCGTCATCCGTGAGACCACCACCAACGCGCTGCGCCACGGTGGCGGCCGGTGGGCGCGCCTCTCGCTGACGCGCGACGCGGACGCCTGGCGCTACGAGATCGAGAACGATGCCGCGGATGCCTCGCCCAGTGCCGACGGCGCGGGGCTGGAGGGGATCGGCCGTCGGGTCGAGGACGGCGGCGGGTCCGTCGAGATACGGCGCCGCCCGCAGGAGTTCGCCGTCGCCGTGCGCGTCCCTGTGTCGACGGAGGAGTCCCGGTGATCCGGGTGCTTCTCGCGGACGACGAGGCGATGATCCGCTCCGCTCTGGCCGCCCTCCTGCGCCTCGAGCCCGACATCGAGGTCGTCGCGGAGTGCGCCGACGGAGACGAAGCGGTGAGCGCAGCACTGCGCCTCTCCCCCGACGTCTGCCTGCTCGATCTCGAGATGCCGGGCCTGGACGGCGTCGAGGTCGCCGCACGGGTGACGCGCAGCGTCGCCACGCGCTGCATCGTGGTGACGCGGCACGCGCGCCCCGGCGTACTGCGGCGAGCACTTGCGTCGGGCGTGTCGGGGTTCATCCCCAAGTCTCGCGGGGCCGACGAGGTGGCGGAGGTCATCCGACGAGTCGCGGCCGGCGGACGCTACGTCGACCCCGAGGTCGCCGCCGACGCGCTGAGCGACGAACGCTGCCCGCTGACCGACCGCGAACTCGACGTTCTGCGCGCCGGACGGCGCGGAGAGACCACCGGGCAGATCGCTCGCACGCTCTCGCTCGCGCCCGGAACCGTGCGCAACCACGTGTCGGCGGTGCTGAGCAAGCTCGCCGTGAGCACGCGCCAGCAGGCCGTCCTGCTCGCCGAGGAGCGCGGCTGGATCTGAACCGGCCGGCGCGCCTCCGCAACGACGAAGGCCCCCGTTCGGGGGCCTTCGTCGTTCTGTGCGCGAGGGGGGACTTGAACCCCCACGCCCTATACGGGCACTAGCACCTCAAGCTAGCGCGTCTACCTATTCCGCCACCCGCGCAAGTGGTTTCCGGTTTCGCAACCGAGGAATGACATTACCACGTCACCCGAGGTTCAACGAATCGCTCGGCACCCGGGCGCGTCACCCCATCGAGACGCCGAAGAGCAGCCCGAGGAGGTACGTGACGGCGGCGGCGCCGAATCCGATGGCCAGCTGCCGCAGCGCCCGGCGGAGCGGCGGAGCGCCTGACAGCAGGCCCACCGCTGCGCCGGTCGACATGAGAGCGATTCCGACGAGCACCAGCGCGACAATGACGGCGGCGAGGCCCGAGAGCCCGAAGATCCAGGGCAGCACCGGGATGATCGCGCCGGACGCGAAGAAGAGGAAGCTCGACACCGCCGCGGCCCACGCGCTGCCGACGACCTCGCCGTGATCGGCGACGACGATCGGCCCGGTGTCCGCGCTGCCCCGCCCGGCGGACCGCGCCGCCTCCACGACGCGCCTCGCGCGAGCGAATGCTTCGGCCTCCGGCATCCCGCGCGTCCGGTACACGAGCGCCAGCTCGTTGGCGTCGATGTCGAGATGCGGGATCCCGCTGTCGGCGAAGTCGCTCGGTTCGGCGGCGGCCAGGAGCTCGCGCTGCGACCGCACCGAGACGAACTCGCCCGCGCCCATCGACAACGCGCCCGCGAGGAGGCCGGCGATGCCGCTGAAGAGCACGAACTGGCTCGATACGCCGGTCGCTCCGATGCCCATCACGAGGGCGAGGTTCGACACCAGGCCGTCGTTCGCGCCGAAGACCGCCGCCCGGAAGGTCCCCGACAGACGGCGGCGGCCGCGCGCGGCGAGGCCGCGCACGACCTCGTGGTGCACCTTCTCGTCCGCCGCCATCGTGGCGGTCGCGAACGGCTCGTCGTCGTACGGCGAGCGCGCCTCGGCGTTCTGCGCGAGGGCCAGCACGAAGATCGACCCGAAACTCTTCGCCATCCAGCCGAGCAGTCGCGTGCGCACGTCGGGTCGCGGCAGCCGGGCGGGCTCCGCCCCCAGCAGCCCGAGCCAGTGCGCCTCGTGGCGGCCCTCCGCCTCGGCGAGCGCGAGGAGGATCTCGCGCTCCTCGCCGGTGCGCCGACCCGCGAGCTCGCGGTACACGCGTGCCTCGGCGCGCTCGTTGACGAGATACGTCGCCCAGCGGCGCCGATCGCGATCGGTGGGTGCGGCGGGCGTGCTCACGGAGCCTCCAGTCGAGGTGCGGGACCCGTCAACGCTAGCCATCGTTCCGAGGGCGTCCGCGCCGAAATCGAGGATTGCCAGCATTTCGGGGCTCCGAACGGCTGCGTGATCGGCCCGTGCACGCGCGCTCGGCACGGGTCCACCCGGGATGGGGCTGGTGGTGCGGGCGGGCGCCCGCGTCAGGAGCGGACGCGCTTGCGCAGCACGTCGATCCGCGACTGCAGCTGCGCGACAGTGGCGTGCGACACCGCGGGGCCGCCGCAGATGCGCCGCAGCTCGGCGTGCACCAGCCCGTGCGCCTCGCCGGTCTGGCGGGCATAGAGGCCGACGAGGCTGTTGAGCAGCTGCCGCTGCTCCTTGAGTGTGCGGTGCAGGGCCTGAGGCAGAGCGGGCTGCTCCGGAGCGCCTTCCGACCCCGCCTGCTCAGCCTGGCGATCATGCGCTTCACGGGCGTGGCGGTGGCGGGTCTGGCGGGACTGCCGCTGCATGAGCAGCTCGTGCACGTGTTCGGGTTCGAGCAGGCCGGGGATGCCCAGGAACTCCTCCTCCTCGGGCGTGCCGGGAACGGCGAGCTGACCGAACTCCTTGCCGTCGAACAGCACCCGGTCGAAGTGTGCGAGCGAGCCGAGCGCCTGGTACGTGAACTCCTCGGTGAGCGCGTCCGACGCCTTGTCTTCGCGCTCGGCCGCGTCCATCAGGTCTTCTTCGGCGTTCCATTCGTCCTCGCCGGCACTGTCGCGGTCGAGCGCGTGATCGCGATGCCGCTCCATCTCGTTGGCGAGGCCGAGCAGCTGCGGCACGTTGGGAAGGAACACGCTCGCGGTCTCGCCACGGCGGCGGGCGCGCACGAAGCGGCCGATCGCCTGGGCGAAGAAGAGCGGAGTCGACGCGCTCGTGGCGTAGACGCCGACGGCGAGGCGGGGCACGTCCACGCCTTCCGACACCATCCGCACAGCGACCATCCACCGGCTCGTCGAGGCGGAGAACTCCTCGATGCGGCTCGACGCCTCGGCCTCGTCCGACAGCACCACCGTCGGAGCCTCGCCGCTGATCTCGCGCAGGATCGCGGCGTACGCGCGCGCGGCGGTCTGGTCCGTCGCGATCACCAGTCCGCCGGCATCCGGCACGTGCTCGCGCACTTCGGTGAGGCGCCGGTCGGCCGATCGGAGTACCGCGGGAATCCAGTCGCCCTCCGGGTCGAGCGCGGTGCGCCAGGCCTGCGAGGTGATGTCCTTGGTGTTGTCCTGCCCGAGATGCGCCTCCATCTCGTCGCCGGTCTTGGTGCGCCACCGCATGTGGCCCGCGTACACGAGGAAGATCACAGGGCGGACCACGCCGTCCTCGAGCGCGCGGCGGTAGCCGTACGCGTAGTCGCTGCGCGAGACCCGGATGCCCTTGGGATCAGGGTGGTACTCGACGAACGGGATCGGCGCGGTGTCGCTGCGGAACGGTGTTCCGCTGAGGAGCAGACGCCGGGTCGCGCGTGCGTAGGCCTCGCGCAGCGCGTCGCCCCAGCTCAGCGCGTCGCCGCCATGGTGCACCTCGTCGAGGATCACCAGCGTGCGCGCGTCCATCGTCAGACGCTGATGGACGGATGCCTTCACCGCGACCTGCGCGTACGTCACGGCGACGCCGTGGTACTGGCGTGCCGGGGCGACGTGACGGTTGCTGAAGGCGGGGTCGAGGCGGATGCCGACGCGGGCCGCGGCATCCGCCCACTGGGTCTTGAGGTGCTCGGTCGGCGCGACCACGACGACGCGGTTGACGATGCGGCGCCGCAGGAGCTCGCTCGCCAGGCGCAGGGCGAACGTCGTCTTGCCGGCGCCCGGCGTCGCCGCCGCGAGGAAGTCGCGCGGACCGCCGCCGGGTCCGTCGGGGCCGTCCATCCCGAAGTACAGGTCGAGCGCCTCGGCCTGCCAAGCACGCAGGCGCTGGGCGGTGCCCCACGGTGCGCGCTGCGGGTAGGTCGGCGACAGGTGCTCGGCTGCGAAGCTGCCGATGTGCGGCTCGGCGATGTGCGGCTCGGCGCTGTGCGGCTCGGCGCTGTGCGGATCGGCGCTGTGCGGATCGGCGATCGGGGTCGAGGGGGACGCGACGTGCGCTTCGATCGTCGTTTCGTCCGTCACCGAATGCACCTCCCCCGTAGACAACGAGTCACCACGATAGACGACCGGCACGACATCGAGGGTCGGCGACCGGGGGTAGCCTGATTCTCGGTCACGAGCCGAGGAACGGAAGACGGATGCCCACGACAGAAGATCCCCGCGCTCCCTACGCCGAGAACGCCGAGACGCACCCCTGGCGGCGCTATGTCGCCCTGGGCGACTCGTTCACCGAGGGGGTGGGCGATCGCGAGCCGGCGGCGCCGAACGGCGTCCGGGGGTGGGCGGACCGGGTCGCCGAGGTGCTGTCGGAGCAGGTGGACGACTTCGCGTACGCCAATCTCGCCGTCCGCGGGCGCCTCATCTCGCAGATCGTCCACGAACAGGTGGAGCCGGCCATCGCCCTCAAGCCCGACCTCGTGACGTTCTCGGCGGGCGGCAACGACGTCATCCGCCCGAACGGCGACCCCGACCGGGTCGCGCAACTCTTCGAGGACGCCGTCGTGCGGCTCTCGCGCGACCACGCCACGGTGGTCGTCTTCACGGGCATCGACACCGCGTTCACGCCGGTCTTCCGCGGTATCCGGGGCAAGGTCGCCATCTACAACGAGAACATCCGTGCGATAGCCGACCGGTACGACTGCATCGTGGCGGACCAGTGGGCGCTGAAAGAGGTGCAGGACATGCGCTTCTTCGATGACGACCGTCTGCACTACAACACCCTCGGCCATCACGAGGTGGCGCGCATGGTGCTGCGGGCGCTGAACGTCCCGAACGACCTGCAGCCGATGCAGCCCGACCCGCTCCCCCTCCGCACGTGGCGCGAGGCGCGCGCGGTCGACCTGGTGTGGGCGCGGGAGTACTTGGTGCCGTGGGTGCTGCGGCGCGTGCGTCACCAGTCGTCGGGCGATCATGTGACGGCCAAGCGCCCCGACCCGCTGCCGGTCATCACGCTGGCGCCCGGGCAGCAGGGTTCCCGTTCGGCGCCCACGGGCGACGCGGACCTCGCGGACCGCCCCGAGGAGGTCTGAGGTGGCGACCCATCTCGTCACCGGAGCGGGATCCGGGATCGGTGCGGCGCTCGCCGAGCGGCTCGCCGAGCGCGGTGACGACCTCTGGCTGCTCGTGCGCGATGCCGGTCGCGCCGTACAGCTGCGCGAACGCTTTCCCGACGCGCAGACTCTCGTGGGCGACCTCTCCGACCCGGCACGCCTGTCGTGGGCGTTCAGTCACCAGAGCGTGCCGCCGCAGCTCGACTCGCTGATCCACGTGGCCGGCGTCGTCGAGCTCGGCGCCGTCGGCGAGACGCCCGTCGCGACCTGGCAGCATCAGCTGAACGTGAACGCCGTCTCGCCCGCCGAGCTGACGCGGCTGATGCTTCCCGCCCTGCGCGCCGCGCGCGGGCGCGTGGTATTCGTGAACTCGGGCGCCGGGCTGCGGGTGAGTCCCGAATGGAGCTCGTACGCCGCGAGCAAGTTCGCGGTCCGCGCCATCGCCGATGCGCTCCGTGAGGAGGAGCGCGCCCACGGCGTGCGCGTGACGACGGTGTACCCGGGACGCACGGCGACGCCCATGCAGGAGAAGGTGCACCAGCAGGAGGGCGCGGATTATGACGCCTCCCAGTGGATCGAGCCGGCGTCGGTCGTCTCCGCGATCCTCGCAGCGCTGGATCTGCCACGGGATGCGGACCTCACCGAGCTGACGATCCGCCCGGGCGCCTGAGCGGACGCCGCCCCGCCGGCGTGACCTCGGCGCGACGCAGGTCAGCGCGTCCGCAGCTCCCACAGCGCGACCGCGCTCGCCGCAGCCACGTTGAGCGAGTCCACGCCCGCGGTCATCGGAATCGTGACGACCGTGTCGGCGACCTGGAGCGCGCTGCGGGACAGGCCGTTCCCCTCAGCGCCCAGCATCAGCGCGACCCGCTCGGGCCGCCGAGCGCTGAACTCGTCGAGCGCGACGGCGTCGTGGGCGAGCGCGAGGGCTGCGAGCGTGAACCCGGACTCGTGCAGCACGGCACCCGCTTCTCTCCACTCGGGCAGCCTCGTCCACGGCACCTGGAACACCGTCCCCATGCTCACCCGCACACTGCGCCGGTACAGCGGGTCGGCGCAGCGCGGGCTGACGAGCACCGCATCGGCGCCGAGCCCGGCGGCCGCGCGGAAGATGGCGCCGACATTGGTGTGGTCGACGATGTCCTCGAGCACGACGACGAGCCGTGCGCCGGCGACAACCTCGGCGACGGTCGGCAGCTCCGGCCGATGCATCGACGCGAGGGCGCCCCGGTGCACGGCGTAGCCGGTGAGGGCTTCGGCGATCTCCGGAGCGACGACGTAGACCGGCACCGCTGTGTCGGCGAGCACCTGCTCGATATCGCCGAGCCACTTCTCCTGCACGAGCACCGATCGCGGGCGATGCCCCGCCCGGAGCGCGCGCGCGATGACCTTGGCGGACTCGGCGATGTACAGGCCGCCTTCGGGCTCGAGCACGCGCCGGAGCGCGACATCGGTGAGATCGCGGTAGTCCGCGAGTCGTTCATCCGCGGCGTCGGTGATGTGGATCGCGTGCATCGGGTCCCATCGTCGCACGCGCCGACGGCTCAGACGCGCGTGCCGACCGCCGTCCAGGCCCGAGCCGTCACCGCGAAGGGCCCGTCGCCGAGCTCCTCGCGCAGGGCGCGCTCCAGCCGGGCCACGCCGACCGCATCGAGTGTCGCGACATAACGCCCCGCCGGCCCGACGCCGAGGAGGAAAGGCTGCCACCAGTCGTCGAAGCCGCGCAGCGCCACGGTGCTCTCGACGACCGTCTGCGTCACGTCCCCGAGGCCCGCGCGCTCGAAGATCTCGACCAGCTGTCCTTCGGCGGCACCGCTGAGGGAAGCCTCGCCGCGTACACCGGCGTCGAGACGGCGCGCGATGCGCCAGAAGTCCGAGAGGGGCCCACCGCCCCCGGCGTGATCCCACACGCACGCCGAGACACGTCCGCCGACGGCGGTCACGCGCGCCATCTGACCGACGCCCCGCACCGGATCGGTCATGAAGTGCACGACGAGCTGCGCGAGCGCTGCCCCGAACTCCCCGTCGCCGAACGGGAGGTCCTCGGCGGCGGCCACGCGCACATCCGCGCCGGGGCAGGCCTCGGCGGTCGCCGCTGCGAACACCGGCTCGGGATCCACCGCGCTCACTGCCGCCGCTCCCCGGCGTCGCGCGAGCTCGAGCGTGAGCATGCCCGGTCCGCAGCCGACGTCCAGCACACGTGTCCCGGGGTGCACGCCTTCGAGCCCCACCGTGGCGAACGACACGGCCAGCGGCGCAGAGAAGCGGCCCATGAACCGCGCGTATGACTCCGCGCTGACACCGCCGAAGCTGCCCACGCGCTCATCCTGGCACGCGGGGGGCCGCCGTAACATCCCGGAAAACCGAGAGGCCTACACTCGACGCGAAGGGGGTGCGCCGTGACGACGATTTCGCCCGGACTGGACGCCCGGACGACGGATGCCGTGGCTGAGGCGATCGCCACGCTCTCGGGCCGCCGCATCGCGGTGCTGACCGGCGCCGGCGTCTCCACGGATTCCGGCATCCCCGACTATCGCGGCGCGGGCGCACCGGTTCGGACGCCAATGACGGTCGAGCAGTTCCTCTCCAGCGACACCTCTCGGCGGCGGTACTGGGTGGGCAGCCACCTCGGCTGGAAGGCGTTCGCGGCGGCCGAGCCCAACCCCGGTCATCGGGCGATCGCCGGCCTCGAGGCGCGCGGACTCGCCACCGGTGTCGTCACGCAGAATGTCGACGGCCTTCACGTCCGGGCCGGCAGCCGGCGCGTGGTGGAGCTGCACGGCACGATGCGCCGCATCTTCTGCACGCACTGCGGGCAGGTGTTCGACCGCCGCGACCTCGCCCGCCGCGTCGAAGACGACAATCCGTGGATCCGCGTCCCCGAGAACGTCGCGCTGGGGCCTGACGGCGACGTGCTCCCCGAGAGCACCGAAGGATTCCGCATCCCGGCCTGCAGCGTGTGCGGCGGGATGCTGAAGCCCGACGTCGTCTTCTTCGGAGAGTTCATCCCGGCAGAGAAGTTCCGGGAAGCCGAACAGCTGGTACACACGAGCGGAGCCCTCCTCATCGCCGGTTCCTCGCTCGTCGTGAACTCCGGCATCCGACTCCTCGAGCGTGCGCGCCGCCGGCGCCTGCCGGTCGTGATCGTGAACCGCGGCGTCACCCGGGCCGACGCCCGAGCGTCGGTCAAGATCGACGCCGGCACGAGTGAGGTCCTCCGGGCACTGGCCGACGGCCTCCCGTCCCTCGCCTGACGCATCTCGCGTTCAGGCGGCCCGGGTAGGGTCGTCGCATGACCGCTCTCACCCTGATCCGCCACGGCGAGACCGACTGGAACCGCGATCGGCGGATCCAGGGTGCGACCGACATCCCCCTCAACGACACGGGCCGCTCGCAGGCCCGCGCCACCGCGGCCGTGCTGCGCGAGCGCCTCGGCGGTGTTGATCGACGGGCGGGGGTCGTGCCGGCGACGATCGTCTCGAGCGATCTCGCCCGTGCCCGCGAGACGGCCGAGATCATCGCCGCCGAACTGGACCTCGCCGCACCGCGGACCTATCGCGGACTGCGCGAGCGCTCGTACGGAGAGGCAGAGGGCATCGACGTGGAGGAGTTCCGCACCCGCTGGGGCGACTGGCACAGCGCCGAGGTTCCCGGAGCCGAGCCGTGGCCGGACCTGCGCAGGCGGGGCATCGCGGCTCTCGGCCGCGTGGTCCGCGATCATCGCCGCGAGACGGCGCCTGGGGCCGCGAACCTCATCGTCGTGAGTCACGGCGCGCTGATCCGGGAGCTGCTCCGCCACGCCACGGCCGGCGAGCTGCCGCCGGCGGGCGAACGCCTCGCCAACGGGTCGACGCACGACTTCGTCTACGAGCGCGACCACCTGCGGCTCATCGCCTACGCGGGTCTCGCGGTCTGACGCCGACGGCGTCGCGACTCAGCCGTCCGCGCGCGCGAGCAGCGCGCGGGCGTGCCGCAGCACGGGCTCGTCGACCATGCGCCCCTCGTACGAGAACACCCCGCGCTCGTGCTCGGCGGCGGCGAGCACGGCGCGCGCCCACGCCACCGTCTTCTCGTCGGGCTGATAGGCGGCCCGGATCACGGCCACCTGGCTCGGGTGGATGCACGCCGTCGCGCGGAATCCGGATGCCGCGGCATCCGCCGCCTCGATGCCCAGGCGCTTCGCGTCGTCGATGTCGAGGTGCACCGCGTCGATCGCCGCCTTGCCGCGTGCGCCCGCCGCGACCAGCACGTGCGAGCGGGCGTAGCGCGCGATGTCGCGATAGCGGCCGTTCGGCTTGCGGCTGGATGTGCCGGCGAGGCTGGCGACCAGGTCCTCCGCGCCCCACATCAGCGCGCCCACGTTGTCGAGCGCCGCGATCCGGTCGGCCTGGGCGACTCCCTTCGCGGTCTCGCACAGCGCGATGACCTCGAACCGGGCGTCGATGCGCTTGATGCGCTTGGGCGACTCGGACTTGGCGACCATGATGCGCCGGTAGTCGGTCTGCGAGAGGGTGGCGAGATCGGCGGCGAACGCGTCGGTCTCGGGCGGATTGACGCGCACGATGACGCGGGCCGGGTCCAGCTCGGACTCGATGAGGTGACCCCGGGCCGCCGTCTTGTCGGCGGGCGTCACCGCGTCCTCCAGGTCGAGGATGACGGCATCCGCACGGTCGAACGCCTTCGCGTACCGCTCTGGCCGGTCTGCGGGGCAGAACAGCAGCGCGGGGCCGAGGTCGAAGCTCATGGGGTCCTCTCGGGGGTCTGCGGCGCGCACCACATCAGGGCGGTCCGCGTGGCCACCGCGACGACGTCGCCGCGCTGGTTGCGTCCGGTGTGACGAAGCGTCACGATGCCCTGCCCGGGCCGCGAGGCTGAGAGCCGCTTGTCGAGGACCTCGGTCTCGGTGTACAGCGTGTCGCCGTGGAACAGGGGCGCCGGGAACGAGATGTCGGTGAGGCCGAGCTGGGCGACGAGCGTGCCCTGCGTGATCTGCGAGACGGATGCCCCGACCATCGTCGCCAGCGTCCACATCGAGTTCATGAGGCGCTGACCGAACGGCTGCGACTCGGAGAACGCGGCATCCAGGTGCAGCGCCTGCGTGTTCATCGTGAGCGAGGAGAACAGCACGTTGTCCGCCTCGGTGGCCGTGCGACCGGGGCGATGCAGGTACGTCGCACCCATCTCGAGCTCGTCGTACCAGAGCCCCCGCTGCACGATCTCGGCGGAGCCGCCGGCGGCGGGGTCGTCGGCAGCGTCGGGCGTCACGTCTGTCACGCTACCCTCACGCCACGCCCAGTGCCCGGGCGATGACGAGCAGCTGCACCTCGTTCGTGCCCTCGCCGATCTCGAGGATCTTCGAGTCGCGGTAGTGGCGTGCGACCGGGTACTCGTTCATGAACCCGTTGCCGCCGAACACCTGCGTCGCGTCGCGCGCGTTGTCCATCGCCGCATCGCTCGCGGTGAGCTTGGCGATCGCCGCGTCGGTCTTGAACGGCTTTCCCGCGTCGCGCAGCCGCGCGGCGTGGTGCCACGCGAGGCGCGCGTTGTGCACGCGAAGCTGCATGCGGGCGAGCAGGAACTGGATGCCCTGCCTCGTCGCGAGCGCATCGCCGAACACCGTGCGCTTCTTGGCGTAGTCGACGGCGGCCTCCAGGCATCCCTCCGCCGCACCCGTCGACAGCGCCGCGATGGCGATGCGACCCTCGTCGAGGATGTGGAGGAAGTTGGCGAACCCGCGACCGCGCTCGCCGAGCAGGTTCGCCTCGGGTACGCGCGCGTCCTGGAACGTCAGCGGATGCGTGTCGGAGGCGTGCCAGCCGACCTTGTCGTAGCGCGGCTCGACCGTGAAGCCGGGGGTGCCGGACGGCACGATGATCGTCGAGATCTGCTTGCGGCCGTCCTGCTCCCCGGTGACCGCCGTGACGGTCACGAACCGGGTGATGGACGTGCCCGAGTTGGTGATGAACTGCTTCGAGCCGTTGATCACCCACTCGTCGTCCTCCAGCCTCGCCGTCGTACGCGTCGCGCCGGCATCGGAGCCTGCTTCCGGCTCGGTGAGCCCGAAACCGGCGAGCGCCTTGCCCGTGAGCAGATCGGGCAGCAGCGCCTGCTTCTGCTCCTCGGTGCCGAAGCGGAACACCGGCATCGCACCGAGACTGACGCCGGCCTCGAGCGTGATGGCGATGGACTGATCGACGCGGCCGAGCGCCTCGATCGCGAGGCAGAGCGCGAAGTAGTCGCCGCCCTGCCCGCCGTACTCCTCGGGGAACGGCAGGCCGAACAGGCCCAGCTCGCCCATCTGGGCGACGACGTCCATCGGCAGGGTCTTCGTGCGGTCGGCCTCGTAGGCCTGCGGGGCGACGACCTCGTCGGCGAAGTCGCGCACCATGCGGGCGAGCTCTCGCTCGTCTTCGGTGAGGTTGAAGTGGTCCATGGCTGCCTCGGGTCTCAGGAGGGGGTGTCGGATGCCTCGTGGGCGGGTTCTGCGGCGGTGACGTGCGCGAGCACCTGGTCGCGGCGCACCTGGTCGCCGGTGGTGACGTCGAGTCGCACGACGCCCGCGTGGGGCGCGACGACGGGGTGCTCCATCTTCATGGCCTCGATGGTCACGATCCGGTCGCCGGCGGCGACGGCCGCGCCGTCGGACACGTGGAGCGCGACGACCGCGCCCGGCATCGGGGCGCGCAGTTCCGGATCGGTGGCGGCGGCATCGCGCTCGCGGGCGGCGAGGCGCTTCTCCATCGCCTGCCGGCGGGTGAGGGCGCGCAGCCGATGTGTCTCGGCGCCGGCGTGGACCCAGATCCACCCTGCGGCATCCGTGGCCACCGTCACGCCCGGGGCGGGCGCCTTCGCAGTGGCGTGCGATCCGCCGTGCGGAACGAAGCCGGCGCGGCCGGATGCCGACCGCTCCGGGGCCTGTCGTGGGTCCATGGCGGAGAAGGAAGCCGGTGCGAGGTCGGGAGCGGCCACGACGACGATGGCGCCGTGCTCCTCCTCGACCGCGACCGTGCGGCCGACCGGTGCGCTCCCCGCGCGCCAGCCGGTGCCGGCGAGCCACAGCGGGCCTGCCGCCGCTCGGACCGGCTCGGCGCCGCGCACGCGCGCGAGCTCTCCGGCCACGGCTGCGGCGGCGAGCGCCGCGTCCCCCGGCTCCGCGGCGGTGTACGGCGGCATCCGGTCGATCAGTCCGGTGTCCATATCGCCGGCGCGGACGCCCGGATCGGCCAGCAGCGCCCGCAGGAAGCCGAGGTTGCTGTCGACGCCGAGCAGCACGGTCTCGGCGAGCGCGGCGCCGAGCCGCTCGATCGCCTGGGCGCGATCGCCGGCGTGGGCGATCACCTTCGCGATCATCGGGTCGTAGTCGGACGAGACGACGCTGCCCGACTCGACCGCGGCGTCCGTCCGCACCCCGGCAGGCTCGCGCCACACCAGCACGTCGCCGGTCGCCGGCAGGAAGCCGCGCTCGGGGCTCTCGGCGTACACGCGGGCCTCGATCGCGTGCCCGTCGAGGCGGATGTCGTCCTGCGCGACCGCGAGCCTACGGCCCGCCGCGACCAGGAGCTGCTGCTCGACGAGGTCGACGCCGGTCACGAGCTCGGTCACCGGGTGCTCGACCTGCAGTCGCGTGTTCATCTCGATGAAGAAGAACTCGTCGGGGCGATCGCCGGCCACGAGGAACTCGACGGTGCCGGCGCCGCGGTAGTCCACGCTCGCGGCGGCCGCGCACGCCGCGGCTCCGAGGCGCGCACGGGTGGCGGCATCCACCACCGGCGAGGGGGCTTCCTCGATGACCTTCTGGTGCCGGCGCTGCAGTGTGCACTCACGCTCGCCGAGATGGATGACGCTGCCGTGCGCGTCGGCCAGCACCTGCACCTCGATGTGGCGCGGGCGCTCGATGAGACGCTCCAGCAGCAGCGTGTCGTCGCCGAACGCCGCGGCGGCCACGCGCCGGGCCGTCGCCAGCGCCTGCGGCAGCTCGGACGCCCCGCGCACCACCTGCATGCCCTTGCCGCCCCCACCGGCCGAGGGCTTGACCAGCAGCGGATAGCCCGTCTCGGCCGCCGCCCCGGCGATCTCGGCGTCCGTCATCCCGACGGCGCTGAAGCCGGGGACCGTCGGGACGTCGTGCGCCGTTACGTGCTCCTTCGCGCGGATCTTGTCGCCCATCACGTCGAGGGCACGCTCCCCCGGGCCGATGAACACGATCCCGGCGTCGGCGCACGCGCGCGCGAAGCCGGCGTTCTCAGACAGGAACCCGTAGCCCGGATGGACGGCCTCGGAGCCGGTCTCGCGCGCGGCGCCGATCACCGCCTGGATGTCGAGGTACGACGCGGACGCGGCCGCCGGTCCGATGCGCACCGCGACGTCGGCCTCCCGCACGTGCGGCGCGTCGGCGTCGGCGTCGCTGTAGACGGCGACCGAGCGGATGCCGAGCCGCCGCAGCGTGCGGATCACCCGGCGTGCGATCTCGCCGCGGTTGGCGACGAGGACGGTCCCGAACGGGGGGCCGTCGACGGGATCGACGATCGCGGGCGTTGCCTCGCGGACCGAGGTGGGAGAAGAGGTCACGGGGATCACATCCGGAAGACGCCGAAGCGCGGTTCGGGCAGGGGTGTGCGCGAGACGACGTCCAGCGCGAATCCGAGTAGGTCGCGGGTGTCGAGCGGATCGACCACGCCGTCGTCCCAGAGCCGGGCGGTGGCGTAGTAGGGGCTCCCCTGCTCCTCGTACTGGGCGCGGATCGGCGCCTCGAACGCCGCCTGGTCCGTCTGCGACCACTCCTGGCCCCGTGCCTCCAGATGGTCGCGCTTGACGGTCGAGAGCACCGACGCGGCCTGATTCCCGCCCATCACCGAGATGCGGCTCGCGGGCCAGGTCCACAGGAACCGCGGAGAGTACGCACGGCCGCACATCGAGTAGTTGCCGGCGCCGAACGAGCCGCCGATCACGACGGTGAGCTTGGGGACGCGCGTGGTGGCGACGGCGGTGACCATCTTGGCGCCGTCCTTCGCGATGCCGCCTGCCTCGGCATCCCGTCCCACCATGAAGCCGGAGATGTTCTGCAGGAACAGCAGCGGCGTGCCGCGCTGGTCGCACAGCTCGATGAAGTGCGCGCCCTTCTGCGCGGATTCGCTGAACAGCACGCCGTTGTTCGCGACGACGCCGACGGGGTGGCCGTGGATGCGGGCGAAACCGGTCACGAGCGTGTCGCCGTACTCGCGCTTGAACTCATGGAACTCGCTGCCGTCGACGAGGCGGGCGAGGACCTCCCGCACGTCGTACGGCTGGTTGACGTCGACGGGGACGACCCCGTACAGGTCGGACGGTTCGACGACGGGCGGGACGCTCGGCACGACATCCCATGCGGGCGCGGCGGGAAGCGGCAGGGTGGCGACGATGTCGCGGACGATCTCGAGGGCGTGCTCGTCGTCCTCGGCGAGGTGATCGACGACGCCCGAGCGTCGGGCATGCAGCTCTCCCCCGCCGAGCTCCTCGGCGGTGACGACCTCGCCGATCGCGGCTTTCACGAGCGGCGGGCCGCCGAGGAAGATCGTGCCCTGGTTGCGCACGATGACGGTCTCGTCGCTCATGGCAGGCACGTACGCGCCGCCGGCGGTGCAGGAGCCGAGGACCGCGGCGATCTGCGGGATACCGGCTGCCGAGAGGCGGGCCTGGTTGAAGAAGATGCGCCCGAAGTGGTCGCGGTCGGGGAACACCTCGTCCTGCATGGGCAGGAACGCGCCACCCGAGTCGACCAGATAGACACACGGCAGGCGGTTCTCGAACGCGATCTCCTGGGCACGGAGGTGCTTCTTCACCGTCAGCGGGTAGTACGTGCCGCCCTTGACGGTCGCGTCGTTGCAGACCACCATCACCTGACGGCCGTGGACGAGGCCGATGCCGGCGATGACACCGGCGGCCGGGGCATCCCCGCCGTACAGCCCGTCGGCGGCGAGCGGTGCGATCTCGAGGAAGGGGCTCCCCTCGTCGAGAAGCCGCGTCACGCGGTCACGGGGCAGCAGCTTGCCGCGTGCGACATGGCGCTCCCGTGAGGCCGCAGGCCCGCCGAAGGATGCCGCTGCCAGCCGGTCGCGCAGCTCTCGAGCCAGCCCCTGCTGCGCCTCGTGGATGCGCACGAAGGTCTCGTCGTGCACCGCGGCGGTGCTCAGCACGCCCATCTGCGCCCTCCCGTGTCATCTCCGTCGACGTCACGATCGGATCACGTCCGTTGTCCTGACGCGATCGGATTGGTTAGTGTTCACTAACTGAGCTTCAGGTTAGCGACCATTAACTGGAATCACAAGCGGGGAACCGGAATGACAAGCGCCGCCACCGACCGCGATCGTGCGAAGGCCGACCGCCACGCAGCGATCCTCCGCGAGGCGGCCGCCCTGTTCGCCGAACGCGGCTTCAGCGGCGTCAGTCTCGAAGACATCGGCGGTGCGGTCGGCGTGAGCGGTCCGGCCCTCTACCGGCACTTCGCCAACAAGCAGGCGCTGCTGGGCGCCATCCTCGTCGAGGTGAGCGAGCGGTTGCTGGCCGGAGGCCGGACCGTGCTGACGGCCCATGAAACCCCCGCCGACCAGCTCGACGCGATCATCGCCTTCCACGTCGAGTTCGCGCTCCGCGATGCCGACGTTATCCGCGTCCAGGACCGCGATCTCGCCAGCCTCAGCGACGACGACCGCCACACCGTCCGACGCCTCCAGCGCGAGTACGTCGAGGTGTGGATCGGCATCCTCTCGACGATCCATCCCGAGCGGGACGAGGACGACCTGCGCGTGCGCGCCCACGCGTGCTTCGGCCTCATCAACTCGACGCCCCACACCGTGCGCGCCTCGCGGTCGCGCCCCGGGGAGCGCGACGTGCGCGGCATCCTCCGCGCGATGGCCCGCGCTTCGCTCACCGCCTGAACTGTCTGGGTGGCCTAATCTGGACGGACCATGTCGGGGGATGGCCACACGGACGACGCGCAGCCGGAGGATCACGGCGACGCGGAAAGAGTCATGCGACCGCGTGCGGAGGGCACCGACAGCTCGCGCCGCGACTTCCTGAAGCTCGGCGGCATCGCGACCGCAGGGCTCGTGGTCGGCGGCGCGGTCGGCGCTGCGGCAGGCGCCACCATCGGCCACGAGCTCGGCTTCCGCGAGGGATCACTCGATCTGGCCGCTCTGCCCGCGCGCTCGGAGCCCGGCTTCGATCATGTGGTCGTCGTCATGGGCGAGAACCGCTCGTTCGACAACCTGCTCGGCTGGCTGTACACGCCCGACACGCTCCCCGACGGCGCGACGTTCGACGGGCTCGCCTTCGGGGACTATGCCAACACCGCCCCGACCGGCGAGCGGATCGCGGCGCACACCTACAGCGGTCCCACCGACGAGGTGATGGGCCGGCCGAACCCCGACCCCGGCGAGGAGTTCCCGCACGTCAACACGCAGCTGTTCGGCACGGTGGCGCCCGCCGCCAATGCGACCAGCCAGATCGGCGACATGACGGCGCCCTTCAACGCACCGCCCTCCGGCACCGTGCCGACGATGGACGGATTCGTCCGCGACTACTGGAACAACGTCGAGCGGCTGCGCCGCGGGCAGGCACCCACGCTGGAGGAGGCCACCCACATCATGGGAAGCTTCTCCCCCGAGCAGCTGCCGGTGCTCTCCACCCTCGCCAAAGGCTTCGCCGTCTTCGACGCGTGGTTCGCCGCCGTCCCGTCGCAGACCTACTGCAACCGGTCGTTCTTCCACGCGTCGACCTCGCACGGCTTCGTCACGAACAAGCACGGCGGCGGCTACGACAAGTGGCTCGACGCGCCCGCGACGCCGACGATCTTCAACCGGCTCGAGGAGGCCGGCATCTCGTGGAAGATCTACTTCGACGAGATGCAGCTGGTGTCGCTCACGGGCATGATGCACGCCCCCGTGCTGGAGCAGTACTGGCGCACCGGCCGCTTCGGCCACATGTCGGAGTTCGCCGAGGATGCCGCGGCCGGGCGTCTGCCGGCCTACGCGTTCATCGAGCCGCGGATGGTCTACAACCACAACGACTTCCACCCGCCCTTCGGCGTGTACCGCGAGAGCGACATCGACGGCACGCCCGTGCTGGATTCCGCCATCTCGGACGTGCGTGCCGGCGAGAAGCTCATCGCCGATGTGTACAACGCCATCAAGGACAGCGCCACGCCAGACGGCTCCAACGCGCTCAACACGCTGCTGCTGATCACCTTCGACGAGCACGGCGGCACGTACGACCACGTCCCTCCCCCGGCCGCGGTCCCACCGGTCGCCGACGACGCACCCGGCGAGATGGGCTTCACGTTCGACCGGCTGGGGCTGCGCGTGCCCGCGATCGCCGTCTCGGCCTACACACGCAGCGGCACCATCGTCCACGATGAGCTGCACCATGGCGCCGTGATCGCGACGCTCGCACGCCTGCACGGCCTGCGTCCGCTCACCCGTCGCGACGCGACGGCGCGCGACCTGTTCTCGGTGATCAACCTCGACGCTCCCAGAGATCCGTCGACCTGGCCCGTCGTGCACCCGATGTACGTGCCGCCCAACTCGCACGAGGACGAGAGGATCGACCTGCGCGACAGCAAGCACAGGACAAAGCCGCTCAGCCCGCCCGGACGCGGGCTGCTGGGTCTGCTGCTCGCGCGCTACGCGCCGCCCGGTGCACCCGAGCCCGAGACCTACGCCGAGGCGTACGAGGTGCTCCAGAAGCACGGGCTCGGCCTCTTCTACCCGAAGAAGAGCTGACCGGCCGACCCCCAAGGTGCCGGCCGGCCAACGGCCTTCTATTGCAGCAGCATCGCCCGCCCGGGCTCGCGCAGGATGTCGGCGACGTCGACGAGGAAGCGTGACCCCTGCTCGCCGTCCACGAGGCGGTGGTCGAACGAGAGAGCGAGCGTCATCACGTCGCGCAGCGCGATCTCGCCGCGGTGCTCCCACGGCTGGCGCCGCACGGCTCCGAGGGCGAGGATGCCTGCCTCCCCCGGGTTGATGATCGGCGTACCGGCGTCGACGCCGAACACGCCGACGTTCGTGATCGAGAACGTGCCGCCCATCATGTCCGCCGGCGCCGTCCTGCCCGACCGCGCGGTCTCGGCGAGGCCGCGGATGGCGTCGGCGAGCTCGACCAGGGTGAGCTCCTGCGCGTCGCGGATGTTGGGCACGACGAGGCCCCGCCCGGTCGCCGCGGCGATGCCCAGGTTGACGTAGTGGTGCTCGACGATCTCGCCCGCCGCATCGTCCCACTTCGAGTTGAGGCCCGGGTGGCGCGCGAGCGCGAGGCATACGGCTTTGGCGGCCACCGCCATGATGCCGATCCGGTGCTCCTGGAGGGCGCGGTCCGCGCGCAGCGACGCGATCAGCTCGCTGGTCGCCGTGACGTCGACCGTCAGGAACGTGGTCACGTGCGGCGCCGTGAAGGCGCTGCGCACCATGGCCTCCGCGGTCACGCGCCTCACGCCCCGGATCGGCGTGCGCGTCGTGCGCTCGCCGGCCTCACCCGATCGCGGCAGCTCGAACGTCTCCACCGGCTCGGCGGACTCCGCGGCCACCGGGGCGACCGTGACCGCTCCGACGCGCTCCGCGTACGCCTCCACGTCGGCACGCGAGATCACGCCGGACGCGCCGGTGGCCTCGACGAGTGCGAGGTCCACACCGAGCTGCTTGGCGAGCTTGCGCACCGGCGGAGTCGAACGGGGGCGCTCGACCGCACGCTCCACGACATCCGCGAACTGGATCGCGTCGTGCGGAGCCGCTTCGAGCACCGCGGTGTCGGATGCTGCAGCCACGGTTCCCGCGACGCGTGCGCGACGCTGCGGCCGTGCGGCACTTCGGGGCGCGGCGCCGTAGCCGACGAGGTTCGGCTCGGACGCCGGGGCCGCAGCCGCGCTCACCGAGGCGGAGGCGGCTTCGGCCGACGGCGGAACCGCGGCGGGAGCGGGCGTGGGGGTGGGGGCGGTCGCGGCGGTGTCGAACGAGATCAGCACCGAGCCGACCGCCACGACGTCACCGGGGGCGGCGTGCAGGGCGGTCACGGTGCCGGCGTGCGGCGACGGCAGCTCGACGACGGCCTTGGCGGTCTCGACCTCCGCGATCGTCTGGTTGAGTGCGACGGTGTCACCCACGGCGACCAGCCACTGCACGAGCTCGGCCTCGGGAAGGCCCTCGCCGAGGTCGGGGAGACGGAAGTCCTGTGCCATCAGTCGCGCACCCCGCTCAGGCTGTTCGGCCGGTCCATGACACGATCGACGGCGTCGAGGATGCGGTCGAGGTCGGGCAGATGATGCTTCTCGAGCTTCGCAGGCGGGTACGGGATGTCGTGGCCGGTGACCCGCTGGGGCGCGGCCTCGAGATAGTTGAAGCACCGCTCGGTGACGCTCGCGATGAGTTCGGCGCCCACCCCGGCCTCCCGAGCAGCCTCGTGCGTCACGACGACCCTGCCGGTCTTGCGGACGGATGCCGTCACCGTGCGGTAGTCCACGGGCGAGATGGAGCGCAGATCGATCACCTCGATCGAGACGCCGTCGTCCTCGGCCGCGGTGGCGGCATCCAGAGCAGTGCCGACCTGCGAGCCGTAGGTCAGGAGCGTCACGTCGCTGCCCTCACGCGCGACGCGGGCGAGACCCATCGGCGGCGCGTCGGCCAGCTGCACGTCGAGATCGACCTCGCCCTTGGAGTGGTAGAGCCGCTTGGGTTCGAAGAAGACCACCGGGTCGTTCGACGCGATGGCCTGACGCAGCATCACGTACGCGTCCTGCGGGTTCGACACCGCGACGACGCGGAGCCCCGAGGTGTGGACGAAGTAGGCCTCCGGCGACTCGGAGTGATGCTCGGCCGCGCCGACGCCACCGGCCCACGGGATGCGGATCGTGATCGGCATCGTGACGTTGCCGCGCGTGCGGTAGCGAAGCTTCGCGACCTGGCACACGATCTGGTCGAACGCGGGGTACACGAATCCGTCGAACTGGATCTCGACGACGGGCCGGTAGCCGCGGAAGGCGAGTCCGACGGCGGTGCCCATGATGCCCGCCTCGGCGAGCGGGGTGTCGACCACCCGCTGCGCGCCGAACTCGCCGAGCAGTCCGTCGGTGATGCGGAACACACCGCCGAGCTTGCCGATGTCCTCGCCCATGACGAGCACCTTCGGATCGTCGGCCATCGCGCGGCGGAGTCCTTCGTTGATGGCCTTCGCCATCGTGAGCTGCGCCATCGTCACACCTCCTCGGGGGCGGGGGCGAACCCGTCGAGGTACGCACCGAACCACTCGCGCTGCTCGTCGATCCCCGAGTGGGGCTCGGCGTAGACGTTGTCGAGCACCGTCAGCGGTGCGCGGGTCGTGGCGGTCATCGCGGCTTCGCGGACCCCGGCGGCCAGCGCATCGGCATCATCCTCGACCGTGCCGATGAACGCCTCGTCGAACTCGCCGCGTGCGCGCAGCAGGGCCTCGAGCCGCGTGATCGGGTCGCGGCGACGCCACTTCTCGACCTCCTCCTTGTCGCGATAGCGCGTGGGGTCGTCGGAGGTGGTGTGCGGGCCCATGCGGTACGTCACGGCCTCGATGAAGGCGGGGCCCTCGCCGCGGCGGGCCATGTCCAGCGCCCAGCGCATCGCTGCGAAGCACGCGAGCACGTCATTGCCGTCCACGCGCATGCTGGGGATGCCGAACCCGGGCGCCCGGCCGGCGATCGGGAACTTCGCCTGCACCGAGACGGGCTCCGAGATCGCCCACTGGTTGTTGGTGCACACGAAGACGACGGGCGCCCCGAAGGAGGCGGCGAAGACCATCGCCTCGTTGACGTCGCCCTGGCTGGAGGCACCGTCGCCGAAATAGGCGACCGACACCTGGTCGGTGCCGTCGCGCTGCACGCCCATGGCGTAGCCGACGGCGTGCAGCGCCTGCGCGCCGATGATGATCTGCTGCGTGGCTGTGTTGATGTCGTAGGGGTTGTACGTCGAGTGCTCCTCGCCCCGCCAGGCGAGCACGAAGTCCGAGGGCTTGCCACCACGCGCGTAGACCACACCCGTCTCGCGGTAGCTCGGGAACGCGAAGTCGTCGGCGCGCAGCGCCCGCGCGGTGCCGATCTGGGTCGCCTCCTGCCCCTGGCAGGGCGGCCAGAGGCCGAGCTGGCCCTGCCGCTGGAGTGCGACGCCCTCGGTGTCGATGCGTCGCAGCAGCACCATGTCGCGGTACAGACCGCGCAGTGTGATGGCGTCGACGTCGGCGACCCAGCGATCGAGCTCGGGGTCGGCGATGCGCTCGCCGTCGGGTGTCAGCAGTCGCGCGACATCGTCGATGTCGGTGGCGAGATCCGCTGTCGGGGTCAGGGTGTGCGTCATCGTCATCACTCCTCGTTGCGGGCTCCCTCGTGAGGAGCCGCTTCGCGTCCGCCGGCTTCGTCGCCGGCTACCTCGAGGCTACGTCTGCATCGCACCTCGCTCAAGCATCCGTGCTCTGCTTGAGCATGTTGATAAGTCATGACCACCCAGACCGTGCTAACGTTTCGCACTATGAGTGCCCTCGATCACGTCGACCTGGAGCTGCTGGCAGCGCTCTCCGCCGATCCCCGCGCGACCGTCGTCGCACTCGCCGAACGGCTCGGCCTCTCACGCAACACGGTGCAGGCGCGCATGTCACGGCTGGAGAAGGCGGGAGTGTTCCTGTCGTACGAGCGGGCGATCTCTTCGGCCTCGTTGGGGTTTCCGATCGAGGCGTTCATCAGCGTCATCGTGCGCCAGGCGGATCTCCCGCGCATCGCCGTCGAACTCGCCCGGGTGCCCGAGGTCGTGCAGGCGCACGGCCTGTCGGGTCAGGTGGATCTGCTGGTGCGGGTCGCCTGCCGTGACACGCAGCACCTGTTCGACACCGACGCGCGCATCCTCGCCATCGAGGGCGTCGAGCGCACCGAGACGTCACTGGTGATGGGCGAGGTCATCGCCCACCGCGTCACGCCCCTGATGGACCTGGCTCGACGCGACTAGGGCGTGTCTGACAAATCCTCCGCCTGAACGATGGCGACGTTCAGGACCGCCACCTCGATCACTCAACGTCTGAGGATGCGGGCATCATGGAACGATGAGCGCCCGATCGGATCGTCTGCCGGTCGTGCTGCTGCATGGCTGGCCGGTCACCGAGGAGCATTGGCGACACCTGCTCCCCCTCCTCGACCAGGCGGGCTTCACCACCGTTCCGATCACCCTGCCAGGTCTCGGCGCGATACCCGACCAGCGCCCGAGCTTCCGCAAGGCCGACCTTGCGCACTGGCTGAGGGATGTGCTCGCTCGACGCGGGATCACGCGTTTCGCGTTGATCGGCCATGACTGGGGCGCCACGGTTGCCGTGTTTCTCGCCGCCGAGCTGGCTTCCGCAGTGACCGCGCTTGTCGTCGAGGAAGAGATCCTCCCCGGGATCGACATCGACATCCCCGCGCCGGGACGTGACCATTACCCGACATGGCACGGACCCTTCAACCGTGCAGCCGGTCTCGCAGAACGCCTCGTCCCCGGACGCGAAGCCGCCTACTACGGCGTGTTCCTCCAGCAGAGCGCAGGCCCGGCGGGACTCGATCCCGCCACGATGCGTTCGTACGTCGACGCATACTCCGCACGGGGCGTTCTCGAAGCAGGCCTCGGCTACTATCGCACCCGGAGTGAAGATCTCAGCGACGTCCAGGTCCTCGTCACGAACCAGGTCGCAACACCCGTGCTCGCGATCGGCGGGCGCTTCGCATTGGGCTCCGCCGTTGCCGACGGTGCGCGTCCCATCGCCAGGGACGTGACGAGTCTCGTTCTCGACGACTCCGGTCACTACCCACTTGAACAAGAGCCTGAACCAGGCGGGCGCGCTGTTGTCCAGTTTCTTCGCCGGCACAGTTCGACAACTGCCGCGCGCGGGCGATGACAGCGTTGAGGCCCAGGGCTCCCCCTCAGGAGAGCACAGCCGCCTCACCGCGTGGGTTCGCGGTCGACGATGCGTCGGCACGCACGAGCACGACGCCCACGAGGATCAGCGCCCCACCGGCGAACTGGATCGGTGCGGGCACCTCGGCGAGGAAGATCCACGCGAACATGAGGGCGAACAGCACCTCTGACAGCCCGACGAACGACGCCACACGAGAGCCGATGCGCGGAACCGCCATCACGCCGAGCGCGTAGCCGAGCGTCGTGGCGACGGCGGCCACCCAGAGCAGCGGCATCCACCATGGCACCGCGGTGCCGGCCAGCACGACCGAGACGGCGGGGGCCTGGAACGGCATGATGCCGGTGGCGCAGAGCACCCCCATCACGAGCGCGCCGGTCAGCAGGCCGCTCGCCGCCAGCGCCAGCGGTGGCAGGTCGTCGCCGGCGCGCTCGGAGATCACGAAATAGGCGCACACGCAGACGGCCGCCGCGAGTGCCAGCAGGGTGCCGATCAGATCGAACGACGCGCCCGAGATGTCGACGACGAGCACGAGGCCGACGATCGCGACCAGCGATCCCCACAGCACGAGCGCGGACGGTGCCCGCCGGGTGCGCACCCACACGGCGACCACCAGCATGACCGGCGCGAGGTACTGGATCAGCAGCGCCACGGCCACCGGCATCCGCTGCATCGCGGAGAAGAAGAAGAGCTGGCAGCCGAGCACGGGCATGAGACCGAAGCCGACGATGAGCCGCCAGTGCCGGCGCAGGAAGCCGCGCTGCCGCTTCATCGCCAGGAAGAGCGCCGGCGACAGCACGAGGCCGGCGACACCCATGCGTACGAGCAGCGCCGCACCGAGCGACCAGCCGGCTTCGAGGAGCGGCTTGATGAACGGCCCGCTCGACGAGAACGCGAGCGCCGAGGCGACGCCCATGATCAGGCCGGTGGTGCGCAGTCGTGCGCTCGAGCCGGGCGCCGAGCTCGGAGGGGCAACGGGAAGCGACGCGGTCGAGGTCATGGGCGGCATCCGACTGTCAGGAGTGAAAGGTGTTTACACTGGTGACAGTACCGGACCGGCTTGTCAGGAGTCAACGTGGTTTTCATTCATGACACGGAGCAGAACCTGCGCGCGGCGTCGTACCTGGTGAACACGCTGCCCGGCTACGACGACGAGGACACCCTCACCACCCTCGAGGACTTCGAGGACTACCTGCGCGTCAACCCGTACACCGGGCTGATCCGGCGCGACGCCGCCGAGCTCGCCGCCCTCCGCGACGTCCGGCCGCGCCTGCGGCAGCTATGGGAGGTCGACCGCGACGGCGCCGTGCCGCTGGTCAACGAGATGCTCCGCGACGGCAGGGCACTCCCCCGCCTGGTCATCCACGACGGATTCGACTGGCACATCCATGCGACCAGCGACGACGCTCCGCTGGCAACCCGGGTGCTCGTCGAGGCGGCGCTGGCGTTCGTCGACGTCATCCGCGCCGACGAGTACGACCGCGTGCGGATCTGCGCCGCGGACGACTGCGACGGCGTCTACGTCGACTTCTCGAAGAACGGCTCGAAGCGCTACTGCGACATCGGCAACTGCGGCAACCGCATGAACGTCAACGCGTATCGGCAGCGGAAGGCGCGACGAACCGCGTGATCGCGCCGGCGGCGGCCGCCGGCGTCTCGTAGTGGATCAGGTGCCCGACGTCGGGGATCTCCACGAGCTGCGCGTCCGCGAACATCGTCGCCAGGCGTCGCTCCGCCTCGATGGGCGTGATGTCGTCGCGCTGCGCGGCCACCAGCAGGGTCGGCTGGGCAATGCGCGGCGCGAACGCGCGCACGTCGTTCGACACCGACGCGAGGAACGCGTCGTGCAGCACGTCGCGGTCGGCGAAGCGCGAGAAGTAGGTGTCGTGCTGGTCGTGCACGAATCGTCGGATGCCGGGGTCCTTGGTCTTCGCCATCGACACGCTCATCACGCGCACGATGAGGCCGTTGCGCAGCAGCGCGTCGCCGAGCCGCTTCGGAAGCCTCGCCCCTGCCCAGTAGTAGAAGACGGCGAGCCGGGTGAGCACCCCCCGAGGACCCTCGAGCGCAGGCGCTCCGATGGGGTTGACCAGGATGACCCGCGGCGTCTCGAGGCCGCCCGCGACCGCGGCCGCCACGACGATGGAGCCGAAGGAATGGCCCAGGATCACCGCGCCCGGCGCGACCGCCCCGGCGAATTCGCGCAGCCACTCCGCGAAGAGGCCGAGGTCGTGCCGTCGCCCCGGCACCGGCGCGGTCTCGCCGAATCCCGGGAGGTCGGGCGAGATCACGCGCACCGCCGGAAGGTGCGCGACCACCGGCTCGAGTCCGTGATGCTCGCCCCGGAAGCCGTGCACCGCGACGATCGTGACGGCCGCATCGGCGGGGCCGTAGACCCAGTACGCCGTGACGCCGCCCAGCACGCCGACCTCGCGGCGCTCGACAGGGATCTCGTCGAGGAGAGGTGCGTACGGGTTCGGCGCGGTCACCCATCGAGTCTACGAGTCGCACCCGGGCCTCGCCTGTGCGCGGTGCGCCTGTGCTCCGATGTCGGAGGCGACGCATACCGTGATCGGCATGAGCCGCCCGCATCCCGAACAGCTGCCGCTGTGGGATGTGCCGGACTGGGTGCGCATGATCGGGGTGTTCGATCTCGAGACGACCGGCGTCGATGTCACCGCGGATCGCATCGTCACGGCGCACGTCGGACTGCTGGATGCCGCCGGCCGGGTCATCCGCGCGCGCGACTGGCTCGCCGATCCCGGCGTCGAGATCCCCGAGGGCGCGAGCGCGATCCACGGCATCTCCACCGCACAGGCGCGTGCCAAGGGACGCCCGGCGGTCGACGTCGTGGCCGAAGTGGTCGAGGCCGTCCGTGCTCTTCTGGACGCCGGCATCCCGGTCGTCGCCTACAACGCGCCGTTCGACTTCTCGCTGCTGAAGTACGAGTCGCTGCGCCATGGCGTCGTGCCGATCGAGAACCCTTCGCCGGTCATCGACCCGCTCGTCGTCGACAAGGCGTACGACCGGTGGCGCAAGGGCAAGCGCACTCTCCAGGTCGTCGCGGCGCACTACGCGGTGCCGCTGGATGCGGCGCACGAGGCGTCGGCCGATGCCGTCGCCGCCGGACGCGTCGCACAGGCGCTCGCCGAGCGCTTCGCCCCGTGGCTTCCCGACACCGTGCACGAACTGCACACTCGGCAGATCGGCTGGGCGCGGGCGCAGGCCGAGAGCCTCACCGAGTACTTCATCGGCATCGGCCGGCTGGATCCCGACGAGCGGCTCGACGGCCGCTGGCCGATCCGCTGATCCGTCCCAGGATCGCGCGATCGCCGGGCGGTCCGAGAAACGCAGAAGACCCCGCCGAAGCGGGGTCTTCTGATCCGGGGCGGGCCGGTGATCGATCGGCGCCGGAGCGGGCGGGCTTACTTGGAAGCGCCGCCGAAGTTCTTGAAGCGCTGGTTGAACTTCTCGACACGACCGGCCGAGTCCATGATGCGCTGCTTGCCCGTGTAGAACGGGTGCGAGGCCGACGAGATCTCGACGTCGATGACGGGGTACTCGACACCGTCGAGCTCGATCGTCTTGTCGCTGGTCACCGTCGAGCGGGTGAGGAAGGTCTCGCCCGAGCCGAGGTCACGGAACACGACGGCCTGGTAGTCCGGGTGGAGGTCAGTCTTCATGATGGTCCTTTGAGGGTGGTGCCCTGGATTTTGCCAGGGCGGTCAAAGTCTGGGGTGCGAGCGCACCAAAGAAGGATTCTATCAGTCTCGGGCGCGCTTGCCGAACCGGCCCTCGGGGGCCTCAGTGCGCGGCGCGCGCGGCGAAGCGGCCGCTGTCCTCGGTGAGGCGGATCGGAACGCCGAACGTGTCGGTCAGCGCCTCGGCCGTGAGCGTCTCGCGGATCGGGCCGGACGCCACCGCCTGGCCGTCGCGCAGCAGCAGCACGTGCGTGAAGCCAATCGGGATCTCCTCCACGTGATGGGTGACCATGATCATCGCGGGGGTCGTGGGCGCCTGGGCGTAGCCGCTCAGCAGGATCAACAGCTCTTCGCGCGCGCCGAGGTCGAGGCTCGCCGTGGGCTCGTCGAGGAGAAGCAGCTCAGGGTCGGTCATGACGGCGCGGGCTATCTGCACGCGCTTCTGCTCGCCGTCGCTGAGGGTGCCGAACGTGCGATCGGCGAGGTGGTCGAGCTTCCACTCGGCCAGCACCCGCAGGGCGCGCCGCTCGTCGATGTCCTCGTAGTCCTCGCGCCAGCGGCCCAGCACCGAGTACGCGGCCGTCAGGACGACGTTCAGGACCGTCTCCTCGGGCGGCACGCGACGCGCCATCGCGGAGGACGCGAATCCGATCCGCGGCCGCAGGTCGAAGACGTCGGTGCGGCCCAGCCGCTCACCGAGGATCGTCACGGTTCCCGAGGTCGGGTGAAGGAGCGTGTCGGCCATCTGGAGCACGGTCGTCTTGCCGGCGCCGTTCGGTCCGAGCACCACCCAGCGCTCGTCGTCGTTGATGGTCCAGTTCAGGTGATCGACGATGTTCCGGGCGTTTCGGCGGACGACGACGTCGGAGAACTCGAGCACCTGTGGCATGCTCACAGCCTATCGGCCGTCGGCGACGACCTCCGCGTAGAGCTCGGCCGTCTGGTCGGCGATGCGCTGCCAGCTGAAGTCCTCCGTCGCACGCCGGCGGCCCGCCGCACCGTACTCCCGGGCGCGCTCCGGATCGCTGACCACCTCGGTGAGCACGCGCGCGAGATCCGCGACGTACCGCTCGGGATCCGTCGGCGTTCCGGTGCCGTCCTGCACCTGCTCGATGGGCACGAGGCGCCCGGTGACGCCGTCGACGACCACCTCCGGGATGCCGCCGGTCGCCGTGCCGACTACGGCGGCGCCGCAGGCCATGGCCTCGAGGTTCACGATGCCGAGCGGCTCGTACACCGACGGGCACACGAAGGTCGTCGCGGCGCTGAGGATGGTGCACAGCTCGTGGCGCGACAGCATCCGGTCGAGCCAGACGACGCCGTCGCGGGTCTCCTGCAGGCCGCGCACGAGGTCTTCCACCTCCGCCATGATCTGGGGCGTGTCGGGCGCGCCGGCGGCGAGGATCACCTGCACGTCGGCCGGAAGGCGCTCGGCGGCACGCAGGAAGTAGGGCAGGCCCTTCTGCCGGGTGATCCGGCCGACGAAGACGACCGAGGGCCGCGCGGGGTCGATGCCGAGCTCCCCCAGCAGCGCCGGGTCCTCGACGGGGTGCCACGCGTCGACGTCTATGCCGTTGTAGATCACGCGCACGCGGTCGGGGTCCAGTGCCGGATAGCTGCGGAGGATGTCCTCCCGCATGCCGTTGCTGACCGCGACGATCGCCGCCGCGCCCTCGTAGGCCGACTTCTCGATCCAGCTCGATACGGCGTAGCCGCCGCCGAGCTGTTCCGCCTTCCACGGTCGCAGCGGCTCCAGGCTGTGGGCCGTCACGATGTGCGGGATGCCGTGGAGCAGCGACGCCAGCTGCCCGGCGAGGTTCGCGTACCAGGTGTGACTGTGCACGACGTCCGCGCCTGCGACATCCGAGACGATCTCGAGGTCGGTGCCCAGCGTCTGCACCGCCGCGTTCGCGCCGGAGAGCTCGGCGGGCACTCCGTACGACCTCGTCCCCTCCTCGTCGCGCTCGGCGCCGAACGCGCGCACCCGGACGTCCATGCGGGAGCGGAGCGCCTTCACGAGCTCCGTCACGTGCACGCCGGCGCCGCCGTAGATCTCCGGCGGGTACTCCTTGGTGACGATGTCGACTCGCATGTGTCGAACGCTAGTACACGGGCCGGAACGCGTCATAGTGTGGGGGCCATGCCAGCTGCACCCAAGGTCTTCGGAATCATCCTCGCCGGCGGCGAAGGGAAGCGGCTGATGCCGTTGACCGCGGATCGCGCCAAGCCCGCGGTCCCCTTCGGCGGCCAGTACCGGCTCATCGACTTCGCGATCTCGAACCTCATCAACTCGGGCCTGCGGCAGATCGTCGTGCTCACGCAGTACAAGTCCCACAGCCTCGACCGTCACATCTCGCAGACCTGGCGGATGTCGGCGCTCCTGGATTCTTACGTCACCTCGGTGCCCGCGCAGCAGCGCCTCGGCAAGCGCTGGTTCTCGGGCTCGGCCGATGCGATCCTGCAGAGCCTCAACCTCATCAACGACGAGCAGCCCGACATCGTGATCGTGATCGGGGCCGATCACGTCTACCGGATGGACTTTCGGCAGATGCTCGCCGCGCACATCGAGTCGGGCGCGCGGGCCACGGTCGCCGGCATCCGTCAGCCGATCTCGCTGGCGAACCAGTTCGGCGTCATCGACGTCGACCCCGAGGACCCGGTGCGCATCCGCGAGTTCCTCGAGAAGCCCCAGAACCCCGTCGGACTCGGCGACGCCCCCGACCAGGTGCTGGCCTCGATGGGCAACTACATCTTCGACACCGACGCGCTGATCGAGGCGGTCGAGTCCGACGGCGAGCTGCCGACGTCGAACCACGACATGGGCGGCGACATCATCCCCTACTTCGTCGATCGCGGCGAGGCCGGCGTCTACGACATGAACCGCAACGACGTGCCCGGATCGACGCCTCGCGACCGGTACTACTGGCGCGACGTCGGAACGATCGACTCGTTCTTCGACGCGCACCGCGATCTCATCTCCACGCTGCCGATCTTCAACCTGTACAACACCGACTGGCCGATCCACTCGCAGTCCGTGAACTCGCCGCCCGCGAAGTTCGTGCGCGACTCGGTCGGCCGCATCGGCAATGCGATCGACTCGATCGTCTCGCTCGGATCAGTGCTGTCGGGCACCCACCTGGAGCGCAGTGTGGTCGGCCCCTGGACGCTCGCCGGCGGCGGCTCGACGATCACCGACTCGGTGCTCTTCGACCACGTGCACGTCGGTGCGGGCGCCCGCGTGCATCGCGCGATCCTCGACAAGAACGTGGTCCTCGACGACGGTGCCACCGTCGGCGTCGATCGCGAGAAGGATCTGGCGCGCGGCTTCACGATCACCGACACCGGCATCACGGTCGTCGGCAAGGGGTTCCGCGTCGAGCGATGACACGCGGTCGGGCGCGGGGACCGCATCCCGCTAGCGTGGAAGGGTGCCTGCCCCTGCCGCCCGCTTCCTCGTCGTGCTCGACGCCGACTCGACCCTCATCCGCAACGAGGTCATCGAGCTGATCGCCGACGAGGCCGGGCGCGGCGCCGAGGTCGCGGCCGCGACGGAGGCCGCCATGCGCGGCGAGGTCGACTTCGCGAGCAGCCTGCGCTCGCGCGTCGAGGCCCTCCAGGGCGTGCCAGTCGCCGCGTTCGCACGCGTGCTGGCGCGCATCGAGCCCACCCCCGGGGTGCGCGAGCTCATCGCCGCCGTGCACGACCGCGGCGGCGCCGTGGGCGTCGTTTCGGGCGGGTTCCACGAGATCCTCGACACCGTCGCCCCCGACCTGGGCGTGGACGTCTGGCGCGCGAACCGGCTGGCGACGCGCGACGGCGCGTTGAGCGGGCGCGTCGACGGCGGGATCGTGGATGCCGCGGGCAAGGCGGCGGCGCTGCGCGAATGGGCCGCCGAGCGCGGCGTACCGATCGCCTCCACGATCGCCATCGGCGACGGAGCCAACGACCTCGAGATGATGGCGGTCGCCGGGCTGGGCGTCGCGTTCAACGCCAAGCCCGCGGTCCGAGCTCGCGCCGACGTGGTCGTCGGGCCGGTCGACCTCGCCGAGGTCATCGCACTGCTGCCGTAGGCGGCGGCTCACCGCTCCGCTCGCCTCGCGCGCAGGGGTCCGGATGTCGGTCGCCGTCGCTACGGTCGGAGGATGCACATCATCCTCGTTCCCGGGCTGTGGCTCGACGCGTCTTCCTGGGGCGAGGTCGCCCCTGCCCTCGAATCAGCCGGGCACCGCACCCACGCGCTGACGATGCCGGGGGTCGGCGCGTCCGGCGCCGAGTCGGTAGGCATCGGCATCGCCGACTGGGTCGCCGCGACCGTCGACGCACTCGATCGCCTCGACGGTCCGGTGGCCGTCGTCGGACACTCCGGCGGCGGCAACGTCGCCTATGGAGCGGTGGACGCGCGCCCCGACCGCGTCGACCACGTGGTGTTCCTCGACACCTTCCCGCCGGGCGAAGGCGGCTCCATCTCGGAGTTCCCCGTGGTGGACGGCGTGATCCCGTTCCCCGGCTGGGACTTCTTCGACGACTCCGACGTGGCCGACCTCGATCCGCAGACACGGGCCGATGTCGCAGCTCGTGCGAAGTCGGTGCCCGAGCGGGTGCCGACCGATCCCATCCGGCTCTCCGACGAACGGCGCCGCGCGGTGCCCGCCACGATCATCACCGGCACGGTGCCCGAGGCGCAGATCAGAGAGATCGTCGAAAAGGCTCCGTCGTGGGCGGCAGAACTGGCCGCGCTCGAGAAGCTCGAGGTGATCGAGCTCGGGGCACCGGGCGATCCCACCGGCCACTGGCCGCAGTTCTCCCGTCCCGGCGCGGTCGCCGAGGCGATCCTCCGCGCGATCGGCTGACGCCGGTCGCCGAGCCGGTCGGGCCGCCCGCCGCGCGCAGGACGGCGCGGGTGCGCGCGTGTGGGAGCGGGTCAGTGCCCCATGCCGAGACCACCGTCGACGGGGATGACGGCGCCGGAGATGTAGGCCGCGTCGTCCGACGAGATCCACGTCACCACGCCGGCCACCTCGTCGGCCGATGCGAAACGCCCAGCGGGGATGTTCTTCTTGTACTCCGCCTGCGTGTCCGCCGGGAGCTCCGCCGTCATGTCGGTCTCGATGAAGCCGGGCGCCACGACGTTCGCGGTGATGCCGCGTCCGCCGAGCTCGCGGGTGAGCGAACGGGCGAAGCCCACGAGGGCGCTCTTGGACGCGGCGTAGTTGATCTGGCCGGCGGAGCCGTACAGGCCGACGACGCTCGAGATGAGGACGACGCGACCCCATCGCGCGCGCAGCATGCCCTTCGACGCGCGCTTGACGACGCGGAAGGCGCCGCCGAGGTTCGTGGCGACGACGCTGTCGAAGTCGTCCTCGGTCATGCGCAGCAGCAGCGTGTCCTTCGTGATGCCGGCGTTCGCGACGACGATCTCGACGGGGCCGAGCGCGTTCTCGACCTCGGTGAACGCGGCGTCGACGGATGCGGCATCCGTCACGTCCGCTCGTACGGTCAGCGTGCCGGCGGGGCCCTCGCCGGAGCGTGCGGTGACCGCGACCCTGTGCCCCTCGGCGACGAAGCGCTCCGCGATGGCGCGGCCGATGCCGCGATTTCCGCCGGTGACGAGGACGACGCGATCGGTGGACATGGTGGCACTCCCGGGGTTGTGGCGGATCCGCACCAGCCTATCGGCGTGGGCGCAGCGCCCCCGGCCCGTTTGACACCCTCGGTGCCCGCTGGGACGCTGGGTCCAGACACCGACGAAAGGCCCGCCGTGAGCGACTCCACTCCTCAGAACCCCGCACCGGAGCCGGGCGCCTACCCGCCCGTTCCGCCCGCCCCGGGAGCCGCGCAGCCGGCGCCCCAGGCCACCCCCGGCGCGTACCCGCCGCCCGCCCAGGGCGCGTATCCCCCGGCGTACGGCGCTCCTGCGCCCGGCGCTGCCCCGCCGTACGGGACCGCGCCCGCATACGGTGCCGCGCCCGCCTACGGGTCCACGCCCGGCTACGGCGCACCGGCCAAGACGAACACGCTCGCGATCGTCTCGCTCATCGCCTCCATCTCGGGCTTCGTCATCCTGCCGTTCATCGGCTCGGTCGTCGGCGTCATCACCGGCCACATGTCGCTCAGCCAGCTCAAGACGAGCGGCGAGCAGGGACGCGGCATGGCCCTCGCCGGCACCATCGTCGGCTGGGTGGGTCTCGGCCTCGCGATCCTCGGCATCATCGCGGCGATCGCGTTCTTCGCGTTCTTCGTCTCGGTCTATCAGCAGACCGGCGGCACGTACTGAATCGCGGAGCCCCGGGAATCGTCCCCGGGGCTCCTGGGCTGTGCAACCGGCGTACCCTGGAAGTACCGTGAAGAGTTCGAGCCACGCCCCGTCGGCCACGTCCCTGCCGCGCGCACCGCGCGACGACGTCGACGCGCGCTCGATCCGTTATCTCGTGACCATGGGGATCCGCGTCGCGTGCTTCGTCCTCATGGTCGTCATCACCCCGTACGGCTGGTACACATGGGTATTCGGCGCCGCCGCGATCTTCCTTCCGTACATCGCCGTCGTCTCCGCCAATGTGGGCCAGGAGGGGCGCCGCAACCGCCGGGAAGACCCCGAGGCAGCCCTTCCGGCAGCGCCCTCGGCACCCCCGACGCCGGAGTCCCGCGTGATCCGCATCGAAGAGACGCACCCCGGAACTCGAGACACTCCCGACGAGGCCGAATGAACGAGGTCGGACCCGAGCCGGCCGTCGACGCGACCTGCTCGCGGGCGGGATGCCGCGCGGCGGCGGGCTGGCGCATCGACTGGCGCAACCCCCGCATCCACGCCGAAGACCGCCGCAAGACCTGGGTCGCGTGTGACGAGCACGTCGGCTACCTGCGCGACTTCCTCACCGCCCGCGATTTCCCGGTCTGGGTGGCGCCGCTCGTTCCCACGGAGACCGCACGATGAGCCGTCGCTCCGTCAGCATGCAGCACCTGCCCCGCGCCGGTCGCTGGGCGATCTACCTCGCACTCGCCGTCGTCTTCGCCATCGCGTGCGCGTTCCTGTCGAACTGGCAGTTCACGCGCAACCAGGAGCGCTCGGGGCAGCTCGCCCTCGTCGCCGAGAACTACGACGCGCCGGCAGTGCCGCTCGCCGACCTCATCCCGGCCGGCGGCGAACTGGACCCGCAGGACGAGTGGCGTCCGGTCGTCCTGACCGGGACCTACCTCGCCGATGACGGGCTCCTCGCCCGCAACCGGCCGCACGGCGGCACCTCGGCCTTCGAGGTTCTCGTGCCGTTCCGCCTGGACGACGGCCGGGTGCTCCTCGTCGACCGCGGCTGGGTGGCGCCCGGGCAGGACCAGCCCGTCCCCGATGCGGTGCCCGCCCCGCCGTCCGGCGAGGCGACCGTCGTCGTGCGGCTGCGGCCGGGCGAGGCGCTGCCGTCATCCGGGCGCTCGGCGCCCGAGGGACAGGTTCCGACCATCAACCTCGGGCTGATCGCCGACGCGATCCCCGCCGACGCGGGCGACGCCCTGGAGCAGAGCGCGTACGGCGTGATGGTCTCGGAGGACCCGGCGCCCGCCACCGCGCCGAGCGCACTCGAGCCGCCGTCGGACGACCCGGGCCCGCACCTGTCGTACGCGATCCAGTGGATCCTCTTCGCGGTGATGGGCTTCGTCTTCATCGGCTACGTCATCCGCACCGAGCGTCGGCACCGCCGCGAGGACGCCGAGGAGGCCGAGAGCGCCCGGGACGAATCGGCGGATGCCGCTCCCCCGGCTCCGCCGGCCCCCCGCCGTCGCCGCGACCGCGATGCCGAGGACGAGGACGCCCTGCTGGACGCCGCCGGCCGCTGACCGCGCGCAAGCTGGCGGGGAGGACAGTCGGGCTGCTCGACGATACGCCGGGTCGCGGCATCCGTCTCCGTCGCGTCGCGCCGCAACTCCGCTTCTGTGCGCGCTGGCGTCAGGCGAGGGTGACGAGGTCGACGTAATCGCGGCCCCAGATGTCTTCGACACCGTCGGGCAGGATGAGCACGCGCTCGGGGTTGAGCGCCTCGACGGCCCCCTCGTCGTGCGACACCAGCACGACGGCTCCCTCGTAGTGCGCGAGCGCACCGAGGATCTCCTCGCGCGACGCCGGGTCGAGGTTGTTCGTCGGCTCGTCGAGCAGGAGCATGTTCGCCGACGACACCACCAGCGTCGCGAGCGAGAGGCGCGTCTTCTCGCCGCCGGACAGCACGCCGGCGGGCTTGAGTACGTCGTCGCCGGTGAACAGGAACGAGCCGAGCACCTTGCGCGCCTCGGTGGCGGTGATGTCGGGCGCGGCCGACATCATGTTCTCGAGCACCGACCGCGAGACGTCGAGGTTCTCGTGCTCCTGCGCGTAATAGCCGATCTTCAGGCCGTGACCCGGCTCGAGCTGCCCGGTGTCGGGCTGATCGACACCGGCGAGGATGCGCAGCAGCGTCGTCTTGCCGGCGCCGTTGAGCCCGAGGATGACGACCTTCGAGCCGCGGTCGATCGCGAGGTCGACGTCGGTGAAGATCTCGAGCGAGCCGTACGACTTCGACAGTCCCGAGGCCATGAGCGGCGTCTTGCCGCAGGGCGCCGGCTTCGGGAAGCGCAGCTTGGCCACACGCTCCACCTGGCGCACCTCGTCGAGCCCGGCGAGCATCTTTTCGGCGCGCGCCACCATCTGGTGAGCGGCTGCCGCCTTCGACGCCTTGGCACCGAATCGGGCCGCCTGCTGCTGGAGCACCGTGGCCTTCTTCTCGACGTTGGCGCGCTCCTTCTTGCGGCGCTCCTCGTCGGCCACCCGCTGGCGCAGGTAGTTCTTCCAGTTCATGTTGTAGACGTCGATGATCTGGCGGTTCGCGTCGAGGTAGAACACGCGGTTCACCGTCTCGCCGACGAGCTCCACGTCGTGGCTGATGACGATCAGGCCGCCCTTGTACCCCTTCAGGAACTCGCGCAGCCACACGACGCTGTCGGCGTCGAGGTGGTTGGTCGGCTCGTCGAGGATCATCGTCTGGGCATCCGAGAACAGGATGCGGGCGAGTTCGATGCGACGGCGCTGACCGCCCGACAGGGTCTTCAGCGGCTGGTCGAGGATGCGGTCCGGCAGCGACAGGTTGTGCGCGATCGATGCCGCCTCCGCCTCGGCCGCGTAGCCGCCGAGCGCTTCGAAGCGCTCGGTGAGGTTGGCGTACTTGCGCATCGCGCGGGCTGCCACCGCCTCGTCATCGCTGGCCATGGCGAGCGAGGCGTCGTGCATGCCGATCGCGAGCGTGCCCAGACCGCGGGCATCGAGGATGCGGGTGCGGGCGAGCATCTCGGGGTCGCCGGAGCGGGGGTCCTGTGGCAGGTAGCCGAGCTCGCCGGAGCGCTCCACCCTGCCGTCGGCGGGGATGAGGTCTCCTGCGAGCACCTTGGTCAGCGTCGTCTTGCCGGCGCCGTTGCGGCCGACCAGTCCGATCTTGTCCCCGTCCGACACGCGGAAGGAGACGTCCGACATGAGCACGCGAGCGCCCACGCGGATCTCGAGGTCGTGCACGGCGAGCACAGCGGATGTCCGTTCCGTCGGTGGAGAGGGGTGGTGACCGAATGGCCAGCCATCCAGTATACGGGGCGCCGTCCCCGCCCGATCGACGGAATACCTCCGCAGAGGGACCCGGTCGATACCGCAGAGGGATGCCGTGCCGCACGCCCCGCGCATAGTTTTCCGGGGTGGATCTCATCACCGACCTCGTCCTGCAGGCTGTCTCCTCGCCGTGGCTGTACCTCGTGATGCTCGTCGTGGCCGTCGTCGACGGCTTCTTCCCGCCGGTCCCGAGCGAGACCGTGCTGGTCGCCGCGGCGGCGGTGGCGGCATCCACCGGCCGACCGGATCTGGTGCTCCTCGGCGTCGTGGCCGCCGCCGGAGCCGCCGTGGGCGACAACATCGCCTTCGCCATCGGCAGGCGCACCGGCACGACCCGGTTCGCCTGGATGCGGCGGCCGCGGGTCGCCGGCGCCTTCGCGTGGGCGGGCTCGGCGCTGGACCGTCGCGGTGCGGGCCTCATCCTCGGCGCGCGATTCATCCCGGTCGGGCGCGTGGCCGTGAATCTGTCCGCGGGCGCGCTGCCGTACAGCTGGCGGCGATTCGCCCTTCTCAGCGTGGCGGCAGGACTCTGCTGGGCCGCTTACAGCATCGCGATCGGCCTCCTCGCAGGCGCCTGGCTGAAGGACCAGCCGCTCCTCAGCGCGGTGCTGGGCATCGTGCTGGCCCTCGCGATCGGACTCGTCGTCGATCGCGTCATCGCGCTGCGCGCGCGCCGTGTCGCGGCACCCGTGTGAACGCCGTCGGCTGACAGGATGACAGAATGCGCGCGACCCCCTCACCGGCACCTGCCGAGTCCGCGAAGCGCCGCCGGCTGAGCCCGCGGACCTTCGCGTTCGGCGCGCTGGCGCTGGCGTCGGTCGCGCTCTTCTCCGTGCTCGTGCCGGTGCACATCGCGCTGTACCTGCAGCCGGCGCCGCTCGCGTTCCTGTTCGGTGCGATGCTGTGCGCGGCGCCTGTCGTCGCGGTCTGGTTCCCGCAGTGGTCGATCGCGCTGTTCGTCGTCTCGGCGGTCGCGCTGCCGCTGCCCGCCACAGAGGCGGTCGCCACCACCTGGCCGTGGCCATGGTCGGTTCCGGCGATGCTCGTGCTCATCCTCTTCGTCGGCGTGCTCGCCATCGCGCACGACTGGCGCCTCGCGCTCGTCGCGTGGCTGCTCGCCATCGTGGGCACGCTGACCGTGGTCATCGGGCTGGCCGGTGCCCTCCCCGTGGCTGCGGGCATCGTGAATCTGGTGATCGTGACGTCGGTCTCGGGGGCTGCACTGCTCGTGGCCGTGCTGGTCGCCAGCCGCCTGCGCGTGGGCGCCGAGCTGAGCCGTGAACGGGAGCTGACCGCGAGCGAGCAGTCCCGGCGCATGTTGGTCGAGGAGCGCACCCGCATCGCGCGCGAGCTGCACGACGTCGTGGCGCACGGGATGTCGCTCATCCAGGTGCAGGCGTCGACCGCACGGTACCGCGTCTCCGGCCTCTCCGACGAGGCGCGTCACGAGTTCGACGAGATCGCACAGACCGCCCGCGAGGGTCTGGCAGAGATGCGACGGCTGCTCGGCGTCCTGCGCACCGACGACCAGCAGGCCGATCTGGTCCCGCAGCAGGGGCTCCGCGACCTCCCGGACCTGGTGCAGGCGCTCCGCCGCGCAGGCGCCGAGATCGACGCGAGCGTCCCGCCGGCGCCCGTGAACGTGCCGAGCGCGGTCGACATCGCGGTGTTCCGCATCGTGCAGGAAGCGCTGAGCAACGCCGTGCGACACGCCCCGCACACGCCGGTCACGCTGTCGGTGGAGGCGGATGCCGCGGCCGTGCGCGTCGTCGTCCGCAACGGCCCACCGGACCCTGCGCAGCCGCCATCCGCGCTGCCGTCGCAGCGCGGGCACGGGCTGCTGGGCATGCGCGAGCGCGCCGCGCTCGTCGGCGGCGAGCTCCGTGCCGCACGCGACGCCGACGGCGGCTGGACGGTGCACGCCGTGCTCCCCCGCGCCGGCATCGCGACCGAACCGGACACCATCCCGACCACGGAAGGCCCACAGTGACGATCTCCGTCCTCATCGCCGACGACCAGGCCATGGTGCGGGCGGGCTTCGCCGCCCTGCTCGACGCACAGGAGGACGTCCGCGTGGTCGGCCAGGCCGCCGACGGGGCCGAGGCGGCCTCGCTGTCCGCCCGGCTGAACCCCGATGTCGTGCTGATGGATGTGCGGATGCCCGAGCTCGACGGCATCGCCGCGACGCGCCGCATCCTCGGCCCCGGCTATCCCGCCGCACACGTTCCGCGCATCCTCATGCTCACGACGTTCGACATCGACGACTACGTCTACGACGCGCTCGAGGCCGGTGCGAGCGGGTTCCTCCTCAAGGACGCCCTTCCGGAGGACCTCGTGCACGCGGTGCGGGTCGTGGCCGCGGGCGATGCACTGCTCGCGCCGAGCGTCACCCGGCGCATGATCGAGCACTTCGCCGCCCGTCGGCCGCGGGCCGGTCGAGCGACCGCGACGCTCCGCGAACTCACGGATCGCGAGCGGGAGGTGCTCACCCTCATCGGCCGCGGCCGCTCGAACGCCGAGATCGCCGCCGAGCTCTTCATCTCGGAGCAGACCGTGAAGACCCACGTGGGCAAGGTGCTCGCCAAGCTGGGCGCGCGCGACCGCGGGCAGGCGGTCATCTTCGCCTATGACGCGGGTCTGGTCGAAGCCGCTTCCTGATCACCCCACGGGGTGAGACGGCAACGGCACGACGGGGCGATGCCCCGGGCGTCGCCGCGTCCATAGCCTTCCGGGACGTACCCCCGAGGAGGCCTCATGACCATCGTCCGCCCCACCGCCGCCGCGGCCGCGGCCGCACCTGCCACCAGAGACCGCGCGATCGATCTGGTCCGCGCCCTGTGCATCAGCGCGGTGGTGGTCCTGCACGCGATGATGGTCGGCGTCACCGTGACCGATGCCGGCCCGTCGTTCGTCAACGCGAGCGAAGGCACCGCGTGGATCGTGCCGCTCAGCTGGGCTCTTCAGGTCATGCCGCTGTTCTTCGTCATCGGCGGGTTCTCCGGGGCGACCGCGTTCCGCAGAGCCCGGGCGCGGGGAGTCGACGGCGTCGGCTTCGTCGCCGGTCGCATCCACCGCCTGCTGCTTCCCGCGCTCGTCACGATCGGCGCCGCGGGCGTCATGCTGGCGCTCCTCGCGGCGGCCGGGGTGCCCGCCGACCTCGTGACCCTGGCCGGATTCCGGTTCGCGCAGCCGCTGTGGTTCCTCGGCGTCTTCCTCGTCTGCCAGGCGCTGCTGCCCGCACTGCTGCGCCTCCACGAGCGGGCGCCGCTCAGCAGCATCGCCGCGCTCGCCGTGGCGGCGGCGGCAGTCGACGTCGCGCGCCTCACGACGGGAATCGAAGGACTCGGCTTCCTCAACCTGGCATTCGTCTGGCTGACGATGCAGCAACTCGGCTTCTTCCTCGCGGACGGCCGGATCGACGCGCTGTCGCGACGGGCGCGGGCATTCTGGCTGGTCGGGGCGGTCGCGGGGCTCGCGATCTCGTTCACGAGCGGCATCCACTCCCCCGATCTGGTCGCCAACATCAACCCTCCGACCACCGCGCTGCTGCTGGTCGGCATCGCGCACACCGCCATGTTCTCGCTCGCCCGCGGACCGCTGGCGCGGCTTGCCGAGTGGCGGCTCCCGTCGGCGCTGACCGACTTCGTGACGCCGCGCGCGATGACCGTGTACCTGTGGCACATGCCCGTCCTCCTGGGCCTCGCGGGGCTGACGGCAGCGGGCGCGACGGCCACCGAGGTACCGCTGCCCGCCGTCGACAGCGCATCGTGGTGGCTCACCCGTCCGCTCTGGCTCGCCCTGGCGCTCACCGCGACGGCGCTCGTCGCGCGGTGGCTCGCGCCGATCGAGGCCCTGCCCGCGCCCGCGGCGGCGCGCTCCGCCTGGCGTGTGGGCAGCGCCGCCGTCGTGGGAACGGCCGCCGTCGCTATACTGCTGGTCGCCGGCACGTCTGTCGTCACCGCGCTGGTGGCCGTCGCGCTCCTCGGTGCCGCCCTCCACGGTGCATGCCGACGGGCGCCGACCGCGCGACGCCTGGCACTCGCGTGAGCGAGGGTTCCGTCCCCGCGGCGCGGCGCACAGCGGATGTCGTAGAAGGCGGACAGTGGATCGGCGGATCATTGGTGGACGGCGTCCAAGTAGCCCCGCGCGGGTCCCTCTAGGCTGAGTGCCATGTCATCCATCGCCGCTGCCCCGACCGCCTCCGCTGGGACCCGTCGCGTGCTCGCCGACGTCATCGCCCGCCCGTCCTCGCGCGCTCGCGCGTTCGCCCTCGACGCCGGTCTCGTCATCGCCGGTGCGAGCATCGTGGCCCTGCTCGCCCAGGTGGAGATCCCGCTGTGGCCCGTCCCCATCACGGGGCAGACGCTCGGTGTGATCGTCGTGGGCGCCGCCCTCGGCGCGTGGCGCGGCGCCGCCGCGCTCACGACCTACATGCTCGTGGGGCTCGCCGGGCTCCCGGTGTTCGCCGGGTTCACGGGCACGCTCGCGGCCGTCGGCAAGCCGAGCTTCGGGTTCGTGATCGGCTTCATCTTCTCTGCGTTCGTCGCCGGATGGTTCGCCGAACGAGCGTGGGATCGCCGTCCCGCGCTGGCGTTCCTCGGCTTCGCGGCGGCGAGCGCCGTGCCGTTCCTATTCGGCATCCCGTACATGGCGTTCATCCTGAACGCGGTCATGAGTCTCGACTACTCGTTCGAGGCCCTCCTCGAGGTGGGCCTGCTCCCCTTCATCGTCGGCGGCCTGGTGAAGGCGGCGCTCGCCGCGGCGATCATCCCCGGGGCATGGGCGCTCGTGCGCGCGGCGGACAAGACCAAGCGGTGACCGGATGCCTCCTCGCGAGGCATCCGCCATCGACAGCCCCGGCCGATCGGCCGGGGCTGTCGCGTGCGCACGGTATGTGTCGACACGGATTGGCAATCTGGAAACCGGCTGGGTAAGGTTGGCCTTACTGCGCCCGAATAAGGGCATCCTTACCTAATTCTTCCGGAGGATTCCGTGCGCCCGAACCGCACCGCCGCTGCCACCGCGATGCTCGCCATCGCCGCGATCGCCCTTGTCGGGTGCGCGAACGCGGCAGCCGAAAACACCGACGACACCGCGAGCGGCTCCTCGTCCGGCGACGGCTTCCCCGTCACGATCGAGCACGCGTACGGCGAGACGGTCATCGAGTCCAAGCCCGAGCGCGTCGCGACGGTCGCCTGGTCGAACCAGGAGGTTCCCATCGCCCTCGGCGTGGTTCCCGTGGGCATGGCCGAGGTCACGTGGGGCGACGACGACGGAGACGGCGTGCTGCCGTGGGTCGAGGACGAGCTCGAGGAGATCGGCGCGGAGACGCCGGTCCTGTTCGACGAGACCGACGGGATCGACTTCGAGGCCGTCGCCGACACGCAGCCCGACGTGATCCTCGCCGCCTACTCCGGGCTCACCCAGGAGGAGTACGACACGCTGTCGAAGATCGCGCCCGTCGTCGCCTACCCCGAGGTCGCGTGGGGCACGTCCTACGAGGACATGATCCGCCTGAACTCGAAGGCCATCGGCCTCGCCGACGAGGGCGACGCGCTCATCGAGGAGCTGCAGGGCGAGGTCGACGCGGCGCTCGCGAACCACCCCGAGCTTGCCGACGCCAGCGTGCTCTTCTCGTACATCGACCCGTCGGACTTCAGCCAGATCGGCTTCTACACGAGCCTCGACACGCGCCCCGGCTTCCTCGAGAGCCTCGGCCTCCCGGTGCCGACGGTCGTGGCCGAGGAGTCGGACGGCGTCCAGTTCTACACCTCGGTGAGCGCCGAGCAGGCCGACCGCTTCGCCGATGTCGACGTCTTCGTCACGTACGGCGACGCGAGCGGATCGATCATCGCGCAGCTGCAGGCAGACCCGCTGCTGTCGCAGATCCCTGCCATCGCCGAGGGGCACATCGCGATCCTCGAGGAGTCGACCCCCCTCGCAGCGTCGGCCAACCCGTCGCCGCTGTCGATCGGCTGGGGCATCGACGAGTACTTCGCGCTGCTCGCCGGCGCGCTCGGCTGATCCTTCCGGGAAGTCTGATCGGGTGACCGTCTCCGAGACCCGCACGCCGTTGCCGGATGCCGCAGCCCTGCGGCGTCCGGCAGCGGTGCGAGTGGGGTGGCTCGCGGTGTCGTTCGCGGTGCTCGGGATGCTCTGCGTCGCGTCGGTGGCGTTCGGCGTCCGCGATGTCGGCGTGGGCGACATCCTCGCGGGGCTCTCCGGCGACACCAGCGGCGTCGCGCAGGCCGCGGTCGTCGCCCGCCTGCCCCGCACCGTGCTCGCGATCGCCGTGGGTGCTGCCCTCGCCCTGTCCGGCGCCGCGATGCAGGCCGTGACGCGAAATCCCCTCGCCGACCCCGGCATCCTCGGGATCTCCGGCGGCGCGGCGCTCGCGGTGGTGATCGGCATCGCGTTCTTCGGGATGTCCGACCCCTACGCCTTCATCGCGGCGTCGATCATCGGCGCCGGCGGCGCGGCGGTGTTCGTCTACACCGTCGGGTCGCTCGGGCGCGGCGGCGCCACACCCCTCAAGCTCGCGCTCGCGGGGGCCGCTTCCTCCGCCGCCTTCATGTCCCTGGTGAGCGCGGTGCTCCTCCCCCGCGTCGATCTGCTCGAGACCTTCCGGTTCTGGCAGATCGGCGGGGTCGGCGGCGCGACCTGGGATCGCATCGCGACGATCCTGCCCGTGCTCGCGGTCGGCGCCATCGTCACGCTCGCATGTGCACGCGGGATGAACTCGCTCGCACTCGGCGACGACGTCGCCACCGGACTCGGCGAGCACGTGATGCGCACCCGCCTGATCGCGTCGGCGGGGGCCGTCATCCTGTGCGGCGCTGCGACCGCCATCGCCGGCCCCATCGCCTTCGTCGGCCTCATCATCCCGCACCTCTGCCGGCTTCTGGTCGGCACCGATCACCGCTGGCTGCTCCCCTTCTCCGCGGTCGCGGGGGCCGGCCTGCTCGTCGCCGCGGACGTCCTCGGCCGCGTCATCGCGCGTCCCGACGAGATCGAGGTCGGCATCCTGACGGCGCTCATCGGCGCCCCTTTCTTCATCTGGATCGTCCGCCGGCAGAAGGTGCGGGAACTGTGAGCACCGACACCCTCGTTCCGATCACCGCCCAGGCCGTCGCCGGCGGCCGTCGGCGACGTGCGCGCCGGCGCACCATTGTGACGGTCACCCTCGCCGTGGGAGTGGTGCTCGTCTTCGCCGCATCGCTCATGATCGGCCAGACCTTCTACGGCCTCGACGAGGTCGTGCGCGTGATCCTCGGCGAGACCGTCCCCGGGGCCTCGTTCACCGTCGGCGAGCTGCGCCTTCCCCGTGCGGTGCTGGCGATCCTCGCCGGATTCGCATTCGGCATCGCCGGCGTGACGTTCCAGACGATGCTGCGCAATCCGCTCGCGTCGCCCGACATCATCGGCATCACCGCAGGCGCCAGCGCCGCCGCGGTCTTCGGCATCGTCGTGCTCTCGCTCAGCGAGACCGCCGTCTCGGTGCTCGCCGTCGCGGGGGGCCTGCTGACCGCCCTCGCGATCTACCTGCTCTCGAACAAGGGCGGCTTCGCGGGCACGCGGCTGATCCTCATCGGCATCGGCGTGGCGGCCATGCTCGACGCCGCGATCACGTACGTCCTGTCGAAGGCTCCCTCGTACGACCTGCAGGCCGCCATGAGGTGGCTCACCGGAAGCCTCAACGGCGCCACCTGGTCGGCCGTGCTGCCGCTCGCGGCCGCGAGTCTCGTACTGGTGCCGGCCTTGCTGTCGCGGGGTCGCGACCTGAACGTCATGCGCCTCGGCGACGACGCGGCCGCCAGCCTCGGGGTGCGGATCCAGGGGACGCGCGTGATGGTCATCGTCGCGGCCGTCGCACTCCTCGCGTTCGCGACCGCCGCCACCGGGCCGATCGCCTTCGTCGCCTTCATGGCCGGCCCGATCGCGGCCCGCGTCGTCGGCCCCGGCGGGTCGCTGCTGCTGCCCTCGGCGCTCGTCGGCGCGCTGCTCGTGCAGCTGGCCGACCTGCTCGGCCAGTTCGCGTTCGACAGCCGCTACCCGGTCGGCGTCGTGACCGGCGTGCTCGGCGCACCCTTCCTCATCTACCTCCTCATCAGGACGAATCGAGCCGGAGGCTCGCTATGACCGAATCCCACAACCTGTCGGCGGAGGGCCTGACGCTGTCGTACGGCGATCGGACGATCGTGGAACGACTCGACCTGGTCGTCCCTCCCGGACGCATCACGGCGATCGTGGGCGCGAACGGATGCGGCAAGTCGACGCTGCTCCGCGCGCTCGCGCGCCTCATCCCGGCGCGCGAGGGCCAGGTGGTCCTCGACGGCAAGGCGCTCCACGGCCGCCCCACCAAGGAGATCGCGCGGACGCTCGGACTCCTCCCCCAGAGCCCGATCGCGCCCGAGGGCATCGCCGTCGCAGACCTCGTCGGCCGCGGACGCCACCCCCACCAGAAGCTGATGGCGCGCTGGAGCGCGCACGACTACGAGGTGGTGGCGCGCGCGCTCGCCTCGACCGGCATCGAGGAGCTCGCCGACCGCTCGGTGGACGAACTGTCGGGGGGCCAGCGTCAGCGTGCGTGGATCGCGATGGCCCTGGCGCAGGAGACCGACATCCTGCTGCTCGACGAGCCGACGACCTTCCTCGATGTCGCCCACCAGGTCGAGGTGCTCGACCTGCTCACCGACCTCAATCGCGAGCACGGCACCACGATCGTGATGGTGCTGCACGACATGAATCTCGCCGCCCGCTACGCCGACCACCTCTTCGCGCTGCGCGCGGGCCAGGTCGTCGCGAGCGGCGCCCCGCATGACGTGCTGACGAGCGAGCTCATCCGCGAGGTCTTCGACCTCGACGCACTGGTGGTCCCCGACCCTGTGTCGGGATCGCCCATCGTCCTGCCGCGCGGCCGGTATCACGTCACCGCCGCTCAGCCAGAACCCGTTCAGACAGGAGCCTCCGATGGCCACGACCGTTGACACCCACCAGTTCTTCCGCGTGCGGGTGACGGCGATCACCGACCTGACCCCGAGCTTCCGACGCTTCACCTTCGCCGGCGACGATCTGGCGCACTACGGCGACCCGGGGCTCGACCAGCGCATCAAGGTCGTGTTTCCCACCGACACCGTCGGTCTGGACGCGATGCCGATGGGCGAGGACTGGTACACGCAGTGGCGTGAGCTGCCCGAGGCGGGCCGCCCGCCGTTCCGCACCTACACCACGCGCTACGTTCGCAACGAGCAGTGCGAGGTGGACATCGACATGGTCTCGCACGACGTGCTGGGACCGGCCTCCGACTGGATCGCGCGCGCCGCGGTCGGCGACGAGGTCCTCATCTACGCCCCCACCACGGCCCACGAGGGCGTGAGCTACGGCATCGACTTCGTGCCGCCGGCGCGGGTCGACAGCATCCTGCTCGCCGGCGACGAGACGGCCGCCCCCGCGATCGCGGCGATCCTCGAGCAGCTGCCGCCCGAGGCACGCGGCGTCGTCGCGCTCGAGGTTCCCCACGACGACGACATCGCCTACCTTCCGCAGCACCCCGGGTTCGAGTACCGGGTCGGCGCGCGGGACGCGGCCGCCGCCCGCAACAGCTACCTCGTGTCGTCGGTGACGGATGCCGCGGCCGTCCTCGCACCGGAGGGCCGGGGCGCCGATGTCGAGGAGATCGACATCGACACCGACATCCTGTGGGAGGTGCCGCGCACCGCGAAGGGCGGTGCGGCACTCAAGAGCGCGCGCCTGTATGCGTGGCTCGCGGGCGAGGCCGGCGCCATCAAGGCGCTGCGTCGGCACCTCGTCTCGGAGCGCGGCGTCGACCGCCGGGCCGTCGCCTTCATGGGCTACTGGCGCCTCGGCAGAGCCGAGAATTGAGTCGAAACCCCTCCGCGCCGCGCATCGGTTAACGCGGCCGTGAGCCCTCGTGCGCGTGGCCGAGCCGCAGCCCCGGCACCAGAGCGCTCAGGGCGAGCACCATGGCGATGGCGAACACGGCCGGGAATCCGGCATCCGTCCCCACCAGCGCGGTGAAGACGAGCCCCATCACGGCGATCGACGACGCCGAGCCGACGGCGTCCGAGATCGACAGCGCCGATGAGTTGAACCCCTGGTTCTGCGCCGTCGAGTACGCCAGCGTCAGCACGGTCAGACGCGGGTACATGAGGCCCATTCCGCCACCCGCGAGCCCCCACCCCGCGATCAGCACCGCGGGGTGCAGTCCGAACAGAGCCGTCGCCCCCGCGAAGACGAGCGCTCCGACGAGCAGCGCGGTGCCGATCAGCGTGATGCGCGTGTTGCCGATCCGGTCGCCGATGCGGCCCTGCACGTCGGCCGCGGTCGCCCACGCCACCGCGGCCGCGGTGAGGCCGAGCCCCGCCCAGGTCGGCGAGAAGCCGTACTCATCGATCAGCAGGTACGGCACGTAGATCTCTGCGCCGAACAGCGCGCCCGCGATCAGTCCGCGCATCAGCACCACGCTGGGCAGGCCGCGCGCGGCGAGCAGCGTGCCGCGCGGAAGAAGCGGCCGCGATGCGAGCGCGATGACGACGACGGATGCCGCCACCGCCGCCCACGCCCACGTTCCGAGTTCGCCTGCGAGGCTGAGGCCGAGGGCACCGACGGCGAGGGCCACGGCACAGGCCAGCCGCGGCGCGATGCGCGAGGTCGCCGGCTCATCGGTGTGGAGCGGGAGTCCGTGCAGGCGCGCCACCACCAGCGCGAACGCGACCACCGTGAGCGCGGCCACGCCGAGGAAGACCCACCGCCAGTGCAGGAACTCCGTCACCGCTCCTGCCAGGAACGGCCCGATCAGCGACGGCACGACCCACGCCGCGGAGAACGCGGCGAAGACGCGGCCGTGCATCGCACCCGGATAGACGCGGGCGACCACCACGTACAGGGCCACCGTCTGCCCGCCGGTGCCGAGGCCCTGCACCAGGCGCCCGGCGACGAGGGTCGGCATCGTGAGGGCGAGTCCCGAGATGAGCAGCCCGATGACGAACAGTCCGACGGCCGTGCTCAGCGGCGCGAGAACCCCGCCGCGGTCGCACCACGCGCCGACGGCGACCATGCCGATGACGCTCGTGGCGAGCGTTCCCGCGAACGCCACGGCGTAGAGGCGCTCACCGTCGAGGTCGGCGCTCACCACCGGCATCACCGTGGTCACCGCGAGCGACTGGATCGCCGCCAGGAAGATCAGGGCGACGGCACCGACCGTCACCCAGACGAACCGACCCTGCCAGATGCTCGTCGCGGGCTCGGATGCCGTCGTCACGATCGTGCCAGGGCGCCGATGCGCTCCACCGCCTCGCGGAGCAGCTCGGGCGCGCAGCCGAAGTTGATGCGGACGTGCCCCGTGCCCTCGACGCCGAACAGGGGTCCGTGGTGCAGCGCCACCTTCGCGTCGCGCAGCACCTTCACGGCGGGGTTGTCGCCCCAGCCGTACGCCGACAGGTCGACCCACGCGAGGAAGCCGGCGTCGGGCGGCAGGTAGCGCGCCTGCGGCAGGTGCTCGGCGAGGAGCTCCGCCAGGAGCAGTCGGTTGGCGTCGAGCGTGGCCAGCAGGCTCTCCAGCCACTCGTCGCTCTCGGGCGAATACGCCGCGACGTTCGAGAGCGCACCGAAGAGGCCGGTGCGCCACTCGACCTCCCACGGCAGCGAGCGCAGCGCCGCGCGCTGGGCGTCGCCGCCCGCGACCATCACCGCGCACTTCAGGCCGGCGAGGTTGAAGGTCTTGCTCGCGCTGGTCACCGCATAGCCGACCCGCCGGGCCAACTCCGAGGCTGCCAGGAACGGCGTGAACGCCGTCGGCGCGTACGTCAGCGGTCCGTGGATCTCGTCGCTGACCACCGTCGCGCCGAATCCCTCGGCGACATCCGCCAGCGCGGCCAGGCTCTCGGGCGTGTGCACGCTCCCCGTGGGATTGTGCGGGTTGCACAGCAGCACGGCGCGTGCGCCGCCCGCGAGCGCCGCCTCCACACCGAGCAGGTCGATCTCCCAGCCGGCGTCACTCGCCGCGAGCGGCACGCGTTCGACCACGCCGCCTGCCTCCTCGACGGTGTCGTAGAACGGCGGGTACACGGGAGGCATGACCACGACACGGTCACCGGGTTCGATGACCTTGCGCAGGATCTCGACGACGCCCATCATCACGTCGCCCGTCCAGAACACGTCGGCCGGGTCGACGCTCCACCCCCAGCGGCGCTCGGCGAAGCCGGCGAAGGCCTCGCGGACGCCGGGGTCGGGAGGGGTGTATCCGGTGTCGCCAAGCTGCACCGCGCGCGTCAGGACCCGCATGATCTCGGGTGCCAGCGCGTAGTCGGTCTCGGCCACGAAGAACGGCAGCACGTCCTCCCCGTACTTCCGCCACTTCGTGCTCGTGCGCTGGCGCAGCTCGTCGAGGGGCAGTGCTTTCAGGGGGGTGACGCTCACCATTCGACCCTATCGAGCGACGGCGACATGGCGACGCCGCGTGTCACCGTGCGAAACGGCCGGGCCTCAGATCGCGAAGCCGAGCGCGCGCATCATGTCGCGCCCGTCGTCGGTGATGCGCTCCGGACCCCACGGCGGCATCCACACCCAGTTGATGCGGAACCGCTCGACGATCTCGTCGAGCGCCTGTGCGGTCTGCTCCTCGAGCACGTCGGTGAGCGGACAGCCGGCCGACGTGAGGGTCATGTGGATGACCAGGGCGTCGTTCTCGTCGTCCCACGCGAGGTCGTAGATGAGGCCGAGGTCGACGACATTGATCCCGAGCTCCGGGTCCATGACGTCCTTGAGAGCCTCGGTCACCTCGTCGTACTTCTCGGGGGTGAGGGTCGCCGTCATACGTCGATCCTACGCTTCGCTGGCGACGGGAGCCTCGGCGGGCTCCTCTTCGCCCGCGGGCAGGTAGCGGTCGTAGCCCTCGTCCTCGAGGCGGTCGGCCAGCTCGGGGCCGCCCTCCTCGACGATGCGCCCCTGCACCATCACGTGCACGAAGTCGGGGTGGATGTAGCGCAGGATGCGGGTGTAGTGCGTGATGAGCAGCACACCGAGGTCGTTGTCCGCCTTGGCGCGGTTGACGCCCTCCGACACGATCTTCAGCGCGTCGACGTCGAGACCGGAGTCGGTCTCGTCGAGCACGGCGATCTGCGGACGCAGGAGCTCGAGCTGGAGGATCTCGTGGCGCTTCTTCTCGCCGCCCGAGAAACCCTCGTTGACGTTGCGCTGCGCGAACTTGGGGTCCATGCGCAGGTTCTTCATCGACGCCTTGACGTCCTTCGTCCACGTGCGGATCGAGGGCGCCTCGCCGTCGATCGCGGTCTTCGCGGTGCGGAGGAAGTTCGTGACGGTCACACCCGGGATCTCGACCGGGTACTGCATCGCCAGGAAGAGGCCCGCACGCGCCCGCTCGTCCACCGACATCGCGAGGACGTCCTCGCCGTCGAGCGTGATCGAGCCGCTCGTGACGGTGTACTTGGGGTGACCGGCGATCGTGTAGGCGAGCGTCGACTTGCCCGAGCCGTTGGGGCCCATGATCGCGTGGGTCTCACCCGTGCGGATCGTGAGCGACAGACCGTTGAGGATCGGCGTGGTGCCGGCATCCGTCTCGACCGTCACATGGAGGTCGCGGATCTCGAGAACAGACATTCTTCAGTACCTTCTTCAGTTCACTTCGAGCGTGACGGTGGCGTCGACGAGCACGTCGTCGCCGTCGACGGTGACCGCGAACACGGGGACCGGCTCGTACGCGGGGAGATTGAGGGGCTTGCCGGTGCGCAGCGAGAACGCCGAGCCGTGGGCCCAGCACTCGAGCGACTCGCCGTCGACGAAGCCCTCGGCCAGCGAGATGTCGCCGTGGGTGCAGACATCGCCGATGGCGTGCACCTCGCCGCTGGAGTCCATCACGAGGGCGATCGCGACGCCGTCCACCTCGACACGGCGGGCTTCGTCCGGGACGAGGTCGCTGAGGGCGCACACGCGCTGCGCGGTCATCGGCCGGCCTCCTTGGCGAGTTCTTCCTCGATCACGGCGAACAGCTCCGCCTCGAGGTCTGCGACACCGATCTTCTGCACGATCTCGGCGAGGAAGCCGAGCACGACGAGCCGTCGCGCCTCCTCCTCGGCGATGCCGCGCGCCTGCAGGTAGAACAGCTGCTCGTCGTCGAAGCGCCCGGTGGCGCTCGCGTGACCGGCGCCGCGGATGTCACCGGTCTCGATCTCCAGGTTGGGGATCGACTCGGCGCGCGCGCCTTCGGTCAGGACGAGGTTGCGGTTGGCCTCGTACGAGTCGGTGCCCACGGCATCCGCCCCGATGAGGACGTCGCCGATCCACACCGTGCGCGCCGCCGCGCCCTGCAGCGCGCTCTTGTAGAGCACGTCGCCGGAAGTCTCGGCACCCTTGTGGTGCAGGTACACCTGGCTCTCGAGGTGCTGCCCCGAGTCGGAGTAGCTGAGGCCGTACAGCTCGGCGCGCGAGCCGGTGCCGGCGAGCTCCACCGTCGGGTTGACGCGCACGACGCCGCCGCCGAAGCTGACGACGACGTGGCGGAGGGTCGCGTCGCGCTCGACGCGCGCCTGGTGGGAGGCCACGTGCACGGCGTCGTCGTCCCACCGCTGCACGGTCACGAGCTCCAGGTGTGCGCCCTCCCGCACGATGATCTCGACGTTCTGCGCGTGCTGGGCGGTGCCGGTGTGCCGGAACACGACGGTGGCGTGCGAGTTCGCCTGCGCCTCGACGACGACGTGCGCGTGCGCCAGACCGCCGGTGCCGGTCAGCGACACCACGATCGGCTCGGTGTACTCGGCGCCGGCCGGTATGCGCAGCAGCGGCGCCTCGGTCTCCTGCTTCCAGGCGATCGCGCTCGGCAGATCCTCGGGGCGGAACACCTCGCCGCGGGGCGCCGTGCCGAGGGTCAGGCGCTCCTGCACGAGTCCTGCCGGGGCGTCGACGTCGACCTCGATGACGCCGTGGGGTCCGGCCTCGTCGACGAACAGCGGCTGGACCTTGGCGGTCGGCGTGTGCTTCCAGTTGACCTCGCGGCCGGTGGGCACCTCGAAGTCGGCGGGGTCGAACGACCAGGGACGCTCGGAGCGAGTCTGAACCGGCACGAACGCGCCGGCGCCATCGGTGTGGCCCTTCGCGCCGGGAATGGTGGGGGCCTCAGTGGTGGGGCTCATCTAGCCGACGGATCCTTCCATGCCCATCTCGATGAGCTTGTTGAGTTCGAGCGCGTACTCCATGGGCAGCTCGCGGGCGATCGGCTCGATGAAGCCGCGCACGATCATCGCCATGGCCTCGTCCTCCGGCATCCCGCGGCTCATGAGGTAGAAGAGCTGCTCCTCGCTGACCTTCGAGACCGTCGCCTCGTGGCCGAGCTGCACGTCGTCGACGCGGATGTCGATCGCCGGGTACGTGTCGGAGCGCGAGATCGTATCGACCAGCAGCGCGTCGCAGCGCACCGTGTTCGCCGAGTGGTGCGCGTTCGCGTCCACGCGGACCTCGCCGCGGTAGCCGGCCCGGCCGCCGCCGCGGGCGATCGACTTGGACACGATCGACGACTGCGTGTACGGCGCCATGTGGATCATTTTCGCGCCGGCGTCCTGGTGTTGACCCGGACCGGCGAACGCGACCGACAGCGTCTCGCCCTTGGCGTGCTCGCCCATCAGGAAGATCGACGGGTACTTCATCGTGACCTTGGAGCCGATGTTGCCGTCGATCCACTCCATCGTCGCTCCCTCGTGCGCCACGGCGCGCTTGGTGACGAGGTTGTAGACGTTGTTCGACCAGTTCTGGATCGTCGTGTAGCGCACACGGGCGTTCTTCTTCACGATGATCTCGACGACGGCCGAGTGCAGCGAGTCGCTCTTGTAGATCGGGGCCGTGCAGCCCTCGATGTAGTGCACGTACGAGCCCTCGTCGGCGATGATGAGCGTCCGCTCGAACTGTCCCATGTTCTCGGTGTTGATGCGGAAGTACGCCTGCAGCGGGATCTCGACGTGCACTCCCGGCGGCACGTAGACGAACGAGCCGCCCGACCACACCGCGGTGTTGAGCGCCGCGAACTTGTTGTCGCCGGCCGGGATGACCGTGCCGAAGTACTCCTCGAAGAACTCGGGGTGCTCGCGCAGCGCGGTGTCGGTGTCCATGAAGATGACGCCCTGGGCCTCGAGGTCCTCGCGGATCTGGTGATACACGACCTCGGACTCGTACTGTGCCGCGACGCCCGCGACCAGGCGCTGGCGCTCCGCCTCGGGGATGCCGAGCTTCTCGTACGTGTTGCGGATGTCCTCGGGGAGCTCTTCCCACGACCCCGCCTGCTTCTCGGTGGAGCGCACGAAGTACTTGATGTTGTCGAAGTCGATCTCGCTGAGGTCGGCGCCCCAGGTCGGCATCGGCTTGCGGCCGAACAGCTGATAGCCCTTCAGCCGGGTCTTCAGCATCCATTCGGGTTCGTTCTTGAGCGCCGAGATGCCACGCACCACGGACTCGTCGATGCCTCGTTTCGCCACGGCTCCCGCGGCGTCGGCATCATGCCACCCGAACTCGTAGACACCCAGGCTGTCCAGCTCCGGGCGATCGATCAGCACATCAGACATCGTCACGTTCTCCTCCGGGTCCTAGCGGTGTGATCCGCCCCGGCATCCGTGTTCTCCGGTGGAGATACCGGAGGGGGGATGCCGCTTCTCGGGCCCTCTCAAGCGGCGCCGATCTTCGCGCCTAGACTGTCAGTGGTGCGCGGCGCTGGGAACTGCACCGCAACCGACCCCTTGATTCTACAGGTTCCACCCCGACGCGGACGCGCCCCGTACGTCACGCGCGGTTCCAGGAGCCTCTGCCAGGAGGCGACGACCAGCATGTCCGCGCAAGAGTCCACCACGACGGCCCCGGGAATCCGGCAGCGCTTCTGGCTGTGGCTCCCGGATCGCGTCGACCGCCGCGTGATCGCGGCCGCGTGGGCGACGCTGGTGGTGCAGATCGGCATCGTCGCCACCGGGGGCCTCGTCCGCCTCACCGGCTCCGGGCTCGGCTGCGACACGTGGCCGCGGTGCAACGAGGACTCATTCGTCCCGGTCCCCGAGGTCTCGGGGGTGCACGGCTTCATCGAGTTCGGCAACCGCCTGCTGACCTTCGTGCTGGTCGCCGTCGCGATCATCATGTTCCTCTTCGTCCTCCGCATGCGCCGCGAGCGCCGCGACCTGTTCTGGCTCTCGCTGCTGATCGGCCTCTATGTGCCGGTGCAGGCGGTCATCGGCGGCATCACGGTCCTGACGAACCTCAATCCCTACGTCGTGGGCCTGCACTACTTCGCCTCTGTGCTGCTGGTGGCGCTGTCGGCGGTGCTCGTGGTGCGCGTGTACGCCGAGCCGGGTCCGCGCGTGCTCGCCGTCCCCCGCTGGTACGCGGCGGTGACCCACGTCACGACGGCGTTCGTGCTCCTCACGATCGTGGTGGGCATCCTCGTGACCGGCTCCGGCCCGCACGCCGGCGACGGCGGCGCCGCGCGCAACGGGCTCAACCCGGAGCTGATGCAGCACATCCACGCGTGGCCGGGCTACATCACGTTCGCACTCACCCTCGTGCTGGTGGCCGGCTCGTGGCGCACTCCCCCGGCACTGCGCCTGCGCCTGTGGACGCTGCTCCTGCTCGGAATCGAGCTCGTGCAGATCGTCGTCGGACTCTGGCAGGCGCGCACCGGGCTGCCGATCGTCCTCGTCAACATCCACATGGTGCTCGCCGTCGGGCTGGTCGCCGCGATGACGGCCGTCGTCATGCATCTCAAGGCGCCGGCACGCGCGGCCGTCCACAGCTGATCCATAGCAACCCGATTGGCGTCGCACGGACTCCTTTGCGAGGGTGGGATGCCGCGGCCACCACGGGTCGCGCATCCCGAGGAGTGATCGACACATGTCCACCCGTCCCCGTCTCATCCAAAGCATCCCGTTCTGGGGCCTCGTCGTCGTCTCGCTGGCGACCGTCGCCGGCGGCTGGTTCATCACCACCGACAAGATCGCCTCGATGACGACGACCCTGACCGACGGCACCGCGACCGGTGTCGACGTCTACGTCGGCCAGTCCGTCGCCCAGCTCGGCGGGATCCTCATCGGCGCCGGCATCGTCGGCATCCTCCTCGCGCTCGGCATCGCCGCCATCTCGACCCTGCGCCCGCAGGCGCCGGTCGAGGTCGTCGAGCCCATCGACTGGGACTCCGAGGCGGAGACCGCCGCGGACGCGCCCCGGCCGACCGAGCCGGCCGCGGCCGACGCCGAGCCCGCCGTCGACGCGGAGCCGGTCGACGCCGAGGCACCTGTCGCCGCGCGCTGATCGCGGATACGAGAAGAGGCCGCCCGGTTCGCCGGGCGGCCTCTTCTCGTATCGGATCCGATGGATCGAGTGCTCGCCCTGCGAGCGCGCGAGGTCAGAACGGCAGCAGCGGATCGACGGCGATCGCGACGAAGAGCAGGGTGAGGTACGTGATCGAGGCGTGGAACACGCGCATCGGGCGCGGCTCGGTGCCGCGCACCGCGCGGTTGTAGAGCACGTGCGACTCGTAGATGAACCAGCCGCCGAAGACGAGCGACGACACCGTGTAGACCAGGCCCATCCCGGCGACGGGGATCAGCAGCAGCGAGCACACCACGGTGGCCCACGCGTACAGGATGACCTGCAGGCCGACCTGCGAGCCGCCGCGCGTGGCGCCCAGCATCGGCACCTGGACGCCCTCGTACTGGTCCTTGTACTTCATCGAAAGCGGCCAGTAGTGCGGCGGCGTCCACAGGAACACCAGCGCGAACAGGATCACCGGCGACCACGCCAGCGAGCCGGTGACGGCCGTCCAGCCGATGACCACCGGGAAGCAGCCGGCGATGCCGCCCCACACGATGTTCTGCTCAGTGCGGCGCTTGAGGATCATCGTGTAGATCACGACGTAGAAGAAGATGGCCGCGGCCGACAGCGTCGCCGCCAGCCAGTTCGTCGTGAGCCACAGCCACACCGTCGAGAACACCGCGAGCGACCAGGCGAAGATCAGCGCGCCGCGGGGCGAGACCTCGCCCGTGACGAGCGGCCGGTTCACCGTGCGCTGCATGTGAGCGTCGATGTCGCGATCGAGGTACATGTTGAATGCCGCCGCCGAGCCGGCACTCGCCGTGCCGCCGACGACGGTCGCGACGACCAGCCAGACGTCCGGGAAGCCGCCCTCCGCGAGGATCATCACCGGGACCGTCGTGACCAGCAGCAGCTCGAGCACGCGCGGCTTCATCAGCGCGACATAGGCGCGGACGGTGCGGCCGAAGCTCTGCCGAGGCCGGCGGGGTGTGTCGATCGTCCCCACGCCCGCGCGTGCGGACTCCGCCGCAGCCCCGGCCGTCTTCGTGCTGTCCATGACCCCCGCAATCGCCGCCTGCAGATTCGCCCCAAGTCTAGGGCATCGGCGTGTCGCACCCCGCGCCCGGGCGACCGCCTCCCCCGGCGCCGGCGGATCACAACGCCGCCCGGGCGCAGGTGAGCAGAACGTGACGCCCGCGACACCGGGATGTCATGGACGGCGCACAGGCCTTCGCAAGACTGCGTCACATACACGTCTCGCATCGCCTCGGCGGTCTACCCCTTCGCTATGCTGAGAAACACGCGCGCCCGTCGCCGATTCCCCCTTATCCATCCGGACAGGGGCCGCGAGCCGGCCACATTCTGGGCGCACCTCCTCGAGAAAGGCGGCCCGGTGTCGGAACTGCGTTGGGATGAGATCGATCGGCGCGCGGTGGACACTGCTCGCGTCCTGGCTGCGGATGCCGTGGAGAAGGTCGGCAACGGCCACCCCGGCACCGCGATGAGCCTGGCGCCGGCGGCGTACCTGCTCTACCAGCGCGTGCTGCGTCACGACCCCGCCGACACCCACTGGGTCGGCCGCGACCGGTTCATCCTGTCGGCCGGGCACTCCTCGCTCACGCAGTACGTGCAGCTCTACCTGGGCGGGTTCGGGCTGGAGCTCGACGACCTGAAGGCGCTGCGCACGTGGGGCTCCCTCACGCCGGGACACCCCGAGTACGGGCACACCAAGGGCGTCGAGATCACGACCGGCCCTCTCGGCCAGGGCCTCGCGTCGGCCGTCGGCTTCGCGTACGCCGCCCGCTACGAGCGCGGCCTGTTCGATCCGGACGCCGCCGCCGGCACGTCGCCCTTCGACCACCACATCTACGTGATCGCCGGCGACGGCGACCTGCAGGAGGGCATCACCTCCGAGGCCTCGTCGCTCGCCGGCCACCAGGCCCTCGGCAACCTCATCGCCATCTACGACTCGAACCAGATCTCGATCGAGGACGACACGAACGTCGCCTTCACCGAGGACGTCGCGAAGCGCTACGAGGCCTACGGCTGGCAGGTGCAAGTCGTCGACTGGAAGAAGTCGGGCGAGTACGTCGAGGATGTCGCCGAGCTGTTCGCCGCGATCGAGGCGGCGCAGGGCGAGACGGCGAAGCCGTCGCTCATCATCCTCCGCACGATCATCGGCTGGCCGTCGCCCGGCAAGCAGAACACCGGCAAGATCCACGGCTCCGCGCTGGGCGGCGACGAGCTCGCCGCGACGAAGAAGGTGCTCGGCTTCGACCCCGAGCAGTCCTTCGTCGTCGCCGAGGACGTCCTCGCGCACACGCGCTCCCTGAAGGACCGCGCCCATGAGGAGCGCGCGGCCTGGCAGGAGTCGTTCGACGCATGGGCGGCGGCGAACCCCGAGCGCAAGGCGCTGTTCGACCGCCTCGAGGCCGGCGAGCTGCCCGCAGACGTGGCAGCAGCCCTCCCCTCGTTCGAAGCGGGCAAGGACGTCTCCACACGCGCCGCGTCGGGCATCGTGATCAACGCCCTCGCCGCCGAGCTTCCGGAGCTGTGGGGCGGCTCGGCCGACCTCGCCGAGTCGAACCTCACGACGATCAAGGACGCGAAGTCCTTCATCCCGGCCGAGTGGTCGACGCACGAGTGGTCCGGCGACCCGTACGGCCGCGTGCTGCACTTCGGCATCCGCGAGCACGCGATGGGCGCCATCGTCAACGGCATCAAGCTGCACGGCCCGACACGCCCGTTCGGCGGCACGTTCCTGATCTTCAGCGACTACATGCGCCCCTCGGTGCGGCTGGCCGCGCTGATGGACATCCCGTCGATCTTCGTCTGGACGCACGACTCCGTCGCGCTCGGCGAGGACGGGCCCACCCACCAGCCGGTCGAGCAGCTCGCGACACTGCGCGCCATCCCGAACTTCACCGTGGTGCGTCCCGCGGACGCGAACGAGACCTCGGCCGCGTGGTTCGAGATCGTCCGTCGCCAGGGCGGCCCCATCGGCATCGCGCTGACGCGCCAGAACATCCCGGTGTTCGAGCGGGGCGAGGGCGAGGCCGACGGCGACGTCTTCGCGTCGACGGACGGCGTCGCCAAGGGCGCCTACATCCTCGCCGAAGCGCCGGGCGGCACGCCCGACGTGATCCTCATCGCGACCGGCTCCGAGGTGCAGCTCGCCGTCTCCGCCCGCGAGACCCTCGCCGCCGAGGGTGTGAACGCCCGCGTGGTGTCGGCGCCGTCGCTCGAGTGGTTCGACGAGCAGGATGCCGCCTACCGCGAGAAGGTCCTGCCCGCCGCAGTGAAGGCGCGGGTGTCGGTCGAGGCCGGCTCGGCGCTCACCTGGCGCGGCATCGTCGGCGACGCCGGCCGTTCCGTCGCGATCGACCACTTCGGTGCGTCGGCCGACTACAAGACCCTGTTCCAGAAGTTCGGCATCACCGCCGACGCCGTCGTCGAGGCCGCCCGCGAGACTCTCGCGGCCGCGAGCGACGTTTAAGCACGAGGAGAAGGCAGCATGAGCACCCCCACTGAGAAGCTGGTCGCCGAGGGCGTGAGCATCTGGCTCGACGACCTGTCGCGCGAGCGCATCACGTCGGGCAATCTGACCGAGCTCATCTCGACGCGCAACGTCAGCGGCGTCACGACGAACCCGACGATCTTCCAGGGCGCGATCGGTGGCGGCGGGCACTCGTACGCCACGCAGATCTCGGAGCTCGCGGCGGCCGGCGCATCGGTCGACGACGCGATCTTCGCCGCGACGACCGACGACGTGCGCGACGCGGCCGACATCTTCCGCCCGGTCTACGACTCGACGGACGGCGTCGACGGCCGCGTGTCGATCGAGGTCTCCCCCGACCTCGCCCACGATACCGAGGCGACGATCGCCCAGGCCAAGGAGCTGTGGGCCACGGTCGACCGCCCCAACGTGCACATCAAGATCCCTGCGACGAAGGCCGGTCTTCCCGCCATCACCGCCGTGCTGGCCGAAGGCATCTCGGTCAACGTCACGCTGATCTTCAGCCTGGAGCGCTACTCCGAGGTCATCGACGCCTACCTGGCGGGGCTCGAGCAGGCGCAGGCGAACGGCCACGACATCTCGAAGATCCACTCGGTCGCCTCGTTCTTCGTCTCGCGCGTGGACACCGAGGTCGACAAGCGGCTCGTCGCCGTCGGCACCGATGAGGCCACGGCGCTCAAGTCGCTCGCCGGCGTCGCGAACGCCCGGCTCGCGTACGAGCTGTTCGAGCAGGCGTTCGCCACCGACCGCGCGAAGGCGCTGACGGATGCCGGCGCGCACGTGCAGCGGCCGCTGTGGGCGTCGACCGGCGTCAAGGACCCGTCCCTGCCCGACACCCTCTACGTCACCGAGCTCGTCGCCCCCGGCACCGTCAACACGATGCCCGAGAAGACGCTCGAGGCGACCTTCGACCACGGCCAGATCGCCGGTGACGCCGTCACGGGCACCTACGCCGCTGCGCACGAGGTCTTCGATCGTCTCGCCGCCGTCGGCGTGGACTTCGCCGACGTCACCCAGGTGCTCGAAGACGAAGGGGTCGACAAGTTCATCGCCTCCTGGCACGACCTGCAGGGCACCGTCAAGACGGCGCTCGAGGACGCGCTCCAGGCCACCCGATGAGCTTCGACATCCACCTCAGCGGACACGTCAAGTCCGTCGTCGAGGCCACACTGCCCGGGCTCGTGTCGAGTCTCGTGGCATCCGGCATCACCGGCGGCGACGCGTCCCTGTGGGGCCCCGCGGCCGAGGACGAGGCGTCGCGACGCCTGGGCTGGGTCGAGGCCGTCAGCGTCTCGCGCCCCCTGGTCGCCGAGATCCTGGCTCTCCGCGAGCGGCTGCGCTCGCGCAACATCACGCGCATCGTGCTCGCCGGAATGGGCGGCTCGTCGCTCGCCCCCGAGGTGATCGCCCAGACCTCGGGCGTTCCCCTCGTGATCCTCGACTCCACGGCCCCCGGCCAGGTGCTCGCGGCGATCGACGGCGACGCGCAGGCCGGTGACCTCACGCGCACGGCGCTCGTCGTGTCGTCGAAGTCCGGCTCCACCGTCGAGACCGACTCCGCCAAGCGGGCGTTCGAGGCGGCGTTCCGCGACCTGGGGATCGACCCCGCCGAACGCATCGTCGTCGTGACCGACCCCGGCTCGCCGCTGGAGCAGGAGGCGCGCGCGGACGGGTACACGGTCTTCAACGCCGACCCGACCGTCGGCGGCCGCTACTCGGCCCTCACCGCGTTCGGGCTGGTGCCGGCCGGTCTCGCCGGCGTCGACATCTCCGAGCTCCTCGACGAGGCGGAGGCGACGCTGCTCGCGGTGTCGATCGACAGCCCCGAGAATCCGGCGCTCGTGCTGGCCGCGGCGATCGCGGGCGGCCAGGAGGTCGACGGCGCAGCGTCTCGCAGGGACAAGCTCGGCCTCGTTACCGACGGCACGCACATCGTGGGCCTGCCGGACTGGATCGAGCAGCTCGTCGCCGAGTCGACCGGCAAGGAAGGCACCGGCATCCTGCCCGTCGTCCTGCTCCCGGTCTCCCCCGAGGTCGACGCGAAGCCGGCCGACCTGCAGATCGTGCGCCTCGTCGACGAGGCCAAGCAGTTCCACCTCTTCGAGCACCACGAGGGCGAGCTGCTCGTGAGCGGCTCGCTGGGCGCGCAGTTCGTCGTCTGGGAGTACGCGACGGCGATCGCGGGGCGGATGCTGGGCATCAATCCCTTCGACCAGCCCGATGTCGAGTCCGCCAAGGTGGCCGCGCGCGGCCTCCTCGACGCACGACCCGAGCCGACGGCTCCGGCGTTCGCCGTGGAGGGCGTCGAGGTGCGGGTCTCCGACCCCGCCCTCGCGGCATCCGGCACCGTCGCCGGGGTCCTCGACGCACTGTGGGCACGGCTGCCGGAGGACGGCTACGTCGCGATCCAGGCGTACGTCAACCGGCTCGAGCTGTCGCAGCTCGCGGGCCTGCGCGAACTCGTCGCCGCAGACTCCGGGCGTCCCACCACGTTCGGCTGGGGACCGCGGTTCCTGCATTCGACCGGGCAGTACCACAAGGGCGGCCCCGCGAACGGCGTGTTCCTCCAGATCCTCGAGCAGACCGATGTCGACCTCGAGATCCCGGGCCGGCCGTTCACGTTCGGCCAGCTCATCCAGGCGCAGGCCGCGGGAGACGCGACCGTTCTCGCCGATGGCCACGGCCGACCCGTCGTGACCCTGACCCTCACCGATCCCCAGATCGAAGTGCTCTCGCTCTTCGAAGCGGCCCAGTAGGAGTTCGAGCCCCACATGACCGTCGAGATCTCGCGCGGGCACAACCCGTTGCGCGACCCCGAAGACCGTCGCCTCAACCGCATCGCCGGTCCGAGCGCGCTCGTCATCTTCGGTGTCACGGGAGACCTCTCCCGCAAGAAGCTCATGCCCGCCGTCTACGACCTCGCCAACCGCGGTCTGCTGCCTCCGGGCTTCGCGCTCGTCGGCTTCGCGCGGCGCGACTGGGCCGACCAGGACTTCGCCCAGGTCGTGTACGACGCGGTGCGCCAGTACGCGCGCACCGAGTTCCGCGACGAGACCTGGCAGCAGCTGCTGCAGGGCATCCGCTTCGTGTCGGGCGAGTTCGACGACCCGGACGCGTTCCGTCGCCTGAAGGACACCGTCGACCGGCTGGACACCGATCGCGGCACGATGGGGAACCACGCGTTCTACCTGTCGATCCCGCCGAAGGCGTTCCCGCTCGTGGCGGAGCAGCTGAAGTCGTCGGGTCTCGTGGACGACACCGCCGACCAGCCCGACCGCTGGCGCCGTGTCGTCATCGAGAAGCCGTTCGGGCACGACCAGGAGTCGGCGCGCGCGCTGAACGACGTGCTGCGCTCGGCGTTCCCGACGGACTCGATCTTCCGCATCGACCACTACCTCGGCAAGGAGACGGTCCAGAACATCCTGGCCCTCCGCTTCGCCAATGAGCTGTACGAGCCGATCTGGAACCGCAACTACGTCGACCACGTGCAGATCACCATGGCGGAAGACATCGGCGTGGGCGGCCGCGCGGGCTACTACGACGGTGTCGGCGCGGCACGCGACGTGATCCAGAACCACCTGCTGCAGCTGATGGCGCTGACCGCCATGGAGGAGCCCATCTCGTTCGACGCGAAGGACCTCCGCGCCGAGAAGGAGAAGGTGCTCGCCGCCGTCACCCTGCCGGAGGACCTCGCCCGCTCGACCGCGCGCGGCCAGTACGCGGGCGGCTGGCAGGGCGGTGAGAAGGTGCTCGGCTTCCTCGAGGAGGACGGCATGAACCCTCACTCGACGACCGAGACGTACGCCGCCGTGACCCTCGAGGTGAATACCCGTCGCTGGGCAGGCGTGCCGTTCTACCTCCGCACCGGCAAGCGTCTCGGCCGCCGTGTCACCGAGATCGCCGTGGTCTTCAAGCGCGCCCCCGAGCTGCTGTTCTCGCGCAGCCAGACGTCGGGTCAGGGCCAGAACGCCCTGGTGATCCGTGTGCAGCCCGACGAGGGCGTCACGATCCGGTTCGGCTCGAAGGTCCCGGGTGCCGGTGCCCAGGTGCGCGACGTCACGATGGACTTCGGCTACGGCCATGCCTTCACCGAGGCGAGCCCCGAGGCTTACGAGCGTCTCATCCTCGACGTGCTGCTCGGCGACCCGCCGCTGTTCCCGCGGCACGAAGAGGTCGAGCTGTCGTGGAAGATCCTCGACCCGATCGAGCAGTTCTGGGATGCCCAGGGCGGTCCGCTCGAACAGTACTCACCCGGGTCGTGGGGCCCGGACTCCGCGGACGAGATGCTCGCCCGCGACGGACGGACCTGGAGGCGCCCGTGATCGTCGATCTTCCCGACACCACTGTCAGCAAGATCTCGCGTGCGCTCGTCAACGTGCGCGAGGAGGGCGGCGCGGTCGCGCTCGGCCGCGTGCTGACCCTCGTCATCCTCACGCGTGAGGCCGCGGTCGAAGAGGTCATCGAAGCCGCCAACGACGCATCGCGCGAGCACCCGATGCGCGTCATCGTGCTGCTGATCCCCGACGGCTACGACGCCGAACCGCGCCTGGACGCGCAGATCCGCGTGGGCGGCGACGCCGGCGCGAGCGAGGTCGTCACCCTCCGGGCGTTCGGCGACGCCGGTCACTCGAACCTCGAGAGCCTCGTGACGGGCCTGCTGCTGCCCGACGCTCCCGTCGTGGTGTGGTGGCCCAACCGCACGCCCGACAACATCTCGAAGACCTCGATCGGTCGCATCGCCCAGCGCCGGATCACGGATGCCGCGACCAAGTCCGACCCGTCGGCATGGGTCGCGGGCCTGGGCGAGCAGTACGCGCCCGGCGACACCGACCTCGCGTGGACGCGTCTGACGCGCTGGCGCGAGCAGCTGGCCGCCATCCTCGACCAGCCGCCGTACGAGCCCGTGGTCGGCGCGCGGGTGCGCGGTGCGTCGGATTCGCCCTCCACTGCGCTCCTCGCGGCGTGGCTGCGCCTCACGCTCGACGTGCCCGTCGACTGGGCGTATCTCGACGCCGAGGAGTGGCCGCACGGCATCAAGTCCGTGGCGCTGGTGCGTCCCAGCGGTGAGGTGCTCCTGGAGCGCCCGACGCGCGGTGTGGCGATCCTCACCCAGCCCGGACAGCCCACGCACGACCTGGCGTTCCCGCGCCGGACGCTGCGCGAGTGCCTGGCAGAGGAGCTCCGTCGCCTCGACCCGGACGTCCTGTATGGTCGAGTCATCACCGAGGGCTGGGAGCTGCTCGACCCTCCGGCGACGAAGGGGACGCAGGCCTGATGGACAGTGCACGGGTGACGGACAGGACGAAGACGGATGCCTGAAGGCTGGGCCGAGAAGCGCGTCATCATCAGTCCCGATCCCGCTGCACTCGTCGACTCCGTCGCTCCGCGCTTCCTGAGCCGCGTCGCCAAGCGGGTCGACGAGGGCAAGCTCGCCCACATCTCACTCACGGGCGGATCGATGGGTGCGGCAGTGCTCGCTGCCGCAGGACGCAGTCCGCGCGCGGCCCGCATCGACTGGTCGCGCGTCCACTTCTGGTGGAGCGACGAGCGGTTCGTCCCCCTCGGCCACTCCGACCGCAACGACCGCCAGGCGCGTGAGGCGTTCCTCGACCGCTTCGACATCCCGGCCGAGAACATCCACGCCACGCTCGGCAGCGATGACGGCGTGGATCTGGATGCCGCCGCCGCCGCGTACGCCGACGAGCTCGCCCGCTTCCCCGGGGCCGAAGGCGCGTGGCCCTCGTTCGATGTGTGCTTCCTCGGGGTCGGGCCGGACGGGCACATCGCGTCGCTCTTCCCCGACCGCGCCGAGATCCAGATCACGGATCGCTCGGTGGTCGCGGTGCGCGACTCCCCCAAGCCTCCGCCGGAGCGGATCACGATGACCCGTCCCGTCATCAACAGCTCGAAGCGCGTGTGGCTCGTACTGTCGGGCGCCGACAAGGCGGCCGCGCTGGGCCTCGCGCTGGCCGGAGCCAGCTACGCGAGTGTTCCCGCCGCCGGCGCCAAGGGCCGCAAGCGCACGACGTTCTTCGTCGACCAGGCGGCCGCCGCGCAGGTGCCGCCGGAGCTCATCGACCGCGAGTATTGACCCCGGCTGCTGCACGCGGACAGAAGAGAAGAGCGGATGCCTCGGCATCCGCTCTTCTCTTCTGTGCTGTATGCGGCGCGTCAGCCCTGTCCGCGGCGCTCGCGGAGCTGCTTCAGGGCGTCGTCGAGGAGCGTCTCGGCTTCCTCTTCGGTGCGGCGCTCCTTCACGTACGCGAGGTGGGTCTTGTACGGCTCGGTCTTCGCGACGGCGGGAGGGTTCTCCTTGTCGCGCCCGGCCGGCAGGCCCGAGTGGGGCGAGTCGATCGTCTCGGGGATCTCCTCCTCGGGGATGCCCGCTGCGAAGTAGCGCACCGTCTCGTTGCCCAGGGCGTCCCAGTACGAGATGGCGATGCGGTCGGCGTGGAAGCCGTGGTCCTGCTCGCCCATCGGACCGGCACCGACGCGGGTGCCGCGGATCGCGTTGCCTCCGGTGGCCATCAGATGGCCTGGAACTTCGTGATCAGGCCGAGCGCCACGATCGATGCGAACCACACCAGGGCGAGGACCACCGTGAATCGGTTGAGGTTGCGCTCGGCGAGGCCCGAGGAGCCCATGGCCGAGGTCATGCCGCCGCCGAACATGTCGGACAGGCCGCCACCGCGCCCCTTGTGGAGCAGGATGAGGAGGGTCAGCAGGAGACTCGTGATGCCGAGAAGCACCTGCAGGACGAACTCGAGGATCTGCACAGTCGTAGAAGCCTTTCGCCGCGATCGTTCGCCGATCGCACAAGGGTCAAGTATACGTGTACGCCGGCGGGCGGCGAGGAATCCTCGCCGCCCGCCGGTCAGCGCTCAGACGCCGACGTGCTTCTGGTAGCGGATGATCGCGGCGAACTCGTCGACGACGAGGCTCGCACCGCCGACCAGCGCACCGTCGACATCGGGCTCGCGCATGAAGCTGGCGATGTTCGCGGCCTTCACCGAGCCGCCGTACAGAACCCGTGTGCGGGCCGCGGCATCCGCTCCGAGCTTGTCGGCGATGACCTCGCGAAGCTTGGCGCACACCTCCTGGGCCTGCTCGGGCGTCGCCGCCTGGCCGGATCCGATCGCCCACACGGGCTCGTAGGCCACGACGATGTCGGCATCCGCCTTCACGCCTTCGAGTGCGGCCTGGAGCTGACCGACCGGTACGGCGCTCGCACCGTGCTTCTCGAGGTCGTCGGCGGTCTCGCCCACGCAGATCACGGGAACCAGCCCGTGCTTCAGCGCCGCTTGCACCTTCGCGGCGACGATGTCGTCGCCCTCGTGGTGGTATTCGCGACGCTCGGAGTGGCCGATGATCACGTAGCGGTTGTCGAGCTTCGCGAGGAACGCGCCCGAGACCTCGCCCGTGTACGCGCCGGAGTCGTGCGACGAGATGTCCTGTGCACCGAGCGCGAACGGGATCTTGTCGGCGTCGAGAAGGGTCTGCACCGTGCGGAGATCGGTGAAGGGCGGGAAGACCGCCACCTCGACCGAGCCGTCCTCGTGCTTCGCGTCCTTGAGCGTCCAGTGCAGCTTCTGGACGAACGCGACCGCCTGCAGGTGGTCGAGGTTCATCTTCCAGTTGCCGGCGATGAGCGGGGTACGCCTGGTCTGCGCAGCAGCCGTTGAACCAGCGCTGTCTACTGCCATCCGAGGACCTCCAGTCCGGGGAGCTTCTTGCCCTCGAGGAACTCGAGGCTGGCGCCGCCGCCGGTCGAGATGTGACCGAAGGCGTCGTCGGCGAACCCGAGCTGGCGGACCGCCGCGGCGGAGTCGCCTCCGCCGACGACCGACAGACCGTCGACCTCGGTGAGCGCCTGCGCGACGGCCTTGGTCCCGGCCGCGAACGGCGCGAGCTCGAACACGCCCATCGGGCCGTTCCAGAACACCGTCTTCGAGCCGCGGACGAGCTCGGCGAACCGCGCTGCAGTGTCGGGCCCAATGTCCAGGCCCAGCCCGGAGGCGCCGAACGGCGTCTCCTCGATCTGATCCGCGCGCGTCACCACGTGCTCCGCGTCGGCTCCGAACTTCGAGGCGACGACCACGTCGGTCGGCAGCACGAGCTCGACGCCCGACTCCTCCGCGCGGCGCATGTACTCGCGGACGGTGTCGAGCTGGTCTGCCTCGAGCAGGCTCGAGCCGACCTTGTGGCCCTGGGCGGCGAGGAACGTGAAGAGCATTCCGCCGCCGATGAGCAGCCGGTCGACGCGCGGCAGCAGGTGCGAGATGACACCCAGCTTGTCGCTGACCTTCGAGCCTCCGAGGACGACCGTGTAGGGCCGCTCCGGGCTCTCGGTGAGCCGGTCCAGGACGTCCAGCTCGGTCGCGATGAGCAGACCCGCCGCGGACGGCAGGATCTCGGCGAGCTCGTACACCGACGCCTGCTTGCGGTGCACGACGCCGAAGCCGTCCGAGACGAGTGCGTCGCCGAGTGCGGCGAGCTGTTCGGCGAACGCTCGGCGCTCCCCCTCGTCCTTCGCGGTCTCCCCCGGGTTGAACCGGAGGTTCTCAATCACCGCGACGTCGCCGTCCTCGAGGGCCAGGACGGCCTCCTGAGCGGACTCGCCGACGGTGTCGCGGGCGAAAGCGACGGGCTTGCCGAGCAGCTCCGACAGGCGCTGCGCGACCGGCGCGAGGCTGTACTTCGCATCGGGAGCCCCGTCGGGGCGACCAAGGTGCGAGCAGACGACGAGGCGTGCGCCCTGATTGATCAGGGCGTTGAGCGTGGGGAGCGTGGCCCGCACACGGCCGTCGTCCGTGATGATCCCGTCCTTGAGAGGGACGTTGAGATCAGCACGGATGATGACGCGCTTGCCGGCCAGCGAACCCAGCGAATCGAGGGTGCGCAGAGCCATGGCGGTGGTTACAGGCTCTCGGCGACGTACTCGGTGAGGTCGACGAGGCGGTTGGAGTAGCCCCACTCGTTGTCGTACCAGGCCGACACCTTGACCAGGTTGCCGCTGACGTTGGTCAGCTCCGAGTCGAAGATCGACGAGTGCGGGTTGCCCTGGATGTCGCTGGAGACGATCGGGTCCTCCGTGTACTGCAGGTAGCCGGCGAGGCGACCGTCGGCCGCGGCGGCCTCGTAGGCGGCGTTGACCTGGTCGACCGTGAGGCCTTCGGTCGGGGTGACGATCGTGAGGTCGACGATCGAGCCGGTGGGAACCGGCACGCGGTACGACGAGCCGCTGAGCTTGCCGTTGAGCTCGGGGAGCACGTGCCCGATGGCCTTCGCGGCACCGGTCGAGGCCGGGACGATGTTGATCGCCGCGGCGCGGGCACGGCGGAGGTCGCTGTGCGGGCCGTCCTGGAGGTTCTGGTCGGCCGTGTACGCGTGGGCGGTCATCATGAAGCCGCGCTCGATGCCGAAGGCGTCGTTGAAGACCTTGGCCAGCGGGGCGAGGCAGTTCGTGGTGCACGACGCGTTCGAGATGATGACGTGGTTCTCGGGGTCGTAGTCGCCCTCGTTGACGCCCATGACGACAGTCACGTCGTCACCGGTGGCGGGAGCGGAGATGAGCACCTTCTTGGCGCCGCCCGAGACGTGCTTCTTGGCGTCGTCGGCCTTGGTGAAGCGACCGGTCGACTCGATGACGATGTCGACGCCCAGCTCGCCCCAGGGGAGGTTGGCAGGGTCACGCTCTTCGAAGACCTTGATCTTCTTGCCGCCGACGGTGATCGAGTCCTCGTCGTAGGACACCTCGGCGTCCAGCGGGCCGCCGACCGAGTCGTACTTGAGCAGGTGAGCGAGCGTCTTGTTGTCGGTGAGGTCGTTCACCGCCACGATGTCGAGGTCCGCACCCTGCGCGAGCGCCGCGCGGAGGTAGTTGCGTCCGATTCGGCCGAAGCCGTTGATGCCGATCTTGACAGTCACGGAGTTTCTCCTGAGATGTGTCGTGCGCGAGTGCGCGGTTGGTGCAGTGCGAACGAGGACAACGGCGTCCCGGCGGGCGTCCCGCCGGGACAGCCGCGCCTTTTATGACAGTACCAGCAGGCCCGAGGTCTTCTGGCGGGCGGCGTCGAGGCGCTGCGCCACGTTCTGCCAGTTCGCGATGTTCCAGACAGCCTTCACGTAGTCGGCCTTGACGTTGAGGTAGTCGAGGTAGAAGGCGTGCTCCCACATGTCGAGCTGGAACACCGGGATCGTGCCCTGTGCGGTATTGCTCTGCTGGTCGAACAGCTGCTGGATGATGAGCTGCTCGCCGATCGGGTCCCAGCTGAGGACGGCCCAGCCGGAGCCCTGAATGCCGGTCGCGGCGGCGGTGAAGTGCGCCTGGAACTTGTCGAAGCCGCCGAAGAACTCGTCGATCGCGGCGCGCAGCTCGCCCTCGGGCTCTCCGCCGCCCTCGGGCGACAGGTTGGTCCAGAAGATCGAGTGGTTGACGTGACCGCCGAGGTTGAACGCGAGGTCCTTCTCGAGCTTGTTCACGTTGGCCAGGTTGCCGGTCTCACGCGCCTCGGCCAGCTGCTCCAGCGCGGTGTTCGCGCCGGTGACGTACGCCTGGTGGTGCTTGCTGTGGTGCAGCTCCATGATCTTGCCGCTGATGTGCGGCTCGAGGGCGGCGTAGTCGTAAGGGAGGTCGGGCAAGGTGTACTTCGCCATGTTCTCTTCTTCCTGTCGGCGCGCGCCGAATTCCCCGGCGCAGCGAGGGTGACGGAATCATCCTACTGAGCGGCAACGCACGGGCGACGGGGTTGCTTCCCACTGTGACGTGTGGAAGACGGTCCCTGGTCTCCTCACGCATCGCTTCACGCTCCGCGGAGGCTCGGGCGTGCGCGGCCGGGCCGTGGCCCGCGGCATCAGCCGCGCAGGATCAGTCCTCGATGCCGGCGGGGACGGCCGACTCGGTGCCGGGCAGACCCTCGGCCTCGGCCTTCTTGTCGGCCATCGCGAGGAGGCGACGGATGCGACCGGCGACCGCGTCCTTGGTCAGCGGCGGGTCGGCGTGATGGCCCAGTTCGTCGAGGCTCGCATCGCGGTGCGCGAGACGCAGGTCACCGGCCTGGCGGAGGTGCTCGGGCACCTCGTCGCCGAGGATCGCGAGCGCACGCTCGACGCGCGCGCAGGCGGCGACGGCGGCCTGCGCCGAGCGACGGAGGTTCGCGTCATCGAAGTTCACGAGCCGGTTGACGCCCGCACGCACCTCGCGGCGCTGACGCATCTGGTCCCAGTCGGCCGCCGCGCGCATGGCGCCCATCGCGGCCAGGGCCGCGCGGATCGCCTCACCCTCGCGCACGACGACGCGCGGGATGCCGCGCACCTCGCGGGCCTTGCCGGCGATGCCGAGACGGTGCGCGGCGCCCACCAGGGCCATCGCGGCCTCGGAGGACGGGCAGGTGATCTCCAGCGCGGCGGAGCGACCCGGGTCGGTGAGCGTTCCGGCCGCCAGGAACGCGCCGCGCCAGATCGCGGCGAGATCCCCGCGTGAGCCCGTCGTGAGCTTGTTGGGAAGCCCGCGCACGGGACGGCGCCGCTGGTCGAGGAGGCCGGTCTGGCGGGCGAGGGTCTCGCCGCCCTCGATCACGCGCACCGCGTAGTGGCTGCCCGTGCGGGCACCGGAGCCCTGCACGTGCACGAGTTCCGGGCGCACGCCGTAAAGCTCGACGAGGTCGCGCGCGGTGCGCCGGGCGAGGATGTCGGAATCGAGTTCGGCCTCGACCGCGACGCGGTTCGCGATCGAGTGCAGGCCGCCCGAGAATCGCAGCAGCGACGTGAGCTCGGCGACCCGTGCGGTCGGGCGCGGGTCTCGCACGGTGATCAGCTCGGCCTTCACGTCAGCGGTCAGCGACACGGGACTCCTTCGCGGGTCTTTCGGGAACGACCCTCCACCCTACCGGCCGGGACGCGCCTCATCACTCCCGACCGAGGTCGCGATGCGTCACACGGACCGCCACGCCGGGCACCGCCGCGAGGCGCTCCGCGAGCTCGCGGACCATCACCACCGAGCGGTGCTTGCCGCCGGTGCAGCCCACGGCGACGACCGAGTGGCTCTTGTTCTCGCGCTGATACCCCTCGAGCACCGGGCGCAGCGCCGCGCTGTACGCCTCCAGGAACTCGGCCGCGCCGGTCTGGGCCAGCACGTACTCGCGCACCTCGGCGTCCTCGCCGGTGAACGGGCGGAGCCGCTCGTCCCAGAACGGGTTCGGCAGGAATCGCATGTCGGCCACGAGGTCGGCGTCGGGCGGCAGCCCGTACTTGAAGCCGAAGCTCTGCAGGGTGAGCGTGTGCCGCGCGGACCCCTCCTCGGTGAAGAGATCGGCGACCTTGGTGGCGAGCTGGTGGATGTTGTACGACGACGTGTCGATGATGACGTCGGCACCCTCGCGGACGGCCGCGAGACGCGCACGCTCCCGGCGGATGCCGTCGAGGATGGTCCCCTCGCCCTGCAGCGGGTGCGGGCGCCGCACCGCCTCGAACCGGCGCACGAGCACATCGTCGGAGGCGTCGAGGAACATGACCCGGATCTGCCGGCGCTCGCGAAGCGCCCGCATCGCATCGGGAAGGTCGGAGAAGAGGTCGCGGCCACGCACGTCGACGACGACGGCGACCCTCGGCAGCACTCCCCCGGCGAGCTCGGTGAGGTCGAGGAGCGGCTTCAGCATCTGCGGCGGCAGATTGTCGACCACGTACCAGTCGAGGTCCTCCAGCGAGTTCGCCGCGGTCGATCTTCCGGCGCCCGACATGCCCGTGACGATCAGCACTTCTCCGACGTCGTGACGCGTCGCCTCGCCCATGACCACCCCCGTCGAGCCCAGCCTACCCACTGGTGACGGGCGCGGGCTCCGCGAGGTGCGAGTGAATCGCCGCGGCGAGCTTCGGGCCGACGCCCGGGAGCTCGGCGATCTCTTCGGGGGTCGCCTTGCGCAGCGCCGACACCGATCCGAAGTGACGCAGCAGCGCCTTGATGCGGGCCTCGCCGAGACCCGGCACCTCGGCCAGCACGCTCTGGATGTCGCGGCGCCGCCGCTTGCGCTGGTGGGTGATCGCGAAGCGGTGGGCCTCGTCGCGCAGACGCTGCAGCAGGTAGAGCGCCTCGGAGGTGCGGGGCAGGATGACCGGGTACTCCTCCCCCGGCAGCCACACCTCTTCGAGGCGCTTGGCGATGCCGCACAACGCGATCTCCTCGTGGCCCGCATCACGGAGTGCGCGGGCCGCCGCTTCCACCTGCGGCTTGCCGCCGTCGACCACCAGCAGCTGCGGCCGGTAGGCGAAGCGCGGGCGCCGCCGCTCGGTGACGACGGTCTCGTCGGAGGTCACGTCGGGCACGAGCGGCGTGTCGTTCTCCTCCGGGCGGTCCAGGTAGGCGAGGCGCCGTGTGAGCACCTGGTAGAGCGAGTCGGTGTCGTCCGTGGTCTCGGCGACGCCGAACGAGCGGTACTGATCCTTGCGCGGCAGTCCGTCCTCGAAGACGACCATCGAGGCCACCACGTTGGTGCCGCTCAGGTGCGACACGTCGAAGCACTCGATGCGCAGCGGCGCCTCGGCGAGGTCGAGCGCTTCCTGCAGGTCGGTGAGCGCCTGGCTGCGGGCGACGTAGTCGCTGGTGCGCCGGGTCTTGTGGAGCATCAGCGCCTGCTGGGCGTTCAGCGTGGCGGTGCGCATGAGATCGGCCTTGCGGCCGCGCTGCGCCACCTGGATCGTCACGCCCTTGCCCCGCCGGGCGCGCAGCCACTCCTCGAGGTCGGCCGCGTCGTCCGGCATCGAGGGCACGAGCACCTGCTTCGGGATGTCGGCACCCGCCGCGTTGCCGTAGGTGCGCTGGATGACCTGGTCGACGAGATCGCCGTCGGAGATGTCGATCTCCTTCTCGATCGTCGTCGCGCGCACACCGCGCACGCGGCCACCGCGGATCACGAAGTGCTGCACCGTGGCGGCCAGCTCGTCCTCGGCGATGCCGAACAGGTCGGCGTCGGTGTCGGCGGCGAGCACGAGCGCGCTCTTGTTCAGCACCGCGTCGATGGAGTGGAGGCGGTCGCGGTAGACGGCGGCGGCCTCGTAGTCCATGGCCGCCGAGGCCTCGCGCATGCGCGCCGTCAGCTGCTTCGTGAAGCGCTGGTCGCCGCCGGACATGAAGGCGATGAAGTCGTCGACGATCGCGCGGTGCTCCTCGATCGTGACCTTCATCGAGCACGGTCCGCCGCAGCGCCCGATCTGGCCCGGGAAGCACGGACGGCCGCTCGCCATGGCCTTCTTGTACGACGAGTCGCTGCAGGTGCGGATCGGGAAGACCTTGATCATCAGGTCGATCGTGTCGTGCACCGCCCACACCTTGGGGTACGGGCCGAAGTACTTGGCGCCCGGGATGCGGCGGTTGCGCGTCACGATCACCCGCGGCGCCTCGTCGGCGAGCGTGATCGCCATGAACGGGTACGATTTGTCGTCCTTGTAGCGGACGTTGAACGGCGGATCGAACTCCTTGATCCACTGGTACTCGAGCTGCAGCGAGTCGACGTCGGTCGCGACCACGGTCCACTCCACGGACGCCGCCGTCGTCACCATGCGACGGGTGCGCTCGTGCAGCGTGTGCAGCGGAGCGAAGTAGTTCGACAGGCGCGCGCGGAGGTTCTTCGCCTTGCCGACGTACAGCACGCGCCCGTCCCGGTCGCGGAACCGGTACACCCCCGGATTGGTGGGGATCTCGCCCGGGTTCGGCTTGTACGGGACGGTGGGAGCGGAGCGCGCCATGCCGCTCAGCCGGCCTTGCGGGCCTCGACGAGCTCCGCCTGGCCGCCGACGCCCAGCACCTCGGCGAGGAAGACGCCGGTGTGGCTGGCTTCGACGCGCGCGACCTGCTCGGGTGTGCCCGTCGCGATGACCTCACCGCCACCGGCACCCCCCTCGGGGCCGAGATCGATGACCCAGTCGGAGGACTTGATCACGTCGAGGTTGTGCTCGATCACGATGACGGTGTTGCCCTTGTCGACGAGGCCGTTCAGCACCTCGAGGAGCTTGCGGACGTCCTCGAAGTGCAGGCCGGTCGTCGGCTCGTCGAGGACGTAGATGGAGCGGCCGTTGGTGCGGCGCTGCAGCTCGGTGGCGAGCTTGACGCGCTGTGCCTCGCCGCCCGACAGCGTCGTGGCGGACTGCCCCAGCCGGACGTAGCCGAGACCGACGTCGACGAGCGTCCTCAGGTAGCGATGGATCGCCTGGATCGGCTCGAAGAACTCCGCCGCCTCGGCGATCGGCATCTCCAGCACCTCGGCGATGTTCTTGCCCTTGTAGTGCACGGCGAGGGTGTCGCGGTTGTACCGCTTGCCGTGGCAGACCTCGCAGTCGACGTACACGTCGGGCAGGAAGTTCATCTCGATCTTGATCGTGCCGTCGCCCGAGCACGCCTCGCAGCGGCCGCCCTTGACGTTGAAGCTGAAGCGACCGGGCTGGTAGCCGCGGACCTTCGCCTCGGGCGTCTCGCTGAACAGCGTACGGATGCGGTCGAACACGCCGGTGTACGTCGCCGGGTTGGACCGCGGGGTGCGTCCGATCGGCGCCTGGTCGACGTGGACCACCTTGTCGAGGTTCTCGAGCCCGGTCACGCGCGTGTGCTTGCCGGCCACCCGGCGGGCGCCGTTGAGGCGCGTCGCCAGGACCTGGTAGAGGATGCCGTTGACCAGCGACGACTTGCCGGAGCCGCTCACGCCGGTCACCGAGGTGAGCACGCCGAGCGGGAAGTCGACGGAGACGTTCTTCAGGTTGTTCTCACGCGCGCCCACCACGCCGACCTGGCGCTTCTTGTCGATCTTGCGGCGCTTCTTCGGCGTCGGGATCGCCCGACGCCCCGACAGGTAGTCGCCGGTGATCGAGTCGCGGTCGGCGAGGAGTTCCTCGATCGGACCGGAGTGCACGACCTCTCCCCCGTTGACGCCGGCGCCCGGGCCGATGTCGACGACCCAGTCGGCGGCGTGGATCGTCTCCTCGTCGTGCTCGACGACGATGAGCGTGTTGCCGAGGTCGCGCAGCGCGACGAGCGTCTCGATGAGGCGGCGGTTGTCGCGCTGGTGCAGGCCGATCGACGGCTCGTCGAGCACGTAGAGGACACCCGTCAGGCCCGAGCCGATCTGCGTGGCCAGCCGGATGCGCTGCGCCTCGCCGCCGGACAGGGTCGCGGCTGCGCGGCTGAGGCTGAGGTAGTCCAGACCCACGCGGATGAGGAAGTCCAGTCGCAGGCGGATCTCGCGCAGCACCTGCGCGGCGATCGTCGCCTCGCGCTCGGTGAGCGTCAGCTTCGCGAAGTACTCGCGCGCCTCGCCGAGGCTCAGGCGCGAGGCATCCGCGATCGAATGGCCGTGCACCTGCACGGCCAGCACCTCGGGCTTCAGGCGCGCGCCGTCGCACACGGGGCACGGCACCTCGCGCAGGTACTCCGACCAGCGCTGCCGCTGCGTGTCGGACTCGGCCTGCGTGTACTGTCGCTCGATGTACGGCACGACGCCCTCGAAACCCGACGAGTAGCGCATCTCGCGGCCGTAGCGGTTCTTCCACCGCACCGTGACCTTGTAGTTCTCGCCCCGCAGCACGGCCTCGCGGACGTCGGACGGCAGCTTCTTCCACGGAGTGTCGAGCGAGAAGCCGAGGTCGTTCGCGAGGCCTTCGAGCAGGCGCTCGTAGTACTGGAAGAGCCCCTTGCCCTGGGTCGTCCACGGGATGAGGACGCCCTCGCGGATCGACAGGTCCTCGTCGCCCAGCATGAGCTCGACGTCGACCGACATTCGGGTGCCGAGGCCCGAGCAGGCCGGGCACGCGCCGAACGGGGCGTTGAACGAGAACGTCCTCGGCTCGATCTCGGTGAGCTGCAGCGGGTGGCCGTTCGGGCACGCGAGCTTCTCGGAGAAGGACTGCCAGGCGGCGTCGCCCTCTTCGTCGACGAAGTTGATCTGCATGACGCCGCCGGCAAGCGACAGCGCGGTCTCGACCGAGTCGGTGACGCGATCCAGGATGGCGGGCGCCGCGACGAGGCGGTCGACCACGACGGCGATGTCGTGCTTGTAGCTCTTCTTGAGCACGGGCGGCTCGGCCAGCTGGATCAGCTCGCCGTCGACGATGGCGCGCGCATAGCCCTTGGCGCCGAGCTCCTTGAAGAGGTCGACGAACTCGCCCTTCTTCTGGGTGACGATCGGGGCGACGATCTGGTACCGCGTGCGCTCGGGCAGCTCGATGAGCTGGTCGGCGATCTGCTGCACCGTCTGGCGCTGGATGACCTCGCCGCACTCGGGACAGTGCGGCACGCCGATGCGCGCCCACAGCAGGCGCATGTAGTCGTGGATCTCGGTGATCGTGCCGACGGTCGACCGGGGGTTGCGGTTGGTCGACTTCTGGTCGATCGACACGGCAGGGCTCAGGCCCTCGATGAAGTCGACGTCGGGACGATCGACCTGTCCCAGGAACTGGCGCGCGTACGCGCTCAGCGACTCGACGTACCGGCGCTGCCCCTCGGCGAAGATCGTGTCGAACGCGAGGCTGGACTTGCCGGAGCCGGACAGCCCCGTGAAGACGACGAGCGAATCGCGCGGGATGTCGAGGTCGACATCCTTCAGATTGTGCACGCGGGCACCGCGGACGCTCAGCATTCCGCTGGTGCCGCCGACGGTCTTTGCGGGCATGTTCGCGGGCAGGGCGACAGGGACGATGGGCACCAGTCAAGTGTAGGCGGGGCCTCCGACATGAGGCCTGGGAGCCGTTCGCCGTGGGCGAAGACGGCGCGTCCGGCGCGGCGGCCCAGGTCAGCGCGCGCCGGCGAACGGGCGCAGCGCGTCGCGGAGGGCCAGGAGCGCCTGGGCGTCCGTTCCGACGCTCGCCATCACCTTGCCAGGCACCTCGAGAGCCTGCTCGCGCAGTCTCCGCCCCGCGTCGGTGAGCCGCACGTCGAGCACGCGCTCGTCGTCGTCCCGCCGCGAACGCGTCACGAGCCCTTGAGCCTCGAGTCGCTTCACCAGCGGCGACAGGGTCGCAGGCTCCAGGGCCAGCTCGACGGCGAGTTCGCGCAGCGACCGGGACGATCGCTCCCAGAGCGCGAGCATGACCAGGTACTGCGGGTGCGTGAGCCCGAGCGGCTCCAGGATCGGCCGGTACAGGCCGACGATGTTGCGCGCGGCGGTCACCAGGGCGAAGCACACCTGGTTGTCGAGTGCGAGCAGGTCATCGGGGCTGAGGTCGGCATCGTTCACGTCCGTCATCCTATCGTGCACGAATCGTTAGTACACTAATAACCATGCCTGAACCGGATGCCGCTCCCGCCGCCCGCCGCCCTCTCCGCGAACGTGTGCGGGAGGCCGGCGGGTGGTACGCGTTTCTCAATGCGAACCTGATCCGCGTGGCGGGACCTGCGGCGGTCGGTCCGTACGAGACGGCTCCCCCGCCCACGCCTGCCGAGCGCGCCGAACGCGCGTGCCCGCTGTGCGGCGCGCCCATCGCACAGCACACCTTCGATCGCTCGGGACCGAAGCCCCTGATGCACTGCCCCTGAGCCGACACCGGCCGCCCGGCCCGAGGAGGTGCGACTACGCGTGCCCCGCGCGCTCCATGGCGCGCAGTTCCTTCTTGAGATCCTGCACCTCGTCGCGCAGGCGCGCGGCGAGCTCGAACTTGAGTTCGCCAGCGGCCGCGAGCATCTGCTGGCTGAGGTCGGCGATGGTCGCCTCGAGCTGTTCGGCCCCCTCGGCCGCGATGCCCTCGCGTCGCAGCTGCGGCGTCGGGCTCTTGCCCATGCCGGACTTGGTCTTCGCAGCGGCCTTGCCCCGCAGCATCCGATCCGTATCGGACGCCTCTCGCGCCAGCACCTCGGTGATGTCGGCGATGCGCTTGCGCAGCGGCTGCGGGTCGATCCCGTGGGCCGTGTTGTAGGCGATCTGCTTCTCGCGGCGCCGGTCGGTCTCTTCGATCGCCTTGGCCATCGAGTCGGTCATCGTGTCGGCGTACATGTGAACCTGGCCCGAGACGTTGCGCGCCGCACGGCCGATCGTCTGGATCAGCGAGGTGCCGCTGCGGAGGAAGCCCTCCTTGTCGGCATCGAGGATCGACACCAGCGACACCTCGGGGAGGTCGAGGCCCTCTCGGAGGAGGTTGATGCCGACGAGCACGTCGTACACGCCGGCGCGCAGCTCGCTGAGCAGCTCGACCCGGCGCAGCGTGTCGACGTCGGAGTGGAGGTAGCGCACCCGCACCCCGTGCTCGCCGAGGAAGTCGGTGAGCTCCTCCGCCATCTTCTTCGTGAGCGTGGTGACGAGCACGCGCTCGTCGCGCTCGACCCGGAGGCGGATCTCTTCGAGGAGGTCGTCGATCTGCCCCTTGGAGGGCTTCACCACGATCTCGGGGTCGATGAGGCCGGTCGGGCGGATGATCTGCTCGACGACGCCATCGGCGATGCCCATCTCATAGCGTCCCGGCGTCGCCGAGAGATAGACGGTCTGGCCCACGCGGTTCTTGAATTCGTCCCACCGCAGCGGCCGGTTGTCGAGCGCACTCGGCAGGCGGAAGCCGTGCTCGACGAGGGTGCGCTTGCGCGAGGCATCCCCCTCGTACATCGCCCCGATCTGGGGAACGGTGACGTGCGACTCGTCGATCACCATGAGGAAGTCGTCGGGGAAGAAGTCCAGCAGCGTGTGCGGCGGCTCACCGGGCGCCCTGCCGTCCATGTGCCGCGAGTAGTTCTCGATGCCCGAGCAGAAGCCGAGCTGCTGCAGCATCTCGAGGTCGAACGTCGTGCGCATGCGCAGGCGCTGGGCCTCGAGCAGCTTGTTCTGCGACTCGAGCTCGTTCAGCCGCTCGGCCAGCTCGTCTTCGATGGTGCCGATCGCGCGCTGCACCGTCTCGGTGCCGGCGACGTAGTGCGACGCCGGGAAGATGGGCACGCTGTCGAGCCGCTGGACCACATCGCCGGTGAGCGGATGCAGCATGAAGAGCGCCTCGATCTCGTCCCCGAACATCTCGATGCGGATGGCGTACTCCTCGTACACCGGGATGATCTCGATGGTGTCGCCCCGCACGCGGAAGTTGCCGCGCGAGAAGTCGACGTCGTTGCGGTTGTACTGCATCGCGATGAACTTGCGGATGAGCGCGTCGCGGTCGTACACCTCACCCACCTGCAGCGCGACCATCGCCCGCAGGTACTCGTCGGGCGCACCGAGTCCGTAGATGCACGAGACGGTACTGACGACGATGACGTCGCGGCGGCTCAACAGCGAGTTGGTCGTCGAGTGCCGCAGCCGCTCGACCTCGGCATTGACCGAGGAGTCCTTCTCGATGAAGGTGTCGGTCTGCGGGACGTACGCCTCGGGCTGGTAGTAGTCGTAGTAGCTGACGAAGTACTCGACCGCGTTGTGGGGCATGAGCTCGCGGAACTCGTTGGCCAGCTGCGCCGCGAGCGTCTTGTTGTGCGCCAGCACGAGGGTCGGGCGCTGCACGGCTTCGACGAGCCATGCCGTCGTCGCCGACTTTCCGGTGCCGGTCGCGCCGAGCAGCACGACGTCGGTCTCACCGGCGTTGATGCGCGCCGCCAGCTCGGCGATCGCCTGCGGCTGGTCGCCCGACGGGGCGAATTCGCTCACGACCTCGAACGGCCGCACGGATCGAGTGGTCTGCACCTGTCCAGCGTAGGCGGCGCGTCCGACATCGGGGCGGCGTTCGCGACGAGCGGATGCCGCGGTCAGGCGTCCTGCGGGTCAGCCGCCGAATCCCCCGCCGCCGTCGAAGCCACCGCCGCCGAACCCTCCGGCGTCGAATCCTCCGCCGTCGAACGCTCCGCCGCCCCCGTCGAACCCTCCCGAGCCGCCGCCGTCGAACCCCGTGAAGCCGGGATCGTACGTCTCGCCCACCCAGGCCGGCTCGGAGCCGAGCAGAAGCGACCCCGCACCCATGGTGTAGTACATGGTCACCGAGGTCGACAGCAGGAACTGGTTCGCGACGATCGCCACGATCCCGACGCTCGTGAGCATGTTCCGCACATCGACCTGGTCGCGCGGGTCCGACTCGTCGACGCCGACCGCCGTGCGCACCGGATCCGCAGCGCTTCGCGTCGCGGCATCCGTGCCGTCGTCCGCCGCGCGCCGGGCGGCGCGGTGCTCTTCTGCACGACGGACGAGACGGGCGATCACGGTGGGATCCTCGGCCGCCGCGTCACGCTCGGACTCCGCGAGGAACGGGCGCAGCTGCTCGAACATCTCGCGGCCACGCTGCGGCGGAACGTCGGCGAACGCAGACGCGTGCGCGCTCTCGATCACCGAGGCCGGGAGCGTCCCGAGCAGGTAGACGTAGCGCGAGATGCGCTCCTCTTCGCTCGCCGCACGATAGGGGGCACGACGCCGCCGGAACTTGGAGAGCATACCCATGCGACACCTCCTCGGGTCTGATCCCAGGCTAGTCCGCAGAGCGACGTCGCGGTACGGCCACAGCGCCGGTTCCGACGACCGCCTCGGTGACGGCTAGGAGGCCCCCGCGCGCCGCGCCACGTGCTCGTCGAGCCTCTCCCACAGTTCGTCGACCTGGCGCAGCGTGTCGTCGAGGGCGCCCGCCGTGTCGATCACCACGTCGGCGATCCGCAGACGCGCCTCGTCGGGCACCTGCGAGGCGATGCGCGCCGCGGCATCCGCGTGGCTGAGACCCCGCAGCCCGACGAGGCGGTCCGCTCGCACATCTGCCGGCGCGTGCGCCACGATGACGAGCTGCCAGGGGTCGTCGACGCGCGCTTCGACCAGCAGCGGCACGTCGTAGACGACGACGGCATCCGGGTCGGCCGCGAACGCAGCGGCGAAGCGGCGCGCGGACTCGGCGCGTACGGCAGGATGGACGATCGCGTTGAGCTGGGCGATCGCCGCCGCGTCACCGAACACCCGTGTGCCGAGGGCCGCACGGTCCAGGGATCCGTCGGGGCGCAGCATGCCCTCGCCGAAGGTGTCGGCGATCGCCGCCAGCACCGGCCCACCCGGCGCCTGCACCTCGCGCACGAGCTGATCCGCGTCGACGATCACGGCGCCGTGCTCGGCGAGGCGACGGGCGATGGTGGACTTTCCCGAGGCGATGCCTCCGGTGAGCGCGACGAGCGGCATGCATCGAGCATGCCACGCCGACTCCTTGACCTGTTCCTGAGGCGGGCCTGAGCGGGCGCTGAGGAGGCGGCGGTAGCCTCGGGGCACCCGAAGGACAGGTCCACCCGTACAGCTGGGGATGGCGCAAGTGAACGTTGGACGCGACACCGTTGCGTTCGACGACAACGCGTACTGCTGTATGCGACGCACCCGACGTCTTCGCGACGACGGGGGCAGACGGACGGTTCTGAGGTGCGGGCCGGCCGCCCGCGTGGGGACCAAGGCGGCCGAGGTCCGTGCACCGAGGACGCGCGCAGGGCGGGATGTGGGGAAATCTCCCGCCCTACGCGCGGCCCGTGCCCTCCCAGGAGGGTCGTCCCGGCGCGCAGCGGGCTCTGCGGAGCCGTACATATGCGGACACCGCACGTGACCAGCGCGTCATCGCACGCGTTCCGGAGCGCGTTCTGGGATATCATGACCGACGTCCAGGATCCGTCGACACTCCCGGATCCGGAGGGTGCATCGGTGGAAGAAGCGCGCGTCGCCGTCGTGATCGAAGACGAAGAGGACATCCGTTCTCTCCTGTCGACGGTCCTCGCCCAGGCGGGCTTCGAAGTGCACGGCGCGGCGAACGGCGCCGACGGCGTCGAGCTGGTCCGCGAGCATCGCCCCCTGGTCACGACGCTCGATGTCAACATGCCCGGCATCGACGGCTTCGAGACCGCCAAGCGCATCCGGGCCATCAGCTCGACGTACATCGTGATGCTGAGCGCCCGCAGCGAGGAGATCGACGCGCTGCAGGGGCTCGAGGCGGGCGCCGACGACTACGTCGCGAAGCCGTTCCGCCCTCGTGAGCTGCGCGCGCGCATCGACGCGATGCTCCGGCGACCGCGGCAGGTCACGCCTCCCGATCCGGACGGCGGCGCGACGCCCGTCTCCTCCGACGGCGTCTGGCTCGAGCACCACGGACTCCGGCTGAACGCCGCCACCCACCTCGTCACGGTCGACGATCAGGATGTCGAGCTGACGCGCAGCGAGTTCGACATCCTCGCCGATCTGCTGGTCGCGGGCCGGCGCGTGCGGGCGAAGTCCGACCTCGCCCTCATGCTGCGCGGCGACCAGTACGCGGTGAGCGACTTCGTCTCCGACAGCGACGCACGCGCCATCGAGGTGCACATGGCCAATCTGCGGCGCAAGCTCGGCGAGTCGCCGGCCCAGCCGCGATGGATCGAGACCGTGCGCGGAGTCGGCTACCGGCTCACCGCCTGAGCCCTCGGCAGAGCAGCGCGCGCGCCGCGGGAGCGGTGCGCGCGCGTCGCGTGGCGTCGCGTGGAGCCTCCGTCGCGGGCGAAGCCGCTACTCGCCGTCGTCGATGAGCACGGACGTCTCGACGTTCGCGGCCGCCCGGCTCGCGGCCTCGCGGGCCGCGCGGACGAGCTCGGCCGGGTCGTACCCGGCGGTATCGCTCAGCGCGACGCCGACGCCGACGACGGGGATCACTCCCCCGCCGACCTTGCCGAGATCGTCGAAGAGGCCGCGGTAGATCGCGCCCGCCTGACGACGCGCCTCCTGCTCGGACGCCACGGCCATCCCCACGACGAGCCCGGTCGGCCCGTCCTGGCCGACGACGGCGTTGGTCGGCGCGTGATGGCGCACGCCGGTCCGCCACGTCGCCGCCACCGATCCGGCCACGTCGCTGCCGAAGGCGGTGGAGATGGGATCGAGGTCGTCGAGGCGCACGGCCGTCACGGCCACCGATTCGTGGCCGCGCTCGGCCCGCCGGCAGATGCCGTCCAGCAGGAGAGCGAAGGACTCGTCGCTGACGATCCCCTGCTCCTCGTCGACCGTCCGGGCGTCGCGCAGGTAGCCGCGCATCGGCGCGCGGCTCGCCCGCAGCACCGAGGTCACGACCACGGCGACGATGGTCAGCGTCACCGTGAGGTAGCTGGTGCTGACGGTGCCGAACGCTGCCTGGAACAGGGCGCTGTCGGGACCGGACGTGAGGAAGGCGGTCGTCCGCGACACGTAGTACAGCGACTGGAACCCCAGCACCGCTCCGAGCACCCACGCCGTGCGCGACTCCCGCATGTCGCCGCGGAGGCACTCCACGGCGCCGGCCCCGGCGAAGCCCACCAGGGGCACGAACATCCACAGGACGCCGGCCCAGTCGCCGCCGTCGGCCCCTTCGAGGGCCACGCCGAGCGCGGCCGCGACGACGGCGGCGGCCACGAGGATCGACGACCAGCGCATGCGGCGCCCGTTGAAGCGGCGGCATCCCAGCCACATGCAGCCGGTGCCGGCGACGAAGGCGGCGTTGCCGACCGCGATGGCCCACCATGCGCCGTCGGACTGCACCCAGACGGTGTAGGCGAGGGTGGTGAGCATGGCCGCGAGGAAGCCGACCGACCAGATGCGCCCCGCACCCTCGTCGCGGCGCAGCAGCGTCTCGAGAATGAACAGCACGCCGCTGACGTTGACCACCAGGGCGGTCATGATCAGCACGCTCGCCAGATCCAGGGTCATGGTGCATCTCCCTCGGGGGCGGTCGCGGGCAGCTTCACGATGAAGGTCGAGCCGATTCCTGGCGCGCTGTGCAGGGCGAGCTCGCCCCCGTGCGCGCGCACGATGTCGCGCGTGATCGCGAGGCCGAGACCGGTGCCCGTCCGCCGATCGCCGCCCGCCTTGTAGTAGCGCTGGAAGAGCCGCGAGCGGTCGGCGTCCGAGATGCCCACGCCGGTGTCGCGCACCAGGATCCAGCTCGAGTCGCCGTCCGTCGTCGTGCCGACGAAGACCGTGCCGCCGTCCTTGTTGTAGGCGATGGCATTCGACACGAGGTTGTCGACGACCTGCCGCAGCCGCAGCGGATCCGCCCACGCCATCGCCGGCTCCAGACCCGTCGCATCGATCGTGATGGCCCGCGCGGCGGCGCGCGGCAGGGCATCGTCGACGGCGGCGGCCACGAGTTCGCGCGCGTCGACGAGCTGCGGAGCGAGCGATGCCTCCACCGATGACGGCGACGAGCTCGAGGCGGCGAGGATGTCGGCGACGATGCGCAGCAGGCGCTCGGCGTTGCGCTCGGCGACGTCGAGGCTCGCGCGCACCGCGTCGGGGGTGTCGGGGTCCTCGATCGCGAGGTCGAGGTAGCCGAGGATCGAAGTCAGCGGGGTGCGCAGCTCGTGCGACACCGAGGCGACCAGGTCGTCGCGTGCGCGGAGGGCGGTCAGCTCCGCCGTCACGTCCCGCGAGACGACGACGGCTCCTGCGTCGCCCCCATCGGGGTCGGTGAGGCGGCGCGCGGTGATCGTCAGCGCGCGGCGGGGACCGGGCTCCACCCCGAACCACACCACCTGGTCGTCGAACGCCTCGCCGCGGCGCGCGCGCTCGAGCGGGAGCTCGTCGGGCGGCAGCGGTGAGCTGCCGTCGTCGCGGAAGGCGAGCACCTCAGCCCGGTCGTCGTCGGGCTCGTGGCCCTGCTGCAGTCGGCCGTGCGCCTCGTTGCGGACGGCGACCCGTCCGGCGGGACCGATGCGCACGACGCCGAAGTCCACGGCGTCGAGCACCTCCGTCACGACCTGCTCCTGCCGGCGCGTGCGCGCCAGGACGCTCTGCAGCAGCTGCGACTGCTTCGCCAGCAGCATGCGCTGCGCGTCCGACCGGCGGGCGTTGAGGTGGCTCGTCGCGGCGACGGCGAACAGCACGAGAGGCAGCAGGAACGTGCGGTAGGTCACCTCGGTAGCGCTGAGCGCCGTCAGCACGCTGACGATGCCGGCGATCGCGACGATCACGCCGAACAGGCCCAACAGCCCGAAGCCGGCGGCGAGCCACATCGTCGGGAAGATCCAGAGCAGGCCGAGCACCGTGTCGGGTGCGGCGATCTGCATGAGCGTGATGGCGAGGATGTCGACCGCGGGCACCACGGCGACCCACCCGTACGGCAGGCGATTCCACGGGATCACGAGCGTCGCCGCTGTCACCGCGACCACCACCACGACCCCGCTGAAGAACAGCACGGGCTCGCCGCCGAAGGGGCCGACCGCCACCAGCACGCCGAGTACGAACACGACGGCGGCCAGCAGCAGCTGGTTGAGCATCGCGGTGCGGCCGCGCGTGCGGTCTGCGGCCTCGGGCGCGGTCACGCGGGGGCGGGAGCGCACCGCGGGCGCCCCCGTGTCGCCCGGCGTCGCGGCGGTCATACCGCGACGGTAACGGATGCCGCGCCCCTGTGCGGGAAGGGCGCGCTCGATGTCACGCTCGCCGGGCGTCCATGGCGCGCCAGGCGGGCGCGTCGTCAGAACCCGAAGTCGCCGAAATCGCCGAATCCGCCGAGGTCGGAGCCGGCCGCGTCGCCGCTCGTGTCACCGCCCCAGCCCGACCCGCTGTCGCCCCAGCCCGCGTCGGCCGTCGCCGACTCGCCGCCGGCGTCCGTGCCCGCATCGGTGCCGGCGTCGCCGCCGCCATCCGTCGCAGAGCCGTCCTGGGAGCCCTGGTCGGAGGCGAACGTCGGCGCGAGGAACGAGCTCACCAGCGCCGAGCCGATGACGTACCCGACGACGGTGCCGAGGATCGACGAGCCCAGCATGGAGCCGAACGACGGCCCCTGGCGCTGCGGCCCGAGGGTGCGCTCCATGAAGCCGGGGTTGAGGTACTCGGCGCGCGTCGCCGCGCGGGCCATCGTCTGCGGGTCACCCGAGCGCGGCCGCTCGGCGGGCGGAAGTCCGGCGGAGAGCTCGGCGAGCACCTGCTGACGCTGCGGCTCGGTGAGCCTGCCGAACGCCTCGGCGTGCACCTGCTCGATGGTCTCGGGCGGCGCGGTCCTCAGCAGGTAGCGGTAGCGCTCGATGGCGATCTCGTCCTCGCTCCGCGGGGGCTGCACACCGGGTGCCGGTGCACCGGGCGCCTGCGCACCAGGTGCCGGCGTGCCGTAGCGGTTCGGCGGCACGGGGGGCGCCTGACGCTCGGCATCCGAGTCTCCGAACAGTCGATCGAGGAATCCCATGTGGCGCTCCTTCTCTGAGCCGGGCCCGTCCGTGGGCCGATTGCGCGGATCCCGAGGCGGGGTGGACCACCACGCTAGGCGCGGTTCCTCGGAGAGGGCTGGAGGATCCGCCGCGGTTCACCGAGGGCGTACGGCTCACCCCTGTGCCGCGAGCGCCTCGCTCAGCCACCGGGCGTGGAGCTGCCACGGATCGTCGACGCCGGCCGCGAGCACCGCGATGTGCGCGGTGAGCGCTTCCGAGCGACGGAACCACTCCGTGCCGGGATAGCGGTCGGCCGTGAACTGCACGTGCCGTCGCTGTTCGAGCGCGCGCCCACCGCGCTCGAACGCCAGCAGCTCGTCGTGCCAGATCGCCCCGAAGCGCTGGCGCGGGTTCGCACTCGTGCCGATCTTCACCCGATCGGCGTAGCGCAGGTAGTAGACCACGTCGACGCGCGGCGGCGGGATCTCGGCATCGGGGATCTCGCCGTGGCGCCACTCGCACACCGCGCACAGCCATCCCGACGGATAGCGGACGCCGAGGCGCGATCCGCACAGCCCGCAGGGTGACGGCAGGACGTCCGTGAGCCCGTCATGCGCCCCACCCCATTCCGCCGCCACGGCGAGATGCCGCTCGCAGAGCGGAATAGGAGCATCGAGGGGCACCGGGCCCCGGCATCCGTCGTCGTCCACCAGGCAGGGGGCGGAGACTCGGTTCGCAGGCACACCGCGACAGTACCCGCCCCCACCGACGTGCTCATCGAGCCGTGGGCTCGTGTTCCAGGAAGGCGGAAGGGCCGCCCCACCGACCTTGCGGTCGGAGGTGACGGCCCTTCCGGAACCAGCGGTTCAGAGAACCAGGCGGCTCAGCTCAGGATCAGCGACCCGAGAGCTTCTCGCGCAGAGCGGCGAGCGCCTCGTCGTCGGCCAGCGTGCCCACCGGGCTGCTGTCGGACGAGAAGGTCGACGAGCCGGTCTCGACCGGGGCGGCAGCCTCGGCCTCGAGAGCCTTCGTGACGGCTGCCTTGTGGGCCTCCCAGCGAGCGTGGGCAGCGGCGTACTCCTGCTCCCACTTCTCGCGCTGCTCGTCGAAGCCTTCGAGCCACGCGTTGGTCTCGGGGTCGAAGCCCTCGGGGTACTTGTACTCCCCGTTCTCGTCGTACTCCGTGACCATGCCGTACAGCGCCGGGTCGAACTCGGTGCCGTTGGGGTCGACCGACTCGTTCGCCTGCTTCAGCGAGAGCGAGATGCGACGACGCTCGAGGTCGATGTCGATGATCTTGACGAAGACCTCTTCGCCGACCGACACGACCTGCTCGGCGAGCTCGACGTGCTTGCCCGACAGCTCCGAGATGTGCACGAGGCCCTCGATGCCGTCCGCGACGCGCACGAACGCACCGAACGGAACGAGCTTGGTGACCTTGCCCGGAGCGACCTGACCGATCGCGTGCGTGCGGGCGAAGACCTGCCACGGGTCCTCCTGCGTCGCCTTGAGCGACAGCGAGACGCGCTCGCGGTCCAGGTCGACCTCGAGGATCTCGACGGTGACCTCCTGGCCGACCTCGACGACCTCGGACGCGTGCTCGATGTGCTTCCACGAGAGCTCGGAGACGTGCACGAGACCGTCCACGCCACCCAGGTCGACGAACGCACCGAAGTTGACGATCGACGAGACCGTGCCCTTGCGGACCTGGCCCTTGTGCAGGTTGTTGAGGAACGTGGTGCGCGACTCGGACTGCGTCTGCTCGAGCAGGGCGCGGCGCGAGAGCACGACGTTGTTGCGGTTCTTGTCGAGCTCGAGGATCTTCGCCTCGATCTCCTGGCCGAGGTACGGCGTGAGGTCGCGGACGCGGCGGAGCTCGATCAGCGAAGCGGGCAGGAAGCCGCGCAGGCCGATGTCGACGATCAGACCACCCTTGACGACCTCGATCACGGAGCCGGTGACCACACCGTCGTTCTCCTTGATCTTCTCGACGTCGCCCCAGGCGCGCTCGTACTGCGCGCGCTTCTTGGAGAGGATGAGGCGGCCTTCCTTGTCCTCCTTCTGGAGAACGAGGGCTTCGACCTCGTCGCCGACCTTGACGACCTCGTTGGGGTCGACGTCGTGCTTGATGGAGAGCTCGCGCGAGGGGATGACACCCTCGGTCTTGTAACCGACGTCGAGGAGCACCTCGTCGCGGTCGATCTTCACGACGGTGCCCTCGATGAGGTCGCCGTCGTTGAAGAACTTCAGGGTCTTCTCGACCGCGGCCAGGAAGTCCTCGGCAGATCCGATGTCGTTGATCGCGACCTGCTTGGTGGCCGGGGCGGTCGTTGCGGTAGTCATGTAGTGGGTTGTCCTTGTTGGGTTTGGTGTCGGGCTCCGGCTTTCAGCGGCATCTTCGCGCAAGGGCGAACGGATGCCTCGAGCCGAGGCGAAGCGGATTTTCCAGCGATGTCGCCCGGACCCTTGCGGGATGTGGGACACCGGCGCGAACCGGTACCCGAGCGTGGCGAAACAGCCACACGAGTGACACTCCAGGGTAACAGAACGGCCGGGTCGCCCGCGATGTTCCCGCACACCTCGAAATCCGGCGTCACGGAGGCCTCGGCGGGCCTGATGAGGCGTCGACTCAGCGGGGCAGCTGGATCGGCGCGGTGTTCGTGCGATCGGGGTCGAACGGCGCGGGTGCCGGCGCCGGCTCGCCGCGCAGCTGCGCCAGCCGCTCGTCCTCACGCCGCTGCGCGTCGGCGAGCCAGTCCCACCCCGACGGGTTCGTGGCGGGGCGCACATCGGGCACCGGCGCAGTGGGATTGTCGTCGTGCGCAGCGTCCGCCGTGGTGACGGATGCCACGGGTGCGGGCGGCGGGGGCGGCATGATGTGGGCGCCTCCGAACTGCTCGGCCCGGCCTGCCGCGCCGCGCAGACCCGCCTGCTGGATGACGCGCTGGATCGTGAGGCCGCGCTCGTCGGGATCCCCGACGTAGCGGATCTCGCGGAGACCCTGCTCCTGCGCCGCCGACTCGAAGACGAAGTGGCCGTAGCCGAAGACACGTCCCACGACCGGTTTGTAGACCGAGATGTCGAGGATGCGCGCGAGCGGCATCGTCGCGATGCGCTGCGACAGGATGCCGTGCACGCGGAAGACGCGCATGTTGGTGATGACGAAGCGGTCGGTGTGCTGCTCGAAGCACCGCCAGATGGCGTGGCCGGTGATCGCGACGCCGAGGAGTGCGGGTACCCACCAGGCCTGCGCCGGCACGAAGAACGACAGGAGGAGCACGACGATGCCACCGAACAGCTCCAGGACGGCGGAGACCGTGGCCGCCCAGTGCTTGCGCACCTCGTCGACGACGTGCTCCCCCTGATCCGTGATCAGGTGCTTCTCGATCCGCGGATCGAACATGCTCAGCCCGCGGCGAGAGCCATGAAGAAGTCGACTACGGCGGCACCGGCGCCCCAGACCGCGCCGATGGCGCCCTGAACCGCATTCGCCGCGTCCTGCGGCCGGGTGATGAGGTAGAACGCCGCGAACGCGATGACGAGCACCACGACGATGCGCTTGACGAGCTTCACGGTCCGGGGTTCCCTTCGACTTCTGCTGTTCTACCGCACGACGGCCGCTGCGTGCGCAGGCGCGCGGGCGCGTCGCCATTCGGTGGGAGGTGCGATCAGCGTTCCGCGGCGCCGGCGTTCACGGTCGCAGCAGCACCTTCGTGGCGCGGCGCTCGTCCATCGCGGCGTACGCCTCTGCCGCCTCGGCGAGGGGAAGCTCGAGATCGAACACGCGGCCCGGCCGGATCGCGCCGGAGCGGACGTCCGGGAGGAGCTCCTCGATGTAGCCGCGCACGGGAGCGACGCCGCCGTTGACGCCCACATTGCGGTTGAACATCTGACGCACGGGCAGCTCGGGCCCGCCGTTGGGCACGCCGACGTAGCCGACCATCCCGCCGGGGCGGGTCGAGCGCAGCGCCTGGTCCATCGACTCCTTCGTGCCGACGCACTCGAGGACACGGTCGGCGCCGATGCCGCCGGTGAGTGCGCGCACCGCTTCGATGCCGGCATCCCCCCGCTCCTCGACGATGTGGGTGGCGCCGAACTCGCGGGCGAGCGCCTGGCGCTGCGGATGCCGCGACATCGCGATGATGGTGGTGGCGCCGAGCCGCTTCGCCGCGATGACGGCGCACAGGCCCACGGCGCCGTCGCCCACGACGGCCACCGCGTCGCCGGGACCCACACCCGCCGACACCGCGGCGTGATGTCCCGTGCCCATGACGTCGCTGAGGGTCAGCAGGCCCGGGATCTCGTGGTCGCCCACTGGCGCGGGAACGACGGCGAGGGTGCCGTCCGCGAGCGGAACCCGCACCCGCTCGCCCTGGCCGCCGTCGGCGAAGCCGCCGAATCGGTCGTCGCTGCCCCACCAGCCGCCGTGCAGGCACGAGGTGCTGACGCCGTTCCGGCAGTTCGCGCACGTGCCGTCGCACACGTAGAACGGGGCGATGACGAAGTCGCCCGGGCGGATGACCCGCACGTCGGCGCCGACCTCCTCGACGATGCCGACGAACTCGTGGCCGATGCGGTGGGGCTCGTTCGTGGGTGTGACGCCGCGGTAGGGCCAGAGGTCGGAGCCGCACACGCACGCCGCGACGACGCGCACGATCGCGTCGGCGCCGGTGGACAGCACGGGGTCGGGGACGGTCTCGACGCGGATGTCGCGCGCGGCGTGGATGACGGTGGCGAGCATGGATCGAGCCTAGGACCGCGAGCGCCCGGGCGGCGCCGCTGGCACGATGGCCCTATGTGGATCGGGTGGATCGAGTTCGACCTGCTGCTCGGCGATATCCGCTCGCTGAAAGAGAAGCGCAGCGTGCTGCGCCCCCTCATCGCCGAGCTCAGTCGCCGCACCGAGGCGGCCGCGGCCGAGGTGGGCGAGCACGACCTTCACCGGCGGGCGAGCATCGGCGTGTCGATCGTCGCGTCGGGCTCGTCGCACGTGCGGGACGTGCTCGATCACGCCGAGCGCCTCGTCGCCGACCGTCCCGAGATCACCCTGCTGTCGGTCAGGCGAGGACTGCACTCCAGCGAGGACTGAGGCCCTCAGCCCGCGATGGCGTGGCCGATGACTTCACCGCCGGCGCCGAACCGGATGGTCCGCCCGATCGTGCTGTCGTCTGCGATGGTCGCGGCGATGACGGCGGCCACGTCCGCACGCGGCACGGACCCTGAGCCGTCCGGATCGAGCTCGATGCGCCCGGTCGGCGCATCGAGCGTGAGGGTGCCCGGTGCGAGGATCGTCCAGTCGAGCGCGCTTCCGGCGAGGTGGGCGTCTGCCGCCCACTTGGCGTCGGCGTAGGGGAAGAACGAGGACTCCCTGCCGACGCCGTGGTCGGCGCGCGAGCCGATCCACGACACCATGACGTAGCGGAGCACTCCGGCAGCCACGGCGGCGTCCATGGAGCGCACAGCCGCGTCGCGGTCCACCGCGTACGTGCGCGCCGGGTCGCCGCCGCCTGCGCCCGCCGACCAGACGACGACGTCGTTGCCGGCGATCAGGTTCGTCAGCTGGTCGCCGTCGAGGATCTCGACATCCGCGACGACCGGCTGCGCGCCGGTCGCGGCGACCTCCGCCTCGTGCGCGGGATCGCGGATGACGGCTGTCACGGTGTGATCCTGCGCCACGAGCAGCGGCTCGAGGAGCAGCGCGACCTTGCCGTGTCCGCCGAAGATCAGGATGCGGGCCATTGGGTCTCCCTCCGTCGTACGCCACGATACGCCCGAGCCGCTCCGGGTCAGGTGCCGGAGCCGCCGTCGCCCGGGTCGACGCCGGCGGCAGGCGAACCGGCGGCGGTGGCGTCATCCGTCTCCCGCTCCGCCTGCGCGAGCAGGCCTTGCCGGCGGCCCTACAGCTTTGGCGCGTTCCGCCCGGCGACCGGCGCGGCCGCGGCGGGCTCAGGCCGCGACAGGCACCCGCTCGGCCATGATGGCGCGGACGGCGTCGCGGCCGGCACGGTTGGCGCCCACGGTCGACTGCGAGGGGCCGTAGCCGATCAGGAAGAGCCGCGGCTCGTCGAGGGAGCGGCCGTTCTCGACCCGGAAGCCGCCTGCGGGGGTGCGCAGCCGCAGCGGGGCGAGATGGTCGAGCGCCGGGCGGAACCCCGTGGCCCAGAGGATCACGTCGGCCGGCTCGAACGAGCCGTCCGGCATCCGCACCCCGTCCTCCTCGATCGAGGCGAACATCGGATGCCGCACCAGCACGCCCCGCGCCTGCGCGGCACGAGCCCACGGCGTCCAGTGCATGCCGGTGACCGAGATCACGCTCCCGGGCGGCAGGCCGCGGCGCACGCGGTCCTCGACGCCGGCGATGGCGGCGACGCGCGCCGGGATGTCGAAGTCCGCCTCCACCCATTCGGGCTCACGACGCGTCACCCAGAACGTTTCCGCCACGTGCGAGATCTCGTCCAGCAGCTGGACGGCCGAGACGCCGGCCCCGACGACCACCACGCGCTTCCCGCGGAAGTCCTCCGCCGACGCGTAGTCCGCCACGTGCAGCTGCCGGCCGCGGAAGCGCTCCTGCCCCGGGTAGTGCGGCCGGAACGGCCGGGTCCACGTTCCGGTCGCGTTGATGACGTACCGTGCCGACCAGCTGCCGCGGTCGGTCTCGACCACCAGCCGGCCGGCCTGATCCTCATCGGCGCGCCGCACGGCTTTCACGCGCACCGGCCGCAGGACATCGAGGGCGAAGCGCTCCTCGTACTCCGCGAAGTACGACGGGAGGATGTCGCGGCTCGCCGCCACCGGGTCCGCCGGCGGCACCGCGAAGCCCGGCAGTTCATGGATGCCGTTGACCGTCGCCATGCGGAGGGACGGCCAGCGGTGCTGCCACGCGCCGCCCGGAGCGGGGTTGGCGTCGACGACGAGGAACGTCGGCTCCGCGTCGGTCGCCCGCTGCAGCGGCACGAACCCGCGGCGGTGCAGGTTGTAGGCCGCCGAGAGACCCGCCTGTCCCCCGCCGATCACGATGACATCGACGGCTGCGGGTTCCATGCCGGCATCAACAGCGTCCGGCCCGCGGGGATTCCCGCGGGCCGGACGCGGCGGTCGCGCCGCTCGCCTCAGTTGAGGGCTCGCGTGGACGCCGGGATGACGCCGTCGCGGTAGAGATCGGCGGCGACGTCCTGCAAAGCGGTCAGCGCGACGCGCTGCGGCAGCGGGCCGTAGGAGATGCGCGCGACGCCGAGGGCCTCGTACTCCCCCGCCGAGAGCGCGCCCGGCAGGCCGATGACGCTGACCTTGCGCTCGCCGATGCCCTCGACCAGCCGCCGGGTGATGTCGGCATCGAGGATGCCCGGCACGAACACCAGGTCGGCGCCCGCAGCCAGGTACGCGCGGCCGCGTTCGATCGCATCCGCGACCGACTCCTCGACGGGGCGCTTGCCGGCGCGCACGAACGCATCGGTGCGCGCGTTGAGGACGAACGGAACGCCCTCCGCGGCGCCGGCCGCGACGATCGCCTCGACGGCGGCGACGGCCTCGTCCAGCGGGCGCAGGCGGTCTTCGACGTTCGCACCCACGACGCCCTTGCCGATGACGCGGCGCACGGTCTCGCCCGCGTCGCCGTAACCGTCGTCGAGGTCGGTGGTGACGGGCAGGTCGCCCACGGCATCCACGATCCGGCCGACCATGTCGAGGGTGATGTCGAGCGGGATCTGGCCGTCGGGGTAGCCGAACGTCGCGGCGATCGCGTGGCCGGCCGTCGCGATGGCGCGGGTCTCGGGAAGGGCGGCGACGGCGCGGGCCGACACGGCGTCCCATACGTTGACGACGCGCAGGATCTCGGGCGCGGCGTGGAGCCGCGCAAGGGTCTGTGCTTTCTCAGCCTGAGTGGTCATGCATGTCACGTTATCGGCGACCCGCCCGGTCGAGGGCCGGTCAGGACGGCCGGATCTCGCCGTCCAGGTACCACCAGCGGCCGCTCCGCCGGAGGAACCGGCTGCGTTCGTGCAGCGAACCTCGTTCGCGACCGTGGCGCCACGTCGCGCGGAACTCGACGACCCCGCGCGAGTCGCCCTCGGCACCGGCGTCGACATCCACGATCTCGAGCCCGGTCCACCGCTGGGCGGCGTCGAGGGCGAGCTCGTCCGGGCGCGTGCCGGGATGCCACGTCTCCGCCAGATACCGCGCATCGCCGACCACGAACGCCGTGTAGCGCGAGCGCATCAACGCCTCGGCCGTCGACGGCGGGGTTCCCCGGAGCGCCGGGGCGCAGCATCCGGCGAAGCTATCGCCGCTGCCGCACGGGCACGGATCGCCGTCCGCCACGCGCGGGAAGCCCTCCGGAGCGGCTCTCGAGGCCGCAGCGCCGAACGACACGTCAGGCGCCGGCCTTCTCCGCGCACGTCACGCAGCGGGTGGCGAACGGGCGGGCACGGAGGCGGGCGATCGGGATGCCGCGGCCGCAGTCGACGCACACACCGTACGTGCCGCCCTCCCAGCGCCGGACCGCCTCATCGATCTCGGCCACCTCGCGGCGGGCGGCCTCTTCCAATGCGACGGCGCGGGACCATTCGCCCGACAGCGTCACACCCTCGGGGTCGTGCTCGTCGTCGGCGACGTCGCCGCGGCGGTCGGCGCGCAGTTCGGCCAGGTTCTCATCCATCGCCGCGATGCGCGCCGTCGCCGCGTCGTGCAGCTCGTCCAGGAGCGCTCGCAGCTCGGTCCGGCTCGCGGCGGTGGTCATCGCACGAGGATACGCCCGCCGGTCTCCGCCCGGCAGGAGCCGTGCCGGATCAGGGTGAAGGGGGTCAGCGCGCTTCGGTGGCGGTCAGTCCGACACCTCGACGGCGAAGGTGACGTCCTGGATGCCGCCGTCCTCATTCGACAGCACGACCTCGGTCGTCCCCTCGGCGAGCGCCTCGACCCCCGGGTTGAAGGTCGTGCCGTCCTCCTCGCGTCCGGGCGTGAAGGTCGCGACGGAGGGATCGGAGACGACGCCGCTGTAGCTGTCGACCGCGAGGTCGCCGGTGTCGATGTCGAGCACCTGGCCGACCTCGAGCTCCACGGTCGTGCCCTGCAGATCGCCCACATCGCGGACCACGGGCGTGATGACCGGCTCCGGTGCGGCGCACCCGGCGAGCGCGGCGAGGGCGACGACGACGAGGACCGCAGCGACAGGTCTGGCGATGCTCATGGCGTCATGATGGCAGCACAGCGCCTGCACGGCCAGCGTGAGGCGTTCACGCGGTCGGGCGATAGGGATCTCCCAGGTCGGACGCGGACGCTGGAAGCATCGCGCAGCGAGTGCCCCCTGCCTGCTGCGCGAACCCCCGAACGGCGCTGTGTCGCCGGGGACCGCTCCTCGTGCCCAACCCGATGGGCACGAGGGGCGGTCTCATCGACCCGCCCCGGAGCCGGCGATCCGCCACCCCCCGGACGCGATCGCCGGCTTCTTCGATCCCCGCTGTGGATAACTCGGGAAGCGCGCCGGTGCCACCGGTTAACGTGGGGACGTGAGGACTCGGGTCACGGCCGCGGCGCTCGGCGCCATCCTCGTGCTGGCGCTCGCCGGCTGCACGACCCCGGAGCAGCCGGAGCCGACGCCGACGCCCGCGTTCTCCTCGGAAGAGGAGGCGTTCGCCGCAGCCGAGGCGACATACCGGGCGTACGTGGACGCGCTGAACCAGGTGGACCTGAGCGACCCGGAGACGTTCGAGGCCGTGTACGAGCTGACCACTGGGGAGGCGAACGCCAACGAACGAAAATCGCTCTCCCAAATGCACGCCGATGGGTGGACTGTCGCAGGCGACACTGGCATCAAAGCGTTCCTGGGTGATTCGTACTCTGGCGAGACTCTTCAGGCGGTGGTCTGTAGCGACGTCGCAGCGGTTGAGGTTCTGGACGCGAACGGACACTCGGTGGTGTCCGCAGACAGGCCAGACGTCTACGCGCTCGAGGTGATATTCCAGATGTCGCCGACCACAACGAGCTTCGTGATCAGCCAGAGCACGGCGGTGGAGGACGAGCGGTGCGCATAATCGCGGCCGCCATCGTGGCAATCGCCGGCGTGTTACCCATCCAAGACGCACCAACCTCTGGCTGCGCTGGATCGAGCGCGTGGACGTACTGCGATGTGGACAACTCCGGCTCCAGCGTTGACGTGTCTGCCGGCACGGGAGGCGAAGATGTCGCTCGCGATTCCAAGGCCCAGGAGGGGAGGCCCAGCGACCCGATTGCCACCCCTCCCCCTCCCGAGGACTGCGGGCCACTCAACCGCTGCATCGACTACACCGTCGTCGGCCTCCCTGAGGTGACGCTCGCCGACCTCGCGTCGTTCCGGCCGGCCGCTCCGGCCCTCGGCGGCGAGCCCGCGGGGTTTGGCGTCGTCGGCATGCCGACGAACCTGCTGGCCTCGGCATCCGAGGAGCGCATCCCGGGCACCGTGCTCGGCTGGGACGTGACGGTGCGGTTCGTGCCCACCGCGTACGTGTTCGACAACGGCGACGGCACCACCACCCGCGCCGCCACGGGCGGCTCGGCCTGGGCCAGCCTCGGGCAGGGGCAGTTCACGCCCACCGCGACCAGTCACGCCTACCGTGCCCGCGGAACGTACGCGGTGTCGGTGACCGTCGAGTATGCGGCATCCGTCGATTTCGGAACCGGCTGGCGACAGGTGCCGGGCGTGGTCCGCGCCGAGGCCGGCGGCTACGGCGTGCGCGTCGTCGAGGTGCGGACGGCGCTCGTCGACCGCACCTGTGCAGAGGACCCCACCGGTCCCGGCTGCTGAGCCCCGCCCACGACGAGCCGGCGTGCGCCGTGTGCGAGGCGCACGGCGGAACGAAGCGGCAGGCCGACGGCGTACGCGAGGGTGCCGGCGGCCGACGTGTCGCCGCGCCCCAGGGCGATCCGGCGCTCCCAGGCGTCGCGCAGCGCGCCGCCGCGTCGCACGAACCCAGCGCGCGGGGGCAGGCGGCCGGCCGACCGCTGCGCCAGCAGAACCTCCACGTGGTCGGTCCAGTCGTCGGCGTCCGGCGGATGGAAGTAATTCTCGTCGAGCCATTCCGGATCCGGATGCCGGAACCGGCGCGCGACGACGTCCTCCTCGCTCGCGAGCAGGTCGGCGTCGGCGAGCGTCTCGTTGATCAGCTGCGGCGAGACGCCGTACGTGTCGAGGGCGATGACGGGGATGCCGCGCGCGATCGCCTCGATCGCGGCGGTCGAGCTGACGGTGACGAGGCCCTCCGCGGTCGCGAGGGCCTTCCGCATCGGGGCCGTCGAGGTGACGAGATTCGGCGGCAGCGGACCGAGGGCGGCGAGAAGCTCGGGGTAGCCGTCCTGCTCGGCGTGCGTCTGATGCTCACCGGTCGCGGCGCGCAGCTTCAGCACCACCCGCCGCGACGGGTCGGCCTCGGCCGCACTCACGAGCATCCGGGCGATCCCCAGACGCTCAGCGCGTTCGGCGGGGACCTTGGCCTGCGCGGCGAAGACGAGGTCGCCGCCTGCTCCGCTGCTCGCACCGGTGACCGACCCCGACACGCGCGCGCCGCGGGCGAACGGCAGCGTGGCGAGGGCGTAGCGGTGCGCGTACCCGGTGCGCGCCGACAGCGCGCCGAACTCCCGCACCTCGCGCCGTGAGTGCACCACGAAGAGGTCGCACTGCAGTCGGTAGACGACGGCCCGGCGCGTGGCCGGGATCGAGATCCCCGGGAGACCCGTCACGACGACCGGTCGCTGCGGCAGCGCCGCGATCTCACGGGCCAGCACGCGCACCAGCGGACCGCGCCCTCCCAGTACGACCACGTCTGCCCCCAGCTCGGCGAGACGAGCGCCCAGCCGGCCGTACGAGACGCGCTCCACACGCTCGCGCGGAAGACGGCTGCCGCTGAGGGCCGAGGCGAGCTGCCCGTCGCTGACGACCAGGGGCGTCTCGAGCACCAGCAGCGCGGCATCCCATCGCTTCGCGACGCCGCCGAGGAGCGCCGCCGCCCACTTCACGTAGGAGTCGGTGTCGGCGATCGCGACGACGCGTGGCCTGCCGTCGCCCGGCGCGTGCGGACTCACGCGGGGACGCGGCGCAGCTTCGCCATGGGCGCGAGCTCACCGGGGTACACGCGCTTGACGCCGTCGCCGAGCGCTGCCTCGATGACGCGGATGTCGCGCACCAGGTGCTGCAGGCCCGCCGGCTCGAGCGACGCCGCATGGTCGGAGCCCCACATCGTGCGGTCGAGGGTGATGTGCCGCTCGACCGCGACCGCGCCCAGCGCGACCGCGGCGAGCGAGATCTGAAGCCCGCGCTCGTGTCCCGAATAGCCGACGGGTACACCCGGGTAGCGATCGCGCAGGGCCGGGATCATGCGGATGTTCGCCTCTTCGGGCTCCATCGGATAGGTCGAGGTCGCGTGCATGAGGACGAGGCGGTCGGTGCCGAGCACCTCTATCGCCGCGTCGATCTGCTCGCTCGTCGACATGCCGGTCGACAGGATGACGGGCTTGCCGGTGTCGCGCAGCGCCTGGAGCAGCTCCACGTCGGTGAGCGACGCCGAGGCCACCTTGTGCGCGACGACGCCCAGGTCTTCGAGGAAGGCGACGCTCGGCACGTCCCACGGCGACGCGAACCACTCGAGGCCGCGCAGCAGCGCATGGTCCGAGATCTCGATGTACTGCTCGCGGTCGAACTCGACGCGGCGACGGTACTCGAGGTACGTCATCCGACCCCATGGCGTGTCGCGCGGGATGTCGCGCATGTGCTCGGGGGTGGCGATCTCCGGCGTGCGCTTCTGGAACTTCACGGCGTCCGCGCCGGCATCGGCGGCGACATCGATGAGCCGCTTGGCGAGTTCGACGTCGCCGTTGTGGTTGAGACCGATTTCGGCGATGACGTAGGCGGGACGCCCGCCTCCGACGACGCGGGATCCGATGGTGACGGTCATGAGGCCTCCAGTGGTGCAGTGGGGTGATCGGATGCTTCGCCTCGCCCGGCCGGGCCTGCGGCCGCACGAAGGGCGGCCCCGGCGGTCGACGACGCGCCCGCGAGCACGCGCTCGGCGAGATCGCGCACGGCGCCGTCGCCGCCTCGGCGGTCGAGGACTGCGCGCGCGGCGGAGAGGACGAGGGGGTGGGCGTCGGGCACCGCCACCGGCCACCCGACGAGCTCGAGGCAGGCGAGGTCGTTGACGTCGTTGCCGAGGTACGCGATCCGCGACAGCGCGATGCGCTGGTCGTCGGCCCACTCCCGCAGCACGGCCGCCTTGTCGGCAGCGGCCTGGCGCACCTCGACGCCGAGCTTGCGCGCGCGGGCGGCGACGACGGGATTCGCCTCGGTGGACAGGATCAGGACGGGGATGCCGGCGGCACGCAGCAGCGAGACGCCCATGCCGTCCGATCGGCTGACGGTCACCGATTCGAGGCCGTTCTGGTCGACGCGCACGGTGTCGTCGGTATGGACCCCGTCGAAGTCCGTCACGACGGCGTCGACCGAGATCGCCCGATCGCCCCGGGCGTTCCGGTCGACGACGGCTGCAAGCCGCCGCGCGAGCTCCAACTCGTGGACGGTGTCGATCTCGATCGCTGTGCGCGGGCCGACCTCGGCGATGCCGACGCTGCCGAAGAACCGGTGCTGCGCCACCCGGAATCCGGCGGCGCGCACCACGTAGAACCCGCCGGTCTCGAGGTAGTGGGGTTCCCGATCCTGCCGGCGCGGCCGCACGTCGATCTCGTGGTTGACCGGCTCGGCCGCGTCGCCGATGCCCTTCTCCCACAGGAAGCCGTAGGTCTCGACCGCCGAGAACACGCTGTCGCGACGCCGCGATCGCACGAGCTGCACGGCCGCGGTGAGCGCCTCGACGTCGATGAACGGCGAGGTGGCCTGCAGGAAGGCGACCACGCCCACGTCGACCTTGCGCTCCTCGAGGGTGTCGAGGGCGTGGAGCACGGCCGTCTCGCTGCGCGCCTCGTCGCCCGACAGGTCGACGGGTCGCTCGACGATCTCGGCGCCCCATTCCGCGGCGACCGCGGCGATGTCGGCGTCGTCGGTCGTCACGACGACCCGGTCGATCGCCGGGCACGTCCGCGCCGCCTCGACCGCGCGCGCCACGAGCGGCACGCCGCCGACGCGCTGCAGGTTCTTTCGCGGGATGCCCTTCGAGCCGCCGCGCGCGGGGATGATCGCCACCGTCTCGCTCATGCGGCTGCCGTCCGCGCTGAGCGGCGCGCGCGTCCGCTGCGTCCGATCACATCGGTGAACACCGTCGACCCGGTTCCCGCGAGCACGAGGGGAAGCGTCGTGGTCGTGCTCGACGGCAGCGTGTGCACGTCGAGCGGATGCCGGGCTCCGGCCAGCACGAGCTCCACCGGCAGTCCGGTCTGATGGATCCGCAGTTCGGGCACCGTCGCGACGGCGGCGAGCTGCTCGGGCGACTCCCTGCGGTGCGGGAGGTACACGGCGCCGCCGGCCGCGGCATCCCGCACCCACCGCATGTAGTCGATCAGCATCATGCGTCCGTCGACCGGGAGCGCACTGCCGAGCACGATGCGGCGGCCGAGCGCCGGTGCGGCGGGCGCGGCGGCCCGCGTCCACGAGAAGTCGTGGCGCCGGATGCCGAATCCGCGGTCGGCGAGGGCGTCGAGGCGATCCTCGCCGAGGTCGAACGCCGTGAACATGCCGGTGCGTCGCGATACCGCCCGGCGATGGACGAGCTCGGCGGCGAACGGGGCGACAGCGGTGGTGAGCCCCCGCTCTGCGACGTTCGGACGCGCGTAGGGACGGCGGCCCAGCAGGGCGTCGGCGTAGGCGATGGCGTACGCGCCGTCGTCGAGGAACGTGATGCGGTGCGGGCGGAGCACGGCGGCGGCGAGCCGGAACTGCCCCGAGAAGCCGTCGCCGACGAGCCAGTGGCCGTGACGGGAGAGCAGGCTCCACGGGATGCCGAGGTACGGTGCCAGCTCGCCGAAACGTGCGCCGCGCGCGAGCAGCTCGTCCGCGGTGGCGGAGATCTGCGGGGTCAGCCGTCCGGCGACGGGCACGGTCGTGCGGTGCGACGCGGCCCACTCGGCGGCGCCGATCAGCTGCAGGGGCGACTCGACCCAGGCCAGCACATCCTCGCGACCCATGGCGTCTCCTCTCGCGGCCGTGCCCTCGCAAGGGGCTGACGGCTGTCTCCCCACGGTGGGTGCGAGACGTGAACGCGACGGGTGCCGACGGGCGACGCTCGCCGGTCCGGCAGATGAACGACAGGTGTCGCCGCGCGCTCGTGCGGGCGTCGGAGCCGCGTGCCAGGATGAACGCGTGACCGACCGCCTGATGCTGCTCGATTCCGCATCCCTCTACTTCCGCGCGTTCTACGGGGTGCCCGACACAGTCCGTGCCCCGGACGGCCGGCCCGTCAACGCGGTCCGCGGATTCCTCGACATCATCACGCGGCTGGTGACGACCTACCGTCCGACGCACCTCGTGGCGTGCTGGGACGACGACTGGCGGCCGCAGTGGCGCGTGGACCTGATCCCGACGTACAAGACGCATCGCGTCGCCGAGGTCGTCGCCGGCGGCCCCGACGTCGAAGAGGTGCCCGATCCCCTCGAGGTGCAGGTGCCCGTGATCCGCGAGGCGCTCGACGCCCTCGGCATCCGCATCGTCGGCGCGGCGGCACACGAGGCCGACGACGTCATCGGCACGCTCGCGACGACCGCCACCATGCCCGTCGACATCGTGACCGGCGACCGTGATCTCTTCCAGCTCGTCGACGACGCGCGCGATGTCCGCGTCGTGTACACCGCCCGCGGCATGAGCAACCTCGAGGTCCTCACCGACGCCGCGGTCGTCGCCAAGTACGGCGTGCTGCCGTCGCAGTACGCCGACTTCGCCACCCTCCGCGGCGACTCCTCGGACGGCCTGCCCGGTGTCGCCGGCATCGGCGAGAAGACCGCGGCGGGGCTGCTGGCGACCTTCGGCGATCTCGAGGGGATCGTCGCCGCCGCCGAGCTCGGCGAGGGGATGTCCGCCGGCGTGCGATCGAAGGTGCTCGCGGGCCTGCAGTACCTCTCCGTCGCCGCGCAGGTCGTGGCCGTCGTCCGCGACCTGCCGCTCGAGGTGCCCGATTCTCGGCTGCGTCCACTCGACGAGCGGGCGAAGACGGATGCCGCGGCCCTCGCCGAACGCTGGGCGCTCGGCACCGCGATGACGCGCATCGTCGGCGCGCTCGACGCCGTCTGATCAGGCGGGTCAGGCGCCGCGATCGCGTCCCGTCCACTCGCGGAGCCGCGACAGCGGCCACGTCGTGACGATGCGCTCCGGCGGCACGCCCAGCCGCTCGGCGCGCTCGGCGCCGTAGTCGAGCAGCGAGAGCTGCCCGGGCGCGTGCGCGTCCGAGTCGATCGAGAAGAGGCATCCGATCTCCAGCGCCAGGGTCATCAGCTCATCGGGCGGGTCCTGGCGCTCGGGCCGGGAGTTGATCTCGACCGCGACGCCGTGCGCCTCGCACGCCTCGAACACCGCACGCGCATCGAACGTCGAGGGCGGTCTCGTCCCCCGGGAGCCCTCGACGAGCCGGCCCGTGACGTGGCCGAGCACGTCGGTGTGCGGATCCGACACCGCGGTGACCAGCCGCCTCGTCATCGGCCCGCGCTCCATCCGCAGCTTCGAATGGGCCGAGGCCACGACGATGTCGAGCCGCTCGAGCATCTCGCTCTCCTGGTCCAGCGAGCCGTCCTCGAGGATGTCGACCTCGATGCCCGACAGGAGCGTGAAGCCGTCGCCGCTCATCCCCGCGACCACCTCGAGCTGCGCGCGCAGGCGCTCCGAGGAGAGACCGTTCGCTACCCGCAGCCGCGGCGAGTGGTCGGTGAGCGCGAGGTACTCATGGCCGAGCGCCCGCGCGGCCTCGACCATCAGGTCGATGGAGGTGAGACCGTCCGACCAGTCGCTGTGCGCGTGCAGATCGCCGCGCAGCAGCGGTCGCAGCGTCGAGTCGCGCTGCACGCCGGCCCGCTCACGCAGATCGACGAGGTAGCCGGGCACCTCGCCGCCCAACGCCTGCTGGATCACCGCGAAGGTGGATTCGCCGATGCCCTTGCGCCGGCGCAGGGCTGCGGAGTCCCGCAGCTCCGCGTCGGTCACACCCTCGATGGCGTCGGCCGCCGCCCGGAACGCCTTCGACTTGTACCGCGACGACCGCTCCCGTTCGAGCAGCGTCGCGATCTCGGTGAGAGCGTCGTGGGGGTTCACGTCGTGTACGGCGGCCTGGTCAGACGACGGTCGCCCGCTTGATCACCACCGGCACGCTCGCCAGCCGGTGGATCGCCCAGCCGAACAGGATCGCCAGCACGCCCATGCCGGCGGCGAACAGCGCGACGCCGTACGCGACGACCGAGGTGAACAGCGAGGCGCGCAGGAACGACGCCTGCATCACCGTCGCGCGCACCGGATCGTCCTGGTCGAGCTCGGCGTACGTCTTGCCGTCCGACGCCTCCAGCGCATGGTGGTTGATGATGTCGGCCTGGACGTACGCGGTGAAGGGCCCGGTCACCTGCTGGCCCTGGAACGCCGCAGCGTCGTCGGGAATCGTGATGTTCTCCGCCATCAGCTGGTTGGTGACGCAGATCCATGCGATCACACCCACCACGATCAGCAGGACGCCGCCCACGATGCCGAGGATCCCGATCGCCTTCACCAGCCCGACCTTCTTCTCGGGAGGCTCGATCACGTCGGCGGTGCGGGGCTCTTCCTGACTCATGCGTCCTCCTCGATCACGGGGTGCGTTGTCGCACACGCTATCGGCGCCCCCCGGCGCGATGGAAGACCGCGCGCCGTGCAGAAGCGGCGTGTCGGCGTCAGCGCGCGAGCGCCTTCGTGGCCTCGACCCAGCGCTCGAGCGTCGCGGTGGCCGCGCCCGAGTCGATCGCGGCCGCGGCGTCGTCGCGCGCCTCTGCGAGCCGCTCGAGGATCGGTCGCTGCACCTGAGCGGCGTCACGGAACAGCCGATACGCGACGATGCCGGCCGCCGCGTTGAGCAGGACGATGTCGCGCACCGGCCCTTGCTCGCCGCCGAGCACGCGGTGCACGACAGCGGCGTTGTGCGCGGGATCGCCGCCGAGGAGGTCGTCGATGTCCGCCAGCGGGATGCCGAGGTCGCGCGGGTCGAGGTCGTGCTCGTGGATGTCGCCGCGGCTGACCTCCCACAGCCGGCTGTGTCCGGTCGTCGTGAGCTCGTCCAGTCCGTCGTCGCCGCGGAAGACGAGCGCCGTCGCGCCGCGGGTCTGGAACACGCCGGTGATGAGCGGCACCCGGTCGAGGTGCGCGACGCCGACGGCGTTCGCCTCGGCCCGCGCAGGGTTGCACAGCGGCCCGAGGAAGTTGAACACGGTCGGCACGCCGAGCTCGCTGCGCGTCGCGCCGGCGTGCTTGAAGCCGGGGTGGAATGCGGCCGCGAACGCGAACGTGATGCCGGCCCGCGAGAGCGTCTCGGCGACGGCGTCCGGTGAGAGCGTGAGGTCGATGCCGAGCGCGCCGAGCACGTCCGACGAGCCCGACGACGAGCTGGCCGCCCGGTTGCCGTGCTTGACGACGGGGATTCCGGATGCCGCGGCCACGAGCGCCGCCATCGTGGAGACGTTGACGGTGCCGAAGCGGTCGCCTCCGGTGCCGACGATGTCGAGCACCGCGGCGTCGACGGGCAGCGGCAGCGCCGCCTCGAGGATCGCGTCGCGGAAGCCGACGATCTCGTCGACGGTCTCGCCCTTGGCGCGCAGCGCGACCAGGAATCCGCCCAGCTGGGAAGGCGTGGCGCTGCCCGACATGATCTGGCGCATCGCCCACGTCGACTCCGAGACGCTGAGGTCGCGCCGCTCCAGCAGCGTGGTGAGGATTCCCGGCCAGGTGTACAGCTCCGCCATAACCGAGAAGCCTAGCCGGGCACGCGAATCGGAACCTTTTCGTGACACGGCGTCCCGCCTCGTGCGATTCTGCGTCTTCACCACGTGTTCACGGCAGAGTCGCAGGGTCCTCTTAGGCTCCCCTAAGTTCCAGCACGGGTGAAGACATGCCCTCCGATGCGAAAATCACGGCCCTGAATCGGCCATAATGGGGAGCGTGACGACCTCCACAGCGACCTACTCCCAGGCCATGCGGTCCGTCAAGCGGCCGGATCCGGTCGCTGTCGGAACCATCGTGTGGCTCGGCAGCGAGGTGATGTTCTTCGCCGGCCTGTTCGCGATCTACTTCACCCTGCGCAGCACCTCGCCCGAACTGTGGGCGCAGGAGACGCAGCTGCTGAACATCCCCTACGCGACCGTCAACACGATCATCCTGGTGCTGTCCTCCGTGACGTGCCAGATGGGCGTGTTCGCCGCCGAGCGCTTCCAGCCGTATTCGCTGAAGAAGCGCGGCTGGCTCGGCTGGGGCATGGTCGAGTGGTTCTGGCTCACCTTCGCGCTCGGCGCGATCTTCGTCTCGGGCCAGGTGTGGGAGTACGCCCAGCTCGTCGCCGAGGGCATGCCCATCAGCGCGAACTCGTACGCCTCGGCGTTCTACCTCACCACCGGCTTCCACGCCCTCCACGTCACGGGCGGCCTCATCGCCTTCCTGCTCGTGATCGGCCGCGCGTACGCCGTCAAGAACTTCGGGCGCAAAGAGATGACGTCCTCGATCGTCGTGTCGTACTACTGGCACTTCGTCGACGTCGTCTGGATCGCCCTGTTCCTCGTCATCTACTTCCTCAAGTGAGAGCGGAGCTGTAACCCGAAATGGCACGAGAGTCCACGCGCCGCTCGAAAGGCCGCCGCAGCCCCTGGGCCGCAGCCGCACTGATCGGCATCGGCCTGCTCATCACCGGCGGTGTCTACGCCGGGGCATCCGCCGCGATGGCGGCGACGACACCTGAGACGGTGACGAACTCCGCGCTCACCGCCGAGGACGGCAAGAAGCTGTTCCAGGCGAACTGCGCCACCTGCCACGGCCTGGACGTGCAGGGCACGGAAGACGGTCCGTCGCTGTACGGCGTCGGCGAGCTCGCGGTGCACTTCCAGATGAGCACCGGTCGTATGCCGCTGCAGATGCAGGGGCCCCAGGCTCCGCAGAAGCCGGCTCAGTTCACCGACGAGCAGATCGCCGCGGTGGGCGCCTACATCCAGTCCATCGCCCCCGGTCCCACCTACCCGGACGACGAGGTGCTGGACGGCGAGGGCAACGCATCGGAGGGCGGCGAGCTCTTCCGCATCAACTGCGCGATGTGCCACAACGTCGCCGGCGCCGGCGGTGCGCTCACCGAGGGCAAGTACGCGCCGAACCTGCACACGACGACTCCGCTCAACATGTACGCGGCAATGGTCACCGGACCGCAGAACATGCCGGTGTTCAACGACATGACGCTGACCACCGAAGAGAAGCGCGACGTCATCACCTACCTGCTCTATCTGCAGGACAACGAGTCGGCCGGCGGATTCTCGCTCGGCTCGCTCGGCCCCGTCTCCGAGGGCCTCTTCATCTGGATCTTCGGGATCGGTTCGCTGATCGCCATCACCGTGTGGATCACGGCGAAGTCCAACTGATCTACGTATTACACACGCAACACTGACGAGGAGCAGCATGGCCCACGAGGACGACCCGCTCGAGCACGAGAGGGCTTCCTGGAAGCCCTCCCCCGGGCTCGCCGTCGCGGTCCCCGACCCGGTGCGCAACCCTGGCCTCCCCCCGCATCGCGAGCGGATGACAGACAAGGATCCCGCTTCGATGAAGCGGGCCGTCCGGGGCGTCTACACGCTCTTCTACCTGTCGATCGCCGGCAGCATCTGGGCCATCGCGGCGTACATGCTGTTCCCGATCGAGAGCGGGCGGATCGTCGACATCCGCAACAACAACCTCTTCATCGGTCTCGGCATCGCCTTCGCCCTGCTCGCCATCGGCGTCGGCGCGATCCACTGGTCCAAGGCCGTCATGTCCGACCGGGAGTTCGTCGAGCCCCGTCACGCCACGCGTGGTCGCGACACGACGCGTGAAGCCGCGATCAAGGCCTTCGCCGACGCGGATGCCGAGTCCGGCTTCGGCCGCCGCGTGATGATCCGCAACTCGCTGATCGCCGCACTCGTCGCCTCGGTCGTCCCGGGCGTGGTGCTCTTCCGCGGACTCGCACCCTTCAACTCGCCCGAGAAGCCGCACGCGGGCGACCCGGTATACCTCCTCGAGCACACCATGTGGAAGGAGGGCATGCGCCTGGCCCACGACCCTTCGGGCGAGCCCATCCGCGCTGCGGACCTCACCCTCGGCTCCGCCGTGCACGTGATCCCCGAGGCTCTGGCCGAGGTGTCGCACAGCGAGGGCTACCTCGACGAGAAGGCCAAGGCGATCGTCCTCCTGGTCCGCCTGCTCCCCGAGCAGCTGGTCGAGTCCGAGGAGCGTAAGGAGTGGTCGTACAACGGCATCGTCGCGTACTCCAAGGTGTGCACGCACGTCGGCTGCCCGGTGGCCCTGTACGAGCAGCAGACGCACCACCTCCTGTGCCCATGCCACCAGTCGCAGTTCGACGTCACCGACCACGCGAAGGTCCTCTTCGGACCGGCCGCGCGTCCCCTGCCGCAGCTGCCCATCACCGTCGACGACGAGGGCTACCTCATCGCGAGGAGCGACTTCAACGAGCCCGTCGGCCCGAGCTTCTGGGAGCGTCATTGAGCACCTCAACCGTCACCGAGCAGCCTGAGGCTCCTCCCGCGGCGCCCGTGTCGCCGAACGGGCGCGACAAGCCCCTCGGCGGCCGCTTCATCGGCGCCACCGCGAACTACATCGACGAGCGCACAAGTCTCTCGGGCTTCGTCAAAGAGCTCGGCCGCAAGATCTTCCCCGACCACTGGTCGTTCATGCTCGGCGAGATCGCTCTCTGGGCGTTCGTCGTCGTGCTGCTCTCCGGCACGTTCCTGACGTTCTTCTTCCAGGCGTCGATGGTCGAGACGCACTACAACGGCGCGTACATCCCGATGCGAGGCATCGAGATGTCGGCCGCCATGGCATCGACCCTCGAGATCTCCTTCGACCTTCGCGGCGGTCTCCTGGTTCGCCAGATGCACCACTGGGCCGCGCTCGTGTTCGTCGCCGGAATCGGCGTGCACATGCTGCGTGTGTTCTTCACCGGTGCGTTCCGCAAGCCGCGCGAGCTCAACTGGGTGATCGGCTTCATCCTCTTCATCCTGGCGATGGGCGAAGGCTTCACGGGCTACTCGCTCCCCGACGACGTGCTGTCGGGCAACGGCCTGCGCATCATCGACGGCATGGTCAAGGGCATCCCGATCATCGGCACGTGGACCTCGTTCCTGCTGTTCGGCGGGCAGTTCCCGGGCGACGCGATCGTCGGGCGCCTGTACACCCTGCACATCCTGCTGCTGCCTGCGATCCTGGTCGGCCTGCTCGTCGTCCACCTCATGCTGATGGTGATCAACAAGCACACGCAGTTCGCGGGTGCCGGGCGCACCAACAGCGTCGTCGTGGGCTACCCGATGATGCCGGTGTACATGTCCAAGATGGGCGGGTTCCTGTTCATCACGTTCGGCGTGATCGTGCTCATCGCCTCGCTGTTCACGATCAACCCGATCTGGAACTACGGCCCCTACGACCCGTCCCCCGTCTCCGCCGGAACCCAGCCCGACTGGTACATCGGCTTCGCGGACGGCGCGCTGCGACTGGTGCCGCCGGGCTGGGAGTTCGTCTTCCTGAACCGCACGTGGTCGTTCAACATCATCGTGCCGTTGGTCGTCCTCGGTCTGTTCATCGTCCTCGTGCTGATCTACCCCTTCATCGAGTCGTGGGTCACCGGCGACAAGCGCGAGCACCACATCGCACAGCGTCCCCGCAACGCCGCGACGCGCACCGCCATCGGTGCAGCCGGTGTCACGTTCTACGCAGTGCTCTGGGCCGCGGCGGCCTCCGACATCATCGCCACGCACTTCTGGCTGACGATGGAGGGAGTCATCCACACGCTGCAGGCGCTGCTGATCATCGGGCCGGTGATCGCGTACTTCGTGACGAAGCGCATCTGCGTCGCGCTGCAGAAGAAGGATCGCGAGATCGCCCTGCACGGCTACGAGTCGGGACGCATCGTCCGCCTGCCCGGTGGCGAGTACATCGAGGTGCACCAGCCCGTCGACGAGTACGAGCGCTTCAAGCTCGCCGACTTCGACACCTACGAGCCGCTCGTGGTCCGCCCGAACGCTCAGGGACGCATCCCGTGGCATGAGAACCTCCGCGCGTCCATCTCGCGCTGGTTCTTCGAGGACCGCCTCACGCCGGTCTCGCAGAGCGAGCTCGACGCGGCGCTGGCACATCAGCACCACGAGCTCGGCCACATCGCCGAGGAGGAGGACCTCGAGATCCAGGGTGCGCACGAGCGCGCAGGTGTCCCGGATGCCCCGCACAAGCCGATCGACGACGGCAGGAACAGCGAGGTGCCGGTGCGCCCCTCGAACGTCATCGTGCCGGAGCCGGAGCAGGGAACGAAGTCGCCGAAGAACCGCGAGAAGGAGTCCGACCAGTAGGTCGTCTCCGCTGCGCCGCCGGATGCCCCGGCACGATCACCAGGATCGTGCCGGGGCATCCGGCATTATCGTCGCCGGCACGACGCATGCTCCTCGCTCCCCCGTCGCGGGCCGTCTCCCGGAACGGCAGGAATCGCACGCCCTCTGACCGCGCATCCGCGATCGCGCAGCACAGCGCTGTCGTACCGTGGGTTCATGACCGACGCGCTCTCCTACTTCTCCGCCAAGCTCGCCCTCGAGACGGACGCATCCGATGTGTACGCCGCGCAGAAGGACGGGGAGCGGTTCATCCTCGTGGATGTCCGCGGTGACGAGGCATGGGCGCAAGGGCGCATCCGTGGGGCCGTTCACATGCCCTATCGAGAGATCGCCGAGCGCGCGCCGCGCGAGATCGACGCCGCGACACCGGTGGTCGTGTACTGCTGGAGCCCCGGCTGCAACGCCGGCGCGAAGGGTGCGCTCGAGTTCGCGAAGCTCGGCTACTCCGTCAAGGAGATGATCGGCGGCTACGAGTACTGGATGCGTGAAGGGCAGCCGACCGAGAACGACGAAGGCGAACTCCCCCGCGTGTTCGACCCACAGGTGATGGTCGTCCGCGCGAAGGTGGAGAGCTGACCGACCGCCTCAGGCCGACTCGAGCCCTTCCATGTACCGCGTGGCGGCCGATCCGTAGAAGGACGTCTGGGCGAACGCGCCCGCGCTGTCCAGCGCGGGATCGACGACGTCGCACACCACGACGGTGACGTTGTCCCGGCTGCCGGCGTCCAGCGCGAGGGCCACGCACGCCTCGGCGGCCGCGTCCGCATCGCCGATGCCGTTCAGGATCGCGCGGATGTCGGCATCCGGAACGTAATCGGTGAGGCCGTCGCTGCACAGCATCCAGCGATCGCCGACCGGCGCGTCGAAGGCCGTCACCACCGCGGCGTCGCGCTCGGCGCCGCTGAGCGACGCGGTGATGAGGTTGCGGCGCGGGTGGGAGGCTGCCTCGGCGATCGAGACCAGTCCCTGGTCGACGAGCGCCTGCACGAGCGAGTCGTCGCGGCTCATCTGGGTGAGCTCGCTTCCGCGCAGCCGGTAGGCGCGCGAGTCGCCCGTGTGTGCGAGCAGCACCCCGCCGTCGCGGTCGGCGAAGAGGCCCGTGAACGTCGTCGCCATGCCGCTCAGCGACGGATCGCGCTCGACGTGGGCGCGGAGATCCCAGTTGGCCGAACGCACGCTGTCGGCCAGCTGCACCGGCTCGAGTCCGTCCAGCCGGCCCGCCGCGAGGCGATGGACGAAGGTGGCCGAGGCCAAGTCGCCGGCGGGACCGCCGCCGACGCCGTCTGCGACCGCCGCACCCCATGGCGCCGTGAACGCGGCGTCCTGGTTGGTCGCGCGGTGCGGGCCGGTGTCGGAGCGGGCGGCGGCATGCAGACGTGCCCGGAGGCCCGTCATGAACGGGCCTCCGGGCACGTCGTGCGGAAGGTCACGCGGAGCGTCGGCTCGCCGATCAGCGGGCGAAGTATCCGCGGTAGTACTCGTACACCCAGCCGACGATCGCCACGACGAAGACGCCGATGCCGATGGGCATGAGCCATGCGCCCACCGCCAGGCCGATCATGCCGAGCGCCGCCGAGAAGGCGAGCACGATGGGCCACCACGACCACGGGCTGAACTCGCCGAGCTCCGGGTCACCGTCGTCGATGTCGGCGGTGAGGACGTCCTCGGGCAGTTCGCCGCCCTGGGCGTTGTGCACCCGACCGATGTAGAACGCGATGAGTGCGCCCATGAGCGCCGTGAACAGCAGTGCCACGCTGCCGACCCATTCGATGCCCTGGTACCACGGCACGTCGGGGTGGGCGATGATGCTCCAGCCCGTGTAGACGGCTCCCACGAACAGGAAGAACGCGGACAGCAGCCACCAGAGTCCGGTGTTGGTGCGCACCTTACTTCACCTCTCCCTCGGCGAGGTCGGCAACCGGGGCTTCGGGCGCGTCCTTCGCCGGACCGACGCCGACCGGGATGCCCGCCTCGGGGTGGTTCAGGTCGAATGCGGGCCGCTCACTGCGGATGCGCGGGATGGACGTGAAGTTGTGACGCGGCGGCGGGCACGAGGTCGCCCACTCGAGCGATGCGCCGTAGCCCCACGGATCGTTGACGGTCACCCGGGGCGCCTTGCGCGAGGTGATCCACACGTTGAAGAGGAACGGGATCATCGAGGCGCCGAGGATGACAGCGCCGATCGTCGACACCTGGTTCTGCCAGGTCCAGCCGTCCGCTTCCGAATAGTCCGCGTAGCGGCGCACCATGCCGTCGACGCCCAGCCAGTGCTGGATGAGGAACGTCATGTGGAAGCCGATGAACAGCATCCAGAAGTGCACGTAGCCGAGGCGCTCGTTGAGCATCCGCCCCGTCCACTTGGGCCACCAGAAGTAGAAGCCGGCGAACATCGCGAACACGACCGTGCCGAAGACCACGTAATGGAAGTGCGCCACGACGAAGTACGAGTCCGACAGGGCGAAGTCCAGCGGCGGCGAGGCGAGGATGACGCCCGTGAGACCACCGAAGACGAACGAGACGAGGAAGCCGAGTGCGAAGACCATCGGGGTCTCGAACGTCACGGAGCCTCGCCAGAGCGTGCCGATCCAGTTGAAGATCTTCACGCCGGTGGGCACCGCGATGAGCATCGTCATGAGGGCGAAGAACGGCAGCAGCACTGCGCCGGTCACGTACATATGGTGAGCCCACACGGCGACCGAGAGCGCCGCGATCGCGATCGTCGCGTAGACGAGCGTCTTGTAGCCGAAGATCGGCTTGCGGCTGAAGACCGGGAAGATCTCCGACACGATGCCGAAGAATGGCAGCGCGATGATGTACACCTCGGGGTGACCGAAGAACCAGAACAGGTGCTGCCACAGCAGCACGCCGCCGTTGGCCGGGTCGTAGATGTGAGCACCGAGCACGCGGTCGGCCGCGGCGGCGAGGATGGCGGCGGCCAGCACCGGGAACGCCATCAGGATCAGGATGCTGGTGATCAGGGTGTTCCACGAGAAGATCGGCATGCGCCACATCGTCATGCCCGGCGCGCGCATCGTGATCACCGTCGTGATGAAGTTCACCGCGCCGAGGATCGTGCCGAAGCCGCTCATGCCGAGGCCGAGCATCCAGAGGTTTCCACCCGCGCCCGGAGAGAAGCTGGCGTTGGCGAGCGGCTGATACGCGAACCATCCGAACGACGCCGCGCCCTGCGGGGTGAGGAAGCCGGCGACGGCGATCGTCGATCCGAACAGGAACAGCCAGAAGGCGAACGCGTTCAGACGCGGGAACGCGACATCCGGCGCACCGATCTGCAGCGGCAGGATCGCGTTCGCGAAGCCCGCGAACAGCGGCGTCGCGAACATCAGCAGCATGATCGTGCCGTGCATCGTGAAGAGCTGGTTGTACTGCTCTTTTGTCGGGATGATCTGCATGCCGGGCTCGAAGAGCTCCGCACGGATGATCAGCGCCATCACTCCGCCGAGGAGGAAGAAGATGACGGACGAGATGAGGTACAGGTAGCCGATCGTCTTGTGGTCAGTGGAGGTGATCCACTTGACGATGATGTTGCCCTTCTGCTCGACGCGCGAAGCGCTGAGCAGCGCGGCCTGACGCGGCGGCAGGGTGGTCGGGCGACCCTGCGTCGTCTCCTGAAGCGGAAGCGTCGTCGCCATGATCAGTGGTCTCCCTCTTCGTCTGACGCCTCGCCCGTGGCGCCCGTCCCGGGCGCGTTCTGCAGACGGTCATAGGCGTCGTTGATGTCACCGGTCTGGCCGGCTTCGCGCAGCGAGTCGAGGTAGTCCTCGTACTCCTCCGGGCTCACGACATCCACGTTGAACAGCATCATCGAGTGGTACTCGCCGCACAGTTCGGCGCACTTGCCGTTGTACGTGCCCTCGCGGGTCGGCGTGAAGGACCAGTAGTTGTCCTTGCCGATGTACATGTCTTTCTTATACAGGAAGTCGATGATCCAGAAGGAGTGGATGACATCGCGCGACTGCAGCTTGATCTTGACCGTCTCGCCGACAGGCAGCACCAGGGTCGGGAGCTCGCTGATGACGTCGCCGCGCTCGTCCGTCTGGGCCTGGACGCCCATGGTCCACACGGTGTCGTCGTCGGTCTCGCCGTCGTACTGGAAGTCCCACGACCACTGCTTGCCAATCGCCGTGATCGACACGTCGGGGTCGTCGTATTGCGTCTCGAGGACCGTCTGGTCCCGTGCCGTGAAGGCGAAGAAGCCGATGACGAGGATGAGCGGCACGATCGTGTAGAAGATCTCGATCGGCATGTTGTAGCGCAGCTGGATGGGAAGCCCCATCTGGCCCTTGCGACGCCGGTAGGCGATCGCCGCCCAGCCCATGAGGCCCCACGTGACGACGCCGACGGCGAGCAGGACGATCCACGAGTTGACCCAGAGGCCCGCGACCATGTCGGTGTGATTCGTGGCCGGCTGGCCGTCTTCGGTGAACCCGGGGAGGAAGCCGTGCAGCTCGGTCGGGGTGCATCCGGCGAGGACTGCTGCCGTTGCGATCCCGAGCGGGAGAACGGCCCAGCGGATACGGCGTTTCGAAGGCACGGTGCACCTTTCCGATCACGAACAGGACTCCCGCCAGTCTAGGGCAAGCGTCCAGGGGATTCAGGCCATCCGCCCAGGTTGGATCGTGTCCCAGGGATCAAAAAAGGCGGGCCCGGGCGCCATTCGAAGCGCGCCGGACCCGCCGGAAAAGTGTCGGATCCGAGACCGATCAGTGGAAGCTGTCACCGCAGGCGCACGAGCCCGCCGCGTTGGGGTTGTCGATGGTGAACCCCTGCTCCGAGATGGTGTCCTTGAAGTCGATCGTGGCGCCGTCGAGGTACGGAACGCTCATGTCGTCGATGATCACCTCGACGCCGCTGAAATCGACGGTCTTGTCGCCGTCGAGGTAGCGCTCGTCGAAGTACAGCTGGTAGATCAGGCCGCTGCAGCCGCCGGGCTGCACGGCGACGCGCAGGCGCAGGTCGTCGCGGCCTTCCTGCTCGAGCAGGTTCCTGACCTTGCCGGCGGCGGCGTCGGTCAGCAGCACGCCATGCTCACGGGCGGTCAGCTCGGTCGTCAGTGCGGTGTCGGTCATGGCACTCCTCCGGAAGGGCCGCCCGGATCGTTCATCATCCACTGCGGGCGGCGGGATGCGTCGATTCTACGCGTGCCCGCCGGGAGGAGGCTCCGAGATCGGCGTTTCCACGCCGATCTCGGAGACGGCCTACGCCTGCGCGGTGCGCGCGTCGAGTTTCTCGAGCAGCAGCGCCTCGGCCAGGACGGCGTTGCGGAAGGTCTCCAGGTGCAGCGACTCGTTCGGGCTGTGCGCCTTCGCGTGGGGGTCCTCGACACCCGTCACGAGGATCTGCGCGCCCGGGAACTCCCGCACCAGGTCGGCGATGAAGGGGATGGACCCGCCGACGCCGATGTCCACGGACTCGACGCCGTATCCCTCGTGCAGCGCCTCGCGCGCCGCCTCGACGGCCCAGCCCGAGGTGTCCACGAGGAACGCGTCGCCGAAGTCCTGGTCGCTGAACTCCAGCTGGGCGCCGAACGGCGCGTGCGCGTGCAGGTGCGCCTCGATGGCGGCGTACGCGTCGCGTGCGGCCTGACCGGGGGCGATGCGGGCGCTGATGACGACCGAGATCTCGGGGCTCAGCGTGTTCGACGCGTTGACCACGCTGGGCGCGTCGATGCCGGTCACCGTGATCGACGGCTTGTTCCAGATGCGGCTGAGGATCGTGCCCCGGCCGACCGGCGAGACGCCCGCCGGAAGCCCGGCCTCGTCGCGCAGCGTCTCCTCGCTGTACGGCGGGGTGTCGGCATCCCGTTCCGTCAGGCCCGCCACGGCGACCGCCCCGTCGTCGTCCCACAGCGTGGCGAGCAGCTTGACGGTCGCCATCATGGCGTCGGGAACGGCTCCCCCGAACATGCCGGAGTGCGACGCGTGCTCGAGCGTGCGCACCCGCAGCGTGAAGCGGGTGTTGCCGCGCAGCGACACCGTCAGGGCGGGCGTCTTGGCGTCCCAGTTGCCCGAGTCCGCGACGACGATCACGTCGGCGCGGAGGGCGTCCGCGTTGTCGGAGAGGAACTGCGCGAACGAGCGCGATCCCGCCTCCTCCTCACCCTCGAAGAACAGGGCGACACCGAGGTCGAAGTCCTCGCCGATGGCCTCCTTGAGCGCGCGGAGCGCGGCGAGGTGCGCCATGATGCCGGCTTTGTCGTCGGCGGCGCCGCGGCCGTACAGCCGTCCGCCGCGAATCGTCGGCTCGAAGGGGAGCGACTCCCACAGAGACTCGTCGCCGACGGGCTGCACATCGTGGTGCGCGTACAGCAGGATCGTCGGCCGGCCGTTGCGGGCCGCGCGCGTGGCCACGACGGCAGGGCTGCCCTGCTCCCCCGTGGCCGGGATGACAGCCGAACGGATCTCGACGGTCTCGAACAGTCCGGTGTCGCGCACCAGACCGGCGACCGCCTCGGCGCTGCGCTGCACCTCTGCGGGGTCGAACCCGGGGAATGCGACGGACGGGATACGCACCAGCGTCCCGAGATCGGCGAGTGCGGAAGGGATGCCGGATGCCGCGGCGTCGCGCACAGCATCCTGTCGGGAGAGGTCAGAGCTCATGCGGGTAATCTTAAGTGCACCCCTACTCCGCACATCGAGGATCATCCGTGGCCAAGACACCTGCAGCACCTTCGTCCAACGACGCACCGTCGGAGGGCACCGCGCTGAACGGCGTCCCCCTCGGCGGTCCCTCGCCCAAGGGACGCCCCACTCCTTCCCGCGCCGAGCAGGAGGCCGCGCGCAAGCGCCCCCTCGTCGCCGACACGAAGGAGGCGAGGGCCCGCGCGAAGGCCGACCTCGCCACGCAGCGCGAGAAGGCCCGCATCGGCATGGCCAACGGCGACCAGCGCTACCTCCCCGCGCGCGACCAGGGCCCCCAGCGCAAGTTCGTGCGCGACTGGGTCGACGCCGGCTGGCACCTGGGCGAGGCGGTCATGCCCGCGATGGTGCTCGTGATCCTGGCGACGTTCCTTCCCATCCCGGCGCTGCAGTACTACGCGTTCGTGGGCCTCTGGATCTTCATCTTCTTCGTGATCGGCGACATGGTGATCACGTCGATCACGGTCAAGCGCGCGGTGAAGAAGAAGTTCGGCGAGGGCAAGGCGGAGAAGGGTCTCGGCTGGTACGCCGCCATGCGGACCGTGCAGATGCGGTTCCTGCGCCTGCCGAAGCCGCAGGTCAAGCGCGGCCAGAAGCCCGCCTGATCATCACAGGACGTCCTCGGCCGCACGGCCTCAACGGCGCGCGGCCAAACCGCGGTTGATCTGCCGGGCCCACAGCGGCCCGCGGTAGAGGAAGGCCGTGTAGCCCTGCACCAGCGTGGCACCGGCATCCAACCGCTCCTGCACGTCTGCGGCGGTCTCGACCCCGCCGACGGAGATCACCGCGAAGTCGGCCGGCACCGTCGCGCGCAGGAGGCGCAGCACCTCGAGCGCGCGCGTCTTCAGCGGCGCCCCCGACAGGCCGCCGTCGCCGGCCGCGGCGATCGTGGCCGGGTCGGTGACGAGGCCCTCGCGAGAGATCGTCGTGTTGGTCGCGATGATGCCCGCGAGCCCCGCATCGACGGCGAGCTGCGCGATCGCGACGACCTCGTCGTCAGAGAGATCGGGCGCGATCTTCACCAGCAGCGGCGTCACGCCTGCTGCCGCGTGCACGGCCTCCAGCAGCGGGCGCAGCGTCTCGACCGCCTGCAGGCCGCGCAGACCGGGCGTGTTCGGCGACGAGACGTTGACGACGAGGTAATCGGCCAGCGGCGCCAGCAGGGTCGCACTTCGGACGTAGTCCGCCGTCGCATCGGCGACGTCGACCACCCGGCTCTTGCCGATGTTGACGCCGAGCACCGTACGACGTGAGCGCTTGCGCAGGCGCCGCAGACGTGCCGCCGCCGCCTGGGCGCCGTGGTTGTTGAACCCCATGCGGTTCACGACGGCGCGATCGGGGATGAGCCGGAAGAGCCTCGGGCGCGGGTTCCCGTCCTGCGGGATCGCCGTCACCGTCCCGACCTCGACGTGACCGAATCCCAGCGCGTGCAGGCCCTTGGCGCCGGTAACATCCTTGTCGAATCCCGCGGCGACGCCGAACGGCGAGTCGAACGTGAGCCCCAGCGCCGTGGTCGCGAGCTCGGGCGCCGGCCGGGTGATCGCGCGTGCGACCCACGAGAAGGGCGGCACACCCAGGACGCGGATCACGACCATCGCGGCGTGGTGGGCGGACTCGGGATCCATGCGCGACAGCACGGTGCGGAAGAGGAGGGGATACATCCCTCCTAGGCTATCCGGTCACTCCCCCGCGGCCGCCGCGCTGTCCTCGTGTGCGGGCGCGCGCCCGTGGTCGACGCGCAGCTGCTCGATCGCCGCCTCGAAGTCCTCGAGCGAGTCGAAGGCCTGGTAGACGCTCGCGAACCGCAGGTAGGCGACCTCGTCCAGGTCACGCAGCGGCCCGAGGATCGCCAGCCCGATCTCGTTGGCGTCGAGCTGCGAGGCGCCGGTCTGGCGGATGCTCTCCTCCACCGTCTGCGCGAGTACCGCGAGATCGGCATCCGTCACGGGTCTCCCCTGACAGGCCTTACGCACGCCCGACATGACCTTCTCGCGGCTGAACGGCTCGATCACGCCGGAGCGCTTGATCACGTTGAGGCTGGCGGTCTCGATCGTCGTGAAGCGGCCGCCGCACTGGGGGCACTGACGCCGGCGACGGATGCTGAGACCGTCGTCGCTGGTGCGCGAGTCGATGACGCGCGAATCGGCGTGGCGGCAGAACGGGCAGTGCATGGCAGAGACAGCCTACGCCGGGAATCCGGCCTCAGTCCTCGAACCGAGCCGTGATCGCCTCGCCGTGCGCGGGAAGCGCCTCTGCTTCGGCCAGCGTCACGATGGCGTCGCGGACGACCGCGAGGGCGTCGCGGTCGTACTCGATGACCTGCTGCGGACGCAGGAACGTCGCGGCCGACAGACCCGCCGAGTACCGCGCCTGCCCGCCGGTCGGGAGCACGTGGTTGCTTCCGGCGAGGTAGTCGCCGAGGCTCACCGGCGAGTCGGCGCCGACGAACACCGCCCCCGCGTGCACGAACTCCTCCGGGCGCGGGTCGGCGAGGTGCAGCTCCAGGTGCTCGGGCGCGTAGGCGTTGCTGAACGCCGTCGCGGCGGCGAGGTCGTCCACGAGGACGATCGCCGACTGCGGGCCGGCAAGGGCAGCCGCGACGCGCTCGGCGTGCCGGGTCGCGGCGGCGCGCGGGGCGATCGCCTCCCGCACGTCGTCGGCGAGCTGCTCCGAAGTCGTCACGAGCACAGCCGAGGCCTGCTCGTCGTGCTCGGCCTGGCTGATGAGGTCGACGGCGACCAGGCGCGCGTCGGCGCTGTCGTCGGCGACGACGAGGATCTCGGTGGCGCCGGCCTCGGCATCCGTCCCGACCAGGCCGGCGACGGCCCGCTTGGCCGCAGCCACGAAGTTGTTGCCCGGGCCCGTGACGACGTCCACCGGCTCGAGGCCGAGGGAGGCGACGCCGTGAGCGAGCGCGCCGATCGCCCCCGCCCCGCCCATCGCATACACCTCCGTGACGCCGAGGAGCCGGGCGGCTCCGAGGATCACCGGGTGCACACGGCCGCCGAACTCCCGCTGGGGCGGCGAGGCGAGCGCGATCTCGCGCACGCCGGCGACCTGCGCGGGCACCACGTTCATCACGACGCTGGAGGGGTAGACGGCCTTGCCGCCGGGGACGTAGAGACCGACGCGGCGCACCGGCTGCCAGCGCTGGGTGACCCGGGCGCCGGGTCCGAGCTCGGTCACCGTCGGCGCGGGCACCTGTGCGGCAGAGGCTTCGCGCACGCGTGCGATCGCCTCTTCCAGCGCAGAGCGCACCGCGGGGTCGAGCGCCGCGAGGGCCTCGTCGAGGTGGGCGGCCGGCACACGGATGTCGTGGCCCGTCGCTCCGTCGAACTTCTCCGCCTGCTCGCGCAGTGCGTCCTCGCCGCGGGCGGCGACGTCGTCCACGATGCGGGCGGCCGTCGCCAGGGCCTCTTCCCTTGCCGCAGCGGCACGGGGAACGGTCGCGAGCAGTTCGGCGGGCGAGAGCGTGCGCCCGCGCAGGTCGATCGTCCGGAGCATCCGTCTACGGTACCGCGCCGATAGGAAGGGCTTCGCCGGATCGACCGGCGACGCCGGGCGAAAGCCCGGCGTCGCGTATCGGGATCAGCCGCGCGTGACGCCGGAGACGTCGTGCAGGTAGCCGATGCGACCGTCCTCGTGGCGCACCACGAAGACCTCGCCGCGGTCCTCGATCACGAGCGCCCACGCGGTCGGACCGATGCGGAACACCGGGATGCCGATCTCGTCGACGATGTCGCGCTCCTCGGGGACGAGCGCCCAGAACGCCTGGTGCTGCGGCGCGGTGGCGGCGGGGGGCTCGACCGTCGACGACGGGTTGTCGACGGGTTCGAACGACTCACGTGCGTGGGCGGGCTCGGTCGCGGCAGGCTCGGTCGCCGCAGTCTCCGCGGAGACCGACTCGTCCGCTGCGCCGGCGTCCTGCTCGTCGAGCGGGATCACCGTGGTCGCGGCGTCGTCCGTCGTCGCGCGGGGGGTCTCGTCGAGGTCGTACCCGCGCGGCGCCTCCTCGTCGCCGGCCGACGCGTAGGGCGCTGCAGGCGCCTCGGGGGCAGCCTCGGCGGCGTACGCGGCCTCCGCGGCGTAGGCGGAGTCGTCGGCGTACGCGGAGTCGGCTGCGGGCTCCGGGCGGACGTACGCGGGGCGGGGCGCCACTGGCAGCACCGGACGCGCGTTGCGGTGCGCCGGGACCTCGGGGCGTCCTCGGAAGTCCTGCGCGAACGGCGCGATGAACGGCGCCAGGACGGTCAGCACCACGCCGGCGAGCATGAGGAAGAACTCGACCCAGACGACCCAGGTCGCGACGAAGACGCGTCCGCTCGCGAGCTGGATGAAGGAGTTCCAGATGATCGTCAGCCACAGCACGGTGGCCACCGAGAACGCGACCGACGCGAACTGGTCGATGCCGAGCGAGCCGACGCGGCGGATGCCCTGCGGCGAGAGCCGGCGCAGCGCGATGAGGAATACCGCCACAGTGGGCACTCCGACGGTCAGCACCCAGTCGATGCCGCTGCTCCAGACCGACGGACCTTCACCCAGATCGCCGTAGATCGGGAAGAACGACACCACGAAAGCGACGAGCCACGTGCCGGCGAGGGCGACCTCGCGGATCGAGAAGGGCCCTACTCCGTACTGCGGCGGCTCTTCGGTCGCGACCGCCTCGTCGATGTTCCCGTCCTGCTTCTCGTCCGTCACGATCGTCCCTTCCGGCGGGCCTGAAGCCCGCGTCGACCCGATATTACCCACGGCGTATGAGACGCCGATGAGACTACGCGCGGGGTTCGCCGCATCCGTTGCCGCCCGCGTGTCACGCATCATCCCAGGCATTGCGGCCCGAGCAGACCCTTCAGTTCGCCATAGAGGTCGGGGGTGATCCGCACCGTATGCGGCACCTCGAAGACCTTCGCCACCGTGCCGCTGTGGAGCTTCAAAGAGACCTCGGTGTCGCCCGCGTGGCGGTTCAGCGTCTGCAGCAGCTCGCCGATGAGGGCCTCGCTCGCTCGGCGCTCCGGCATCATCAGCACCAGCGAGCTGGAGTCGTCCGTCGTGCCCAGATCGGGCGTGAACGCCGACTGCGCGTGCAGGTTCATCCCGTCGTCGCGTCGAGACACGCGTCCTCGCACGACGAGGATCGAGTCGGCCTGCAGCATGTGCTGGAACTCGGTGTAGGTCTTGCCCATGAACATGACCGTGATCTCGCCGTCGAAGTCCTCGACCGTGATCATGCCGTAGGGATTGCCGCTCTGCTTGGCGACGCGGTGCTGCACGCTCGTCACGAGGCCGGCGATCGTCACCTGGTCGCCGTCGCCGACGTCCTCCGAGGCGAGCAGGTCGTGGATGCTGGTCGACGCGTGCTTGGCGAGCGGGATCTCGAGGCCGGCGAGCGGGTGATCCGACACGTAGAGGCCGAGCATCTCGCGTTCGAAGGCGAGCTTGTCCTTCTTGGTCCACTCCGGCCGTACCGGGACCTTCGGCGGCACGACCTCCTCGACGGCGTCGTAGAGACTGTCGAAGTCGAACCCGATGGCTCCCTGAGCCTCGTTGCGCTTGCGATCGACAGCTGCCTCGGTGGCGTCCTCGTGGACCTCCAGGAGCGCTCGACGGGTGTCGCCCATCGAGTCGAACGCGCCGGCCTTGATCAGGGACTCGATGGTCCGCTTGTTCGCCACGTGCATCGGGACCTGGACCAGGAAGTCGTGGAACGACGTGAACTTCGCGTCCTTGCGTGCCGCCACGATCCCGTCGACGACGTTGGCGCCCACGTTGCGGACGGCACCCAGCCCGAACCGGATGTCTTCGCCAACGGCGGCGAAATACCGGATCGACTCCCCCACGTCGGGCGGCAGCACCTTGATGCCCATGCGGCGGCACTCGTTGAGGTAGACCGCCATCTTGTCCTTCGAGTCCGCGACGCTGGTGAGCAGTGCCGCCATGTACTCGGCCGGATAGTGGGCCTTCAGGTATGCGGTCCAGTACGAGACGAGGCCGTACGCCGCCGAGTGCGCCTTGTTGAACGCGTAGTCGGAGAACGGCAGAAGGATGTCCCACAGCGCCTTGATGGCGTCATCGCCGAACCCGCGCTCCTTCATGCCACCCGAGAAGCCCTCGTACTGCTTGTCGAGCTCGGACTTCTTCTTCTTGCCCATCGCGCGGCGGAGGATGTCGGCCTGTCCGAGCGAGAACCCGGCGACCTTCTGCGCGATCGCCATGACCTGCTCCTGATAGATGATCAGGCCGTAGCTGATGTCGAGGATGTCCCGGAGCGGCTCTTCGAGCTCGGGGTGGATCGGCGTGACCTCCTGCTGCCCGTTCTTGCGCAGCGCGTAGTTGATGTGCGAGTTGGCGCCCATCGGCCCCGGGCGGTACAGCGCGATCACGGCCGAGACGTCCTCGAAGTTGTCGGGCTTCATCAGGCGCAGGAGCGACCGCATCGGGCCGCCGTCGAGCTGGAACACGCCGAGGGTGTCGCCGCGCGTGAGCAGGTCGTAGGCGGGGCGGTCGTCGAGCTCGAGGTGCTCGAGGTCGAGCTCCTCGCCCCGGTTCATGCGGATGTTGTCGAGGGCGTCCGAGATGATCGTGAGGTTGCGCAGCCCCAGGAAGTCCATCTTGATGAGACCGAGCGTCTCGCACGACGGATAGTCGAACTGCGTGACGATCTGGCCGTCCTGCTCGCGGCGCATGATCGGGATGATGTCGAGCAGCGGCTCGCTCGACATGATGACGCCCGCGGCGTGGACGCCCCACTGACGCTTGAGGCCCTCCAGCCCCAGCGCGCGATCGAAGACCGTCTTCGCGTCGGGGTCGGTGTCGATGAGCGCGCGGAACTCGCTGGCCTCTTTGAACCGGGGATGCTGCGAGTCGAACATTCCGCTCAGGGGCATGTCCTTGCCCATGACGGCCGGCGGCATGGCCTTGGTGAGCCGCTCGCCCATGCTGAACGGGAAGCCGAGCACGCGCCCCGCGTCTTTCAGCGCCTGCTTCGACTTGATCGTGCCGTAGGTCACGATCTGCGCGACGCGCTCTGAACCGTACTTCTCCGTGACGTAGTCGATGACTTCGCCGCGGCGGCGGTCGTCGAAGTCGACGTCGAAGTCGGGCATCGAGACGCGGTCGGGGTTGAGGAATCGCTCGAAGATGAGGCCGTGCTCGAGCGGATCGAGGTCGGTGATGCGCATCGCGTAGGCCACCATGGAGCCGGCGCCCGAGCCGCGGCCGGGGCCGACGCGGATGCCGTTGTTCTTGGCCCAGTTGATGAAGTCGGCGACGACGAGGAAGTAGCCGGGGAACCCCATCTGGAGGATGATCCCGGTCTCGTACTCGGCCTGCTTGCGCACCCGGTCGGGGATGCCGCCGGGGTAGCGGTAGTGCAGGCCCGCCTCGACCTCTTTGACGAGCCAGCTGTCCTCGGTCTCGCCGTCGGGGACCGGGAAGCGCGGCATGTAGTTCGCGCTCGTGTTGAACTCCACCTCGCACCGCTCGGCGATGAGCAGGGTGTTGTCGCAGGCCTCGGGGTGGTCGCGGAAGATCTGCCGCATCTCCTGCGCGGTCTTGATGTAGTAGCCGTCCCCGTCGAACTTGAACCGGTTCGGGTCGTCGAGCGTGGAACCGGACTGCACGCAGAGGAGCGCCGCGTGCGCGTCGGCCTCGTGCTGGTGCGTGTAATGGGAGTCGTTGGTCGCAACGAGCGGGATGTTCAGGTCCTTGGACAGACGGATGAGGTCGGTCATGACGCGGCGCTCGATCGAGAGCCCGTGGTCCATGATCTCGGCGAAGTAGTTCTCCCTGCCGAAGATGTCCTGGAACTCCGCGGCCGCCGCGCGGGCGGCGTCGTACTGACCCAGGCGGAGGCGCGTCTGCACTTCCCCGGACGGGCACCCCGTCGTCGCGATGAGCCCCTTGCCATAGGTCTCGAGCAGCTCGCGGTCCATGCGGGGCTTGAAGTAGTAGCCCTCCATGCTCGAGAGTGAGCTCAGCCGGAAGAGGTTGTGCATCCCCTCCGTGGTCTGGCTCCACATCGTCATGTGCGTGTAGGCGCCGGAGCCCGAGACGTCATCGCTCTTCTGCTCGGGCGTGCCCCACGCGACGCGGGACTTGTCGCTGCGATGCGTGCCGGGGGTGACGTACGCCTCGAGCCCGATGATCGGATTGACGCCCGCGGCTTTGGCCGCGTTGTAGAACTCGAACGCCGCGAAGGTGTTGCCGTGGTCGGTGACCGCGATCGCCGGCATGCCGTACTCGGCCGCGGCCTGCGTCATGGCGCCGATCTTGGCGGCACCGTCCAGCATCGAGTACTCGCTGTGCACGTGCAGATGAACGAAGGAGTCGGATGCCACGGATCGAGTCTAGGTTCGGCCGCCGACACCGGCCGCGGGCGATCGCGTGAGTCGCGGACTCCCGCGGCGAGGTCGATTCACCCTCGAGTCGAAGGTGAAGGTCGGGCGAACTGCGCCTGCTCACGCTCACGTGGAGAGTGAAGGTCGAAGGGCTTTCAGAAGTCCTCGTCGAGCGCGTACTGCTGCTGCCAGGAGTGAGGCCGATCGATGCCGAGGCCGTACTGGAAGCGGATCAGCTGGCCGTGATGCTGGGTCTCGTGCTCGAGCAGCGCGAGGGCGTAGGTGAGAGCAGCCTCGTCCTCGGCGTCGAGGCCCGCGATCCACTCGCCGACATCGGACGCCGTCTGGACGAAGGCGGTGCGCAGGGCCGCGGCATCCGTCGTCTGCTCCACCGAGACGGGACTCGTGAACCCCTGCCACTGCCCCGCCTGGGCCGCGCGAGGATAGCTCTCGCGCGCGCCGAGCACGCACCACAGCTGATGGCCGACGGTGTCGGACGGCACGGCGAGCCGTGACCCGAGCTGCTCGGTGGTGAGCGCGTCGACGAGGTCGATGTACAGGGTGTTGGACCGCGTGAAGCGGCGTCGCAGAAGGTCGTTCACGCGTCCACGCTAGAGCTCGAGCCGCATGAGCACACGGGGGAATCCGGAGAGAACCGACGTCGTATCGGCCGCCTTGACGAAGCCCGCCTGCTCGAACAGGCGCTGCGTGCCGACGTAGGCCATCGTGAGATCCACCCTGGCAGCGCCGTTGTCGACCGGGTACCCCTCGATCGCGGGGGCTCCGCTCGTGCGCGCGAAGTCCACCGCACCGTCGACCAGCGCGTGCATCACCCCCTGCTTGCGATGACCCGGCCGAACGCGGAAGCACCACAGCGACCACACATCGAGGTCGTCGACATGGGGGATCTTGCGGAAGGTGGCGAAATGCGTCCGGGTGCGAGGCGCCACCGCCGCCCAGCCGACGGGCTCGTCGCCGTCGTACGCCAGCACCCCGATCGGTCCCTCCTCGTCCATGAGCCGGCGCACACGCTCGGCCCGCTCGGGTCCGCGCAGGGCGGTCGCCTCCTTCGCGGGGATGCGATAGCTCAGGCAGAAGCACACGTTGGACGCCGGATTCTTCGGCCCCACCAGAGCGGCGACGTCTTCGAACACCGTGGCCGGCCGCACCTCGATCGTCATGCGACCACTGTGCCCCCGGCATCCGACATCGTCCACCGTTCCCGCTGCCTCCGCGCGCGTCGCTCTAGGGTGATGTCATGCCGACGCCCGACTTCGTCCTCGACCTGCGCCGATTCGTCGGCACCCGGCCGCTGCCGCTCGTCGGCGTGACTGCCGTCGTCCTGCGCGGCGACCACGTGCTGCTCGGCCGCCGCAGCGACAACGGCGCCCTCACGCCGGTCACCGGCATCGTCGATCCGGGAGAGGAGCCGGCTGACGCGGCGGTGCGCGAGACGCTCGAGGAGGCGGGTGTGACCTGCCGCGCCGAGCGCCTCGCATGGGTGCATCAGATCCCGCGGGTCACGTACGAGAACGGCGACCAGAGCGACTACCTCGACCTGACCTTCCGGTGCGCCTTCGTGTCGGGAGACCCCTACCCGGCGGACGGGGAGATGAGCGAGGTCGGCTGGTACGACCTCGCTGCGCTGCCCGCCCTGCAGCTCTCGGACGATATGCGCGGACGCATCCAGGCCGCCCTGCGCGACGAGGGCGTCGCCCGTTTCGAGGGCGGTCGCTGACCGATGTGAGCCCTCGTAGCCCCGTGACGACGGGCGGCGTCGGGCTCAGTCGCCGCGCAGGATCGCGAGCGCGTGGGCGAGATTGGCCGGGTACGCCGACGTGAAGGTGACCCACTCCCCCGTGCTCGGGTGGGCGAACGAGAGCTCATGCGCGTGCAGCCACTGGCGCGTGAGACCGAGCCGGGCCGACAGCGTCGGATCGGCGCCGTACAGGGGATCCCCGACACACGGATGCCGGTGCGCGGCCATGTGCACGCGGATCTGGTGCGTGCGGCCGGTCTCGAGGTGGATCTCGAGCAGCGAGGCGCCCGGGAAGGCCTCGAGCGTCTCGTAGTGCGTGACGGAGTCCTTGCCGTCGGGCGTCACGGCGAACTTCCACGAGTGCGACGGATGCCGCCCGATGGGCGCGTCGATCGTGCCGGCGAGGGGGTCGGGGTGGCCCTGCACGACCGCGTGGTAGATCTTCTCGACCTCGCGCTCCTTGAACGCGCGCTTGAGCGCGACGTACGCGCTCTCGGTCTTGGCGACCACCATGAGGCCGCTCGTGCCGACGTCGAGGCGGTGGACCACGCCCTGGCGCTCCGCTGCGCCGGTCGTCGCGATGCGGTAGCCGCCGGCGGCGAGGGCGCCGAGCACGGTCGGCCCCTCCCATCCGAGCGACGGGTGGGCGGCGACCCCGGCGGGCTTGTCGACCACCACGATGTCGTCGTCGTCGTAGACGATGCCGAGGTCGGGCACCTCGACGGGGACGACGCGCGGCTCCTCCTTGGGTGCCCACGCCACGTCCAGCCACGCGCCGCCGCGCAGCTTGTCGGACTTCGCGAGCGTCCGCCCGTCCATCGACACGCCGCCGGCATCGGCCACGTCGGCCGCGAAGGTGCGCGAGAACCCGAGCATCTTCGCGAGCGCCGCGTCGACGCGCGTGCCGTCGAGCCCGTCGGGAACGGGAAGGCTCCGCGACTCCACGTCAGATCTCGGCGTCGCGCCCAGGGCGGCGGTGCTCGGGCTCGGCCTCGTACTCCTCCGCCTCGCGCTCGGCCTCCGCCTCGACCTCGAGCTGCTCGCTCTCGCTCAGCGGCGGGAGCCCGCGCTCGTCGGCGGGGACGCCGGCATCGGCCTCCGCCACCGGGAACTCGCTCCCGAAGCCTGCCACCGCGCCGCCCGGCGCGAACTGATCGCCCTCGGCACCCAGCAGGGTCTCGGTTTCCTCTTCGTCATTGCGGCCGCGGTCGCGCGATCCGTCCATGTGCACCCCCACGAGTACCAGCAGTGCGATCGCGATCATGTCGCACACGATGAAGATGTCGGCGATGTTGTAGATCGCCGGCGACATGCCGGGGAAGAACCACATCCACGGCGTGTTGATGAAGTCGACGACATGTCCGACCGCGAACCCGGGGTCGCGGAAGAGCCGGTCGGTCAGATTGCCCAGGACGCCGCCGAGAAGGAGTCCGAGCGCGACGGCCCACAGCCGGGAACGCACCCGTGTCGCGGCGAGCCAGGCGATGACGCCGGCCACGACGGCCAGCGCGATGGTGAAGATCCACGTGACCTCAGCGCCGAGCGAGAACGCGGCACCGGGATTGCGTGTCAGGTAGAAGCTCAGGAAGTCGCCGAGGACCTCGACGGGCTCCTGGTACGGCAGGTTCTCGAGAGCGAGATACTTCGCCAACTGGTCGGCGGCCAGCACCAGCACCGCGAGACTCGCGATGATGATGCCGGCCGCCGCCTGACGAAGGGGAGGTCGACGCGTCAAGGCCTAGAGGCCCAGCGCCGAGACCGGCTGTGCGCCGGACGTCGTCGCCGAGGTCTCGAGGTCGCGCAGTTTGCCCTCGATGTAGCTGCGCAGCTGAGCGCGGTAGTCGCGCTCGAAGTTGCGCAGCTCGGTGATGCGGCCCTCGAGCGTGGTGCGCTCGCGGTCGAGCTTCGCGAGCTCCTCGCGGCCGCGGGTCTCGGCCTCGGACACGATGGAGGCCGCCTGCGACTTGGCGTCGGAGATGAGCTGGTCGCGCTGCGCGATGCCCTCGGCGACGTGCTCGTCGTGCAGGCGCTGGGCCAGCTCGATGATGCCTGCGCTCGCGGCGGGGGCGGCACCGGTGACCGGGGCGGCCTCGGCGACCGGCGCGGGGGCGGGCTCGGCGGCACGTGCGGGAGCGGCACCCGACTCGTACGCCGCCAGCTTGGCCTTCAGCTCCTCGTTCTCGGTGAGAGCCTTGCGCCACTCCACGACGATCTCGTCGAGGAAATCGTCCACCTCGTCGGGGTCGAAGCCCTCCTTGAAGCGGACGTGCTGGAACTGCTTGGTGACGACGTCATCGGGGGACAATGCCATGGTGATTCCTCTTTCGAGCGTCTGGTCGCTGGCCGATGTCGGGGCGGCCGCCGGCTGGCGGCCGTTCGTATCAGCAAAGCATAGTCATCGGTTCTGAGAGTGTCGAAGGCGACGCCCGGGTCGCGGCGCGTCGCCGGTTTCAGCCGGCGAGCGTGCGCGTGATGCTGAGCAGGATGAAGCATCCCAGCATCGTCAGCGCGAACCCGAAGTCGATCGCGATGGCGCCCACCCGCAACGGCGGGATGAAGCGCCGGAACAGCTTGATGGGCGGATCGGTGACGGTGTAGATGAGCTCCGCAACGACGAGCCCGGCGCCACGCGGACGCCATTCGCGGTTGAAGAACGGGATCCAGTCGAGGATCAGCCGCGAGAGCAACACGAAGACATAGAGCAGCAGCGCGAGGTTGAGGATCGCTGCGATGAGTTGAACGACGGCCACGTAGCCAGACTACGGCTGAGTGAAGGGGACCGACTCCGGATCGGCCTGCGCGACGGCTCCATCGCCCGATACGGCGACGTTCTCGGGCGAGAGCAGGAAGACCTTGCTCGTGACGCGCTCGATGCGTCCGTACAGGCCAAGCGACAGGCCGCTGGCGAAGTCGATCAGGCGTCGCGCGTCGGCATCGCTCATCTGCGAGAGGTTGATGATGACGGGGATGCCGTCACGGAAGTTCTCGGCGATGACCTGGGCGTCGCGGTACTGCTTGGGGTGCACCGTGAGGATCTCGTTGATCGTCGCCGGCGCCGGCTGACGGACGACCGCGGGCCGGTGGATCGGGGTCACGGGTGCGGCCGGCTTATCGACGACTTGCTCCGACTTGCGAGCACGCGGCTGGGGCGCCGGCTCTTCGTAGACCTCTTCCTCGTCCGCGAGTCCGAGATACACCATGGTCTTCTTGAGCGGGTTCGACATCTGATCCTCCGTAGTGCTCATCTGTTCCGAGGTTAACCGGGTTCTGGTCTGGGGCCCGTGATTGCCGAACCGATCCGAAGGTGTGTCGCGCCGGCCGCGATCGCTTCGGGGAAGTCTGCGGTCATCCCGGCCGAGATCCAGTCGGCGTCGGGCACGACGGCACGCACGACGTCCGCGAGGGCGTTCAGACGCGCGAACGCCGGCGCCGGCGGCTCGTCGAGCGGCGCGACCGCCATCACGCCGCGCACGCGCAGCGAGGGCAGCGCTGCCGCGTGTGCGGCGAGGGCCTCGAGCTCCGCAGGCGCCACGCCGCCGCGACCGGGGTCGGCGGTGAGGTTGACCTGCAGCAACACGTCGAGCGCCGGTTCACCGGGCTCGGCCGCCGCATCGAGCGCGTCGGCGAGGCGGGCGCGATCGAGCGAATGGACGACGGATGACGCTGCCCGGATCGCGCGCGCCTTGTTGGTCTGCGCCTGCCCGATGAAATGCCACCGCAGGCCCGCGAGCTCGCCGGTCTCGACGACCTTCCGGCTGAACTCCTGCTGCCGGTTTTCCCCCACGTCGCGCACGCCGAGCTCGTAGAGCTCCTGCACGAGCGATGCGGGGTGGAACTTCGTCACGACGATGCGGGTGAGCTCCGAAGGATCGCGGCCCGCCGCGCGTGCGGCATCCGCGATCCGCTCATCGATCGCCGCGAGGCGCGAACGTAGATCTCCCACGGTTTCCGGTCTTGTCGAAGGGCGGTCCGCGAGCGTGCCGATGGGCTTACTTGAGGAAGTCGGGGATGTCGAGGTCGTCGTCACCGAAGGCCGCGTCGTACGAGGACTCGGTGACGGCGCCGACCGACACGGGCACGACCGACTGCTCGACGACGTCGCGGTCCTTCGCCGCCTCGTCGGCGGGCGTCGCCGGCACGGCGGGCGTCGAGACGATGCGCGAGGCCGTGATCGGCTCGATGCGCGTCTGAGGCTCGCCGCCGTCGAAGCCTGCCGCGATGACCGTGACGCGCACCTCGTCGCCGAGGGTGTCGTCGATCACCGTTCCGAAGATGATGTTGGCCTCGGGGTGCGCGGCCTCCTTGACGAGCTGGGCCGCGTCGTTGATCTCGAAGATGCCGAGGTTCGACCCGCCCTGGATCGACAGCAGCACGCCGTGCGCACCCTCGATCGACGCTTCGAGCAGCGGCGACTCGACGGCGAGCTCGGCGGCCTTGATGGCGCGATCGGCCCCCCTCGCCGAGCCGATGCCCATGAGGGCGGATCCGGCTCCTTGCATGACCGACTTGACGTCGGCGAAGTCGAGGTTGATGAGACCCGGCGTCGTGATGAGGTCGGTGATGCCCTGCACACCGGCGAGAAGCACCTGGTCGGCGGTCGCGAACGCCTCGATCATCGAGATGCCGCGGTCGCTGATCTCGAGGAGGCGGTCGTTCGGCACCACGATCAGGGTGTCGACTTCTTCCTTGAGCTTCGCGACTCCGGTCTCGGCCTGCTGCTGACGACGGCGGCCCTCGAACGAGAACGGCTTGGTCACGACACCGATGGTGAGGGCGCCGATCGACTTGGCGATCTTCGCGACCACCGGGGCACCACCCGTGCCCGTGCCGCCGCCCTCGCCGGCCGTGACGAAGACCATGTCGGCGCCGCGCAGCGCCTCCTCGATCTCTTCGGCATGGTCTTCGGCGGCGCGCCGACCCACCTCGGGGTCGGCACCTGCGCCGAGCCCTCGGGTCAGTTCGCGCCCCACGTCGAGCTTGACGTCGGCGTCGCTCATCAGCAGCGCCTGGGCGTCGGTGTTGATGGCGATGAACTCGACGCCCCGCAGACCGAGCTCGATCATGCGGTTGACCGCGTTGACGCCGCCGCCGCCGACGCCGACGACCTTGATCACGGCGAGGTAGTTCTGGTTCTGGCTCATGCCGGCCTCCGTAGCCCTGGACCTTCTAAACCTTCAACCTCTAGTAGAGGTATAAAGAATTGCCCGGTATGCAATTCCTTGACTCGAAAGTAAGCGGATGCCGCGCCAGCGTGCGGACCGAGACGGCGTGTCGCGGCATCCGGTGCCGTAAGCCGTGGCGGAAGGCTTGCGGTCAGCGGATGACGATCGCGTCGGGCGAGGACACGTCGTAGCTGACGACGTCCGCGGGCGGACGCGCCGCCATGGCGGTCGCCAGCACCATCGCCTTCCTGGCGGACTGGTCCGCGCTCCCCCACACCACCTGCGCGTTCGACCCGCCGAGCGTGAGTGTGACATCGTCGGGCGTCGAGGCGGCCACCTCGGTCACCTGGGCCCGGATGTCTTCGGGCAGCGACCGCATCACCTGGCCGGCGGCCGCGAAGGCATCGGAATCGACGCCGCCGGTGATCGTGAGCAGCGGCGTCCCCGGGCTGGGCGTGCCGGTGGTCGACAGGGCCACGCCCGCCGCATCTACGAGCGTGTAGCCGGCGCGGGTCTCGATGAGGCCGATCGGCGTGCGCTCCACGATGCGCACCACCAGCTCGTGCGGCGGCCGGGCCTCGAGCGCGTAGGTCTCGATGAGCGGGAAGGCGACGAGCTCCGCCTTGACCGCACTCTCGTCGATCAGGGGCAGCGGGGTGCCGAGCTGTCCCGCCAGCGCATCCGAGACGGCATCCGCCGAGACCTGCTGCGCACCCACCACCGAGATCTTCTCCACGCCGAACAGCGGGCTGTACGCGGCGCCGAGCGTGCCCAGCGCGAGCAGGAGGATGGATGCCGCCGCTCCGAGCCAGATCGCTCGCCTGCGTCGCTGCCGCACAGTGAAGCGGCGGATCTCGGCGCGCAGCGCCTTGCGCCGGGCCCGCGACGCCTTCCAGACCTCGCGGAAGCCGACGTCGCCGGCATCCGTCCCGGCGCTTGCGGCCTCCGCAGCGGAGGCGGGCGCGGGAGGATCCGTGGGAAGCGCGAGCGGGATGACCGGGGCCGTGGTGTCGTCGTTCTCCGTCAGCGGCGCTTCGACGGACTCGGCGGGTTCCGTGACGACCGACGTCGCCGTGCCTCGCCGCGGCGCGCGCTGCGACGGCGCGGCAGCATCCGCCGCGCCGCGCGAGGCGACCGGCGACTGCGGCAACGGCGACGGACGGCGCATGGGTCCTACTCCGTCGTGCTCGTGGGCTCGTGACTCGTCGTGCCGCTGCCCGGGCGGGCGAGCGACTCGAGGACCTGCGGGATGATGAGGTTCACGTTGCCGCAGCCGAGCGTGATGACGTAGTCGCCGTCGCGGGCGACCGACGCCGTGTAGTCGGCGGCCTCCTGCCAGTCGGGCACGAAGTGCACGTGGGACGGGTCGGCGAAGGCGTCGCTCACGAGCTCGCCGGTGACTCCCGGAACGGGATCCTCGCGGGCGCCGTACACGTCGAGCATGACCGTGTGGTCGGCGTAGCGCTCGAGCACGTCGGCGAACTCCTGGTACATGTCCTTCGTGCGGGAGTATGTGTGGGGCTGCTGGATGGCGATGATGCGCCCGTCGCCGACGACGGTGCGGGCCGCCGCCAGGGCAGCCGCGACCTCGGTCGGGTGGTGGGCGTAGTCGTCGAAGACGCTCACTCCGCGCTCGACGCCGTGCAGCTCGAAGCGCCGCACCGTGCCCGCGAAGTCTTCGACGGCGCGCACCGCCGGCTCGAGCTCGTGGCCGAGCGTCAGGAGCACGGCCACGGCTCCTGCGGCGTTGATCGCGTTGTGCGCGCCGGGGATCGGCAGCTGCGCGTCCACGGAGGCCCCGCCGTGGCTGATGCGGAAGGCGACCGGGCCTTCGGTGACGATGTCGCTCACCCGAACGGTCGCATCCGCGGCCTCGCCGAAGGTGACGACGTGCGGATGGGTGAGCTGCGCGGCCACGAGTCGGGCACCGGCGTCATCGGACGAGATCACGACCGCCTCGCGCGCCTCGTTCGCGAACCGGGCGAATGCCGCATAGAACGCGTCGCGAGTGCCCCAGTGATCGAGGTGGTCGGGGTCGACGTTCGTGATGAGGGCGATCGACGTGTCGTAGAGCAGGAACGTGCCGTCGGACTCGTCGGCCTCGATGACGAAGAGGTCGTCGCGGCCGCTGCCGCTCGAGACGCCGAGCTGCGCGATCACCCCGCCGTTGACGAACGTGGGGTCGACATCCAGGTCGCGCAGCGCCGTCACGATCATGCCCGTCGACGTCGTCTTGCCGTGCGCACCGGCGACCGACACGAGCCGGCGCCCGCCGATGAGCCAGTACAGCGCCTGCGAACGGTGGATCACGTGCAGGCCGCGCTCCTTGGCCAGCACGAACTCGGGGTTCTCCGGCCAGATCGCACCGGTGTGCACGACCGTGTCGACGTCGTCGGCGAGGTTCGATGCGTCGTGGCCGACGTAGACCGTCGCCCCGAGCTCGGCGAGTTCGCGAAGCCCCTTGCTATCGGCGCGATCGGACCCCGACACGCGGATGCCGCGCTCCAGGAACATGCGGGCGAGCCCCGACATGCCGGATCCGCCGATTCCGATGAAGTGGGCGGCGGCGATGTCGTCGGGGATGGGAAGACTGAGATCGGGTCTGATCATGGCCCGTCAATCCTAAGTTGGGCGGCGGTGACCGCGGCTCCGGCGCGCTGGACCACCCTCAGCCCTGGCATCTTTTGTGTTGACACATTGATACAGAACGCGTACAAAGAAGGTGTGAACATCGATCCAGAGCTCGCACGCACCCTCAACGGAGCGTTCCTCCTCGTGATGCTGATGCTGTGCGTCGGACTCGTCGTCGCGATGTCGTCGAAGACGTCCGCCTACGCGCGCGCGGACCGATTCTCCATGCGCGTGCGCCTTCCGTTTGGAAGTACGACGACGCGGGACTCGGTCGCCCGGCGTAGTCGCGTCAGCAGCCTCACGACCGCCGTCACGATGCTGGCGACGACCGTGATCCTCTCGCCGCTGCTGCTCACTCCGGTTGCCGCCAACCCGGCGTTTCCGATCATCGTCGTCATCCCGTTGCTCGTGGCGACCGGGTTCGCCTCGGCCGTCGTCAACGTCCGGGAGCGATTGTTCCGGCCCGCACCGGACGCACCGCGAGTCGCCCGCGCCCGTGCGCTCAGCGCGGTCGACTATCTCGACCGCTTCAGGCTCGTGCTCCCCTGGGTCCTCGCCGCCGCCGCGGTGCTCGCGTTCACAGCGCTCGCCCTGCAATGGGTCCGCCAGCCCTCCCGCGTCGACGATGCGTTCGCTGCCGCTGCGCTCTTCGCCCTGGTCGTCACCGTCGTCGTGTTCGTCGCGTTGCCTCCTGTGGAGCGACTCGTGCTGGCGCAGCCGCAGCCCGCCACGGACACGCTTGAACTCGCATGGGACGATGCCTTCCGCACCACGGCGCTCAGCGCGCTTCGACTTTCGGCGGCGCTGTCCGCCTGGTTGGCGTGCGCACTTGCGCTGGGTGCCCTGTGGCTGGGGGCAGACGGGCTGTTCAGCACGTTCGCGAGTCAGGTGCCCACGTGGGGGCTCATCGCCCTCACATTCATCTATCCGAGCACTGGTCGGCGCCTCCGCGCCGACCTCTATCCGGAGTGGCTGCGCCGCCCCGCCGTCGTGGGAGGTCCCGCATGATCGTCATCGACCCGTCCTCCCCCGTCCCGCCGTTCGAGCAGCTGCGATCCGGCCTCGTCGACGCCGTGGCTTCGGGCGAGCTCGGTCCTGGGGAGCGACTGCCCACCGTGCGCCGCCTCGCCGAGGATCTGGGCGTCGCGCCCGGCACAGTCGCGCGCGCGTACCGCGAGCTCGAGGCATCCGGCATGATCGAGACCCGTGGCCGCAACGGCACGTTCGTCGCCTTCGACGCCGACCCTGCGCGGCAGCAGCTTCAGCGCGCCGCCGCCGCATTCGCCGCACAGGTGCGCGACCTCCGCCTCGACGCCGACGAGGCGCTCGCGATCGTCACCGCCGCGCTGCGCGGCGGAGAGGCGTCACCCGCGTCGTGAAGCCCGCAGCGCATCGTCGATCATCGCGACGACGTTCTCGGTTCCGGTGCGCGTGCCGACGGATGCCGCAGCCGCCGCCATCACCGTGCGCCGGGCATCGTCGGCCAGGAGCGGAACGACCTCCGAGCGCACGCGATCGCCCGTGAAGTCGGCATCCGAGATCAGCAGAGCCGCGCCGGCGCGGACGGCGGACGAGGCGTTCAGAGCCTGCTCGCCGTTGCCCACGGCGTACGGCACGTAGACCGTCGGGATGCCGAGCGCGCTGATCTCGCTGACGGTCGCGGCGCCGGAGCGGGACACGATGAGGTCCGCGAGCGCGAACGCGAGGTCCATGCGGTCGACGTAACGGCGCAGCGCGTAGCCGGCGACCCCGGGATCGACCAGCTCGGACCGCTCCCCCGTGATGTGCAGCAGCTGCCAGCCGGCGTCGAGCACGTCGCGCCACGCGGCGCCGTGCCCCTCGCCGAACGCGGCGTTCAGGCGCTGCGCGCCGAGCGATCCGCCGAACACCAGGAGCACCGGCTTCGCGGGATCGAGACCGAAGTGCGCGGCCGCCTCGGCGCGGAGTGCATCGCGGTCGAGGGTGACGATCTCGCGGCGCAGCGGCATCCCGACGACCCGCGACCGTTTCAGCGGGGTGCCTTCGAAGGCGACGCCGACACCCGCGGCCCGACGGGCGCCCAGGACGTTCGCCAGGCCTGGGCGCGCGTTCGCCTCGTGGACGACGAACGGCAAACGCTCACGGCGGGCTGCCACGTAGGCGGGGGCTGAGGCGTAGCCGCCGAAGCCGACGACGACATCGACGTGGCGCTCGGAGATGTGGGCACGCACCTGTGCGATCGCGCGCGGGAAGCGCGCCGGGAAGGCGGCGGCGGCCTTGTCGGGGCGGCGCGGGAACGGCACCTTGTCGACGAACAGCAGCTCGTAGCCGCGCTCGGGCACGAGCCGGGCCTCGAGCCCCTCTCGAGTGCCGAGCACGAGCACCACGGCCTCCGGATCGCGGGCGCGCAGCGCATCGGCGACCGCCAGGAGCGGGTTGACATGTCCGGCGGTGCCGCCGCCGGCCAGGAGGTACGTCGTCACTCCCCGAGCCTACCCGGCCGACCTGTATCGGGTTTGGGGCGCACGGCGGACGTTCGGGGCGCACGCCGCGCGCCCCGAACGCTCGCGCCGCGCCCCAAACCCGGGAACCGCAGAACAGCTGACGGCGCGGAACGGGACGCTTCGGCTCAGCCCCGCTCAGCCTCGGCTCAGCCTCGGCTCAGCGGACGGTGCGCAGTTTCGCCCGCTCGCGCGCCGCGCGGGCCGAGGCGATCGCGGCTTCACGACGGGCGATGGATGCCGGGAGCGAGCGCGCGAACGCCAGCAGCACGCCGGAGGCGATCAGCACCGACAGCAGCGACGTGCCGCCCTGCGACATGAACGGCAGCGGCACGCCGAGCACCGGGAAGACGCGCAGCACGACGCCGACGTTGATGAGCGCCTGTCCGACGATCCACACCGTGATGCCACCGGCGGCGATCCGTACGAAGGCGTCGTCGGTCTTGCGGATGACGTGGAAGGCGCCGACCGCGAAGAGGGCGAAGAGACTGAGCACGACCGCGCACCCGATGAGCCCGAGCTCTTCGCCGACGATGGCGAAGATGTAGTCGTTCGCCGCGGCGGGGAGCCAGTCGTACTTCTCGCGCGAGTTTCCGAGCCCCAGCCCGAAGATGCCTCCGCTCGCGAGGCCCCAGATGCCGTGCAGCGGCTGGTAGCAGTCGTTGAAGTAGTCGTCGAGACAGTTCGGGTTGAGGAAGCTCATGAACCGCCGCATGCGGTCGGGGCTGGTGACGGCGAGGTACGCCACCGCCGCCGCCGCGCCGATCGCGGGGAGGACGAAGATGCGCAGCTTCACGCCCGAGAAGAACAGGGCGCCGAGCACGATGAGCACGAGGATCATCGCCGTGCCGAGGTCGTCGCCGGCGAGGACTGTCGCGATCGCCAGCCCTGCCACCGGGACGAGCGGGATGAACACGTGCTGCCACTTCGTCAGCAGCGACCGCTTGCGGAACAGCACGTAGGCGACCCAGAGCGCGAGCCCCAGCTTGAGGAACTCCGACGGCTGCGCCTGGAAGCCGGCGATCGTGATCCAGTTGCGGTTGCCGTCGGCACCGTGGCCGAGGGGCGTGAACACCAGCAGCTGGAACGCGACACCGAAGATGAGCGCCGGCCAGGCCATCTTCTTCCAGAATGCGACGGGCAGACGGCTCGCGATGAACATCAGCGGGATGCCGATCACGGCGAAGACGACCTGCTTGATCACCATCTCCCACGGCGCCTCGCCGGCTGCCGTGGCGGTGGCGGACGTCGCCGACAGCACCATGACGAGCCCGAAGACCGTGAGCAGGAGCGCCGTCGAGGCGATGAGCAGGAACTCGCTCGGCACGGGCGCGAACACCCGGCCCAGCGACACGCGCGCGGCGAGTCCGCGGCGGGCCGGTGGTTCAGGCGGAGTCGGGGTCTGCCGGGCCCGCGGCGGTTGTGTCGTGGTCACCCGGGTCCCCCGTTCCGATCCGCTCCCTCACCGCTGCGGCGAATCGCCGCCCGCGGTCCGCGTACGACGCGAACTGGTCGAAGGACGCCGCAGCGGGAGCGAGCAGAACCACGTCCCCGTCACGCGCCACCCCTGCCGCCAGTTCGACGACCTGCGCCATGACCCCTTCAGTCTCATCGGCCTCGACCTCGAACACCGGCACCGCCGGGGCGTGTCGCTCGAACGCGGCGACGACGGCCGCGCGGTCGACGCCGATCACGATGGCGGCTTTGGCGCCCGCACCGCGGCCCGAGACGAGCTCGGAGATGTCGACGCCCTTGAGCAGTCCGCCGACCACCCACACGGCGCCCGGGTATGCCGCGAGCGATGAGGCGGCCGCGTGCGGGTTGGTGGCCTTCGAGTCGTCGACCCAGGTGACGCCGGCGTGCCGCGCGACGACCTCGATCCGGTGCGGGTCCAGGCGGAAGCCCCGCAGCGCCTCGCGGATCGCGGCGGGCGCGACATCCAGTGACCGCGCCAGTGCGGCGGCGGCCAGGATGTTGGAGACGATGTGCGGCGCCGCGAGGCCGAGCGAGGCGAGCTCGTCCACCGTGGTGAGCTCCAGCGCGCTGGTGCGCCGGTCCTCCAGGAACGCGCGGTCGACGACGATGCCCTCGACGACTCCGAGGTCGCTGGGCCCCGGTGTCCCCAGGTCGAACCCGATGGCGCGCGCGCCCTCGATGACCTCGGCGTCCTCGACCATGCGCTGGGTGGCGGCATCCGCCTTGTTGTAGACGCACGCGACGCGCGTGTTGTCGTACACGTGCGCCTTCGCGGCCCGGTACTCCTCGAACGAGCCGTGCCACTCGAGGTGGTCGTCGGCGAGGTTGAGGCAGACCGCGGCCCACGGCGAGACCGGGTCCGGCGAGTCCTGCAGCCCCAGGTACCAGAGCTGGTGGCTCGACAGCTCCACGACCAGGGCGTCGAACCCCGAAGGATCGCGCACGGCGTCAAGCACGGGCGTGCCGATGTTGCCGACGGGCGCCGCCCTCAGGCCGCCCGCGACGAGCATCGTCGCCGCGAGGCGCGTGGTCGTGGTCTTTCCGTTGGTGCCGGTGACGAGGATCCAGTCGGCCGGCGTGCCGTCGGCCCGCACCACCTTGTCGCGCACGCGCCAGGCGAGCTCGACATCCCCCCACAGCGCGATGTCGTTCTCACGCGCCCAGGAGACGAGCGGATGCCGCGGCGCGAAGCCCGGCGACGCCATGACGACCTCGGGCGCGAAGTCGGCGAGCTCAGCGGGCACGGCGTCGAGGCTCCCGGTCCAGAGCCGCGCGCCGATGACCGGCAGCAGGCGCGCGTACTCCTCGTCGGCCTTCTCCGTCACCACGAGCACCTCTGCGCCCAGCTCCGCCAGCGTGTCGGCGACCGAGAAGCCGGTGACCGACAGTCCGAGCACGGCGACCCGCAGGCCCTTCCAGTCGGCGTTCCAGCTGGTGAGGGTGGACAGGCGTTCCGAGGTCATGTGCGAGAGAGCCATTCGACGTAGAAGAATCCGACACCCGAGACGGCGAGGAGGCCCGCGATGATCCACATGCGCACCACGATCGTGACCTCGGACCAGCCGCGCAGCTCGAGGTGGTGGTGGAACGGGCTCATCAGGAACAGCCGTTTACCGCGGGTGATCTTGAAGTAGAGGCGCTGGAGGATCACCGAGCCGGGGCCGATGATGAAGACGCCCGCGACGAGCACGGCGAGCAGCTCGGTGCGGGTGAGGATCGCCATCGCGGCGATGACGCCGCCGATGGCCATGGATCCGACGTCGCCCATGAAGACCTTGGCCTTCGGGGCGTTCCACCAGAGGAACCCGACCAGCGCGCCGACGAACGAGGCCGAGATGATCGCGAGGTCGAACGGGTCGCGGGTCGGATAGCACGCGGCCTTGGCCGCCGCGGAGAGACCCTCACCGCCCCAGCACGCCTGGTTGAACTGCCAGAACGCGATCAGGCTGTAGGCGCCGATCACGAAGATGCCGGCGCCGGCGGCCATGCCGTCGAGCCCGTCGGTCACGTTGGTGCTGTTCGAGAACGCCACGCCGATGAACGTCACCCACGCGAGGTAGAGGATCCACCCGATGATGAGGCCGAGCGTCATGAAGCCGAGCACCGGCACGTCTCGGAACACCGAGATGTACGGCGAGGCCGGGGTCTGGTCGAACTGGTTCGGGAAGTTGAGCGCGACGACGCCGAAGGGCACCGTGACCGCGACCTGCCCGGCGACCTTGCGCCAGCCGCTCAGGCCCATGAACTTCTGCTGGCGCACCTTCATGTAGTCGTCGATGAAGCCGACGGCCCCGAGGCCCACCATCATCCAGATCACGAGCAGGCCGGAGATCGTCGGAGGGTTGTTTCCGACGTAGCAGCCGATGAGGTAGCCCATGATCGTGCCGACGATGAAGATCGTGCCGCCCATCGTGGGCGTGCCGCGCTTCGTCTGGTGGTTCGGGTTGCGGATGTCTTCAGGCGTGCGGATGACCTGACCCCATCCCCACTTGCGGAAGAGCCTCAAGAAGACGGGGGTGAGGAAGAGCGTGAATGCCAGCGAGATCGCCGCCGCGGTAAGGAGAGATCTCACGAGAACGATTCTCCCAGACGATCACCGAGGAACCGGAGCCCGGCCGAGTTCGATGACTTCACCAGCACGCGGTCGCCGTCGCGCAGCTCGCCCTGCAGGTAGGCGAACGCCTCGTCGGCGGTCGAGAAGAAGACGGCCTCGTTGTCCCACGAGCCCTGCGCGACGGCCTCGAGGTACATGCGGCGCGCGGCGTCGCCGACGATCACGATGCGCTGGATGCCGAGCCGCACCGCGAGAAGGCCGATCCGGTCGTGCTCCTCCTCGGCGTACTCGCCCAGCTCGCTCATCGCGCCGAGCACGACGACGGTGCGCTCGCCGGGAGCGGTGATCTGCGCGAGGGTGCGCAGCGCGGCCGACATCGAGTCGGGGCTGGCGTTGTAGGCGTCGTTGATGATGCGGACGCGGTCCGATCCGAGCGGCTGCATGCGCCAGCGCTCAGCGATCTCGAGCGTCTCCAGCCGCGTGACCGCGTCGGTGAGCGACACCCCGAGGGTCGTGGCGGCGGCGAGGGCGGCGAGGGCGTTCATGACGTGGTGCTCGCCCAGCACTCGCAGGCGCACCGGCAGCGAGGCGCCGTCGGCGGTCACCGTGAAGGTTGTTCCGGATGCCGTCACCACGACGTCGTCGGCGCGCACGTCGGCGGCAGCGGCGCCGCGGCCGAACCAGCGCACCGACGCGCCCTGCTCGGCGGCGATCGGCGCCATCGCGGCGACGCGGGCGTCGTCGGCGTTGAGCACCGCCACTCCCCCGGCGCTCAGCGCTCGCACGAGCTCGGACTTGGCGTGGAAGGTGGCCTCGATGCCGCCGAAGCCGCCGGCGTGCGCCATGCCGACCATGAGGACCACGCCGACATCGGGGTCGACCAGACCCGCGAGGCGCGCGATCTCGCCGGGGGCGCTCGCGCCGAACTCGCTCACGAGGAACTTCGTGGTCTCGGTGACGCGCAGCATCGTGAGCGGCGCACCGACCTCGTTGTTGAACGACGCCTTCGGTGAGACGGTCTCGCCTTCGCCCTCGAGGATGCGGGCGAGCAGGTTCTTCGTGGTGGTCTTGCCGTTCGAGCCGGTGATGCCGACCACCCGCAGCGCACCGGCATCCCGCACGCGCGCGACGACCTCGAGTGCGAGGTCCGCGAGGGCGGCGACGACGTCGGGCACGACGATCTGGCTGACGCCGGCCTCGACCCGGCGCTCGACGATCGCGAGCGCCGCGCCGTTGCCGACGGCGGCGTCGACGAACAGGTGGCCGTCCGTCTCCTCGCCGGGCTTCGCGACGAACACGCCACCCGGACCGATCAGTCGAGAATCGGTGTCGACGGCGCCCTCGATCAGCGTGTCGGGCGTGTCGCCGTCGGCGAGGTGCGTCTCGCCCGAGACGGCGTGGGCGATCTGGGCGATGGTGAGCGCGATCATCAGGGAACTCTCCGTCGGGTGGGGAGACTACCCGAACTTGGGCAGCAGCTCCGGCGACGTCGTCGAGGGCATGACGCGGTAGGTCTTGAGCACCTGGGTCATGGCCTTCTGGAACGCGGTCGCGTTGGCCGCAGACGATGTTACCTTCGTCGGCTCGTCGAGGGTGACGACCACCACGTACTGCGGGTCGTCGGCCGGAGCGAAGCCGACCATCGTCGTGTAGTACACGCCGGCCTTGTAACCGCCGTTGACCAGGTCCGCCTTCTCGCCGGTGCCCGTCTTGCCGCCGATGCGGTACCCGGGGATCTCCACGGTCTTGGCGTACGGAGCCTGCAGGAACACGTTCTCGAGCATCTCTCGCATCTGCGCCGAGGTGCTCTCGCTGATGACACGCTCGGGCTCGGCCAGTTCCGGCTCGACGACGGTCCCATCGGGCTTGGTGCAGGATTCGATGATCTGCAGCGGCATCTTGACGCCGCCGTTCACGATCGCGCCGTACGCGCGGGCGAGCTCGGGCATCGTGGTGGTGACACCCTGCCCGAACGCGGTGTTGTAGGCGGTCTGAGCGCCCCACTCCTCGACGGGATGGATCAGGCCGTTCGCCTCGAGCGGGTACCCGCTCGAGGTGCCGTCACCGATCCCGAACTGCTTGAAGTAGTCGTAGCGCGTCTTCTTGTCGACCTTCTCGCTGAACTTCGAGATGCCGGCGTTCGACGAGTCGATCAGCACGCCGGTGAGCGTGTAGGTGTACGCCGGGTGCTGGAACGAGTCGCGCACGCGCGCTCCGTTCGGGAAGTTCTCCAGCCCCGATGCCACGACGGTCGAATCGGGCGTCTGCCCGCCGGCGTCGATGACGGTCGCGGCGGTCAGGCCCTTGAACGTCGAACCGGGCTCGAAGGTGCCGCGCAGGATCTGGCTGGTGCGATCGTCGGCGGCCGTGGCATCCACGTTGTTCGGATCGACGGTCGGATACTCGGCCGCCGCGCGCACCTTTCCGGTCTTCACCTCGTACACGAGGATCGAGCCGTGCTGCGCGGCCATGTTCTGCGTCTGCTCGGCGATCAGCTGCTGCAGGTACCAGTTCAGGTCACGGTTGATGGTGAGCTGCAGCGTGCCGCCGTCAGCCGCCGGCACCTCGGTCTCGGTACCGGGGATGACGACGCCGTCCTTGCCCCGCTCGTAGAGGCGCTCGCCGTCGGTCGCCGCGAGGCAGTCGTTCTGCGACAGTTCGAGACCTTCCAGCGCTTCGCCGTCCGTGCCCATGAACCCGACGAGGTTTCCTGCCACGGCCCCGTCGGGGTATGCGCGCGCCGGGTGGGAGACGCAGGTGATGTAGGGCATCTTCAGGTCGGCCAGAGCGCGGAACTGCTCGGTCGACACGCCGTTCTTGAGCTCGGCGTACTGGGTGTCCGGGTCATCCGCGAGCGCGGTGCCGACGATCGCGCGAACGTCCTCGGGCGTCTGCCCGGTGATCTCGGCGACGTCGTTCGACACGTCGGCCCACAGCCGCGACTCCGACTTCTCCTCCAGCACATCCGCGTCGGTCTGCGTGATGAGCAGCGGATCGAGCTGGCAGTCGTATCGCAGGATGCTGCCGGCCAGCGTCTGCCCCGTCTCGTCGACGATCGAGCCACGGGTGCCGTACAGCGTCTGCTTGCCCGCGAACGCGGTGTCGAGCGAGTCCTTGATGTGGTCGTCGGCGTTCACGACCTGGATGTCGACGAGGCGGATGATGAATCCGGCGAGGACGGCGAGGACGACGGCGAGGGCCACGACGGTGCGGCGGCGGGGACTTCTCGTGCTTCGTGTCGTCATGTGCGTCTCGTGCTCTGGTCTCGCGTTCTCGTGTCGACCGCCGGCGGTGCCGTCGGTTCAGTGTGTGCTCGGGGTGGGCAGTCCGTTGGTGAGTGGCGGCGGAGTGTTGCCGACTCCGCCGTCCGGCGTCTCGGCGATCTCGACGGGCACACCGTCGATGGTCGCGTCGGGGACGGTGACGAGGGGCGTGTCGGTGATGAGGGCGTTCGCCACCGCGCCGCGACCGATCGCGTCGACCGACGACGACCCCAAGGCCACCTCGGACGGACCGAGGATCGCGCCGTCGCTCAGCCGCAGGTAGCTCGGCGCCTCGTTGATCACCATGCCGAGGGCGGCGGCGTTCGCCGCCAGATACTGGGGCGAGCTGAGCCCGGCGACATCGTCGTAGAGGATCTGCTTCTCGTAGGTGAGGTCACGCTGCTCCTTCGACAGAGCGGCGAGCTCGTAGGTGCTCTGCGTCGTCATGATCGACAGCGACATCTGCGCGGCGGCGATGAGGAACGCCCCCATCACGGCGACGATCCCGTAGAAGAGCTTGGGTCGACGCCGGCGGGCCGGCGCGTCGACGACCTGCAGGCGCCGGCGCGGGGCGTCCGATCGATCAGGGGCGGCACTGCCGACCGGTCGGCGCGCGGCGGAGCCCGAGAGCCCGGCCGCTGTCATGGCGTTCGCGATCGTGCTCATGCGGCACCCTCCGCGTGCTCGGGCCTCACGCGCTCAGCGGCGCGGAGGCGCACCGGCGTCGCACGCGGGTTGACCGCGCGCTCCTCGTCGGTGGCGAGCTCGGCACCTTTGACGAGCAGTCGGAATCTCGGGGCGTGCTCGGGGAGTTCCACGGGAAGACCCGCCGGCGCCGTGGACGCCGATGCCTCAGCGAGGGCGCGCTTGATCAGCCGGTCCTCGAGGGACTGGTACGACAGGACGACCATGCGGCCGCCGACCGGCAGGATGCCGAGGGCCGAAGGAATGGCGCGCTCGAGCACCGACAGCTCGCGGTTCACCTCGATGCGCAGAGCCTGGAACACGCGCTTGGCGGGATGCCCCGTGCGCTGCACGGCCGCGGGCGTCGCCGCCTGCAGGATCTCGACCAGCCGGCCGGAGCGCTCGATCGGCTCCTGCGCCCGGGCCGCGATGATCGCGCGGGCATATCGGCCGGCCAGCTTCTCCTCGCCGTACCGCTCGAAGATGCGGCGGAGATCCCCCTCGCCGTAGGTGGCGAGGATGTCGGCCGCCGTCGTGCCCGCCGACTGGTCCATGCGCATGTCCAGCGGGGCATCCTGCGCGTACGCGAAGCCGCGATCGGCGACATCGAGCTGCAGCGACGAGACCCCGAGATCGAACAGGATGCCGTCGGCCGCGGCGAAGCCGCTCGAGGTGACGGCATCCGCGATCCCGTCGTAGACGGTGTGGACGAGCGTGATGCGATCGCCGAAGCGCGCCAGCCGCTCCCCCGCGATGCGCAGCGCGTCGGTGTCGCGGTCGAGACCGACGAGGTGGAGGTTCGGGAAGCGCTCGAGGAATGCCTCGGAGTGGCCGCCCATGCCGAGCGTGGCATCGACGAAGACGGCGCCGTCGTGCTGGAGGGCGGGTGCGAGCAGCTCGATGCAGCGCTCGAGCATGACCGGGGTGTGGATGTCGCGCAGGTTCATGATCGTCGGGGCCTCTGCGGGCTCCGCCCCCTGGATCCTGATCCCCATCCGCTCTGACCTGGCACCGGGGAAGTGGCGACAGGGCGGGAGCGGCTGGGAGTCGGGGTCCAGGCGACAGGGCGCGTCAGAACAGGCCCGGAATCACCTCCTGCTCCAGCTCGGCGTATGTCTCTTCGTTGGCCTCGGCATAGGTGTTCCATGCCGTGGCGTCCCAGATCTCGGCGTGAGCGCCGACGCCGGTGACGACGAGGTCGCGCTCCAGGCCGGCGTATGCGCGCAGCGGAGGGGGGATCGTGATGCGGTTCTGACTGTCGGGCTTCTCGGCACTGGCACCCGAGAGGAACATGCGCAGGAAGTCGCGCGCCTGCTTGTTCGCGAGCGGGGCCTCACGGATGCGGTCGTGCACCCGTTCGAACTCCTTCTCGCTGAACACGTACAGGCAGCGATCCTGTCCGCGCGTCACGACGACACCCCCACCAAGGTCATCGCGGAACTTGGCCGGGAGGATGACGCGTCCTTTGTCATCGAGCTTGGGTGTGTGCGTGCCCAACAGCATCGGTACATCACACCCCCTTCGTCCGGCCCCCCGGGTTGTTCGCCACTTTACTCCACTCTCCTCCACTTTGCTACTAACGGATCGCCGGACGCTCCACCGCGCCCCCCTTGCCGCGGTCCTCGGCGCGGCTTCCGGGCAACAAAAAAAGCACCGACCCGAAGGTCGGTGCTTCTCGTGCGGACTCAGCCGGCGGCGGCGCTCAGCGCTCCCCTTGCCGCTTGTCCCATCGGTCGTTCATGCGGTCCATGAACGAGGAGGCATTATGTGGTTTTGCGGGCCGGTTGGGCTCTGCCGGTATCTTGCCGGGGCCGCGACCCGGCGTGACGGCGAGGAGGACTCCGCCCAGCATCACGACGAAGCCGATCACACCGACGACGATCAATTGCTGCGAGACCCCGACGATCAGACCGCCGAGCCCCAGCAGCACGAGGACCGTGCCGTAGACGATGTTGCGATAGCTCAGGGTGCGTCCGTCGCGGGGCGCGCTGACGACATCCGCGTCGTTGCGCATGAGATGGCGTTCCATCTCGTCCAGCAGGCGCTGCTCCTGTTCGGAGAGTGGCATGCATCCCCCTCTGTACTTCGGTGGCTCGATTGTACGCGTGCCGTTCCTCACTAGGCTAGGCCCGTGTCCGCACCCGCAGAACCGATCGAAGCCATTTCCCAGCGAGTGGACATCTTCATCTCGGCTCAGCAGGAGTCCTTGACGGATGCCGGCGCCGAGGCGGCGCGGTTCGTCTCGGCCGCGGCCGATGCGGCGACGGGCGGCAAACGGCTCCGCGGGCGCTTCTGCATCGCCGGGTGGAGGGCTGTGGAGGAAGCGTCGGCCCGTGCCGGCGACGCTCCCGACCCGGTCGTGGCAGCGGCCGCGGCGCTCGAGGTCTTCCACGCCGCCGCCCTCGTGCACGACGACGTCATCGACAACTCGGACACGCGGCGCGGCCGCCCTGCGGCGCACCGTGCCCTCGAGGCGGGGCACCGCGACTCCGGGTGGCGCGGCGATGCCGACGCATTCGGCCGGTCGGGTGCGATCCTGCTCGGCGACCTCCTCGTCGCCTGGAGCGATGACCTCCTCGAAGAGGGGCTCGCCGAGACGTCGCCCGACCGCGCGGCGGCCGCCCGCCGGGAGTACGCCCTGATGCGTCGCGAGGTCACGCTCGGTCAGTTCCTCGACATCGCCGAGGAGTCCGCCTTCGTCACGGAGCCCGACGAGCGCCACGCCGAGCGGGCGCTGCGCGTGGCCTCGTTCAAGTCCGCCCGGTACAGCGTGCAGCAGCCGCTCGCGATCGGCGCGGCGCTCGCGGGAGCGGACGCTGCGCAGGCAGCCGCGCTCGCCGCGTTCGGGCATCCGCTCGGCATGGCGTTCCAGCTGCGCGACGATGTGCTGGGCGTGTTCGGCGACGAGGCCGCCACCGGCAAGCCCTCGGGCGACGACCTGCGAGAGGGCAAGCGCACGGTGCTCATCGCGTATGCGCGCGAGGCTCTCGCTCCCGGCGCGCGCCGACTCGTCGACGAGCTGATCGGCGATCCCGGCCTGGATGCCGGGCAGATCGCGTCGCTGCAGCAGACGATCGTCGAGACCGGCGCGCTCGACCGAATCGAGCGCCTCATCGCCGACTACGCACACGAGGCCGATCGCGCCCTGTCGGGAGCACGGCTCGGCAATGCTGCCGTCGGCGAGCTGCGGGATCTGGCTCGTGCGGCGACCGTCCGCACCACCTGAGTACCGGCCCTTCGGCACCCCGGAGCGGTGCGGCTGACGCTGCCGCTCAGACCACGGTGCGCGCGACCCGACGGACCTCGCTCTTGCGACCGGCGAGCAGAGCCTCGATCGGCGACATTCCGATCGACTCCTCGGGGCTCAGCAGCCAGTCGATCACCTCGTCGTCCGAGAACCCCACGTCATGGAGCACGAACACGGTGCCCCGCAGCGACGGCAGCGGGTGCCCGTCGACGATGAAAACGGCCGGGACCTTCAGGACGCCGTCGCGCTTGGATCCGACGAGGTGGAACTCGTCCAGCAGCCGGCGCACGCGGCCGAGGGGTTCGCCGAGCACCTCCACAAGGTCGGGAAGGGTGAGCCAGTCGGTCTCGAAGCGGGGCGCGTCAGAGGTCACGAAAGCAACTATCTCAGATCGCAGCGAGGCCGAGCCCATTGCACTTCAGCCACTTCTGTCACACAGGCCTCTTCTTATAACAGCCGTTGACACCATATGACTTCCGTGACACGGTTTTCGGAGTCGACTGAGGGGGGAAAACTCGTGCGACAGGTGCGGAGTACCAGGAAGAATGCCCATCGGAGCGCCGCCTCGCGGATGCTCATGGCCGGGGTTCCGGCGGCCGTCGCCGGCTCGATCGCGCTGACGCTCTCGGCCGTTCCGGCGCATGCCGCGCCGACGGATGCCGCCGCTCAGAGCGCCGACCACGTGCTACGCGGCATCCGCTCCGCGGGCCCCGCAGTGGCGACCGTCTCGGTGCCCAGGGCGCTCGCCGGACCTGCGGAGGGGATCGCCGCGCACGCGGCGGTCATCGCCGTCGCCCGCGTGACCGCTGAGGCCGCACCCGCGACGTACACCGTGCAGCGCGGTGACACCGTGAGCCGCATCGCCGCCCGCTTCGGGCTGCGCACCGCCGACGTGCTCGCGCTCAACGGCCTGGGCTGGTCCTCGACCATCTACCCGGGGCAGGTACTGAAGCTGGCCGCGGGCGCCGTCGCCGCACCTGCGCCGGCGAGCCCGGCAGCGGCACCCGCCGGCGGCTCGTACACCGTGCAAGGGGGCGACACGGTCGGCGCGATCGCGAAGCGCCACGGCGTCACCACCGACGCCGTGCTGTCGGCCAACGGGCTCGGCTGGTCGTCCATCATCTACCCCGGCCAGACGCTCACGATTCCCGGCGCCGCGGCGCCCGCCGCATCCGCTCCTGCGCCGGCTCCGGCGCCGGCTCCCGCTCCGAGCGCGCCGGCCGCCGGCACGCACACGATCTCGGCGGGCGACACGGTCAGCGCGATCGCGAAGCGGTACGGCGTGAGCATCGATGCCGTGCTGTCGGCCAACGGGCTCGATCGGTCCTCGATCATCTACCCCGGCCAGACTCTCCGGATCCCGGCATCCGCTTCCTCCGTGCCGGGGCTGACCTCGGAGCAGGTGGCCAACGCGCAGCTGATCGTGCGCATCGGCCGCGAACTCGGGGTGTCCGATCGCGGCATCGCGATCGCCCTCGGCACGGCGATGCAGGAGTCGTCGCTGCGCAACGTCACGTGGGGCGATCGCGACTCGCTCGGCCTCTTCCAGCAGCGCCCGAGCTACGACTGGGGCACCGAGGCGGAGGTGCAGGATGCCGCGCGCGCGACCCGCGCCTTCTTCGGCGGCTCGGGCGACCCGAACGGACCCCGCACGCGCGGTCTCCTCGACATCGCCGGATGGGAGGGCCTGACGTTCACGCAGGCCGCCCAGGCGGTGCAGATCTCGGCTTATCCCGACGCGTACGCGAAGTGGGAGGCGCCGGCGCACTCGTGGCTCGCTGCGCTCGGCTGATCCGGAAGCGTCACATTACGATCTCGCGGGGTGAGGCGCTCCGCTTCCTCGCAGGCCCGCGTCCGTAGACTCTCAGCGTGAGCACGAGTCAGCAGACGGACCCGCTGATCGGCCGTCTCGTCGACGGCCGGTACCGGGTGCGTGCTCGCATCGCCCGCGGCGGGATGGCGACCGTGTACGTCGCCACGGATCTGCGCCTCGAGCGGCGCGTCGCCCTCAAGGTCATGCACGGCCACCTGAGCGACGACACCGTGTTCCAGAGCCGGTTCATCCAGGAGGCCCGCGCGGCGGCCCGGCTGGCCGACCCGAACGTGGTGAACGTGTTCGACCAGGGTCAGGACGGCGACATGGCGTACCTCGTCATGGAGTACCTGCCGGGCATCACACTGCGTGAGCTGGTGCGCGAGCAGCGGCGGCTGACCGTGCCGCAGGCGGTGTCGATCCTCGACGCCGTGCTGTCGGGGCTCGCCGCCGCGCACAAGGCCGGCATCGTGCACCGTGACGTCAAGCCCGAGAACGTGCTCCTCGCCGAGGACGGCCGCATCAAGATCGGCGACTTCGGGCTCGCCCGCGCCACGACCGCGAACACCGCGTCGGGCGCGCAGCTGCTCGGCACGATCGCCTACCTCGCTCCCGAGCTCGTGACCCGTGGCACCGCCGACGCGCGCAGCGACATCTATGCCATCGGCATCATGCTCTACGAGATGCTCACCGGTGAGCAGCCCTACAAGGGCGAGCAGCCGATGCAGATCGCCTTCCAGCACGCGACCGACTCCGTGCCGCGGCCGAGCGTCAAGAATCCGGGCGTGCCCGAACCCCTCGACGAACTCGTGCTGTGGGCGACCGAGAAGTCGCCGGATGAGCGCCCGCTCGACGCGCGCGAGATGCTGCAGCGCCTGCGCGACATCGAGCGCGAGCTCGGCATCTCCCCCGTCGTCGCGCGCACCGGTCCGATCGGGATCGTGCGCGACGACACCACGGCCACGGGTGAACTCACCGCAGTGCTGCCGGGCACGCCGACCGGGCCCACCGCCGCGATGGAAGAGGTCGACAACGCCGGCCGCCTTCGCCGCGCCACGCAGCGCCGCCGCTCGCGAGGCGCCTGGCTCATCGTGCTCGTGCTGCTGCTCGCGGCTCTCGCGGGCGGCCTCGGGTGGTGGTTCGGCTCGGGACCCGGATCCCTGGTGGCTGTCGCCGATGTCACGGGGAAGACGTTCGACGAGGCATCCGAGATCCTCGCTGCGGACTCCCTCGTCGCCGTGCAGCAGGGCGAGAACAGCCTCGAGGTCGCCGCCGGGCAGGTCATCCGCACGAACCCCCCGCAGGGCACACGCGTCGACAAGGACACCGAGGTGAACGTCTTCGTCTCGCTCGGTCCGGCCGAGGCCACCTTCGCGTCGTTCGCCGGCATGTCGGAGGCCGATGCCCGATCGGCCTTCACGGCGCAGTCCGTCTCGGTCGCCGACGACAGCGCCGCGTTCTTCACGGATGCCGCCGCCGGGACCGTCATCGGCGCCTTCGTCCGGCCCGTCGGCGCACCCGACGACGGTTCGCAGGACGTCCCGTGCATCGACGGGTGCACCGTGCACCAGGGTGACAGCGCCCGGCTCCAGGTGTCGCTCGGCCCTCTGCCCGACGTCTCGGGCGAGAGCGAGGGCAAGGCCCGCAGCACCCTCGAGGGCCTTGAGCTGGTCGTCGCGGAACCGAGCCAGACCGAGGCGAGCGACTCGGTCGACGAGGGCCGCGTCATCCGGGTCATCGGCAAGGAGGACGGCGGCTGGCTCGCCCCGGGCGACACCGTGACCCTCGTGGTGTCGACGGGTCCCCCGTTGTTCGCTGTGCCGGATCTCGTCGGCATGACGCTCGCCGAAGCCCGCAACGCGGCCACCGATGCCGGCTTCACCATCGACTACGACGCCCGCTGGGATGCCTTCCCCGATCCGTTCACGCAGGTCGAATCGCAGAAGCCCGATGCCGAGGACCTGGAGCCCCGCGGCACCGTGATCTCCCTGCGCATCGCCGCTGCGCTCTGACCGCAGATACAGCGAAGATCCCGGATGCCTCGGCCGAGGCATCCGGGATCTTCTGCGTGTGTCAGGCGCGAGCGGTGAGCTTCTCGAGCTCTTCGGCGACGAGGAAGGCCAGCTCGAGCGACTGCATGTGGTTCAGGCGCGGGTCGCAGAGCGACTCGTACCGCGTGGCGAGGGTGGCCTCATCGATGTGCTCGGAGCCGCCCAGGCACTCGGTGACGTCGTCGCCGGTGAGCTCGACGTGGATGCCGCCCGGGAATGTGCCGACCGCGCGGTGCGCCTCGAAGAAGCCGCGCACCTCGTCGACGACGTCGTCGAAGCGACGCGTCTTGTAGCCGGTGGGCGTGGTGATGCCGTTGCCGTGCATGGGGTCGGTGACCCACAGCGGGGTGGCGCCGGAATCGCGCACGGCCTGCAGGAGCGGCGGCAGCGCGTCGCGGATCTTGCCCGCGCCCATGCGCGTGATGAACGTGAGACGGCCGGGCTCTCGGTTCGGGTCGAGCTTGTCGATGAGCGCCAGCGCCGTCTCGGGCGTCGTCGTCGGCCCGAGCTTCACGCCGATGGGGTTGCGGATCTTCGAGAAGTAGTCGACGTGCGCGCCGTCGAGATCACGGGTGCGCTCACCGATCCACAGGAAGTGGGCCGACGTGTTGTACGGCGTGTCGGTGCGCGAGTCGATCCGCGTCATCGGCCGCTCGTAGTCCATGAGCAGGCCCTCGTGACCGGTGTAGAACTCGACGCGCTTGAGCTCGTCGAAGTCCGCGCCGGCAGCCTCCATGAACCTGATCGCACGGTCGATCTCGGTCGCGAGACGCTCGTACTGCTGGTTCGCGGGGTTCTGCGCGAAGCCCTTGTTCCAGGAGTGCACCTCGCGGAGGTCGGCGAAGCCGCCCTGCGTGAACGCGCGGATCAGATTGATGGTCGACGCCGCCGTGTGGTAGCCCTTCAGCAGCCGCTGCGGGTCCGCCTGGCGCGAGCCTTCAGTGAAGTCGTAGCCGTTGACGATGTCGCCGCGGTAGGCCGGCAGCGTGACATCGCCGCGCGTCTCGGTGTCGCTCGAGCGCGGCTTGGCGAACTGACCCGCCATGCGACCCATCTTCACGATCGGCATCGATGCGCCGTACGTGAGCACGACGGCCATCTGGAGCACCGTCTTGATGCGGTTGCGGATCTGCTCGGCGGTCGCCCCCGCGAAGGTCTCGGCGCAGTCGCCGCCCTGCAGCAGGAACGCGCGGCCCGACGCGGCACGGGCGAGACGGTCACGCAGGTTGTCGACCTCACCCGCGAACACCAGCGGGGGCAGTGTGGCCAGCTCAGCGGATGCCGCGACCGCCGCCTCGGCGTCATACCACTGGGGCTGCTGCTTGATGGGCAGGGTCCGCCAGTGGTCGAGTGCGTCGAGCTGCTGAAGCATCCCTCGAGTCTAGCCGTGACGAGGTCGGCGCCGGCGCCGCGTGACGCCCGTTCGCCGGGCGGTCAGCGAGTCTTCTTCTTGAGGCGGTCCTTGACCGTCGACGCGTAGACGTCCTCGTACTCCTGCTCGCCCAGCCGCTGCAGCGCCACCATGATCTCGTCGGTGATCGAGCGCAGGATGTAGCGATCGCCCTCCATGCCCGCGAACCGCGAGAAGTCGAGGGGCTCGCCGACGACGATGCCCACCCGCACGATGCGCGGGATCGTGGTGCCGATCGGCATCATCGTGTCGGTGTCGACCATCAGCACCGGCACCACCGGGACGTGCGCCTCGAGCGCCATGCGCGCGATGCCGGTGCGGCCGCGGTACAGCTTGCCGTCGGGGCTGCGCGTGCCCTCGGGGTAGATGCCGAGCAGATCCCCGCGGCCCAGCACCTGCAGGCCGGTGTTGAGCGAGGCCTCCGAGGCTTTGCCGCCAGAGCGGTCGATCGGAAGCTGCCCCGTGCCCTTGAAGAACATGCGCGTCGCCCAGCCCTTGAGGCCCTTGCCCGTGAAGTAGTCGCTCTTGGCGAGGAACGACACCGAACGGTCGAGCATCAGCGGCAGGAAGATCGAGTCGACGAACGACAGGTGGTTGCTGGCAAGGATCGCGGCTCCCTCTGCGGGGACGTTGCGCCGGCCGACGATCCACGGGCGCCAGATCGCCTTGACGATCGGCCCGATGACCACGTACTTCATCAGCCAATAGAACATCCCGCTACGCCTCTGTGCCGGCGAGGTCGGCGGCGCCGATCAGGCCGGCGTCGTTGACGAGCCTCGCGATGGCGAAGGTCGCGATCGGCCGGTCGCCGTAGCCGGGCAGCGACCGCTCGTACGCCAGGCGCATCGGCTCGAGCAGCGCATCGCCGAGTTGGGCGACGCCGCCGCCGATGACGAACAACTCGGGGTCCAGCACCGCCTGGAAGCCGCCGCACGCCTCGCCGAGCGCGGTCGCGACGCGGCGCAGGGCCTCTGCGGCGCCGGCGTCCCCGGCGAGGACCAGGCGCGAGACGGCCGGGCCGCTGATCGAGCCGTGCTCGGCGCGGTGGGCGGCCAGGGCCGCGCCGATCCCGCCGGCGTCGGCGATCTCACCGGCCTCGCGCTGGAGCGCGCGGCCGGAGGCGTACTGCTCGAGGCAGCCGTGCTGTCCGCACCCGCAGAGCAGGCCGTCCCGGATGAAGCGCGTGTGGCCGAGCTCTGCGGCGATGCCGTGGCCGCCGCGGAACAGTTTGCCGTCGAGGACGATGGCCCCGCCGACGCCCGTGCCCATGGTGAGCATGACCATGTGGTCGACGTCGCGTCCGGCGCCGAAGCGGAACTCGGCCCAGCCGGCGGCATTCGCGTCGTTCTCGATCGTGACCGGGAGGCCGATGCCGTCTTCGAGCGTCGCCTTCAGCGGCTCGTTGTGCCAGGCGATGTTCGGTGCGTGGATGACGGTGGCGCGGTCGCGGTCGATGAAGCCGGCGGCCGCGACGCCGACGGCGGCGACCCGGTGGGTCGCGCGGAAGTACCGGGCCATGTCGACCACGGCCTGCGCGAGCGCGGCCGTGTCGGTCGGCGTGTCGACACGGAGCTGTTCGACGATGCCGCCGTCGGAGTCGACGACGCCTCCCGCGATCTTGGTTCCGCCGATGTCGATACCGACCTTGAGCACGATCTCCCTCTCCGGCCGCCGCACGTACGACAGCGCCTTGAAGTCTATCCAGGCGGTCTTCGTCCACACCCGCCACTGTCCGCGATGTGACGGCCGATTAGACTCGGATGAGATCCACCCGAGATTCATCCGTCCGGTACCGAAGGAGCTGCCGTGGTTCAGTTCGAAGTCCCTGCCATAGTCCCCGCCGATCCGCAGGCAAACGTCACCGACCTGCTGGTCGAGCGCGTCAAGGCGACGCCCGACCGCGCGCTGTTCGCCGTGCCCGATGGCGACGGCTGGCGCGACATCACCGCGGCCGAGTTCCAGAAGCAGGTCATTGCGCTCGCCAAGGGCTTCGTCGCCGGAGGCATCGAGCCCGGAGACAAGGTCGGCTTCATCGCCCGCACCACGTACGACTGGACGCTGGTCGACTTCGCCCTGTTCTATGCCGGTGCCGTGATGGTACCGATCTATGAGACCAGCTCGACGGCGCAGATCGCGTGGAACCTGACCGACTCCGGTGCGATCGCGATCATCACCGAATCGTCCGATCACACTGCCCGCTTCGCCGCGGCGCGCGACGAGCTGCCGCTCATCCGCGCCGCGTGGGAGATGCACAGCGGCGACCTCGACCGGCTCATCGCCGAGGGCGCCGGCGTCTCCGACGACGAGATCGAGCGCCGGCGCAGTATCGCCAACGGCGCCGACATCGCCACGCTCATCTACACGTCGGGCTCGACCGGGCGCCCCAAGGGGTGCGTGCTCACGCACAGCAACTTCGTCGAGCTCACCCGCAACGCGACGCTGTCCAACCAGGAGGTGTTCGCCACCCCGGGCGCGTCGACCCTGCTGTTCATCACGACCGCGCATGTGTTCGCGCGGTTCATCTCCATCCTCGACATCCACGCCGGTGTGAAGACCGGGCACCAGCCCGACACCAAGCAGCTGCTGCCCGCGCTCGGCTCCTTCAAGCCGACGTTCCTCCTCGCCGTGCCGCGCGTCTTCGAGAAGGTGTACAACTCCGCCGAGCAGAAGGCCGAGGCCGGCGGCAAGGGCAAGATCTTCCGCGCCGCTGCGCACACGGCGGTCGAACACTCCCGTCTGAAGCAGGAGGGCAAGAAGGTCCCGCTGGGCACGAAGATCAAGTTCGCGCTGTTCGATCGGCTCGTCTACAGCAAGCTCCGCACGGCCATGGGCGGCAACATCGCCTACGCGGTCTCGGGCTCCGCGCCGCTCGGCCCCCGCCTCGGGCACTTCTTCCATAGCCTCGGCGTCACCATCCTCGAGGGCTACGGCCTGACCGAGACCACGGCGCCGGCGACCGTCAACCAGGCCCGCAAGTCGAAGATCGGCACGGTCGGCCCCGTGATCCCCGGCGTCGGCATCCGTCTCGGCGATGACGGCGAGATCCAGGTGCGCGGAATCAACGTGTTCAAGGAGTACTGGCGCAACCCCGAGGCGACGGCCGACGCCTTCGACGGCGACTGGTTCAAGACCGGCGACATCGGGGCGTTCGACGACGAGGGCTTCCTCACGATCACCGGTCGCAAGAAGGAGATCATCGTCACCGCCGGCGGCAAGAACGTCGCGCCCGCCGCTCTGGAAGACCCGATCCGCGCCAATCCGATCGTCGGCCAGGTCGTCGTCGTCGGCGACCAGAAGCCGTTCATCGCCGCGCTGGTGACGCTCGACCCCGAGATGCTGCCGACGTGGCTGTCGAACAACGGCCTGTCCGCCGACATGTCCCTCGCCGATGCCGCGAAGAACGACGCGGTGCGCGCCGAGGTGCAGCGTGCGATCGATCGCGCCAACACGACGGTGTCCCGCGCGGAGTCGATCCGCAAGTTCACGATCCTTCCGAGCGAATGGACCGAGGCCAGCGGTCACCTGACGCCCAAGATGAGCATCAAGCGCAACGTGATCCTCGCCGACTTCGCCGGCGACATCGAGGAGATCTACGCCGTGCCGGTGAACACCACGAACGTCTCGCTCTCGTAACTCCGGCGACGGATGCCAGAAGCCCCGGGCCCTCCAGGACCCGGGGCTTCTGTTCATCCGGCCCGCGTCAGAACCAGTCGGACTCGCGGATCTCGCGCATCGCGATGCGGCGCTCCTCGGGGGTGAGCCGCTTCAGGTAGAGCATGCCGTCCAGGTGGTCCGTCTCGTGCTGCAGCGCCTGGGCGAGCAGCCCCTCCCCCTCCAGGACGAGCTCGTTGCCGTCGAGGTCCATGCCCACGACCTTCGCCCAGGGGTAGCGGACCGCGTCGTGCCAGAGCCCCGGCACCGACAGGCATCCCTCGCCGATGGCCTCGGGCTCGCCCGACACCTCCACCAGCACGGGGTTCAGGACGTACCCGATGTCGCCGTCGATGTTGTAGCTGAAGGCCCGCAGGCCGACGCCGATCTGGGGTGCCGCCACACCGGCGCGGCCGGGGAGCTCGACGGTGTCGAGGAGGTCGCGGACGAGGGCGCGCACGCCGTCGTCGATCTTCTCGATGGGCGCGCTGACCGCCGTGAGAACGGGGTCGCCGAAGACACGGATGGGACGAACAGCCATCGGGTGCCTCAGGCCGCCGGCGCGAGCGAACGGAGGCCCTCTACCACGGTCGCCGCGAGAGCACGTGCGGCATCCCGCGTCGCGGGCTGCAGCTCGCGGAACACGATGGCGCTGCCGGCCGCGATGTGGGCGTCGTAGGGGACGCGCACCACGGCGCGCACGCGGGAGCGGAAATGCGACTCCAGCTCGTCGAGCTGTACGAGCGGCTGCCCGGGGCGTGCGTTGTTGAGCACCACGACGGCGCTGCGCACCTTGTCCGCGTACCCGTTCGTCTCGAGCCACGTGAGCGTCTCCGACGCGAGGCGCGCCTCGTCGACGCTCAGCCCGGCGACGATCACGAGCTGGTCGGCGAGATCGAGCGTGGCGCCCATCACCGAGTGCACGATGCCGGTGCCGGTGTCGGTGAGCACGACCGAGTAGTAGTGGGCCGCGAGTGCCGCGACGTTCCGGTAGTCGGCGTCGTTGAACGCCTCCGAAACGCGGGGGTCGGCATCGGAGGCGACGACGTCGAGCCGGGTCTCGTCGCGCGCGACGATGTTCGAGAGGTCGTTGAAGCCGACGACCTCGGGGCTGATGCGCACCAGGTCGCGGACGGTCTTGCCGCTGTCCCTCGAGATCCGCTCGGCGAGGGTCCCCCGGTCCGGGTTCGCATCCATCGCGATGACGCGGTCGTCGCGTGCGTCCGCCAGCGCCTGGCCGAGCAGCGCGGTGACGGTCGTCTTACCGACGCCGCCCTTGCGCGACAGCACCGGTACGAATCGCGCGCCGCCGGTCAGGGGCGCTGCGATGCGACGGTCGAGATCCTTGCGCGCCTTCGCGCGTTTGCTGTCGCCGAGGTTGATGCGCCGACCCGAGATCGAGTAGACGAAATGCTGCCAGGCGCCCTCGGGCTCTGGCCGCACGACCTGGTGGGGGTCGAGCAGCCGGTCGGCGGTGAGCAGGTCGGCGGTCTCGCGGTCGGCTTCGAACTCACCCAGGCGCTTCGACGACAGGGTGACGTCTGCGCGCGGGAATGCGGCGCGCTCGACGGCCGAGCGCTCGACGACGGGCTGCGCCCCGGTGTGGTTCGCTGCGCGGCGTGTCGCGGGCGTCGGGCCTGTGGCGGTCTTCGCGGCAGCGGCGGCGGCCGAGACCGACGGCGGTGCGGGCGACGTCGGGGGCGCGGATGCCGCGGCCGCGGCATCCGTCGTGCCGGCGTCCTCGCCGTTGTCGGCCGGGGTCTTCGCGCTCATAGGCTCCTCCGCGGTGTCGTCGGTCGCGATGACATCGTCTCCCGTTGCGGCGTTCTCCGCCAGAGCGGCTTCGACCTCTTCCTCGGCGAGGACGATGTCGAACTCGGCGGGATCGAACTCTTCATCGAAGTCCGCGTCCTCGAACTCGACGGCGTCGAAGTCGACGACCTCGAACTCATCGACGGCACGCTCGGCGGCGGCGGGCTCGGCGGTGACGGCCGCCGCGGCAGGCTGGTCGCCGGCGGGCTCGGACTCCTCGGACTCGGGCTCAGCGGCTTCGAACGCGGGCTCGATGCTCTCCGCTGCGACACCCGGCTCGTCCTCGACGACGTACGCCGCCGAGGCCGCGTCCTCGGCGGCCACGGGGGCAGCCGCCTGCTCGTCCGCCTGGTGCTCCTCGGCATGGACCGTCTCGGCCTGGTACTCCTCGGCCTGGGCCGTCTCGGCGGCCTCGAGCACCTCGAGCACCTCGTCGGCGTCGGCGATGTCCTCCACCGGGGCCGCGGCCGCGAAGCCTTCGCCCTCGATGGTCCACTCCTCGAGATCGGCGTTCGTCTCGATGATCTCCGCCTCGGTCGTGTCGGCCGGATACTCCGCGGCCGGCGCGGACGCGATGACGGGAAGGTCCGCGTCGGCGGGGATCTCGATGATGAACGGCACCTCGTCGTCGATGACGTCGTCATCGGCAAGGTCGTCGTCGGACTCGGACGGCAGCTCGACGTTCACCTGCGCCGTCGCACCACCCAGGATGCCGAGACCGGTCGTGTCGATGCTGCCCGTCTCGGAGAGCACCCCGTTCTCGGGCTCGTCGGGCGTGTGTTCGGTGCGATCGGGCGTCACTGCGAAGTTCTCCTGGGAAGACGGCGCCTGTGCCGGTGCCGGGGCGCATATCGGGCGTATGCCGCCCTCCAGGCTACTGGGCGGGACGGATGACGACCAAAAGGTCGCCCGCATCGACCTGCGCGGTCGCGGCGATCGCGAGGCGGTCGACGACGCCGTCGACGGGTGCAGTGATGGCCGCTTCCATCTTCATGGCCTCGATCGACGCCACCGGCTCCCCCGCTGTCACGGTGTCGCCGACGGCCGCCTTGAGCGTGACGACGCCCGAGAATGGTGCCGCGACCTGCCCGGGCTTCGTGGTGTCGGCGCGCTCTACCTGGCGCGCCTCGACCGTGATGCTGCGATCGCGCACGAACACCGGGCGCAGCTGGCCGTTGAGGGTCGTCATCACCGTCCGGATGCCCTTGGGGTCGGCCTCGCCGATCGCCTCGAGCCCGACGTACAGCTGGACGCCCGGGTCGATCTCGGCGACGTGCTCCTCCCCCGGCTTGAGGCCGTAGAGGTAGTCGGGCGTGCCGAGCGCGGTCAGATCGCCGTACGCCTCGCGGTTCTTCTCGAACTCGCGTGCCGGGCCAGGGAAGAGCAGCCGGTTCAGCGTGCGACGGCGCAGCGCCGTGTCGCCGCCGAGGCCCTCGCGCTCGTCGGCGGTCAGCTCGGGCACGTCGATCGAGATCGTGCGACCCTCGAGCACCTTGGTGCGGAACGGCTCCGGCCACCCGCCCGGCAGATCGCCCAGCTCGCCCGCCATGAAGCCCACCACCGAGTCGGGGATGTCGTAGTTCTGCGGGTTCGCCTCGAAGTCGGCGGGATCGGCGCGCACCGCGACCAGTGCCAGCGCGAGATCGCCGACGACCTTCGACGACGGCGTCACCTTCGGGATGCGGCCCAGGATCCGGTCGGCGGCGGCGTACATGTCCTCGATGAGCTCGAAGTCGTCGGCGAGGCCGAGCGCGATCGCCTGCTGGCGGAGGTTCGAGAGCTGTCCGCCCGGGATCTCGTGGTGGTAGACGCGGCCCGTCGGCGAGGCCAGTCCCGACTCGAACGGGCGGTACAGATGGCGCACGGCCTCCCAGTACGGTTCCAGGTCGCTCACCGCCTGCAGGCTCAGGCCGGTGTCGCGATCGGTGTGCGCGAGGGCGGCGACGAGCGCCGAGAGCGACGGCTGGCTGGTGGTTCCCGACATCGGCGCCGCCGCGGCGTCCACGGCATCGACACCAGCGGCACTGGCCGCGAGGAGGGTCGCGAGCTGGCCGCCTGCGGTGTCGTGCGTGTGCAGGTGCACCGGCAGGTCGAAGTTCTCGCGGAGCGCCGTGACGAGCTTCGCGGCGGCGGCCGGGCGCACCAGCCCTGCCATGTCCTTGATCGCCAGGATGTGCGCGCCCGACTCGACGATCTGCTCGGCGAGACGCAGGTAATAGTCGAGCGTGTAGAGCTGCTCCGCCGGGTCCAGCAGGTCGGAGGTGTAGCAGAGCGCCACCTCGGCGATCGCCGTGCCGGTCGAGCGCACCGCGTCGATCGCCGGACGCATCTGCGACACGTCGTTCAGCGCGTCGAAGATGCGGAAGATGTCGACGCCGGTGGCCGCGGCCTCGCGCACGAACGCGTCCGTCACCTCCATCGGGCGCGGTGTGTAGCCCACCGTGTTGCGGCCGCGCAGCAACATCTGGATCGGGATGTTCGGCATCGCCTCGCGCAGCGCCTCGAGACGCTCCCACGGGTCCTCGGCGAGGAAGCGCAGTGCGACGTCGTAGGTCGCACCGCCCCACGCTTCGACCGACAGCAGCTCGGGCGTCATCCGCGAGACGTGCGGACCGACCCGCACGAGGTCGCGCGTGCGCACCCGGGTGGCGAGCAGCGACTGGTGGGCGTCGCGGAAGGTCGTCTCGGTGACGGCGAGGGCGCTCTGCTCGCGCAGCGCGCGGGCGAACCCCTCGGGGCCGAGCTCGCGCAGCCGGGCGATCGCGCCGGCGGGCGGCGCGGCGGCGAGGTCGATCTCGGGCAGCTTGCTGCCCGGCGAGACCGACAGGGGCTTGTCGCCGTAGGGGCGGTTGACGGTGATGTCGCCGAGCCAGTTCAGCAGCTTGGTCGCCCGGTCGCGCGACGGGTTGCTGGTGAGCAGCTCGGGGCGCTCGTCGATGAACGACGTGCTCACGTCGCCCGCGATGAACGCGGGATCGTCGAGGACGGCACGGAGGAACGGGATGTTGGTGGAGACGCCGCGGATGCGGAACTCCGCGAGTGCTCGGCGGGCGCGGGCGACGGCGGCCGGGAAGTCACGGCCGCGGCAGGTGAGCTTCGCCAGCATCGAGTCGAAGTGCGGGCTGATCTGCGAGCCGGCGGCGGTGGTGCCGCCGTCCAGGCGGATGCCGGCGCCGCCCGGCGAGCGGTAGGTGGTGATGCGGCCGGTGTCGGGCCGGAACCCCTGCGATGGGTCCTCGGTCGTGATGCGGCACTGCAGCGCGGCTCCGCGCAGCTGGATGCGGTCCTGCGTGAGGCCGAGCTCGGCGATCGTCTGCCCGGCGGCGATGCGCATCTGCGACTGCACGAGGTCGACATCCGTCACCTCCTCGGTGACGGTGTGCTCGACCTGGATGCGGGGATTCATCTCGATGAAGACGACCTCCCCGGTGCGAGGACCGGCCGTCTCGAGGAGGAACTCGACCGTTCCCGCGTTCTCGTAGCCGATCGACCGGGCGAAGGCCACGGCGTAGCCGTGCAGCGCGTCCCGGACGGCGGGGTCGAGGTTGGGCGCCGGGGCGATCTCGATCACCTTCTGATGGCGACGCTGCACCGAGCAGTCGCGCTCGAACAGGTGCACGGTCTCGCCCGTCGCGTCGGCGAGGATCTGCACCTCGACGTGGCGCGGGCGCTGCACGGCCTGCTCGAGGAAGACGCGGGCGTCGCCGAAGGCGCTCCCTGCCTCGCGCATCGCCTCGGCGAGTGCCGGGGCGAGCTCCTCGCTGCGCTCGACGCGCCGCATCCCGCGTCCGCCGCCGCCGGCGACGGCCTTGACGAAGATCGGGAAGCCGATCTCGTCGGCCTCGCCGAGCAGGGCGTCGACGTCGTCCGAGGCCTCGGTCGAGCGCAGAACGGGCACGCCCGCCGCGACCGCGTGGTGCTTGGCGGTGACCTTGTTGCCGGCCATCTCGAGCACCTTGGCGGGCGGACCGATGAAGGCGATGCCGTTCGCGGCCGCCTTCTCGGCGAGCTCCGGGTTCTCGGACAGGAAGCCGTAGCCCGGGTAGATCGCGTCCGCGCCGGCCTCTTTCGCGACGCGCACGATCTCGTCCACATCGAGGTACGCGCGGACCGGATGGCCCTTCTCGCCGATCTCGTACGACTCGTCCGCCTTCTGCCGGTGCAGCGAGCCGCGGTCCTCGTACGGGAACACCGCCACGGTGCGGGCCCCCAGCTCATACGCGGCGCGGAAAGCCCGGATGGCGATCTCGCCTCGGTTCGCGACCAGGATCTTGCGGAACATTCGACCTCCGTGAGCGGCGGCGCGGGTGGGCCTCTGGAAACAGGCTGAGTGTGCTCACAGCCTAGGGGACGGTAACGTGGTGCCTTGTGCACGTCCTATCCGTCAGCTCGCTCAAGGGTGGCGTCGGCAAGACGACCGTGACTCTCGGACTCGCGTCGGCGGCCTTCGCCCGCGGTGTCCGCACGCTCGTCGTCGACCTCGACCCGCAGTCCGACGTATCGACGGGCATGGACATCCAAGTCGCCGGTCGACTGAATGTCGCCGATGTCCTCGCCAATCCCAAGGAGAAGACGGTCCGCCAGGCCATCACCTCCAGCGGCTGGGCGAAGGTGCATCCGGGCACCATCGACGTCATGATCGGCAGCCCGTCCGCGATCAACTTCGACGGCCCGCACCCGAGCGTGCGCGACGTCTGGAAGATGGAAGAGGCGCTCGCCACCATCGAGGCCGACTACGACCTCGTCCTCATCGACTGCGCGCCGTCGCTGAACGCCCTCACGCGCACCGCGTGGGCGGCATCCGACCGCGTCATCGTCGTCACCGAGCCCGGCCTGTTCTCGGTCGCCGCAGCCGACCGCGCCCTCCGCGCCATCGAGGAGATCCGCCGCGGCCTCTCCCCTCGCCTGCAGCCGCTGGGCATCGTCGTCAACCGCGTGCGCCCCCAGTCGATCGAGCACCAGTTCCGCATCAAGGAGCTGCGCGACATGTTCGGCCCCCTCGTGCTGAGCCCGCAGCTGCCCGAGCGCACCTCGCTGCAGCAGGCGCAGGGTGCCGCGAAGCCCCTGCACATCTGGCCCGGCGATTCCGCCCAGGAGCTCGCGGCCGACTTCGACTCGCTGCTCGACCGCGTCATGCGCACCGGCCGCATCCCGGTCCCCGAAGACACGCGCTCCTGACGGCGACGGATGCCGGCATCCCGGCATCCGCGCGGGTGACCAGTCTGCTCACTCGATGAACACTTTGCGCACTTTGTGCACGCGTGAGTGATCAGGACTTGCTAATCGGCTCTCGATCACTGACCATATCGCCATGGCATCGATGACGCTGCACCCTGACAGCCTTGCCGTGCACGCCGGCCGCGACGATCTCGCAGCGCTGGGCGTCCACGCACTCCCCCTCGACCTCTCGTCGACCAATCCGCTGCCCGGCATCGAGCTCGGCGGCATGTCGTACGAGGTGCTGGCGACCGGCGGCCACCCGTTCGAAGGAGGCTCGAACGTCTACGCGCGGCTGTGGAACCCGACGGTCGCCCGGTTCGAAGACGCCCTCGCGCGCCTCGAACACGCCGAGGAGGCGGTGGCGTTCTCGTCGGGCATGGCCGCGGTCACCGCGGTGCTGCTCGCGCTGACGCACGAGTCCCAGCGCCGCCACGTCGTGGCGGTGCGTCCTCTGTACGGCGGCACCGACCATCTGCTCGCATCGGGGTTGCTCGGCGTCGAGACCTCGTTCTGCGCCCCCGACGCGGTCGCCGCGGCGATGCGTGACGACACGGCGCTCGTCGTGCTCGAGACGCCGGCCAACCCGACGCTCGAACTCGTCGACATCCGCGCCGTCGTCGCTGCGGCCGGCGACGTGCCCGTGCTGGTCGACAACACGTTCGCCACGCCCGTGCTGCAGCATCCACTCGATCTCGGTGCCGCACTGTCGCTGCACAGCGCCACGAAGTACCTCGGCGGTCACGGTGACGTCGTCGGCGGAGTGGTCGCCTGCGACGCACGGCTCGCCGCGGCGCTGCGCCGCACGCGCGCCATCACCGGTGCGATCATGCACCCGCTCTCCGCGTACCTGCTGCACCGCGGTCTCGCGACGCTGCCGGTGCGCATGCGGGCGCAGCAGGAGGGCGCCCGCGTCGTCGCAGAGTGGCTCACGACTCGACCCGAGGTAGCGCGCGTGCACTTCCCCGGCTTCGCGGCGAGCGATCCGCGCGGGCTCGTGGGCACTCAGCAGTCGGGTCCGGGCGCGATGATCGCGATCGAGCTGGCCGGCGGCTTCGACGCCGCATCGTCGCTGACGGCGGCGGTCGAGCTGTTCACGCACGCGGTGTCGCTGGGCAGCGTCGATTCGCTCATCCAGCACCCGGCCGCTCTCACACATCGCCCGGTGGCGTCGGACGCGAAGCCCTCGGACGCGCTGGTGCGCCTGTCGATCGGCCTCGAGAACCCGGCCGACCTGATCGCCGACCTGGCTCAGGCCTTCAACGCCACCACTGTTGAGCGAGGACGGGTCGAGCCGGCGCTCGCGTGAGTCAGGCGGAGCGGGCGGCGCGGCGGACCGCGAGTTCGTCCATGGGGTCGGGCCGCTCGAACTCGAACTCGACGAGCTCGGACTCGACCTCGCGCAGCACCTTGCCGACGGCGATGCCGAACACGCCCTGGCCGCGGCTGACGAGGTCGATGACCTCGTCGTTAGATGTGCAGAGGTAGACGGACGCGCCATCGCTCATGAGGGTGGTGCCGGCGAGATCGCGGATGCCGGCGGCACGGAGCTGGTCGACGGCGGTGCGGATCTGCTGCAGCGAGATGCCGGTGTCGAGCAGTCGCTTGACGAGCTTCAGCACCAGGATGTCGCGGAAGCCGTACAGCCGCTGGGAGCCCGACCCGCTCGCGCCCCGCACGGTCGGCTCCACGAGCTCGGTGCGAGCCCAGTAGTCGAGCTGACGATAGGTGATGCCGGCGGCCTTCGCCGCCACGGCACCGCGATAGCCGACCTCGTCGTCCATCGCAGGAAGTCCGTCGGTGAAGAGGAGTTCGGCACCGAATGGCTCACCTGCAGCCACGTCTCCGGTCATGCTCGTTCCCCCCTCCGGAATCGAATACCTCAACGCTAGATCAGCCTCCCCCTCGCGGCAATGACATCCGCTGTTCGCAGGTCGGCGTGTCGCACGCCTGGACGGGCTCCGCGACCGGTTCCGGGCTTGGCGCAGGCTGTTCGGCTCGCCTGGTTTGACGGGCTGATCAGGCGAGCATGCGGTCGAGCGCGGCGCGCACGAAGATCGCCCGCACGTCGTCGAGACGCCGGGTCAATTCGGGCGCGAGCTCGCCGGCACGACCGCGGGACGAGGCATCCGTCCGTCGCAGGAGCGGGGCGAGCGCCGACTCGACGAGGGCGACATCGCGCTCGGCGCTCTGTCGCAGCGCACGCACGTGGCGCGGCTCGATGCCGTGCCGGTCGAGGGCGACGAGCGCGCGCAGGAGCGTGACGGACTGCTCCGTGTACGACTCGGCGCCGGCGATGATGCCCGTGCTGATGGCGTCGTTGAGCAGCTGCGGGGCGGCACCGGCGGCGGCGAGCATCTCGTCGCGGCGGTAGCGGCGCGGCGCGGGCACGATCGACGGAGGCGGCACTGCGGTCGGCGTGGCTGGGTCGCGACCGGCGTCGACGTCCTCGAGATAGTCGCGGATGACCGACAGCGGCAGGTAGTGGTCGCGCTGCAGCGTCAGCGCGAGGCGCAGCCGCTCCAGGTCGTCCTGAGAGAACTTGCGGTACCCCGACTCGGTGCGCAGCGGTGTGACGATCCCCTGCACCTCGAGGAAGCGCAGCTTGCTCGAGGTCAGGGACGGGAACTCCGGTGACAGGCGTGCGAGAACCTGCCCGATACTGAGAAGACCCGCGGACGACGCCCTTTCGTGGGCGGAAGCCGCGGGCATCAGGCGTCCGCCGCCCGGGCGAGGTCGGCCGGCGAGACGAAGAAGTTGAGGCGGAACTTTCCGACGCGCACCTCGGCGCCATTGGTGAGCGTGGCCCTGTCGACCCGCTCGCCGTTCACGTAGGTGCCGTTGAGGGAGCGCTGGTCGACCAGCTCGAAGGTCGTGCCGGAGCGCGTGATCTCGGCATGGCGGCGCGAGACGGTGACGTCGTCGAAGAAGATGTCGGCTTCGGGATGCCGCCCCACGGTCGTCACGTCGGAGTCCAGCAGGTAGCGGGCGCCTGCGGTGGGTCCGGAACGGACGAGCAGCAGTGCAGCACCGGAGGGGAGGGCATCGATCGCGTCGAGCTCCGCATCGCCGAGCTCGCTGCCGAACGGCACGAACGAGAGATCGGAGTCGTGGCCGAACGTCTGCGTGGTGTCGGCGGCACGGTCGGACTCGTGTGCGTCGGCCCCTGCTGCGCGGCGGATGTCGCCCTGATCGGGTCGGCGGTCGTGCTCCACGGTTTCCTCCTCTATCCGTTCAGCCTATCCGATCGACCTCGGCTGCGACGAGGTCGTTTGCGCCCCATTTCCCCCGATCACCGCCACCGGCACTCCCGAGAGCTCCGGCGCGTCCGCGGGGTGAGGCGGAGCCTCGGCGCACCCGGAAAAGCGCTCGTACTGCAATGTTTCGCCACGTGTCGCGCGAGATGCGCCGGAACACGTGCCCGCCTAGCCTGGCAGGACCGTAGACGATTCGTCGAATGAGAAGGAGACCACCGTGTCCAGCCCGCACAGCCACATCCCGCCCCTCCAGGTGCGTGAGCGTGCGGCGTGCATGTGCGACCACGGCGGCAGCTGCTCCTCGTTCGCTCCCGGCCACGCGCTGCACCTGATCCAGGCGCGCCTGGCGTCGGCGACGCCGTCGGAGTGGGCGGATGCCATCGTCGAGGAGTCCGACGAGCGCTCCGGTTTCGTGATCGTCCGGACGCTGGCGGACGCGACGTCGATCGTGCTGTGGAACGGCGTGGGCGCCGCGGTGACCGCGACCCCGGGCACGCCCGTCGCGCTGCATGAGCGCTACCACGTGCTCGCCGTCGGCGGGGCGCGCTTCAACGTCCTCCGCGCGGAGCTCGCCGAAGCCTGACCGGTCCCGCCGCGATCGTGCATTCCTCCTGCGCGGGGTATCGCGCAGGAGGAATGAGAAAGGCGACGGGCCTCAGCCCATCGCCATCATCGAGTTCTTCATCGCCATGCAGGCGTCCATGCACGCCTGGCAGGCCTGAGCGCACATCTTGCAGACCTCGCTGTGGTCCGCGTGCTCCATGCACTCGTCCATGCAGACCTGGCACATCGCGATGCACGCGTCGAGCATCGACATCATCGCCGCCGGGGTCATGCCCTGCATGCGCATCATGGCGCGCATCATCGTGTTGCACATGTCCGCACAGTTCATGCACGCGGGCGCGCACGACATCATCTGCGTGGAGCACACCGTGCATGCCTGCTCGCAGGCCGAGCAGGCGTCCATACAGGCCTGCATCACCGACATGTCCATGGTGTCCATGCCGGGCATCGACGCCTTCGACATGGCGTCCATCATCATGGAGTCCATCGCCGCCATCCTTCCGTCACCGGGTCGGCGGGCAGATCCCCCGCCTTGCGGCCATGCTAGACCTCGGAACGCCCGGATCGAAGGGCCGGATAGGCTCGATCGCGTGATGTCACACAGAGTTCACAAGCGGCTCTCAGCCCCCGTCTCCGCGCTCGTCGCCGCCCTGCTGGTCGCCTTCGCCGTCGTGCTGGGCACGGCGTCCCCCGCTCAGGCGCACGATGAGCTGCTCGGCAGCGATCCCGCCGCCGACAGCAGTCTCGATGCTCTTCCCGCGCAGCTCACGCTCACGTTCAGCGCCGAGATCGCCGACGACGAGGGCGCATCGGTCGTGGAGGTGACGGATGCCGCGGGCACCGCGCTCACCGCCGGTGCCCCGGTCGTGAACGACAACGTGCTGACGCAGCCGCTCGCGGGTGAGGCGTCCGGTGCGGTCACCGTGCTGTGGAAGGTCGTCTCGAGCGACGGGCATCCCATCTCGGGCGAGTTCTCGTTCACGGTCGCGGGAGCGCCTGCACCGACGCCGGCGCCCACGGAGACCACGGCGCCGACGCCGTCCGAGACGGCGACCGCTGCGCCGACGGAGACCGTCGAGCCCACCCCGACCGCGACGAGCGCTCCTGCCTCCGACGACGCACCGAGCGCGTGGCCGTGGGTCATCGCAGGGGTGCTGGCGCTCGCGCTGGTGGCCGCCGTGGTCTACCTGCTGGTGTCGCGTTCGCGGCGCGAGAAGGCCCTCGCCGCCTCGTCCGCGAGCGCTCCGGGCGCCCCCTCGCAGCCCGACTCCGAGCCTCCGGCCGACCACTAGGCTGGAAGCATGCCTCACTACGACGTCGCCATCCTCGGCGCGGGGCCCGGCGGGTACGTCGCGGCCGTCCGTGCTTCTCAGCTCGGCCTCAAGGTCGCGATCATCGAAGAGAAGTACTGGGGCGGTGTCTGCCTCAACGTCGGCTGCATCCCCTCGAAGGCTCTGCTCAAGAACGCCGACCTCGCGCACCAGTTCCACCACAAGGCCGATCTGTTCGGCATCTCGGGTGATGTGCACTTCGACTTCGGGGTCGCATGGGATCGCAGCCGCAAGGTGGCCGATACCCACGTCAAGGGCATCCACTACCTGATGAAGAAGAACAAGGTCGACGAGTACGAGGGGCGCGGATCGTTCACCGGTCCGAACGCGATCCGTGTGACCAAGGCCGACGGCTCCACCGAGGACGTCACCTTCGACAACGCGATCATCTCCACCGGCTCCAAGGTCCGCCTGCTTCCCGGCGTGCAGATCGGCGGCAACATCGTCACCTACGAGGAGCAGATCCTCGCCCGCGACCTGCCGCAGTCGATCGTCATCGTCGGCGCCGGCGCCATCGGCATGGAGTTCGCCTTCGTCATGGTGAACTACGGCGTCAAGGTCACGATCATCGAGTTCCTCGACCGGGCCCTGCCCAACGAGGACGCCGACGTCTCCAAGGAGATCGCGCGCCAGTACAAGGGCTACGGCGTCGACATCCTCACCTCGACCAAGGTCGAGACGGTCACCGACCACGGCGACCGCGTCACCGTGACCTACACCCCGGCGGCCGGCGGCGAGACGCAGTCGATCGACGCCGACAAGGTCATGATGTCGATCGGCTTCGCCGCAAACGTCGAGGGCTTCGGGCTCGAGAACACCGGCGTGAAGCTCACCGACCGCGGCGCCATCGACATCGACGACCACATGCGCACCAACGTGCCGCACATCTACGCGATCGGCGACGTCACCGCCAAACTGCAGCTGGCCCACGTGGCCGAGGCGCAGGGCGTCGTCGCCGCCGAGACGATCGGCAAGACCGAGACGATGACCCTCGGCGACTACCGCATGATGCCGCGCGCCACGTTCTGCTCGCCGCAGGTCGCCTCGTTCGGCCTCACCGAGCAGCAGGCGCGCGACGCCGGCTACGACGTCAAGGTCGCCAAGTTCCCGTTCTCGGCGAACGGCAAGGCGAACGGCCTGGGCGAGCCCATCGGCTTCGTCAAGCTCATCGCGGACGGCGAGCACCTCGAGCTGCTCGGCGGTCACCTCATCGGCCCCGACGTCTCGGAGCTGCTGCCCGAGCTGACGCTCGCCCAGAAGTGGGACCTCACTGCTCTCGAGGCCGCGCGCAACGTCCACACGCACCCGACGCTGTCGGAGGCCGTGCAGGAGGCCTTCCACGGCCTCGCCGGCCACATGATCAACCTCTGATCAGCTGACGCGGAAACGCCCCGGACCTTCTCGAAAGGTCCGGGGCGTTTCGTCTCGTCGCTGGCGCTCCTCGCTCAACGACCGGGTGCTGGTTCGGACGCGCGCGCGAAGCGAGACGAAACGCCTCTCCCCCGGTCGTTGAGCGAGCGGAGCGAGACGAAACCCGCTACGACTCCTCAGGCTCCCAGCGTGCGGGCGAGCTTGGAATCGGATGCCGCTTCCCGGCCACCGACCGCATGCACGGCTTGTGCGGCGGCGGCGAAGAGCGCCGCGCGGTCGTCCGCGGAACCGGGTGCGGCGGGGCCGAGCTCGAACTCCCACTCCCGCCAGGTGCGCTGCACACCGTCCCGTTCGTCGGTGGCGATCACGTGGTCGTCGACGAACTCGGCGACGATGCCGCCCTCGGCGTCGCAGAGGGCATACGCCGTGCGCTGGTTGCGGATGCGGGCGATCGGCGCCAGGTGCGACGTCACGGCGACCGCCTCGAGGGCGTCGGCGACGGCATCCGGAATCGTGTCGTCGGTGCCGAGCGGCCAGTGCAGCTCCACCCGGCCGCCCTCCTCGTCACGGGGGCCCTTGATGTGCCAGCCCTCGTCGGGGCCGCCGGTGCGGCGGCGCACCGCGTAGCCGGCGTGCGCGAGGGCGAGGTCGTCGCTGTCGAGGTAGACGGCGTCGAGCGCACGCGGCTCGGCTGCGCCGACCGACGACACCCCGGGCAGACCCGACCAGTCGGGGAGCGCGGTGTCGTCGTCGACGTCGAATTTCAGCTCGATCTCGACCGAATGGCTCGGGCGGGTCGGTTCGGCGGGGTGCTCGTCAGCGCCGATCACGTGCGGTGTCGCTGTACGGATCGATGTCGTCCTCGGACTCGATGAACCAGAACTCGGCTTCGGTCGGCCCATCGCCGTCGCCGGTGTTCTCGGGCGACCCCTTGCGCTCGTAGACGACCTGCGTCTCGCTGTAGGGGACGATCAAGCGGTCCAGCTGGGGGTCTTCGAGGGGCAGGAGCTGCCCGTCGAGCGGGCCTCCGTGCAGTCGTGCGATGGCCATGCCCCCAGCGTAGACCCGGCGCCCGACACCATCCGCACCCTTGCGCTCTGCCGGCCGACGTGTCTCCGTGCCGCCGACGTTCACCGCCGCGACGCCCGGCGTTCCGCTGAGGCGGCCATCGTGGTGCAAGCGCTTCCAGATTCTGCCTCTAGAATCGCGAGCGTGAAGGCCATCCGAACGTTCACGGTCCGCCCTGTGCTGGCCGACACCCTCGCCCCGCTCGATCGCCTCGCCTCGAACTGGCGCTGGTCGTGGAGTCGCGCGACGCACGCGCTGTTCGCGTCGATGGATCCCGCCCTGTGGGACGACATCGGCGCCAACCCCGCCCGCATGCTCGGCGCGCTGGGTCAATCCCGCCTCGACGAGCTCTCGCGCGACGAGGAGTTCGTCGCTCGGGTCCGCGAAGAGGACGAGCGGCTCACCGCCTACCTCGAGGGCGACCGCTGGTTCCAGCAGCTCGAGGGCGACAAGCCGGCGCACATCGCCTACTTCTCCCCCGAGTTCGGCGTCGACGGCTCGCTGCCGCAGTACTCGGGCGGGCTCGGCATCCTCGCCGGTGACCATCTCAAGAGTGCGTCCGACCTGGGCGTGCCGCTGACCGGCGTCGGGCTCTTCTATCGCGCGGGCTACTTCCGCCAGTCGATCGGCGACGACGGGTGGCAGCGCGAGGCCTATCCCCTGCTCGATCCGTACGGCCTCGGCTTGACGCTGCTGCGCGACCGCGCCGGCGCACCGGTCGAGATCGCGCTCGATCTGCCGGGCGACCGCCGCCTGTACGCGAGGGTCTGGATCGCCGACATCGGGCGCATCCCGCTGCTGCTCCTCGACTCCGAGACGCCGTCGAACACCGACGAGATGCGCCGCGTCACCGATCGCCTGTACGGCGGCGGCGGCGAGCACCGTCTGCTGCAGGAGCTGCTGCTCGGCGTCGGCGGCGTGCGCGCCGTGCGGGCGTGGTCCGAGCTGAACGGTCGCCCCGCCCCCGACGTCTATCACACGAACGAGGGCCACGCCGGGTTCCAGGGACTCGAGCGGATGTCGGAGCTCATCACGCAGGACGCCCTGAGCTTCGACGAGGCCCTCGCCCAGGTGCGCGCGGGCACCGTCTTCACGACGCACACCCCGGTGCCCGCCGGCATCGACCGTTTCTCGCGCGACCTCATCGCCGACTATCTCGCCAGCGGCCTCTTCCAGAACCTCGACGCGGGGCGTGCCATCGCGCTCGGCCTCGAGACCTGGAACGGCGGCGACCAGGGCGTCTTCAACATGGCCGTGCTCGGCCTGCACCTCGGGCAGCACGCGAACGGCGTCTCGGTGCTGCACGGCGAGGTGAGCCGCGGCATGTTCGGCATGCTGTGGCCGGGTGTCGACGCCGACGAGGTGCCGATCACGTCGATCACGAACGGCGTCCACGCTCCGACCTGGGTGCACCCCGCTCTCAAGGCCGTGAGCGAGCGGGCGTGGGGCGACGCGCGCACCGACACCCATGACTGGACCGACCGGGCTGCCGTGACGGATGCCGAGCTCTGGGGTGTTCGTCAGCAGATGAAGGGCGGGCTCATCGCCGAGGCGCGGCGGCGGGTGGCGGCATCCGTGTCCACGGGCAACGGCCACACGCCCTCGTGGGTGGAGGATCTGCTCGATCCCGATGTGCTCACCATCGGCTTCGCCCGGCGCGTGCCCACGTACAAGCGGCTCACGCTGATGCTGCGCGATCCCGAGCGGCTGACTGCTCTGCTCACCGACCCCGAGCGGCCGGTGCAGATCGTGATCGGCGGCAAGTCGCACCCGGCCGACGACTCGGGCAAGATCCTCATCCAGCAGCTCGTGCGCTTCAGCCGCGATCCGAAGGTGCGCGGGCGGATCGTGTTCCTGCCCGACTACGACATCACCCTCGCCAAAGACCTGTACCCCGGCTGCGACGTGTGGCTCAACAACCCGCTGCGCCCCCTCGAGGCGTGCGGCACGAGCGGCATGAAGGCCGCGCTCAACGGCGCGCTCAACCTCTCGATCCTCGACGGCTGGTGGGACGAGTGGTTCGACGGCGAGAACGGCTGGGCGATCCCGACCGCCGACACCGCATCGAACGACGAGGAGCGCGACGACGCCGAGGCCGCGGCCCTGTACGACCTCATCGAGCACCAGCTCGTGCCGAAGTTCTACGAGCGCGAGGGCGGCATCCCCACCGCGTGGCTGGGCATGGTGCGGCACACCATGACCGATCTCGGCAAGAAGGCGACGAGCGACCGCATGGTGCGCGACTACGTCCAGCGGCTGTACGTGCCGGCGGCCGCCCACGACGTGGCGCTGCGCGCGAACGAGTTCGCCCTGGCGCGCGAGGTCGCCGCGTTCGTCGGACGCATCAAGGGCGCGTGGGGCCGGATCTCGATCGCGAGCGTCGACAGCTCCGGCATCCCGGCGCAGGCGCAGGCCGGCGACGCTCTCGAGGTGCGCGCCGACGTGCGACTCGACGGCCTCTCGCCCGACGACGTCGCGGTCGAGTTGCTCTACGGCAGCACCGACGAGGACGACGCGCTCGCGCGCGACCACTCGGTGTACCGCCTCTCCCCCACCGGCGAGGGCGTGGACGGAGTGCGGGCCTTCACCGGCACGCTGCCGCTCAGCGTCACGGGCACGTTCGGGTACACCGTCCGCGTGCGGCCGGCGCACCCGCAGCTCGTGTCGCCCGTGGAGCTCGGCTTCGTCACGTACGCCTCGTAGGACACTCATCACGGATGCCTCGATCCGGCGTGCTGCGCCGGGTCGAGGCATCCGTCGTCCTTCCTCGAGGCTGCGCGTCGACCCGTGGCGTTTCGTCTCGCTCGCTGGCGCTCCCTCGCTCGACGACCGGGTCAGAGCACGGGACGTTTCGTCTCGCTCGCTGGCGCTTCCTCGCTCGACGACCGGGTCAAAGGAACGGTCGTTGAGCGAGCGCAGCGAGACGAAACGCGCCCCCGGCCCACGTAGGCTGGTGCGGTGAAGCCGTTCGTCCTCCTCGCCACCCGTGCCGAGGACGTGCCCGCCGACGAGGAGTACGCGCTGTTCCTGCGCTATTCCGGCCTCTCCCCCGATGAGCTCGTGCGGGTGCGGCTCGAGGCGGAGCCGATGCCGCGGTTCGATCTCGATGCGCTCTCGGGCATCTTCGTGGGCGGCGGACCGTTCAACGCTTCCGATCCCCTCGAGAAGAAGTCGGCGGTGCAGCGGCGGGTCGAGGCGGAGTTCGCGACCCTGCTCGACGAGGTCGTGGACCGCGACTTCCCGTTCCTCGGCGCCTGCTACGGCATCGGCACGCTCGGCGCCCACCAGCACGCGGTGATCGACCGCACCTACCCCGAGCCGATCAGCGTCGTGCCGGTGACGGTCACCGAGGCCGGGGCATCCGATCCGCTGCTCGAGGGGATGCCGACGACCTTCGACGCGTTCGTCGGACACAAGGAGGCGATCTCGCAGCTGCCTGCCGCGGCGACCCTGCTGGCGTCGTCGCCGGGCTGTCCGGTGCAGATGTTCCGGGTCGGCGAGAACGTGTACGCGACGCAGTTCCACCCCGAACTCGACGTCGAGGGCATCACGACGCGCATCCACGCGTACGCCGACTACGGCTACTTCGCCGCCGACGAGCTCGAGCTCACTCTCGCCGCGGTGCGGCGCGCGGCGGTCTCGCATCCGAGCCGCATGCTGCGTACGTTCGTCACCCGCTACGCGCGCTGAGTCGGACCTTCGCACCGCGCCTCGGCGGTGGTACGCTCCCCGCACCGGCTGCCTCCGCCGCCCGAGACCGAGGTGCGTCATGGGTTTCAAGAAGCTGCTCCTCACGGGCGCCGCGATCGCCGTCGTCGTGGCGGCCGCGATCCTGGTGCCGAGCGTCGCGACCGGAGCCCCGCTCCCGGTGCTGCTGCCGGCGACCTTCGCGGTGGCGCCGGATGACGGCCCCGGCGAGAACGGCCGCGGCAACGCGTTCGGTCCCGACAAGGACTCCCCCGATTTCCCCGGCAACGGCAACCGCGGGGACGGTGCCAGGGGCGGCGACGGCCGCGGCAACGCGTTCGGTCACGACAAGGACTCCCCCGACTTCCCGGGGAACAACGGTCGCGGCAACGGCGATGCCGACGCAATGGACGATGACGGCCCCGACCACAACGGCGACGGCAACGCGATCGGTCACGACAAGGACTCCCCCGACGTCCCCGGCGACAACGGCCGCGGGCACGACGACTCCGACGACTGAGTCTCTGGCCGGTCCCCGGGCGCTCCGCCGAGTTCGTCAGTCGGTCTGGGCCAGCACGACGCGCGAGACGGATGCCTCCCCCGCCGGCTCAGCGGTCTCCAGCGCCGGGCCGAGTCCGATGTCGACGAGCACGATCTCGCCGGCGAGCTCCGGGCCGCGTCCGGTGACGAGTCCCGCCTTGACCGCGCCGAACGTGACGGTGACGGATGCCGGGAGCACGGCGTCATCCGCGGTCCCGGTGTCGGGGTGCAGGCCGCTCGGGATGTCGACGGCCACGACGCGCTGCCGGCGCCCGGCGCGCGGGACGGTCGAGAGCAGCACGGTGACCGCCTCGCGCGCGGTGCCGCGCAGCGCCGGGTCCTGCGAGGCGCCGATGCCGAGGATGCCGTCCACGATGAGTCCGTAGCGGTGGGCGGTGTCGGCCAGCTCAGCGAGGTCGAGCCTCCTCACGCCGGCGCCGACGGCGGCCGCGAGGGCTGACTCGTGGAAGCGGTCGGAGACCAGCAGCGCGTCGACGTCGGCGACAGCGGCGATCTGCGCCGCGGCGTAGAGCGCGTCTCCGCCGTTGTCGCCGCTGCCCACGAGCACGAGCACCCGCGGGCGCGGCGTGTCGGGGTGATCGAGAGTCACGGGTTCCAGAGCGCTGGTCATGGTGGTGGGGGTCTGCGACGACAGCTCCGCGCGGATGACGTCCGCGAGAGCGCGTGCTGCGCGGCGCATGAGCGGCGTGCCGGCGTCGAGGAGCGGGCGTTCGGCTGCGCGGACCTGCTCGGCGGTGTAGGTCGGCACCTGGTGGCTCACGACTGCTCTTTTCCCGCCCCGACGCGTTCCTGTTCCGCCGGCGCGGCCGGCTTCTCGTCCGCGTTCTTCTTCTGGGCGGCGAGACGTTCGCGGTCGGCGTCGGCGCGCGCGTGTGCGAGCTCCTCGGTCGCGACGCGCACGGCATCCTCCGCCTGCCGCACCCGGCGCAGGGCGAACGTCGGCGAACCGAACCGCTCGCGGACGCGGTCGACGTGCTCGCGCTCGCTGACGATGATCCACGTCGACGCGAGCAGGATCACCTGGGCCGACAGGTTCAGCCACAGCAGCAGGGCGATGAGGCTGGCGAACGTGGCGAGGAGGGGGTTCGAGCCGGCGCCGGCGACGAACAGTCCCGACAGCTGCTGGAGGACGGTGAGCCCGAGCGCGCCGAGGAAGGCACCCGACCACAGCGCACGAGGACGCGCCCGCACGCCGCTCAAGCTGACGAAGGCGAGGGCGACGACGGCCATGTCCAGCAGGAAGACGACGACGATCGAGACGCTGCGCGTGGCGATCGCCGCGAAGTCGTCCTGCGTGATCCCCAGCCAGTCGAGGACGGTTCCGATGAACGAGGTGCCCACGAAGGTCGCACCCGCTGACAGGACGAACCCGCCGCCGATCGCGATCGCGAGCAGCAGGTTTCGCAGCAGCACCCAGACGAAGAAGACGTCGTCGTGCACCCGGTCGGCCAGGGTGCGGATCGCCACGCGCAGCGACCCGATCGCGCCGATCGCCGCGCCGACGAGCGCGACGAGCGCCATGATCCCGGCGACGGTGAATCCAGCGGGCGCCTGGATGTCGGAGACGTCGACGATCCCGCCCTCGCCGACGAGGCCCGGGATCGCGGCATCCACCGCGTCCACGAGCGACTTCCATGCCGCGGGGTTGTCGCTCAGCCAGACGGCCGCGAACGAGAAGCCCAGCAGCACGCCCGCGAACACCGAGAACAGGGAACGGTAGGTGATGCTGTCCGAGAGCATCGGGCCGCGCCGCTCGGCGTAGTGCAGCCACACCCGTACGAGCCGCAGTGACAGCGCCCAGGCCGTCACCTTCGCGATCAGGTCCGCCATGGCGCCACCTTATCGAGTGCGCGCGGGGACCCTGCCCAGGCTTGACGCGGGCCACATAGTATGTCCATGGGGATTGGGGAATTGCCGTGAGAGGTCTTGCACAGACGCTCGTGCTCACCGGAGCCGTACGAGCCGCCGACATGTCAGCCGCCATCGCGCAGGCGGGGGGCGCCGACGGGCCCGAGCTGCAGCGATTACTGGTGAGCTCGAAGCTCGTGACCGAGGGGCAGGTCGCCGAGGCCATCGCCTTGCATACCGGCCATCGGTACGTCGACCTCGCGAGCATGCCGCTCGACCCGAATGTGGTCGCGCTCGTGCCGGGCAACCTGTGCCGCAAGTACGGCCTCATCCCGGTAGACCTCCGTGGCGAACGTCTGACCGTGGGCGTGCTCGACCCGACCGACATCGTCGCGCTCGACGACGTCGCGAGCATCACCGACCTCTTCGTCGAGCCGGTCGTCGTGGCCGAAGACGCGCTGACGCAGATGTTCGAGCGGTTCCTCCGCTCCGACGAAGAGCTCAGCGAGCTGTCGATGACGATCGAGGAGTCCAGCGAGTCGAACCAGGCCGCGTTCACCGAGACGCTCGAGGAGCAGGACAACGACGCCCCGATCGTCCGTTTCGTCAATCTGCTGATCGCGCAGGCCATCAACGACCGTGCCAGCGACATCCACGTCGAGCCCGGCGAGAAGCAGCTCACGGTGCGGTTCCGCATCGACGGCGTGCTCCACGAGATGCAGAAGGCCGACCGCGCCATTCAGGACGGCATCATCTCGCGTCTGAAGATCATGTCGTCGATCGACATCGCCGAGAAGCGCAAGCCGCAGGACGGCCGCCTGTCGGTCACGCACGAGAACCGCTCGGTCGACCTGCGTGTGGCGACGCTGCCCACGGTGTGGGGCGAGAAGATCGTGATGCGCATCCTCGACAACACCGGCCAGGTCATGACGATGCGCGACCTGCTGTTCTCGAGCACGAACGAGAAGCGGTTCCGCGAGGCGATCACGAAGCCGCACGGCATGATCCTCGCGACCGGGCCGACCGGTTCGGGCAAGTCGACCAGTCTGTACACCGCGCTGCGCGCCATCGCGAACCCCAAGATCAACGTCATCACTGTCGAAGACCCGGTGGAGTACCGCATCGCCGGCATCAACCAGGTGCAGGTGAACAACCGTGCCGGCCTGACGTTCTCGACCGCGCTGCGGTCGATCCTCCGTTCCGACCCCGACGTCGTGCTCGTCGGTGAGATCCGCGACTTCGAGACCGCGAACATCTCCATCGAGGCGGCGCTCACCGGCCACCTCGTGCTGTCGACGCTGCACACCAACGACGCGCCGTCCGCGCTGACCCGCCTGACCGAGATCGGCTGCGAGCCGTTCCTCGTCGCCACGGCGCTGTCGGCCGTGATCGCGCAGCGCCTCTCACGCCGGCTCTGCATGCGCTGCCGTGAGCCGCTCGTCGAGACGAGCGAGGTGCTCACGTCGCTGGGCTTCCCGCACGACCCCGGCGATCTGCCGCAGCTGTACCGGGCAGCCGGGTGCCCCGCCTGCTCGAACACCGGCTACCGCGGCCGCGTCGCGCTCCACGAGATCATGACGCTCAGCGACGAGATCGAGACGCTCGTCGTGACCCGCGCGACCGGCAGCGAGATCCGCCAGGTCGCGCTGCAGCAGGGCATGATCTCGCTGCGCGAGGACGGCTGGTCGAAGGTCGCGCAGGGCCTGACGACGATCGAAGAGGTCCTCCGCGTCACCGTGTGACGCGCCCGCCGGCTCCCGGCGCATCCGAGCGGCTCGACGCGTTTCGTCTCGGTCGCTGGCGCTCCCTCGCTCAACGACCGGCACCTCTGCTCAGACGCTGAGCCCGTCGAAGCACGCCACCGCTCCGACCCCCGGTCGCTGAGCGCCCCCACCCCGGTCGTTGAGCGAGCGAGGAACGAGCGAGACGAAACGCCCCACCACCCGGTCGCTGAGCGAGCGAGGAACGAGCGAGACGAGACGCGTGCCTACTGCTGTGCGAGCTCCCCGTAGAGCGTGAAGATCGGCAGGTAGAGCGAGATCACCATGCCGCCGATCACGATGCCGAGACCGACGATGAGGATCGGCTCGATGGTCGACGACAACTGGGCAGTCGCCGTCTCGACCTCGTCCTCGTAGAAGTCGGCGATCGACGAGAGCATGTCGACGAGCGTGCCCGACTCCTCGCCGACCGAGACCATCTGCGGCACCATCGCCGGGAAGACCTCGGCCTTCGCGAGCGGTGCGGCGAACGAGCGTCCCTGACGGATCGACTCCTGCACGTCGCGCACGGCCTCTTCGATCTTCCAGTTGTTCGACGCCTGGCCGACGATCGAGAGCGCCTGGATGATCGGAACGCCCGCGTTCAGCATCATGGACAGGTTGCGTGCGAATCGGGCGACCGCGATCTTGGTGGTCAACTTGCCGAAGACGGGCATCTTCAGCTTGATCGGGTCGACGACTTTCCGGTACTGCAGCGTGTGGCGATTGGTGCGCCACCAGATCACCGCGACGATCACGACGAGCACGATGGCGGGAATCATCCACCACATGTTGTTCGAGATCGTGACGAGGATCTGCGTCGGCAGCGGCAGCGAGCTGCCCAGCCCCTTGAACATGCCCTCGAAGATCGGCACGACGAACGTCACCATGACGAGCACGCCGACGATCGCGATGAAGAGCACGATCGCGGGGTACGTGATGGCCGCGCGGATCTTGTTCTGCAGCTCGGCGTCGCGCTGGTAGTTGTCGGCGATCGACGTCAGGGCGCTGCCCAAGAAGCCGCCGGCCTCGCCCACCTTCACGATGCTGAGCATGAGCGGCGGGAAGGTCTGCGGATGCCGCGCGAGCGCCGCCGAGAACGACGAGCCTGACTCGACATCGGCTTGCACCTGCACGAGGGCGGGCTGCAGGCGCTTGTCGTCGGTCTGCTCGATGAGGATCGCGAGCGTCCGCATCAGCGGCAGGCCGGCGTTGATGAGACCGGCCATCTGTCGCGAGAACACCGCGAGGGTGCGCGCCGAGACGGTCTTGGTGGCTCCCGGCAGCTTGATGTCGCGGTTCAGCCCGGTGTTGGACTTGAGCGTGACCTCGAGGGGCGTGAGCCCCTGGGCCTTCAGCTTGCCGGTGACGGCGGACTCGCTCGCCGCCTCGATCGTGCCCTTGACGACCGATCCGCCGCGCGGATCGACGGCGCGGTAGACGAACTCCTGTACGACGGCCATGTCAGGCCCCCTTCTCGGGCGCAGGCAGGCCGAGCTCGGCCCACGAGTCGGCGTCGTTCAGATACGTGTCGTCGGCAGCGCCCCACTCGACGTCGCGTGCGGTCGGGTCGACCCGGCCGCCCACCGTGGGCGAGCCGAAGCGCGAGCCCATGCCGATGCCGGTTCCCGCTGCGGCATTCGCGGGGACGGATGCCGCGGCATCCGCCTGCCGCCATTCGCCGGCGTGGTGCGCCCACTCCTCGGCGTCGAGGTCGCGCGGCTTGACGTAGACGCCGTCGAGGCTCTTCGGGTCGACCGCGAAGTCCATCGCGACGTTGCGGGCGATCGTGCCGTCGGCGACGAGGCGGCGAAGATCCTGATCGAGCGTGTGCATGCCGATCTCGGAGCCCGCCTGCATCGCCGAGTAGATCTGCGCGACCTGACCCTCGCGGATCATGTTGGCCACCGCAGGCGTGTTGATGAGCACCTCGGTTGCGATCGTGCGGCCGTTCACCTGCGCGAGCGGCAGCAGCGTCTGGCTGATGATGCCCTGCAGCGTGTCGCCCAGCTGCGTGCGGATCTGATGCTGCTGGTCGGCGGGGAACACGTCGATGATGCGGTTGATGCTCTTCGCGGCGCCCTGCGTGTGCAGCGTCGACAGCACCAGGTGTCCGGTCTCGGCCGCTGACAGGGCCGTCGAGATGGACTCGGGGTCGCGCAGCTCGCCGATGAGGATCACGTCGGGGTCCTGGCGAAGCACGCGCCGGAGCGCTTCGGCGAACGAGTTGGTGTCGCGTCCGACCTCGCGCTGGTGGATGAGCGCGCGCTTGGACTGGTGATGGAACTCGATCGGGTCCTCGATCGTGATGATGTGCGCCGCCACCAGCTGGTTGACGATGTCGACCATGGCCGTGAGGGTGGTCGACTTGCCCGATCCGGTCGGCCCGGTCAGCAGCACGAGCCCGCGGGGGCGCAGCGCGAGGTCGCGCGCGATCGGCGGAGCACCGAGCTCTTCGAGGGTGTACACACGGTCGGGGATGTAGCGCAGCGCGATCGCGATCGACCCGAGCTGCCGGTACACGTTCGTGCGGAAGCGACCGATGCCCGCTGTCGCGTGGGCCAGGTCGACCTCGCCGTGCTCCAGGAACTCCCGCTTCTGCCCCTCGCTCATGAGGGCGAACGCGGTGCGCTCGACCCACTCGTCCGACAGCACCTCGGGGTACCCGGGCACCGGCACCAGGTCGCCGTCCACGCGCAGCAGGGGCGGCGCGCCGGCAGTGATGTGCACATCGGAGGCCCGGTAGCGCGCGCCGCGCACCAGGAGCGTCTCGAAGTCCAGCTCGTCCATGGCCGTCATCCTTCCGCGTCCATGAAGGTCAGCGCGGTGATCTGCACGTCGAACGTGCCCTCACCGCTCTGCGTCGTGGTCGCCGTGATGCTGTTGAGCAGGCGCGGGCCCGCGCGCAGCGCGTCGAGGAACGCGGTCGCCTGCGCCATGTCGGTCGCGCTGGCGCTGATCACGAAGTCGACCTGCTGGCGTCCCGCCGCGGCGGCGATGCCTCCGCCGGCGGCGGCATCCGTCGTCGCCCCGGCGGTGGTGCCGGCGGCGGCATCCGTCGTCGTTCCGGTGGTGGTGTCGGCGGCGCCCTCGGTCGCCGCCGGCGTCGGCTCGGGTGCCGGCGCCGGAGCGACCGCGGCGGCGTCACCGTCGATGACGCCGGTGCGTGTCGTGAAGAGCACCTGCTCTCCGGCGGTGACGGAGGTGAGGGAGACTCCGGATGCCTCGGCCGCGCGTCCGACGACCTCGAAGACGTCGTCGAGTTGCGCGGTGGCGGGGATCTGCGAACGGAGCCCGGAGACCTCCGCGTTGATCTGCTCGAGGTTCTCCTCCTCGGCGGTGAGATGGTCGACCTGGGCCTGATAGATCGCGTTGGTGTTCGCGACGGTGGCGGTCTGCCCGTCGACGCCGACCGCCTGGAAGTACAGCGGCAGGGCGACCAGGAACACGCCGAGCGCGATGACGCCGAGCGAGACGATGAGTCCGAGCGCGGTGACGAGGTGCTTGGGCATCACTCGCTCCCTTCTTCGGCCGCGTACTGATTGGAGTAAACGGTCTGGTCGAACTCGACGTCGAGCAGGTACGCGTAGCGCCCCTCCGACACCTGGCTCGACGTGACGGACTGGCCGTCGGCGTACAGCACGCCCTCGACACCGCGCAGCGACCGGATGATCGCGACGATGTCGAGCGGTGTCGGGCTGTCGATCGTGACCGTCCCGACGACACCCTGCTCGGCGGTCGGGTCGTCGCCCTGCGCCGCGCCGCCGGCGGCGAAGTCGAAGGCGGTGAGAGCGGTCTCGGCGGGCAGGATGCCGGAGATCTTGGCGATCACCGGCGTCCAGGCGAGGTCGGCGGCCATGGCCTCGGTGCGGTAGTCGGTGAGCTCGGCCTCGGTCGCGAGCGCCTGGCTCACTTCCGAGAGCGACGAGATCTCGACGAGGAGCGCGTTGGTCTCGGCCTGCTCCGCGGCGAGGCGCTGGTCGGCGAAGAACTTGAACGCGAAGGCGCCGGCGATGATGAGGAGTGCGACGACGATGGCGCCGAGCACGACCCACACCCAGAGGCGCACGAGCTTGTCACGTTCGCGACGCACGACCTCACTGCGCGGCATCAGGTTGACGCGGGGCACTCCCGCGAACGGGGCCGGGATGGCGGTCATCGGCCGGCCTCCCCGAGTGCGATACCGATGGTGCCGACGAGGTTGAGCGAGACGTCGCCGGCGGGCGGCGGAGTCACGATCGAGACGACGTCGCCGGCCGACACGATGGTCATGGGCGTGTCGATGGCGGCGGTGAGTGCCGCCATCACGCCTTCGACCGCCGCGCCGGCACCCGTGACGAAGAGGCGCGTCAGCGGCGCGGCGCTCGGCCGGCTGCCGAAGAAGGCCAGCGTGCTGCGGACGCGTGCGGCGAGGTCGGATGCTCCCGGCGGAGTCGCCGCGCGCATCGCACCGCGCGTGCGGCCGGCGGCGACGGCGGAGCCGAGGCCGTTCCCGCCGGCGGCGGCGAGCTCGAGTTCCGGCTCGGCGATCTCCGCGCTGTGCCGGCGAACCGCTGCGGTCGCGACGTCGATGGGCAGGAGTCGTACGAAGAGCGGCACGCCGCCGCGCGAGATCACGACCTGCGTGGTGTGGTCGCCGATGCCGACGGTCGCCACGGTCTCGTCCGGCGCCGCCAGTGCGGCGGTCGCGCGGGCGAGTCCGAAGGCCGCCAGGTCGACTGCCTGCGCGCGCACCTTGACCTTCGACAGGGTCGAGATGATCTGCTCGATGCTGTCCGACACGGCCGCCACCAGCAGACCCGACACCTGGTCGCCGTTCTGGGCGAGCGGGAAGAAGTCCAGCACCGCCTGACTCGCGGGCACCGGCAGCAGGTCCTGCACCTGGTAGGGCAGGGCCTCGCGCAGCAGGTCGGGCCGCATCGCCTGGGTCGTGTACTCGCGCACCAGGATGCGGCGGCTGGCGACGCCGAGCACGGCATCCTTGCTCTTGAACTTCGCGCCGGTCCACAGCTGCCGGAGTGCGACGGCGACGGCGCCCGGGTCGAGCACCTCCGAGTCCTTCGCAGCGTCGGGCGGCAGCGGCACTTCGCCGTATGCGATGAGCTGGGGTCTGCGACCGAGTGAGAGCTCCGCAGCGCGCACGCTCTCTTCGGTCACCTCCAGCCCCACGATCGTCTTCGCCATGTTCTTCCCTTCCCCAAGTCCGTCGGGCTTACGCGCCGACGAAGAGATTCACGTACCACCGTCCGACGGCTTCGCCGGCGAACACTCCCGTCCAGGCGCCGAGGATCATCCACGGGCCGAACGGGATGGCGGTCTTGCGCCCGGCACGCCGGAGCAGCAGCAGTGCGATGCCGAACAGTCCCCCACAGAGGAATGCGGCGAACGCGCCCACGGCCAGGGCTCCCCAGCCCAGCCAGCCGAGGTAGATGCCGATGACTCCGGCGAGCTTGACGTCGCCCCCGCCCATCCCGCCGCGTCGCACCGACCGCAGCAGGAAGTAGAACACGTACAGCACGACCATGCCGATCGCGGCTCGCAGCAACAGTTCCCAGTCGCCCGTGAGCCAGGCCGAGACGGTGAACAGGATGCCGGCCACCAGGTAGCTCGGCAGCACGATGCTGTTCGGCAGGCGGTGGGTGTCGAGGTCGATGAGCGTCAGCACGATCGAGACCGCCGCGAAGTAGAGGAACGCGACGATGACGAGCACGGCAGCCCACACGTCAGTGGGTCGGACCACGCCGTCCCACGCCGGTGAGGCGAGGTAGGTCAGCAGCGTCGACCCGAGGAGTCCCTCGTAGACCGCCAGCCCCCACCAGGTGACGAGCGCGAACGCGATGCCCGTCACCGCTTCGACGATCGGGTAGCGCGCCGAGATCGGCGCCTTGCAGTTCGCGCACTTCCCCCGCAGAGCGATCCACGATACGACCGGGATGTTCTGCCACGGTCGGATCGGCGCATCGCAGTGCGGGCACCGGCTCTCGCGCATCAGCGAGATGTGCGCCGGCACGCGGTACGCGACGACGTTGAGGAACGACCCGATGAGGAGGCCGAAGAGTCCTGCAACGACGACGAGGAAGATGGTGAATTCGGTCATCGGCTAGCGCTCTGTCTGATAAGCGCGGTTGTCGAGTCGCGTCACCGTGTTCGTCGGGTCGAAGATGCCACCGCTGCCCTTGACGCCGCAGCTGAGCTTGCCGATCTGGGGCTTCCATTCCATGGGCGTGCACGTGAAGGTGCCGCCGTTGAGGTGGATGCCGAGATTGCCCATGTAGAGCTGTCCGGTCATTGTGAGCGCCATGGAGTTGGTGATGCCGCACGCGCTGTAGACCATGGTGCGCACACCGATCGTGGAAGTCGCGGTGAATTTGTCGGAGCCCGTGGTGCAGGTGGGCTTGCTGTCACTGCCGTTCGCGTCCGCGTGAACGATGAACAGCTGCGGGTCACCTGCCGCCTTCGTGATCGTGCCCGTCAAGTCGAGATTCATCCCCTTCGTAGCGGGAACATACAGGATCGCATCGCGCGCGAGCGCGAAGTTCCCGGGCGCGACAGTGATCTCGTTCGGACTGGCGCCGCCCGTGCAACTGGTCATGTCGATGAAGGCGCGGGTTCCGGGCACCGTCAGCACGGTCTGCAGCTCGGCGGCCGAGCACAATCCGGTGTAAACGGTCGAGTCGGTACTCCACGGCACGGTGTTGGTGAGTTCGATCCAGGCCGTCGCTGCGAACACCTGATCCAGCGTCGGGGTGACCGTCGGCACCGTCTGATTCTCCAGTACCGGCACGGCCGTGCCGTCGAGTCGCTTCCAGTCAGCGGGTTTATGATCGGTCACCGTTGCTGCAGTCTTGAACGAGCCGTTCACGCTCCCCGAGCCGTTCTTCGTCGAGATCGTGCCCTTCGCGTAGACGTCGCCGCCGATCTTGATGTCATTGGCTGTCAGGAGAATCGATCCGTCCAACGAGACGAGATCGCCGCCGACGGTCAGCTTGTGGTTCTTGGTGTCGATCAGCCCGCGGGTGTAGACGCTTCCGGTGATCACGCAGTCCTTCGTGATCGACAGGCCACCTTTCAGCACCCACAGGTCACCTTGGATCGAGACGCCGTCCGCGTTGTTGCAGGTGTAGTCGCCGTCGTCCCGAATCACCAGGTCGCCCTGGTAGGTCGACTTCGTGGCGGTGAACTCGCCTTCGAAGAAGGCGAGCGTCCCCGCAGGCTGAGTCGCCGGGCCGTGGTACCACGGGTAGACCGAGTCGATGGTGGTCTGCGCGTCATCGGTACCGGTCCCCGTGGACCGGATGACCACCCACTTCGTCGTGGGTATCGGGCAGGTTGCGGTCACACCCGCCGCGTCCCATGCGTCGGGCCTGTCGGCGGCTTCTGAGGATCGGACCGAGTAGGTGTACGTCGGCGCGGCACCGGCGGTCGAGTTCGCCGACATGGTCACGGCACCGCAGTTGAGTCCGGTCGAGGTGATCGCCGACGTCAGCGAATCCACAGCTACATCGCGGCCCGACTCGGCGGCGATGAACGCCTGCGTGCGGTCCTTGTTGTCGACGTTCGCGCCGATCGTGAACACCACAGACGCGGCGATGGTCGCCGCGATGATGAAGCCGACGAACATCACGACCACCACGGTCACCAGCACGGCGCCTGCGTCGTCGGGGCGTGCATCCGTGCGCTGTTGAGTCCTGCGCAGCCGATCGATCACCAGCATCCGTCGCTCCCTGCTTCTTGGATCGACCGGGGCGCAATGTCGGCCGAGAACGTGACCGGCGCTGCGTCGGTCGTGATCTTGAACGTGTAGGTCAGCGAGTTCGCTGTCGTGCGGACGAAGTAGGGCGTTGTGCCCTCCTTCGTGATACCTGTCTGCCAGGTCGGCCACGCGGTGTTGGGGGACGACAGCGTGCCGGAATCGGTGGTGAACTGAGCCCCCGGATCGGTGATGCGGAAGGCCTGGCATTTGAGATCACCCGTGAGCGAGGTGCTCACCCGCAGAACCGTGCCACTTTCGGTGACGTCGAAGAACAGAGCGTTGCGCATCGCCCGCTCGATCGTCGAAGAGACGAGCTGCCCGCGGTTGGTCGCCTGGGTCACGCTGGTCACCTGTTCCTGCGTGCGCCACGAGTTGACGAAGATCGTTGCGATCGCGATGATGACGATTCCGCTCACGACGATGGCGACGATGAGCTCGATCAGGCCGAGTCCGTCGTCGTCGGTCGTGCGTGTGCGAGGTGTCATGGGACGTAGATGAGTGCAGTGCTCGTTGCGAGGGTGCGTCCCTCGCCCACGATGTTGATGGTCAATGTGGCTGTCGCGCCGGGGGCGCACCCGGTCACGGAGCTCGTGGACGCGGAAAGAGATACCCCACGTCCGTCGGTCACGGCAGGCCGTGCTGCGATCGAACCGAGGTAGGCGCAGGTCGGCGTTGCTCGCGCGTCGTCAACGATGGAGTTCATGTAGCGCGTCGCGGTCGCTGTGGACGCCTGCTGCGACGACAGCATGATCCCCTGCCAAAGCGCAGGCAGAATCGCCACCGCGACGATGCCCAGCAGGAACATCGCGATGATCACTTCGACGAGGCTGAACCCCGCAGCATCAGTGCTACGACCCCTCATCCGCACACCTCCCCAAGTGGCAGAGTCCCTCACTATCATCGTGCTGCGAAAGGCCGGGGGTCTCTGCCCCGGCCCTTCGCGCCCGGCGTCGCTTAGCCGCCAGCCGGCGGAGTAGTAGCGACGTCTGCAGGAGCCGAGTAGCATCCCGGGGCGGTACCGGCGCTTGCCTCACGCCCGTAGCCCGTGGCCTTCACGCAAACCGCGCTCACATCGGTCGTGGAACCGGTGCTTGCAGTAGCGATTCCTTCCGCTCCGCCGGCGCCGCCGGACTGTGCTGCCGCCGTGATCTCGTCCGAAGTTGCGTCCGCAGCGATCGCCGCCGCCACCGCCGTAGCGCCGTTTGCGGCAGCTGCTTCGAGGGCACGATTCTCTGCCTCAGTCTGGATGCTCGCAAAGATCGGGATCGCTACTGCAACCAGGATCCCCAGGATCACGACGACGATGATGAGCTCGATGAGCGAGAAGCCCTCTTCGCCTTCTTCTTCACGGCGACGGTTCGCCGCCTCAACATAGTTCTTGATAGTTGCACGCATGGCGCAGTGTCTCCCCAGTGTGTGAATTGATTGGTCAGCTCTGACCGCCGGCACAGCAAGTACCGGTTCACATGTAACCCCAGTAACGAACTCCCAGACTCTGTCAGAGCTGGGTTCGAGACACGCGCCCAAACGCGGGTCCCCTCCCGCCGTCGACGGTGTCAGACTCGGCCGCGCAAGTCAACGCGAGCGCATGCAGTGTTGCCTCAGGACTTCCTCAAGACGCTTCACCACATCTCCGGGCGCGATGCCGGCGGTGCGGCAATATCTGTGGCACCTCGGCCCGCTGTCTGCGGCCGGGAATCTCATGACGATCGCCGCGCTCCTGCTTCCAACCGTCGGCGCCGTCATCGCCGTGCAGCGCCCGACACGCAAGCGCGAGGCCCGTGTACGGGCTGGTCTACACGCCGGTCACGATCGCGTGGATGATCATGAAAGTCGGGGCATCAGTCGCGGCCCGGAGGTGCGCAACGATCACCGGGACGCGACATATCGAGACCACAATCTCGAAGATCTTTTCGATTCTTTATCATTCCTGGTATCCTTCATATATGGATATTTCAGCGAACGCCGTTGATGATCTGGAGTGGCGAGCTGACTATGCCGACGACTGGTTCTGGGTGCCTGACGACCCTGATGATCCGGCGCTGAGGTCCCCCGATGTCGCCGTCGCGGCGCTCTACTCGAGTGGCGAGGCCCACACCGCGGCGGTCACCGCGCTCGAGGGCCTGAGTGTTCGTGCCCGCGTGCTCATCGCCGACGAGTACGCCGCCATCGCGATGATTCTGACGGATGCCGCGGCCTGCCCTGACCCCTGGGTCGGAGCCGATCCGACCCACGACCCCGACTGGCGTGACCCGCAGGGTCGCTCGGTCGCTGCGGTGCGCGCGGAACGCCGCAACATCGCCGTGCGGGCGGCAGCGCTCGACGTTGCGACGCGGTTGGGGATGTCGGAGACGGCGGTTCGCACTCGCGCCGCACATGCCGACACGCTCCGCGAGCGATGCCCTCGGATCTGGGACGCATTTCGCGCCGGGCGCTTGCCAGCGCAGAATGCGACCGCCGCGGCCCAGCTGGCGGCCTCGCTTCCCGATGACGCCGCCGAAGCCTGGGAACGGTTCGACGAGACCCTCGAGACGGGGGCGCAGCAGCTGCCGCCCGGCAAGTTTCGGCTGCGCGCCCGCGTGGTCCGCGAGCGCGTTCACCCCGAGTCCCTCGAAGTGCGCCACCAGCGCGCGGCAAAGGATCGCAACGCGTGGTTCGAGGCCGAACACGACGGCATGGCGACGCTCACGGTGCTCGGCCCCGCCGACCGGGTGTTCGCCGTGTACGACCACGCCGACGCCCACGCGCAGCACCTCCGCGTTCAGCCGGGTGAGGAGCGCACCCTCGCGCAGCTCCGCGCCGACGCAATTCTCGACCTCATGACGACGGCGGCGCTCGCCGGATCAGACACACGTGCGCCTCGCCCGTCCGTCGCGATCACCGTGCCGGTGATGACGCTGCTCGGTCTCGACGACGAACCCGCCACCCTCGACGGGTACGGCCCTATCGACATCGAGACCGCCCGTCGGCTCGCCGGGGAGGCATCCAGCTGGGTACGGATCCTCACGCACCCGATCAACGGCACCGTCCTCGACGTCGACCGCACCACCTACCGGGTTCCGAAGGCACTGCGAAGATGGCTCGGCGTGCGCGACACGGTCTGCATCGGACCGGGCTGCAGACGCGCCGCGCGCGACTGCGACATCGATCATCGGCTCGAATGGCAACATGGCGGCGCCACGGTCGACACCAACCTCGCGCCACTCTGCGAGGGGCACCACGTACTCAAGTCGAAGAGTAAATGGACGCTCTACAGAGACGACGTGACCGGAGCAACATGGTGGGTCTCCCCCACGGCCCTCACCGTGCCCACCGAACCAGCGCCCTGGTGACACCGCCCATCCACGCCGCGCAAACCGAGCCGGATCACGCCGTCGTGCCTGGAGCACGCCGGAGCGCCTGGATCGCCGACGCGCCTGGATCACGCCGTAGCGCCCTGATCGCGCCGCAGCGCAGAATCCGTCAGGCCAGAATCGCGAGCGCCAACTCGGTCGCGACGAAGACGAGCCATGCCACCAGCACGACTGACACTGCCAAGGCGACCACGGACATGACCCGGCCCGTCCCCCGCTGCCGGGCGACGATGAGTCCGCCGATCGCGAGGAAGAACGCGCCGGCCGCGAGCGCCACGCTGACCAGGCTCACCATGCCGGCAATCGCCTGATCCCGGCTCGCGAGCCACACGACCACCGCCACGCCACCGATCGCCGCCAGCGCGATCAGCACGATCGCCGCACGAGCAGGGATGTTCGCGGGCGCGGCCTCCGGAATCGGCGGCCGCATCCCACCCACGTACGAGCTCGAGACAGGCTCGTACACGATCGGCGTGGGCATCCGATCGGCGCCCGGCGCGGTGCGGCGCGGCGCGATCTGGTCGGGAATGCCGCCTGCTCGCGGCACGCGCGCCTCGGTGGTCGTCGGTCCACCGGGCGACGGAGGCTCCGTGGCAGCAGGCGGCACGACCGGTGCGGAATCGGATGCCGCGGGCGCGGCGTCCATCGGCACCGGAGTCGCATCCCGTGCCGGCGCAGGGGCGGCCAGCGACGACGGGGCCGGCCACACCGGTGCCGAACCCGGCGCATCGACCGGCCCCACGCCGCCCGATGCTCCGACGGGAGGCACATCGTCCCCCGATGCCCCGCCCGCGGGCACCTCGTTCGCAGTCATCCCCTCGTGCGCAGGGACCGATCGCGATGCGCGGAGCTGCGCCCGACTCATCGGTGCGGCAGCATCGACGGGCGCGTCAGCCGGGGCTGCGGCATCCGATTCCGGGAGACGGAACTGGTCCGTCCAGGCAGCACCGTCCCACCACCGCAGGCGGTCGGTGCGCGACGTGTCCGCGTACCACCCGGGCGGCGGTCCCCCCTGAGACCCGTCCGACATCATGCTCCCCAGCAGAATGATTCTCGCTGCGGCCCAACTTACCGGACCGATGGGACTGCGAGTGCCATAGCTCTGCTTGTCACCTCATGTCCAGTGTGAACGCGGAACAGCGAGCACGCCACCGCTGCTACCCCGCGCCGGCCATGCCCCACCGGCGAGCATCATCAACTGAATGGCGACCACTCCCCCGACGAACACCCACGCCCGCTCACGGATTCAGCCGTCCAGCACCTCGAGTCGCACGGTCACGGGGCCGCCGTCGACGAGTTGCTCGGCATCCCTGACCGCCTTCTTCAGCGGCAGCACGTACGAACCCGAATCGGACGACGGGAAGATCGACGTCGTCCACTCGCTGCCGCCGATCCGCGCGCGCACGCGCACGGAGCCGAATCCGCGGTACGGCCGCGGGATCTCGCGGATCTCCTCGCTCAGCTCAGGCGGAACCGCCGTGAAGAACCACGACGAGTCCTCCCGTGCCGCCCAGCGGAACACATCGCTGTCGAACTCGATGATCACGCCACCGACGCTACCGCCGGCCGGGGACACGCGTCACAGGTGCTCGCCGGGAGGCCCACCGTGGCGGTCCACCAGCCTTTGCAGGCAGCTCGACCAGCCGTCGATGTGCTGATCGCGCTCCTCGCCGCTCGCGAAACCGGACTGGCGCACGATGACGCGGGTCGCGGCATCCGCTGCCGGCTCCAGCACGACCTCGACATCGGTCGCGTGCTCCTCCCCCGCCCACCGCCACGCGAGCCGCAGCGCGCGCCGCGCTTCGAACGTGAGCACCGTCGCCTCGACGCCGATGCCGGCCGGCGCCGACCGCACCTCCCAGCGACCCAACTCGCGCACCTCGACGACCGCGGTCGTCTCGAAGCGGGGCGGCCAGAACCACTCGGCGAGAAGGCCTGCGACGGTGAACTCGCGCCACACGACATCGACGGACGCCGCCACCAGCGCCTCTTCGGTGAGCTCATGCATGCTGACACCGTACGCCGGGCCTCCCCCATAGGATCAAGCGCATGTCGAACGCGCGCCCCCGGCCACCTCTCGCCACGCCGGACCGACTGGGTCGCGACCTCTCGAAGCCGCTTCCCCCGGCGCTCAGCTGGATCACGCTGCTCGTCTTCGCCGCGGCGTTCACCGTCGCGTACTTCCTGTTCGGACTCGCGTGGTGGGTGCCGGCGCTCTACGGCGCCGCGAGCCTCATCACGTTCGCCGCCTACGGGATCGACAAGTCGGCGGCCCGCCGCAGCGCAGGGCGCGTCCCGGAGCAGACGCTGCTGCTGCTCGGACTCGTCGGCGGCTGGCCCGGAGCGATCGTCGCGCAGCAGCTGTTCCGGCACAAGACGCGCAAGCGGTCGTTCCGCCGGGCGTTCTGGGGCACGGTCGGAGTGAACATCCTCGTGCTGGCGGCCGCCGTGTACGTCGTCGCCGGCACGCCTCTGTTCTGACGTCCCGCCGGTGTGCTGGCGCGCAGTGTCGCGAGAAGCGACCCGGGGCGGAGCATTCGGGTTGCTCCATCCTCGGGTCGCCGTCTCTCTCGCGTCGGAGTGGATTCGTCAACGCCGAAAACCCCTCCCACGCCGAAGGTTAAGACCGCGTCGAGCGGCGACGCTTGGGGGTTGACAAATGTGCGCCGACGGAGGTGGGGACAGCGCGCGGACGCGGACGGCGTCAGCGGCCGTATCCGGCGGCCCAGTCGTCGCCGTCGGGAACCCACTCGGCGGCTGATGCGGAACCTGCCGACGGCTGTGCGCGGCGCCACTTTGCACCCTCGGGCCAGCTCACCGCGAAGGTCGACGCGACCTTGAACACCCGGCGCGACAGGCCCGACAGGGTCTGCACCGGACGCGCCGACACCGGCATGCGCAGCTGCGGGTCGTAGCGGACGCCGTCGGACGGCCGCAGGCGGATGGTCAGGTCGAGGTCGTCGTGGATGCGGGCGTTGTCACGATCGACGTGGTCGCGCACGCGCTCCCACACCTGCGCACGCATCGCGAAGTTCGACCCGAAGACGAGCGGGATGCCGAGCCACTTCTTGATCCAGTAGTGGCCGCCGCCGATGTACCAGCGCTCGCCGAGGTAGTTCTGCAGCGGCGTCCCGCCGTAGAACTCGGCCCCGCCGGTGAGCACGCCAAGTGTCGGGTCGGACACGAATGCGCGCACCAGCCTTGCGATCCAGTCGGGATGCGGCCGCGAGTCGGCGTCGAGCCGCGCGATGATGTCGGCCTGCTCCAGCGCCTCGTCGTAGCCGCGCGCCGCGGCCGGCCAGATGCCGATCGACGACTCCTCCACGACGACCGCATCGTAGACACGCGCGACGGCGGCCGAGGCATCCGTGCTGGCGTTGTCGACGACGATCACCACGTCGGCGGGGTGTGTCTGCGCCGCGAGCGCGGCGAGGCATGCATCCAGATATGCCGCGTCGTTCCGGCACGGGATGACCACGGCGACGCGAGGGGCGAGGGGCACAAGCGCCACCCTACTCCCGCCGTGTCGGCAGGCGGCGCTAGCCTGCCGACATGAGCGGACTGCGCGTCGTGCCCGCCAACGAGGCGTCGTGGGACGACCTGCAGGCGATCCTCACGGGCGTCGCCGGGCGCTGCCAATGCCAGCGCCAGCGCCTGGGCGATCACGACTGGTGGTACATGCCCGAATCGGAACGCGCCGCGATTCTGCGCGCCGAGACCCACTGCGACGACCCGCGCGCCACCGAGACGATCGGCATCGTCGCCTATCACGACGACGAGCCCGTCGCCTGGTGTGCGGTGGACCGGCGCGGCGTCTACGGGCGGGTCCGCGGGTCGCCCGTGCCGTGGCAGGGGCGCGACGAAGACCCCGACGACGACACCGTCTGGGCGATCGCCTGCATGATCGTGCGCAAGGGCTATCGCCGCCAGGGACTCACGTACGCGCTCGTCGCCGCGGCCGCGGAACACGCCCGTTCTCGCGGCGCGGCGGCCATCGAGGGCTACCCGATGCTGACCGGCGGCGCGAGCGTCATCTGGGACGAGCTCAACGTCGGACCCGTCGGTCCGTTCCTCGCTGCCGGTTTCCGCGAGGTGTCGCATCCGACGAAGCGACGGCTCGTGATGCGCCTCGACTTCTGACGGGACGAGCAAACGCTCTCCGACATTGATGCTTGAGACCGCTCCCATGGTTGGTTACATTCCAGTAAGTAATCGGCATCCCCGCCGCGCACTCACACCCTCAACGGAGAGGACTCCCCATGCCCGCCCCCGTTCCCCGCCTCGCGGCGCCGACCGCACGCACGGCACGCGCCGCGCGCACCGCACGCACGGCACGCGCCGCGCGTATCGCGGCTGTCGCCACCGGCACCGCGCTGATCGCGAGCGCGCTGCTGGCGACGCCCGCCACCGCGGCGCCACCGCGCACGGTCGACCCGTTCCACCCCGACTTCGGGCCGAACGTGACGATCTACTCCCCCGACACGCCCGTCGCCGCCATCCGGGCCGACCTCGATGCCCTGCACGCCCAGCAGGTCGATGCCGAGATGAGCACCGAACGCCAGGCAGTCTACTTCCTGCCAGGCGAGTACGGGTCGGCAGCGGATCCGCTGCAGGTGAAGGTCGGCTACTACACCGAGATCGCAGGCCTGGGCACGTCGCCCGAGGACGTCACCGTCCACGGTGCCGTCGAGGTCTACAACCGCTGCCTCGCCGACGGCGGCACGGGCAACTGCCTCGCGCTCGTCAACTTCTGGCGCACGATCTCGAACCTGTCGATCGACATCCAGGACGCGGACCGCGGCTGCCGCACCGGCACCGACTTCTGGGCGGTGTCGCAGGCGGTCTCGATGCGACGTCTCGACATCGCGGGCGGCAACCTGTCGCTCATGGACTACTGCACCGCCGGTCCGCAGTACGCCAGCGGCGGCTTCATCGCCGATTCGCGCCTGCCCAACGTGATCAACGGCTCGCAGCAGCAGTGGCTGATCCGCAACAGCGAGGTCGCGAGCTGGTCGAACGCCGTCTGGAACCAGGTGTTCTCGGGCGTCGTGGGCGCACCCGACGACGCCGGCTTCCCGGACCCGCCGTACACGACGCTCGACACGACGCCGGTCAGCCGCGAGAAGCCGTACCTGTACGTCGACGACGACGGTCGATACAGCGTGCGGGTGCCCGCGGCGCAGCACGAGTCGAGCGGCGTCACCTGGGCAGACGGCGAGACGGCAGGGCGCAGCATCCCGATCACCGACTTCTACATCGCCACCCCGGCCGACTCGGTGAAGGACATCAACAACGCGCTCGCACGCGGCCAGCACCTGATCCTGACGCCGGGCGTGTACGACATCGCCCAGACGATCAAGGTCAAGCGCGCGAACACCGTCGTGCTCGGGCTCGGGCACGCGACCCTGACCGCGGTCGGCGGTGCGGTGCCGCTGGAGGTGAAGGATGCCGACGGCATCGTCGTCGCGGGCGTCACGATCGACGCGGGCACCGAGCTCTCGCCGGTGCTGCTGCGCGTGGGCGCCGCCGACAGCGACAAGGCGCTCGACCCGGCGAACCCGATCACGCTCAGCGACGTGTACTTCCGCGTCGGCGGGCCCCACATCGGCAAGACGACCACAGCGCTCGAGGTGAACGCCGACGACGTGCTCATCGACCACACCTGGGTGTGGCGCGGCGACCACGGCGTCGAAGGCTTCACGAACGGAGTGAACGGCGACACCGACCGGTGGCAGACCAACACCGGCACCGTCGGCGTGATCGTCAACGGCGACGATGTGACCGCGACCGGCCTGTTCGTCGAGCACTTCCAGACGTACAACACGGTCTGGAACGGCGAGAACGGCCGCGTCGTGCTGTACCAGAACGAGCTGCCGTACGACCCGCCGACGCAGGCTGACTGGACGCAGCCGAACGGCACGCTCGGCTACCCCGGGTACAAGGTCGCCGACGACGTCACCACGCACCGCCTCGACGGCGCAGGCGTGTACGTCTTCAACCAGAACAACCCGTCGATCCTGACGGCCAACGGGTTCGAGGTGCCCGGGACGCCCGGCGTGCAGCTGCACCACATCATGACGGTGAACCTGTCGGCAGGCACGGTCCAGCACGTCGTGAACGGCGTGGGCGGGCAGGCCGACAACACGAACACCGGCACGCCGCAGTTCGTGGTCGACTACCCGCTGCCGTAACCCTCTCGGTCGTTGAGCGAGCGAAGCGAGACGAAACGCGGCAAGCGCCTCTCGCAAGCCCAGGGCGTTTCGTCTCGCTCGTTCCTCGCTCGCTCAACGACCGGACGGATGCCTCGGCTCACGCGACACGCGGGGGCCGGGGCATCCGTCATCCCTTTGCGGCGCGGTGGTTCGGATCTACCATTCGAGCAACCGCCCACGCAGAGTCGCGCGGGCCCTCGGGCAAGGAGAACGCCATGACCGATCCGCAAGAGCAGAGCTGGACCGGATGGGTGGTGTTCGCCGGGATCGTCATGATCATCGCGGGAGCGTTCGACGCCCTCCTGGGACTGACGGCGATCCTGCTGCCTTCGAACGAGTATCTGTTCCTCACGGATGAAGCAGTGATCCTGCTCGACGCGGCGGGCTGGGGCTGGTGGCATCTGATCATCGGCGCCGCCATCGTCGTGGTCGGCATCTTCGTGCTGCGGGGCGCCACCTGGGCGCGCATCGTCGGTGTCGTCCTGGTGTCGATCAACGCGATCAGCCAGATGGGACTCCTCGCCGTGCAGCCCCTGTGGTCCCTCATCATGATCCTGCTCGACATCATCGTGATCTACGCGCTGATCGTCCACGGCCGGGAGCTGAAGCGCACCTGACACGCGGAGAAGTCGGAGCGCGAACGGATGCCTGTCACGTGCCGATGTTGAGCGAGCGAAGCGACGAAACACGCCCGCCCCCTTCGCGGACACTCGAGGCGTTTCGTCTCGCTCGTTCCTCGCTCGCTCAACGACCGCAACTCATGCACGCACCCTGTCGTTGAGCGAGCGAAGCGAGACGAAACGCCCCGAGGTCACCAGAGCGGGTGGATGGCGTCCCGCAGATCGCGGTCGTAGACCTCGTGCACGACACGGTCGAACGCGGCGACGTCGAACCCGGTCTCCTGCTGCGCACCGTCGAGGAGGGCTGCGGCATCCGCGTTGGATGACGCCTGGCGCACGTTGCGGGCGCCAGGGATGACGCTGGTGACGCCGGGCCGCGAGGCGATCCACGCGAGGGTCGCGGCGGGGAGCGTCACTCCATCGGGCAGGGCCCCCGCGAGCTCGGCGGTCGCCTGGACGCCGGTCTCGAACTCGACGCCCGAGAACGTCTCGCCCCGGTCGAACGCTTCGCCGTGGCGGTTGTACGTGCGATGGTCGTCGGCGGCGAACGTCGTGTCTGCCGTGTACTTCCCGGAAAGCAGTCCCGACGCGAGCGGCACACGGGCGAAGACGGCGACGCCCGTCGCCTCGGCCGCCGGCAGCACCTCGTCGAGCGGCTTGAGCCGGAACGGGTTGAAGATGATCTGCACGTTGGTCACGTTCGGCCGTGCGATGGCGGCGAGCGCCTGTGCGCACGTCTCGACGGACACGCCGTACGCGGCGATCGCTCCGGCGGCGACGAGGTCGTCGAGGGCGTCGTAGGTGGCGTCGTCCTCGATCACCGCGGTCGGCGGGCAGTGCAACTGCACGAGATCGAGCGTGTCGACACTCAGATTGCGGCGGGACCTTTCCGTCCACGCGCGGAAGTTCTCGGGCGTGTAGTTCTCGGGCTCCTGCGCCAGGCGCCGGCCCATCTTGGTGGCGACGGTGATGCCATGGCCGGGCCGGGCGGCGAGGAAGCGCCCGATGATCGACTCGCTGCGGCCGTCGCCATACACATCGGCGGTGTCGAAGAGGGCGACGCCGTTGTCGACAGATGCCGCGAGCACGGCCGTCGCATCCTCCTCCGAGACGGCGCCCCAGTCGGCGCCCAGCTGCCAGGTGCCGAGTCCGATCGCCGAGACCGAGCGTCCGGTGCGGCCGAGAGCGCGCTGCTGCATGAGGATCCTCCGGATCGAACGATGGGTGGTTCCCAGCATCCCACGTGGCGCGGCGTCGAGGGCCCCCTCTTCGATCGGCTACCGGCGGACCCCGGCGCACGCAAGCCCGGTGTGCACGGCACGTCGAGCGAGTACGTTTGCCTGCGACCGACGGGGAGGGAGGTCGCCATCGCCGAGCACACCCGGCCGTTGCGCCGCGCCGTCTCGTACACCGCGCGCCTCGCCGATCAGCCGCGCCTGCTGCTGGCGATCAAGACCTCGCTGGCGGCAGTGCTGGCGTGGTATCTGGCGCCGCTCATCCCGTTCACCGAGGACCAGTACTCCTACTACGCCCCGCTCGGCGCGCTCGTCACCATGCACCCGACCATCGCCCGTTCCGCTCAGGTGGGCGGGCAGGTGCTGATGGGACTCGCGCTGGGCATCGCCCTCAGCCTCTGCGGCATCGCCGCCCTCCGGCTGGGGGTGCCCGGCGGTGTGGTGCTGGGAGTGGTCATCGGCGTCGGCGTGCTGCTCGGCGGGTGGCGGCTGCTCGGCGCCGGCGGCGACTGGGTCGCTCTCGCGGCGCTCTTCGTGCTGCTCGCCGCCGGCGGCGATCCCGAGGGCTTCTCGATCTCGTACCTCGGCACGACGGCGTTCGGCGTGGTGGTGGGCATCGCGGTCAACCTCATCATCGTCCCTCCCCTGTACCTCCGCCGTGCGAGCGAGCGGCTGTCGGCGCTGCGCGACGCCGTCACGGGTGTGTTGCGAGACGCTGCGGACGCCGTTGCCGACGATCAGCTGGATCCCGAGCGCTTCCGTGCGGCGCTGGACGACCTCGGTGAGACGCGGTCGGCGGTCACCGAGGTCGTCGATGAAGCCGACGAGAGCGCCCGCGCGAATCCGCGCCGCCGGCGTCACCAGGAGGAGCGAGAGGAGAACGCCCGCCGCATGGCCGCGCTCGAGCGCACGGCGTTCCTCACCCGCGAGCTCATCGACCTGCTGGTCGAGCTGGAGGCGTCCGACGACGTCGCGCTGACCGGTGCCGTTCGCGAGCGCCTCGCCCACGCGATCCGGCAATCCGCCGACCTGATCGCCACCCCTCTCGGCGACCCCGCGGTGTCCGACCGGTTCCGGGGCGCGAGCGAGGCCCTCGCCGACTATCAGAGCGCGCTGGGCGCCCCGGAGCCGGGAGGCCGGGCGGAGATGGCCGCGGGTGCGGCGGTCGAACTGTGCCTGCGCCGCATCATCGACGTCACTCGACCGTTCGTCTGATCGGCTCCCCCTTTGCGTCCCCGGGACTCCCGGAGCGTTCCGCTCAGGGGTTGACGATCACGGGCGTTCCGAGCGGCAGGGCCGAGAGCTTCGTGATCGCCGTCGGATCGACGCGGAGGCATCCGTTCGAGATCGGCCCCGAACGGTCGTCGTGGTAGTGGAAGGCCGTGACCGCGACATCCGCTCCCCCGAAGCCGTCGAGCGTCGGCGACTGCACCGACAGGTACACGATCGGGTGTCCACGCGTGTACCCGTACTCGGGCACGACGCGCGTCGTCATGATGAACGCGCGCCCCATCGGCGTAGGGGTGCGATCCGTGCCCCAGGCGAAGTCCGTCGCGACCCGCTCGGCCACTCCGCCGCGGACGATGTCGACCGTGCGGCCCGAGATGCTCACCACGACGCTCGTGTCGCTCGGCGCCACCTCGACGTCGCTCTTGCGCAGCCAGCCGGCGACCTGGGCGGGGCTGCCCTGCGACGGCACCGCCTGGCGCCCGGTCAGCAGCACCTTCACCCAGTGCTCCTGCTCCTCGACGACCGGTACAGCGGTGCCGTCGTACGGGAACTCGTGCGGCAGGTACGCGACCGGCTGCGCGGTCGGGTCGGCCCACACGGGCGCACCGACCCCGAGCGCGACCGCGCGCAGGGGCAGCGGAGCGGTGAACGCCGCGTCGTCGACGGCCAGCCCGGGGATGACGGCGAAGACGTTCACCTGCGGCAGGGTCGTCACGTCGTACCCCGCCGTATTCGCCGGGAAGCCGGCGGGCGTCGGTATCGGCGTCGGTGTGGGCGTCGGGCTGGGTTGCGTGGTCGCCGCGCGGGTCGGCGAGGGCGACGGCGGAGCGGATGCCTCGGTGACGGGCGGCTGCAGCAGCCACGCCGCCGCCAGCCCGCCGGCGACGACCACTGCGGCGAGCGCCACGAGCAGCCAGACGCGCAGCGGGCGGCGCGCCGCGGTCGGCGTCGGCGGCTGTGCGTCCGGCACGGTGGGCTCGACCGCAGCCGGGCCGTCTGTCTCGGCATCCCCCATCCCCCCATGGTCTGTTGCGAGGACGGATGCCGCAACTCCACGCCGATGACTAGCCTGGGCCGGTGAGCAGTGACGGCCAAGATCAGCAGCAGGCGCCGGACCGTCGCGAGGCCGACCGGGCGATCCGCGTCCTCGGCATCATCGGCGCAGGACGCGTCGCTCAGGTGCTCGCACGCCTCGCCGTCACTGCCGGGTACGAGGTGCTCGTCGCCGGGTCGGGCGATCCGTCTCGGATCGCCGCCACCCTTGCCACCGCGGCTCCGGGCGCGGTCCCCGCCGCCGGATCCGTCGTCGCACGAGACGCCGACGCGGTCATCCTCGCGCTGCCGCTCCCCCAGCACCGCACCCTTCCGGTCGATGCGCTGGACGGCGCCCTCGTCATCGACGCCATGAACTACTGGTGGGAGGTCGACGGGCTGCGGGCCGACTTCGGCGACCTGCGCACGTCGACCAGCGAGACCGTGCAGCGTTTCCTTCCGGGCTCACGGGTGGTCAAGGCCTTCAACCACATGGGCTACCGCGACCTCGACGAAGAGGCCCGGCCCACCGGCACTCCTGGGCGCAAGGCGATCGCCGTCGCCGGCGACGACGCCGACGACGTGGCGCTCGTGGCCCGGCTCGTCGACGATCTCGGATTCGACCCGGTGGTCGCCGGTCCCCTTGCCGCGGGCATCATGCTCGAGCCGGGCGCCGAGGCGTTCGGCGCCGACGTCGACGGCGCCGAGCTGCGTGCGATGCTCGACCGGTTCCCCGCCTCTCAGCGCGGGATCGTCGTCGCCCGCGCCCGGGCCGCGGACACGCAAGCGGATGCCGGCGCCTGAGGTCGCAGCATCCGTCCCGTTGCATCGTGAGGGGCGGGCACGCCGACGTCCGTCAGCGCGCGGCTCGGGTGCGGGAGCGGACGACGGCGTCGAGCGCGGTGACCACCGCGATGGTCGCGATGTACACGACGAGGTCGCGCGTGTCGAAGACCGTGCCCAGCAGGAGCATCGCAGGGGGGAACTCGGCGCCCCACGCGAGCGGCAGGCCGGTGAGCTGGAACAGCTCGACGCCGACGCACCAGAGCATCGCAATGCCGCCCACGGCGAGCGCGGGCGCCCGGGGAGCGATCAGCACGACCGCGAGGTAGGCGGCGACGGCGTACAGCGCGTCTCCGGCGATATCAGTCGCGCTGCTGTCGGGCAGCGCCGCGTGGACGACCAGCCCTGCTCCGATGGTGAGGACCAGCAGCACCGCCGCGAGCACGCGCCGGCGGGTGCCCGGCCGCGCTCGCGACACCGTGGCCGCGTCGCGAGTGAAACCCATGCGCCCAGTCTCGCGCACCGGGGCCGCGCGGCTGTCCCGCGCAGCCCCGGTCCGGCTCAGAGCGCTCGCCGCTCCTCGAGGTGGAAGTCGTTCGAGCGCGACCCGTCGGGGCGCGTGGTGTCCTGGTAGACGAACTGGTCGCCGCGCTCGTCGAAGGCCGCGAACCACTCGTCCCAGGTGACCGCCCGCAGGTCTTCGAGGTCGTTGCCGAAGTCGAAGTCCAGACGGAGCTCTCCGACGATGCCGTCGCCTTCGGAGCCTCCGACCGTCGCCGGTGTGGCGTGACGGTCCTCGGCCCACCTGCGGATCACCTCGTGATCCGTCGTGGCGTTGTACTCGTGGGCCTCCGCCGCCGCGCCCGGCATCGCACCTGGCGTCACACCTGTGGTCGCGTCTGCCGTCGCGCCGGTCATCGCGTCGCCGGCGCCTGTCGTCTGCTCCGGGTTCCGCGCATCATCTGCATAGCCGCTCATGGCGTCCTCCTCTGCATCTGTTTCCACCCTGCGGCGTGCGGGGCGGACCGTGCAGGGGGTTGCAGACGGGGTGCGAGCGCGCTAGCCCTGTTCTCCGCCGGTCCGCGCGGCGCCGATCCGGGCGGCCATCAACGTGACGAGCTCGTAGACGACATGACTCGCCGCGATGCCGGTCAGCTGCGCGTGGTCGTACGCCGGCGACACCTCGACCACGTCGGCGCCCACGATGTCGAGGTCGCTCAGGGCACGCAGCATCCGGAGCAGCTCCCGGCTCGTCATGCCGCCGGCCTCGGGTGTTCCGGTGCCGGGGGCGTGCGCGGGGTCGAGCACATCGATGTCGATCGAGATGTAAAGCGGCCGGTCGCCCACGCGGCGCCGCACCCGCTCGATCGCCGCCTCGATGCCACGTTCCTCGATGTCGACGCTCGAGACGATCGAGAACCCGAGCCGCTCGTCGTCGTCGAGATCCTGCTTCGAGTACAGCGGCCCGCGCGTGCCGACATGGCAGCTGGCCGTGAGGTCGATCAGCCCCTCCTCGCTCGCGCGCCGGAAGGGTGTGCCGTGCGTGATGGGCGCGCCGAAGTAGGTGTCCCACGTGTCCAGGTGCGCATCGAAGTGCAGCACCGCGACGGGCCCGTGCTTCCGGTTCACGGCCCGCAGGAGCGGCAGGGCGATCGTGTGATCGCCGCCCACCGTGACGATGCGCTCGACCCGGGAGCCCAGGTCGAGGGCGGCCTGCTCGATCTCGGCGACCGCCGCACCGATGTCGAACGGATTCGCCGGGATGTCGCCGGCGTCGACGACCTGCGCCTCGGCGAACGGCGACACGTCCTGCGCCGGGTTGTAGGGCCGCAGCAGCCGTGACGACTCGCGGACGTGCGACGGGCCGAAGCGCGCGCCGGGGCGGTAGCTGACGCCGGTGTCGAACGGGATGCCGACGATCGCGATGTCGGCGCGCGGCACGTCTTCGATGCGCGACAGTCGCGCGAACGTCGCGATGCCGGCGTAGCGGGGGTGGACGGACGCGTCGACGGGGCCGACGGGCTCGTGGTGCTCGGTCATGATTCATCCTTCGGAGTGGACGGCGTCGCGCTCGCGGCGCTGCGCGTCTGCGGAATGTGGACCAGCTGCACGCCGCCGGCTTCGATCGCCGCGGCGAGCGCCGGCGCGATGTCGTCGTGGCTCTCGGCGCGTCGCCCCGTCGCGCCGAACGCGCGGGCGAGCGCGACCCAGTCGGGCTGTACAAGATCGACGCCGACCGGACGGATGCCGCGATCCACCTCGTTCTGCTTGATCTCGGCGTACCCGCCGTTGTCGACGCACACCACGGTGAGATCGAGCCGCTGCTCGACGGCGGTGGCGAGCTCGTTGACGCTGAACATGAGCGCGCCGTCGCCGACCACCGCGACGACGGGTCGCCCGCCCTCGGCCGGCTGCGCCACGCGCGCGCCGATCGCCGCGGGAAGGCCGTAGCCCAGCGTGGCGTAGGTGGGCGTGTACAGCAGCGAGTGCGGCGCCGACTGCCTCAGCACGTTCGCGAGCGCCATGTAGACGATCTGCGAGGAGTCCCCCGCCACGATGGCGTCATGCGGCAGCGCCGCCGCGATCGCCTGCGCCAGGGCGACAGTTTCGGGGAGGACGCCGCGGGTCTCCTCGGCGATCGCGGCGCGTGCGCCCGCGAGGTCTCGGGGCGGCCGCGGTGCCGCAGGAAGCCCCGAGAGCAGCTCCTCGACGACTGCGGCGCAGTCCCCGACGATGCCGACCATGGCATCGAGGTTCTTGTGCAGCTGCGCGGCCGAGATATCGACGCGCACGACCGCTCCGCGCGCCTCGAGCCGGGGCGCCCACAGCTCCGCCTCGCCGAGCTTCGACCCCAGCACCAGGAGCACATCGGCATCTTCGGCGACGCGGCGGGCGGATCCCAGCCGCAGGTTCGATCCGAGCGAGAGGGGGTGGTGCTCGTCGACGGCCGCCTTGCCGTTGAGGGTCGTGACGACCGGCGCCCCGAGCCGCTCCGCGAGCGCGGTCACCTGCCGGCCGGCGCGGGTGGACCCGCCGCCCGCGACGATCACCGGCCGCTGAGCCGACCTCAGGAGGGCGATCGCCTCGCGCACCGCGGCAGCGTCGCCACGCACCGGTGCCGGCACCGGGCGCGCCGCCCGTGCCGCCGCAGGGACGCCGGCAGGCGCCTCCAGGACGTCCAGGGGGATCTCGATGTGCACGGGGCGCGGGCGCCCGGTGCGGAACAGCGCGAAGGCGTCGTGCACGGCGTCGACGGCATCCGTCCCGCTCGCCACGCGCCGCGACCACTCGGCGATCGCGCCGACCATGGCTGTCGCGTCCTTCGTCTCGTGCAACGTGCCGACGTCCTGGAACTCGGCGCCGAGCGGCACGCCCGGCGAGATCACCAGCAGCGGCCGCGACTCGCAGAACGCGGTGCCGATGGCGCTCATCGCGTTCTGCAGCCCCGGACCCGACGTCGTGATCACCACGCCCGGCAGGCCGGTCTGCTGGGCCCAGCCGTCGGCGCCGTACCCCGAGCCCTGCTCGTGGCGATTGGTCACCGCGCGCAGGCCAAGGTGCGCCAGCGGCCGGTACAGCTCGAGATTGTGCGTCCCCGGGATGCCGAAGACCGCCGTCACGCCATAGGCGCGGATCGTCTCGAGCACGGCCCGGCCGGTGGTGTCGGCGTACCGCGCCCCGATCTCGTCGTATGCGTCCATGTCAGCCCACGCCTCAGGATGCCGCGAATCGGCGCACGCCGCCGACCCAGGTCTCGAGCACCGGGATCTCTGAGATCGCCGATGCGTCCACGGCCAGCGGGTCGCCGCCGAGCACCGCGAAGTCCGCGTGCTTGCCGACCTCGAGCGAGCCGAGGTCGTCCTCGCGGCCGAGCGACACCGCCCCCTCGATCGTGTGTCCGCGCAGTGCGGCGCGCGCCGACACGCGCAGGCCGTCGGGTCCGAGCTTGTGCCCGCGGCGAGTGACGCGCGTCACGGCCGTCTGGATCGCTTCGAGCGGGATCGGCTCGGCGACGGGCGCGTCCGACGAGATCGTGAACGGCACCCCCGCCGCCTCGAACTCGCCGAGCGGGTTGAAGCGCTCACCCGGTGTGCCGATCGCCTGCTCGACTCCCTCGCCCCAGTTGAAGTAGTGCTGCGTCTGGTTCACCGGCCGGATGCCGGCGGCCGCCATCCGCTGGATCTGCTCGGGTGTCGGCAGCCCGCAGTGCTCGATCCGGTGGCGTGCGTCGTCGTCGGGGCGCTCGGCGAGCGCCGCCTCGATCGCCGAGACGACCATCTCGATCGCGGTCGGGGACTGCGCGTGCGTCGCCGTCTGCAGGCCCGCCGCGTGCGCCTTGCGGATGAGCTCGGCGTACTCTGCGGGCTCGTGGTACAGCTGCCCGGTGCGGCACGGGTCGCCGACGTAGCCGTCGGGGAAGTACGCCGTCCACCCGCCGAGCGTGCCGTCGGCGTACAGCTTGATGCCCGCGAAGCTCAGGTGCGCGTTGCCGAACTGCCCGACCAGCCCCATCTCGAGCGCCTCGTCGAGCAGGTGCGACAGCAGGTACATCGACACGCGCAGGTCCAGCCGTCCGGCCTCGGCGAGCCGCAGGTACATGTCGAACTCGCGGCGTGACACCTGCGCGTCGCCGAGCGTCGTCACTCCCCCGGCTAGGAAGCGCTGCGTCGCGGCATCGAGCTGACGCAGGTGCTCCTCCGGCTCATCGGCGAGATGGAAGTTCGGACCGTGATGGCCGATCTTCACGCCGTGCACGCCGGTGAGCATGTTGCACGCGGCATCCGAGATCTCCCCGGTCAGCTCCCCGTCGGCGTCGCGGAAGATCTCGCCGCCATCGGGGTTCGCGGTGTCGCGATCGATGCCGTTCTGCGCGAACGTGTACGAGTTCACGACCCCGCCGTGCCCCGACGCGTTCATGAGGTAGACCTGGCGATCGCTCGCGACCTCGTCGAGCTCGAACCGGGTGGGATGCCGCTGCTCCGCCAGATTGCGGTGCTCGTAGCCGTACCCGCGGACCGGCCGTCCCTCGGGCAGGTCTGCCGCGGCGGCCTGCAGCAGCGCCACGATCTCGGCGATGCTGCCCGCCTTCTCTGGTCCGCAGTCGACCCACGTCATGAGCTGCCCGTACATGAGCGGGTGCGCGTGCGCGTCGACGAACCCCGGTACGACCACCGCGTCGCCGAGGTCGACGACCTCGGGTTCGAGGCCGGCGGCGACTGCGGCCTCGCGGCACTGTGCCGCCGTGCCGATCGCGACGATCCGGCCGCGATCGGTGAGCATCGCCGTGGCGGTGCGGTCGAGCGCGTCGACGGTGTGGATCGCGGCGGCCGTCAGCAGGCGCGGGGTCTGCTGCGCGGGGCGGTCGAAGGGGGCGAGCTTTCGCATGTCTACCTCAGTGGTGGGTCGTGCCGGGGCGGGGCCGCGTCGGGCTCAGGAGGTGCGGGCCGTCGTGGTGTCGGTGCGCGGTGTGAAGGAGTCCGTCACGGGCGCCTCGTCGGAGTGCTGCGGCGCGAGCCACGTGCAGATGCCGGCGAGCACGGCCATGCCGGTGAACATCGCGATGACCGACCAGATGCTCCCCGTCCATGCGATGAGCTGCGTCGCGAACCAGGGCGAGAATCCGGCCCAGATCGCCGCGCCGACGCCGTACGACAGCGCGATCGACGTGTAACGCGCCTGCGGGCGGAACATCTGCGCGAGGATCGCGGCGATCGGCGCGTAGGTGGCGCTCATGGCGATGCGCACGAGCGACGCCATCAGGAAGATCACCGGCTCGACCTTGCCCGGCAGCACCAGCATGAAGGGCACGAACGTGAGCACCGAGGTCACCAGGCCGATGTACATGACGTTCTTGCGCCCCCACTTGTCGCCGAGCCAGGCGACGGGCAGCGTCACGACGAACTCGATGAACGACGCGATCGTCATGGCGTCGAGGATCAGCTGCGGGCTCATGCTGATCGGCTCGCCGGTGGCATAGGCGGTCGCGAACGTCGTCGCGAGGTAGTAGCCGCCGGTCGAGATCGGCAGCACGCCGATGCCGAGGAGGATCGGCTTCCAGTTGACGCGCAGCGCGAAGGCGAGCGGCATGCTCTGCTTGCGGCCCTCGATCTTCTGCTCGAACACCGGCGACTCCTCGACGCGGTAGCGCACCCAGAAGCCGACGGCGATGAGCACGATCGACAGGAGGAACGGGATGCGCCAGCCGCCGTTCATGATGAAGTCGTCGCCGAAGCGCGACATGATCGCGAAGATGCCCGAGGCCAGCAGCGCGCCGGCGGGGTTGCCCAGCTGCGTGAAGCCGCCGTAGAAGGTCTTCTTGCCGGCCGGTGCGTGCTCGACGCTCATCAGCACCGCGCCGCCCCACTCGCCGCCGACGGCGAGGCCCTGCATCGCCCGCAGGAGGATGAGCAGGATCGGCGCGACGATGCCGATCGTCTCGTAGGTCGGAAGGCAGCCCACGAGCACGGTCGAGATGCCCATCAGCAGCAGCGTGATCACGAGCGACACGCGCCGCCCGAGCTTGTCGCCGATGTGCCCGAAGATGATGCCGCCGAGGGGACGGACGAGGAACGCCACGGCGAACGTCGCGAACGCCGCCGCCGTCTCGGCGAGCGGGTCACCACTGGGGAAGAACAGCGGTCCGAAGACGAGCGCGGCGGCGGTCGCGTAGACGTAGAAGTCGTACCACTCGATGGTGGTGCCGACGAACGCGGCGATTCCTGCGCGCCGCGCCCTGCTGCTGGTCGTAGTCATGGCCGCTCCTTTGCGGATGTGTCGGGATGGATTGGATGGTAGGGACGAACGGATGCCGGTGGCAAGGGCAGAACTCCAGCACTGAGCGCTTCGGACTGGCGTTCTGAAGGCTCTATCACGCAGTTCAACGCGCCCCGTCCGGTGAGCTCCGCCCTAGACTCGACTTCTGCGACTCACTGCGCGCGATCTCGGGAAAATCGACGAATCGAGGATCGGTATGGATTTCGACGCCGAGCTCATCCGCGAGCTGCAGGTCGACGGCCGCGCCAGCATCCACTCCCTGGCCGGCCGGCTCGGCCAGTCACGGGCTGCGGTCTCGACGCGCCTGAACGCGATGCTGGCCGACGGCACCGTGCGGGTCGTCGCCGCCGTCGACCCGGTGTTCCTCGGCCAGCACGTGCTCGCACACGTCTCCATCCGCACCCGCGGCGGCGTCGAGCCCGTCGCGCAGCACCTGCGCGGACTCGGCGAGACGGTGCTCGTGTCGGCGGTCGGGGGCGCCCACGACCTCGTGACCGAGGTGCGGCTCGGATCGATGCCCGCCCTGCACGACCTGCTCGCGCAGATCCGGGCTCTGCCGGGAGTGGCCGACATCAACACCCTCATCTACACCGACGTGGTCAAGGGGTTCTTCGTCTCGGAGTACCACGGCGACGTCACCATCGACGCCATCGACACCGCCCTCATCGAGCAGCTGCAGCGCGACGGCCGCAAGAGCTACCGGGCGCTCGGCGAGGCCGTGCGCCTGTCCCCCTCGGCCGTGACGACGCGGGTGCAGCGGCTCGTCGACGGCGGGGTGATCAAGATCAGCGCCGTCGAGGCCCGCGGGCTCGCGCACCGGCAGCTCTCGATGGGCGTCGGCCTCAACCTCGCCGGGTCCGACGACCGCGTGACCGAGGCCCTCCGCACCTGGCGCGGCGTGGACTTCGCCGCGCGCACGCTCGGCCGCTTCGACGTCGTCACGACGCTGGTCGAGCCCTCCGCCGGCGCCCTGTACGCGAGCCTCGAGCGCATCCGGGCGATCCCCGGCGTCGCGAACGTCGAGGCCTGGTTCCACCTCGCCGTCCTCAAGGAGGATTACGCCCGGACGCTGCGTCCCGCCGGCGGCGGCATCCCGCAGCCGGTCGGCTCGACGGGCGGCTGACCGGATCAGCCCCCGGCGAGCGCCGCGATCAGGGCGTCCTCCGCGGTGGCGCGTGGGATCCGCGTCGTCTCCGCGCCGAGACTGCCGAAGGTCGCCGGATCCCAATCGAGTCCGAGAGCCTCGTTCACGGCGACGAGCACCTCGGCGAAGCGCTCGACGCCGGCGAGCGGCAGCATCCCGCTGAGCAGCCGCGCGCCGCGCACCGCCCGCTGAGAGGTGCCGATCAGCTTGACAGCGCCCCGCGCGTTGATGCTGAACTCACCCGGGCAGTACTCCCCCGGCACGTCGCCGACCCGCGCGTCGACGCCGAGCCCGCGCATCGCTGCGGCGAGCGCATCGCCGATCTCCGTGAAGAACCGCGTCTGGTCGATGGCGCCGTCCTCCTCGCGGTGGATCACGTCGAACACGATGCACGTCTCGTCATAGGCGACCGCGCGGCCGCCGGTGGGACGGATGACCGGCGCGAAGCCGTGCACGATCGACGCGCGGCTCGCCGTGGCGAACCCGGGCAGGCGGCTCTCGCGGCGGCTCATCGCGACCGTCGGCGCAGGCGCGTACAGCCGCACCACGCGATCGTGCGCGATCACGCCCGTGGCCACGGCCCGCAGGAGCTCGACGGATCGCTCGAGGTCGGCCTCGGCATCCGCTCGCTCCTCCTGGCGGATGACGAGCGCTGGGCCGTGCGACGGGAGCAGAGCAGGCGATGCCACGTGCACCACACTCTCACGACCTCGAGACGGTGGCGTCAGCGCGGTCCCCATTGCGCCGGCGGCCCCGCGCTTGGTCGCCGGGGCGTGTAGGTCTGCCACGCCCCCCTGAAGCGATACCCGCCGTACCAGGCGGTGGCGGCGACGATCGCCAGCCCCACGACGACGCCGACGGTCACCGCTCCGCCCGTGGGCATGCCCAGCGCGGCGCACAGGCCGCCGGCGAACATCCCTCCCACCGACCCCGTGACCAGTCCGCTCATGATCAGCGAGGAGCCCAGCACCTGCTCGAATCCGCCGCGATGCCGCAGGAACGAATAGGTGACCCCCATTCCGACGAAGTCGTCGTGGGTGGAGGCGAGAAAGTACTCGGCCGCCGTCGGGTCGACATCGGCGTAGCCGCCGCGGATCCGGTTCATCGCGAGGACGTACATCATGTCCTCCTCCGAGACCGTGAGGACGCGGATCAGCGTGAGCAGGCCGACCACCATCAGGAACCCGAGGATCGCCAGCGCGGCGACCGGGAACCAGGACCCGAACTGCGTCGCCTGCCCGAGCAGGCCGATGGTGACAAGGCCTGCCGAGACGAGCGTGAGGTAGATGCTGATGCGGGTGAGCACCTCGCTCTGCGCGGTGCTGCGCGCGGCGAGAAGTCCCCAGTGCTCGGTCGCGAGGATCTGCAGTCTCCGGGCGAGCGCCGCGTCGCTCCGGGCGTCGCCGGCATCTTCGAGGTGCTCGGCCCCAGTCGCCATGGTTCATCGTCCCACTCGGCCTCGGCGAGGGGTAGGGCGGTGAGGATCGCTCACTCGGGGTCGTTGCCCGAGTCGCGACCGAGCCGGAACGGCGTCGTGATGCCGGTGTACGCCAGATGCGTCATCAGACCCTCCGACGCGTGAGGGAGGTTGTGGCAATGGTCCATCCAGATGCCGGGATTGTCGGCGGTGAACGCCACCTCGTACGACTCGCCGTGCTCGACGTCCAGAGAATCCACCCACCACGGGCTGCCCGTCGACGGCTGCCCATCCCTCGACAGCACCAGCAGATGGTGGCCGTGCAGATGCATCGGATGCACCTCGCCACTGTTGTTCGCGATGCGCATCACGACGATGTCGCCCTCGTCGACCATGTACATCGGGACGGCGGGCAGGATCCCGCCGTTGATCGTCCACCAGTACCCCGGGAGGCCGTCGAGGAATCCCGGCAGTCGTCCGATGTCGTACGTGAAGGTGCGGTCGGCGTCGGCCGGGTCGATGCCCGTGTCGGCGGGCTCGCCGTACGCGAGGACGTCGACCGACTCGCGCGGCGCCGACGAGGTGTCGGCCTGCGCCCCGTCGGGTCCGACGATCAGCGACGCGCCCGGCACCTGCACGCGCACCGCACCCTCGACGGGCACGCGCACTTCGAGGTCGGCGCGCGCACCCGCGGTGAGCTCGACCGCACGCCCCTCCACCTCGCCGGGACCGTGGAGATCCTGCCCGTCGATCGCGAGCACCCGGAAGGCCGAGCCGGTCACCCACGCCGAAGTCGGCGTGCTGTCGGTGTTGATCAGCCGCACGCGCACGGTCCCTCCGGGCTCCGCCCGGTGGTGCCCGTCGCCGGTCGCGCCGTTGAGGGTGCGCTGCCCGCCCGGATACGTGTGGATCGCCGCGACCACGTCGGCCACGGCATCCGTCGTCCCCGCTGCAGGCTCGAGGATCACGGCGCCGAACAGACCGCCGACCACCTGCGGGTGGGAGGCCTGGTGCGAGTGGTACCAGAACGTGCCCGACTGCTCGGCGACGAACCTGTAGGTGAAGCTGTCACCGGCGCGCACGGCGTCCTGCGTGACGCCGGCGACGCCGTCCATCGCGGCCGGCACGTCGACGCCGTGCCAGTGCAGCGTGACACCGTCCGGCACGTCGTCGTTGCGCAGCACGACCTCGACCAACTGCCCCTCCGTCGCACGGATGGCCGGACCCGGTGACTCGCCGTTGAGGGTGAAGCCGTCGAACGGCTCACCACCGTCGGGCGTGATGCGTTCGGAGCGCGCGACCAGCTCGACACGAACGTCCGCCGGCCGCCCGGGATCGGCGACGAGGTCTATCACGCTCATCGTGGCCAGGTCGTTCGCGGTCCCGGTGACGGCCGCGGGCGCGGCACCGGCCGCGGCGCCGTCGGCGGTGCGGCCGCCGTGCGCTCCCGCATGCAGCGCGGCCGAGCCGGGTCCGCCGCCGTAGTCCGGCACGCCCACGTCCATCGCGGAGTACGTCCCCGGCAGGATGCTGGCCCACCATGCCCAGCCGACGCCGGCGAGCGCAATCGCCGCGACCACCACGGCGAGCCGGCGGGCGAACCACGCCCACCGGCTCGTCGCAGGGTCGGTCCTAGACGGTGGCACCGGCTGTGGTGGTGGTGGTCGCCGCCTGGGCAGCCGCCACCCGGTTCTTCGACGCGCGCAGCCCCGCGATCAGAGCGACGGCGAACAGCAGCAGCGCGTTCATGCCGTGCAGGAATCCGAGGAACGGGATGCCGTGGCCCAGCAGGCCGAGCGTCACCTGCAGAATGACGAGCACGAGCACGCCGACCGCGAACGCGACGCCGCGCGGAACCTTGGCGAAGAACGAGACGATCAGCAGGGCAAGCGCGAGGAGCGGGATGACGAACATGCCGTTCATGCCGTGGATCATGAAGCCCATGACCTCCGGGAACGGCGGCGGGCCCTCCTGGGCCGACGCGTCGACCACTCCGCCTTCGGCGATGTAGAGGCTGAGCCCGGCGGACGCCCACGCGTGGGACGCCGCCTGCAGCGCGACGAGCGCGCAGATGGTGAACGAGATGATGCGGTATGCGAGGCGCATGATTTCCCCCAGGGTGTTGATGCGATGACACTCCAGAGCACGCCGACGGCACGGTGATACATCCGCACCCCTGCGATAGCGTCGGAGCGCGCGGTGCTGCGCGCGCAGGAGGACGGTGCACATGGATCATTTCGACACGATCGTCGTCGGCGCGGGGGTCGCGGGGCTCACCGCGGCCCGCCTGCTCGTCGAGGCCGGGCGCGATGTCGTCGTGCTCGAGGCGCGCGACCGCGTCGGCGGCCGCGTGTCGACCGACCGCCGCTTCGGGCTCGTCACCGACATGGGTGCGTCCTGGATCCACGGGATCACCGGCTCGCCGGTCGCCGCCGCGGCCGAGGCGTTCGGCATGCGCACCGTCGAGTTCACCGTCGGCGGCTACCAGCCCGACAGCCGTCCGATCGCGTACTACGGACCTGACGGCGTTCGATTGACGGATGTCGCCGCGCAGGCGTTCGTCGACGACATCCACGCGCTCGACGCCGCCCTGCTCGACGTGGTCGCGGCTTCCGCCCCCGACGCCTCCTACCGCGACGTCACCGAGACAGCCCTCGCCGCGCAGGGCTGGGACGCCGAACGCGCCGAGCGCGTGCGCGAGTACCTGGAGCACCGCTCCGAGGAGCAGTACGGGGCCTGGATCGAGGACCTCGCCGCCCACGGCCTGGACGACGACACGATCGACGGCGACGAGGTCGTGTTCCCCGACGGGTACGACCGCCTCCCGCGGCGACTGGCCGAGGGCATCGACATCCGCCTCATCCATGTCGTCTCCCGCGTGCAGTGGTCGGCGGAGGGGGTCGTCGTGACCACCGACCACGGAGCCTTCTCGGCCGACACCGCCGTCGTCACCGTGCCGGTCGGCGTGCTGCAGTCCGATGACTTCGTCATCGAGCCCGCGCTCCCCGAGCCGGTCGCCGGCGCGCTGAGCCGGCTGCGCATGAACGCCTTCGAGAAGGTCTTCCTGCGTTTTCCCACCCGGTTCTGGGACGACGGCGTCTACGCGATCCGGCAGCAGGGGCCCGAGAGCCGGTGGTGGCACTCGTGGTACGACCTGACAGCGCTGCACGACACCCCGACGCTGCTGACGTTCGCCGCGGGACCTGCGGCCGTCGAGACGCGCGACTGGACCGAGGAGGAGATCGTCGAGTCGATCCTCGTGCAGCTGCGGCGTCTCTACGGCGATCGCGTCGAGAACCCGACATCCGTGCACGTCACCGACTGGCAGGACGACCCGTGGTCGCACGGGTCTTACGCCTACATGACCGTGGGCTCGACGACCTCCGACCACGACGATCTCGCGACGCCGGTCGGCGGCGTCCTGCATCTCGCCGGCGAGGCGACCTGGACCGATGACCCGGCCACCGTGACCGCGGCGCTGGCCTCCGGTCACCGCGCGGCGGCCGACGTCCTCGGCCACGACATCCCGATCGACACCGCCTGGACCTGAGCGTTCGCCGTCATTTTCGCTTTCTCGCGGCGTTCAGGGCAGGCTTGGGCAGATGCAGCGCACGGTCACCAGCACCATCGTCCTCGACATCACCGAGCCCGCCGACCTGGTCTTCTCGATCGCGGCGGCCGGCGTCTACGAGCTGAGCCGGGAGCGCGTCACCGCGACTCTGGACGGCGCACCCGTCTCCATCACCGAGCTGACCGACGTCCACTCCACTCGGCTGCATCGGGTGGAGAGCGGCATCGGCGAGCTGGTGATGAGCTACAACGCGACCATCGAGGGGGCGGCGACGCCGACGGCCCGCGACGACGTGGAGCTCCTCACCTACCTGCGCCCCAGCAGGTACTCCGAGTCGGACGCGCTCGCCGAGACCTCTGCCGCCGAGTTCCGCGGCATCCGTGGCGCGGCCGAGCTTCTGACGGCGGTGTCGTCGTGGGTCGGCACCCGCCTGAGCTATGTGCCGGGCTCCTCCCTCCCGACCGACGGCGCGGTGCGGACGCTGCTCGCGCGACGAGGCGTCTGCCGCGACTACTCCCACCTGTGCGTCGCGCTGCTGCGCGCACAGGGGGTGCCGGCACGGTCGGTCGCGGTATACGCGCCCGGGCTCGACCCGATGGACTTCCACGCGGTCGCCGAGGCGTGGGTGGACGGTGCGTGGCGGGCGGTCGACGCGACGACGCTCGCACCGCGCTCGACCCTCGTGAGGATCGCGACCGGCAGGGATGCCGCCGACACCGCGTTCCTCAACGTCATCTCGGGCCGGGCCGACCTCGTGAGCATCGCGGTCGCCGCCGTCGCCGACGAATTGCCGGACGACGACCTCGACCAGCTGGCCAGCGTGCTCTGACCACGGAACGGCGGGTGTGATGGATCCGTGGGCTCTCAGGGTGCACGGAAGGCAGTGACCGTCTCAGACAGAGGGACAGGCTCTCCCTTCACGTCGAAGTACGCAGGATCTCCGACGACGACGGAGAGGTTCTCGTCGACGCTCCACATCGCCCCCCGGAACGTAGCTTGGCCCGCTCCGGTCCGCGCAACCGGAACCCACCTCGGTGTCTTCCGGAATCTGCACGGCTCTGAATCAGACGCCGTCCAAGCTTTCGGTCTGCCCGACGAAAATGGCGTAACTGTCGTTCGTAGCGACGTGCCGGATCGTCGAAGGGTTCCCTCGGCTCGCCTACCTGAACCAGTCCCGCCCGCGGGTGGTCATCGGTTGTCTGCGGTTCGCCGAACTCGGGGATGTCCCGGTATGCCCGCGACTCCGTCGGGCTGTCGAGGGACTCTGCCGATGTGGCGACAATCGCGGGACCGGGGATGAACGCCACCGCAAGATAGGTCACGGCCGGGGCCGCGACGAGCAGTCCCGTCCCGACCGCTGCGGCGCGACGCCAGCCGGCGGCCACCGCACCGATCGTGGCGGCACAGACGAGCACGACTGCGATCGTCGCCAGCAATGCAACGCCGGTGCGGTACGCGGGGATGCAGGACCTGGGCATCGGGTAGATCGCCGGGCAGACGATCGGTCCCCATGGAACGGCTGCGAACCAGATGATCGCGATCGTCGCGACGCTGAGCGCCGATGCGACGATGACCAGTCGCCACCGGACGCGCTTCGGCGCGGTACTCCGGCTGGCAACGAGTCGCTCGCTCGTCGTCATGTGCATCCCGATCTGACGGTGTTGCTTTCGGATACGGGACTGCTGCCGATGCTCTGGCGCAAGGCTAGCGCCCGCCAGCGCCGTACAATGACGGCCGCCCCCAAAACGGCATGTATGGAGGTCGCTTCCCCGTTCAGCTCACGCAACGCACGGTGTTCACTGCGCCGTAGACATTCGCGTAGCTGCCTGCGTGGGCAGTGGCGTGCACCGTGGTTCCCGACCGGGCCTGCGCGTCGCCGGTAGGTCGGTCGTTCGCGATGGACCGGACCGTGAACGCGGCGACGGTCGGATTGCCGCACGAGCTCCACGAGAGCTTCGCGCCCTGGGCGCCATATCCGTCGAAGACGCACACGTTGCTGGTCGCGCAGCCACCAGGGTCGCGAGTGAAGTCAATGACGTCGAACATGATCATCCGGTCGGGCGAGGGCCGCTTTACGGCCACCGTAACCTGCCACTCGGCCCCACCGCACCGGGATAAGAGGTCACGGAGAAGGTCTGTAAGGAATCGGCCGCTCGCGCAAAAGGCCCTCGCGAGCGCGCACCCCACCGGCGAGGAGACCTGTCACATTCGATCAGGTAGCCACTCGATTGGAAAGCCATGACAGACAACCGTTCATCGACCACGACAGTCGTCGAATACCTGCTCTGGACTCTCTTCACCCTGTTCCTCGCGGTCGGCGCATGGCTCGGCATCGCCCTCCCGCTGCTGTTCGGGAAAACAGACCGGCTTCCGATCGCGCTTCTCGCCCTCGCGGCCGCCGTGACAGCCATCGGCGTCAACATCGCCGTGCACTACCGCTCAGCTCGCTAGGCGAGCGGACCCGCCGGGACGAGCTCGCCGATCAGCGAAGTGCGCCCACCCGAGAGTCGTAGGCGTCCTTGGCGGCCCGTGCTCCGATGCCGAACGACGCGTACTGGACGCCCAGAATGATGCGCGACGCGCCTCGGCTGATCGCCCAGTCGAGCTCATCCTGCGCCCATCCGGCACACATCCACGGCTTCTGGGCTGCCTGGATCGCGTCGACGATCCGATTCATGTCGGCGAGATCCGCCTCACTGCGGGTGTACATCCCCCGCCCCCTGCTCATCGACAGGTCCGCCTGACCGATCATCAGCCCGTCGACGGTACTGAGCGCCGCGATCTTCTCGATGTCCGCCAGCGCATCGGACTCTTCGATGAGCGGGAAGCTCAGGGTCCCGGCATCCGCTGCCGCAACCGCCTCCGCCGTCATCGGACCCCACGTCGTGTTCCGACCGCTCGCGAGGCTGCGCGTGCCCACCGGCGGGTACTTCGCATACTCGGTCACTGTCCGAGCATGCGCCAGGCCCCCGATGTGCGGAACGATCACGCCCGTGCAGCCGAAGTCGAGAGCCTGCTGAATGGGCTCGCGATCCGGACCGATGACCTTGGCGAACACCTCTAGCCCGAGCCCGAGGAGGAGCGGAACGTGGCGCGAGAGTGTCGCAAGGTCGAACATTCCGTGCTCAAGATCGAGCATGACGAAGTCAAACTCCAGATCGGCGATGATCTCCGCTGCAGGAACGCTGTTGTCCGCGAGCCAGAATCCAGTTTTTGTCATTCGATGAACCACTTTCTTTGTTCGGTGAGATTTCGCTGCAGATCCGCGTCGCCGATCAGACGCCTTGCCTCGCGGTGGTGCGCGTGTGCCGCAGATCGGTATCGATGAGGAATCCATCCGGAAGCACCAGATCGTCGATGGTCACGTCGCGGATGGAGGATTTGCCCAGCGATACCAGACCGCGCTCGATGGTGCCGCGGAAGCTCTCGAGGACCTCGTACACGCCCCGCTCTCCATCAGCGGCGAGTGCATAGAACCACGGTCGCCCGATCATCACCGTCGAGGCACCCAGTGCGAGAGCTTTGAGCACGTCCGTACCACGGCGCACGCCGCTGTCGTAGACGACCTCGACCTGATCCCCGACTGCGCTGACGACCGACGGCAGGAACCGCAGCGGTGAAGGAGTCGTGTCGAGGTTGTTCCCTCCGTGATTGGACACGCTGATCGCGGTCGCCCCCGCGTCCACAGCACGCCGCGCGTCGTCCGCCGCAACGATGCCCTTGACCATGAGCGGGCCACCCCAGAGTCCCGCGAGCCACGCGACGTCGTCCCAGGTCGGCACCGCTGTCCCGAGCCACTCCATCAGGCCACCCACTAGGGTCGGGACCGGGCCGCCGACGGTACCCATGTTGGGGGCGTTCAGGCCCGGCAACGTGCGCTGCTTAACATAGCGCAGGAACCACGTGGGGTGACTGGCCGCCATGGGTGCATACTTCACGAGCGTCGCGAGATTGATCCCATCCGGGTACACCGGCGAGCCCCAGTCCCGCGGGTTGTACGCGACGCGGGTGGCCGAGAGGTCGATGGTGAGGATCAGCCCCTTCACCCCTGCCTTCCGGCAGCGCTCTACCCGCGCCGCGATGACGTCGCGATCGCCGGACCAATAGAGCTGCGCGAAGGACCGCGAGTTCGCCTTGGTCACTTCTTCGATGCCGACGGAAGCGACGTTGCTCAGCCCGATCGCGGTACCGGCGCGCTCGGCCGCGCGTGCGACACCGACTTCGCCATCCGGGTGCATCGCAAATGCCGCAGCCGGGGACACGACGACCGGCATTTCGATCTGCTGGCCCATGAACGTCGCCGCCAGATCGAGCTGAGCCGGCAGCGCGACGCCGACGCGCGGAATCATGCCGATCTGCGTGAAGGCGGCGAGGTTGCCGCTCATCGTGGCGCCGGAATCGCTCCCCGCCTCGAGCGCATCGTAGACGTCCTTGGGCAGCAGCCTCTTCGCCTTGATATGCGCCTCGTTGACGGACTCGAGTGGCTTGTGAGCCATGTCTTCTCCTAGTTTCTCGTTTGTGTGGATGTCGCGTCGTTACTGACGGACCGTTCGCGGTCAGTCACCTTACTGAGTAACCAGTGGCAGGTCATCGAGGCTGTAGGAACGGTCGTCGGGTGCCACGTAGGAGTCGAGGTTGGCCTTGGTCCAGAACGTCGACTTGACCACGAGCTCCTTGTCGGGGTTGCCGTCCTGAATGTCTTTCGCCGCTTTGACGACGGCGGCGCCGGTTGCGGTCGTGTTGGGGTCCCACGTCCCCGTCAGCCGGCCCTGCTTGATGGCCTGAATGGCATCGTCGTCACCGTTCGTGCCCACGAGGATGATCCCCGGGCTCGTGCCGTCGGAAATGGTGCCGCCTGATTGGATGATGGCTGCCGAGATGCCGAGCGCCGAAGCGTCGTTGTAGCTCCAGAAGGCATCGACTCCGGGGTACTTCGACAGCATGTCGGCCGCGAGGCTGGATGCCGCGGCAGGGTCATCCGTCATGTTGTCGGTCTCATTCACCACCTCCAGTCCGGCAGCCTCGGCTGCCTCGACGAAGCAGGCGACGTTGGCCTGGAGCGAGGCCACGGGAGGGCCACCCATGACCAGGATCTTTCCGCCGGGGTGCGCTTTCGCGATCATCTGCGCGGTCAGCTTGTTCGGCGCGTCGTCCGCCTCGCAGAGGTACACCTCCCAGAACACGCTCGTCGTGAACTCGGGCGAACGGTCGTTGACGCCGATCAGAGGAACATTGGCAGCCTTTGCCTGCGCGAAAGTTCCCTGCATCGCGCCCATGTCCAAGGTCCACAGTGCGAGCACGTTGTCCCCCTTCTGCAGCATCGTCTGCATGTCGGACGACTGCTTATCAGCGGACAGGTTCGCGTCGAGGATGTCGGTCTTCCAACCCAGATCCGCCGCTGCCCCGATCATGCCATTGGTGATTGCCTGCTGCCCCTGCTGTGACTGCACCGGCGCGGCGTAGCCGATCGTCCATGCATCCGATGCGGCGGTGGCATCGGAGTCGGATGCGCCGCTGCACCCTGCCAGGAGCACGGATGATGCTGCGATACCGATGACGGCGGTAGTCAGTTTTGAGTTCCTCATGAGATTCCTGTTCGTCGTACTGTCGGGATGGGGATAACGCGTGCGACGGTCGTGCCGTCGAGGGATACAGGATCAGGCGCTGCTGAGCTTCTTTCGTCGAAACACGCCCCTGTCGCGAGCCACTCCAAGCGCCACGGCGAGGATCAGAACGGCTCCGTTGACTGCTCCGCGCCAGAACGACGAGACATTCGTCAGGGTCAGGCCGTTCTGGATGATGCCGAGGAAGAACACACCGATGACGGTGCCGAGCACGCCGCCTTCACCGCCCGAGTACGCCGTTCCTCCGATGAGCACGGCCGCGAGAACGGTCAGCAGGAGCGTCCCGTCGAATGTCGGCGCAGCACCGGTCAGACGACCCACTTGAATGAGGCTCGCCAGCGCGGCGGACAACCCGGAGATGAGATAGACGAGCAACGAGGTCATCTGCACGTTGATGCCGTTCAATCGCGCTGCTTCGCGGTTCGAGCCGATCGCGAAGACCGCGCGGCCGAATATCGTGAACTTCAGCACCAGCACGGCGGCGACCACGAGGATTACGTCGAGAACGAGGAGAAGAGGCACGCCCAAGGCGGAGCCCAGCATGAAGCTGTAGATCGGCTGGAACCCGGCGATGTCGAAGACATTGATGGTCTTGCCATCGCTCACGACCAGCGCCAGGCTGGCGAAGACGGACGCCGTCCCCAGGGTCACCACCAGAAAGGGGATGCGCCCGAAGTTGATCAGGACACCGTTGAGAGCGCCGAACAAGCAGCCGATGATCAGTGTGGCGAGCACCGCAGGCAGAGCATCGAATCCACTCTGCAACATCAGGCAGAAAGCGACACCGCTGGCGGCTCCCGCCGCCACGACGGACAGATCCAGGCCGCCGGAGAGCAGGACGAAGGTCGTTCCGACGGCGAGTATCAGAACCGCGCTATTGGCGCTGATGAGATTGGTGAAATTGCCGACGGTGAAGAAGATGGGCTGAGTGAAGCCCAGAGCGATGCACAGAACGACGATTCCGGCGATCGCACCGGTACTCGGCCCGGTTGCTCGGAGCAGCCGCGAAATCAGTGGTGCGCGAGCAGGAGCGAGCGGCCGCTCGTCAACGTGAATCGTCATGATCGAAGACCTTTCGGGGGAATCACTTGGTGGATGAGTGAAGATGGCCACTCACGGCGAGGGCGCCCAGAGCCTCCTCGGAGATGTCTGTGCCCGACAGCTCGCCGGCGACCTCCCCATGGAAGAACACCCCGATCCGATCGGCGAGCCCGATCAGTTCCGGCAACTCCGACGAAATCAGCACGATCGCAGCGCCTTCTGTTGCCAGTTGCTGTAGGAAGGCGTAGATCGCGCTCTTGGATCCCACGTCGACACCGCGGGTCGGCTCGTTAAGCACGTAGACCGGGCAGTTGCGCGCGAAGGTGCGACCGAGGATGGCCTTCTGCTGGTTGCCTCCTGAGAGCAGGGCAATTCTCTGGTCGGCAGACGACGTCTTGACGCCGTATCTTGAGATCGCGCTCTTGACCTTGTCCCGCTCGACTCGGGAGCGGATGACGCCCAGGCTCGCGATCGACTCCCGCCACGCGATCGTCATGTTCTCGGCGACGCTGCGCACGGGCAGCAGCGCCGCACGGCGACGATCGTCCGGCACATAGCCGATACCTGTGCGCATCACTGAGCGTGGGTCGCCCAGCTTGACCACGACGCCATTAACCGTCACGGTTCCCTGCGCCGCGATGGCGCCCCCGAGCGCCATCGCCAACTCCGCCTTTCCGGAGCCGACGAGACCGGCGATACCCAGAATCTCACCGGACCGAACGACCAGCTCCGTCGGCTTCAGCTCTCCATCGCTCTGCCGCAGTCCGGAGACACTCAGAACGGTCGATCCGATGCTCGAGGTACGGGAGCCGTAGTAGTCACCCAGCTCGCGCCCGACCATCATCGTGACGAGCTGTCGTTCCGGCGTTTCCGGCAGATCGACGGTGCCCACGACGCGACCGTCGCGAAGGACCGTGGCTCGGTGGGCGGTCGAGTAGAGCTCGGGCATACGGTGCGAGATCATCAGAACAGCCACGCCGCGCCTGGCGAGCTCTCGCACGATACTGAGGAGGCGGTCGGTGGCCTTCTCTGACAGCGAACTCGTGGCTTCGTCGAGAATGAGCAGACGGGCCTTGGACGAGATGGCGCGTGCGATTTCGACTTCTTGCTGCAGTTCGACGCTCAGGTCCCGAACCAGCGTGTCGACGTCGATGTGCACGCCCAACTCGTCGAGGACCTCTCGAGCGCGGCGGCGGGCCGTCCGCCAGTCGATGAGTCCGCCGCGACCTCGCGGCAACCGGCCGAGCAGGACGTTCTCGGTCACCGTGAGGGTTTGGGCCAAGGTCAGCTCTTGACTGATCATGACGATTCCCAACCCGAGCGCCATGTGCGGATTGACAATCTTGAGCTCGATGCCATCGACGAGAATGCTGCCCTCGTCGGGCTGCTCGACACCCCCGATGATCTTGGACAGTGTGGACTTTCCCGAGCCGTTCTCACCTGTGAGGGCCACGATGTCTCCTGCCGAGATCGTGAGACTCGCATTGGCTACCGCCACCACTCCGGGAAACCGCTTCACCAGATTGCGCACCTCGATGAGCGGGGCCGGGATGCCGTGGTCGGCGATGCCGTGGTCGGCGATGCCTGCCTTCGGACGTCGCGAAAGTGCCGACTCAGAGGAGGGGGTCATGGCATCATGCTGGGCGGACTCACCAGTGGCGGTCCAATGCCTGTTCCGTCCTGGTTATGCCTGAAATGGCATGGCGCGAACCTCAGCTATGCGCATGACGTCGAGCGCGTCACTCTCGACAGTTCCGCGGTGGCGCGGTCAAAACACCTTCTCGGCAGGTCTGAGAAAGGGCGACACGTGCGAGTCCGCGACCGTCGTGAGGCTGTCGATCAGCCGCATCTTCGCCCGATTGAGCGGCGCATCCCGCTTCATGATGATGCCCATCTGGCCAGGGATCATGTCCAGTGGGATGGGCAGGATGTCGAGTTCATCATCAGTGCTGGCGACGAGCATCGGCAGCGACGCGATGGCATCGCTCGCAAGCAGGATGGGCTTGGTCGTCACTATGCTCGAACACTCGATGAGATTGCGCGGCAGCGGAAAGCCGTTGGATGTGAACATCTCATCGAGCGCGGGCCGAACCATCGACGAAGCGCACGGCAAGACCCACGGGTAGTTGAGCAATTCAGACAACTCAACCGGACGATCGATGGCCGGATGCCCCCTACGCACAACCAGAGTCAACGGCTCGTCGTACAACGGAAGATAGCGATGCTCCGGCAGACGCACCCGAGGAAGTCTGCCGACCAGCAGATCGAGCTCGTCCCGGTTCAGCAGGGCGATCAGGCGCTCTTGATACGCTTCGAACACGCTGACCGTCATCGTTGGATACATCGACTTCAGGTCGACGATGGCTTTCGGCAACAGGAAATGGGCGGCCGCAAGGTTGGCACCGACGCTGACGACCCCGCTAGAGGCCATATTGACCTCATCGAGATGCTCACCGGCCCGGCGCAGTGTGTTCAGAACGACCCACGCGTACTCGAGAAAGATCTCGCCCTCGGCAGTGGGCTTCACTCCTCGCGGGCCTCGTTCGAAGAGTCTGACGCTCAAGGCCCTCTCGATCTCCTGCAACCCCCGGCTGACGAATGGCTGGGTTACGTTCAGTGCGGTTGCCGCACCGACGAGACTTCGAGCCTCGGCGACAGTCGTGACGAGAATGAGGTGTCGCATCCGGATGCGACCGTCAAGAAGTCGGTTTGAGATCATGGTCTTCGCTCTCGATCGCGTCCGGGCGCATCCGTCTGGCTGGCGGGCCGGAATGGCCTAGCTTGTGCTATCAAAGCACTTGCGGGAGCCACACTCCATCTCTTCTCTCCTCGCAGCGTCCAACTGCACTGACTCGACCGATCCCCGTGCGCCGAACGGCCGCGCCAGCGGAAGAGGGAGCGAGTCTGGGCCGTCCTCGAGGACGGCCCAGACGGACAGCGTCGCGGAGAAAGCGGGGTGTCACTCTCCGTTGGTCCCGTCAGACATCGAGATTCTCCTCGATCCAGTTCCTCAAAGTCGTAACCGGGACGGCACGGCGAGCGTTGAAGGTATCGGCCTTGTCCCACGCCACCCCGCGGCCCTGCGCGAACACGGCACGGTACTTCTTCGTCATGTTGTCTGGGTCGTCGGCAAGCTCGTCCAACAGGAGTGGCACGGTCCACTCCACGCGTTCGAACGGACGCTCGAGCACCGCTTCGAGCGTGTCCGCCAACTCGCCGTAGGTGATGGTATCGCCGGCAAGATAGACGATCTCATTGCGGATGCGAGGCTCGGTGAAGAGAATCTCGGCCGTCAGAACGCCGATATCTTCTGGCGTCGTCACTGTGACGGCTGTGTCCAGACCGCCCAAGGCGTTGACCGTGTCGTTCGGCAGGTCGACCATGCCGGAGCCAGGTTCGAACAAGTAGTTCATGAACACTCCGGTGGAGATGATGACCCACTCAGTCTCATCCTGGGATCGCAACAGCTCGCGCACGTCCAACTGAGAGTCGAAGATGTCTTGCGGGCTCCCACGGCCGATCACCTCGAAGTCAACGCCGAACTGCCAGGGAAAGTAGCGCGGGATCTTCGCCCCGAGCGCGGCGTGCGCAACTTTCATCGGCGTCTCGATCCCGGCAGCGAAGCCCGTGCAACCGATCACGGTGTCATAGTTCGCGAATACCGATGCGAGTTCGTCAATTGAGCATTCCACCAGGTCGCCCTGCACGATCTCGACTCCCAGGCTGCGAATCTCGGCGATGTCGCGGCGCTTCTCCGGCGCAGTCGAACTGAGGCTACTCGGTCGGAGCAGAACACTTACTGTCGCACCTTCCACATCTCGAGCCCGGCGAGCGACGTTGCGCAGAACCGGCATCCCTAGCTCTCCTGCCCCGATGATGAGGATGTCTCGCGAAGTCGGTATCGAACTTGAGTCTGCCATTTGTGCTTTCCTTACTCGAATCTGGCCGATTCTTCCGGTCGTCCGTTGTGAAATGGGCGCGATCGGCGGAGGTCAGCGGCTGAAGCTCGCCCGTGCCTCCGCTGCTCACCAGCCGACTTTCCTCGACGAGTTCAGCGCCAGCAGCTTGTCGAGAATTCCCTTTCCGTCCCCGCCACGACAGTTCGCTGGATCGTGTGAGTCCGTCAAGCATGCGCAGCAGAATCACCACGAGGATGAGTGCGAGCACGAGATCCGAGAAGCGAAGACGCCGAAGAGGACAGGGCGGCGATCGCGTCTTCGTGCGAAGTCCGCAGTCGTCGTCCGGATCGCGAGCCCTGCTCAACACGCCCCCGTTCGGTTCGGGCGCACTGTCGAGCTCCGGCTCCGCAACTCGCATGACGTCGCAACATGCTTGCGCTGATAAACCTTTACAAGTTAGGTTTTGGTCGACAGGCGCGCAACCTCCTCCCGGCGGTCTCCCGGCGCCGCATCCATCCGGCCAAAGGAGGCAGGTATGAGTACCGTCAGTGGATCCGCCGCAGGTAACCCGTCAGGAATGACGACGGCCAGCAGAACGCACGAGCATCACTGGTTCAGCGAGCCGACCGACCCGCCGAAGAAGAGCTATGTCGCGTGGCTTCTCATCGGGCAGCTGGTCTTCTTCGTCGCGCTGCTCGGCCCGGCAGTCGTGGGCCTCGGCATGAAGATCGGCGCGCTGCAAGCCTCGGGAGCGATTCCTCAGGGAGGCGAGTCCTTCAACAGCGCCGCGGCCGTTCTTGGTGGTGTCGGCGCTTTCTTCGCCACCGTCGCGAATGTTGTGTTTGGGCGCGTCTCGGACCGCACCACATCGCGGTGGGGCCGTCGTCGCATCTGGATCGTGCTCGGCGTGACGATCATGACGATCGCCTTCGTCATCATGGCGCTCGCGCCGAACCTGATGCTCGCGACGATCGGCTGGGCGCTCGCGCAGACAGGCGCGAACATGGCCCTCGCTCCATTCGTCGCCACGATCGCTGACCAGGTACCCAAGCAGTCGCACGGATCGGTCACAGCCGGTCTCGGCATCGCGCAGCAGGTCGCCATAGTACTCGGCATCTACATCGCCGGCTGGTTCGCCCCCAACCTCTTGGTGGTGTTCGTGGTCCCGTCGCTCTTCGCGATCGTGGCTCTGGTGATCTTCGCGGTCGTCCTGCCGGACAAGGTGCTGCCGGTGAAACCGGACCGGATGAGTTTCGCCGAGGTCGTCCAGACATTCTGGGTGAGCCCGATCAAGTTCCCCGACTACGCGCTTGCCTGGTGGTCGCGGTTCCTGATCACGTTCGCGAGCTTCGGCTTCATTGCCTTTCGTTTCGCCTACATGCAGTTTCACCTGGGCGTGCCGGCGGAGGAGGTCCCTCTTCTGATCGCCAATACCACCCTCGTCTATACCGGCGCGCTGGTCCTCACCGCATGGGCCGCTGGGAAGATCTCCGACAGAATCGGCCGCCGCAAGATCTTCGTCTGGACCTCGACCGCGATCTACGCCGTGGGGACGTTCTCGCTGATCTTCATCAACACCGTGCCCCAGTACTACGCTCTCGAGCTCATCCTCGGTCTGGCGTACGGCATCTATGTCGGGGTCGACTACGCGCTCGTCATGGACGTACTGCCCAACCCAGACGACGCGGGCAAGGATCTCGGCGTGTTCAATATCGCGAACGCACTGCCGCAGACATTCGCACCGCTCATCGGCGGTCTTGTGCTCCTGGGGACCGGTGGGCCCAACGGCTCGGACTACGGCGTATGGTTCACACTCTGCGCCGTCGCGTGTTTGATCGGCGCGCTCGTCATCTTCCCGATCAAGAAGGTCCGCTAACCGGCCGCCGCGGCCGGCCCCGATCGGGTCGGCCGCGGCGCTCTCCCGTCGCTTCCCACGCTGGGCCGTCGAGCGCGCTGCCCAGCACACGACACGGAAGAATGAACATGAACCGCGATGCATCCATCCCTGCTCAGTCCTGGGCGACCGACGAAGTCGAAGCACGTGTGAACGCGCTGCTCGGCGAGATGACCCTCGACGAGAAGATCGCCTTCGTCACGGGCGGGCTGAACTGGAACTACGCGTTCTACGCCCGTCCGCTCGAACGACTCGGCATCCCTGCACTGCAGATGGCCGACGGTCCCGCCGGAGTCCGCGTCAACAGAGGGGACGTGCACGAAGGCAAGGCGACGGCCCTGCCCGCCCCGATCGCCCTCGCCGCCACGTGGGACCCGGAGCTCGCGTGGGAGTACGGCACCGTGATCGGGGCGGAGGCCCGCGCCACCGACCACAACGTCTCGCTCGGCCCGGCGGTCGATATCGCACGGGTTCCGCTCGGCGGCCGCACGTTCGAGTCGTACGGCGAAGACCCGCGGCTGGCCGCCGCGATCGGCGTCGCATTCGTCCGCGCCGTACAGGCGCAGGGCGTCCAGGCATGTGCCAAGCACTTCGCCATCAACAATCAGGAGGACCACCGCACCTCGATCGATGCCGTCATCGACGAGCGCACCATGCGTGAGTTGTACCTTCCGCCGTTCGAAGCACTCATCCGCGAGGGCGACGTGGCATCGATGATGGGCTCGTTCAACCGCATCAACGGCACGTTCGCATGCGAGAACCCGACTCTTCTCACCGACATCCTGCGCGGTGCGTTCGGATTCCGCGGGTGGGTGATGAGCGACTACGGTGCCAACCACTCGACGGCACCCGCCATCAACGCCGGCCTGGACCAAGAGCAGCCGGCCGAGGGCCACTGGGGCGGACAGCTGTGGCATGGCGTGCAGAACGGCGAGGTGGCCGAGACGACTCTGGATGAGAGCGTGCGCCGTATCCTGCGTCCGCTGATTGGGCTCGGACAGCTCGAGAGCCCGGCATCCCTCGGGGAGTTCCCCGAGGACGAGCATCACCTGATCGCGCAGCGGATCGCGGAGGCATCCATGGTGCTCCTCCGCAACGATGGCATCCTGCCGCTGTCCGGCGTTCGCAGAGTCGCGCTCATCGGCACCGACGTAGACACCGCAGGCGCCAAGGGGGGCGGCAGCTCGCTGGTGCGCGCGACGAGGGAGATCTCGCCGCTCGAGGGTCTCACCCGCGCTTTCGGCGATGGCGTCGAGATCGGTCTCGCCTTTGGCGCGGAGCCGGTCACCCCCGGCGTGCTGCTGCCGGGACCGCCGACCGTTCCGGAGGCGTTCTTTTCGACGCCCGATGGGAAGCGGGGACTCGTCTCCGAATGGTGGACCAGCACCGACCACAGCGGCGAGCCCCTCGTCTCGCGCGTCGACGGCCTCATCGAGCACAACCTTGGGGCCCACAACTTCCCCGGCTTCAACGCTGGCTCGCCGCGCTATGAGCCGTTGCCCGGTGAGCTGAACGGTCAGTCGTCGGCACGATGGACGGGAACCCTCACTGTCCCGGTCACAGGCACCTACCTGTTCACCGTCACCGCGCTCGGCCGATTCTCGTTTGAGCTCGGCGAAACCGTGGTGGCTTCGAGCGACACGACGTCGATGCGTAATAGCACGACGGCGGAGGTCGACGCCTCGAGGTCGACCCTCGCCGTGATCGACGGGGCCGACGCGACCGAACTCGAGGCTCATGAACGTGCCGGAGTCCAGCCGTACAACTGGGGAGGAGATGGTGGAGGTTCTGCCGCGATGTACGACGTCTCGATCGTGCTCGTCGCCGGCAGGCCCTACCGTGTCCGATTGGAGTACGCCGCGGACGACCCTTCGCAGGGTTTCCTGCTGGGCGCTCGTATCCGGCTGGGCTGGATGCCTCCCGCGGGCGTGGTCTCCCCGGACATCATTGCCGCCGCGGAACTCGCCGCCGCATCCGATGTCGCGATCGTCGTCGTCCGCACGTATGAAGCGGAGTCCGACGATCGGCCGAGCATGCTCCTGCCGAGCGGACAGGATGCCCTCGTGCGCGCGGTGCTCGCGGCAAACCCCCGCACAGTGGTGGTGCTGATGACGGGGGCGCCCGTCGACATGACGGACTGGGGTGCGGAGCCGGCGGCCCTGGTGCAGGCCTGGTTCCCCGGCCAGGCGCAGGGAGACGCGCTCGCGCGCGTCCTCACGGGTTCGGTCGAGCCCGGAGGACGACTGCCGCTGACCCTCCCCCGCGATCTGTCCCAGACGCCCGGCGCAACTGTCGCACAGTACCCGGGCGTCGATGGGAAGGCGCACTACAGCGAAGGTGTGTTCGTCGGGTATCGCGCCGTGCGATCGGACGGGGCGCAGCCGGCATTTCCGTTCGGCCACGGGCTCGCCTACACCTCGTTCGCCTACGAGGAGCTCGTCGTCGAAGCGGGCACCAGGGAGGCCATCGCCACGTTGTCGGTCACGGTGCGCAACGTTGGTCCGCGAGCGGGGTCTGAGGTCGTGCAGGTGTATGTAGGCGAACTTCCTGTCGACGTGCCGACGCCCGAACGCCAGCTCGCCGCGTTCCGGAAGCTTCACCTCGAGCCCGGCGCGACGGCACGCGTCACCCTCGAGATCCCGGCTCGCGCGGTGTCGTACTTCGACGTTGCCACACACGATTGGGTGATCGCCGATGGCATCGTGGACGTGCTCATCGGGGCGTCCTCGCAGGACATCCGGCTAACCTCATCCATCCCGGTCGGAGCATCTCGCTCCGTCGAGGAGTGGGTGCCGGACTCGGCGGCGGGATGGGAGGAGAGCGATCCCACCGTCGTGGGTGCGATGCCATAGGCTGACCCCCATGGCGACCCGGGGACCCTACGCGAAAGGAACCGCGAAACGGGCAGAGATCCTGGAAGCGGCACTCGAAGCCGTGGCGCAGCACGGCACCCGTCGTACATACGTGAGCGAGATCGCTGAGCGCGTAGGTCTCACACAGACGGGCCTCATGCACCACTTCCGCTCGCGCGAGGAGCTCTACGAGGAGGTGATCCGCGCGCGCGACGAGCACGACCGCGCCACCTACGCCGACGCGCCGACGGGCATCGAGGGCTTCTTCGCCGTCATCGAGCACAACCAGGAGGTCCCCGGCCTCGTCCAGCTGTACGTCGAGTTCTCCGCCGAGGCGACGCACTCCGAGCATCCGTCACACCACTTCTTCCTCGAGCGCTACGCGAGCCTGCGCACCGCGCTGGAACGGGATGTCGCGCTGGCCCGCGAATCGGGCGATATGGGCGGGAATGTGGATCCCACAGCCGTGGCGGACCTCCTGATCGCCGCGGCGGACGGGCTGCAAGTGCAGTGGCTGCTCGATCGTTCCGTCGACATGGGCGGCCGCTTGCGCGCACTGTGGAGCAGCTTGTGCCTTGCCTCATGGGCGGACCACGCTTAAAAGTCTGAGCCACTTAGGTTTTTGGGTGCAACGTGTGACAGGATGGCCCGCGTGAACGCTCGCACCCCCCGTTACTTCGACCCGTCGGTGCCCGTCGACGACCGCGTGAAAGACCTCCTGTGCCACATGTCGCTCGAGGAGAAGGTCGGGCAGATGATGCAGCTCGACGCGCGCGGCGACCTCGACGATCAGGTCGTACGCATGCACGCCGGGTCGATCCTGCACGCGTCGCCGGAGCGGGTGCGACGTGCTCACGAGCTCACTCTGCAGACGCGCCTGCGGATCCCGCTCCTCGTCGCCGAGGACTGCATCCACGGTCACTCGTTCTGGGAAGGGGCGACGATCTTCCCGACACAGCTCGGCATGGCGGCGTCGTGGGATGCCGGACTGGCCGAGCGCGTCGCACGCGCGACCGCGGTCGAGGTGTCGGCGACCGGCATCCACTGGACCTTCTCGCCGGTGCTCTGCATCGCGCGGGATCTCCGCTGGGGCCGGGTCGACGAGACATTCGGCGAGGATCCGTTCCTCATCGGCGAGCTCGCATCGGCGATGGTGCGCGGCTATCAGGGCGGTGGCCTCGACGACCCGACCGCGATCCTCGCGACGGCCAAGCACTTCGCCGGCTACTCCGAGACCCAGGGCGGCCGCGATGCGAGCGAGGCCGACATCTCGCAACGCAAGCTCCGCTCGTGGTTCCTGCCGCCGTTCGAGCGGGTGGCGAAAGAGGGATGCCGCACCTTCATGCTCGGATACCAGAGCATCGACGGCGTGCCCATCACGGTCAACGACTGGCTGCTCAACGACGTGCTGCGCGGCGAGTGGGGATACACCGGAACCCTCATCACCGACTGGGACAACGTCGGGCGCATGGTGTGGGAGCAGAAGGTGCAGCCCGATTACGCGCACGCCGCCGCCGCCGCCGTGCTCGCCGGCAACGACATGATCATGACCACGCCCGGCTTCTTCCAGGGCGCACTCGATGCGCTGCGGCACGGCCTCATGACCGAGGAGGCCCTCGACCGCGCGGTGACCCGCATCCTGCTGCTCAAGTTCGAGTTCGGCCTCTTCGAAGACCCGCGCCTGCCCGACCGCGAGCGCATCGCGGCGGCGGTCGGCTCGGCCGAGCACACCGCGCTCAACCTCGAGGCGGCACGTCGATCCCTCGTGCTGCTGCGCAACGACGGCACGCTGCCGCTCGCCGGCGGCGTGACGGCGGACGAATCCGGGCGCGGAGTGTCGCCGCACCGGCGTCGCATCGCAGTCGTCGGGGCGCTCGCCGACGACGCCCAGACGCAGCTCGGCGACTGGGCCGGCGGATCTGGGCAGGCGGACTGGATCCACTCGCAACCCCGGCAGATGATCACAACCCTGCTCGATGGACTGCGCGCCCAGACGCCGGCGGACTGGACCGTGACGTTCGCGCCCGGAGCCGACATCTTGACTCTCCGGCCCGATCCAGAGGGAGAGTTCTTCACCGATGGGCAGCCGCGTCCGGCGATCGTCACGCCCGCTGAACCGGACGAGACGATGATTGCGGATGCGGTATCCGACGCCCGTCGCGCGGACTACGTGGTCGCCGTCGTCGGCGACCGCATCGAACTCGTCGGAGAGGGACGCTCCACGGCGACCCTCGACCTGGTCGGCGCGCAGCGAGCGTTGCTCGAAGCCCTCGCGGCGACGGGCACTCCGCTCATCGTCGTGCTCCTCGCCTCCAAACCGCTTATCCTGCCTCCCGCGGTGACCGATGCGGCCGCGGTCGTGTGGGCCGCCAACCCCGGTATGCGCGGTGGTCAGGCGATCGCGGAGCTGCTGCTGGGGCTCATCGAGCCGTCCGGGCGCCTCCCGATCTCGTTCCCCCGGCACGTCGGCCAGCAGCCGACGTACTATAACCAGATCCGCGGGCAGCACGGCGACCGCTACGCCGACTTGACCCAGCGCCCCGCCTACGCGTTCGGCGACGGCCTGTCGTACACCAACGTCGAGTACGACGCCCTGTGGATTGCCGAGGACCGCGTTGAGCACGACGGCGCGGTGCGCGCCGTCGTGACCGTACGGAACTCCGGCGCGCGGCCCGCGCGCGAGACCGTGCAGGTGTACGCGAGCGACCTCGTGACCTCGGTGAGCTGGGCCGATCAGGAGCTCAAGACGTTCCGACAGATCGATCTGGCGCCTGGCGAGGAGGCCCATGTGGAGTTCGAGCTGGCGGCCGCGGCGTTCACCATCGTCGATGCCGATGGTCACCGCGTCGTCGAGCCCGGCGAGTTCGAGTTGCGCGTCGGGCCGTCGAGTCGCGGTTCCACCCAGCTACGTGCCCGCTTCGTCATCGAGGCCACCGCAGGCTGAGGCGCTTCACTACGATCTCGGGATCAAGAACAGGAAGCACCAGGCCCGAGTGTCGGGCGACTGGGCTACCACGGGGAAGCCCTCGTGGCCGCCACCTACGCGCACATATGTGCGTAATCAGCACTTGCGGCCGCTCCCGACGACGATTCGGCGTGGCTTTCGCTCCATCCTCGGTGAACTGCTAAGCACGCCAGCACGGCACCCTCGTCGATGTAGTTGGGGTGCTGATAGTGATCAGCATGTGCTCGGGTGACGGCACCCACCCAGCGCGAGTGGGCGCTGTGTGATGATCAGTCGTGTTCGACCAGCGCCAGCACGCGCGCCGGGCTCCCTGTGCCGCCTACGATCGGAAGTGGGGCCACAACGATCATCGCGCCTGTTGCCGGCAGCCGATCCAGGTTCTGCAGCGAGGTGATGCCGTACTTGTCATTGCCTAGCAGGTAGTAGTGCATGGGCATCGCGGGCTCCATGCCGAAAGCAAGCCCTGCGTCGAGCCCCATCGTCTCCACACCCACGCCCGAGATAGGCGTCTCCTCGGCCAGCCAGCGAGCGCACTCCGGAGCAAACCCCGGCGTGTGCCCTCCCGCACTGTCTGCGTTGACGAACTTTTCGGCGTTCTGAGAGTGCGCAGCCCACCCGGTCCGAACCAGTACCCACGCGTTCTCCGGAAAGTCCCCGTGCTCCGCCTGCCACTGCTGGAGATGATCCACCGTCACCAAGAAGTCCGGATCCGCTGCCACCTCGGCTGCGAAGTCCACGACCACCGCCGGACCGATCAGGCGTGGCAATGGCGTCTCGGAGACATCCCTGCCGTCGCGTCCCGTTATCCAGTGAATCGGCACATCGATATGAGTACCCGTGTGCTCGCTGATGTGAATGTCGTTCGCCCGCCATACGGGACCACGCTCGTCGTATGCGGCGATCTCCTCGAGCTCGAATGGAGCCGGGCTGGGGTATGGGTCGGGAAGAGTCATACTGGGCGTGTTCTCAGTCAGCTTGTTTGTCAAGTCGATGATCTTGACTGTGCCCGTCGAGATTGATGCGAGCAGATCGCCCAGTTGTGCCATGACCACGCCTTTCATATCGACTGTTCGACGAAGCAACCCTCGCCCAGCGTCAGGGATGCGCGGATCTCATTTGGATCCGCCGCACATGTCCGCTATATACTCACAGCTCGATGACGTGAGCGTCAAGCATTGCTTAACAACCCAATTGCAGATCTTCGTCCCGGGAGACTCACTGCGACCCGCGGTATCGCTTGAGTCTGAGGCTGCGGTCCACGCTCGGAGGATTCGGCACGGAGGCACGTGACGCACACCTCACGTTCAATTCTCATTTACAGAGCTTTCGCGGCGATGAACTGCACCCTTCGTTGAGGAGGCGGTCTCACGCGAACCCAGCTTCCGTCAGAGACTTTCCAGCCGAGGCTGCGCGCAGACGCCCGCTCTCGTATCAGCCGACTATCAAGCGCGAGATCAACCCTCGCGCAGGGTGATGTGCATCGTGCCGGTGCCGGTGAATCGTCGGCTGGTGGCTCGGAGCGCAACGTCGTATGTGTCGTCGCCATACCCAGACACCGACAACAGATCGAACCGCATGCCGACACCTAGGTTGTCGGTGTGGTTCCACTCTGCGATGCCCTCTCGGCCATGGTATTGCGCAGCACCATCCTCGACGTAGGCGTCCGGCGTGAACGCCTCCACGAAGCGATTGGCGTCGGCTCGGTTGGTGCGTCGATGAGTTCGGCCACGGCGGGCGGAAGTTGCTGGTCGTGTGCGGAGACCGGTTCATCAGTCATGAGCGCTCCTTGCCTGGTTCGTCCCCTCAAGGTCAGCAGATCCTTCGAGGAGTTGCCCCGGACATCTAACTCGATTCAGGCAGCCCGTCCCGCTCAGCACCGGGCTCGCACGCGGGGCGGGTGCCCGCGCACGGTCATGAGGGTCATTTGACTGATGCCATGGCCCGAACTCGCCTGCCACCTTAGGGAAGGCCAGAACACGATCCACCGCACAGCGAAAGGAGGCCGAGATGAGCGCCGTATTGGTGACGGGTGCAACTAAGGGCCTCGGGCGAGAAACCGCGCGCCAGCTCGCCGCCGCAGGGCACACTGTCTACGCAGGAGCACGCGACGGTGAACGCGGACGCGCAGCCGCGAACGAGATCGGCGCTCGATTCATACAGATCGATGTGACCGACGACGCTTCCGTCGCCGCAGCGGCGGCGGAGATAGACGCGAGCGAGACCGAGGGCGGCATCGATGTGGTTGTCAACTGCGCAGGTGTTGAGGGACGCCTTGCCGACAATGGGATCCTCGCCGCCGAGGACACTACCGCGGGCGACATGCTGGCAGTATTCGACACCAACGTCTTCGGCGTGATTCGCGTTGTTCATTCGTTCCTGCCCCTGCTGCAGAAGTCGGCGGCTCCCGTCATCGTCAACGTATCGAGCGGGCTCGGATCGCTCACCGAACTCAGTGACCCTTCGAGCCCGACCCAGTTCTACCGGGGCATCGCATATCCGTCTTCCAAGTCGGCGTTGAATGCGATCACGATCCAGCTCGCCAAAGCATTGCCCGACTTTCGAATCAACGCCGTGGACCCGGGCTTCACACGGACCGACCTGAACGGCAACACGGGCACGCAGACCGTCGAGGAGGGATCGGCGGTGATCGTCCGGATGGCGCAGGTGGCTGCAGATGGCCCGACCGGCAGCTTCCTCTCAAATGACGGACCGGCATCGTGGTGAGTCCACCCGCCCGCATCGGCTTCGTCGGACTCGGCGACCAGGGAGCCCCGATCGCGCAGGCGATCATCGATGGGGGCTACCCGTTGCATGTGTGGGCGAGGCATTCCGCGTCCCTGGGCGCCCTGGGCAACCGCAAGTTCACCGTGCACGAATCACCTGGCGATATGGCGAAGGTGAGCGAGCTTGTCGCACTGTGCCTTCCCGAGGACACGGACGTGTTGCAGCTTGTGGTCGATGGCGGCCTCCTCGCCGGGATGCAGCCCGAGTCGATTCTGGTCAATCACGGAACGGGGCTACCGGAGACGGCGCGACATCTTGCCGGGCTGGGTGCTGTCCGCAACGTCGATGTGCTGGACGCCCCAGTGAGCGGTGGGAACGCCGTCGCACGCGTTCGCCAGCTCACCACCATCGTGGGCGGAACGGACGATGGTGTCGCGCGCGCTCGTGCCATCTTCGACACCTTCTCGAAGAGCGTCATCCATGTCGGGCCCGCCGGCTCGGGTCAGTACGGCAAGCTCTTCAACAACGCCCTCATGATGATGAACCACCAGAACGTGATCGAGGTCGTGAACCTGGCACTACGTCTCGACCTGCCTGTCAGGAGTCTGATCGAAGTCCTGCGCTCGGGCTCAGCGTCGAGTTTCGCGCTTCAGGCGATCGGTCCCTCGATCACGGTTGACAACGTCGAGCATCTGGCCTCGCTGGAACTCATCGACATGGATCTGTTCTCAGCCGCGACGGCCTCACTCGGCCAGAAGCGTATGCCCGTCGTCGAGCGCGCTCTCGCGGGGGCCAACGGGCTTTCCGAGCTGACGAGGCTAACCCAGTCCTAGGACGCAGTCTGGACCACGCAGCGGCTCCCTCGCAGCGGATCACACCACACACGCTGGTCGACTTGTCATGCGTCTTCGGCATGCGGAAACGAGTCATCCTTCCGGTTTGCGGTGTGTTGGATGGTGCTGTGCTGGGCACGTGTCCAGAAAGAGGAAGGTAGGGGGCGCAGCGGCGCAGCATCCGGAGCGGGAGATCCCCTCGAACGAGTCCGACCGAGTGGAGATGTTCACCGACGGCGTCTTCGCCATCGCGATCACCCTTCTGGTTCTCGACCTGCCGGTTCCCTCGTCCGGGTCACTACCTGACGTGCTCATGGAGAAGTGGCCATCTTTCGTCGCATATCTGGCGGCATTCTTGACGATCGCGGGGATCTGGGTGCACCACCACACAGTCTTTGAGCGAGTCGCACGGGTCGAGCCTGCGATCGTGCTTCTCAATCTGCTCCTGCTCCTGGGAGTATCGCTCCTGCCTTGGCCGACAGCCCTCGTCGCGGAGTCGATACAGAACGAGGCGGCCCACTGGAATGGCATCGTCGCCTGCGGGCTTTTCGCCCTGGCGGCACTCGTGGTGATGATCTCCTGGTCCGCAATGACGGCGCTGTTGAGTCGGCGCCCGCATCTTCTTCGGCGCCCGCATGATGCGGTCTGGATGCGGCGCAGTTCGATCGAAGCCGCCGTCGCCGGCATCCCGGTCCTCATCGCGTTCGCCACGTCATTCGTCAACCCGGTGATCTCACTCGCACTGTACGGGGCGATCCCGGTGTACTTCCTCTTCTCGACGTCACGCCGGCGACCCAGGTCACCGGTCGGTCCGAGCGGGTCGGGAATACATGACTAGTCATGCAATGTTCGCTACGGATGAATCAAGTGAAAGGGGCTGCGATGCAGTTCGGAATCTTCTCGGTCAGCGACATCACACGCGACCCGGTGCGCGACTACACGCCGAGCGAAGCGGAGCGGATCGATGCGATCGTGCGGATCGCGCAGCGGGCGGACGAGGTCGGTCTGGACGTGTTCTCGATAGGTGAGCACCACAACCCTCCGTTCTTCTCATCCTCCCCGACGACCCTCCTCTCGCACATCGCGGCGCTGACGAAGCGAATCCTGCTGTCGACTTCGGTGACGCTGATCACGACGAACGACCCCGTGAAGGTTGCCGAGGACTACGCGATGCTCCAGCACCTCGCCAAGGGCCGCATGGACCTCATGGTCGGTCGAGGCAACACTGTGCCGGTCTACCCGTGGTTCGGCAAGGACATCCGCGAGGGATTGCCGCTGGCATTGGAGAACTACAACCTTCTCCATGAGTTGTGGCGAAAGGACGTCGTCGATTGGGAGGGTCGGTTCCGCACACCACTGCAGGGCTTCACGTCGACGCCGCGACCATTGGATGGCGTACCCCCGTTCGTCTGGCACGGTGCGATTCGCAGCCCCGAGATCGCCGAACAGGCGGCGTTCTACGGCAATGGCTACTTCGCCAACAACGTCCTCGCCCCGAACTTCCACTTCGTGCCGCTGGTCGACTTCTACCGTGAGCGGTTCGTGCATTATGGTCATGGAACCAAGGAGCAGGCGATCGTCGGTCTCGGAGGCCAGGCGTTCCTGGCCCGACGCTCGCAGGACGCCCTCGACGCCTATCGGCCGTACTTCGACAACTCGCAGATCTACGGGATGAGCTACACGCTCGAGGAATACAAGGAACTCACGCCCATGTCGGTGGGAAGTCCGCAGGAAGCGATCGACAAGACCATGACGTTCCGTGAGGGCTTCGGCGACTACCAGCGTCAACTGTGGAATGTCGACCTGGGCGGACTCCCCGTAGAGATGGCCCTCGAGCAGGTCGAACTGCTCGGAACCGAGGTGGTGCCGGTGCTGCGCAAGGAGATGGACGCCGCCCGTTCGCCGCTGGCAGCCGAGGCGCCGACCCATGCGAGCCTGGTGAGGGCGAAGTACGGCGACGCCGAGCCGCGACAGCCTCGGCCGAACGCGAACCGTGGAGACAACGTGACGGGCACGTCGCCGTACCGCGACAGCGATCCGTCCGTCCGTCCCACCTACCCGCTGGCGAGCTGAGCCGTGGCGCACAACGACACGCGGCTCGCCAACGAGTCCTGGGAAGCCCTTTTCCGTGCGCAGATGACGGTCCTGCGCGAGCTGCATACGGCAGATGCGTGGGACGAGTTGCTGCCCAACGAGTACGGAGTGCTGTACGAACTGTCCAAGTCGCCGGAAGGGCTCCGGATGACGGACCTGCTCGACGACGTCCTCCTTAGCCAGGCCGGGGTGTCGCGGCTCGTCACGCGGCTCGAGTCCGCAGGCATGATCGCGCGCGCGGAGGACGACAAGGACCGGCGCGCGACACGGCTCCGACTGACGGTCCGCGGGAGCGAGACTCAGCGACGGATCGGTCGTCAGCACGCGCGCCATGTCACGGCGCAGATGTCGAGCAGGCTGAACGGCGAGCAACTCGTGCAGCTGCGCGACTTGTGCCGAGCGATGCTCGCTTCAGAACCGATCGGAGGGGTGAACGCAGCATGAGCACCGTCATCGACATGGAACCGTCCGTGCGCATCGTGGTCCTGTCGGCCGGCGTGAGCGACCCGTCGTCGACGCGGTTGCTCGCTGATCGGATCGCGGTACGCGTGGGTGACGGTCTTGCCGCTGAGGACGTCACGGCGATGACAACGGTGGTGGAGCTCGCGCCCCTCGCCGTCGACATCGCCCGAGCCGTCGTGACCCGGCTGCGAAGCGAACAGCTCGAGGCTGCCATCGACGCGCTCTCGCAAGCGGATGCCGTCATCGCGGCCACACCGGTGTACAAGGCCGGCATCAGCGGCCTGTTCAAGTCCTTCGTGGACCTGCTCGACGAGGACGTGATGATCGCGAAGCCGACCATCCTGGCAGCCACGGCCGAATCCACCCGCCACGCGATGGTGGTCGATGACCAGCTTCGACCGCTCTTCGCCTTCATGCGAGCGTTGTCGGTCCCCACCTCCGTGTTCGCCGCCCCAGAGGATTGGGGATCGACGGCCCTGGGATCGCGTATCGAGCGGGCCGCCACGGAATTGGTCCAGCTCGTCATCAGTCGGGTGGGCCATCGCATGGCCGATGCAGCGTGGCGACACTACCGCCACCGCTTCGGCGGCAGCGCCTCGCGTGCGGAGAAGTCGTCCGCGGACGTCGACTTCGACACCGATCTCATGCGCCTGGCAACCGGTGGGTCAGCCCATCAGGTGGGTTGAACGCGCCCGCCGCAAGGGCGCGCGCGCAGGATCGGCGACCAAGGATGCATTGCGCGACTGCGGTCGCGATGATCGCGCAACAGGTTATTGAGGAGATGCGGCGGCGCCCCTAAGATCGGCTCATCCCCCTCCGACCCGGGAGGTGACCGCACCGTGCAGACTCCGACGCTTGTCGGACGGGAGCACGACATCGTCGCGCTCGACACGTTCTTGGGGATTGCTCTGAGTGCGGGCGGGGCGCTGCTCCTTCCAGGTGAGGCCGGCGTGGGGAAGACCGAGCTGCTGCGCCACTGCGCCGAAGTCGCCTCGGTGCGCGGTGCATCCGTGCTGAGGGCATCGGGAGTTCAATTCGAAGCCGAGCTGAGCTTCGGTACCCTCCATCAGCTACTCAGGCCGATCATCTCCGGTCTCGACCGGCTTCCGCCGCCGCTGTCTTCAGCACTCCGGTCCGCCCTGGGCATGAGCGATCCGAACGCTGCCGTCGAGCCGCTGATGGTGTACAACGCGGCTCTCGCCCTCCTCGCGGATGCCGCGGGCAGGACTCCCCTGCTCGTCGCGGTCGACGACCTCCACTGGATGGATGCCGCCAGCGCCGCAGCCCTCGCATTCATCACGCGTCGACTCGATGACCAGCGGGTCGGTTTCGTCGGAGCTGTCCGCGACGGCGAGGCATCGCACTTCGACTCGTCCGGCATCCGTGTTCACCGAGTCCGCCCGCTCTCCTCGGTGGAGGCGGATCGGCTGGTCCGGGAGCGCGCCCCAGCACTGCCGGCGACGGTCCGGCAGGAGCTCGTGCGCCGCTCGGCGGGGTACCCGCTTGCTCTTGTCGAATGGATATCCGACGTCGAGCACGTGATGAGGTCTGACTCGGACGCGCTCCCCCTTCCGGGTGGATTGGAAGCATCCTTCGCCGCCCGCATCGAGCGCCTTCCCGTCCGCACGCATAAGGCACTGCTCCTGCTCGCCTTGGATGGACGGACGGGTGTGCACGAGCTCGGCCGGCTCGGTCTGCAGTTCGACGATCTCGAGCCGGCTGAGTCGGCCGGTACGGTCATGGTCGACGAAGATGCGAACCGGGTCGAGTTTCGCCATCCACTCTTCAGGTCAGCGCTGGTATCCCGAGCGACCAGCGCCGAACGGCGGCAGATGCATTTGCAGCTCGCCGAGTCGAACACCGACGACCCCGACCGGCGCGTCTGGCATCTGGCCGCTGCGGCGATCGCGCCCGATGAATCGGTCGCGCGCCTGCTGCAGGAGCTGGCGCACCGCTCGTTCTCGCGCGGCGACCCTCAGGGGGCGACCTCGGCGCTCACCCGTGCGGCGCTGCTTAGTCCGTCCGCACCGGATCGAGCCCGTCGGCTCGCCGAAGCGGCGTTCCTCGGTGCCGATGTCGCCGGTGATCTCCACCGCGCACAGACATTGCTCGCGGACGCGCGCGCTGACCTGGGTCGCGGCCCCGGGTCGCTCTACGCGGTCGTTGCACAGGCGCAGGTGACCGTCAACGCGGAAGGGGCCCACCGCATCGCGCTGGAGCGCATCGAGCGTGCCGTGCGGGAGGGCACTCACGGCTGGCAGGCCGACGATCACGAACTGATCGCGACATTTCGAACGTGGCTGCTGCTGTGCTCCTACGCCGGCGACCCGCAATGTTGGGAGGCATACTTCGACGCTCTCGATCGATTGGTGCCCGAGGCGCCCGAAGTCCTGCGCGCCGAGAGCTGGGCCGTCGGTGACACGGTACGAAAGGGCGAGGATGCCCGTCCGACGGTCATCCGACTCGCTTCGACTCCGCCGCCAGACGAGGACCCGACGTTGGCCATGTCGATGACGTTCGCCGCGATGTACCTCGATCTCATCGATCTCTGGCGACCTTACGCGTGGGATCGCGTCGTCTCGGGTCGAGAGGGAGGACCGCCTCGCCCGTATGCGCGTTGCCTGAGCTTTCTCAGCATCAATGAATATCTCCACGGCCGGTGGATCGACGCTCAGCACCTCGCCGATGAGGGTGCCCAGCTCTGTGAGGAGCACGGCTTCGGGAACGGCGCGTGGTATTTCGCCTATCTTCAGGCGCTTCTCGCGGCCGGCCGAGGGGACACGGACGCGGCGCGGGAGCGCTCGGCGTTCGTGGATGCCGAGTGCAGCCGCCGGGAGAGCTGGGGTGCCCAACGGTTCTCGTACCAGCCGCGCGTGCTCGCCGCCGTCGCCGATGGCAACTGGGAGGAGGTGTACCGCACTGCGTCCAGACTTGGTGCCCCCGGCGAACTCCCCAGGTTCGTTCCGCCTGCCATGTGGGTCGGTTTCGACCTGGTCGAGGCGGCGGTTCGTCTCGGGCTGCCCGCGGACGCGTACTTGCATAGTCGGGCGATGGTCGACTCCGGGCTCCCCGGTGTCTCTCCGCGCATGGCGCTCCTCACGGCGGGCGCCGTCGCCCTCTCGGACGGCGGAGCCGACTGGCGCGAGAGATTCGAGGAAGCGTTGCGGATGCCGGAAGCCAGCTCGTGGCCGTTCGACCTCGCCCGCGTGCAACTCGCCTACGGCGAGCGTCTCCGCCGGGCGGTCGACACCAGCCGTGCGCGGGAGGTACTCCACGATGCGTTGGAGATCTTCGAGCGGCTCGGCGCGATTCCGTGGGTGGAACGGTCATCGCAAGAGCTGCGGGCGACCGGCGACGCGAGCGTGCGGATTGCCGCGGAACACGGCCTCATGTCGGATCTGACCTCTCAGGAATTGGTCATCGCCGAGATGGCGGCATCCGGCATGACCAACAAGGACATCGCGCACAGTCTCTTCCTGTCGCCCCGCACGGTGAGCGGGCATCTCTACAACACGTTTCCGAAGCTCGGGATCACAAGCCGCGCGGGACTCCGCGACGCGCTCGCCCGGCTCGAGGGTTGACTGTGGCAGCAGGCTGGAGCCGGTCGGCCGTTCGGTCGAGTCAAATGTCGGAGGCGATCATCGTCGGGTGAGGTGTTGAGTAGAGCGCGGAGGGGACGCGATGGCCTGGAGCACGGTCGAGGCCCTCGCGCCGGTCTTCTTCGTGATAGCCCTCGGATGGGGATGCGGGCGCTGGCGGCTGATCGACAACGTCGACGTCTCGTCTTTGAACACACTCGTGATGCAGATCGCGATACCGGTCGCTCTCTTCGCGATTCTCGCTTCCTCATCGCGTACCGACCTGCTCGGTCACGCTCCCATGGCTGCGGTCGTCTTGCTCGCGATGACAGTCGTCTACGCGGGAGTGTTCGTCATGGGGCGGCGGCACCATGGGCGAAGCAGCGACGCGGCTATCCAGGCGCTCACCGTCGCCTTCCCCAACGCCGCGGCCGTCGGCCTCCCGCTTGCGGACACGGTGATGGGCCCCACCGGAGCGCTGACCGTCGCTGTCACCCTTGCTGTCGGCTCCGTCACCCTGTCCCCAGTGACGATCCTCCTCGTCCAACGCGACTCGGGTTCGGCAGCCGACGGCGGAGCCAGCCCGCGACTGTCTGCGCGTGCGGTGGCTGTCGCTCTCGCGAAGCCGATCGTGATCGCCCCTCTTCTCGGGCTCGTTTACAGTCTGTCCGGGGTGCCGTTGCCCCATGTCGTCGACGCGACGCTCTCGGAGATCGGCATGGTGTCTGCCGGCCTCGCTCTCTTCCTGACCGGTCTCGTGCTTTCCGCTCAGCGAATCGAGATCACTGCCGGCGCCGTGGTGTCCACGATCGTGAGCGTCCTCGTGCGACCCGCAATCGCCTATGCCCTCGCGCTGGCATTCGCGCTCCCGCCTGCGGCGACCGCTGACGCAGTGCTGATCATGGCGGTGCCGGCCGGCTTCTTCGGAGTCCTGCTCGGCCTCAGTCTCGGCGCGAAGTCTGCACTGGCGGGCACGACGCTTCTCCTATCCACCGTTCTCGCGGCTGTCACGCTACCGCTGGTGATCACATGGTTGCCACGCTGACGATCGCCGCAGGTCTGTGTCGTCGCAGGTCTGACCGGCCCCGACCACGATCCACCACGCAAGGAGAATTCAGATGACAGACCCGCTTTCGACCCCTGCCCCCGCGCACAGTGCGGTGCTGGTTCACGGCGCCTACGCAGACGGATCGTCATGGCAGGACGTGATACCCCTCCTGTTGCGCGCAGGGCTGCAGGTAGCAGCGGTGCAGAACCCGCTGACCTCGCTCGCCGACGATGTCGCCGCGACTCGGCGGGCCATTGCCCTCGTCGACCCGCCGACTGTTCTGGTCGGACACTCCTGGGCGGGCACGGTGATCACCGAGGCTGGTATCGATGACCGCGTGTCGGCGCTCGTCTACATCGCGGCACGAGCACCCGACGCCGGCGAGGACTACTCCGCTTTGGCCGCCAGGTTCCCCATGCCGCCGGCGACCGCTGGGCTGGTGCACACCGATGGATTCGCACGGCTGTCCGAAGCGGCGTTCATCGACGACTTCGCGAACGGAATCGATGCTGAACGCGCGCGAGTGCTTTATGCCGTTCAGGGCGCGATCTCCGATGCCCTGTTCCCCTCGCGCACCACTGTTGCCGCGTGGCGAGTGCGTCCCACCTACTATTCGGTCTCGACGCAGGACCGAACGACCGCGCCGGAACTGGAGAGATTCCTCGCGCAGAGAATGCAGGCGCAGGTGATCGAAATCGACAGTGGCCATCTCGCGATGGTCAGCCACCCGCAAGACGTCGCGCGCCTCATCCTCGCGGCATCGGCACGGATGCGCGAGGCCGAGTGATTGACTCGGTAGACCGCCGGGGGAAGCCGAGGTCGATCAGTACATCGGATCGACCTCGCCTCGCGCACCGGAGGCGACTATCGCGAGAATCGCGAGAGCGACCGAAACGGCGACGAGCGATGCAGCCCGCCACACGGTGTCGAGCAGGAAGCCCGCCGCCGCACCGAAGGCGAATGCAAGGACGACCGATCCATAGAGCCCGGCGATACGCAGCACGGGTTCGCGATCTGCCTTGATGCGCGACACCGTTGCGCGACCGAGCGCGCTGAGCGTCATCTGCACGACGAAGGTCACGGCGGTGTTGCCGTAGATCACGCCGCTGTTCCGATGGAACGCGTTCCCTTGGATGCCGGCGATGAAGCTCACGGTGATCGCGATCGCCATCGACGGGACCGCCGAGGCGAGAGCGGCGGACGTGGCGACGACGATCGCCTCAACGGCGAGGATCCACGGTGAGTACTTGTGTCCTCGGCCCTCGACCAAGGCAACCACGATCGCGCACAGGAATGCGCCGAGTCCGAACGCGAGAACCGACAGGAGCACAGGTATGACCCGCGCAGGGTCCTGCTGCGCGCCGTAGAAGCCGACTGCAACGATGTTGCCGGATTGCACGGTCGCAAAGGAACCGGCGTTCGCGAGGGTCCAGGCGTTCATCGCGCCGGACGAGGCCGCCAGTGCGATGGCCGCTTGCGGTCGCTCGAGCAGGGGAGGAATGGTGCGAAGTTCGGCTCCCGGCATTCGAGACTCCTCTGCGTGGCGCAAGACCTCAGTCCCTGCGGTCCAGGCTTCCCGACGCTCGGACGCATGGGATGAGTAAGATGACCCGATCTCTCGATCGACGTCGCGAAACGACAGCCGAACCCCAGGAAGTCGAGTCGAATGGCTCAAGCACCCAGCGGCCCAGGCGTAGTTCGCTAGTCCGTGAGCGCTTGCCGGCGCCACTTCGGTGACGTGCTCACCCGCAACGATGATCGAGAGGATGCCCCCACCATGGACGAGACGAGACTCCGGCGCCGCATCACGAGGCTCCGCAGTTCGGAAACCCGGACCTTCCGGCCGAGGGCCTGGTGAACACATTGACCAGCCCTTCCAGCGCGACGATGACCGGTCCTCGTAACCTGGTGATCGAAGGGCAGTTCCCGAGTTCTCTCCAGGCACCGCCGACCGATGTCAGCACGCAGCCGTTCTTCTGGTCGTCGTTCAACATCTCGCCGCGCCGAGTCCAGCGCGGAGGATGGGCGCGCGAGGTCACTCAGAGCGACTTCGCGATCTCCGACGAGATCGCGGGCGTGAACATGTACCTCGAAGCCGGCGGAATCCGCGAGCTGCATTGGCACCAGACTGCGGAGTGGGCACTGATGACGAGGGGCGGATGCCGCGTCACCACCCTGAGTCGGGCAGGACTTCCGAGTATCGAGGACGTCTTCGAGGGCGACCTCTGGTTCTTCCCCGCGGGCCTTCCGCACTCGTTGCAGGGGCTCGGCCCGGACGGCGCGGAGTTCGTGCTCGCATTCGACGACGGAGGGCAGTCCGAGAGCAACACCCTGCTGCTGACGGACTGGTTTGCGCACACGCCGCCCGACGTCCTCGCGAAGAACTTCGGGGTCGCGCAGGACGTGTTCAGCGACATCCCGCTCCACGATCTGTGGATCTTCCCTGGAGAAGTCCCGGGCGATCTGGAGGCTGACCAGCTCGCCGCTGGGGTGCAGTGGGGTGGCACCGAGCCCGTGATCTTTCGGCTCGGTCAGTCGGTGCCTGCGCACGAGAACAGTGGGGGCCGGATCCAGATCGCCGACAGCTCGAACTTCCCCGCATCCACGACGGTTGCGGCTGCCCTGGTCACGGTCGAGCCAGGCGGGATGCGCGAGCTACATTGGCACCCTAACGCCGACGAGTGGCAGTACTACTTGAACGGCGCCGCTCGGATGACAGTGTTCAACACAGGTCCGCACGCAAACACGATGGACTTTCGCGCCGGAGATGTCGGTCTCGTGCGTCGCAACCTCGGCCACTACGTGGAGAACGCCGGCGACGACACCCTGGTGTTCCTCGAGACGTTCCGCAGCGCCCACTACGAAGAGGTCTCCCTCGCTAACTGGCTTGCGCATCTACCGCCGGCGCTCGTCGCGCAGCACCTGAACATTCCGGAAGAGGTCATCGCCGGGTTTCCCAGGCAGACCCAGGGCATCGTTCCGTTGCGCTGACCGATGTACGCGACTTCCAGCGCAGCGAGTTCCGACCGACGCAGGGCGGCGGCGAAACTGAGCAGGATGAGCGCGGCGTCACGCTTTCCGGCCGGGGTTGTTCGATCGACGACAGCCAGGATGTGGCGGAGGTCTTCGACCAGCAGCGGGCGGGCGCGGCGGCCGGGTGCGACCCCCAGGATTCGGCGCAGGCCGCGGCGGACGTCGGACCAGCTCGAAACCTCGCCACGCTGAGCCATAGCTGTCGAGCGTAGAAGGCGCGTGATGCGCCTCGGGCGCGGTGTCGATCCGTGTAACGTCCTCCATCGAGAACCCCACTGGAAGAGATCGTGATGCGCCGTCTTCTGGCGTCGGCCATGCAGTCATCCCACCGGGCTGACCGTGATCGTCAGAAAGGTAGGTTTCGGTGACGTGGTCACATCTCACCAACAATGAAGTCCCGGGAACCCTTAGGTTCCCGGGACTTTTCGGTCGGGATGACAGGATTTGAACCTGCGACCCCTTGACCCCCAGGCGTCCAAGCGGCTCGAATGGAGCCTGGAACCGCGTAGTTCCGCGGATCAGATCATGCAGAACAAATCATGAGATGCATGGATTGCATGATTGTGGTCCCCTTCTGGTCCCCCCCTGGATCACGCGCCCGGCCAGGCGCGAACACACGATGCTCGAGTTCCTGCTGGGCGACGCCATGTTGACCGGGCGGCTCGTTGTCACGAGCCCGTTCACGATCTTCGCGTTGACCGTCCGGGTCAGCTCGAACGGCGGGCACTATTGATGGCATCGGCCTGGCGCAGAGGGTCACTGACACTCAGGACAAGGCGGTCGAAGCGTTCGGCGGAATCGAGCTCGATGGTGATCGCGTGGTGGTACCCGGCGATATTCCAGAATTGTCTCTTGCCGTTGGCGTAGAAGGTGCCTGCCACCTTGCCGGGCAGGTGCAGCCCGGGGAAGCGGATGCCTTTGGGTTCGTCGATCACGCTGGGGTCGAAGAACGCAGCTTTGACATGCGCGAGCGGGATTTCGATGCGGCGCCTGAAAGACCACAGCTTGTCCATCCCGAGCGGTTCGACGATCAAGTTGCCGTCGGTGATGGTGAGACGGTTACCGGTCATCGGTGACCACTTCCTCCGCCGATCGGCTCGCCGCGTCGGTCGGGGCCGTCACAGTCTCCGTCGAGGTCTGCGGAGGTGAGGGTCGGCGGAACTGGCCGGTAGCGAGGAGGACAATCACGAGTGCGAGCGGCACGATCCATCCGCTCCAACCGAGAACGGTCGCCTGAGTGGTGTCGACCTGCTCGCCCGCCATGGCGAAGAGGAGGAAGGTGCCGCCGGCGCCATTGAACGCGGCGTGAGCGAGGGCTGCGGGCCAGACCGAGTCGGATCGAAGCCGCAACCAGCCGAAGATCGCTCCGAAGACGATGCACGTGCCGACCATCGCCGCGAGAGCGAGCCATCCCGGTGCGCCCACGTAGTTGTACCCGAGCAGGATGAGCGGCGCGTGCCACAGCCCCCAGATGACACCGGAGATGAGAATCGCGGACACGGGTCCGAGCGGCATGAGCTTCGGGAGCAGCCAGCCTCGCCAGCCGAGTTCCTCGCCGAGCGCGGGGAGGAGGTTGATGAACGCCGCCGTGGGAAGCGTGACCAGCTGGAGGATGACGAGCGTGCCGAGCGGGAGCGGGAGCGGGAGCGTGCTCTCTCCGAGCGCCCGCAGCTGTTCGGTGATGGTCTGCTGGAATCCGGAGAAGTTCACGAAGTCGGCCGGGAACACGCCCAACGCCGCGCCGATCGGCAGAGCGACGAGGGCGAGCACGATGGGCACGAAGATTCCCAGCAGGGCGTATCCGATCAGCCGACCCGCGGGCTTCAACGGCCAGAGACCCAGCGACCTCGCCCGGCGCTGCGGCCGGTCGATGAAGAACACCATGACGAGGGCGGCGACGGCAGGCGTAGCCATCATGGCGATCCCGATGATCGGGAACAAGGGGCTTGCCAGTCCGTCGCCGAGCCAGAGCGGTAGCGCGACAAGCCATGCGAGCGCGAAGGCGATCGCGACGAAGATCGCGATGGATCGGATGTCGCGGCCGTTCAGTCGAGAACGCACATCGGCAACGGTCGTGGGGGTGCGGTCGCGGGTGTCGGTCATGATGTCTGCTCCTGAAGGATGTGCAGACCTGCGATGGTCTGGTCGTCACGGAACGCGATTCGCGCGGTGTAGTCGCCCGCCTCCATCGAGAGGGGCGTGTTCGTGACCGTCACGTCACCGGCTCGCGTCACCACGGGATCACCCTGGCTTTCAAAGGCCCCGGAGCTTCCCACGATCTGCGCCCACGCGGCCGCCAGCGCGTCTTCCGACAGGTTCTCGCGCATCGCGGGGTCGAACCTCTCGGTGACCAGTTCCCACCGACCACTCGCGAGATCGTGGATGACGGTTCGGGCCAGCTCCGTGGCCTCACTCAAGGGGGTTGTGTTCATGGGTTCTCCCGTTCTCGGATCGACCGGTTTGCCGTAGCGTTGAAAAGCCGCTTGCCGACTCACGCCCAAGGCGTCGCCGATCGTTTGCCAGGTCGCACCTGCCTCGCGCGCCTGCTGCACGACCGAACGAACGACATCGTCAGCCGCGGACTGAAGTCGCAGTGATTGCTCGATCTCGCCAGCAAAGTCATCGCCGGGGATGGTCAGCACTCGTGCCGCGAGGAGCGCGTCTGCATGGCGCTTCAATCCCCGAATCGCATCCGTCAAGTTGTCTTGCATACGTCAAGTATGCCTGACATGCACTGATCTGTAAAGATGCGGTTTACAGATGTCTAAGAATGAGACCTTCACAGATTGAATCGACCGCCAGTCGCGACGAGCCACGACCCTGCTCGCATCCGCAGTCCAGCGATCGCCGGACCCCGGGCCGGGCTTGCGGTAGTGAACGTAGTTCCTACTGCGATCCTGGACGATGAGCCTGCGCACGTGCCTCTATCTTGAGGGCATTGGAGCTTGACCCGCTTTCATACCTGAGTTGAGACGATGATCGTCTCGGAAGAAGTCCGTGAGATGCCTGCTGCCCCCACCCGCCGGAGTTTCGGCGTCGAGCCCTGGATCACCGATCGAGGCGGGGGGTGGGGATGCGAAGCCGGTGCGCTTCGCTCATCGTGTCGTCGAGGACGGCGCGTGCTTCGGCGGCGTGGGGATCGGTGTGCGCCGCGAGGCTCCTTTGCGCGATCGGAATCAGTCGAGTCGCCCATGCGATCATTGTCGCGGCGAGGAGCGGGTGTCGGTACGGGAGCATCGCCATGCGATGCTGTCCTAGGTCGACTCCTCGAGCCGTCAGCACGGGGATCAGTTCGCGTGTCGTCAAGAAGGCGTCGCGGAAAGCTCGGCGGTCTCCGATCATGTTCGCCAATGACCCGCTGCGCAGCGCCTGGTTGAACATGCCGGCGTCGGCGATGAAGTGAAGCCAGAGCCACCCTCGCATGTCTTTCTGCTGGCGGGCGGTCAGGCCTGCCTGCCGGAAGGCGGTGAAGATCTCCTGCTCCTGTGGCCGGGGAGAGGCTCCCGTGGTGCCAATGATGACGGAGGGCATCATCGCGCCTCGCAGCACGCCGTCGTCGCCGTAACCGCCGCCCGCTAGCGGGAACCCGAACACGACCCGATCGGACGGAAGTGGCGCGACGGCAGTGAGCGGTTCCGCCCACACGTTGCCGAGCACGAGAACCATCGCCTTTCCGAGTCGGGGCGCCAGGAACGCCGCTGCCTCTGCGAGGTGGTGGTGCCCGACGCTGAGCACGATCAGATCGAAGCCGTCGGTCTCATCAAGGGACTCGCGCAACGTGGTTCGGTACGACTCGCGAATCCGCCGGCCGAATGGCTTGTGGCGACCGTCGATCACATCCACCTGCACCATGTCGCCGTACTCCGCAACGCGTCCCGGACGCACGTAGAACTCGACATCGTGTCCTGCGGTCTGAAGCACGCGGCCATAGATCGTCGCGATCACTCCGCGACCGAACATCAGAATGCGCATGGCGGGTGTGCCTTCCCGTAAAATGGAGCGTGTCTCCAATTAGAAGAATATGGAGACTGTCTCCGATTGTCGAAGGGGGGTTACGCGTGGCCGGGACGCGAGCGCTACGAGCAGATGCACGCCGAAATAGAGACGCGATCGTGGCAGCCGCGCGTGAGGTGTTCGATCGTGACGAGCAGTTGCGTTTCGATGACTTCGCGGCGCGTGCCGGCGTGGGAGTGGGAACGCTCTACCGGCATTTCCCGACGCGGGAGGCGTTGGCGACGGCTGTCTACGAGGAGGAAGTCGCCGCACTCTGCGACGAGGCCCGCGACCCGACTCGATCCGCCGATGAAAACCTCGGCGCCTTCTTGCGCGGTTTCGTTGAGTACGTCGTGGCACACAGCGGACTTGCCCGCAGGCTTGCAGCCGTCGTCGACCCGTCCGTGCAGGCCGACGGGGGCATCCAGCTCGAACGCACCGTCACTGAGCTTCTGACTCAGGCCGTCGTCGAAGGCGACGTACGCAGCGACGCGAGCGCGGGGGCGGTCATGGTCGTGCTGCACGGCATCGGGTCAGCAACCGACCGACCACACTGGATAGCGGAGTCGCGCGCGGCCGTGGAGATACTACTCGCTGGGCTCAGGGCTGCGTGACACGGACCACGGCCTCGCGGAGCAGGACCCGTCGTCGGTCGTGATCGCTGCCGCGCTCTTGCGTCGTTGCGGTGTAGACGCTGCTCGACGGTGACCAAGCCGAGGCCATGCTGATCAAGAGGATGAGCAGGTCGGCGGGGTCTGCCGGGCGCAGGCGGCCGGCTGCCTGCGCGGTAGCGATCGCACGGAGCTTGTGCTCGTGTCGTGAACTGTTGAACCATCGGCCGTCGGGATGTTGCTCGAGTCGCGTCGAGGCGATAAGTCGCGAGAGTTCTGGATGCTGAAGGTTGTGGTCGTAGACGCGGGCAGCCCAGCCGGGCAGGTCTTCGATGCCAAACGGAACACTGTCGGTGCTGGAGGGGCTGTTCGACGCGGTCATCGCCGATCGGGTCGCTTCAGGAGATTCTTGGGCACGCGTCCATGGAAACCACCCGCGGGTATGTGCATCCCGATGACCGGCACCTCGCCTCTGCGGCGGAGCAGGCCAACGCGTTCCTCTCTCCCTCCGGGCAGAAGCGTCGGGCCGCCGGAAGCGCCTCCTCGACACGAGGCCTGTGATGCCGAGCCATAGGCCGGTGGAGCTGCGACGAGCGGTTCTGGTCCCCTTATCCGCACCGAGGACTGAACGTCCAGACGCCTCCTGGCCCACCTGCCTGCCACAGCGAGCCCCGGCATGACCGGGCACGCAAGAGCAGACAGGAGCACCGCATGTCCGATACCCCACACGAGGACGCCGCCCTGGACGAGGTTCCCGGCCCGGACCTGGACGACACCGACGACGACTTCGAGGGCCCACTGGTCGCCGAGCCACCGCACCCGATCAATTGGAACCTGCTGAACGCCTACGACGCCGAGGTCGAGTGGCTGGAACTCAACAGATGGGTGGACTGGCTCAGACACACCTACGGCCTGCCCGCCTCCGTCATCCCGCCGGCATGGCATACCCATCCTGAGTTGCTGTGGGAACTGTCCGCGTTGCACCTGCATTGGCTCTGCGCCTACGACCCCGAGCAAAACGGGTCCGCACCGCTCGGCTGGCACCGCGACTTCGCCGACGCCCGCCAGCGCCTCCGCGAATGGGTGGCGGCGTCGGGCACCAAACTCGACCACGACCGGACCACCAGGCAGACCGTCTGGCCCGGGGAGGAACCCGCTGGCCCGATCGAAGACGTCCCGATCATTGACCGCGACGCCGAGTTCGTGGAGTTCGTCATGGCCGACGTCCAGGCCCGCCGCGAAGCGGAGGACGCGTTCTACCGCGACCTCGACCCCGACACCGGGGAAGTGTCATGAGTGGCGACGGAACGCTCGTGGTGTCGCCCCTGATGCACAGCCGTGAGGTGGCCGCGTATTTGAAGGTGTCGGAGTCCACGCTGTCGCGGTGGCGGTCGGCTGGCACGGGACCGCCGTTCCTGCGGCTCGGCGGAATCGCCCGGTATCGGCTCGATGCCGTGAACCGCTGGCTTGGCGAGATGGAACACGACCATGCCCCGGAGAGCTGAGCCGCAGCCGGCCGCTGAGCCCAAACCGGTGCCGCCGATCGGGGTGAAGGTCTCCACCGACATGGAGCGTCGCTCCTACGGCATCCGTGCCCGCGCCCGGTGGACTGACCCCACCACCAAACGGCGTGTGATCCGCTCGGAGATCGTGCGGGACGAGACAGCTGCGCACGAGTTCTTCGACCAGCTCCGCAGCTCTGCGACCAAGGGCATCGACGTGTCCGTGACGCTGCTGGAGTTCGTCACCTCCATCGGCGACAGGTGGGCACGGGGCCTGGACCCGACCTCGACTGCCGACACCTACGGGCATGGGCTGCGACTGCGCGTGCTGCCCGCGCTCGGTCACCTGCCCGTCACTCAGATCACCGCGGGCATAATCGACCGAACCATCGACGAGTGGGAGAAGCGGCACGGGGCGTCCACGATCAAGAACACCATCGCTCCGCTGGTGCGGGTGCTGGACGAGGCGGTGCGCGATGGGCTGCTGACCATCAACCCGGCGAAGAACCGCGCCAAGCGGAGCCTGAACCGCAACGCCTTCCGCGGACAGTCGGCCGAGCAGGCCTCCCCTCGGGCGCATGCGATCCCGGCCATGAAGACCCTCAACCGGCTCGCGCGAGCGTGCGGCAAGGTGCACCAGTCCTACAGCGACTTCGTGATGCTCGCCGCGCTGCTGGCGGCCCGGTCCTCGGAGGTGTCCGGGTTGCAGGTCGGGGACGTGGGCTTCGGCAAGAACCTCGTCGTGATCCGTCGGCAGGTCTTTCCTGGCAAGGGCGGTCTGGTGACCAAGCCGACCAAGAGCCGCAAAGAACGGCGTGTGCCGATTCTCGAACCGCTCCGGCCCGTGCTGGAACGCCTCACCGAGGGCAAGGAGCCTGAGGATCAACTGTTCGTCGGGCCGAAGGGCGGCATCCTCACCACCGCGACCGTTCGCGATGCCACGAACTGGGACGGCATCGTCGCGAAACTCGGGCTGCCCGACCTCACCCGGCACGGCCTGCGCCACACCGGGGCGACCTGGATGGCCGACGCCGGCATCCCGCTGCATGTGCTCCAAGAAATCCTCGGGCACGCCTCGATGGAGACGACCCGCGGCTACCTGCATCCCGACGACCGCCACCTCGCGTCGGCGGCCGAGCAGGCCAACGCCTTTCTGTCCGCCGCGGGGCAGCGCAGGCAAGCCCGCCGCAGCAGCCCTGCGGCCAGGGCTCTGTGATGCGCTGTGGAGCCGGGAGGAGTGGTCACCCAGGCGTTCTGGTCCCCTTTTGGTCCCCTTGTCCACAGGAAGCGGGTTCGAGGCGGTCCGACCGTCGCAAGCGACCTGTCGACACAGCGCCAGGGGGACCAGAGGGGGACAACAGAAAACGACCCCCGGACATGATGAAGCCCAGGCGAGAAACCTACTCTCACCTGGGCTTTTACGTCGGGCTGACAGGATTTGAACCTGCGACCCCCTGACCCCCAGTCAGGTGCGCTACCAAGCTGCGCCACAGCCCGTGGCATTGATATTCAGTTGTTCAGGCCGACCAGAGCGGGGTAAACCCCTTAACCCCCAGTCAAGTGCGCTACCAAGCTGCGCCACATCCCGATGCCCTCGCTTGCGCGCGGACAACTCCCCCATCCTACCCGTTCTGCGGACACCCCGCGAACCGGCGTACGCCCGGGCGTGGCATCCGTCCGTCCGTTGCCGGTGTCGGCGGGACGGACTAGCGTCACGGGATGACCACGATCACCATCGAGCCGGCCACCGCAGATCGCTTCGACGACGCGCAGCACGCGCTGAGCGGCGGCGGCGACGGATACGGCTGCCAGTGCCAGTGGTGGATGATGCCGAACAGCGAGTGGCAGAAGACGTCGCGGCCGGAGCGCGAGGGGCGGCTGCGCGACGAGATCGACGCCGGGCCGCCACCGGCACTCATCGCCTACGTCGACGGCGAGGCCGCGGGCTGGGTGCGGGTCGGTCCCCGCACGCGCCAGGTGCGCATCGGCCGCACGCGCAATTTCATCGCACACTCCGAAGAGCCGTGGGATGACGACTCGGTGTGGACGGTGAGCTGCTTCGTGGTCCGCAAAGACCACCGCAAGCGGGGCCTCAATGCGCGCCTCCTCGACGCGGCGATCGACTACGCCCGCACCGGCGGAGCACGCGTCATCGAGGCCTACCCACTGGATCCCGGCGCAGGCAAGAAGATCCCGGTCAACGACCTGTACCACGGCGTGCTGTCCACGTTCGAGGATGCCGGCTTCCGCGAGGTCGCCCGACCGCAGCCCCACCTCGCGATCGTCTCCCTCGATCTCGCGAGCTGACCGCGGCTCGCGGCATCCGGCGCGGTCAGCCGGCGGCGACGCGTTCCCGGCGGATCCGATCCACCTCGAGCACGACGACCACCCCGGCGAGAAGAACCGCCGCCACGACGTACTCCGACGACGGCAGCAGGCCGCTCAGCACGATCAGCACCGCCCCGGTGAGGACGGCCGCGGAGGCCCAGCGCGACAGCGCGCCGCGCAGCAGCACGAGCCACGACGCCGCCACCACGATCGCGATCGGCAGCGTCAGGGCGAGGCCCGCGATCTCGGGCGACACCTCGGTGTGGCCGGTGATCTCGTCGATCTCGACCTCGACACCCGCCGACACGGCGCCCACCGCCGCGAAGATCACGTAATGGAGGTACCCGAACCGGAACCCGGACCGCATGCTATCGAGCCGGCTCTGCTGCTCGCGGGCGAAGTAGACCCACCAGATGCCGGCCGTCACCACGATCCCCGAGATCGCGAGCGTCACGAGCTCCGACACATGCTCGCCCTCGCCGAGCGCATCGAAGATCGCGTTGGCCGATGCCAGCAGGCTCTCGCCGAGCAGCAGCAGCGTGAAGAGCCCGTAGCGCTCGGCGATGTGATGCGGGTGCCAGCGCGTGCGGCCGGCGGACTCGCCCCACACCGGCAGCAGCAGCTCGAGCAGTACCAGCACGAAGAAGGTCCAGAACTGCCACTCCGGGTCGAGCAGGTAGATGCGCGCAAGCCACAACACCTGCACCACCGTCACACCGAGAGCCATCCGCAGCGCCGTGCGGCGGGACTGCGGATCGGATGCCGCCGCCCGCAGCCACTGCACCACCATCGCCAGTCGCATGATGACGTAGCCCCATGTCACCACGACGTAGTCGAACTCGACCATCGCGTCGTGCACGCCGGCCGCAAGCACCAGCACGCCGCCCACCTGCACGATCGTCAGCACGCGGTACAGCCAGTCGTCGGTGTCGAACGCGGACGAGAACCACGTGAAGTTCATCCACGCCCACCAGATCGCGAAGAACACCATCAGGTACGAGAGCACGCCCTGACCGACATGATCCTCACTGATGAGGTGATGCAGGTTCTGCGACGCCTGCGACACGGCGACGACGAACACGAGGTCGAACAACAGCTCGAGCGGCGTCGACGCGCGGTGCGCCGCCCCAGTGTCGCGGGCGGACATGCGAACGAGCCCCATCCGGGCCAGCACATCAGTCATGCGACGATTATGGTTGCCCTGCGCGTCGAGGAGGATCATGCGTCGGCTGTGGATCGGGTTCGTGCCCTACATCGCGGTGTCGATCGTGCATGTGGCGGCGCTCGCGGTCGGTGCGACCGCGGTCGCACCGCCGACCAAGCTCGCACTCATGCCGCTCCTCGCCCTCGCGGTCGTCTGGGGCGCGCGCGGATCCGGCTGGACGCGCGCCCACACCCTGCTCGTGGTCGCGATCGGGCTCTCGTGGCTGGGCGACGGCGCGGGCACGTTCGTGCCGTGGCTGCCGACCGTGCCGATGATGCTGCTCTTCTTCGGACTCGCCCACCTCTGCTACATCTGGCTGTTCTGGCGGATGCTCGCGGTCCGGCGCGTGCCGCCGTGGGCGGCTGTCTACGCCGTCTGGTGGATCGCGCTCCTCGCGGTGCTGTGGCCGCATCTCGGCGGCCTCGCCGTCGCCGTCGCGCTCTACGGGCTCGTGCTGGGCGGCACGGCGGTCGCGGCATCCCGGTGCCACCCGCTCATCGTGTGGGGAGGCGTGTTCTTCCTCGCGTCCGACTCGGTGCTCGCGTTCCGGCTGTTCGTGCCCGACGCGATGCCGGACTGGACGAGTCCCCTCGTCATGCTCACGTACTGCCTCGGCCAGGGCCTCATCGCCGCAGGCGTGCTCGTCGGCGTCCGCGAACGGCGCACGGCGGAGGAACCGGCGGTGACGAGATGACGGATGCCTCGACCGCCGGCAAGGCGGTGCGCGTCGACGCCTGGCTCTGGGCGGTGCGCATCTACAAGACCCGCTCGGCCGCGACCACCGCCTGCCGAGCCGGGCACGTGCGCGTCGGCGGCGAGCGCGCGAAGGCGGCCCAGCCGGTGCGGATCGGCGACGAGATCCGCGTGCGCATCGACGGGTTCGACCGGATGCTCGTCGTGAAGCAGCCGATCTCCAAGCGGGTCGGCGCCCCGCTGGTCCCCACCGCGATGGAGGACCGCACCCCACCACGCGACCCCACGCCGATCATGGCGCAGCGCGACCGCGGCGCGGGGCGCCCGACCAAGCGCGAGCGCCGGGAGATCGATCGCCTTCGGGGACGCGAGTGACCGGCTCCAGACCCTCCGTGACGGCGAGCACCGGCACGCGGCTCGACGCCTCCCTCCTCGCTGCGACGCGGCGCTGCACGAGGCACAGCACCAGCATGATGGCGCACGAGACGAGGTAGAACGTGTGCAGCGCCCAGATCGGGCCGAGCGGCAGGCTGAACACGTAGAGCGAGTAGACGACGTTCGCGACGTTGATCATCGCGATGCTCGCCAGGCTGTACGACGAGACGTCGCCGGTGCGCAGGGCCTTGCGGAGCATGGGCAGGTTGCTGACCGCGAAGACGACGGTCGATACCGTGCCTGCGATCAGCGGGATGTCCATATCGCCACGGTAGGTGCACGCGCCCGCGCGCCGCGTCGGGCGAAGAGCCCATGTTCGGTGGGCGCCGCGCATGGGTCATTGTGTGTAGACACCCTCCGATGCGCGACCGGTCAGACCAGCCCGTTCTCGTACGCGTAGGCGGTCGCCGCGGCTCGGGTCGAGATGCCGAGCTTGCCGAAGATGTTGGCGAGGTGCCGCGCGACGGTCTTCTCGCTCAGGGACAGCTTTGCGCCGATGCCCCGGTTCGTGAGGCCCGTCGACACCAGCCGCAGCACCTCGAGCTCGCGCGCGGTGAGGGCGCCGGAGCGCCGATCGCCCATCAGCGCCGCGAGGTCGGCAAGGGCGGGTTCCGCGCCGAGCTCGAGGAACACCGCGCGGGCCGCCTCGAAGTCCGCTCTCGCCGCCTCGGTCTCGCCGCGCGCGCGAAGTGCATGCCCCGCCAGCACCCGGCTGCGGGCCGCCTCGTACGGCGCCCCGACCGCGCTCCACGCGTGCGCGGCGGCGCGCGCCGCCTCGAGGGCCCCTGCCGCGCGCCCCTCACCGAGCAGCACCCTCGCGTCCGCCGTGACGACGGTGGCGTCGAGCATCGGGGTGGCCGTGTCGGGTATCGGTCCGCGAAGCTCCTCCAGCGCGCGACGCGCGGATGCGGGATCGCCCGCCGCCACCTCGATCTCGATGAGCGCAGGCAGGAGGAACCGTCGGGTGACCGGGTCGGCGCCGGCCGCGCTCCGGCGGATCTCCTCCTGCGCCCGCGCCGTGCGTCCGAGCGCGAGGTGGAGAAGCGCGAGGCCGGGCTGCGCCTCCCATCCGGAGTCCGCCGCGCGGCGGTACGACTCCTCGGCGGAGTGGAACGCTCCGCGCAGCCGGGCGAGCTCCCCCAGCTGGTAGGGAGCACCCCAGATCGCCCGGTAGTCGCCCGCCCGGAAGCGCGACAGCGCGAGATCGACGGCCGTCGAAGCCTCGGCCCACGCGCCCCGCACGAGGAGGAGCGCCGCCTCGAGCGCATGACACTGCCCGCTGAAGGCGATCAGCTGCGGCTGCTCGCCGCACCACCGAGCCAGCACGGCGGTCCACGCGTCCGCGCGCTCCAGGTCGAAGGCCAGCAGGGCGTCCGGGACCGAGGCACAGGCGATCACGCCGCTCGGCAGCGGCGGGACATCGCCGGCTGCGACGGCGGCCATCGCCAGGTCCAGGCATGCGAAGCCCTCGGCCGGCGACCCCGCCTCGATCAGCGACTTGCCGAGGCCGAGTCTCGTGAACGCCGCGAGCTCCCGATCGCCCGCGCGCTCGGCGACATCGAGGATCTCCTCGAAGGAGTGGACCGCCTCGGCGGCGTTCCCGCTGCCCAGCTGCCCGACGGCCGGCGCCAGCCGGACGAAGCCCGCCAGCGCGCCGGGCTCGGCCATCGCCCCCGCGATCCGCATCGCGCGCGCGGCCCACATCACGCTGTTGGTGAAGTCGCCCTGCTCGATGAGGGTCAGCGCCAGCCACCCCGCCGAGCGCGCAGCGCCCGCGGTGTCCTGCGCGCCGAGGTGCGCCGAGTAGGCCCGCGACAGCGCGTCGACGGATACACGCGGCTCACCGCGGAGCAGCGCGGCCGTCGCGAGCGTCTCGAGATCGGATGCCCCGAGCCCGACGCGCGCATCGACACGTGCGAGCAGCTCGAGCGCGTCTGCCCAGCGCCGGTCCGCCGACGCGGTTCGGCCGGCGTCCAGGTCGCTGGAGATGATCATGTCGCTCTCCCGTCGGTCGCGTCCCGGCCACGGGTCGGCACCGGCGCCCGTCGGATCCTGCGCGAAACGTACCGCCGCCGAGACGCGGCCCGCAAGGCGCGCGCCGCGCCGCAGACCTTCCGCCCCGCGCGGGCGGCGATTCCGACAGGTCCGTATCAGGCGTCGATCAGGTCGAGCAGCCAGCGGGCACCGCGGACGGCGGCTCCGGTAGCCGTCGCCCTCCCGGCCAGGCCGCGGTCGCTCGTGACGACCGTCACGACACGTCCGCGCGCCACCGCCTGCTCGGCGGCCACGACGATCGCGTCGTCACCGGACGCCGTGGCCCGCACCACCTCGACGCCGTCGGCGTCTGCCACGGACCGCGCCTGCCCCTCGACGACGGCGGTCCATTCGGGGTACCAAGTGTGCTCGGGCAGGTCGAGAACGGATGCCGGCACCCCACGCCCGGCGAGGCCCGCGATCCGCGAGATCAGGCGCGCGGCGGCGCCCGCGCGGTCGTTCCACCAGCCGTCGGGCACCGAGCCCATGACGTTGGCGACGTCCACGATGGCGGCCGGCCGCACATCGACGAGACCGCGCAGCACCTCCCACGATGCCGCGAAGCCGGGGTGGAGCGGATAGCCGATGACCTCGCCCACCGGCACCCATGCCAGCTCGTGGCTCTCGGGGTCGCTGATGACGGGCTCGAAGGGCCGGACGACGTCGCCGACGACAGTGGTGTAGCTCCAGTAGCCGAGATCGAGAACGCTCAGCAGGCGCGGCTGCACGGCGGCCTCGGGGACGCGCGCCTCCTCTGCGGCTTCGCGGAAGGCTCCATCGCACGCCGACTCGCCCTCGTGGCGCGCTCCTCCGGGCAGCGCCCAGGTATCGCCGAAGTGACTCCACGAGACCCGGTGCTGCAGCAGCACCCCTCGCTCGGCATCCACCGCGAGCAGTCCAGCGGCACCGAAGCGGCCCCAGTACCGCTCCCCCGTGGGTGCGACCACCCACGCGTCACCCGGGTCGCGCGGCCCGTGAGGGCGCCGGGGCTCGCCGGGGGCGGGGGGCTCGATCGTCACTGTACCGGCCTTTCGTTCACCATCAGCCTGTCACTCTACCGAGCCACGGGCGGGTGACCGGACCGCCGGCCGTCACGCGAGGGCTCGCCAGAATGGACGCTATGGACTACGACATCGACGACGACCCCGCCCGCATCCAGCACGATGTCGTGTGGGCCTGGCTGTCGACGGAGGCCTACTGGGGACGCTGGCGCACGCGCGCTGACGTCGAGACCCAGATCGGCAATGCCTGGCGCGTCGTCGGTGCGTATCGCAGCGATACCGGCGAGCAGGTCGGGTTCGCTCGCGCAGTGTCGGACGGCGTCGGCTTCGCCTACCTCGCCGACGTGTTCTTGCTCGACGAGCATCGCGGCCACGGGCTCGGCAAGCTGCTGCTGCAGCTTATGATCGACGACGGGCCCGGGCGCGACCTGCGGTGGACGCTCTTCACCGGCGACGCGCACGGCCTGTACCGGCAGTTCGGCTTCGCCGAGCCCGACGAGACCGCCATGGTGCGACCGGCATTCGCCCACCGCACCGGCGGGTGACGGATGCCGCGACCCGCGGCATCCGTCCTCCCCGCGGTTGCGGCGGCGGGCGTCAGCGCTGGCGGCGCTCGCGCACCCGCATGTTGATGACGATCGGGGTGCCCTCGAAGCCGTACAGCTCCCGGAGGCGGCGTTGGATGAACCGACGGTAGCCCGGGTCGAGGAAGCCCGTGGTGAACAGCACGAAGGTCGGCGGGCGCGTGGACGCCTGGGTGCCGAACAGGATGCGCGGTTGCTTGCCGCCCCGCAGCGGGTGCGGGTGCTCGGCGATGAGCTCCGACAGGAAGGCGTTGAACTTGCCGGTCGGGATGCGCTGGTCCCACGACTCGAGCGCGGTCTCGAGCGCCGGCACGAGCTTGTCGAGGTGGCGTCCGGTGCGCGCCGAGATGTTCACGCGGGGCGCCCACGCGACGTGGGCGAGGTCCTGCTCGATCTCGCGCTCGAGGTAGCGGCGGCGGTCCTGCCCGTCCATGTCGTCGTCGTTGAGGCGGTCCCACTTGTTGAAGGCGAGCACGAGTGCGCGCCCCGACTCCAGCACCAGGTCGATGATTCGCACGTCCTGCTCGCTGAGCGGCTGCGTGACGTCGAGCACCACGACGGCGACCTCCGCCTTCTCCAGCGCGGCCGACGTGCGCAGCGACGCGTAGAAGTCCGCGCCCTGCTGCAGGTGCACGCGGCGACGGATGCCGGCGGTGTCGACGAAGCGCCACAGCTTGCCGCCGACCTCGACGATCTCATCGACGGGGTCGCGGGTGGTGCCCGCGAGCTCGTTGACGACGACGCGCTCCTCGCCCGCGGCCTTGTTGAGCAGGGACGACTTGCCGACGTTCGGGCGTCCGAGGATCGCGACGCGGCGCGGGCCGCCGATCTCGTGCTTGGCGACCGCCGACACGTCGGGCAGCACCTTGACGATCTCGTCGAGCAGGTCGGCGACGCCACGGCCGTGGATCGCCGAGACCGGGTACGGCTCACCGAGGCCGAGGTTCCACAGGGCCGCGGCCTCGGGCTCCTGACGGGCGTCATCGATCTTGTTGGCGACGAGGAAGACGGGCTTGCCGGCCTTGCGCAGCAGGCGCACGACGTGCTCGTCGGTGGAGGTGGCGCCCACCATGGCGTCGACGACGAACATCACGACGTCCGACAGGTCGATCGCGACCTCGGCCTGCAGCGCGACGGAGCGGTCGATGCCCTTGGCGTCGGGCTCCCACCCGCCGGTGTCGACGATCGTGAACCGGCGATCCATCCACTCCGCCTTGTACGTGACGCGGTCGCGCGTGACGCCGGGGGTGTCCTCCACGACGGCCTCGCGGCGGCCGAGGATGCGGTTCACCAGGGCGGACTTGCCGACGTTGGGCCGGCCGACGATGGCGACGACGGGCAGCGCGGGGAGGAACTCGATGCCGTCCTCGCCGCGCACCAGCCCAGCGAGCAGCTCGGCGTCCTCCGGGTCGAGGTCGTACTCCTCGAGGCCGGCGCGCAGGGCGGCGGCACGCTGTTCGGCGAGGTCGTCGTCCAGCGCGGCGAGGTTCTCCGCGAGGTGGTCGTCGGCGGTGTCTTCGAACTCGTCGAAGTCGGCGGGGTTGTCGGCGGCCATCTCAGGCTCCTGTCTGCAGTGGGTCGACCGCGGGGGCGCCCTGGATCATCGGGGCCGGCTCTGCGGCCCGGATCACGCCGAGCACGGCGTCCACGGTCTGGTCGAAATCGAGGTGGGTCGAGTCGACGACGTCGACGCCGGGTGCGGCGGTGAGGAAGTCGACGACGGCCGAGTCGGAGGCGTCGCGCCGGTGGAGTGCGGCGGCGACGGCCGCGGCATCCTGCGTCGTCACCTCGGCGCTCCGACGGGCCGCGCGCACCTCCGGTGCCGCGGTGAGGAGGATGCGCACGGGGGCGTCGGGCGCGACGACCGTCGTGATGTCGCGGCCTTCGACGACGACACCGGGACGCCCGGAGGCCGCGACCAGCGCGCGGAACATCCGGTTCACGGACTCGCGCACGGCGGGGACGCGGGCGACGCCGCTCACGGCATCCGACACGCGGGGCTCGCGAATCGCCTCGGTCACGTCTGCCGCGCCGACACGCACCCAGTACGCATCGGGATCCAGCGAGATCGCGTAGTCGAAATCGCCGGTGACGTCGAGGATGGATGCCGCATCCGACGTGTCGACGCCGCGCTCGAGGGCGTGCCACGCCAGTGCGCGGTAGGCGGCGCCGGTGTCGAGGTACCCGTAGCCGAGACGGCGGGCGACCTGCTTCGAGACGCTCGACTTGCCGCTGCCGGCAGGCCCGTCGATGGCGACGACGACGACGCCTGCGCTGCCGTCCGTCGCGGCGGAGGTCGAGGAGTCAGTCATTGGTGGTGCTCGCAATCTTCCAGCCGCGCGACTCGAGGCCGTCGACGGCTCGGCGCACGGCGCTCGGGACGACGCTGATCTCGGCGAGGCCGAACTGGGCGCCCGGCGAGTGCTCGAGGCGCAGGTCTTCCACGTTCACGGCGAGCTCGCCGAGCTCGCCGAACAGACGGCCGAGCTGGCCGGGGGTGTCGTCGACCATGACGACGACCTGCTCGAAGCGGCGGTTCTGGCCGTGCTTGCCGGGCAGGCGCTCGACGCCGTCGTTGCCGCGACGGATCGTGTCGGCGACGGCGCGGCGCGAGCCGGGGGCGTCGGGCGCGCGCAACGCGTCGGCGACGGCGGTCAGGTCGGTCGCCAGCAGATCGAGCACGTCGACGACGGGCGCCGCGTTGGCCCCGAGGATCTGCACCCACAGTTCGGGGGCGGATGCCGCGATGCGGGTCGTGTCGCGCACGCCCTGGCCCGCGAGGCGCAGCGACCCGTCGGGCGCGTCGACGAAGCGACCGGCGAGGAGGCTGGCGACGAGCTGCGGCACGTGCGAGACGAGTGCGACCGCACGGTCGTGGTCTTCGGGACTCATCTCGAGCGGCGTCGCGCCGAGATCGAGCGCCAGACCCTCCACGAGGGCGAGGTCCGCCGACGGCGTCTCCTCGTCGCGGCACACCACCCACGGCCGCCCGACGAAGATGTCGGCGCGCGCCGAGATCGCTCCCCCGCGCTCGCGCCCGGCCAGCGGGTGAGAGCCGATGTAATGCGTGAGGTCGACGCCGCGCTCGCGGAGCGTGCGGAGAGGCTCGAGCTTGACGCTCGCGACATCCGTCACGACGGCGCCCGGGTAGCGGGCGAGCTCGCGCTGGATGACGTCAGCGGTGACGTCGGGCGGCACCGCGACGACGACGAGGGACGGATGGTCGGAGTCGGCGGCAGGCCGGCCCGCCCCGTAATCGACGGCCAGGCGCAGCTGCGATGGCGAGGTGTCGTCGAGGGCCACGTCGACGCCCCGTGCGGTCAGCGCGTGGCCGATGCTGGCTCCGAGAAGGCCTGCGCCGACGATCCGCACCGTGCCCTGCACGCGCGGAGCGAGCGCGGACTCTCCGGCGCGCTCGCGCGCCGAGGTCGGCCTCGTGTCGGTCACTTGCGTCTCCTGTTCGCCCCACAGAGAGGGATCTTCACTCCGCGGACTGATCGCCGTCGCGGGCATCGGGCGCGTCCTCCGCCGGCGTGGAAGAAGTCGCACTGCGCGCGAGAGTCAGCAGAGCGCCCCGCTCCACTTTAGTCAACTCGCGGGCGCGCCCGGCTGGCAGGGTTCCCAGGTGGAGCGGCCCGAACTGCCGCCGCACGAGCTCGACGACCGGATGCCCGACCGCCGCCATCATGCGGCGCACGATCCGGTTGCGGCCCGAATGGAGCGTGAGCTCCACGAGCGACCCGCCGCCTTCAGCCGAGGACGACAGCAGCCGGGCCTTGTCGGCGGCGATCGGGCCGTCCTCGAGCTCGACGCCGCGGACGAGCCTCTGGATGGTCTGCGGCGTCACCCGTCCGTCCACCTTGGCGATGTACACCTTGGTGACGCCGAACGAGGGGTGGGCCAGCACGTGCGCCAGCTCGCCGTCGTTCGTGAGGACGAGCAGTCCGCTGGTCTCGGCATCCAATCGGCCCACGTTGTAGAGCCGCTCGTCCCAGTCCTTCGTGAAACGGCGGAGGTCCGGGCGACCACGGTCGTCCTTCATCGAGCTCACGACGCCGGTGGGCTTGTTGAGCATGACGTAGCGCTTGGACTGGTCGAGTTGCACGGCGGTGCCGTCGACGTCGACCAGGTCGTTCTCGGGGTCGATGCGCGAGCCGAGCTCGGTGACGACCTCGCCGTTGACGCGGACGCGGCCCGCGACGATGAGGTCCTCGGCGACCCGCCGCGATGCGACCCCGGCGTTCGCCAGCACCTTCTGCAGGCGCACGCCCTCGGTGGACTCCGCGCCCGGTCCCTGTGCCGCTCCGCCGGTCATCGACGTATCCCTTCGTCCAGGCTGTCGCCGACCTCGTCCGCGCCGTCCAGCAGCGGTGAGATGTGCGGAAGCTCGTCCAGTGAGTTGATGCCGAGATGCACGAGGAGCGCGTCGGTCGTGCCGTAGTTGATGGCGCCGGTCTCGGCATCCGCGAAGAGCTCGGTGATGAGCCCGCGCGCCAGCAGCGTCCGCACGACCGAGTCCACGTTCACCGCGCGGATCGACGCGACCTGGCTGCGGGTCACCGGCTGCTTGTAGGCGATCACGGCGAGCGTCTCGAGCGCCGCCTGCGACAGCCGCGACGGCGCCTGGCCGCCGACGAACTCGCTGACGAGGTCGTCGAGCTCCTCGCGGACGTACAGGCGCCAGCCGCCGCCGACCTCGCGCAGCTCGAAGCCGCGCACGGGCCCGCCGGACTTGCCGTCGTAGTCGTCGACGAGCGCCTCGATCGCCTGCCGCACCGCGGGCACGGGGGCGCCGACCGCTGCCGCGAGGCTCACCAGGCTCTGCGGCTCCTCGACGATCAGCAGGATCGCCTCGAGCCGCCGCGCGACGTCGGTCGTGATCGGGGAGTTCGGCGCAGCGTCATCGGTCATAGTCGGCTCCCAGGGTGGCGAGGTTCTCGTCGCTCCAGCGCTGCGCGCTCCAGCGGAGGGTCAGCTCGCCGAGCGGCTCGAGCTGTTCGAAGGACAGGGCGGCGTGGCGGTACAGCTCCAGCACCGACAGGAATCGCGCCACGACGACACCCGGCTGGCCGACCCCCGCGATGAGCTCGCGGAACGTCAGGGATCCGGCATCCCGCAGCAGCGTCACCACGATCGCGGCCTGCTCACGGATGCTGACCAGCGGCGCATGCAGGTGGTCGAACCCGATGCGCGGGATCTCTTTCGGAGTCATCGCCAGCAGCGCGAGGGCCGCGAAATCGTCGGGGCTCAGCGACCAGACCAGCTCCGGCACCGCCTGCCGGTACTTCTCGTCGAGCCGCACCGACCGCGTGTGGCGTACGCCCTCGCGCCGGAGGCAGCGCTCGAACCACGCCGAGACCTCCTTGAACGCACGGTATTGCAAGAGGCGCGCGAACAGCAGGTCGCGCGCCTCGAGCAGGGCGACGGACTCGGCGTCCACCAGCTCCCCCTGGGGCAGGAGCCCGGCGACCTTCATGTCGAGGAGCGTCGCGGCGACGACGAGGAACTCGGACGCTTCGTCCAGGTCCTCATCGGGACCCAGATCTCGCAGGTAGGCGATGAAGTCGTTCGTCACGAGCGAGAGCGACACCTCGGTGATGTCGAGCTCGTGCTTCGAGATCAGCGTCAGCAGCAGGTCGAACGGTCCGTCGAAGTTCGCCAGCGCGACGCGGAACCCAGAGTCCTGATCAGGCGACAGCGCCACGGGCGACCAGCTCTCGCGCCAGCCGCAGGTAGGCCTGCGCGGCAGCGTGCTCCGGCGCGAATTCGGTGATCGGCATGCCTGACACCGAGGCATCCGGGAACTTGACGGTACGGCCGATGACCGTCTCGAGGACGTCGTCGCCGAACGCGTCGACCACGCGCTCGAGCACCTCGCGCGAGTGCAGCGTGCGCGAGTCGTACATCGTCGCGAGCACGCCGTCGAGGGCGATCGTCGGGTTGAGGCGGTCCCGAACCTTGTCGATCGTCTCGATCAGCATCGCGACGCCGCGCAGGGCGAAGAACTCGCACTCGAGCGGGATCACCACGCCGTGGCTGGCGGTCAGCGCGTTGACGGTCAGCAGACCCAGCGACGGCTGGCAGTCGATGAGCACGACGTCGTAGTCGGCGGACACCTTGCGCAGCGCGCGCGACAGCGTCTGCTCGCGCGCGACCTCGTTGACGAGGTGGACCTCGGCGGCCGACAGGTCGATGTTGGCCGGGATGACGTCGAGGTTCTCGACGCGCGAGTGGACGACGACGTCGTACGGGTCGCGCTTGCCGTCGAGAAGCAGGTCGTAGATCGTCGGGATCTCGTGCGTCTGGATGCCGAGACCGGCCGACAGTGCACCCTGCGGGTCGAAGTCGACCGCGAGCACCTTGCGACCGTAGCCGGCGAGCGCGGCGGCGAGGTTGATGGTGGTCGTCGTCTTGCCGACGCCGCCCTTCTGGTTGCAGAGGGCGATGATGCGAGCAGGACCGTGGCCGTCGAGCTTCGGCGGAGTGGGGAAGCCCTGGTAGGGACGCCCGGTAGGCCCGATGGGAACCTCGGACTCCGAGGCCTTCCCCGATCTGGTCTTCGCCGTGCTGTCAGCCACCGTGCTCCCGCTTCCTCGTGCTCGCTCGATCCTAGTGGCCCCTCGCCGAATCCTTCAGCAAAGCGCCGCGGCAGCGGGAGATGCGTGCGTCGCGGCGCCCGCGCAGAGCGCGAGCGCCGTGACGTCGATCAGCGTGCGGCGCCGGCGAGGGTGCCGGTCAGCTGGGCGCCGGCCGGATCCCACGCGATGCACAGCACCTCGCGGTCGCCGCTCTCCCACGACCCTGTGGTCGGGTACATCGGCCAGTAGTCGAGCGTGGACGACTCGTACGCCAGGCCGATGAACGTCGCGAACTCCGCGATGCAGGTGGTGTCGGCATCCGCGATGATCGCGTCCTCGCCCGGGTAGTCGCCGTCGGCCAGCGAGTACGAGTAGTACACCTCGTCGTCGTGCGGCTCGTCGCACGGAACGACGGGCACGTCGCTCACCTCTTCGGTCGTGTCCATGTTCGCGGTGTTGAGGCAGTCGCCGACGCGGATGGCGAACACGTCCGCATTGTCGACCGCCTCGCTCACCTCGCCGGTCTCGGCGTCGCGGACCGGCTGCGACGACGGCAGGAGCTGGTCGACGATCGAGCAGCCGCTGAGCGAGACCGCGGCCGCCACGACGACGGCAGCCAGCGAGATGCGAGCACGTTTGTTGTTCATTCGATTCCCCGGAGATCGGTGGTCCGCCCGGGTGGCGGATCCCCGATCGCACAGTCTGGCGGAGTTTCGAACTCCATGAGAAATCGTTAACGTGCCCGCGGATGCGACGTGGCGTAGACGTCGCGCAGCGCGTCGACCGACACGTAGGTGTAGATCTGCGTCGTCGCCACGGAGGCATGACCGAGGAGCTCCTGCACGACGCGGACGTCGGCACCGCCCTGCAGCAGATGGGTGGCGAACGAATGCCGCAGGGTGTGCGGCGAGACGTGCGCGGTGAGGTGCGCGCGCTCGGCAGCGGACTGGATGATCAGCCAGGCGCTCTGGCGCGACAGCGGAGCTCCTCGCGCTCCGAGGAACAGCTTCGGCGTCGCGCGTCCGCGCAGCGACAGCTCGGGGCGGGCGCGTGTGAGATAGGCATCGACGGCCGCGCGAGCGTACGAGCCGACCGGGACGATCCGCTCCTTCGAGCCCTTGCCGCGCACACGCAGCACGTCTCCGTGCGCGACGTCGTCGACGTCGAGCTGCACGATCTCCGACACCCGCGCCCCCGTCGCGTACAGCAGCTCCAGGAGGGCGCGATCCCGCGTCGCGAGCAGATCCCCCGGCGCCCCGCCCGCGGCGCCCGCCACGTCGGCGTCGGTCGATGGCGCCGGGCCCGAGGCATCCAGCAGCGACTCGACCTGCTCGATGGTGAGCGCCTTCGGAAGCCGTCGCGCCTGCTTCGGCGGACGCAGGTTCATCGACGGATCGGCCGGCTCGATGCCCTCCCGCGCGAGGAAGCGGTGCAGCCCCCGCACCGACGACTGCAGGCGCGCCAGCGACGATGCCGCGATCGGGGACTGCCCGGCCGCCCTGTCGGCGACGAAGCTGGCGAGCGTCACCGAGGTGACCGCGGCCGTGTCGTCGATGCCCTGCTCGCGCAGCCACTGCGCATAGCCCGAGAGATCGCGCCGGTATGCCGCGACGGTGTTCTCCGACAGGCCGCGCTCGATGGCGACATGGCGCAGGTAGGCGTCGACCGCGCGATCGATTCTCATGTCAGGCCGTCTTCACTTCACGCGCCCGGGTCCTCCTTCGCGCCGCGGAGCCGCTCCGCGGCGGCCAGGACGCCGACGGCGAGGATGCCGTTGCGCAGCCGTCCGGCGAAGATGCCGGCCACGGCGTCGGCGAGCGGCACCCACTCGAGGCGGATGTCGGCCTCCTCGTCCTCGCGCGCGTGCACGTCGTCGGCGGGCGCCAGGTCGCGGGCGAGGAACAGGTGGACGATCTCGTCGTTCCCGCCGGGGGTCGTGAAGATGCTCACCAGCGGCTCCCACGACGAGGCGACCAGGTCTGCCTCCTCCGCGAGCTCGCGACGTGCGGTCTCGAGGGGCGACTCCCCCGCGATGTCGAGCAGCCCCGCCGGGATCTCCCAATCGCGCAGGCGGATCGGATGCCGGTACTGCTGGATCAGCAGCACCCGGCCGTCCTCGACAGCGACGACGGCGGCAGCCCCCGGATGGTCGACGTACTGGCGCACGATCTGCCCGTCGCCATACGCGACGGTGTCGCTGCGCACGTCCCACACGCGGCCCTCGTAGACCAGCTCGCTCTCGAGGACCGCGGCGTCGACGGGCTCGTCCGCGAGAAGCGCCGCCGTGGGCCTCGCGGGAGCGCCGGGCTGCGGCATCCGATCGTCCGTCACGTCACCGCCCCGCGAGCTCATCGAACGGCTCCACCTCGAACAGCTCGCTCGCGCGATGACGCTCGAGCGCCGCGCCCACCAGTCCGCGGAACAGCGGGTTGGCGTCGGTGGGACGCGAGCGCAGCTCGGGGTGCGCCTGCGTCGCGATGTAGTACGGGTGGACGTCGCGCGGCAGCTCGACGTACTCGACGAGGTCGAGGTCGGGGTTGATGCCCGAGAACACCAGCCCGGCCTCGGCGATGCGGTCGCGGTAGCGGTTGTTGACCTCGTAGCGGTGGCGGTGGCGCTCGGAGGCGCGGGTCGCGCCGTACACCTCGGCCGCGATGGAGCCCTCGGTAAGGTCGGCCGGGTAGAGGCCGAGGCGCATCGTGCCGCCGAGGTCGCCGTGGTCGAGGATGTCGACCTGCTCCTCCATCGTCGCGATCACCGGGTGCTCGGTGTCGGGGTCGAACTCGCTCGACGACGCGTCGGCGATGCCGGCGACGTGACGCGCGTACTCGATGACGATGCACTGCAGGCCGAGGCAGATGCCGAGCGTCGGGATGCCCTGCTCGCGCGCGAACTTGAGCGCGCCGATCTTGCCCTCGATGCCGCGGATGCCGAACCCGCCCGGGATCACGATGCCGTCGAGCGGCGCGAGCGCCTTGGCCGCCCCCTCCGGCGTCTCGCACTCGTCGGACGGGATCCAGCGGATGTTGACGTGCGTCTCCTGCGCGAACCCGCCCGCCTTGAGCGCCTCGGTCACCGAGAGGTAGGCGTCCGGCAGATCGATGTACTTGCCGACCAGGCCGATCGTGACCTCGTGCTTCGGATTGTGCACGGCGCTCAGGACGCGCTGCCAGCGCGACCAGTCAACGTCGGCCGCCCGCGACAGCCCGAGGAAGCGGACGATGTACTCGTCGAGGCCCTGCTCGTTCAGCATCGACGGGATGTCGTAGATGCTTGCCGCATCGATGTTATTGACGACCGCGTCCTCGTCGACGTCGCACATCAGCGCGATCTTGCGCTTGTTGGCCTCGGTCACAGGTCGGTCGCTGCGGAGCACGAGCGCGTCGGGCTGGATGCCGATGGAGCGCAGCGCCGCCACCGAGTGCTGGGTGGGCTTGGTCTTCTGCTCGCCGGACGCGCCCATGAACGGGACGAGCGACACATGCACGAAGAAGACATTGCTACGGCCGAGCTCATGACGGATCTGACGGGCCGACTCGATGAACGGCTGCGACTCGATGTCGCCGACGGTGCCGCCGATCTCGGTGATGATGACGTCGGGCTTGGGCGCCGCGTCCGCCTGCAGACGCATGCGGCGCTTGATCTCGTCGGTGATGTGCGGGATCACCTGCACGGTGTCGCCGAGATACTCGCCGCGGCGCTCCTTCGCGATCACCTGCGAGTAGATCTGGCCCGTCGTGACGTTCGCCGCCTGGCTCAGCTCGATGTCGAGGAAGCGCTCGTAGTGGCCGATGTCGAGATCGGTCTCGGCGCCGTCGTCGGTCACGAAGACCTCGCCGTGCTGGAACGGGTTCATCGTGCCCGGATCCACGTTCAGGTACGGGTCGAGCTTCTGCATCACGACGTGCAGGCCGCGCGCCGTGAGGAGGTTCCCGAGGCTCGCGGCGGTGAGGCCCTTGCCCAAAGAGGAAACGACACCACCCGTCACGAAGATGTGCTTGGTGGTGTCGTTCGAACTGTCGCCGCGGGAAGAACCAGAAGTCTGCATCACGGGCTTTTATCCTATCAGGCTGTATTTCGATGAGCTTCGCAGAAGCTGAGGACACGCGGAGCAGGCGACGGATCTCAGTCGACTTCGGTGCGCAAGCTCAGCAACTCGCGCGCATGGGTCAGGGCGGCATCCGAGTCGGGCATGCCCGACAGCAGGCGGGCCATCTCGGCCTCGCGGTCGGCTCCTTCCAGGCGACGGACATCGGATGCCGTCACCAAGCCGTCGTTCGCCTTCACGACGGTCAGATGGTTGGCGGCGAACGCCGCGACCTGTGCGAGATGGGTGACCGCGATCACCTGCGAGGACTCCGACAGGCGGGCCAGACGCCGGCCCACCTCGATCGCCGCGGCGCCGCCGATGCCGGCATCCACCTCGTCGAAGACGAACGTCGGCACCGGGTCGACAGCGGCGATCACGACCTCGATGGCGAGCATGACGCGGCTCAGCTCTCCGCCGCTCGCACCGCGCGAGACCGCGCGCGGCTCGGCACCCGGGTGCGGGGCCAGCAAGATCGAAACGTCGTCGCGCCCCGACGCCGTCTCGGCGCCGGCGGTGACCGCGACCTCGAGGCGGGCATCGGGCATCGCGAGGGCACGCAGCTCGGCCGTGACGGCGGAACCCAGACGCGACGCCGCCTCGGTTCTCGCGGCGGTGAGCACGGCGGCGGTCTCGTCGAGAGCGGCGGCCGCGGCATCCCGCTCCTCGGTCAGCCGTTCGATCCGATCGGAGTCGTCGTCCAGCTCTGCCAGGCGCGAGGAGCCGGTGTCGAGCAGCTCGATCGCGGCGTCGAGCGTGCCGTGCGCGCGGACGAGCCCCGCCAGCACCGCGCGACGCTCCTCGACGGCGGCGAGCTCGTGCGGGCCGGACTCGTCGAGGTCGGCGAGATAGCCGGCGAGTGCGGCGGCGACGTCGGCGACGCGATAGCCGAGGTCGGCCAGCTGACCCGCGAGCTCTTCGAGCACCGGATCGTGCACGCGCTCGAGAACGCGGCGGGACTCGGCCAGCAGCGCGGCGGCGTCGGGCTCGTCGCCCTCGCCCGAGAGGCCGTCGTGCGCGGTCGCGGCGGCGACCCGCAGCTCTTCGGCGTTCGCCAGCCGCTCGGCGCGCGCGGCGAGCTCGGTGTCCTCACCCGGCTGCGGGGCCGCCTGCTCGATCTCGGCCAGCTGCGCCCGCAGGTCCTGGGCTTCACGGGCACGCGCATCGCGCTCGTCAGTGAGTTGCGACAGCTCGCGATCGATCGCGCGCCAGTGCTCGAACGCCCGTCGGTACCTGCCTCGCGCGGTGTGGACCGCCTCGCCGCCGAACCTGTCGAGCGCGTCGCGCTGCGCCGACGCCGAACGCAGGCGCAGCTGGTCGGACTGCCCGTGCACCACCACGAGCTCGTCGGCGAGGTCGGCGAGCACCCCGGCCGGCGCCGCGCGTCCGCCGACGGAGGCCCGGCCGCGCCCCTCGCTCGAGATCGAGCGGCCGATGTAGAGCTCGGCGCGGCCGCCGCCGATGGGCTCAACGTCGCCGCCCGCCTCGCGCACGCGTGCGGCGACCGGTCCGTCCTCGGGCACGATCCATACGCCGTCGACCGTGGCCTGCGAGGCGCCGGCACGCACGGCGCCGGAGTCGGCCCGCTGGCCGAGCAGCAGACCCAGGCCGGTGACGACCATCGTCTTGCCCGCGCCGGTCTCCCCCGTGATCGCGGTGAAGCCGGCGCCGATGGGCAGCGTCGCCTCGGCGATCACGCCGAGGTCGCGCAGGCGCATCTCCTCGATCACGGTGCGACCTCGGATGAGACGGGCAGGACGCCGGCGATCGCGGCCGGGCCGCGCCAGCCCTCGACCGGAAGGCGGAACTTGCGCACGAGGCGATCCGTGAACTGTGCGGGATGCAGGCGCGCCAGGCGCACCGGACGCTCCGAGCGACGCACGACGACGCGGGCGCCGGGCGGCAGGTCGTGCGACCGCCGGCCGTCGCACCACAGGATGCCCGTGCCGTTCGTGCGCTCGAGCACCTCGATCGCCACCGAATGCTCCGGTCCCACCACGAGCGGCTTGGCGAAGAGCGCATGCGCCGACAGCGGCACCACGGCGATCGCCTCGACGGTCGGCCAGATGACCGGACCGCCCGCGGAGAAGTTGTAGGCGGTCGACCCGGTGGGCGTCGACACGACCATGCCGTCGCAGCCGAACGTCGACAGCGGACGCCCGTCGATCTCGACCACCACCTCGAGCATGCGCTCGCGGCTGGCCTTCTCGACCGTCGCCTCGTTGAGCGCCCACGTCTCGTAGATCACGGAGTCGACGGTGTCCTTCACCCGCACCTGTAGCGCCATGCGCTCCTCGACCTCGTACTCGCGGGCGATGACGCGGCGGACGGCCTCGTCCATGTCGTCGCGCTCGGTCTCGGCGAGGAAGCCGACGTGGCCCATGTTGATGCCCAGCACGGGCGCGCGTCCGTCTCGCACCAGCTCCGCGGCGCGCAGGATGGTGCCGTCACCACCCAGCACGATCGCGAGCTCCACCTCGCCGACCGGCACATCGCGTCCGAGCAGCGCCACATCGCCGAGCGTGGAACCCGCAGCCAGCAGCTCCTCCGCGTCGTCGGGAGCGAACACCGGCCGGGCACCCGCCGCGCGCAGTGCGTCGACGACCCGCTCGGCGGCGGTGACCGTCTCGGCACGATGCGCGTGCGCCACCACCAGGATGCTGCGCTCGGTCTGCGTGTGAGCCTGCGTGTCGTGCGGTGCGTCGGCGTTGTTCATCGGCTCCCCGCCAGTCGGTTCACGGTGCTCAACCATTCTGTCGGATTGCTCCCCCGGCCCGGCGCGAGGTGGACGATGAACTCGGAATTGCCGTGCGTGCCCGCGATCGGGGAGGAGACGATGCCGCACGTGCCGAGTCCCGTGTCCCACGCCGACCAGAGCACGCGCGCGACGGCGTCGGCGCGCAGCACCGGGTTGGTGACGAGGCCGCCCTTCACCGCGGTGCGCCCCACCTCGAACTGAGGTTTCACGAGGAGTACCAGATCGGCATCGGATGCCGCCACAGCCGTCGCCGCCGGCAGCACGTGGGACAGCGAGATGAACGACAGGTCGCCGGTGATGACCGACGGTGCCGGCGCCATACCGCTCGCCTCGGCGAGCGATTCCGGAGTCATGTGGCGGACGTTGAATCCTTCGATCGAGACGACGCCGGGGTCGCCGGCGACGGACGCGGCGAGCTGCCCGTGTCCGACATCCACCGCGATCACGGGCTCGGCGCCGCGTTCGCGGAGCACTTGGGTGAACCCGCCGGTGGAAGCGCCCATGTCCAGCGCCACACGGCCGCGGACGTCGACGTCGAACGCGTCGAGTCCGGCGATCAGCTTGTGCGCCGCGCGGCTGACGTAGTGATCGGCGCCGGCGACCTCGATCCGGCTGTCGTCGCCCACCGGCGTCGAGGGCTTCACCACGGCGCGGCCGTCGACGGTGACGAGGCCTTCCGAGATGAGCGTCGCGGCGTGAGTGCGCGAGCGCGCAAGACCGCGGGCGGCCAGGGCGGCGTCGAGCCGGCCCGTCATGACGGGGAGCCGGGCGTCGCCTCGAGGCGACGGGCGAGCGTGTCGTGCAGCGTGTCGTACGCGTCAGCCCGCGTGGCCAGGGGCTGCGCCTCGATCACCTCGAGGGTCGACAGGAGGTCGCCCGTCTCGTCGTCATGCTGGCTGGCCTGATCCATGCCCCCAGAATACGGGGGCGCCGCGACAGTCGACCGGATTCGACGCGGCCGTGACCGGTCAGGGCCGGTGGAACGGGTCGGCGTACAGCCGCTCGGGCACGCGGAAGCCGAAGATCGCACGGCCTGTCGACCAGATGGCAGCGGCGCCCGCTCGCACCAGGTCGATCGCGCGGTCCCCCTCGCTCAGAATGCGGATGTCGGCACCGTCGATCGCGACGCGCGCGTCGCGCACGGTGGCGACCCCGTCCTTCACCTGCACCTCGGGGTACGGCTCATGAAGTTCGCGAAGATCGCCGAGGATGTAGGTCGGCCGCGAACTCTCCGGCGCCGCCAGCACGTGCTTGGGTCTGTCCACACCCGTCAGCACGAGCGCCGACCCGATGCCCGCACGATTCGCGCCGAGGATGTCGGTGTCCAAGCGGTCGCCCAGAAACAGCGGATGCCGCGCCTCGAACCGCGCCACAGCCTCCTGGAAAATGGGCGTCTCGGGCTTGCCGGCCACGGTGGCGAGCCGGCCCACCGCTGTGTGCACCGCGGACACGAGCGTGCCGTTGCCGGGAGCGATGCCGCGTGACTGCGGGATCGTCCAGTCGGTGTTGGTGGCGACCCAGGGGATCCCGCCCTCCTCCTCGGGAGTCTTCAGGGCGAACGCCGCTTCGGCGAGCTGTGTCCACCCGACCTCGGGGGCGAACCCTTGCACGACGGCCGCCGGGGCGTCGTCGGCGCTCCGTGTCACGACGAAGCCGGCCTTCTCGACCTCGACCACGAGACCATCTCCGCCCACGACGAGCACGGTCGATCCGGGCGCGATCCTCTCTGCGAGCAATCGCATCGCGGCCTGCGGGCTGGTGACGACATCCCGCGGGGCGGTCTGCAGACCGAGCTCGCTCAAGTGCGCCGCCACCGACGCGTCGGTGCGCGCCGCGTTGTTCGTGATGTAGGCCAGGGATCGGCCGTCCCGGGCGCGATTCAGACTCTCGACCGCGTACGGCAGCGCTCCCGCGCCGGCGTACACGACTCCGTCGAGATCGGCGAGCACGACGTCGACACCGTCGAGCGGGGCGGGCGTCGCCGCCCGCCTCCCGAAGAGCGCCATCAGCGCTCGGCCTCGTCGGTGTCTGCGTTCGCCTCCGCATCGGCGCTTGCGTCGGCTTCGTGCCGCGGCTCGTCGACGCCGGCCTCCTCGAGGATCTCGGCGACCTCGTCGGCGACCGAGAGCTCCTCCTGAGGGCTCAGCTCGGACTCGGGTTCGGCAGCGACCTCTGGCTCGAATTCATCGTCGGCCTCGGGCTCGGGCTCGGATTCCAGCTCGTGCTCGGATTCGTCGAGAGCGTCGACCTCGTCGGACGACTCGTCCTCGGCCTCGTCTTCGGGCTCATCGAGATCCACGATCTCGTCGAACGACTCGTCCTCGGCCTCGTCTTCCGCGTCATCGAGATCCACGACCTCGTCGAACGACTCGTCCTCGTCGTCCTCCTCGAGGACTTCTTCTACGAGCACCGTCTCGAGATCGCCGAGACCGGTCGCCGCATCGATCGCCTCTCCGGCGACGACGGCACGACGGTGCCACTGCGCAGCCTCGTCGGTGCGACCGAGCTCTTCGAGCACCGCGGCTCGCGCGGCGAACAGGCCCGGACTCCATTCGAAGGCGCGATCGGGGTCGAGTTCGGGGATGTCGAGCTCCTGGAGAGCGCGCTCGGGCTCGCCGAGGTCGAGACGAGCGCCTGACATCGCGATCGCCAGCTCCACGCGGACGGGAGTGTCCAACGTGGCGCGGTCGACGGAGCGGCCCACCTCGAGGGCACGATCGGCGCGCCCGACGCCGCGCTCGCTGTCGACCATGAGTGCGATCTGGTCGTCGCGGCCGGAAATGCGCCGGTAGGTGCGCAGCTCGCGCAGAGCGAGGGCGAAGTCGCCGGTCGCGTAGGCGGTGATCGCGAGGGTCTCGCGCACGACCGCGATGCGCCCGGCCCGGCGGGATGCCGACAGCGCGTGCTGGTGCGCCAGCGCGGGATCCTCGTCGATGAGCTCCGATGCCATCGCAAGGTGGCGCGCGACTTCGTCGGCGTTCTCCTTGCTCAGCGTCTTCAGCTCGTTGCGCGCCGCCGGCGGCAGGTCGCGCGCGGTGACGTCATCGGGGATGAACGGGTCGTCGTGCCGCGGACGGACCGGTCGGATCTCACCCTCGCGGACCTCGCGATCGGGGCGGTTCGCCCCGCCGCGGGTCGGGCGAGCGCTGCGCTCGTACGGCTTGCGGTCGCCGCCATCGCGCGGGGTGTAGGAACGCTCACCGTCACGGGGAGCGTAGGGGCGGTCGCCGTCGCGCTTCTGGTACGGCTTACGGTCTCCGCCATCGCGGGGGACGTAGGGGCGGTCGCCGTCGCGCTTCTGGTACGGCTTACGGTCTCCCCCGTCGCGCGGCGTGTAGGAACGCTCACTGTCACGAGGTGCGTAGGGGCGGTCACCGTCGCGCTTCTGGTACCGCTTACGGTCTCCCCCGTCGCGCGGCGTGTAGGAACGCTCACTGTCACGAGGTGCGTAGGGGCGGTCGCCGTCGCGCTTCTGATAAGGCTTGCGGTCACCGCCATCACGCGGGGTGTAAGAACGCTCGCCATCCCGAGGAGCGTACGGACGGTCACCGTCACGCCTCTGATACGGCTTACGGTCGCCATCGCGGGGAGCGTAGGGGCGGTCCCCCTCGCGCTTCTGGTAGGGCTTGCGGTCCCCGGCATCACGCGGCGGGTACGAACGCGCGCCGTCACGGGGAGCGTACGGGCGGTCGCCGTCACGCTTCTGATACGGGTTACGGTCGCCATCACGAGCTGCGTAGGGACGATCACCCTCACGCTTCTGATACGGCCTCCGGTCGCCATCACGAGCTGCGTAGGGACGATCACCCTCACGCTTCTGATACGGCTTACGGTCGCCATCACGAGCTGCGTAGGGACGATCACCCTCACGCTTCTGATACGGCCTCCGGTCGCCATCACGAGCTGCGTAGGGACGATCACCCTCACGCTTCTGATACGGCTTACGGTCGCCATCGCGAGCTGCGTAGGGACGGTCACCCTCACGCTTCTGGTACGGCTTACGGTCGCCATCGCGAGCTGCGGACGGGCGATCACCCTCGCGCTTCTGGTACGGCTTCCGGTCGCCGTCTCGTTTCTGGTACGGCTTCCGGTCGCCGTCTCGTTTCTGGTACGGCTTGCGGTCGGCTCGTGCCGGCGACTGCTTCCCGTCGGATCGTTCGCTCGGCGCGCGTCTGTCGTCGCGCGGCTCCTGCTCTGCCATTCTTCGATCCTCCTGGATGCGGTCTGCGTCGGCAATCCACCCTGTTAACGCGCAATGGCCACCCCATCAGGGGTGGCCATTGCGTGAATGGGTGTCCGGCGGTGTCCTACTCTCCCACAGGGTCCCCCCTGCAGTACCATCGGCGCTGAGAGGCTTAGCTTCCGGGTTCGGAATGTGACCGGGCGTTTCCCTCTCGCTATGGCCGCCGAAACTCTCTTGATGTTTCAGTCTTCACAACGTGAAAAGCAATGTTTTGTTGTGTTCCCGACCGTACATCGGGAACCACTCAGTGGACGCAAGCACCATGAACGGTGTGTTATCAAGTCATCGGCTTATTAGTACCAGTCAGCTGCACGCATTGCTGCGCTTCCACATCTGGCCTATCAACCCAGTAGTCTGGCTGGGAGCCTCTCACCCGAAGGTATGGAAGTCTCATCTTGAGGCCGGCTTCCCGCTTAGATGCTTTCAGCGGTTATCCATCCCGAACGTAGCTAACCAGCGGTGCACTTGGCAGTACAACTGGCACACCAGAGGTTCGTCCAACCCGGTCCTCTCGTACTAGGGTCAGATCCTCTCAAACTTCCTACGCGCGCAGCGGATAGGGACCGAACTGTCTCACGACGTTCTAAACCCAGCTCGCGTACCGCTTTAATGGGCGAACAGCCCAACCCTTGGGACCTACTCCAGCCCCAGGATGCGACGAGCCGACATCGAGGTGCCAAACCATGCCGTCGATATGGACTCTTGGGCAAGATCAGCCTGTTATCCCCGAGGTACCTTTTATCCGTTGAGCGACAGCGCTTCCACAAGCCACTGCCGGATCACTAGTCCCGACTTTCGTCCCTGCTCGACCTGTCAGTCTCACAGTCAAGCTCCCTTGTGCACTTACACTCGCCACCTGATTGCCAACCAGGTTGAGGGAACCTTTGGGCGCCTCCGTTACTTTTTGGGAGGCAACCGCCCCAGTTAAACTACCCACCAGGCACTGTCCCTGAACCGGATTACGGTTCGAAGTTAGATATCCAGAGTGACCAGAGTGGTATTTCAACAATGACTCCACGAATACTGGCGTATCCGCTTCACAGTCTCCCACCTATCCTACACAAGCCACACCGAACACCAATACCAAGCTGTAGTAAAGGTCACGGGGTCTTTCCGTCCTGCTGCGCGTAACGAGCATCTTTACTCGTAATGCAATTTCGCCGAGTTCGCGGTTGAGACAGTTGGGAAGTCGTTACGCCATTCGTGCAGGTCGGAACTTACCCGACAAGGAATTTCGCTACCTTAGGATGGTTATAGTTACCACCGCCGTTTACTGGGGCTTAAATTCTCAGCTTCGCCTTGCGGCTAACCGGTCCTCTTAACCTTCCAGCACCGGGCAGGCGTCAGTCCGTATACATCGTCTTGCGACTTGGCACGGACCTGTGTTTTTAGTAAACAGTCGCTACCCACTAGTCTCTGCGGCCACCACACCCTTTTTGAGGCAAGCTCATATAAGTGGATGGCCCCCCTTCTCCCGAAGTTACGGGGGCATTTTGCCGAGTTCCTTAACCACGATTCTCTCGATCTCCTTGGTATTCTCTACCTGACCACCTGAGTCGGTTTGGGGTACGGGCGGCTAGAACCTCGCGTCGATGCTTTTCTTGGCAGCATAGGATCACCCACTTTTCATCCGCATCGTGTCTCAGCCGTCATGAGTGGCGGATTTGCCTACCACTCGGCCTACGCACTTGCCCCGGGACAACCATCGCCCGGGATGGGCTACCTTCCTGCGTCACACCTGTTAATACGCTAACCGCACCAGAATGGGGTCGTGCGCTAGGCCCACAGCATCACCCCGAAGGGATCCGTCAATGGGATTCAGACACTTAGCACTACTGGGTTAGTTTGGGCGGTTCTTCGCCGGTACGGGAATATCAACCCGTTGTCCATCGACTACGCCTGTCGGCCTCGCCTTAGGTCCCGACTTACCCAGGGAAGATTAGCTTGACCCTGGAACCCTTGGTCTTTCGGAGGACGTGTTTCTCACACGTCTTTCGCTACTCATGCCTGCATTCTCACTCGTGTGGCGTCCACGGCTGGGTCACCCCGCCGCTTCACTCGCCACACGACGCTCTCCTACCCATCAACACGGCTGGACCACGAAGGCCTACCAATAATGTCAATGCCACAACTTCGGTGGCGTGCTTGAGCCCCGTTACATTGTCGGCGCGGAATCACTTGACCAGTGAGCTATTACGCACTCTTTCAAGGGTGGCTGCTTCTAAGCCAACCTCCTGGTTGTCTAAGCAACTCCACATCCTTTCCCACTTAGCACGCGCTTAGGGACCTTAGATGGTGGTCTGGGTTGTTTCCCTCTCGACTATGAAGCTTATCCCCCACAGTCTCACTGCTGCGCTCTCACTTACCGGCATTCGGAGTTTGGCTGACGTCAGTAACCTTGTAGGGCCCATCGGCCATCCAGTAGCTCTACCTCCGGCAAGAAACACGCAACGCTGCACCTAAATGCATTTCGGAGAGAACCAGCTATCACGAAGTTTGATTGGCCTTTCACCCCTATCCACAGCTCATCCCCTCAGTTTTCAACCTAAGTGGGTTCGGCCCTCCACGACGTCTTACCGTCGCTTCAGCCTGGCCATGGATAGATCACTTCGCTTCGGGTCTAGGACATGCGACTGAATCGCCCTATTCAGACTCGCTTTCGCTACGGCTACCCCACCCGGGTTAACCTCGCCACATATCGCTAACTCGCAGGCTCATTCTTCAAAAGGCACGCTGTCACCCCTACTAAGGAGGCTCCAACGGTTTGTAAGCAAACGGTTTCAGGTACTATTTCACTCCCCTCCCGGGGTACTTTTCACCTTTCCCTCACGGTACTTGTCCGCTATCGGTCATCTGGGAGTATTTAGGCTTATCAGGTGGTCCTGACAGATTCACACGGGATTTCTCGGGCCCCGTGATACTTGGGATACTCTCCACGTCAGAACACGCATTTCGACTACGGGGCTGGCACCCACTCTGGCCCGCCTTTCAAGACGGTTCGTCTATACGCTTCTGTCACGTCGACCACTCGGCAGAATGATCCGGAAAGTCCCACGACCCCTCACATGCAACTCCTGCCGGATATCACACACATAAGGTTTAGCCTGATCCGATTTCGCTCGCCACTACTCACGGAATCACTGTTGTTTTCTCTTCCTGTGGGTACTGAGATGTTTCACTTCCCCACGTTCCCTCTACCCGCCCTATATATTCAGGCGGGAGTCACCAGGTACGCACGCGCCCTGGCGGGGTTTCCCCATTCGGACACCCTCGGATCAAAACTTGCTTATCAGTTCCCCGAGGCTTATCGCAGATTGCTACGTCCTTCTTCGGCTCCAGATGCCAAGGCATCCACCGTTTGCTCTTAAAGACTTGAAATCACATGAGTTTCATCAAGAATCGAACCCAGACAATAAAGTCCAGGCTGAAATTGACTAATGATCTTTAAGATCATCAATATGAACCAGCCCGAAGGCCGATCCAAAAGATGCTCGCGTCCACTGTGTAGTTCTCAAAGTACGGGCGGTACCCCCCACCCACCGGCAACAGCCGGCAACCAGGAAGCCCAGAGAGTCAAACCCACCACCACAACCCTCCCCAAAAGGAAAGATCGAAGCAGCAGCGTCCGGTCCCTCAGGACCCAACAGCGTGCAGGCACCCCGCTCACCAACCCCCACCCTCCAACCACACCCCCGAAGAGACGCGGCGTACTAGTAGGAACCAGCTGCGCTGATGCCATGTCAAATGTTCCACCCTGAGCCCCAGCCACACACAGTCGGTGTGGTACTGGGTCCTGGAACCCCCCGAAGAGGATTCAGGTGCTCCTTAGAAAGGAGGTGATCCAGCCGCACCTTCCGGTACGGCTACCTTGTTACGACTTAGTCCTAATTACCGATCCCACCTTCGACGGCTCCCTCCACAAGGGTTGGGCCACCGGCTTCAGGTGTTACCGACTTTCATGACTTGACGGGCGGTGTGTACAAGACCCGGGAACGTATTCACCGCAGCGTTGCTGATCTGCGATTACTAGCGACTCCGACTTCATGAGGTCGAGTTGCAGACCTCAATCCGAACTGGGACCGGCTTTTTGGGATTCGCTCCACCTCACGGTATTGCAGCCCTTTGTACCGGCCATTGTAGCATGCGTGAAGCCCAAGACATAAGGGGCATGATGATTTGACGTCATCCCCACCTTCCTCCGAGTTGACCCCGGCAGTATCCCATGAGTTCCCACCATTACGTGCTGGCAACATAGAACGAGGGTTGCGCTCGTTGCGGGACTTAACCCAACATCTCACGACACGAGCTGACGACAACCATGCACCACCTGTTCACGAGTGTCCAAAGAGTCCCCTATTTCTAGGGTGTTCTCGTGTATGTCAAGCCTTGGTAAGGTTCTTCGCGTTGCATCGAATTAATCCGCATGCTCCGCCGCTTGTGCGGGTCCCCGTCAATTCCTTTGAGTTTTAGCCTTGCGGCCGTACTCCCCAGGCGGGGAACTTAATGCGTTAGCTGCGTCACGGAATCCGTGGAAAGGACCCCACAACTAGTTCCCAACGTTTACGGGGTGGACTACCAGGGTATCTAAGCCTGTTTGCTCCCCACCCTTTCGCTCCTCAGCGTCAGTTACGGCCCAGAGATCTGCCTTCGCCATCGGTGTTCCTCCTGATATCTGCGCATTCCACCGCTACACCAGGAATTCCAATCTCCCCTACCGCACTCTAGTCTGCCCGTACCCACTGCAGGCCCGAGGTTGAGCCTCGGGATTTCACAGCAGACGCGACAAACCGCCTACGAGCTCTTTACGCCCAATAATTCCGGATAACGCTTGCGCCCTACGTATTACCGCGGCTGCTGGCACGTAGTTAGCCGGCGCTTTTTCTGCAAGTACCGTCACTTTCGCTTCTTCCTTGCTAAAAGAGGTTTACAACCCGAAGGCCGTCGTCCCTCACGCGGCGTTGCTGCATCAGGCTTTCGCCCATTGTGCAATATTCCCCACTGCTGCCTCCCGTAGGAGTCTGGGCCGTGTCTCAGTCCCAGTGTGGCCGGTCACCCTCTCAGGCCGGCTACCCGTCGACGCCTTGGTGAGCCATTACCTCACCAACAAGCTGATAGGCCGCGAGCCCATCCCCAACCAAAAAATCTTTCCAACCACGAGCCATGCGGCTGCGGTTCGTATCCAGTATTAGACGCCGTTTCCAGCGCTTATCCCAGAGTCAGGGGCAGGTTGCTCACGTGTTACTCACCCGTTCGCCACTGATCCACCCCGCAAGCGGGGCTTCACCGTTCGACTTGCATGTGTTAAGCACGCCGCCAGCGTTCATCCTGAGCCAGGATCAAACTCTCCATAAAAAATGAATACTGCAACCCACCCCGGAAAAAGGGACAAGAAGCAGCGAGTTCAACCATGACCAAAAACGAATATCAAACTGACATCCATGAATTGATCCAAAAAGGACCCCCACCAACCAAACAAATGGTCAGCGAGGATACAAAAATTGGCATTTGACAAGTGCACGCTGTTGAGTTCTCAAAGATCGGACGCACCAACGTTCCGGTCTCTCAACCTTCGCCGCTGGGCAACTTCACTATCTTACACACGCCGTTTCGCCTGTCAAACCGACGCAGCGAGGCACAAGACCCCACCACACCGCCGACCGACGCACACGAGAGTGGAAGAAACCCATCCTAATCCGAAACCGGCATACTCACCAGGAGCAGTTCAGATGGGGTGGTTCACTGCTTGAGGGGAGCCAGGCCTTCCGGCCTTCCGCTCTACCCTTTGGGGCGAACAAGTAATACTTTACGTGCGACCTGGCCACCCGTCGAATCCAGCCCACACCCCGGGCGTGTCGCACCCCCGCATCCGCGGAAACACGCGGGAACCGGGCCGGGCCGGCCGCGCTAGCGTGGAGGCATGACCGAAGAACGATGGGTGTGGGGCGTGGGCCTCGCGACGACCGCCGAAGACGGAACCGTGCTCGACACGTGGTTCCCCTCCCCCTCCGCGGGACGGATCCCGCTCGGGTTCGATCCGCAGCTGGCGCCGGATCAGCTCGACCACCTCGCGGTGGCCGACCCCCGTCGCGCCGTCTCCGTCGACGTCGTCGCGGTCGAGGCGGACCTCGACGCCCCGCCCTCGTCGACACCGGACGCGTATCTCCGTCTTCACGCGCTCTCGCATCTGCTCGTGCGTCCCAATGAGGTGAATCTCGACGGTGTGTTCGCGCACCTGCCGAACGTCGCCTGGACCACCGCCGGTCCGATTCATCCCGACACGCTGACCAGGCTTCGCCCTTATCTCGCGCGCGACGGGATCCAGGTGCAGGGTCTCGACAAGTTTCCGCGCCTGCTCGACTACGTCACGCCCCCGGGCGTGCGGATCGCCGACGCCTCGCGCGTGCGCCTGGGCGCCTACCTCTCACCGGGCACGACGGTCATGCACGAAGGGTTCGTCAACTTCAACGCCGGCACGCTCGGACAGAGTATGGTCGAGGGCCGCATCTCGCAGGGCGTCGTCGTCGGCGACGGCAGCGACATCGGCGGCGGCGCGTCGATCATGGGCACCCTGTCCGGCGGGGGAACGCACAGGGTCTCGGTCGGTGCGCGGACGCTGCTCGGCGCGAACGCCGGCATCGGCATCTCACTGGGCGACGACTGCGTGGTCGAGGCGGGCCTCTACGTCACCGCCGGCACCAAGGTGGTGCTTGCGGACGAGCCGGGTCGCGCGGACGGCTCGCCCACGACGGTCAAGGGCGCCCAGCTGTCGGGGGTGGCCGGGCTGCTGTTCCGTCGCAACTCGCTGACGGGTGCCGTCGAGGCGGTCCGGCGTGCGGGCGTCGGCGTGACACTCAACGAGGCGCTGCACGCCTGACATCAGCCGGCCGGCCGCATCGCCGACGTGGGAGGTGAGGCCGGTCGTACGAGATCAGCGGCGGATCGCGTTGATCGCCAGGTTGAGCACGCGCTGGCGCTGAGCCTCGTCGTCGAACGAGGCGACGGCTGCGACCCCTGAAACGAGCTTGACGACGTCGCCGATGGAGATGTCGGGATCGACGTCGCCGGCCGTCTGTGCGCGCTCAAGCAGCGGCTCACCGGCCGACAGCATGATCGTCCGACACTCGGCGAGCACCGGAGACCGGCGGTTCAGTCCGTCCAGCAGCGCGTGCTTCGTGCCGACGTACGTCACGAAGCGGTCGAGCCAGGCGCGCAGCGCATCCCAGGGCTCGAGGTCGGCGACCTCATCGGCGGCGCGCGCGAGCGCATCGACTTCGCCGAGGTAGAGCGTCTCGATCAGGTCGTCGCGGGTCGGGAAGTTGCGGTAGAGCGTGCCGATGCCGACCCCGGCGCGACGCGCGATGTCTTCCAGGGACGCGGCCGAGCCCTCCTCGGCGAACGCCTCGCGCCCGGCGGCGACCAGGGCGTCGAAGTTGCGCGCGGCGTCGGCCCGCTGGGGACGGCGCGCATCCAGCGCGGATACCCGCTCGACGACCGACATTCCGACGACCTCCCGTGGTGCTGCTGACTGCGACCGCCGAGACGGTTGCATATCCGTACGAAGTGGTGGTTGCGAAACGGAGGGGCCCTCCGCTAATCTCTAAGCGGAGGCTTCCTCCGTTCGGAGACCTACCTCCACTCTACTCCGCATTCATCGGATCCGCACCCATCGGAAGGCCCGTCGATGCCCGCCATCCCCTTCACTCCTCGCGCAGCGTTCGCGGCGATCGCTCTCAGCGTCGCCTCGCTCGCGCTGCTGCAGAACCTCGTCATTCCCGTCATCCCGTTGATCGCCGCCGACTTCGGCGTGACGGCGGATGCGGCATCCTGGACCAACACCTCGTGGCTCATCGCCGCCGCTGTGGCCACTCCCCTCCTCGGCCGGATCGGCGACCTGCGCGGCCGCCGCAACACGTTCCTCGCCGTCCTGGGCGTGGTCGCTATCGGCGACATCGTTGCATCGTTCGCGCCGAACCTGCAGATCCTGATCCTTGCCCGCGTCCTGCAGGGAATCGGCGGCGCGCTCTTCCCGCTCGCCTTCGGCCTGCTGCGCGATGTGATGCCCCGCCACCAGCTCACCGGCGCGATCGGCGCCACGAGTGCGATCATCGGCATCGGCGGCGCGGCGGGCAGCGTCCTCGCCGGTCCTCTCGCCGAGCTGCTGGGCTGGCAGGGCATCTTCGCGGTGCCGTTCGTCGCCGCCGTGGCCGGGATCGCGCTGACCGCGATGCTCGTGCCGCCGGCGGGGCTGCGCGCCACGGGAAGCGTCAACGTCGTCTCGGCAGTCCTGCTCTCGGGCTGGCTCATCGCGCTGCTGGTTCCGCTCAGCTCGGGAGCCCGCTGGGGCTGGACCTCCCCGCTCACACTCGGCATGTTCGCTGCGGCGACGGTGCTCGTCGTCGCCTGGGTCGTCGCGGAGCTGCGCTCCGACAACCCTCTCGTGGATCTGCGCCTGATGGCGACGCGCGCCATCTGGCCGGTCAACACCGCCGCACTCCTCATCGGCGCTGCCGCCTTCGGATTCTGGGGCTACCTGCCCCAGTTCCTCGAGACGCCCGCCGACTCAGGATGGGGCCTCGGGCTCGGGGTGCAAGCGGCAGGACTCGCGCTGCTCCCGCTCCTCATCGGCATGTCGAGCGTCGGCTTCGCCACGGGAGCGATCGCACGCGTCATCCCGCTCCGACTCATGATGGCGCTCGGCGCGCTGCTCATGGCGGGTGGCGTGGTGTTCGCCGTTTTCGACCACGAGACGGTCCTGACCCTCGCCATCGCGGGCGGCGTGTTCGGGCTCGGCATCGGGCTCGCCTATGCCTCCACCGCGAGCATCATCGTCGAGAGCGTGCCGGCGGACCGCACCGGTATCGCGACCGGCGTCAACGCCAACCTCCGCACCATCGGATCGGCGATCGGCTCGGCCTTCACGACAGCGATCGTGTTCGGCTCGGTCGCCCCCGGCGGATCCCCCGCCGTCGACGGATACGCCGTCGCGTGGCTGACCCTCGCCGCCGGCGCCGTGGTCGCTGCGGTCATCGTGCTGCTCGTCCGGCCGCGTCGATCGACGGATGCCGCGACCACGCCCTCCGACGAGGAGAGAGCAGACGTGCCCGCCGCCCTCGCCGAGATCGCCTGACCGCCGGGCGACTCGAATGACGGATGCCGTGCCCCTCGGGGCGCGGCATCCTCGTTCTGCCGTCGATCACGCGGTGGAGCGCTCGTCGACGCAGGCCGGGTCAGGACAGACCCGGGTAGCTCCGCTCCTCGGCGCCGACGTACAGCTGCTGCGGGCGGCCGATCTTGGTCTGCGGGTCGCCGGCGGCCTCGCGCCACTGCGCGAGCCAGCCGGGCAGGCGCCCGATGGCGAACAGCACCGTGAACATCCGGGTCGGGAACCCCATCGCCTTGTAGATCACGCCGGTGTAGAAGTCGACGTTCGGATACAGCCGGCGGTCCTGGAAGTACGCGTCGTTGAGAGCGATCTCTTCGAGCTCCTTGGCGAGATCGAGCAGCGGGTCGCTGACGCCGAGAGCGTTCAGCACCTCGTCGGCCGACTCCTTCACGAGCTTGGCGCGCGGGTCGTAGTTCTTGTAGACGCGGTGTCCGAAGCCCATGAGCTTCACGCCGTCTTCCTTGTTCTTCACGCGCTCGACGAAGCGCTGGACGCTCTCACCGGAGTCGCGGATGCGCCCGAGCATGTCGAGCACGGCTTCGTTCGCGCCGCCGTGCAGCGGCCCGTAGAGCGCGTTGATGCCGGCCGAGATCGACGAGAACTGGTTCGCGCCGGTCGAGCCGACCAGGCGCACCGTCGACGTCGAGGCGTTCTGCTCGTGGTCCTCGTGAAGGATCAGCAGTCGCTCGAGCGCACGGGACATCACCGGGTCGACCTCGTAGACCTCGGACAGCACGCCGAAGTTCAGCTTGAGGAAGTTGTCGACGAAGCCGAGCGAGTTATCGGGGTACAGGAACGCCTGGCCGATGCTCTTCTTGTGCGCGTACGCCGCGATGACGGGCAGCTTCGCCAGCATGCGGATCGTGTTGAGCTCGACGTGCTCGGGGTTGTTGGGGTCGGACTGGTGCTCGTAGTACGTCGAGAGCGCCGACACCGCCGAGGAGAGCACCGACATGGGGTGCGCGGTGTGCGGAAGCGCGGAGAAGAATCGCTTCAGGTCTTCGTGCAGCAGCGTGTGCCGACGGATCTTCTCGTCGAACTCCCCCAGCTCGTCGGCGGAGGGGAGCTCGCCGTAGATGAGCAGCCACGCCACCTCGAGGTAGGTGCTGTTCTTCGCCAGCTGCTCGATCGGGTAGCCGCGATAGCGCAGCACGCCCTGGTCGCCGTCGATGTAGGTGATCGCCGACTTGGTCGCCGCGGTGTTCACGAAACCGTAGTCGAGAGCCGTGTAGCCGGTCTGGCGGGTGAGGGTGGAGAGGTCCACGCTCGGCGAGCCGTCGGTGCCCCGCAGGAGCGGGAACTCGGCGGACGTATCACCGATCGTGAGGGTGGCCTTCTCCTGCTGGGTGCCCGCGTCGCTCACGGCGCCTCCTCGCGATTTCTGGTCGTACCGGGGGTGTCGTCCGGTCCTGAGCGACACCGTGGGGCGGTCTGCGTCAGAACGGAGGGGCGGGACGGGGGATGCCGCGTCGCCGCGTTCTTACAGCCTAGTCCGCCGCTGCGCCTACTGCTGACACAGCCAAAGGGACGCGGCATCCGATGGAGGAATCCTCAGCCAGGGGCGACGGTGCGCACGTTGTCGCTGCGGTGAATGGACGCCGACGCGCGCAGGCGCTCGGCGGCCGCGGCGATGCGGTCGTCGGTCGCGGTGAGCGACAGCCGGATGTGCTGCGGGAAGTGCACGCCGTAGAAATGGCCGGGACCCGCGAGGATGCCGAGGTCGGCGAGTCGGTCGATGCTCTCCCACGCATCACGGCCCTCGGTCGCCCACAGGTACAGGCCCGCCTCGCTCGCGTCGATGCGGAAGCCGGCCGCTTCGACGGCGGGCCGCAGGATCTCGCGCCGGCGACGGTAGAGCTCCTTCTGCGCCGCGACGTGGACGTCATCCGTGAGGGCGGCGACCATCGCCGCCTGCACCGGCAGCGGCAGCATGAGGCCGAGATGCTTGCGTGCCGTGAGCAGACGAGCGACGACGGAGGGATCGCCGGCGAGGAATGCCGCCCGGTACCCGGCGAGGTTCGACTGCTTGCTGAGCGAGTACACCGACAGGATGCCGCGCAGGTCGCCGGCGATGACCCGGGGATCGAGCACCGACGGCACCGGCTCGCGATCCCAGGGGGCGTCCCAGCCGAGCTCGGCATAGCACTCGTCGGACGCGAGCACGGCGCCCAGCTCCCGCGCTCGTGCGACCGCAGCACGCAGGGCGTCGACGTCGAGCACGCGGCCGTCCGGATTCCCGGGCGAGTTCACCCACACCAGGCGCGTTCCCTCCGGCCACTCCGCCGGGTCGTCGGACGCGACCGGCGTGGCGCCGACGAGGCGCGCCCCCACCTCGTACGTGGGGTAGGCGGCGCGGGGATGGACCACGATGTCGCCGGGGCCGAGGCCGAGCAGCAACGGCAGCAGCGCGACCAGCTCCTTCGAGCCGACGGTGGGAAGGACGTTGGCGGGCGTGAGGCCCGCAACTCCGCGGCGGCGGTCGTACCACTCGGCGATTGCTGCGCGCAGCGACGCCGTGCCGACGGTCTGCGGGTAGGCGTGCGCGTCGGTCGCCGCACGCAGCGCGTCGGCGACGACCGAGGGCGTCGGGTCCACGGGCGACCCGATCGAGAGGTCGACGATGCCGTCGGGGTGCGAGCGCGCCTTCTGCGCGTACGGCGCGACGGCGTCCCAGGGGTAGTCCGCGAGGTCGGCTACCGCCACGTCAGTGTTCCTGCGGCGGGAGCGCCTCGATGACCGGGTGGTCCTTGTGGATCACACCCACCTTGGCCGCGCCGCCCGGGGAGCCGATGTCGTCGAAGAACTCGACATTGGCGGTGTAGTAGTCCTGCCATTCGTCGGGCAGGTCGTCTTCGTAGTAGATCGCCTCGACGGGACACACCGGCTCGCAGGCGCCGCAGTCGACGCACTCGTCGGGGTGGATGTACAGCGACCGGTCGCCCTCGTAGATGCAGTCCACGGGACACTCGTCGATGCAGGCGCGGTCCTTGACGTCCACGCAGGGAAGGGCGATCACGTACGTCACCCGCTCAGTCTACGTCCGACCGGGGCAGGCCCCACGCCCCGCTCCGCATCCGACCGGGGCCGGCCCCACGCCCCGCTCGGCATCCGACCTGGGCCGGCCCCATGCCACGCCCCGCATCCGACTTGGGCCGACCCCGTACCGAAGCTCGCTTCCGCGCTGAGGCCCGTCCTCGGCTCAGGCGGCGGCGCGGGAGCGATCGGGCCAGGCGACGGCGAGGGCCACGAGGATCGGCACCGCGAACGTCCAGACCACGGCGAGGCCGGTCTGCGGCACCACCACCGAGCCTCCGGGTCCGCTCCCCGAGAACACCAGCGTGGAGATCATCATGCCGCCGCCGGTCGCGAGCGTCGCCCACCTGTCGGAGGTGAGGAACCGCACCGCCACCAGCAGCGCTGCCGATCCGATCACCGCCAGGATGAGCCCGAGCGGGAACCAGCCGATCGTGTACGCGTGGGCGACGGTTCCGGCGACCCCGTACACCAGCCCGACGAGCAGCGCGACGATCCAGCTGCCGATGCGGGCGGGGACGGAGGGACGCATGACTCGATCGTACCGACCTCGTCCATGAGGGCGGTTCCCCCGCCTGGTCGCGCGACGGAGACGGTCTACGCCGCCCAGCCCCACAGGCGCAGCAGCGCCGCGACGAGGGCTGCGGCGATCACCACCACGAGGAACGGCGCACGCAGGAGGAGCAGCCCCGCGGCGACGAGCACGGCGGGCACGCGGGCGTCGACCACGATCGCCTGACCCGCGCCGAGCGTCTGCACGGCGACAAGGGCGGCCAGGAGTGCGACCGTCAGCAGATCGGCGATCCGCAGCGGAGTGGGTGCCTCCACCCAGCGGGCGGGGATGAGATAGCCGACCGTCTTGAGCGCCACGCACACGATCGCGGCGACGAGCACCGCTGTCCACATGGTCACGGCAGCCCCTCGCGCTCCGCCACGTCGTCCGGCTCGGCGGCATCCGCTGCGTCATCCCTGCCGAGCCAGTTGGTCCAGCCCACGAGGATTGCGACGGCCGCCGCGACGATCACGGGCAGCCCGGGCATGAGCACGGGCGTCAGCACCGTCGCGATGACGGCAGCGGCGACTCCGACGACGATCGGCTGCCGGGCCCGGAGCCGCGGCCACAGCAGGGCGAGGAAGGCGGCCGCCGCAGCGGCATCCAGTCCGTACGCCCGTGGGTCACCGAGCACGTCGCCGAGCAGGGCGCCGGCGAGCGTAAACAGATTCCAGCCGACGTAGATGCCGATGCCCGTGACCCAGAACCCGAGGGTGCGGGCGCGCGCAGTGCGCTGTGCGAGCGAGACGGCGGTGGACTCGTCGATCGTGAACTGCGCAGCGGCGGCGCGGCGCCAGAACCCCGGACCGATCACCGGGGACATGCGGATGCCGTACGCGACGTTGCGCACCCCGAGAAGGGCCGCGGAGGCGATCGCGGCGGGTGCGGCCGCCAGTCCCCCGGCGCCGACTATCCCGACGAACGCGAACTGGGACCCGCCCGTGAACATCACGAGGCTCAGCACGCAGGTCTGCCACACGTCGAGTCCTGCGGCGACCGCCAGCGCGCCGAACGAGATGCCGTAGGCACTCGTCGCGAGAGCCACACCCAGCCCCTGACGAACGGCCAGCTTCACCTCTCCGGCGCTGTGCGCGTCGTCGAAGTGGGGGTCGAGAGTCACGTCGTCATGCTACCGACGGCTGCGCGGCGTCACTCCGGTCCGCCTCGAGGCGACTGGCCACCTCGGAGTGCGGCATCCACTCAATGGGACTGCGTTTTCCGGCCGCCCGGACCATGCTGGTCGCACACGCAGAAAATGCTTCCTCGCTTGTGGGTGCCACCACCCGTTCTCATCACGGATTCTGCTTCCCGACGAAGGAGTCCCATGAGAACGACGCTGCCCCGCGCGCGCCCTCCGCAGCCGAACGCCCCGGCGACCACTCACCAGAGCCGCCGGCCTCGCGACCGCCCTCGCCCTCGCCGCGGTGCCGCTCATCGCCGCGGGCGACGGCTGGGCCTCGTGGTCGGGACCGACGGCGCCCGAACGCGTCCCGCGCGTGGCCGAGCCCGTCAGCGGCGGGGGTGCGGCGGACTCCTCCCAGGTGTACGTCGTGGACGACTGGCAGAAGCTCCGCGATGCCCTCGCGGGAGTACCCGGCGGCTCGCAGAACGATGCGCGCTACAACCAGGTGCCCCGCATCGTCTATGTCACCGGCGAGCTCGATCCGTGGCTCCGCGCCGACGGCAGCCGCATCCCTGCGACGAGATCGCCTCGCAGGTGACGGTCGCGGGCACCGGAGCCCCGTTCGACATGGACGACTACATCGCCGCGTTCGGTCCGGGCGTCGACCCGTCCGGGTTCACCGTGTCGGACGACAACGGCCGCGACACCGGGCTGCGCGACGGCGACTACCGGGTGTTCCCCGACCTGTGGTGGGGGCAGAACGCGACGGTCGTGAAGCTGTACGAGAACGGCGTGCTGATCGACGCGCAGGGGATCGACGGCGCCTCGCCCGCCGCTCAGCACGCCGCGTTCGACATCGCCGGCCGCGGCATCCGTCACTGCTTAGGCGTTGGCGTCCTGGCGCTTCAGGCGTGCCGTGGCGCGGCCGCGCTCGGTCGCGTCGAGGACGACCTTGCGGATGCGCACCTTCTCGGGCGTCACCTCGACGCATTCGTCGTCGCGCGCAAACTCCAGGCTCTCCTCGAGCGAGAGCTGACGCGGCGGGGTCATCGACTCGAACGTGTCGGCCGTGGAGGAGCGCATGTTGGTGAGCTTCTTCTCCTTGGTGATGTTCACGTCCATGTCGTCATTGCGCGAGTTCTCGCCGATGACCATGCCCTCGTAGACCTCTTCGGTCGGCTGCACGAAGAACGACATGCGCTCCTGCAGGGCGATGATCGCGAAGGGCGTCACCACTCCCGAGCGGTCGGCCACGATCGAGCCGTTCTGACGCGTGACGATGTGACCCGCCCACGGCTCGTAGCCGTGCGAGATCGCGTTGGCGATGCCGGTGCCGCGCGTCGTGGTGAGGAACTCGGTGCGGAAGCCGATGAGACCGCGCGAGGGCACGATGAACTCCATGCGCACCCAGCCGGTGCCGTGGTTCGTCATCGTCTCCATGCGGCCCTTGCGCGACGCGAGAAGCTGCGTGATCGCGCCGAGGTACTCCTCGGGCGAGTCGATCGTGAGGTGCTCGAACGGCTCGTAGGTCTTGCCGTCGACCTTCTTCGTGACCACCTGGGGCTTGCCCACCGTGAGCTCGAAGCCCTCGCGCCGCATGTTCTCGACGAGGATCGCGAGGGCCAGCTCGCCGCGACCCTGCACCTCCCACGCGTCGGGGCGACCGATGTCGAGCACCTTCAGCGACACGTTGCCGATGAGCTCGCGGTCGAGGCGATCCTTCACCATGCGGGCGGTGAGCTTGTGACCCTTCACCTTGCCGACCAGCGGCGAAGTGTTCGTGCCGATCGTCATCGAGATCGCGGGGTCGTCGACGTGGATGGCGGGCAGCGGCCGGACGTCCTCGGGATCGGCGATCGTCTCGCCGATCGTGATCTCCTCGATGCCGGCGATGGCGACGATGTCGCCCGGGCCGGCCTCTTCCGCCGGGTAGCGCTCGAGCGCGCGGGTCTTCAGCAGCTCGGTGATGCGCGCGTTCGAGTGCGTGCCGTCGTGGCGCACCCAGGCGACCGTCTGGCCCTTCTTCAGCGTGCCGTTGAAGACGCGCAGGAGTGCGAGGCGGCCGAGGAACGGGCTGGAGTCGAGGTTCGTCACCCACGCCTGCAGCGGGGCCTCATCGTCGTAGGACGGCGCCGGCACGTGCTCGAGGATCGCGCCGAAGAGCGGCTCGAGGTCGGCGTTGTCGGGCAGCTCGCCGTTCGCGGGACGGTTGCGCGATGCCGCGCCGGCACGACCCGACGCGTAGACCACGGGCACATCGAGGAGCGCGTCGACGTCGAGGTCGGGCACGTCGTCGTGGAGGTCCGACGCCAGGCCGAGCAGCAGGTCGTGCGCCTCTTCCTCGACCTCGGCGATGCGCGCATCGGGACGGTCGGTCTTGTTGACCAGGAGGATCACCGGCAGCTTCGCCTCGAGCGCCTTGCGCAGCACGAAGCGGGTCTGGGGCAGCGGGCCCTCGCTCGCGTCCACCAGCAGCACGACGCCGTCGACCATCGAGAGGCCGCGCTCGACCTCGCCGCCGAAGTCGGCGTGGCCCGGGGTGTCGATCACGTTGATCGTCACGGGCACGTCGGTGTGGACGCCCTTGTAGGTGATCGCCGTGTTCTTCGCGAGGATCGTGATGCCCTTTTCGCGCTCGAGGTCGTTCGAGTCCATCGCGCGTTCTTCCATGTGCTCGTGCGAGCCGAACGAGCCGGTCTGACGGAGCATCGCGTCGACGAGGGTGGTCTTGCCGTGGTCGACGTGAGCGACGATAGCCACGTTGCGGAGGTCCGGACGGAGGGCGCGCGCCATGAGGGAATCCTTGAAAGAGAATGGGGATGCCGGAATGCCGGCATCCCCATTCTATTGGGCGCTCCTGTGTGTCGCCTTTCGGCGCTGTGGTCAGCCCTCCAGGCCCGCTGCGAGCAGGGCCGCCCGCGCTTCGCGGCGCACGCGCTGCTCGTCGGGGTCGGGCACCGGGATGGCCGCAATGAGCCGTCGCGTGTAGTCCTCCTGCGGCGCCCGCAGGATCTGACCGGTCGCACCCTGCTCGACGATGTGCCCGTGATGCATCACGATGATCCGGTCAGCGAGCGAGTCGACGACCGCGAGGTCGTGGCTGATGAACAGGCACGCGAAGCCCAGGTCCTGCTGCAGCACGCGCAGCAGCTGCAGCACGGTGGCCTGCACCGACACGTCCAGCGCCGACGTGGGCTCGTCGGCGATCAGCAGCTTCGGCTGCAGCGCGAGAGCGCGCGCGATGCCGACGCGCTGCTTCTGACCGCCCGACAGCTCGTGCGGGTACCGGTTGCGGTACGAGCGGGGCAGCTCGACCGCGTCGAGCAGCTCCTGCACGCGCACGTCGAGCTGGCGGCCCTTCGCGACGTTCGCCAGCAGCATCGGCTCACCGATCGACTGGCCGATCGGCAGGCGAGGGTTGAGCGACGAGGACGGGTCCTGGAAGACGATGCCGACGTCCTTGTGCACGGTGTGCAGCAGACGGCGGTCCGCCTTCGAGATGTCGTGCCCGACGACCTCGGCGCGCCCCTCCGCGATCGGCAGCAGGCCGATGGCGGCGCGGCCGACCGTCGTCTTGCCCGAGCCGGACTCGCCGACGAGGCCGGTGACCTCACCCGGGAAGATCGAGAAAGTCGCGTGCTCGACGGCGCGGAACGCCGGGACGCGCCCGCGCTTGGGGTACTCGATGGCAACGTCCTGGAAGTCGAGCACCGGAGCGCCGAGGCCCTTGCGACGCTCTTCGTCCGCGCGCGCGGCCACATCCGCCAGTCGGATCACCGACGTGTCGCCGGCCAGCGCAGCCGTCGTGTCGATCGACTCCCCCGCCGCGTCGCCGATGCGCGGCACCGCCGCCAGCAGCTGCTGCGTGTAGGGATGCTGCGGACGGTTGAACACGGCATCGACGGTTCCACGCTCGACGATCTCGCCCTTGCGCATCACCACGATGTCGTCGGCGATGTCGGCCACCACGCCCATGTCGTGCGTGATGATGAGGATGGCCGAGTCGAGACGGTGACGCAGGTCGCGCATGAGGTCGAGGATCTCGGCCTGCACCGTCACATCAAGCGCCGTGGTGGGCTCGTCGGCGATGAGCAGCTGCGGATCGCACGAGATCGACTGCGCGATCATGGCACGCTGTCGCTGTCCGCCCGAGAGCTGGTGCGGGTAGGAGTTGAACGCCTTCAGCGGATCGGGCAGTTCCACCATGTCCAGGAGCTCGAGCGCCCGGGCGCGCGCTGCGCTCGGCGTCATACCCTTGTGGATGCGGAGCGTCTCGATGATCTGGAAGCCCACCGTGAACACGGGGTTCAGCGCGGTCATCGGCTCCTGGAAGATCACCGCGATCTCACGGCCGCGCACGCGGCGCAGCTCTTCCTTGCGCAGGCCCAGGATCTCGCGGCCGCCGAGCTTGACACTGCCGGTGACGCGGGCGTTCGAGGGCAGCAGTCCGAGCATCGCCATGGAGCTCGCGCTCTTGCCCGAGCCGGACTCGCCGACGATCGCGAGGGCCTTGCCCGACTCCACGAAGTAGTCGAGCTTCTTCGCCGCGGGAACCCAGTAGTTGTCGACAGCGAAGTCCACGGACAGGCCGCTCACCTGCAGCAGCGGGCCGCCGGTGGATTCGGTGTGGGGGGACGCGTTCATTGGATGGTCCTTGCGGGGTCGAGAGAGAGAATGGGGAGGTGACCGACCCTGCGATCCGCATCGACTCCCGTTTCAACCGCATTGCTGCCGTCATCGTCTGGAGTCTCGCGGCGCTCGCAGTGATCACCGCCGTATGGAGCTCGGACGCGCGGCTGACGTGGGTCTACGCCGGCGCTCCGCTGGCCGCGCTTCTCGGCTGGGCCGCCCTGTGGCGCCCGTGCGTCGTCGTGTCCGATCACGGCGTGCGCATCGAGAACGTCAGTCACGACGTCGATGTGCCGTGGGAGGCGCTCGTGCATGTCGACACGGCCCGCGCCCTGACGCTGCACACGCCGTCCGGCAGCTTCACCGCCTGGTCCGCGCCGGCGCCCGGCTTCTTCACCACGATGATGGGCAACGCCAAGGCGCGCCGCGAGGCGAGCGCCGCCGGCGGCGAGGCGCGTCCCAGCGACCGCCTGGGCACCGACTCGGGCAATGCCGCCCTCGTCGTGCGCGAAACGTGGCGCCGCCGCCTGGACGGCGGTCAGGTGGAGCTCGGCGTCGCCGACGAGACGCCGGTGAAGCGCCACTGGCACCTGCTCTACCTGGTGGCGTCCGCCGTGCTCGCGGTGGCGTCCGTCGCGCTGATCATCGCCACGGGCTGACCGCTTCTCGAGCATCATGCGCGGCGATCCGGTTCGGGCGAGATCTCCTCGTCGAGGACGTCGTCGCCGCGATCGCTCGTCACACCCGACACGGTCGTTCCGCCGCCGGCGGTGACCATCGCACCCTCGGGCACATCGGCGGTGGTGCCGCTGACGAGCACCGCATCGTCCGGGAGGTCCTTCACCTTGCGGAAGACCACGCGCTTCTGGCGCGGGTCGAACGCATCGCGCAGGCCGTCGCCGACGAAGTTCACCAGCAGCGACAGGATCACGATGAAAGCCGCCGGCCACCAGAACAGCCACGGGCGGGTCTGGAACGCCGACTCGTTCGACGCGATCAGCAAGCCGAGCGAGACATCGGGAGCGCGGACGCCGTAGCCGAGGAACGAGAGCGACGTCTCGAGGATGATGGCTGCGGCGATCAGCAGCGTCGTCGCCACGATCACGACGCCGATCGCGTTGGGCAGGATGTGCTTGAAGATGATGCGCGCGTCCGATGCCCCGGCGACCCGCGCCGCCTCGACGAACTCGCGCTCACGCAGCGTCAGGAACTCGGCCCGGACCAGACGCGCGATGCCCGTCCACACGAAGAAGCCGAGGAACAGGGCCAGGAACAGAGGCCCCAGGTTGCCGACGGACGAACCGACCACGGCGCCGATGACGATCACCGGGATCACGATGACGATGTCGGTCAGGCGCATCAGCACCGCGTCGACCCACCCGCGATAGTAACCGGCGATCGCACCGACCACGACGCCGATGAAGGCGCCGATGAGGCCGATGATGAACATGATGTACGACGAGTTCACGAGGCCGCGCATGACCATCGCGAAGTAGTCCTTGCCGACCGTGTTCTGACCGAACGGGTGGTCGCCCAGCGAGAACGGGAAGAGCGTCAGCGTCGGCTTGCCGCCGTCGGTGATCGGGATCAGCTGCTCATAGTTCCACTTCCACCAGCCCGGGATCGGGCCGATGCCGGTCGCGGTGACGGCGAATCCGACGATCAGGATGAAGAGGATCGCGCTGATCACGGCGGGCTTGTGGGCGATGAACCGACGGAAGGTCAGTCGCCCCTGGCTGACGCCGCGCTCGTCGGCGGTCTGGACGTGCACGCCGCCTTCGGCGACCTGGCTGGGCGGTTCGAGGGACGGATCGATCGGGATGGACATTACTTGACCCTCACTCTCGGGTCGATTGCCGAGTAGGCGAGGTCGGCGAGGAAGTTGAACGTGATGGCGAACACGGCGATGACGACGAAGTACGCCATGACCGGGTTGGGGTCGGCATGCGAGAGACCCTGGTTGAAGAGAGCACCCATGCCGCTGAACGCGAAGATCCGCTCGGTGATGATCGCGCCACCGATGAGCGCGCCCACATCGGCCGCGACGATCGTGGTGATCGGGATCAGCGAGTTGCGGAACGCGTGGCGGACGATGACGGTGCGCTCCGGCAGACCCTTCGCGCGCGCCGTGCGGATGTAGTCCTGGTTCAGCGTCTCGAGCATGCCGCCGCGCGCGTAGCGCGTGTACGCCGCGAACGAGATGAGCATGAGGCTGATCGTCGGCAGCAGCAGGTGGGTGAACGTGTCGATGCTCTGGATCCACCAGTCGCCCTGCAGGTTCGGTGTCTCCGAGCCGATCGTGGCGATCGGGCGGCCGTTCACCTTCGGGTTGTTGACGTAGTCGTTCCAGCGCCCCATGAACTGGTTGAGGACGATGACGCCCATTCCCAGGATGCCGGTGAGGGCGCCGATGCGCATCGCCTGGCCCTTGTCGTACTCACCCAGGAACCAGCCCGCCGCCACGCCGACGAGCGCCGAGGCGACGAAGAGCGCGAAGACGCCCCAGCCGTTGAACGAGTCGAGGAAGGGCTGCAGCACGAAGAACGCGGCCACCAGCACGATGACGGTCGCACCCGCCGTACGCCAGGCGTAGCGCGCGCGGGGTCCGGCGATGATCAGCACCATCGCGGCACCGAACGCGGCGATCAGCAGCGGCGTGAGGACGGGGCCGAGCGACGGGTAGAGGAACCACGCCGTGACGCTCATGCCGTAGAGCATGGCGCCCGTGGTGACGACTGATGCGGCGAAGACGACCAGGCGACGCTGCCTGTTCCCGCCGATGATCGCCTGCCAGAAGACGCCCGATATGAGGCTCAACGCGATGATCCACGGCCATGTGAACACCGGGCTGTCCAGCCAGTTGTTGAAGCCGAGGGCCAGGAAGACCTTGAGGAGAACACCCATCACGAACGAGGGCAGCGAGTAGAACAGGAAGCTGGCGAACGTGAACGAGTAGTCGATCGCGCTGTACTGACGCAGCGCCGAGACGATGCCGACCAGGATGCCGAGGACGATCGCGAGGATCGTCGAGGCGGTCACGAGCTGGAGCGTCGCACCCATGGCGCGAGCGAGAAGGACGTCGACCGGCTGGTTCTGGATCGTGACGCCGAGATCGCATCCGCCGAACGGGATGACGCAGCGTGCGGCGCCGAGAAGCCAGTTGAACCAGCGGACGGGAATGGGCTGGTCGAGGTTCAGCCAGTCGATGCGCTGTGCGATGAGCGCGTCGCGGTTCGGGCTGTTGGAGGCGTACAGATCCTCGAGCGGGTCTCTTGCCAGAGCCACGAGGGTGTACATCAAGAAGGATGCGGCGATGAGGATCAGGATCGAGACCCCGATGCGCCGCAGGACGAAGCTAAGCACTGGGCTGGCCCTTCATGCAGAAAAGGTAGCAGGCGGGCGACGGCGGCAGCAGAGGCCTGACGTCGCGGTCACCCGCAGTGGACGGGAAGACACACGCACGGGGCGCCGGGCTGCAAGAACCCGACGCCCCATGGCGTGGTGTTTCAGCTGATCACCGAATTACTCGGCGACCGTCCACTCCCAGAAGTTCCAGAACACACCGGTCTGGTTGCCCATGTAGGTGAGGCCCTCGATGTTGTCTGCGTGCGCCTCCAGGCCCGGGCTCTGCCACAGCGGCAGACCGTAGGCGTCGCCGAACAGCTCGGCGTCGGCCTGGACCGTGAGCTCATCGATGGTGTCGGTGTCGAGCGTCACCGGGATCTCACGGGCGATCTCGTCGACCGTGTCGTTGGCGTACTTGTTGAAGTTGCTGCCACCGAAGCTGGCGAAGATCTGCGGGACGGTGCCGTTGCCGACACCGGGCGAGATCCAGCCGAAGATGACCGCGTCGTAGATGTCCGAACCGAGCTGCGCGCTCCAGTCCTCACGGCCCACATCCTCGATCACGAAGCCGGCCTCAGCAGCCGAGGCCTGGATGGCCTCGAACGCGGCAACGCGGTTCGGGTTGTTGATGTTGTACATGAGGCGGATCGTCGGGGTCGCACCGGCGAGGAGCTCCTTGGCACCCTCGATGTCGACCTCGGCGTACGCGTCGGAGCCGTTGCTCGAGACAGCGTCCTCGTAGGACGACTGCGCCGGGATGAACAGCTGCGAGTTGAGGACCTCGGCCTCGGGGTTGATCGGCTTGATCAGCGTGTCGACGAGCTGCTGACGCGGGATCGTCTTGAGGAAGGCCTCACGGACGTTCTGCTCGGCCAGCGGGCCGGCGAACGTCAGGTCGAGGTGGTCGTACGCGAGCTGGTCGCCCTGGATCACCGTGGCACCGTCGATCGCCTCGAGCGCGGTCAGCGTGTCACCGCTCGCCTGCGGGGCGATGATGTCGACCTCGCCGTTCTGGAGGGCCGTGACCTGGGCCTGCGCGTCACCGATGAAGCGGATGACGAGCTCCGAGAACTGCGGCTTGAGGTCACCCGTGTAGCTCTCGTTGAGCTTGAGCGTCATCGACTGCGTGGGCTCGTACGAGTCGATGATCCACGGGCCGCTCGCCAGGTACAGCGACGGGTCCTCCGGCAGCGACGTCATGTCGAAGCCCGAGTTCCAGAAGTCGGCAGCAGCCTTGAGCGTCTCGTTGACCGGCGCCGGAGCAGCAACGTCACCGCGCGGGCTCGTCAGGATCGTGTCGATGAGCTCGGCCTGGTCGACGCCCGCCTTCTCGGAGACGACGTGGACCGGCTGGTCCATGAGGTCCTGGATGTTCCAGTCGACGAAGGGCTCGTCGTACTCGAGCGTGAGCGAGAGCTTGTCGTCGGCGACCTCGGTGATCGTGGAGGTCTTGAGACCCTCCGTGCTGCCCGCGTACGCGAAGTACTTCGTGCCGCTCACGGCCTCACCCGACTCCGGGTCGAGCGTGGCGTCGTCGAAGACGCCCGACGTGGCAGCCCATCCGAAGACGAGGTCGTCGGTGGTGATGGGCTCACCGTCGGACCACTCGAGCCCGTCGTTGAGGGTGTACTTGACCTGGAGGGGGTCCTCGCTGACGACCTCCATCGTGCCGAACGACTCGTCCGGAACGACCTCGTAGCTGTCGCTGACGTAGTAGAACGTGGACTTGGTGAGGTAGTCGATCTTGCCGTTGATGTCGAGGTTGCCGTTGTCGCTGTTCGAGTTCGTACCCGTGAACTCGTTCGTCTCAGCAACGGTCACCGCGGTGTCGGTGGCCGTGGGCTCCTCCGACTCCGGCGGGGTCGTCGAGCAGCCGGCAAGGACCAATGCGGTCACGCCGACGCCCGCCGCGACTCCGAGTGCGCGCATGCGCCACGTCGTCTTGTCAGACACTGTGTCTCCTCCTGTGCAGGGTAATGCGCGCGAGTACGGAGAGAACCGGACGGGCGCGCGGATGGGAAAACGATAAGCATCGGTGGTGAGATGGTCAAAACGATCGGGGAAAACGTTACAGAGCCTTAACTCAATCGACGCGGAGTGTGACAATCTGACAAGATGACGCCGCCGAACCGACCCACGGACCGGAGGGATTCCACTACGCTTGCTGCCCCCGATGCGTTCGAGCGCCGCCGCCTGACCTGGGAGGTCTGGATCGTCCTGGCGATCACGGTCGGTCAGTCGGCGCTCTACTCGGTCCTCTCGCTCGTTCGCAAGCTCCTCGCACCGGTCCCCCTGGGTCAGCAGCAGACCCAGGTGAATCCGTCACGCGATGTGCAGGCGTTCTGGGACGTGACCTACCAGCTGCTCTCCGTCTTCTTCGCGCTCGCCCTCGTCGCGCTCGTGGTGTACCTGCTGTGGGAGCCCGGGAGCAACGCGCTGCGGCGCATCGGCCTCGACTTCACTCGATTCGCCGGCGACCTCGGCCGCGGCATCCTGCTCGCCGCCGTCATCGGCCTGCCGGGGCTGGCGCTCTACGCAGCCGGACGAGCTCTGGGGATCACGGTCGCGGTCGTGGCCTCGCCCCTCGACGCGGCGTGGTGGACGGTGCCGCTGCTCGTGCTGTCGGCGCTGCGCGCGGGGCTGACCGAGGAGGTCATCTTCATCGGCTACCTGTTCGACCGGCTGCGCCGGCTCGGCTGGAACGACTGGTCGATCATCCTGACCACCGCGGCCCTGCGCGGCGCGTACCACGCCTACCAGGGCATCGGAGCGATCGTCGGCAACTTTGTCATGGGCCTGGTGTTCGGCTGGTGCTACCGCCGGTGGGGGCGCGTCATGCCCCTCGTCGTCGCGCACACCCTGCTCGACATCGTCGCCTTCGTCGGCTACCCCCTCGCCGCGGCGCTGTGGCCCGGCGTCTTCGCCCCGATCCCGACGCCGTCGCCGACCCCGACTCCGACGCCGTCCGCGTCCGCCGCGGCGTAGCCGGTCAGCGCGCCGCCCTGTCTCGGCGAGGGGTGCGCGCCGCCCTTTCTCGGCGAGACCCCAGTGGGTGGACGAGACCGTGGGGTTCACCCAGGGTCTCGTCGGCCCACTGGGGTCTCGTCAAACCGCGCCGGGCGCGCAGCGTGGGGCGCTGTGCGCAGGAACACCGGCCGGCGCGCGGCTCCTCCACAGACCGGAGGTTTCGGGGTTCGTCCACGAACGGCTCGGAGATCTTCGCCGCGGCTGCCGCGGCCCGACAGAGTCGACGGATGCCGCTGCTCACGTCCGCGCTGACACTCCAGCCATCGCCGATCTCGCTGTTGCGCGTCGACGACGTCCCTCATCCCGAACGCGCGGTGGCCCGGAACGACCTGGTCAAGGTTCGGCGCGGGGTGTACGCACCAGCGGAGGAGTGGCGATCGCTGCCGCCGTGGACGAGGTACCTGGCGCAGGTGCACGCTGCGCTTCTGCTGCATCCCGATCTCGTCCCCTCCCACGAGTCTGCTGTCGCGCTGCACGGCGGTCCGGTCTTCGGCAACCCCGGCGTCGTCCATGTCCTCGCACCGGCGACGGGCGCATCCAGGCTGGTCTCGGGTGTGCGCACCCACACCACAACGGACCACCGCGCACTCGTGCTGATCAGCGGGATCGCCGTCTCCGCTCCGGCGGAGGCAGCCGTCGACGTGGCTCGCGCGCGCCATCCCGCCATCGGGCTCGCGGTGGCGGATGCGATGCTGCGACGCGACGACACGGTCTCGCGCGAGGAGTTGGCGCGCATCAACGCGACGCGTTCGTCCAGCCGTGGCCGTGACATCGCACGATGGCCGCTGTCGCGCGCCACCTCGCTCGCGGAGACAGCGTTCGAATCCGTGAGCCGCGGCGTGATCGAGTGGCTGGGCTTTTCCGCGCCCGAGCTCCAGAAGACTTTCGTCACCCAACCGGACGAGGTGGACCGCGTCGACTTCGTGTGGGAAGAGGCATCCCTCGCTGGGGAGGCTGACGGGGACTTCAAGTTCGACGGCCGGTTCGGCGATGCGGCCACGCTCCTGAAGCAGCAGCGATCGCGAGATGCCCGACTTCGCGGGCATCTGCGAGCCGTCGCCCACTGGGGATGGCAGGATACGACGACGTTCACACCGCTGCGTACTCTCCTCCACGGCGCCGGACTCCGTGCCACCGCTCCCGAGAACTCCGCCGCGTTGATGTCCATGCGCCGTGTACTGGTCGGACGCGCCCCGCACCCGACCGACCCGCGTTAGCCCCCTCCTCCGCGAGACAACAGTGGGCGGACGAGACCGCGGGGTTCACCCAGGGTCTCGTCCGCCCGCTGGGGTCTCGCCGCGCTGCCGCATCGGCCACGCCGCGCCGCCGCATCGGCCACGCCGCGCCGCCGCATCGGCCGCGCCGCGGGCCATCACCCGCACCAGGCGGGTCCGCGCGAGCCCCCCGCCTCCGCGAGACAACAGTGGGCGGACGAGACCGTGGGGTTCACCCAGGGTCTCGTCCGCCCGATGGGGTCTCGCGGAAATGAGGCCAGGGCCCTGGGCGCTCGACCACCGGCCGACGGCGCGCCGCCCGGAGACGGGAACGAGCGGGATGCCGGGGGCACCGGCATCCCGTCGCTCAGGCGTCGTGTCAGGCGAAGGCCTCGATCGGCGGGCACGCGCACACGAGGTTGCGGTCGCCGTAGGCCTGGTCGATGCGGCGCACCGGCGGCCAGTACTTGGTGCGGACGAGCGTGTGCACGGGGTACACGGCGGTCTCGCGCGAGTACGGATGGCTCCACTCGCCGGCCACGACCGACTCGGCCGTGTGGGGGGCGTTCACCAGCGGGTTGTCGTCGGCGGGCCACTCCCCCGCGGCGACCCGGTCGGCTTCGGCCTTTATCGCGATCATGGCCTCGATGAAGCGCTCGATCTCGCCGAGGTCCTCCGACTCGGTCGGCTCGACCATGAGCGTGCCTGCGACTGGGAACGACATCGTCGGAGCGTGGAAGCCGTAGTCGATGAGCCGCTTGGCGACGTCGTCGACCGTGATCCCGGTCGCCTCGCGCAGCGGCCGCAGGTCGAGGATGCACTCGTGCGCGACGAGGCCGTCCTCGCCGGTGTAGAGCACCGGGTAGTGCTCGCGCAGGCGCACGGCGATGTAGTTCGCCGCGAGCACGGCAGCGGCGGTCGCGTCGCGCAGCCCCTCGGCGCCCATCATCCGCACGTACGCCCACGAGATCGGCAGGATGCCGGCGGAGCCGTGCGGCGCGGCCGAGATCGGTCCGCCGTCGAAGACGCCGCCCGCGTGGTCCCTGCGCTGCGAGAACGGGTGGCTCGGCAGGTAGGGAGCCAGGTGCGCCTTGGCCGCGACCGGGCCGACGCCCGGACCGCCGCCGCCGTGCGGGATCGCGAACGTCTTGTGCAGGTTGAGGTGCGAGACGTCGCCGCCCAGATCGCCGAACCGGGCGTAGCCGAGGAGCGCGTTGAGGTTCGCGCCGTCGATGTACACCTGGCCGCCCGCGTCGTGCACGGCCTGCGTGATCTCGAGCACGTCGTGCTCGTACACGCCGTGCGTCGACGGGTAAGTGATCATCAGCGCCGCGAGCTCGTCGGCGTGCGCTGCGATCTTCGCCCGCAGGTCGTCGAGGTCGACGTTGCCGGCGTCGTCGCACGCGACCACGACGACGCGCATGCCGGCCAGGACGGCCGAGGCGGCATTGGTGCCGTGCGCCGAGGACGGGATGAGGCACACCGTGCGTTCCTGGTCGCCGTTGGCGCGGTGGTAGCCGCGGATCGCCATGAGCCCCGCGAGCTCGCCCTGCGAGCCGGCGTTGGGCTGCAGCGACACCGCGTCGTACCCGGTGACCTCGGCGAGCCACACCTCGAGCTGCTCGATGAGCGCGAGGTAGCCGTGCACGTCGGCCTCGGGCGCGAACGGGTGCACGCGCGAGAACTCCGGCCACGACACCGCCGCCATCTCGGTGGCGGCGTTGAGCTTCATGGTGCACGAGCCCAGCGGGATCATGCCGCGGTCCAGCGCGTAGTCCCGGTCGGAGAGCTGCTTGAGGTAGCGCATCATCGCCGTCTCGGACCGGTGCGTGTTGAACACCGGGTGCGTGAGGAACTCCTCGACGCGGTGCAGCCCCGAGGGCACGCCGGCGAGGGGCTCGGCATCCGCGTACGGAAGCCTGCGCTCTCCCTGCTCGCCCGCTCCGAGGAACTCGTCCTCGGGCAGTCCGAAGGCCCACGCCACGGCAGCGAGATCATCGGCGGTGGTGGTCTCGTCGACCGACACCCCGACCGTCGCGTCGTCCGCCCAGAACAGCTGGTAGCCGCGCGAGCGGGCGCGCTCGATCACCCGTCGTGATGCACCCGGTGTCGCGACCCGGATGGTGTCGAAGAACGCGTCGGAGCGCAGCGACAGGCCGTACGAGCGCAGCCTGGCGGCGAGCGCCTCGGTCTTCTTCGCCACGTCGGTTGCGATCGCGCGCAGTCCGTCGGGGCCGTGGTACACCGCGTACATGGAGGCCATGACGGCCAGCAGCACCTGCGACGTGCAGATGTTCGACGTCGCCTTCTCGCGGCGGATGTGCTGCTCGCGGGTCTGCAGCGCCAGGCGGTACGCGGGGTGTCCCGCGGCATCCTGCGAGACGCCCACGAGGCGGCCGGGCAGCTGGCGCTCCAGACCCTGGCGCACCGCCATGTAGCCGGCGTGAGGGCCGCCGAAGCCCAGGGGCACGCCGAAGCGCTGCGTCGTCCCCACCGCGACGTCGGCCCCGAACGAACCGGGCGAGCGCAGCAGGGTGAGTGCGAGCAGGTCGGCGGCCACGACGACGAGCGCGCCCGTCAGGTGCGCCGCGTCGACGACGCCTGCCGGGTCCCACACGTTGCCCGAGGCGCCCGGGTACTGGATCAGCACGCCGAACGGCTGGAGGGGCTCACCAACCGCGTTCTCGAGCAGCGCGCCGTGGGCGAGGTCGAGCTCCACGAGCTCGATGCCGACCGCCGCCGCGCGATGGGCGAGGAGCGCCTTCGTCTGCGGCATCGTGTCGGTGTCGACGACGAAGACGTTCGACGGCGACTTCGAGCCCCGGCGCGCGACGAGCATGCCCTCGACGACCGCGGTCGACTCGTCGAGCATCGACGCGTTCGCGGTCGCGAGGCCCGTGAGGTCGGTCACCATCGTCTGGAAGTTGATGAGCGCCTCCAGGCGCCCCTGCGAGATCTCGGGCTGGTACGGCGTGTACGCGGTGTACCAGGACGGGTTCTCGAGAACGTTGCGCGCGATCACCGACGGGGTGATCGTGTCGGCGTAGCCGAGGCCGATCATCGGCCGGGCCGCGCGGTTCTGCGAGGCCAGCATCCGCAGCTCGGCGAGCGCCTCGGCCTCCGTCGCCGCCGGCGGGATGTCGCTCGTCGGGCGCGCCTTTGCATGGATGGATGCCGGCACCGCCGCCTGCACGAGCGCGTCGACGCTGTCGTAGCCCAGGGCGTCGAGCATCATGCGCTGGGCCGCGGCATCCGTCCCGATATGACGATCGACGAACAGACCCGTCATTCGGCGCCGCCCGTGAGCGAGATGTACGCGTCGCGGTCGAGCAGGTCGGCGACCGCCGCCGGGTCGACAGTCAGCTTGACGAGCCAGCCGGCGCCGAACGGATCGGCGTTCACGAGCGACGGGTCGTCCACCACCGCCTCGTTGATCTCGAGGACCTCGCCGGTCAGCGGCGCGTAGAGCTCGCCGACGGACTTGGTGGATTCGATCTCGCCGACGACGGTGGCCGCGGTCACCGTGCTGCCCACGGCGGGCAGCTCGACGAACACGACGTCGCCGAGCTTGTCGGCCGCGTACGCGGTGATGCCGACGGTCGCGACGTCTCCGTCGAGGGCGATCCACTCGTGCTCGGCCGTGTACTTGAGGGCGGTGAGGTCGGTCATTTGTTCCTCCGGTAGAAGGGCAGGTCGGTCACGGTCGCGGGGATGCGGGTGCCCCGCACGTCGATGAAGAGCGTGGTGCCGGGCGCGCTCGCGGCCGGCGGGACGAAGGCCATGGCGATGGGATGCCCGAGGGTCGGGCTGAGCGCACCGCTGGTGATCTCGCCGACCGGGGTCTCCGCGTCGGTCGCGTCGAACACGGCGTAGCCGGCACGACCCGCGCGCCGGCCCTCACAGGCGAGGCCGACGAGCACGGGAGCATCGGGCGTCACGACCGCCGCGAGGCCGGACTTGCCGACGAAATCGTCCTTGTCGACCGCCACGACGCGGCCGAGGCCGGCCTGGGCGGGCACGATGTCGCGCGAGAGCTCGTGGCCGTAGAGCGGCATCCCGGCCTCCAGGCGCAGCGTGTCGCGCGCGGCGAGGCCTGCGGGAACCAGTCCGAGCGGTTCGCCGGCGGCCAACAGGGCGTCCCAGAGGGCCGGTGCGGAGGACGCTCTGATGTACAGCTCGAACCCGTCCTCGCCGGTGTAGCCGGTGCGGCCGACATGCATCGGCACGGGCTCCTCGCCCGGCGCTGCGAACCGCGCGTGCGCCATGCGGTAGTACTTGAGGTCGCCGAGCGCAGCCGAGAGGTCGACGATCCCGGGGGTCGCCTGGAGGATCTCCTGCGATGCCGGGCCCTGCACCGCGACGAGCGCGATGTGGTCGGTCGCGTCGTCGATGTCGACATCGAACGACTGCGAGCGCTCTGCGAACGCCTCCGCGACGGCTGCGCGGTTACCCGCGTTCGCCACGACCATGAGGCGCTCGGGGTTGTGGCGATAGACGATGACGTCGTCGATGATCCCGCCGTCGGCATCCAGCACCAGGCTGTACTTCGCCTGGTCGTCGGTCATCGCCGACAGTCGTCCGGCGAGCGCGTAGTCCAGGAACGCCCCCGCCTCCGGTCCTTCTACCAGGAACTCGGCCATATGCGAGATGTCGAAGAGGCCTGCGGCCGTGCGCACCGCGTGGTGCTCCGCGAGGTCGGAGCTGTAGCGCACCGGCATGAGCCAGCCGCCGAAGTCGGTGAAGGAGGCGCCGAGCGCCTCGTGGCGGTCATGCAAGGCAGTCGTACGGAGTTCTGTCATGAGTTCTCCCGGTCGCGGACGGGCAGACGCCGATCGACGTCTGTGAACTCCCCCTCTGTCATGGGCCTGAGAGCTTCGCTGGATGCGGGACATCCTGCTTTCACCGTCGGCGGATCTGCGAGCTTCGCTCGAAATCGCTTTCCAGAGTCGGCCTGCCCGAACGGTACGCGGTACCTGAGAGATTGGCGGGGAGGCTTGCTCCTTCGGTGCTCGGCGATCGCGCTGCCGAGGCTCTCCCGCCCGGGTGATGGGCCGTATTGACTTGCGCAGCAAGCATAGCGGTCGTGGTGGTCAGCCGACGCAGGAACCGGTCGACACGGTGTTCGAGAGCGACGGTGCGCGCGCCGCCACCGGGTCGAGCTCGGCCATCGTCATCGCGTAGCCGAGGTTCTCGTCGTTCTCCGCGCGGGCGAAGACCACACCGGCCACGGCTCCCTCGTCGGTGAGCAGCGGACCGCCCGAGTTGCCGGGCCGCACAACGGCATCGAGGGCGTAGATCTCCCGCGGGTTCCACGACCCGTCGTAGACGTCGGGCACGTTCGCGCTGCCCACCGACTCCACACCGGCCGGGACCATCGTGAACGGGCCGCCGTAGGGATAGCCCTGCACCGCGGCCGCGTCACCGGGCGCGAGCGTCGGCGAGAACGGCAGGACGTCGGCACCCAGGTCGTCCACCGCGATCACCGCGAGGTCGTCGACCGGATCGAAGTACACGACGCGTCCCTCGCGTGCCGCCACGCCCGGCAGCTCGACGATCGGGGTGTCGACGCCGGCGACGACGTGGGCGTTCGTGACGACACGGTCCTCCGCGATGACGAATCCGCTGCCGGCCGATCCGCGCCCGCAGGCGTACGCGTTGCCCGACACGCGGGCGACGGATGCCGCGGCCCGCTGCAGCTCCGGATCGTCCAGCGCCACCGGGGGCGCGGGATCCACCGTCGCGGGGCCGAGCAGCTGGCCGAGGCCCGGCAGGCTGTCCTCCAATACCGCGCCGCGCAGCTGCGCCAGCGCCGCGGCGACGGGGTCGGGCGTGGCCGCCTCGATCCCGCGCAGGATGCTCGACGAGGCGACGGCGGACGACACGATGGGGATGCCGGCGCCGGCGATCGCCGGAGCGACGAACGCGAGGGCGAGGATGGCGGCGAGCACGGAGGCGATGCCGCCGAGGAAGCGCTCGATGCCGCGGAGCTTGAGCCGGTCCGCGCCGGAGCGCAGCGCCGAGCCGATGGCGGCGCCGATCGCGGCGCCGGCGAAGACGAGTCCGATCGCGGTGGCGATCACGGCGGGGCCGCGCCAGACGGGCGAGGGCACCCATGTGCTCACCAGCGGCGTCAGCCAGTAGGCCGCGAACGCGCCCGCGGCGAGCCCGGCGAGCGTGCCGATGCTGGCGAAGAAGCCGCGCTGGACACCGCCGATGCAGGCGGCCACGAGGAGGAGGACGATCAGCACGTCGACGACGATCATCCCCACTCCTTCCGCCGTCAGGACCCGTCTCGACAGGCTACGCACCCTGCCTGGGAGAACGACCCCGACCCCCGTTCCCCGGCGTGTCGGGGAAGCGGAGGTGGAGCGATGCGTCAGGGCCGCCTCGCCGCCAGCTCCCGGCGCACCTCGTCGCGCAGCATCCCCTGGTTCTCGGGGTCGGGAGCGGCACCCAGCAGCGTCCGCGTGTAGTCGTGCTGCGGGTCGAGGATGACCGTATCGGCGGGCCCGCGCTCGACGATGTCACCGCGATACATCACCAGGATGTCGTCGGAGAAGTGCCGGGCGGTCGCGAGGTCGTGGGTGATGTAGAGCACGCCCAGATGGTCCTCGCGCTGCAACTGCGCGAGCAGGTTGAGCACGCCGAGACGGATCGACACGTCGAGCATCGACACCGGCTCGTCGGCGATGATGAACTGCGCCCCGGGCGCGAGCGCCCTCGCGATCGCGACGCGCTGGCGCTGACCGCCCGACAGCTCGTGCGGGCGGCGCTCGGCCATCTTGTCGGTCGGTGTGAGGCGCACGCGGTCGAGCAGCTCGAGCACGCGCCGGCGCACCTCCGCCTTGCCCATCCCGGGATTGTGGATGCGCAGCGGGCGCTCCAGGTGATGCTCGATCGAGTGGAACGGGTTCAGCGACGCGAACGGGTCCTGGAACACCATCTGCACGTCGCCGCGGTAGGCCGCGACCTCGCGGCTGCGGTTGCCGGCCGGCTTGCCGTCCAGCAGGATCTGCCCGCTCGTCGGAGTCTCGAGGCGGGCGAGCATCTTCGCGATCGTGGACTTGCCCGAACCGGACTCCCCCACCAGCGCGATCGTGCGGCCTGCCTCGAGCGTGAACGAGACGTCCTTCACCGCGTGCAGGGTGGAGAAGCTCAGTCCGCTGCGGAGCCGGAAGTCCTTGACGAGGTTGCGGGCGTCGAGAGTGCGCTGTCCGCGCGCGGTGGCTGGCTGGGCGCTCATGCGGGTCCTCCTTCGAGCGGGCCGGCGCCCGCGGCCGAGCCCAGCGTCGCCGAGACCGGCTGCGTGCCGGTGCGCACGAAGTCGCCCCGGTCGCCGCGCAGGCTCGGGAAGCTCGACAGCAGCTTCCTGGTGTACTCGTGCTGCGGGTCGCGGTAGATCTCGGTGGCGGTGCCGAGCTCGACGATCCCGCCCTGCAGCATGACGGCGATGCGGTCGCTGATCTCGATCAGCATGGGCAGGTCGTGCGTGATGAAGATCACGGCGAACCCGAGCCGCTCGCGCAGGCGCATGATCTCGCGGATGATGCCGCGCTGCACCACCACATCGAGCGCGGTGGTCGGCTCGTCCATGATCATGACCTGCGGGTCGAGCGCGAGCGCGATCGCGATCATGACGCGCTGCCGCATGCCGCCCGACAGCTCGTGCGGGAAGCTCGACAGGCGCTTCGGGTCGACGCCCACGAGCTCCAGGAGCTCCTCGCTGCGCTGCTGCTTCTCGCGCTTGGACATCTCCGGCCGGTGCGTCGTGAACACGTCGAACAGCTGGGCACGGACGTTGATGACCGGGTTGAGCGAGTTCATCGCGCCCTGGAAGACCATCGACACCTTGTCCCACCGGAAGCGGCGCAGCTCCTCGTCGGCGAGCCCCACGACGTCGATGTCCTCGCCGGAGCGGTCGTGGAACACGATCTCGCCGGACGTCATCAGCGCCGGCGGCTTCAGAAGCCGGTTGACCCCGTACGCGAGGGTGGACTTGCCGCAGCCCGATTCGCCGGCGAGTCCCAGGATCTCCCCTCGGTGCAATGTGAGCGACACGTCGCGCACCGCCTTCACCGGCGGGTCGACCTCGTACTCGATCGACACGTTCCTCGCCGTGAGGACGGCATCGCGGTTCATGCCTCGACTCCGTTCGTGGTGCGGATCGACTCGACACCGCGTCCGGCGCGCTTGGCCCGGCGCACGCGCCGCGCGTTCTCCGGGGCGAGCCGGAGCTTCGGGTTGATGATCTCGTCGATCGAGAAGTTGATCAGCGACAGCCCGGCGCCGAGCAGCGCGATCATGAGGCCGGGCGGGACGAACCACCACCAGGCGCCGGTTCCGAGCGCCTGACCCGTCTGCGCGTCGTTGAGCATCGTGCCCCACGTGATCGATCCGGTGGGTCCGAGTCCGAGGTACGACAGACCGGCTTCGCCGAGGATGGCGAAGATGATCGCGAAGAGGAATTGCGCTGCCAGGAGGGGCAGCAGGTTGGGCAGGATCTCGACGCGGATGATGCGCACCGTCTTCTCCCCCGCCACACGGCTGGCGGCGACGTAGTCGCGTGACCGCAGCGAGCGCGCCTGCGCCCGGAGGACCACCGCCGAGCCCGCCCACCCGGTGATGCCGAGCACGACGGCCACCAGCATCCAGCTCCGCCCCGGGATATAGGTGGCGATCACCATGACGAGGGGAAGGCCGGGGATGACGAGCATGATGTTGGTGAACAGCGACAGGATCTCGTCCCACCAGCCGCCCTTGTAGCCGGCGATGATGCCGAAGACGATCGACAGGACGAGCGCGATGAGGCCCGCGGTGATGCCCACCATGAGCGACCCTCGTGTGCCCCACGCGAGCTGGGCCAGGACGTCGTAGCCGAGCTTGGTCGTGCCGAGGAGGTGTTCCGGGCTCGGCGGCGACAGCGCCGGGTTGTCGGAGTCCATCGGATCCTGGCAGAACAGCGGCCCCAGGATGCCGAACAGCACGATCCCGACGACGATGAGGAGGCCGAGGGCGAGCTTGAGCGACATCCGCGGGAGCAGCTGGCGGATGCCGCGCCGAGCGGCGGATGCCTCGTCTCGGGCCGCGAAGACCTCGGCATCGACGGGCGGCGTCATGAGCGCGCCGGGAGCGACGATGGCGGGGTCGATGGTGCGGTCGGAGAGCGTCTCGGGGGCGCGCTCGAGATCGACGGTCGGCGGTTCGGTCACTTCGACCCTCTCAGACATTGTGACGCGCTCTCGGGTCGATGAATCCGTAGACGATGTCCATGATGAAGTTCGCCGCGAGCACCGCGACCGTGATCACGAGGAACACGCCCTGCATCAGCGCGTAGTCGCTGTTCTGCACGGACTGGATCATGAGCTTGCCGATCCCGGGGTAGGTGAACACTTGTTCCATCACGATGGAGCCGGCCACGACGAAGCCGAGCGAGATGCTGAAGCCCGCGATGGACGGGATCGCCGCGTTGCGCGTGGCATATGTGCGGAGGATGCGCATCGGCTTCAGTCCCTTGGCCTCGGCCGTGACGATGTAGTCCTCCGACACGGTCGACACCATCATGTTGCGCATGCCGAGCAGCCAGCCGCCGACCGAGCTCAGCACGATCGTGAGGGCCGGGAGGAACCCGTGATAGATCGCGCTGCCGATGAACTCCCAGCTCCACTCCGGGCCGTCGGGGAACGCCCACACGTCGTATCCGCCGAAGATCGGGAAGACGCCGAGCGCGACCGAGAAGATCGCGACCAGCACCAGTGCCAGCCAGAAGTACGGGATCGACTGCAGCACGGTCGTGAAGGGCACGAGGTGGTCCACCCAGGTGCCTCGCCGCCAGCCCACCCAGGCGCCGATCCCGACGCCGAGCACGAACGAGATCACGGTGGCGAGGCCCACCAGGATCACCGTCCATGGCAGGGCGGCGGCGATGAGCTCGGTCACCGGGGTCGGGTACTTCGTGACCGAGACGCCCAGGTCGCCCTGGAGCATCCGGCCCCAGTACGCGACGTACTGCTCCCACATCGACGACGAGTCGCCGCCGAGCAGGGCCTTGATGTTGCGGACGGTGGTCTCGGTGAGCTCGCCGCCCGCCCGCTGCATCTTCGCGAGGAGGATGTCGGCGGGGTCACCGGGCAGAAGCCTCGGCAGGAGGAAGTTGAGGGAGATCGTCGCCCACAGTGTCACCACGTAGAACGCGATCCGCCGCGCATAGAACTTCATTGCGGCCCGCTCCTCCGTGCCGCGGCTTCTGCCCGGTTCTGCATTACTTCACCGGCTCCAGGTGCTGGAGGACGTAGCCGGACGCGACCGAGCCCCAGGCGGGCGGGAAGGCGTACAGGTCGTCCTCGGTCGGCCAGCCCGTGAAGTCCTTCGTGTTGAAGAACGTCTGGGTGGCGTTGATGACCAGCGGGATGTAGGGCAGGTCGCGCACGATCTCGGCCTGCACAGCGGCGTACGCCTCCTGCTTGACAGCCTCGTCATTCGTGGCGGCGGCCGCGGCGACGGCCTCGTTCACGATCGCGTTGTCGTAGCGGCTGAAGTTCCAGCGACCGGCGGGAACCTCCTGACCGACCTGCGACGTCGACTCACCGATGAACCAGTCCTTGTAGATCTGGAAGGGGTCGGCGACCGAGGTGCCGATGACGCCACCCATGATGAGCTGGTACTGACCGGTCTGGCGGGCGTCCGAGAACTCCTGCCACTGCACCGTCGAGGCGTTGACCTTGATGCCGGCCTCGGCAGCCTGCTCAGAGATGAGCTTCGCGGCGTCGTTGTAGTCGGTCCAGCCGTCGACCGAGACGAGGCTCAGCTCGAGCGGCGCGCCGTCCTTCGCGTAGAAGCCGTCGCCGCCCTTCGCGTAGCCGGCGGCCTCGAGGATCTCACCGGCGGCCGCCGAGTCGGGCGACTGCGGGCTGACCTCGTTCGCCGGGTCGGCGACCCACTTCTGGTCACGCGGCAGCAGCGCGAAGGTGGGCGAGATGTCGCCGGTCAGGCCGACGAACGCCTTCTCCTTGATCGTGCCGCGGTCGATCGCGACGTTGAGCGCCTGGCGGACGGCCACGTCGGTCTGCGGACCGGTGCAGCCGAGGTCCGCGTTGGAGCAGGTGTACAGCACCGTCGGGTCCTGCGGCGTGTTCAGCATGCTGATCACGCCGTTGGAGGTCACCGAGTCGGGGTTCGGCACGAACATCCCGGTCCAGTCGAGCTCGCCGGCGGTGAGCAGGTCCTGCGCCGACTGGTTCGCGTCGATGCCGATGTACTGCACCTTCTTGATCGCGGGCACGCCCTCGTCGCGGAACTCGTCGTTCGCGACGACGGTGTAAGAGGCATCCGTCACCTTGTCGACGACGTACGGACCGGTGCCGACCGGCTCCTCGTCGGTGAAGGTGGTGTAGTCCTCGACCTCCGACCAGATGTGCTCGGGCAGCATCCAGGTGGTCCCGAGGATCTGGAACTCGTTGGTGAACTGGGGCGTCTCGTAGGTGAGCACGACGGTCGTGTCGTCGGTCGCCTCGGCCGAGACGAGACCGTCGCGGTGGTTCGGCTCGTAGTTGAACGTGAACGCGGCGTCGTCGGCGGTGAAGTCCTCGCCGTCGTTCCACTTCACGCCGTCCTTGAGCTTCACCGTGATGACGGTGCCGCCCTCGTTGTACTCGAAGCTCTCGCCGAGCATCGGTGCAGGCGCCTCGTCGGCCGTCTTGTTGTAGAAGAACAGCGGCTCGTAGATCGGACCGAGTGCGGCGTGCAGCACGCTCGGCGAGAAGGGGTTGAAGTTGGCCTCGATGGGAGTCTGGCTGCCGGCCCAGACCCTGAGGGTGCGTCCTTCGGAATCACCGCTGTCGTCGCCGCCACCACCGGCGCAGCCCGACAGGCCGATGCCGAGGATAGCTGTCCCGGCTACGGCGATGAGCGCCGCTCGGCGCTTCGCGTTTCGAATCATCGTTGGTTCTTTCTCTCGTGCGGCATTGCAGGGAGGAGTGCGAGGGCACCCGGGGCATTCATTAAGTACTGAGCCCTAACAAATGTTTGAACGTAAACCTAACAAACATTCCCGCCGCTTCGCATCCCTCCGAGCCCGTCGGCGCGTCACGTCTTCGCAACGGTTCACGCGAAGGCCGAGTCGCACGCGTCGGTTACGGTCCCGGTTTGGCTTCTGGTCGTCATGACACTATGATCGATTCCGACAGTTAGAGTCACTATGACCAGAACAGCTCCTAACGCCCTCTCCCCCGCCGACGCGATCCGCGTGGCGGTGTCGACCGTGATCTTCACGCTGCGCCGCCTGCCCGGCAGCGACGCGGTCCAGGTCGTGCTCCCGCTCGTGCGCCGCACGCGGGATCCGCACGAGGGGCAGTGGGCGCTTCCGGGCGGCTGGCTCGACGCGACGGAGGGGCTCGCCGCTGCGGCGTCCCGCACCCTCGGCGAGACGACCGGACTCGCGCCGAGCTATCTCGAGCAGCTGTACGCGTTCGGCGCCGTCGATCGCTCTCCCACCCGCGTCGTCTCGATCGTGTACTGGGCGCTGCTGCGCGGGGACGAGATCACCGACAGCACCGTCGAGAACGTCTCGTGGTTCGACGCCGCGTCACTGCCCTCGCTCGCCTTCGATCACAACGAGATCGTCGAGTACGCGCTGTGGCGCCTGCGCAACAAGGTCGGCTACAGCCGCATCGCACACGGCCTCCTCGCCGACGAGTTCACGCTGGCGGATCTGCGAGAGGTGTACGAGGCGATCCTCGGCCGGCGGCTGGACCCGGCGAACTTCCGCCGCCAGGTGGAGAACTCCGGCACCCTCATCCCCACCGACCGCTTCCGCACCGGCAGCCACCGCCCGGCGCGCCTGTACCGCTACAACCAGGATGTCGAGCTCGCCGACCGCGGCCCGCTCGACGCCCGCGACTGACCCCACCCGAACGGAGCGCCCGACATGCCTGCCGTCAGCATCACCCTCAACCCTCGACCCGAGCTCGATGCCTCCGTCGATCACGCGATCCAGGCGATCATCGCGGGCGCGTCGACCGGCGAGACCTGCAACACCGATCTCGCCGCCGGCCCGTGGGACTTCGACACGCGCCCCGGCTACGGTCCGGGCTCGTCGATGGGCGACGTCATCCCCACGGGGTCCCCGCGCCAGGGCGAGCTGCCCCGCGCGTACCGCGAGGCGTCCGAGCCGGAGCTCGCCGAACGCATCCGCATCGCCAAGGCCACCCTCGGCGACCGGGTCGTGGTGCTCGGCCACTTCTACCAGCGCGAAGAGGTCATCGTGCACGCCGACTACGTGGGTGACTCGTTCCAGCTCGCGAACGCGGCGCTGGAGCACCCGGATGCCGAGGCCATCGTGTTCTGCGGCGTCCACTTCATGGCCGAGACCGCCGATCTGCTGTCGCGCCCCGAGCAGGCCGTGATCCTGCCGAACCTCGCCGCCGGCTGCTCGATGGCCGACATGGCAGACATCGACCAGGTCGAGGACTGCTGGGAGCAGCTCGCCGAGGTGTACGGCGACATGGATGCCGTGGACGCGGACGGCCTCGTGCCCGTCATCCCGGTCACCTACATGAACTCCTCTGCCGCGATCAAGGGCTTCGTCGGCCGGCACGGCGGCATCGTCTGCACGTCGTCCAACGCGCGGACCGTGCTCGAGTGGGCGTTCCAGCGCGGCCGCCGCGTGCTCTTCTTCCCCGACCAGCACCTCGGCCGCAACACCGCGAAGGCGATGGGCGTGCCGCTCGAGCAGATGCCGATGTGGAATCCGCGCAAGCCGCTGGGCGGGGCATCCGTCGACGCCATCGAGGACGCTCGCGTCATCCTGTGGCACGGCTTCTGCTCGGTGCACCGCCGCTTCTCGGTCGAGCAGATCGAGAAGGCGCGGGCCGAGCACCCCGGCGTGCGGGTCATCGTGCACCCCGAGTGCCCGATGGACGTTGTGGACGCCGCCGACGAGTCCGGCTCGACCGACTACATCCGCAAGGCGATCGAGGCAGCCACCGAGCCCAGCGTGTTCGCGATCGGCACCGAGGTGAACCTCGTGCAGCGCCTCGCGGCCGAGCACCCCCAGCACGAGATCTTCTGCCTCGACCCGGTGGTGTGCCCGTGCTCGACGATGTACCGCATCCACCCGGGGTACCTCGCGTGGGTGCTCGAGGGGCTCGTCGACGGCGAGGTGCGCAACCGCATCACCGTGCCGCAGGACGTCGCCGACCCGGCGCGCCTGGCACTGGAGCGGATGCTGGCGGCCAAGCCCCCGGCAGCGCCCGCGGCCGCCTGGGAGAACGCGTCATGACCGTGCCCGCGGCAGAGCCCCGCGCGATCGTCGTCGGCTCGGGGATCGCCGGACTGCTGACCGCGCTGCACGCCGTCGAGCACGGCTGCCGCGTGACGCTCGTCACCAAAGACGTGCTCGAGCACGCCAACACCCGCTACGCGCAGGGCGGGATCGCCGGCGTCATGTTCGACGACGACCGGGTCGAGGACCACGTGCGCGACACGCTCGTGGCAGGGGCCGGGCTCAGCGACGCCGACGCCGTGCGGGTGCTCGTCGACGAGGGCCCGGCCCGCATCCGCGAGCTCATCGCGCTCGGCGTCGCGTTCGACCGCGACACCGCCGGCGGGTTCGTGAAGGGCCTCGAGGCCGCGCACTCGTATCCGCGCATCCTGCACGCGGGCGGCGACGCCACCGGCACGGCGATCGAGAAGGCGCTGGTCGCCGGGCTGCGCGCGAGCGACGTGACCGTGATCGAGCACGCCTTCCTGGTGGGCCTCGTGCTCGACGACGTCGCCGCGCCCGCCGCGGGGGCTCGACGGGTCACCGGGGTGGAGCTGCTCATCGGTGAGACGGATGCCGCCCCCGGCCGCCGCGCGACGCTCCACGCGGACGCGGTCGTGCTGGCGACGGGCGGCGCCGGCGAGCTGTACGCGCACTCGACCAACCCCGAGGTGGCGACGGGCGACGGCATCGCCGCGGCGATCCGCGCGGGAGCCGAGGTCGCCGACCTCGAGTTCTTCCAGTTCCATCCGACGGTACTGGCCGTGGGCGAGTCGTTCCTGGTGTCGGAGGCCGTGCGCGGCGAGGGTGCGACGCTGGTCGACGAGCACGGGCGCCGGTTCGTCTTCGATGCCCACCCCGACGGCGAGCTGGCGCCTCGTGACGTCGTCGCCCGGGCGATCGCAGGGCAGATGGAGGCGCAGGGCGGACGCCCGGTGCTCCTCGACGCGACGCACATCCACTCCTCGGACGCCGGCGAGCGCGCGGCGTTCCTCGCGCGGCGCTTCCCGACGATCGACCGCGCCGTGCGCGAGCGGGGTCTCGACTGGGCGCGCGAGCCGATCCCGGTGACGCCGGCCGCCCACTATCTGATGGGCGGCATCGCCACCGACCTGTTCGGCCGCACGTCCCTGCCGGGTCTCTACGCCGTGGGCGAGGTCGCCCGCACCGGCGTGCACGGGGCGAACCGCCTCGCGTCGAACTCGCTGCTCGAGGGCGCGGTGTTCGGCGCGCGTGCCGGCGACGTGATCGCCGCCGACGCGGCGTCCGCGACGTGGAGCGGCCCGAGGCGTGTCGTCTCGTCGCCGCGCTCCTCGCTCGACGACGGGGACACCACCCCGTTCGACGCACGCAGCGAGACCATCGGCGCTCGCTCTGCCGCGGCGCCGTTCACACGGCGAGCGCTGCAGCAGCTCATGTGGGAGCACGCCGGCCTCGTGCGCGACGAGGAGGGACTCGGGGACGCGGCATCCCTCATCGCCCACTGGCGCGCGCAACTGCGCACCCCGGTTGCCGAGCACGACTTCGAGGACGAGAACCTGCTGCTCCTCGCCACGCAGGTCGTCGCCGCGGCCCGCGCCCGCCGGGAGTCCGTCGGTGCCCACTTCCGCTCCGACGACCCTGCGGCCGCAACTCCGCTGGATCCGCACGCGGCAGCGGTCACGGCCGCTCCCGTCACGTCGGTCGCCGCACTTCGCAGGATTTCGGCACTTCCGGTCGCCGAGGAGGCGGTCGCATGCTGACCCGGGCGATCATCGACCGCACGGTCGCGGCCGCGCTCGAAGAGGACGCGCCGTGGGGCGACCTCACGAGCGAGGCGCTCATCCCCGAGAACGCGGTCGCCCGCGCCGACCTGGTGTCGCGGGAACGCGGCGTGTTCTCGGGGGGCGAGGTGTTCGAGGCCGCGTTCCGCCTGACCGATCCCGCCATCGACGTCCAGCTCGTCGTCGAGGACGGCGAGTGGTTCGAGGCGGGCGCGGTGCTCGCGGTCGTGACCGGAGCCGCCCGCGGAGTGCTCACGGCCGAGCGCATCGGGCTCAACTTCGTCCAGCGGATGTCGGGCATCGCGACGCTCACCGGCACCTACGTCGGCGAGGTGGCCCACACCGACGCCCGCATCGCAGACACGCGCAAGACCACACCGGGCCTGCGCGCCTTCGAGCGCAAGGCCGTGCGCGACGGCGGCGGTCGCAACCACCGTCACTCGCTGTCGGACGCCGTCATGGCGAAGGACAACCACCTGGCAGTGCTGGCCCAGAAGGGCGTCTCGCCGACGGCGGCGCTGCTCGCCGCGAAGGACCTCCTCCCCCACACCACGCACATCGAGGTCGAGGTCGACCGGCTCGAGCAGATCGAGCCCGTGCTCGCCGCTGGGATCGGCACGATCATGCTCGACAACTTCTCGCTGGACGACCTGCGCGCCGGCGTCGCCCAGGTCGCGGGTCGCGCGACGGTCGAAGCGTCGGGCGGCGTGTCGCTCGAGACGGTGCGCGCCATCGCCGAGACGGGCGTCGACGTGATCTCGGTCGGCGCCCTGACCCACTCCGCCCGCGCGCTCGATCTGGGGCTCGACGTGCGGATCGACGCCCCCTGAACCACGAGACCGGCACCCGATGAGCATGCTCTACCTCGACAATGCGGCCACGACCCCGGTGCGCCCGGAGGTGCTCGAGGCGATGATGCCCTATCTCACCCGCTGGTACGGCAACCCGTCGAGCCACCACACCGTGGGCGAGGCGGCCGCCGATGCGCTGGCCGACGCCCGCGCGCGCGTCGCCCGGGTGCTCGGACTCCGCGCCGGCGACGTCGTGTTCACCTCCGGCGGCACCGAGGCCAACAACCTCGCGATCAAGGGCATCTCCATCGCGGCCGCCCTGCGCCGCGACGGTGCGGCGGGCGCCGTGCGCCGCGCGCACGTGGTCACGACGCCGATCGAGCACGAGTCGGTGCTCGAGTCGGTCGCGTACCTCGAGAGGGTGCACGGCTTCGCGGCGACGTACACGCCCGTCGACGAGCACGGCCGGGTGTCGGCGGATGCTCTGGCGCGGAGCCTGCGCGACGACACGGTTCTCGTGAGCCTCGGGTACGCCAACAACGAGGTCGGGACGGTCCAGGATGCCGCGGGCCTCGCGGCCGCCCTCCGCGAGCGACGGGTGCCGCTGCACCTCGACGCCGTGCAGGCGGCCGGATGGCTGACGCTGTCGGCGGCGGAGCTCGGCTACGACGCGATATCCCTCGCCGGCCACAAGCTCGGCGCACCGAAGGGCACCGGGGTGCTCGGCATCCGCGGCCGGATCCCGCTCGAGCCGCTGCTGCACGGCGGCGGCCAGGAGCGCGGCCGGCGCAGTGGCACGGAGGACGTCGCCGGCGCTGTCGGGTTCGCCGCCGCGCTGGAGCTCGCCGAAGCGGAGCGCGTCGAGGCATCGGCCCGCGTCGGCGCGATCCGCGACCGCTTCATCGCCCGCGTGCTCGAGCTCGTGCCGTCCGCGCGGCTTACCGGCGACCCCGTGCACCGGCTCGCCGGCACCGCGAGCTTCACCTTCGCCGGCACCAGCGGAGAGGCCGTCCTGCTCGAGCTGGAGCGGCGGGGCGTCGTCTCGTCCAGCGGTTCCGCGTGCGCGGCGGGCAGCGACGAGCCGTCGCACGTGCTCCTCGCCATGGGCATCGGGCCCGAGCTCGCGCAGACCGCCGTGCGGTTCACGTTCCCCCGCTGGCTGAACGCACCGCTGGACGCCGTCGCCGACGCGGTCGAGGCATCCGTCGCCGCGGTGGCCGGCCCGTGACCTGGTCGCCCGCGAGGCTGGTTCGACGGCCTCCGAGCCGGCCTGAGATGGGATTCGACGGTCTCCGAGCCGGCATCAGAGAGGAGATGCCTGGAGTTGCGCCATCGACCCAGCACACACCATCCCTCACACCCCATTGAACTTCCGGTTCACACACACGATGCAGGCTGTGTGAACCGGAAGTTCAATGGCGAAATGCAGAGGGTCCGACGGCCCTCGAACCGCCGCATCCCTCCGCACCCCGCGGCGCGAATGCCCGCACGACGGGTCCCAGTGCCCCCGGGCGACCGTAGGATCAGGACGTGACCCCCGCCGTGACCGTGATCGTGCCCGGCTACGACGTGGCGGCCTACGCCGGCGAGGCGCTGGACTCGCTCCGTGCCCAGACGCGGACCGACTGGACGGCGATCCTCGTCGACGACGCGTCGACCGATGAGACCGGCGCCCTGTTCGACGCCGCGGCCGCGGACGACGACCGGTTCCGCGTGGTGCACCACCCGGCGCAGCGCGGCCTCGGCGCCGCCCGCAACAGCGGGCTCGAGCTGGTGCGCACGCCGTTCGTCGGCTTCCTCGACGCCGACGACCGCCTGACCCCTCGTGCGCTCGAGCGGCTCGTCGGCACCCTCACCGCCAGCGGCAGCGACTTCGCGCTCGGGGCGTACGTGCGGCTGCGCCCCGACACCGCGGGCTCCTACACCGCCGGCATGGTGCAGCCGTGGGTCGCGGCCGCCACCGACCCGACGCGTCTCGGGACGACGCTCGACGAGCACCCCGAGGCATCCGGCAACATCGTGGCGTGGTCGAAGGTGAGCCGCACCGACCTCTGGCACCGCACCGGGCTGCGGTTCCCCGTCGGCAAGGCCTACGAGGACCAGGTCGTCGCGCAGCAGATGTACACGCGTGCGCGCGCCTTCGACGTCATCCCCGACGTCGTCGTCGAGTGGCGCGAGCGGGCGGACGGCTCGTCCATCACGCAGCACAAGGGCGAGCTGCCGGTGCTCCGCGACTACCTCGACGCACTGACGGGTGGCATCGCGGTGCTGGATGCCGCCGGCCAGACGCGGGCGGCGGCATCCCGTGTGCGGCTCATTCTCACGATGGATCTGCCGCCCCTCGTCGACCTGGCGCGCGACCACGTCGACGACGCCTATCGGCGCGACCTCGGCGCCTTCGCACGCGCGCTCTGGGCGCGCACGGACGGTGCGGAACTGCCGCAACCGGCCGCGACCGCCGTCGCCGCAGCCCGTCTGTGGTGACCTCGGCCTGAGGACCCGGCCTCAGTCCTCCTCCCAGTCCGCGTCGCGGATGACGGCCCGGCCGGACGCGAGCACCTCGTCGGGCGTGACCACGGCGAGGTCCGGAGGGATGTCGGCCCGGCGGTCGGCGTGGTCCGCCGGAGGCTCGGCGTCCTCCGCCTCGAGGATCTTGGTGGTCGCGAGCTGTTGCGCCGCGAGTTCGGTGTAGAGCCCGCCGGCGGCGAGCAGCGACGCATGCGTGCCCGACTCGACGATGCGCCCCGCCTCGACCACGTGGATCACGTCGGCGGCGATCACCGTCGACAGCCTGTGGGCGATCGACAGCGTGGTGCGGCCGCGGGCCGCGGCGTCGAGCGCCTCCTGCACGACGCGTTCCGACACGGTGTCGAGCGCCGACGTGGCCTCGTCGAGGAGCAGCACGGGCGGATCCTTCAGCAGCACGCGCGCAATGGCGATGCGCTGCTTCTCGCCGCCCGACAGCCGGTAGCCGCGCTCGCCGACGACCGTGTCGTAGCCGTTCTCGAATCGCTCGATGACGTGATGGATGTTGGCCGCGCGGCAGGCCTCCTCGAGCTCGGCATCCGTTGCGTCCGGCTTCGCGTAGCGGAGGTTCTCGCGGATGGTGGCGTGGAACAAGTAGGTCTCCTGCGAGACGATGCCCACGTTGTCGACGATCGACTCCTGCTGGAGGCGGCGCACGTCCTCTCCGGCGAAGAGCACGGACCCGGCGGATGCCTCGTACAGGCGCGGCGTCAGATACAGGACGGTCGTCTTGCCGGCGCCCGACGGGCCCACGAAGGCGACGTGCTGGCCGGGCTCCGCCACGAAGGAGACGCCGCGCAGCGTCGCGCGGCTGTCGGCGGCGGCATCCGGGTAGCGGAACACGACGTCGCGGAACTCGATGCGGCCGAGCGGGCCCGGCGCCTCCGCGACGTCGATGGCGTCGGGGTCGTCGCGGATCGCCGGCACGAGGTCGAGGTACTCGAAGATGCGCGCGAACAGCGCCGACGAGGTCTGCAGGTCGAGCGAGACGCGCATCAGGCCCATGAGCGGCATGAGCAGCCGCGCCTGCACGGTGGTGAACGCCACGATCGTGCCGGCGGTGATGGCATCGCTCCCGCCGCCGATCAGATACCCCGAGACGAGGTAGATGATCGCGGGGACACTCGCCATGATGACCTGCACGACCGCGAAGAAGCCCTGGCCGCTCATCGCGCGCCGCACCTGCAGGCGCACCTGGTTGAGGTTCTCGTCGGCGTAGCGCGTCGCCTCGGTGCGCTGCCGGTTGAACGACTTCGACAGCAGGATGCCCGAGACGCTCAGCGTCTCCTGCGTGATCGCCGTCAACTCCGACAGCGACTCCTGCGTCTCGCCGGCGATGCGCGCCCGCACCTGGCCGACGCGGCGCTGCACGAGCACCAGGACGGGCATGAGGACGACGGCGATGATGGTCAGCCGCCAGTCGATGAGGATCATGGCGACGAGCGAGGCGACGACCGTGACGGTGTTGCCGAGGATGCTCGTCACGGTGTTCGTCAGCACGCCGGAGACGCCGCCCACGTCGTTCTGCAGGCGCGACTGGATGACGCCGGTCTTGGTGCGGGTGAAGAAGCCGAGCTCCATCGACTGCAGGTGGTCGAACAGCTTCACGCGCAGATCGCCCGTGACGCGGTTGCCGACGGTGGACGTGAGCCAGGTCTGGACCACCCCGAGCCCCGCCGAGAGCAGGAACAGCGCGATCATGGCGACCACGAGCTTCCACAGCAGCCCGAGGTCGGGCGCCGATCCGTCCAGCGGGAACAGCGCGTCGTCGAACACCCGCTGCACCAGCAGCGGCGGGATGACGGCGATCCCCGCCCCCGCGACGACCAGGAAGCCGGTGATGACGATCGACCACTTGTACGGCCGGAAGAGCCCGACGACCCGCTTGCCCAGATCGGGGATCTCCGGCGCCTCGGCGTTCGCCCGCCGCTGCGCGTCGGTGTCGACCGGCCGGAAGCCGGGGTGCCCGCCCCCGCCTCCGCCCCCACCGCCGCGCATGCTCACATGGCCAGCCTAATGAGCGCCGCCGACGCTAGGCTCGTGCCATGACCTCGACTCCCGACGCCCCCGAACACGACGGCAGCGACCTCGCCGAGCTGCGCGAGGAGATCGACGCCCTCAAGGCCATCCCGCACGAGGAGATCGTCAACCCGCTCCCGAAGAACCTCGAGGACCGCGAACCCGAGGCCGAGCCGACCGACGCGATCGGCTCGGAGCGGTGGGACGACACGGAGCCGCGGCGCTCCGGCAGCTGATCCGCACGGTCGCCCCGACGCCGGCCGACGTTCCCTGAATCGGGAATGGGATGTCGGAACCTGAGGTTATGGTGAGAGCTTGCCATCCTCGGGTGGCACTTCGCTGTCCATCCGAGCCTCGAGGAGACGACCTATGGCCGCCATCGATACGACCCCCGGAACGGGCAGCATCGCCGCTGTCCCCCGAGCCACCGCGCCGGGCACCACACCCAAGCTCGGTCCCCGTGAGAGCCGCGTCATCTGGCTGCTCCTCGCCGCCGCGTTCGTCGCGATCCTCAACGAGACCACGATGGGCGTCGCGATCCCGCACCTCATCACCGACCTCGGCATCACGGCGCTGGCCGCGCAGTGGCTGACGACCGCCTTCATGCTGACCATGGCCGTGGTCATCCCGATCACCGGCTTCCTGCTGCGCCGATTCACCACGCGAACGATGTTCGTCGCCGCGATGGGGCTGTTCTCGACGGGAACGCTCCTCGCGTTCCTGTCGCCGGGCTTCCCGATGCTGCTCGTCGCGCGCGTCGTGCAGGCGTCCGGCACCGCCATCATGATGCCGCTGCTCATGACGACCCTCATGACCGTCGTGCCGGCCGCCATCCGCGGCCGCATGATGGGCCGCGTCAGCATCGTGATCTCGCTCGCTCCGGCGATCGGCCCGACCCTCGCGGGCGCCATCCTCAACAACTTCGAGTGGCGCTGGATCTTCGGCATCGTGCTGCCCATCGCGATCGTCGCCCTCGTCGTCGGTGCGCGCTGGATCCACAACCTCGGCGAGACGACGCACGCGCGCATCGACATCCTCTCGGTTATCCTCTCGGCGCTCGGCTTCGGTGGCCTGGTCTTCGGCCTCAGCCAGCTGGGCGCCGGTGGTCACGGCACCGGAGCGGATGCCGCGGCCGCGAGCGCCGCCTCGACCACGACGCTCGTCGTGTCGCTGTCGGTGGGCGTCGTCGCGCTGGGCCTGTTCGGCTGGCGCCAGCTCGTGCTGCAGCGCAAGGACGACGCGCTGCTCGACCTGCGCGTGTTCCGCAGCGCGAACTTCTCGCTGTCGATCGGCCAGATGGCGATCATGTCGATGGCGTTCTTCGGCGCCATCACCGTGGTTCCGCTCTACGTCCAGGACGTGTTGCAGGTCGACCCGCTCACCACGGGCCTCGTGGTGCTGCCGGGAGCGATCGCGATGGGTCTCGCCGGCCCGTTCATCGGTCGCATCTACGACCGCTGGGGCACGACGGTGCTGCTGGTGCCCGGCGCCGTGATCACGAGCGCGATGCTGTGGTTCTACACGAGCTTCGGCTCCGCGACGCCGGTGTGGCTGGTCGCGGTGGCGCAGACGGTGCTGTCGATCGGCCTGGCGCTGTCGTTCACGCCGCTCTTCACGGCGTCGCTCGCGTCGCTGCAGCCGAAGTTCTACTCGTACGGCTCGGCGGTCGTCGGCACCGTGCAGCAGGTCGCGGGTGCCGCCGGCATCGCGCTGATGTTCGGCGTGATGGCCGCAGCGACCGCCGGCGCGACATCGTCGGGCGCCGATGAGATCGCCGCGGGTGCGGCCGGAACGCACGCCGCGTTCCTCACCGCCGCATTCCTGTCGCTGCCGCTGCTCGTCGGCGCATTCCTCATCCGCAAGCCGGCCGACCAGCCGATGGGCGCGCCCATGGGGCACTGATCGCGCAGCCGCGCCGTTCCCGGTATCAGGCAGACGCCCCACCCCTCGACAGGGGGTGGGGCGTCCGCCATTCTGGTTGCGCCCGAATCCGACGGGAAGGCACGACAATGATCGTCAGCACCCCAGACCTCGACGGCGCCGCAGGCCATGTCGCCGACATGTACGACAGCGACCTGAGCGGCGACGGCTTCGTCTTCGCATACACCCGGGCGATGGCGGTGAACCCCGAGGCCCACCAGGCCTTCGAGACCCTGATACGGGCGATCGTGCCGTCGATCGGCCTGCGCACCTACGAACTCGCTACGCTCGGCGCGGCGCGCGCGATCGGCTCGGAGCACTGCCTCCTCGCGCACGGGCGCAGGAGTCTGCGTGCCGGCCTGTTCGACGAGGACCAGCTGGCGCAGCTCGCCCGCGACGGCGTCGGGGCCGACCTCGACGAGCGAGACCGTGCCGTGGTCGCCTACTCCGAGAAGCTGTCGACGGATGCCGCGGCCATGACAGACGCCGACTCCGGCCGCCTGCGCGAGGTGGGGTTCACGGACCGCGAGATCGTCGACATCACTCTCGCCGCGGCCGCGCGCAACTTCTTCAGCCGGGCGCTGCTCGCTCTGGCCGTTCCGGTCGACGACGTGCCGGGGCTCACCTCGGAGCTCATCGCGGCGTTGCGATCACCGGGCGAGGCGGCGCGCCTCAGTGGTGGATGACCGCCTTCAGCAGGATGAGCACTCCGCCGAACGCGGCGGTGACCACGGCGCTGACGATGCGCGGCAGCCAGTGTGTGCTCCAGCGCGCCACGGCGATCCACCCCAGTGCTCCGAGGAGCACGGTGTTGACGATGAGCGCCACCCAGAGGGCGAGGCTGTCGTCGATCACCCGTGTCGCTCCGAGGAGCAGGATGATGAGCGGAGGCACCGCGGCGAGGAGCATGCCGCCCGATTGATGGGCGGAGGCGCGAAGGCTTGCGCGCAGCCCGGCCTTCCCGTCCGTGGCGGCCAGGCGACCGAGCGTGCCGGCGAAGACGTGGGCGGCGAAGAACACGACCACCGTGACACCGACGGTGATCAGGGCGTCGACGGCCGTGCCGGTCGAGGATCCGCTGACGACGATCATGCCCGAGACCAGGATCAGTCCGTAGATCGCCTCCTCCGACATGAGGATGCGACCCACGCGCGGCGTGATCTGGAGCTGTTCGTCGGTCATCGACGGCGCGTCGCGGTGTTCGGGAGCGTCAGGTCAGTCGATGCTGCAGCTGCCGCCGCCGCAGCACGAGCCCGCGGAGTCGACGACGGTGAGGAGGTTCTTGTCGTCGGGAATCGGCGCGAGCGTGACAGGGGCAGGCTGCTGCGAAGTCGTCATGCCGTCCATGCTACCCAGGTCCGCGGACCACGAGGACGCTCCGCGCGCGATGTCAGAGCGGCGCTCCGCCGTTCTGACAGGTGGGGCAGTACTGCGCGGGCGTGCCGGAGAACGTGAGATCGAGGATCGTGTCGCCGCAGACCGGGCATGCGTCACCGCTGCGCCCGTGCACGCGCATCGCGGCGACCTTCTGCGCCTTCAACTGGTCGATCGGCACTCCGCTCCGAGCGGCGATGGCATCTCGGACCGTCGTCACCGTCGCCTCGAACAGGCGATCGGTCGCCGCTCCGTCGAGGGCCGCGGCGTGCGTCACCGGCGACTGGCGGGCGAGATGGAGGATCTCGTCGGAGTAGGCGTTGCCGATGCCCGCGAGCGACTCCTGCTCCTGGAGGATGGCCTTGACCTGCTTCCGGCGCCCGCCGAGTGCAGCGTCGAACTGGGCGCGGGTGAAGGCGGGATCAGCCGGATCGGGGCCGAGCTTCGCGATCGCGGGGACCTCGTCGGCGCGGTCGACAACGAACAGGCCGAGCGACACCCAGGATCCGGCATCCGTCACCTGCAGCGAGACGTCGCCCGACAGGTCGAGCGTGGCGAGGGCCGGCGGCGCCTCGGCCGGCAGGTCGGCGCCCCCTGAGTCTGTGCGGAGCCAGCGCATCCACCCGTGACGGCCGAGCGACACCACGAGACTCTTCTCATCGAGGAGGAGTTCGACATGCTTGCCATGACGCACCGCACCGGTGATGGTGCGTCCGGCGATGCCGGCGGGCGGCGCGTTGCGCGTCTTGACCGTGCGGAACTCCAGCACATCGACGGCGCGGATCTCACGACCGGATGCCTCGTCGGCGAGGAACCGCGCGAGAGCCTCGACCTCTGGCGACTCAGGCATGGCCCCATCCTGCCACCGGCCGCCGACACGACGATGGCCTCACGCGTGCGCGGGCGGGCGGTGCGGGATCGGATCGGGCTTGAGCGCGCCGAGACTGCGGCACTGCTCCAGCATCTGCACGGCGGCGAGGAAGAGCATCTCCAGCGACGCGAACCGGGCGGTGCCGCAGCCGACCGACACCCAGACGGCTTCGTAGATGCCGTCCTCGCGCAACTCCACATAGGCGACCAGGCTGGACGGATCGCCGCGGTCGATCGCCTGGTCGCGCAGCCGCCACGCGCGATCGGCGAGAGGGGTCAGCACGAGCTGGTGGACGTCGTCGCGCATGTTCGCCTCTGCGCTCTCACTCATGCCTGTCCGCCGGCATGGGTCCCCACCAGGGGTGCTCGAGCCAGGGGCGCTCTCGGCGCCGCTCGGCGGCGTCGCCGCGCGCCGAGCGCTCGCTCGGCCCGGTTGCGCGGGACGATTCCGGCGCCGATGGCTCGTCCGGCGTGGGCCTCTGCACGACGTCCTCGTCGGCGATGGGTTCGGGCATCGTCAACCTCCTGCGCTCTGAGGATGCGGCCTCGCGGCATCCAGGGCAAAGGGGTTGACAGCGGACCTGCGAGCCGTCCGCGTGCCCTTTCCGAAGGCAGTCCGACGAGGCGAACGCGGTCAGGCGGCGGGCTGGGCCACCTCCGGTCGCTCCCGCGGCTGCGGGGGCGGGCCGTCGCCCGACGCCCCGAGCAGACGGACGTCCGCGAGGTCGAGGACGAGTCCGCCGTTGGAACTGGCGGCGGCCGCCAGGCTCGCGAGGAGAGCGTGATCGATCGCCGGTTCTTCGATCGTCTCGAACACGAAGCGCAGCGGGATGGACGGCTCCAGCCACACTGACGAACGGCCACTGCCGTCGGGGTGTCGCCAGGTCAGCATGAAGCTCTCGTTGCGGCGCAGCTTGGTAGCGACGACGAGTTTGACGTGTGCGAGGAGATGCTCCGGCATGTGGACCGGATCGCCCTCGGCACCGTAGATCAGTTCAGCCATGGTGCTGTTCCTTCCGAAGGCCTGCGCTCCATAATAGTTCGTCATCGAACTATTCGACGATGAGAGTTCTGCCATCGAGTGTTTCATTCACGTGAATTTCATGGTGCAATAGGTTCCCTGCGCCGCGGTGACGCACAGGGCAGAGAGGGGCCAGGTCGTGGTGAATCACACGGGGGCATCCGCATCGACGGAGGGCAGCCGACCTGATGTCGCCGGCATCCTCGAGCATCTCCGTCTTGCCGAGGCGAAGCTCAATCGCCAGCGCGAACAGCAGAGCGGGATGACCGAGACCGATCGCGCCGCGATGCGGTATCTGCTCGAGCGCCGAGATTCCGAAGAGGTCACGCCCGGAAGGATCGCGCGCGCGCTGCATCTGTCGCCCGCCTCCGGGACTGCTCTCATCGATCGCCTGGTGGCACGCGGACTCGTGGTCGTGCACGGTCACCCTCATGACCGCCGCAAGAAGCTCGTGCGGCCGCTCGACAGTGACATCGACCTCGACCACCTGGATCCGCTCACGATGCGGCTGCGCTCGATCGCTGCGAAACTCACATCCGGCGACGCGCGGATCGTCGCGACGTTCCTCGAGGACGTGCTCGCATCCGTCACGCACGCGACCGCGCCCTCGCACTGATCGCCCGGCCGCCGATACCTGTCGGCCCCGCACAAGGCATCGAGGGCTTCGCCGCGAGGGCGGCCGGGATTCGACCGTAGGCTGAGGCCGATGCGCGACTTCGTCAGAGGGGTGGCCCTCCTGGGCCGTGGCTTCGCCACGTGGCGGCGCCGTCCCGGCCTCATGATGCTGGGGCTGTTGCCCGCCGCGATCGTCGGCGCCCTGTTCCTGGCGGGCCTGATCGCACTCAGCGCCTCGCTGCCCGGGCTCACGGACGCCATGACGCCCTTCGCCGACGGCTGGCCCAGCCTGTGGGCGACGGTCTTCCGCATCGCCGTCGGCACGGCGCTTCTCGGGGCGGCGCTCGTGCTGGTCGTCGTCACGTTCACCGCCGTCACGCTGCTCGTCGGCGACCCGTTCTACGAGCGCATCTGGAGGGCCGTGGAGACGGATGCCGGAGCCGCCCCTCCCGATGCCCGCTACGGATTCTGGCGCTCGGTCGCCGACGGGCTGTCGCTCATCGGCCGCGGGCTGGGGGTCGCCCTGCTCGCCGCGCTCATCGGGCTCGTGCCGGTGGCGGGCGGAGCGCTGAGCGCCGTGTTCGGCGTGACCCTCACCGGATGGCTGGTGGCCGATGAGCTGACGTCGCGGGCGTTCACGGCGCGGGGCATGACCCGGCCTGCGCGACGCCAGCTGATGCGCCGCCACCGGGCTCGCGTCCTGGGCTTCGGCGTGGCCACCCAGCTGACGTTCCTGGTGCCGCTCGGCGCCGTGGCCACGATGCCGGCCGCCGTGGCGGGTGCGGCGCTGCTGGCGCGATCGATGCTCGACCCGAGCCCCTCGCAGGCGGCGCCGCGCGGCTCGGACAACGAGCTCGGCATCCGTCCCGTCTGATCGCGGATCGAAGGCCACCGCGAGATCGCGCGCATCCACAGTCGCCACCCATCTGCGCGGTGCTAGCTTGGCTGCGCACGACGAGTGGAGGACCACGTGGGCGACGACCCTGATCTCGGGCTCGTGCTCGGCGGCGGCGGCGCTTTCGGCGCCGCGCACGTGGGCGTCCTGCAGGTCCTGGCCGAGCGAGGCATCCAGCCGGGGATCGTCACGGGAACCAGCTCGGGCGCCCTGGTCGGCGCCGCCTACGGCGCCGGCGTCGAGCTGGACGCCCTCGACCGCGCCGCACGGGGATTCCGCTGGGGCGCGATCGCACGCTGGTCACTGGCTCCGCGGTGGGGCCTGCTCGACACGACCGCCATCGTCGACTCCGTCTCGCGCACACTCGGCGCGGACCCCCTCATCGAGAATCTGCCGCGTCGCTTCGCGGCGTTCGCCACCGACCTCCGCACCCGGCGCGGCGTGATCCTCGACAGCGGTCCGCTGAGCCTCGCGCTGCGGGCGACGGTCGCCGTCCCGGGCCTGCTCCCGCCGGTACGGCGGGGCCGCGAGCTGCTGGCCGACGGCGGGATGATCGACAACGTGCCGGTCGCGGCCGCCCGCGCGCTCGGCGCGTCCCGCGTCATCGTGGTGCGACTGCACGCGAAGTGGGAGAACGTGCGAATGATGCGCACCGTCACCCGCACGACGGAACTCGTCGAGGACCCGTCGGTCGTGCTCGTCCAGCCTGAGATGGAGGGCATGGCGCAGTGGACGATGTCCGACGTGCCGCGCCTCATCGCCGAGGGGCGCCGTGCCGCGACATCGGCGCTGGATGACGCGCAGTGGGGCCGCCCGAGCGTCGCGGCGTCAGAGGACGGGCGGCCGGAGAGCGGCTGAGAGCGAGAGGGCGCTGCGGCGGAGTCGCTCACATCCGCGCATAGCGGGCACGCGCGAAGCAGAACAGGCCGTAGATGATCAGCCCCGCCGCGACCACCCAGAGGATCAGCGGCCCGAACGGCAGCTCGGCAAGCGTATGGAGGGCGCCATCCAGTCCCCCGGCCTTCTCGGGGTCATGGGTGAACGCCGCGACGACGAAGAGCACTCCGGTGACGGCGACCGCGACGCCCTTCGCGACATAGCCCACGACGCCGAACGTCACGATCCCCGTGCGGACGGCACCGGCCGGAAGGTCCAGGTTCTTCTCGAAGGCCCGGGTGAACCCGCGGACGACGAAGGCGATGCCGATGGCGAGCACGATGAGTCCGATCAGCACGAGCAGGATCAGGCCGCCGGTACTGGCCATCAGCTGCGCGCTGAGGCTCTGCGACGACTGCGAGGAGTCGGACTGGCCGCCCAGCGCGTACACGAGCGCAGTGAAGGCGATCGCGAGGTAGACCACCGCGGTGCCGGCGAACTTCACCCGATGACCCCACTTCTTCTTGGCGTCGGCGTCCCGCGCAAGAAAGGCCTCCGCGATCTGCCACGCGGCGAGCGCCACGAGCCCGACCACGATCGCCCAGAGGAGCACCGTGCCGGCAGGAGAATCCCGGATCGTCTGCATCGCCCCACCCTGGTCCGCCTCGCCCCCGCCGCCCATCGCGACCGAGATCGCGATGACGCCGATCACGATGTGCAGCACGCCGAGCACGACGTAGCCGATGCGGGCGATCGTGCGGAAGACGGGCGATTCCGTCGCGGTGCGCGCCGCGTTCTTGGCCGTGGTCATGGCCGAAGCGTATCCAGGTGCCGGCACCCGGCGGAGGGGGTTGCAATCGGGCGGGATCCAGGCATCACACCGCCACGCGCGTGGATGGTGTCGCCCGGCGGATCCGGTAGGCCTGGACGGCACTCCACACCAGCGTCGCCACAGCGGCGCCCTCCAGCATTCCGGCGATGACGTCGCTCAGCCAGTGCGCGTGCAGATAGGTCCGGCTCCACATCATGTAGAGCACCCAGAACGCGCCGAGGAGCCATACGTACCAGCGCCGCAGCAGCAGCCCGAGGGTGACCGCGATCGTCGTCGCGACGGCGGTATGACCGGAGGGGAACGACGTGGCGACGCTCTCGGCGAGCGAGTCCTCGGGCCGCACGCGCGCGATGACGGCGGCCATGGGCGCGCCGATCGCGACGACCACGATGATGGCGCTCGCGAGCGTCACGGCATCCCATCGTCTTCTCTGCCACACGAAGATCGCCACGAGGAGGATGCCGATCACGATGACTCCGATCGTGCCGCCGACGACGGCGGGCACCCATGCCGCGATGATGCCGACCTCACCGAGGGTCGCCAGCATGACGTCGTGCCACCACAGGTCGGCCGGGAGCGGTTCGTGCCCCCCGAGCGCCACGACGAAGCGCAGCACCACGAAGGCGACCGTCGCGACCACCCCCACGACGAGGACGACGGCCCGGTGGGGTTCCGGGTGCGGAAGACGCTCGACGGACGTGGACGCGTATGGCGCCGCCGTCCCCTGACCCTCGTCGTCGCTCACCTGCCCATTGTCGGTGCGTCAGGCGACTTCGCCGTCGCTCTTGCCCCTGGGCCCCGGCCGGTGTAGCGCGGGGACCGCCCATTGACGCCGATCACCTCCACTGCTCTGATGAGCGCATGGAGGAGATCGTCGACGTCGACTACCTGGTGGTCGGCGCGGGAGCGATGGGAATGGCGTTCGTGGATGCCCTCACCGCCCACGCCGACGTCTCGGTGGCGATCGTCGACCGTCGCCACGGCGCGGGCGGCCACTGGCTCGATGCCTACGGGTTCGTGCGGCTGCATCAGGCCTCGGCCTTCTACGGGGTCGCATCGACACTGCTGGGCGGCGGACGTGTGCAGTCCGATGGCCCCGAGCGCGGGCTGCACGAACGAGCGCGCGCAGCCGAGGTCACGGAGTACTACGCCCGCGTCCTGACCCGTCTCACGGGGACCGGGCAGGTCGTGTTCCACGGGCGCTCCGAGTACCTGGGAGAGCGCAGGTTCGCATCGCTGCTGAGCGGACGGCGATTCCGCGCGCCCCGGGCTCGGGTGGTGGATGCCGCGTACCTGTCGCCCGACATCCCCTTCCTCACGCCCCCGCCGTTCGCCGTCGCGGATGGCGCCCACGTCATCGCCGTGAACGACCTGGTCCGGATCTCGCATGCCCCCGAGCGCTACGTCATCGTCGGGGCGGGCAAGACCGCCACCGACACGTGCGTGTGGCTGCTGCAGAACGGCGTGTCACCGAACGAGATCACCTGGGTGCGACCGCGCGATGCGTGGCTGCTCAACCGCGCCGTCGTGCAGCCGGATCCCGCGGTCTTCCTGGGCATGGCCGCCGACACGATGGCCGCCGCGGCGGAAGCCACCAGCCCCGACGACGTGTTCCTCCGGATGGAGGATGCCGGGATCATGCTCCGCATCGACGCGACGGTGACGCCGACGATGGCCAAGACCCCCACTCTCGCGACGTGGGAGCTCGACCTCGTCCGGACGATCGACGACGTCGTCCGCCGCGGTCACCTGCGCGCCATCGGTCCAGGACGCCTGCGCTTCGCCGACGGCGACGTGCGGGTCCCCGCCGACACGCTCGTGGTGCACTGCGCGGCCGAGGGCCTCAAGTACCCGGGTCTGCGGTCGATCTGGACCGCGGAGGCGATCACCCCGCAGCCGGTCCGGGTGGGGTTCCCGTGCTTCGGGGCCGCGCTCGCCGGCTACGTCGAGGCCACGCGCGACGACGACGACGAGAAGAACCGCGTGTGCAGGCCGTCGCCGTACGCGAACACGCCCACGGACTGGACGACGATGCAGGTGATCGGCGGCGATGCGTCGCTCGCGATGACGAGGGAGACCGACCTGCGGGAGTGGTCGAACGCCACGACGCTCAACCCTGCCCGCATCCCTGCCGACCTCGCCGGCGATCCGTCCGTCCTCGCGGCGCGCGACCGCCTGAAGCAGAACATCGCCGCCGGACGGGCACGTCTCGCGGCGCTCGCGAGCGTGAGGTGAGGCCACCGCCCGGCGGTCAGCCGAAGACCGGGGTCTGGAAGCGTCGCTCGTAGCGGCGGATGCACTGCGTGTCGCGCGCGAACTGGAAGGCCGCCAGGCATTCCGGATCGGTGCGGGAGGCGATGCGATAGGCCTCGTAGTCCGCCATCGACGGGAACGTGAACAGCGCGAAGGCCTCGTCGCTGTCCCCCTCGCTGGGCAGGAAGTAGCCGTGGTGGGTGCCGCCGAGCCCGTTGACCAGCCGGATCCACTCGCGGCCGTACTGCGTGAACTCCTCGAGCTTGTCGGGGTCGATCTCGTAGCGCAGGTGGATGGTGATCATGGTGCTCCTTTCATCGGTCGAGCCGGCGGGGCTGCGAGCGGGTCGTCTCCGATTGTCGCCGACCTCCGCGCGGCCGCCCGCGGATCCGCGCCGCCTGCCGCACTGCTGGCCGGATCACGTGCACGTTTGGCAGCAGTCGGACGTCCGCCCGGCGGCGGTCCGGATGCCGGCACCCCCGTATCCTGAAGGCGCAGGCAACGGAAGGCTCGCTGTGAACATCACTCACCTGGAACGGTTCGTCACCGTCGTCGCCGAAGACCTGCACTTCCCGCGTGCTGCCGATCGCCTCGGCATCCCGCTCGCGTCTCTGTACTCGTCGATCGACAAGCTCGAGGCGGAGGTCGGCCACCCGCTCGTCACCCGCAGCAAGCCCACCTGGACCCTGACGCCGGCGGGGGTGCTGCTGCTCGAGGAGGCGAAGCGCCGGATCGCCGAGGCCCCCGCCGCCGCGCCGAAGCCGAAGGTGCCCGCCGGCGGCAAGGCGAAGGCCTCGAAGGGCAAGGGTCGGGCTCCGGCCGTGAAGGGGCAGCCGAAGCCGTTCAAGAAGCGTCAGGGCCGCTAGCACGACGCTCTGGCGGAACCACGACTGCGGCCGCGCCGCCGTCTGCCGGCGCGAGCGCGCTGCGGAACGGCTCAGTCCCAGTCGAGGTAGTCCTCGATGGGCCACGCGGTCGCACCGACGTGGGTCACCGGGAACAGGTGCCCGGCTCCCTCGACGCGCGTGACGCTCACCCGATCGGGCGCGGACGCCTGCAGCTCTTCGCCGTTCGACGGAGGGGTCATGCGGTCCTCGGTGCCCTGCACGACCAGCACCGGCACGGCCGGCGCCAGAGAGGACCATTCGAGCTCGGGCGTCGCCTCCAGCGCCGCCCGCTGCATCGACTCGACCTCGGCGTCGCGCGCCTGCGCCGGGATCTCCGACACGTCCGAGCTCAGCTCATCGGTCGCCACCGCACCCTCGACCCCGAGCAGCAGCACGCCGTTGACGCGTCCCGGATGATCGAGCGACACCGCCCGCGCGACGGAGCCGCCGAAGGCGTGACCGCCGACCCAGGCGCTCGCCAGTCCGAGGTGCTCCATCACGTCGACGACGTCCTGCGCCAGGTCGTGCATCGAGACCACCTGGTCGGCGGCAGCACGCGGATGACGGGGGCCGATGCGGACGACGTGGAAGTCCTCTTCCGCGAGGGCATGCGTCAGCGGGCCGAGGTAGCTGATGTTCAAGCCGCGCCCGGGGATGAGCACGAGCGCCGGGCCGTCGGCTCGTTCGTCGACGTACGGGATCGCGCGGCCGTCGGGCTCGAAGATCTGGGTTTCAGCCAAGGTTTCTGGGTCCTCTCGCGTGCACGTTTGGGGAGTAGCCCGCGCCCGGCCGGACGCGGTGGGGGCGTCAGACGTTGAACCGGAACTCGACGACGTCGCCGTCCTGCATGACGTAGTCCTTGCCCTCGAGACGGGCCTTGCCCTTCGCACGCGCCTCGACGATCGATCCGGTCGCCACGAGATCGTCGAACGAGATGACCTCGGCCTTGATGAAGCCCTTCTCGAAGTCGGTGTGGATCACGCCGGCGGCCTGCGGTGCCTTCCAGCCCTTGCCGATCGTCCAGGCCCGGGCTTCTTTCGGGCCCGCCGTGAGGTAGGTCTGCAGCCCGAGCGTGTCGAAGCCGATGCGGGCGAGCTGGTCGAGACCGGACTCGTCCTGGCCGGTCGAGGCGAGCAGCTCGGCGGCGTCCTCGGGGTCGAGATCGATGAGCTCGGACTCGATCTTCGCGTCCAGGAACACGGCATGGGCCGGCGCGACCAGGGCCTCGAGCTCGGCCTTGCGCGCGGCATCCGTCAGCACCGCCTCGTCGACGTTGAAGACGAAGATGAACGGCTTCGCCGTCAAGAGGCCCAGCTCCTTGATCGGCGCGAGGTCGATGCCCGACGCCGACAGCAGCACGCCGCGCTCGAGGGCGTCCTTCGCCTCGACGGCGGTGGCGAGCACCGACGGGTCGAGCTTGCGGCCCTTGACCTCCTTCTCGTACCGCGTGATCGCGCGGTCGAGCGTCTCGAGGTCGGCGAGCTGCAGCTCGGCGTTGATCGTCTCCATGTCGCTCTTGGGGTTGACCGCGCCCTCGACGTGGACGACGTCGTCGTCGTCGAAGCCGCGCACCACCTGGGCGATCGCGTCCGCCTCCCGGATGTTCGCGAGGAACTTGTTGCCCAGCCCCTCGCCTTCCGAAGCGCCGCGCACGATGCCGGCGATGTCGACGAACGACACCGCGGCGGGCAGGATGCGCTCGGAGTGGAAGATCTCCGCCAGCGTGTCGAGTCGCGGGTCGGGCAGGTTGACGACGCCGATGTTGGGCTCGATCGTCGCGAACGGGTAGTTCGCCGCGAGCACCTGGTTCTTGGTCAGGGCGTTGAAGAGGGTCGACTTGCCGACGTTCGGGAGACCGACGATTCCGATGGTGAGAGCCACGGGCATCCAGTCTACGTTGACGCGTGCGGGAGGCCCGCGCCGCTGCGCTCCTGCCGGGCGTCAGTCGGGGTCGATGCGCCACCGCATCAGGCCGTTGCCCGAGCACCGGCGCGCCGCGATACTGAACCCGTGGACGAGTGCTGTGCGCCGCACGCACCGGACGGATTCGATCGCGAGTTCAACGCCCGGTTCGCGCGCCGCCTCGCGCAGCGGTACCGGCGCGAGGGGCTCACGCCGAGCGCGCGGCTGGTGCTCGAGTTCGCCGACTCGCTGGGTCTCGACGGTGCGTCGCTGCTCGAGATCGGCGGTGGCATCGGCGATATCCAGCTCGAGGCGCTCAAGCGGGGCGCGTCGCACACCACCAATGTCGAGCTCTCGTCCGCGTACGAGCCCGAAGCCGCGCGACTCCTCGACGAGGCGGGGTTGCGCGCTCGCGTGACGAGGACGCTGGGGGTCGACCTCGCCGGCGCCCCCGAGGCCGTCGAGCCGGCCGACATCGTGGTGCTGCATCGTGTCGTCTGCTGCTACCCGGACTACGAACGGCTGCTCGGCGCCGCGGCCGGACGCGGAAGGCGCGCCGTGGTGTTCAGCCACCCGACGCACAGCCTCTTCGCCCGTCTGGCGGCTCGCACGATCAACGCCGTGTACGCGCTCACGGGGAATCCGTACCGCGCCTTCGCCCACGCCCCGGATGCGATGGTCGACGTGCTGCGCCGACGCGGCTTCGAACCGCGGTACCGCGGCCGCAGCGGTCCGTGGCACGTCGTCGGCGCGGTGCGCACCTAGCGGCCTGCGCGTCGACGCTTCGAGCGCCGCGCCCGGCGCGATGCCTCAGCGACGGATGCCGCGGTACGCGTGCGTGACGTACGGCAGGTCGACGACCTCGGTGCCGGTGGCGTCCGTGATGCGGCGCTCGTCGAACAGCAGGCCCACTGCGGTGAGGATCGCGCTCCGGTCGGCGTCGGAGGCGGTGATGACGTAGCTTCGCGATGCCACCATGTCCAGCAGTGCCGCCCGCGTGAGTGAGCGGGTCCAGTGCCACGACCGCGCCTCGAGTACGTCGAAGGGCGCGGCGACCTGCGGGCCCTCGCCCGACAGCATCTCCTCGGCGTGGCTGCCATGCATGGCGGCGGTGAGCCGCCCCACCCACGGGTCGGACTCGTCGCGGATGTTCCAGACGAGCCCGAGGACTCCACCGGCGCGCAGTACGCGCCCGACCTCCGCCGAGGCGGCGACGGGCTCGACCCAGTGCCACGCCTGTCCGAGCAGCACCGCGTCGACGGACGCGTCGGGAAGCGGCATCCGCTCGCCCGTTCCCACGAAGGTGGGGACGCCGTGCACGTGTGCGCGCAGCGCGGCGAGCATGTCGGGGTCGGGATCGATCGCGACGACCTCGGCACCGGCCTCAACCATGGTGCGGGTCAGCTTGCCGGTGCCCGCGCCCACGTCGGCGACGCGGAGCGCGCGTCCGGGCTCGCGCACGGGCGCCAGCATCCAGTCCACCGCCTCGCGCGGGTAGTCCGGCCTGCCTGACTCGTAGACTCCGGCGGCGGACCCGAACGACAGCGACATCTCCTCGCGACTGGCCATGCTCCGACCCTACGACGACGCCCTCGTGCGGCGCGCCTTCCGCCGGTGCGGCCCAGGCCGGGTGAGTCTGGGGACGTGCCACTGGATTTCACCGCGATCGACTTCGAGACGGCGAACTCCAGCAACGCGTCAGCCTGCGCGGTCGGTCTCGTGCGGGTGCGCGACGGCCGGATCGTCGAGAAGACCGGCTGGCTCATCCGTCCGCCGGCGGGGCACGACGTGTTCTTCGAGCTGAACGTGCGCATCCACGGCATCCAGCCCGAGGACGTCGCCGACGCCGCCACCTGGAGCCGGCAGCTCGCCGACATCGTCGCCTTCGCCGGCGACGACATCCTCGTCGCGCACAACGCGGGCTTCGACATGGCCGTGCTCAAGCGCGCGTGCGACGCGACGGGCGACGACTGCCCGGCCTACCGCTACGCGTGCAGCCTCCAGGTCGCGCGCAAGGTGTACCGGCTCGAGTCGTACCGGCTGCCGTTCGTCGCCGCAGAGGCCGGCTTCGCCGACTTCCCCCATCACAACGCGACCGCCGACGCGCTGGCCTGCGCCCACGTGATGATCGACGCCGCACGCCGGGTGGGCGCGACTGACATCGAAGCCCTCACAGAGGCCGTCGGCGTGCGTGTGTCGCAGATCGCGATCGCCGCCGCACCCGCGATCTCGTTCGCCGTCGCCTAGGGCCGTCTCGTCCCCGTCGGCCGCGCCGCCGCGCGGCACGGCCGCCATGTCGGAGGCATCCCCCACTCTGGAGACATGGACGCAGTCGTGATCGGTGTGGTGGTGATCGCCTGCATCGTCGTGGGCGCCGTGGCGGGGTGGGCGGCGGGACTCGCACGCGGAGCGTCGCGCGCGGCCCGCGAGCAGGCCGATCTCACGGCACGCCTCGCGGGCTCAGAGGCGGCACGACAGGGGGTCCAGGCCCAGCTCGAGCACCAGCAGCTGCTCTACCGTGAACTCGCGAGCCAGGCCCGCCACGACCAGGCCGCGCGCGAGGAGCGCGAACGGCGCGAGCAGTCGGTGCTGCGCGCCCTCGCTCCCGTGCAAGAGACGCTGGCCGCGATGCACACCAAGGTCGACGACCTCGAACGGGATCGGCACCTCCAGTTCGGCACGCTCGCCGAGCAGCTGCGGCGCGCGCACGAGTCCGACGAGGCACTGCGCGCGACCACCGAGTCGCTCGCGATCGCTCTGCGCTCCGGCAGCACGCGCGGCGTCTGGGGCGAGACGCAGCTGCGGCGGGTCGTCGAGGCCGCCGGGCTCACCCGGCACGTCGACTTCGATCTGCAGACCTCGATCACGACGGATGCCGGAGCCGGCCGCCCCGACATGGTCATCCGCCTCCCCGGCGACAAGGCCATCGCCGTCGACGCCAAGGTGCCGCTCGACGCCTTCCTCGAGGCGAGTGCGATCCCGCTGACGGCCCAGGGCGCCGAGGCGGCACGACGTCGCACCCTGCTCGACAAGCACGTCAAGGCGGTGCGCGCCCACGTCGACGCGCTGGCCCGCAAGACCTATTGGGCCGGCCTGTCCTCCAGCCCCGAGTTCGTGGTGTGCTTCCTTCCCAGCGAGTCGCTGCTCGCGGCCGCGCTCGAAGAGGACGCCTCGCTGCTCGACTACGCGTTCGGCAAGCGCGTCGCGCTGGCCTCGCCGGTGAACCTCTGGGCCGTCCTCAAGACCGTCGCGTACACGTGGACCCAGCAGGATGTGACGCAGGAGGCGCGGGTCCTCTTCGACCTCGGCAACCAGCTGTACGAGCGGCTGGGGTCGCTCGCCTCGCACGCCGACGACTTGCGCCGCGCGATCGAGCGGACCGTCGACAGCTACAACCGTTTCGCGGGATCGCTCGAGACGCGCGTGCTGGTGAGCGCGCGCAAATTCCCCGGTATCGACGCGACCAAGCTCGACGCGGTGAGCGAACCGGCCACGATCGACAAGACGCCGCGCCGGCTCACGGCGACGGAGCTGCTCGACGAGACGCTCGCCGGCATCGACGACCCTCCGCCGGCGACCACGGATGCCGCAGTGACCGCGGAACTGGGCGAGGTGCGCGCGCGCATCGCGGCGCCGAACGAATGAGGCGCGAGCTGCCGCTTGCGCTCTGCGGCGCGGCCGCGGGCTGCGGACTCAGGCGCCGCCGGGGACGAAGCTCAGCAGCACGATGACCGCGGCCGAGACGCCGACGAACGCGCCGACCATCCACCAGGCGCTGATCTCGTGACCTTCGTCGCGCCGCACCCGCAGCAGTACATCGGGTCGGCGTGCCGGATCGATCGCGTTGGCGACCACCGCGTGTGCGCCCGTCTGGGGCGACGACGGATCGGCGGACTGCACAGACATCGTCAACTCCTCGCTTCGGGAACACCGTCGTGTCGCCATCGACACCACAGTCGATTCTGCCAGAGTCGCTCCGCGACGGCGGTCACGAAACAGTCACAGGCGCATCATCTGCCGCACCTGTCACACCGGCATCGCGTGAGGCGTCACAACCACTTCGATACGAGGTGCTCCGACGAGATGCGGCGGAGCGTGCCGGACGCGCCTCGGAGCACGACGCTCTCGGTGTAGACGTATCCGCCTTCGCGGCGGACGCCCGCGACCAAGGCGCCGTCGGTGACTCCGGTCGCCACGAAGATCGTGTTGTTCCCCTTGACGAGTTCGTCCGCCTCGTAGACGTAGCCGTCGAGCTGCAGACCGGCGTCGACGCCCCGCTGCTTCTCGTCGTCGTCGCGCGGCCACAGTCGGCCCTGGATGTGCCCGCCGAGCGCCTTGATCGCGCACGCAGTGACGATGCCCTCCGGGCTTCCTCCGACACCGACGCACATGTCGGTGCGGGCGTTGTGACGGGCGGCGTTGATGCCGCCGGCGACGTCGCCGTCGCTCATCAGGCGCGTGCCCGCCCCTGCCTCGCGGATCTCCTCGATGAGGCGCTCGTGACGCGGGCGGTGCAGCACCGACACCACCAGCTCGTCGACGGGCTTGTCGAGGGCCTTCGCGAGCAGGCGGATGTTCTCGCCGATCGGCAGGCGGATGTCGACGACGCCCACACCGGCGGGTCCGGTGACGAGCTTGTCCATGTAGAAGACGCTGGAGGCGTCGAGCATGGTGCCGTGGTCCGAGACCGCGATCACCGAGAGGGCGTTGTTGCGCCCCGCGGCCGTCAGCGAGGTGCCGTCGATCGGGTCGACCGCGACGTCGGCCTGCGGACCGCGGCCGTTGCCGACGCGCTCGCCGTTGTAGAGCATGGGCGCTTCGTCCTTCTCGCCCTCGCCGATGACGATCGTCCCGTCGAAGTTCACCGTGGTGAAGAAGGCACGCATCGCGTCGACCGCCGCGCCGTCGGCCGCCTCCTTGGCGCCGCGGCCGATGAACGGCACCGCGCGGATCGCCGCCGCTTCCGTCGCCCGCACGAGTTCCAGTGCGAGGTTGCGATCGGGGTGGAGAGGACTCATATCCGCGGTAAGGCTGACCATGCGGTCAGCCTAGCCAGCCTCTCGCCCGATTCACGGGAATTTCACTCAACGGCAAGCGAAGGAATCGCGTTTCTTTGCGATATCGCAGGGACGGGTGTTTCCCACGGCAGCGGGGGCCACCGGCATCCGTGCGCTCTCCGGGGCTTGGGTAGAGTTTGCGTTACGCCCGCAGGGATCAACGGCCCTGAGCCGACACCCCTTCAGACCCGTGAAGATCTAGGAGCACCCATGCCCGTCGCCACCCCGGAACAGTACGCCGACATGCTGGACCGCGCGAAGGCCGGTGGCTTCGCGTATCCCGCCATCAACGCCGCCAGCTCGCAGTCGGTCAACGCCGTCCTGCAGGGCCTCACCGAAGCAGGCTCCGACGGCATCCTGCAGGTGACCACGGGCGGCGCCGACTACTTCGCCGGCCACACCGTGAAGGCCCGCGCGACCGGCGCACTCGCCTTCGCCGCCTACGTCCACGAGGTCGCCAAGAGCTACCCGATCACCGTCGCCCTCCACACCGACCACTGCCCGAAGCCGGCGCTCGAGGACTTCGTGCTGCCCCTCATCAAGGCCTCGGAGCAGGTCGTCGCCGACGGCGGCAACCCCATCTTCCAGTCGCACATGTGGGATGGCTCGGCTGTTCCGCTCGCCGAGAACATCGAGATCGCGAAGGAGCTCCTCCCCCGCCTCAAGGCGATCAACGCCATCCTCGAGGTCGAGATCGGCGTCGTCGGCGGCGAAGAGGACGGCGTCCAGCACGAGGGCTCGAACGAGGCCCTCTACACGACGACCGCTGACGTCTCGCAGGTCGTCGAAGCACTCGGCCTCGGTGAACAGGGCCGCTGGATCGCCGCCCTCACCTTCGGCAACGTGCACGGCGTCTACAAGCCCGGCAACGTGAAGCTGCGCCCCGAGCTCCTCGGCGAGATCCAGGAGGGAATCGCCGCGCAGTTCGGCACCGGTCCCAAGCCGCTCGACCTCGTCTTCCACGGCGGCAGCGGCTCGACCGACGAAGAGATCGCCACCGCGGTCGCGAACGGCGTCGTGAAGATGAACATCGACACCGACACGCAGTACGCCTTCACGCGGTCCGTCGCCGGCTTCATGTTCAAGAACTACGACGGCGTGCTGAAGGTCGACGGCGAGGTGGGCAACAAGAAGGCCTACGACCCGCGCGCCTGGGGCAAGATCGCCGAGTCGGCGATGGCCGCACGCGTGGTCGAGGCGACACAGCAGCTGGGTTCCGCCGGCAAGAGCCTCGCCGCCTGACGGCTTCCGTTCGGGAGCCACGCGCCCCGAACACCTCGGATGCCTCGGCACCGGTCCTGCGAAGGACTCGGCGTCGGGGCATCCGTCGTCTCACCCCGTCACCGGCGACGGCGGCTCACTCCCCCGGCTCGCCGCGCAGCAGGACGCGGCCGTCCGAGACCGCGCGCACCTCGATCGAGGCGATGTCGGCACGGTCGAGGGCGGTGCCGGCATCCAGATGCGCGGTCGATCCAGGCCCGGCGCGCCAGCTCGACAGCTCGCTGGTGGCGCCGTCGGCCGACGTGACGACGAGCACGTACGGCCATTCCTGATCGTTGGCATAGGGATCGTCGCTGGGCGGGTAGTCGCAGACCATCGAGATCCGCGTGCCCCACGCGACGTCGGTCAGCTCCACGGTCGCGCTCAGCGGCACGTCGGTGACCGGCTGGAGCGCGACGACCTCTTCCGGCACCGCCGCCGGCACGACCGAGGTCGTGACGGCGAAGGCGACCACCACGGCGAGCACCGCGGCGGCGGCGATCCCGCCGCCCCAGGCGAACATCCTCCGACGGCGTGCGCTGCGCGTGCCCCGTGCCACCATCCGGGAGCGGGCCGCCGGGTCGGGGCCGCTGTCGCCCGGTGGGTCGAGGAGCGACTCTGCCCGGTCCACTCCCACGCGCGCCAGGAGGCCCAGCGCGGGTGCGAGGTCGGCGATCGCGTCGCGGCAGAGGCGGCACTCGTCGAGGTGCGCCTCGTACAGCCGGCGATCGTCGGAGCTGAGCGCGCGCACCATGTACGCGGCATCCCAGTCGGCGAAGCGGACGTGGTCGGTGCTCATCGCGTCACCCCCTTCTCCTGAAGGGTGAGCCGGAGAGCACGCAGCCCGTAGTGCAGGCGCGACTTGACGGTGCCGGGCGGGATGTCGAGTTCGTCCGCCATCTCGGCGACGGAGAGCCCGCGATAGTACGCGCGGACGACGACGGCGCGGTGCTCCGTCGTGAGTGCGGCGAGCGCCTCCTCGACGAGGATCGCCTCGAACAGCGCGTCGGTCGCGTCGGGCGCGGCGCGCTCGGGCACCTCCGCGACGCCGATCTCACGGCGGCGCCGCGCGCTGCGCGCCTCGTCGATGACGAGGTGACGGGCCACCGTGAACATCCACGAGCGCGTGGTCGAGGGATCCTGCTCGAGGATCCTGGGCGTTCGCCACGCCCGCAGCAGCGTCTCCTGCACGATGTCGTCGGCGCCGGCGCGATCGCCGGTCAGATGCACGACGTAGCGCCAGACCGGTGCGGCGTGGGCGTCGTACAGAGCAGCAAGCCGCTGCGCATCGCGGCCGGCGGCGCTGTCACGACTCTCCACGCTGTCGTGCGGCATCCATCACCTCCCGCAGAGGACACGAGACGTGGCACCCGCAGGTTCAGGTGAGCCGCCACGCCCCCGCCGTCATCACGAGTATGGACCTGCGATGCGGCATCGTGGCAGACCGGTGGGCCGCGTGACCCCGGGGATCAGCCGCCCGCGCTCTCCACGAGCGCCTGCCACACAGCCGGATCGTTCATCAGGGGCACGGCCATGAGCGTGCCGGAGACGAACGTGAACAGGATGCCGCCCACGAGCGGGATCCACCAGGTCAGCCGTCCTCGGCGCACGCTCCACCACGAGACCACGGCCGTCGCGCACCAGCCGACCGCGAGGACGATGACGGCGGCGATCCCCCACGCCCTTCCCGCGGCCGGATCCGTGATCTGCACGTCGACGCCCAGCATGGAGAGCAGCGTCTCGGCGTACGCGCCGTAGTCGAGGAAGGCGGGCACCGACGAGACGACGTTGACCAGGCCGTACGCGAGCAGCGCGAACGTCACGATGCGGTCCACCGGACGAGGACGACGTTCGGCGGGCGCGGGCGACGCGGGGATGCCAGGGGCGGGCGCGTCCGTCATGACCGGCGCCACCGGCTCCTGTTGCCACGGCGCGGGCTCCTGGATGCGCGCGCGCTGCTCCTCGGGCGTGGCGTACTCGCCGAACTGGGGCCTGGGCCGCGACGAGTCCGCACGCGGTGCGGCCGGCCGCACCGGCGGGTCGGGCTCGGTGTCGGCGGACGTGTCGCTCATGCGCGGCTCCGGCCGCCGAGGGCACGGTCGTCGCGCTTGCCGGCGGCATCCGTCCGGAGCTCCTTGGGCAGCGAGAACTGCAGGTCCTCCTCCGCCGTGCGGACCTCCTCGACGTCGCGGTAGCCCGCGGCGGCGAGGTCGTCGAGCACCTGCTGCACGAGCACCTCGGGCACCGAGGCACCGCTGGTGACCCCGACCGTCTCGACGCCCTCGAGCCAGGCCTGCTCGACCTCGTCGGCGTAGTCGACGCGGTAGGCGGCCTTGGCGCCGTACTCGAGCGCGACCTCGACGAGCCGCACGCTGTTCGACGAGTTCGCCGAACCGACGACGATCACGAGGTCGGCATCCTTGGCGACCTTCTTGATCGCGACCTGACGGTTCTGAGTGGCGTAGCAGATGTCGTCCGACGGCGGATCCTGGAGCTCCGGGAACCGCGCACGCAGGCGCCGCACGGTCTCCATGGTCTCGTCGACCGACAGCGTCGTCTGCGACAGCCACACGACCCTCGACGGGTCGCGCACCTCGATGGTGTCGGCCTCGTCCGGCGAGTTCACGATCGTGACGTGATCGGGTGCCTCGCCTGCCGTGCCCTCGACCTCTTCGTGGCCGACGTGGCCGATCAGGAGGATCTCGTAGTCATCGCGGGCGAAGCGCACGGCCTCGCGGTGCACCTTGGTGACGAGCGGGCAGGTGGCGTCGATGGCGCGGAGGCCCCGATCGGATGCCGCATTCACGACCGCCGGCGACACCCCGTGCGCGCTGAAGACGACGTGGGCGCCCTCGGGAACCTCGTCGACCTCCTCGACGAAGATCGCACCGGCGGCCTCGAGCTCGGTGACGACGTGGATGTTGTGCACGATCTGCTTGCGCACGTAGACGGGGGCGCCGAAGCGCTCCAGCGCCTTCTCCACCGCGATGACCGCGCGGTCCACGCCGGCGCAATAGCCGCGCGGGGAGGCCAGGAGCACCCGCTTCTGTCCGGTGCCGGCGATATCCTGGAGCGGTTCGCGCCGCCGCGGGATGCGCGGGACGGGCATGCTCACAGGGGCCTGACTCGCTCGGGTCTGCCCCGCGGTGCTGATGCTCACCCCTCGATTCTACGGGCGGCCTCCTGAGCGGGGCCTCCGCGAGACCGCCCGCGACGCCCGAGGGTTCGCGGGCGAGAGCAGCCCGTCTCGGGCACGAAAGGACCGCATGACGACCTTCCAGCCCGCCGCCGTCCCCGGCGAGCCGCCGCCCGCCGACTCGGTGCGGCCGCGCGACTCCTCGCCGCAGGCGCCGACATCCGTGGCCCGCCTCAACGACACGATCCGCGGATTCGTCCAGACGTGGGGCTCGGTGTGGGTCGAGGGCGAGATCACCGGCTGGAACCAGCGTGGCGGCAATGTGTTCGGGCGGCTGAAGGATCTCGTCACCGACGCCACCATCTCGTTCCGCATCTGGTCGTCGACGCGCGACCGGCTGCCGGGCGACCTCAAGGTCGGCGACCACGTGATCGCCTGCGTGAAGGCCGACTACTTCGTGAAGAACGGGGACTTCGGCTTCGGCGTGTCGGCGATGCGCCACGTCGGGCTCGGCGACCAGCTCGAGCGTCTCGAGCGGCTGCGGGTGCAGCTGCGCTCGGAGGGGCTGTTCGACCCGTCGCGCAAGAAGGCCCTTCCGTTCCTCCCGCGTCTGATCGGACTCATCACCGGCGAGAACTCGGATGCCGAGAAGGACGTCCACCGCAACGCCGAGCTGCGCTGGCCGCAGGTGCGGTTCCAGACGAAGTACGCCGCCGTGCAGGGCGACCGGTGCGTGCCCGAGACCATCGCGGCGCTGAAGGCGCTCGACGCCGCACCCGATGTCGACGTCATCATCATCGCCCGCGGCGGCGGCGACCCGCAGACCCTGCTCGGATTCAGCGACGAGCGCCTGCTGCGGGCGGTGGCTGCGGCATCCACCCCCGTCGTGAGCGCGATCGGCCACGAGAACGATCACCCGCTCCTGGACGACGTCGCCGACCTCCGCGCCTCCACGCCGACGGACGCCGCGAAGCGCATCGTTCCGGACGTCGCCGAGCAGCGCGCCATCGTCGGTCAGCTGCGCGCGCGCATGAACACGCGCCTGGCTCAGCGCATCTCGCACGACATCGCCCAGCTCGAGCAGCTCCGGTCACGACCGGTGCTGCGTGCGCCAGAGACGCTGCTGACCACCCGCGCGCACGAGGTCGAGCTGCTCGCAGCACGAGGCCGGGACCGCGTGGACCGCTCGCTCCAGCTGCACGAGCGGCGCACCGCCGAGCTGCGCGCGACACTGCGCGCACTGTCCCCCGCGTCGACGCTCGCCCGCGGCTACGCCATCGCGCACTTGGCCGACGGCGTGATCGTGCGGGACGCGGCGCAGGCTCCGGCATCCACCGCCGTCGTGGTCACTGTGGGGCGCGGATCGTTCGCCGCGCACTCGGACGGGGAGATCGCCGAACATCCGCCCGTCTCCGTCGGCACGGCGCCGGCAGACCCTGCCGAGCCCGACCCGGCGGGGCACGGCGCCCCCTCTGCCGCGAACTAAGATGGAGGCCATGACTGAGACGAGCGGCGCCCTCGAGGACGTCGCGACCCTCTCGTTCGAGCAGGCGCGGGATGAACTCGTCCGCGTCGTCGCCGAACTCGAGCAGGGAGCTCCCACCCTCGAGCACTCCCTCGCCCTCTGGGAGCGCGGGGAAGCCCTCGCCGCACGCTGCGAGGAGTGGCTGCTCGGCGCCAAGCGGCGTCTCGAGGCCGCCCGGTCGACGGTCGACCGCGCCGACGGCGAGGAGACGCGATGACGCGCGGACCCCGCATCGTCGCCGAGCTCGGCCGCCCCGAGACACCCGAGGAGACCGCCGACCGCAAGGCGGAGTCGTCGCGCGTCTACCGCTCGAGCCAGAACGTGCGCAATCTCATCGCCGCGCTGCTCGCGACCCTCGCCGTCGTCGTCGTCATCGTCTTCGCCGTCCCCCGCGGCACTCCCCCCGAGCGCGAGCCGATCGACGTCTCGGCAGTCGCCGCCGACATCGCGGCGTCGGAGGACCGCACCGTCATCACGCCCGAGCTGTCGGACGGCTGGGTCGTGAACAACGCGCGCATCGAGGGCAACGGCCCGGTCCGCGCCTTCACCGTCGTCTACGCCCCGGCCGGCGAGGACGAGCGCGGGTTCCTGCGCGTGGCGCAGGGCTTCGACGCCGACGAGTCGTGGGCCGCCCGCGTCCTCTCGGGCTCGGCCCCGCAGGACACCGTGACCATCGACGGCCTCACGTGGGAGCGCTACGACCTCGACCCCGATCGCACGGAGAACATCACTGTCGCCCTCGCCACCGACGCCGGCGCCGACACGGTGCTCATCTACGGCGCGGCGAGCGAGATGGCGCTGGAAGAGACGGCGCGTTCCGTCACCGATCAGATCACCGCATTGCGCGAGGAGGCCGAGTGACCGACCAGCCCACGCCCGCGAGGGCCTGGCAGGAGATGCAGCGCGGCAACGCGCGCTTCGTGGCCGGGGAGCCCCGGCATCCCCGCCAGGACGTCGATACCCGCCATGACCTCGCGGACGGCCAGCGTCCTCGCGCCGCCCTGTTCGGCTGCGCGGATTCACGACTGGCGGCCGAGATCATCTTCGACAAGGGCCTCGGCGACCTGTTCGTCGTGCGCAACGCGGGCCAGGTCATCTCCGACTCGGTCGTCGGAAGTCTCGAGTACGCCGTGGCGGTGCTCGAGGTGCCGCTCATCGTGGTGCTCGGACACGACGCCTGCGGCGCGGTGCGCGCGGCGATCGACATCACCGACCCCGACGCCGACCCGCTGCCGCCGCACATCTGGCGCCTGATCTCGCCGATCGTCCCCGCCGTGCGCCGCGTCCAGCGCGCGTCCGCCGTCGACGGCGTCTACCCCGCCGAGATCGACGCCGACGAGGTCGGGCGCGAGCACCTCCGCGACACCGTGGGTGAACTGCTGCACGCATCCGAGCTCATCAGCACCGCCGTCGCCGAGGGCCACCTCGCGATCGTCGGCGCCAACTACCGCCTCGCCGAGGGCACCGCGGTCCCCGACGTGATGGTCGGCATCCCCGACCAAGCCTGACACGGCCTTCCCCCCATCCCGTACCGACACATGAGGAACAACGACGTGACCGACATCGAGTACCGCATCGAGCACGACACCATGGGCGAGGTGCGTGTGCCCAAGAACGCGCTCTACGCCGCCCAGACCCAGCGAGCCGTCGAGAACTTCCCGATCTCGGGCGACCGGCTGGAGCCCGCCCAGATCGTGGCGCTCGCACGCATCAAGAAGGCCGCGGCCTTGGCGAACAGGGAGCTCGGCACCCTCGACGGCGCGATCGCCGACGCCATCGCCGGCGCGGCCGACCGCATCATCGCGGGAGAGTTCGCCGACCAGTTCCCGATCGACGTCTACCAGACCGGCAGCGGCACCTCGTCGAACATGAACATGAACGAGGTGCTGGCCACCCTCGCGACGCAGGCGCTCGGCGCGACGGTTCACCCGAACGACCACGTCAACGCCTCGCAGTCGTCCAACGACGTGTTCCCCACCTCGGTGCACATCGCGGTGACGCAGGAGCTCATCGACGACCTGATCCCGGCCCTCGACCACCTGGCGGTCGCCCTCGAGGCGAAGGCCGAGCTGTGGAAGACGGTCGTCAAGTCGGGTCGCACGCACCTCATGGATGCGACGCCGGTCACCCTCGGCCAGGAATTCGGCGGCTACGCGCGCCAGATCCGCCTCAGCATCGAGCGTGTGCAGGCCGTCCTCCCCCGCGTCGCCGAGGTGCCGCTCGGCGGCACCGCCGTCGGCACCGGCATCAACACTCCGCTGGGCTTCCCACAGCGGGTCATCGAGCTGATCGTCGCCGACACCGAGCTGCCGATCACCGAGGCCAAGGACCACTTCGAGGCCCAGGCCAACCGCGACGGCCTCGTCGAGGCGTCCGGCGCCCTGCGCACCATCGCGGTGTCGCTCACCAAGATCAACAACGACCTGCGCTGGATGGGCTCCGGCCCGAACACCGGCCTCGGCGAACTGCACATCCCCGACCTGCAGCCGGGCTCGTCGATCATGCCCGGCAAGGTGAACCCGGTGATCCCCGAGGCGACGCTCATGGTGTGCGCGCGTGTCATCGGCAACGACGCGACCGTCGCGTGGGCGGGCGCGTCGGGTGCCTTCGAGCTGAACGTCGCGATCCCGATCATGGGCAGCGCGGTGCTCGAGTCCATCGAGCTCCTCGCCAACACGTCGCGAGTGCTCGCCGACAAGACCATCGACGGTCTCGAGGCGAACGTCGAGCGTGCTGCGGCGTACGCCGGGATGTCGCCCTCTATCGTCACGCCGCTCAACAAGCTGATCGGCTACGAGGCGGCGGCGAAGATCGCCAAGCACTCGGTCGCGAAGGGCATCACGGTGCGCGAGGCCGTGATCGACCTCGGCTACGTGGAGCGCGGAGAGCTCACGCTCGAGCAGCTGGACGAGAAGCTGGACCTCCTCTCGATGACGCACCCGGGCTGATCCGCCCGCCCCATGCCGCTACACCCTCGTCGGCGGGATAATCGGGACATGGCCCGAACGTCCCGCCCGGTCCCCGCGCGCGTCAGGATCCTTGCCGCGATCCTTGCCGTCGCATGCGTCGGCCTGGCGATCGTGGGCAGCGTCACCTTTCTCGTACAGCGCGAGCAGGCCCTCACGAGCGTCAACGAGCGGCTCAAGGCCCAGGTGTCGTCGCTGGATGCCGTGGCGGACGACACCGCCGCAGGGACGCCCTCCGGCGCCTCCGAAGCCACGGACGAGCTCGACAAGGACGAGTTCGATTCGATCGACGACTACCTGAACGCCGTCGTCGCGCGCCTGGTACCCGCCCGCAACGAGGCCTCACTCGCGCTCATCGACGGTTTACCGCGCTGGGTGCCGTCGACGCTGTCGGGCTTCGACATCTCGCGGAACCAGGAGCTCATCGACCGCGTCGTCGCAGAGACGGCCGGCGGCAGCACAGAGATGGGGACGGCGGTCACCGATCAGGGGTCGCTGCGCTACATCGCGATCCCGGTCCGCATGGACGGCGACCCGCGCGAGGGACTCTACGTGCGTGCCGTCAACCTCGGAGCCGAGCTGCAGCCGGTGACTTTCGCGATGACGACGTACGTGATCGCGGCCGTGGCCGTGCTGTTCGCGGTCGGCATCGTCGGCTGGTTCGTCACCGGTCGGCTGCTCTCGCCGATCCGTCACCTCCGCGAGACCGCCGACGCGATCTCCATCAGCGACCTGTCGCGGCGGCTCGAGCCCCACGGCAATGACGACATCTCCGACCTGTCGCGCACCGTCAACTCGATGCTCGACCGGCTCGAGGACTCTGTCGACGATCAGCGCCAGCTCCTCGACGATGTGCGCCACGAGCTCAAGACGCCCATCACGATCGTGCGCGGCCACCTCGAGCTGATGAACCCGCAGGATGCCGCCGACGTGGCCTCCGCGCGTGACATCGGCATCGCCGAGCTCGACCGCCTGACGCGGCTCGTCGAAGACATCGACCTGCTCGCGACGGCCGAGACGGACTCGACGAACCTCGCCGCCGTCGACCTGGCGTGGTTGACCGCCCGCGTCGGCGAGCTCGTCGGCGTGATCCCCGGCCACGACTGGACGATCGAGGCGGTCGCCGACGGCGAGACGACCGGCGATCAGGACCGTCTGCTGCAGGCATGGCTCCAGCTCGCCGACAACGCCGCGAAGTACACGCCCCTGGGCAGCCCGATCGAGATCGGCAGCGCGCGCGACCTGGAGGGCGCCCGACTGTGGGTGCGCGATCACGGGCCGGGCATCCCCGCGGACCAGCGGACGCGGATCTTCCGCCGCTTCGACCGCGCCCACGTCAAGCGATCCGTCGGCGGCTCGGGTCTCGGCCTCGCGATCGTCGACGCGATCGCCAAGGGTCACGGCGGGCATTGCGTCGTCACCGACACGCCGGGCGGCGGCGCGACCTTCACCATCCACCTGCCTCCCACGGAGGCCGAGCTGCCGGTGCCCGTTCGTGCCGGAGATGTCGTACTGCAACGGGAGGCCGCGGGATGACCAGGATCCTCATCGTCGAGGACGAGCCGCGGATCGCGGCGTTCGTCAGCCGCGGGCTCGAAGCCGCCGGCTACGAGACGCTCGTCGTCGAGGACGGCCCCGAGGGACTCGAATCGGCGCTGCGCGGCGACGCCGATCTCGTGCTGCTGGACGTGGGCCTGCCCACGATGGACGGGTTCGAGGTGCTTCGCGAACTGCGCGCCCGCGGTTCGGCGGTGCCGGTGATCATGCTGACCGCGCGATCCAGCACGCGTGACACGGTGACCGGACTGGATGCCGGGGCGAACGACTACGTCCCCAAGCCGTTCACCTTCGAAGAGCTTCTGGCGCGCGTCCGTTCCCGGCTGCGCGAGAGCGTCCCGCAGCCCGGCGTGTCGATCTCGCACGGCGACGTCGTCCTGGACATCCTCGCGCGGCGAGCAACGGTCGCCGGACGCGAGATCGACCTGTCCGCACGCGAGTTCGCGCTGGCCGAGCAGTTCCTGCGCAACCCCGGCCGCGTGCTCAGCCGCGAGCAGCTGCTGAGCCGCGTGTGGGGGCTGGACTTCGATCCGGGCTCCAACGTCGTCGACGTGTACGTGCGGTATCTGCGCGGAAAGCTCGGGTCCGACCACATCGTCACGGTCCGCGGCGCCGGCTACCGCTGGGAGTGAGGCGGCGCGGGCGTCCGTGGTCCGGCCGGCTCCCCCGCGCGCGAAGAAGCCCCCGGTGCTGGGGGACACCGGGGGCTGTGAAAGGCCGGACTGGGGGATCCGACCGTTGTCAGTCGCGCTTGTCTGGGGAATTGCGCGACTGGTCTTTCTTCGCGTCGTGATCGGCGCCGTTGCCGTTCCCGACGTTTCCGCCCGCATGTGCGGGACGATCCGGGCCGTTCGATGTGCGATCGGCTGAGGACTTCTGCTTCTGCTGCTCCACGGGCGCGACCAGGTTCTGCTGACCGTCGGACTGCGTCCGGACCGGACGCTCGGCCGTCTCGGTCTTCTCGGCCGTCCCACGCTCGAGGCGCGACACCAGCGCGTCGATCCGCGCGGTGGTCCACCCTTGCGCGTTCGCCCACGAGCGGAGCTCCTCCCACGACCCGGCCGCCTTCGCCGCGGCGATGACGGTCTCGATGTCGGCGGGCGCCGCGGGCTCGGTCGCGATAGGTGCGTTTGTGGTGGCCCGCGAGCCGTCGGGCGCCAACGGCTGATCGACGACCTGCGGAGCGGGTGCCTCCACCACTTCGGCGTTGACCGGAGGCACAGGTGCCTCCGGTGTGACGGCCGCGGAGGCGGACGGCGACGGGGAGGTCGCGGAGGGAACGATGACGCGCTCGGAGGCCAAGCTCGTACCGGGCGAATCGGCCAGCGCCATGGTGTTCGCGAGAGCGACCGCGGTCACGACGGCGATGCTCGCAGCGACGGCGGTCACGCCGCCGATCACGAGCCCCGTGCGTGCTTCCACGACTCTGCTGCCTCCCATACGCGGATCGAATTCCCCTCCATCCATGGTGACAGACCGATCGCCGCACAAGTGCCACAGGCGATGAGACTCTTCTCATGCGCCGACGGCGCCGACAGCCGGGATGTCGGCATCCCGGCCCGTCAGCGCCGTCAGTGCAGCTGCGTGTCACCTAGGCGAGCTCGCCCGCCTCCAGAAGGTCGGTGACGAGGGCGGCGATGGCGGAGCGCTCGGAGCGCACCAGCGTGACGTGACCGAACAGCGAGTGACCCTTCAGCGTCTCGATGACCGAGGCCACACCGTCGTGACGACCGACGCGCAGATTGTCGCGCTGGCCGACGTCGTGGGTGAGAACGACTCGCGAGCCCTGCCCGATCCGGCTCAGCACCGTGAGCAGCACATTGCGCTCGAGGGACTGCGCCTCGTCCACGATCACGAAGGCGTCATGCAGCGAGCGGCCGCGGATGTGCGTGAGCGGCAGCACCTCCAAAAGGCCCCGCTCGATCACCTCGTCGAGCACATTGCCCGACACGACCGAGCCGAGGGTGTCGAAGACCGCCTGACCCCAGGGGTTCATCTTCTCCTGCTGGTCGCCCGGCAGATACCCGAGTTCCTGCCCGCCGACGGCGAACAGCGGCCGGAACACGATGATCTTGCGCTGCTGCTGTCGCTCCAGCACCGCCTCGAGCGCCGCGCACAGCGCGAGCGCCGACTTGCCGGTGCCGGCTCGCCCGCCCAGCGACACGATGCCGACGTCGGGGTCGAGAAGCAGGTCGATGGCGATGCGCTGCTCGGCCGAGCGGCCGTGCAGTCCGAAGACCTCTCGATCACCCCGGACCAGGCGGAACTCGCCGTCGTCGATCACGCGCCCGAGTGCGGAGCCGCGCTCGGAGTGGACGATCAGCCCGGTGTTCACCGGAAGTCCTCTCACGTCCTCGCTGACGGCGACCTCGCTCTCGTAGAGATCGCTGATGTCGTCGCCCGACACGTCGATCTCGGAGATGCCGGTCCAGCCCGAGTCGACGGCCTGCTCCGCGAGGTACTCCTCCGCCGTGATGCCGAGCGACGCCGCCTTGACCCGCATGGGCAGGTCTTTCGAGACGACCGTGACCTCCTGGCCGTCCTGGGCGAGGTTCATCGCGATGGCGAGGATGCGGCTGTCGTTGTCGCCGAGGCGCATGCCCGAGGGCAGCACCGACGAGTCGGTGTTGTTGAGCTCGACGCGCAGCGTGCCGCCCAGACCGACGGGGACCGGGAAGTCGAGCCGGCCGTGTTCGACGCGCAGCTCGTCGAGATGGCGCAGCGCCTGCCGGGCGAAGTAGCCGATCTCGGGGTCGTGCCGCTTGCCCTCGAGCTCCGTGATCACCACCACGGGGATGACGACGCTGTGCTCGGCGAAACGGAAGAACGCCCGTGGATCGCTGAGCAGCACTGATGTGTCGAGAACATAGGTGCGCAGATCCTGATCGGGCTCTGCGATCTGCTCGAGATCCTGACTGCGCTGCTCGTGTGGTGCTCGTGTGGTCACAACCCACTCCCGCCCCGGGTGGTTCACCCGGCAGTCACGAGTCGACCAGGGTACCGAGTCGTGGATCGTGAAGTCGCGATCCGTGAGGCCGACTCGACCGGGCTCCTTGCCCGATGGCCTCACGCTACGACCGACCTTCGACATTGCGCGCGCCCGACACGCGGGAACAATGTGACGATCCGGTGAACGGATGCCGCGATCGTGCGGCCGGTCGCTCCCGCCCCGCCTCGCCGGCGGAGCGTCCCCTCGCGGGCGCGTCACCACACCCGCGCGGCCGAGAACGCGGCGAGCGCATCGCCGAACAGCCGCAGGGTGTCGGCGGCGGTGCCGACGTGCGGCGCGACGCGGATGCGGCCGGCACGGGCGGTCACGGTGAGCCCGTGGTTCGCCAGGGACGCGGCGAGCGGCGCGGCGTCCTGCGGTGCGGGCTCGAGCGTCACGATGCCCGCCCGGCGCTCGGGGTCGCGCGGTGTGACCACCGGCACCTCGTAGCGGTCTGCGGCGAACATGACGTCGGCTGCGCGCGCCGACAGCTCCGCTTCGATCTGCGCGACGCCCACGTCGGCGACCTCGCGCAGCGCGGTCGCCAGGCGAGCCGCAGCGAGTGTGTCGGGTCCCGAGACCGAGAAGGCCTGGGCGGAGGCGGACGGCGCGGGCACGGCGTCGACGGGCAGGTCGCCGTCGACGCCGCGGAAGCCCGAGAGCACGGGGGCGATCCGCTCGAGCGCACGCGCGCCGAACCAGGAGAAGCCGGTCCCCCGGCCCGCGCGCAGCCACTTGTAGCCGTGGCCGCAGACGACGTCGGCGGCGAGGTAGTCGGCGTCGACCATGCCGAAACCCTGGATGGCGTCAACGATGAGCAGGCGATCGCCGATGACCTCGCGCAGTGCGGACAGGTCGGTGCGGTAGCCGGTGCGGAAGTCGACGAGGCTGACCGCGACAGCGCGGGTGTCGTCCGAGAGCGCCGAGCGCACCGCATCGGGTGTCATGAACCCGTCGGCTGGTTCCACCCACTGCAGCTGGAGCGAACCGAACGCCTCGGAGGCACGCGTGGCCGCGACGGTGAGGCTGGGGAACTCGCCCCGGCCCAGCATGAGCCCCCCGGCCAGGCCGTAGACGGCGTGCATCAACCCGTACGTGGTGGACGGCTGCAGCACCACCTGCTCGGCATCCGTCCCGATCAGTTCGGCGACGAGCTCCCGGGCCTCGCGCACGTGGTCGGCGACGAGCTCGATGCTCGTGCGCCGGCCCGAGCCGAGCAGCTCGGTGTCACCCTGCGCCTCGCTGCGGACCGCAGGCGAGAGCGGCCCGAACGCCGCCCAGTCCAGATACCCGGGTTCCCCATCGAACGACGCCAGATAAGAATCCAGATCGGTCACGCGGATCATTCTGGCAGAGCGGCGATCGCCGGTGTGACGAAGTGCTCAGCTGCCGAAGCGGCGCTCCCGCGAGGTGAAGTCGCGGATGGCGCGCAGGAAGTCCACTTCGCGGAGGTCGGGCCCGAGCGCTTCGACGAAGTAGAACTCCGAGTGGGCCGACTGCCACAGCAGGAAGTCGCTCAGCCGCTGCTCGCCCGACGTGCGGATCACGAGATCGGGATCGGGCTGGCCGCCGGTGTAGAGGTGCTCCCCGATCTGCTCGGGAGTGAGGCTCGCCGCGAGCTCCTCGAGGGATCCGCCCTGCTCGTCGTGCTGCGCGATGATGCTGCGCACCGCGTCGACGATCTCGCCGCGTCCGCCGTAGCCCACCGCGAGGTTGACGTGCATGCCGGTGTTGTCCTTGGTGCGGGCTTCGACGTCGGCGAGCACCCGGGCGAGGTCGCCCGGCAGTGCGACGGCGCGACCCACGTGCTTCACGCGCCAGTCGCGCTCGTGCGAGAGCTCGTCGGCGAGCTCGGCGATGATCTCGATGAGATCCGAGAGCTCCCGGGAGTCGCGCTTGCGGAGGTTGTCGTTCGAGAGCAGGTAGAGCGACACCACGCGGATGCCCACGTCGTCGCACCAGCGCAGGAACTCCTTCATCTTCGCCGCCCCGGCACGGTGGCCGTGAGCAGCGGAGTCGTAGCCGAGCTGCCTCGCCCAGCGGCGATTGCCGTCGATCATCATCGCGAGGTGGTGCGGCACGGCTGCGGGATCGAGCCGGCGACGGAGGCGGTTGATGTAGAGGCGGTAGAGAGGCCCTCTGCCCTCGTTCGTCTCGCCGCGCGCCACAGACCTACGCTACCCCTCGCCCGCCACGGACCCTAGCGCGGCCGGCGCCCCGGCATCCAGGGGCCCGGCTATGTTCCCCGGCCGGCATGCGGCGCCGTCTACGCTGAGGTGATGAGCCGCCGTCGCAGTGCCCCCCGGGCCCCCGAGGTTCCCGTGCTGCCGCTGATGGATGCCGCCGCCGTCGACGCGGCCACGCCCGAGATCAAGCCCTCCTGGCGCGGCTGGATCCATGCGGCCACCTTCCCCATCGCCATCGTTGCCGGCATCGTGCTGATCGTGCTCGCGCAGGGCGCGCCGGCCAAGTGGGCGTGCGCGGTGTTCATGGCCACGTCGCTGCTGCTGTTCGGCAACTCGGCGCTGTATCACCGGTTCGACTGGAACCCGAGGACCAAGGCGATCCTCAAGCGGATCGACCATGCCAACATCCTGCTGCTGATCGCCGGCACCTACACCCCGATCGCGACGCTCGCGCTCCCGCCCCAGAAGGGCGCGCTGCTGCTCGTGCTGGTGTGGAGCGGGGCGCTGCTCGGCATCCTGTTCCGGGTCTTCTGGATCCATGCTCCGCGCTGGCTCTATGTCGCGCTCTACCTCGCGCTGGGGTGGGCGGCGGTGATGTATCTCGTCGATCTGTTCGAGGCCAACGCCGCGATGATGATCCTCGTCGCCGTCGGAGGGCTCCTCTACACCGGTGGCGCCATCGTCTACGCGCTCAAGCGGCCCAACCCGTGGCCCGGCCACTTCGGCTTCCACGAGATCTTCCACGTGTGCACGGTGCTGGCGTTCCTCTGCCACTGGACGGCGTGCCTGCTGATCGCCCTCGACCCGCTGTCACCATCGCTGGGGCTCCCGGGCTGACCCGTCCCGGTGCCGCCGCGCGCTCAGCGTGCTCAGCGCTTCGGAGCGGGCCCGCCGGCGTCGTCGCCACGGGTCTCGTCATCCGCGGGGTCGATCCTCTCGTCGTCGACCTCGGTGGCCTCGGTCGCCCGGGCCGCCTGCGCCTCGGCGTCCAGCTCCTCCTGGATGTCGGCGCGCACGCGGCCTCGCCGGATGCGGCGCATCATGTCCCACACCAGCAGGATCACCGCGATCGCGATGAACGCGGTGACGACGAAGCCCACGACGCCCGGCGTCACGATGTCGGGGTCCACCTCGGAGGGCGAGGGCGTCGGCGTCGGAGTCGCCGCGGCGCTCAGGAAGGCGACGATCGCGTGCTGCATATGGTCCTCGCTCTGCCCGCGGGGCGGGCGGTGTCGTCGGGGGTGCGCGCGAGCGCATAGCCTGGAGTTCCAGCCTAATCTTTCCGATCCGGCCCGATGAGACGTCAGGGAGCGGCGTGACCACGCAGGACATGCTCGACGAGCGCTACGGCCGTCAGCGTTCGCCTGGGCGTCGCTGGGCCATCGGCGCCGGCATCCTGGTCGCGGTCGGAGTCGTCGCCCTGTTCGGCTGGTTCACGGTGCAGAACGCGCTGGACGCGGTCGACTCAGACACGACCTCGTTCGAGGTCGTGGACGAGCACTCCGTGACGCTCGGATTCCAGATCACCGCTCCCCAGGGATCGGCGGTCGCGTGCGCGATCGAGGCGCAGGACGAAGAGCACGGAGTGGTCGGCTGGAGGGTCGTCGAGCTGCCCGCCTCCGACCTGCATGCGCGGGCCTTCCGCGAGGTCATCCCCACCACTGCCCTGGCTACGACAGGTTTTGTCAACTCCTGCTGGGTGACGTAGTCTGACGGGACATCAGTCGAATCGCGCCCTGGCCGTGAGCCAGGGCGTTCGGTTTATGCCCGTGCCGTCCCGCGCGCCGGGCCCAACGAAGGAGTCAGCCGTGTCCACCGACGCCCCCGTGACCTTCCTCACCCAGGACGCGTACGACCGCCTGGCCGCCGAGCTCGAGCACCTCTCGACGACCGGCCGCGAGGAGATCGCCAAGCGCATCGAGGCCGCGCGCGAAGAAGGCGACCTCAAGGAGAACGGCGGCTATCACGCCGCCAAGGACGAGCAGGGCAAGCAGGAGGCGCGCATTCGCACCCTTCAGCACCTGCTGAAGACCGCCACCGTCAGCGAAGCTCCCGAGAGCACCGGCGTGGTCGAGCCCGGCACCGTCATCACCGCGATCGTCGCCGGAGGCGAAGAAGTCTTCCTCCTCGGCAATCGCGAGATCGCGGTCGGTTCCGAGCTCGATGTGTACAGCGAGGCCTCTCCTCTGGGCGAGGCGATCCTCGGCCGCAAGGAGGGCGAGAAGACCTCGTATACCGCGCCGAACGGGCGTGAGATCGCCGTCGAGATCGTCAAAGTCGAGACCTACAACGGTCAGTAGCAGCCGGCCCCGGCGAGCGCATCCCGCGGGCTAGTCGGGGACGACCGTCGGCGCGTAGCCGGCGTCCTCGAGCACCGAGATGACGTGCGCGCGGTGCTCCTCGCCGCGCGTCTCGACGCTCAGCTGCAGGATCACCTCGCTGATCTGCAGCCCCTGCCCGTGGCGCGTGTGCAGCACCTCGATGACGTTCGCCCCGGCGATCGCCAGCAGCTCCGACACCTGCGCGAGCTGACCGGGGCGATCCGGAAGCGGGATGCGCAGAGTCATGTACCGGCCGGATGCCGCCAGCCCGTGCGCGACGACGCGCTGCAGCAGCAGGGGGTCGATGTTGCCTCCGGACAGCACCGTCACAGTCGGGCCGTTCGCCACGACCTTGCCCGCGAGGATCGCTGCCACGCCGACGGCGCCCGCGGGCTCGACGACCTGCTTGGCGCGCTCGAGCAGCACGAGGAGGGCACGGGCGATGTCGTCCTCGGTGACCGTGACCACCTCGTCGACGAGGTCGCGGATGATCTCGAACGGCAGGTCGCCCGGCCGCGCCACTGCGATGCCGTCGGCGATGGTGGGCAACGTCGGGATCTCGAGCGGATGCCCCGCGGCGAGGGAGGGCGGATACGCGGCGGAGTTCGCCGCCTGTACGCCGACCACCCGGATGGTCCGTCCCTCGGCGGCCGCGCGAGCCTTCACGGCCGCGGCGACGCCGGCGATGAGCCCTCCCCCGCCGATGCCGAGCACGATGGTGTCGAGGTCGGGCAGCTCGTCCATGAGCTCGAGGCCCAGTGTGCCCTGGCCGGCGATGACGTCGTGGTGGTCGAACGGGTGGATGAAGACGGCGCCGGTCCGCTCGGCGAACTCGGCGGCCAGTCGCAGCGGCGTCTCGACGGTGGCGCCCTCCAGCACGACGTCGGCGCCGTAGCCGCGCGTGGCGAGCAGTTTGGGCACGGGCACGCCGAGCGGCATGAAGATCGTCGCGCGGATGCCGAGCGCCTTGGCCGCGAGGGCCACACCCTGCGCGTGGTTGCCGGCCGAGGCGGCGACGACGCCGCGCGCACGCTCCTCGGCCGTCAGCCGCGACAGGCGATACGTCGCACCGCGGATCTTGAACGAGCCGGTCCGCTGCAGGTTCTCGAGCTTCAGATGGACCGGCACGCCCAGGACGTCGGACAGGTGCTGCGACTCGTCGAGCGGAGTGTGGGCGATGACGCCCTCCAGCGTGGCCCTGGCGTCCTCGAAGTCCGCGAGGGTCGGCACCGCGAACGCCGCCGAGCCGGCGTCGGCGGCGGCGGCCGCGGGTCGGGCGTGGCCGGCGGAAGACATGGCGGTGGTCACGAACGGACTCTCCTCTGCCGCGGAACGGTGCTCCAGATGAGGTCGCCGGAGGGTTTGGCTCCGGTCTCCCAGGCGCGTTCGGCGAGATAGACGGCGACGACGTTGACGAACGCCGCGAGCGGGACGGCGAACAGGGCGCCCGGGATGCCGGCGATCATCGCGCCGCCGGCCACCACGAGCACGACCGCGAGCGGGTGCACCTTGACGGCGGACCCCATCAGCAGCGGCTGGAGGACGTGGCCCTCGAGCTGCTGCACGCCCAGCACGACGACGAGCATCCAGAGCGCGATCCACGGACCGTTGTAGACGAGCGCGAGGAACACGGCCACGGTGCCGGTGACGACGGCACCGACGATCGGCACGAATGCGCCGAGGAAGACGAGCACGGCAACGGGGATCGCGAGCGGGACACCGAGGAGGGCGGCACCGAGGCCGATGCCGATCGCGTCGATCGTCGCGACCAGCAGCTGCGTGCGGGCGTAGTTGACGACGGTGACCCAGCCGGCGCGTCCTGCGCCGTCCGCCGCCGGCCGCGCCTTCTTGGGGAACAGCCGCAGCGTCCACCGCCAGATGCCGGCGCCGTCGGCGAGCAGGCACAGCAGGATGAAGAACGCGAGCACGGCGCCGGTGACGACGTGACCGATCGTGGATCCGATCGCCAGCGCACCTGACCAGAGGAGCTCGGCCTGCTGCTGGACGAAGACCCAGCCCTGATCCAGCAGGTCGTCGATCTGCTCGGGGCTCAGGTGCAGCGGCCCGTCGATGAGATACTGCCGGAACTGGTCGATGGCGGCCACCGTGCTGGCCTGCACGGAGTCCCACTGCCGCATGATCTGCCAGACCACGAGCCAGAGCAGTCCCGTCACGATCGCGAGGGTGCTGACGACCGAGATGACGATGGCGAGCCAGCGAGGCATCCTCCGGCGCAGCATCCACGCGAACGCGGGCCACAGCAGGGCGGTGATGAGGATGGCGATCAGAAGCGGGATCACCAGCAGCTTCAGCTGGATGACGAGCCAGACGCCGATGCCGATGGCGGCGGCGACGACGATGACCCGCCAGGAGTAGGCGGTGGCGACCCGGAGACCACGCGGCACCGCGGCGGAGGTCTCGGTGGAGACCACGCGGCTGCGGTCGCGGACGGCATCGAAGAGCGAGCTGCGGGGCTTGTCTTCGGAGCCGCTCGTACGCCCAGTGCTCATTCGCCCAGTCTAGGCGCGTCGCATTCCGCGACGGTCATGAAGACGGCGGGGCCGATGTCGGAGCCGCTGGCTAAGCTGACGCGCGTGAAGTCCTCGCTCAGCGCCGCAGAAGCGCGGCGCGTCGCGCTCGCCGCACAGGGGTTCGCGCGCCCTCGCCCCTCCGCCGCGGGGACGCGGCAGCTGAACGGCGCGCTGGCGCGGATGGCGACACTGCAGATCGACTCCGTCAACGTCTTCGCCCGGTCGCACTACATGCCGCTCTTCTCACGCCTCGGTGCGTACGACCCCGCTGCCCTCGACCGGCTGCTGTTCGCCCGGCGCTCGCCGTACGTCGAGTACTGGGCGCATATGGCCTCCTTCATCCCCGCCGCCGACTGGGGGCTGTTCGACTTCCGCATGCAGGCGATGCGCGCCAAGTACGGCGGCGCCGGCAGCTGGTCCGACACCCATCGCGAGATCCTCGACTGGGTGCGCGCCGAGCTCGCCGACCGGGGGCCGCTGCGTCCGGCGCAGATCGAGCACGACGCCAAGAAGGGCGCCCGCGGCCCGTGGTGGGACTGGGACGTCGTGAAGCAGGCGCTCGAGCACCTCTGGCTGTTCGGCGAGGTCGCGATCGCTGGCCGACGCGGGTTCGAGCGCCGGTACGGCCTGGCGGAGCACGTGATCCCGCACGACGTGCTCGATGCCCCGGTCGCCCGCGACGACGCCGTGCACGAGCTCGTGCGGCGCGCGGCACGGGCCTACGGTGTGGCGACCGCCGCCGACATCGCGGACTACTGGCGGATCGCCGACCGCAAGGCCATCACGGCGGCGCTCGACGATCTCAGCGAGGCCGGTGAGCTGCAGCCCGTCACCGTCGAGGGGTGGACCACCGGCAGGCGACCGGCCAGGGCGTGGCTGCACCGAGAGGCGGTCGTGCCGCGCCGCATCGACGCCACCGCGATCCTCACGCCGTTCGACCCCGTGGTGTGGTTCCGGGACCGCGCCGAGCGCCTCTTCGACTTCGAGTACCGCATCGAGATCTACACGCCGGCGGCCCAGCGCCGATTCGGCTACTACTCGCTTCCCGTCCTCATCGACGACGACATCGTCGGCCGCGTCGACCTCAAAGCCGATCGTGCCGCCTCGACCCTGCGCGTGCAGGCGGCGTGGTGGGAGCACGGACGCCCGGCGGATGCCGCACCCCGCCTCGCCGCGGAGCTCCGTCTCGCGGCCGCCTGGCAGGGTCTGGAGTCCGTCTCGATCTCGCGCTGGGGCGACGCCGTCGACGACCTCGCCCGCGTGATGCCGGAGGCCGGCCGACATGACGCCGGGCCGGCTGAACCCGTCGCCCTCTCCCCCGAGGAGCCGGGTGCCGACGAGCCCGCGACCGCGGGGCCTGGCACTGATGCCGTCGAAGAGCTCGCGAGCTGACGAAGGCGCACCCGCTGAGAACGGCGGGCGTGCCAGTGGTCGGACTCACGCGGCGGGGGAACCCACCACCTCTAGGCCGAGCCAGCGGGCGAGGTCGCGGATCTCGGCATCCACCGCCTGCCGGATCTCGTCGGTGAACGGCTCGTCCTCGTGCACCGCGTGCACCCGCAGAACGCCGGCCTTGCGATCGCTCTTGGCGTCGAGCTTGCCGACGAACCGATCGCCGTGCAAGATCGGCAGCGCGAAGTAGCCCCACCGGCGCTGGGCGGCGGGCTTGTACATCTCGAGCAGGTACTCGTACCCGAAGATCTCTTCCAGCCGGCGACGGTCGAACACCAGCCGGTCGAAGGGCGACAGCAGCGCGGTGCGCGGCGCGAAATCAGCGAGCCCGTCGAGCGCCTCGAGGTCGACGCGCCAGACGCCGTCCGTCCGATCGACCACGGCCTCCTCGCCGATCTCGCCGACGTCCACCGGCTCCAGCGGCTGCGCGATGCCCTTCGCCCGCGCGATGCCGAGCGACGCGAGGCGGCGCTCCGCGCGCTCGCGCGCAGCCTCCTCGTCGGTGAGCGCCACCACATCGGGCGGGTAGACCCTGTCGGCGACGTCGAACAGCCGGCCGGCGGCATCCCTCGACGAGATGGCCACGTCTCCGCACATCACGAGGATCTCGAGGAGCTGCATCGAGTTGCGGTTGTTCGTCCACCCCGACGAGCGCCACGACACCTGGGCGGCGTCGGGGATGTCGGCAGCCCGAAGCGGTCCCTCGGCCCGCAGCCGGGCCAGCACCTCACGACGGAACACGTCGTTGGCGGCCAGCCACTCCCGCGCCTGGGCCGAGTGCGGCCGGTGCCGCATCTCGGGAAGCAGCAGCGGAAGGTCGGACATCGCCCGGTAGAAGCCGCCCCACTCGAATACGGCGCGGTCCTCTTCGACGAGGCGCACGAGGTCCGCCGGCTGGTAGGGCCACCCGAGCCGGCTCCACAGGATCAGGTCGGCGCTGGGTGCGATCGCCGCCGTCGGCTCGATGTTCACGATGGTGAGCGCATCAATGGTTTCGACGATGCCCGCGGGGCGATGAGCGGTCAGGAGCTGGCCGCGCGCCGCGATGCGGCGGGCCTCCTTACGCGTCAGCCGGACAGTCACGCCCCGACGCTACCGCCGGGCGGCGACATCCGCGTGTGGTGGGGTTTCGACATCCGTCTGATGAGGTTTCGACTCGCTTCGCTCGCTCAGCCTCGAGTCGAAACGCGTCAACGCTCCTTCGTCGCATCGACCCATACCGACTCAGAACTGCACGCGGGGCGGCTCCGAGATGGCGGCGCCGTCGATCACCTCGAAGAACTCCCGCTCGTGGAACCCCAGGTTGCGGGCGAACATGTTGTTCGGGAACACCTTGATCTTGGTGTTCAACTCGCGCACGCCGCCGTTGTAGAAACGGCGCGAGGCCTGGACCTTGTCCTCGGTGTCGACGATCGACTGCTGCAGCTGGAGGAAGTTCTGACTCGCCTGCAGCTGCGGATACGCCTCCGCGACGGCGAACAGGGACTTCAGCGCCTGCTGCATGCGTCCCTCGGCGGCGCCGGCCTCGGCGGGTCCGGTCGCCGACAGCGTGTCGGCGCGCGCCTGCGTCACGCGCTCGAAAACGGCCTTCTCGTGCGTGGCATACCCCTTGACGGCCTCGATGAGGTTCGGCAGCAGATCCGCTCGACGCTTGAGCTGGACGGTGATGTCGCTCCACGCCTCATCGACGCGCACGTTCAGCTGGACGAGCGAGTTGTACGTCGCCCAGAGATAGATGCCGACGATGACGGCGAGCGCCACCACGATAAGGACTGGGATCAGCCATTCCATGTGCCGAGGCTCCGTTCGGTAGTGACCTCATCCTACCGACGCGGGCCCCCGCGGCATGAGGCCGATCCCGGTACTCTCAGCCGTTACCCACCGAGGACGCGATCCAGGTACGGGTTGCGCAACAGCCGCTCGGGGTCGAGGCGATCACGGAGGGCGACGAAGTCGTCGAAGCGTGGATACCGCTCGCGGAACGTCTCCGCCCCGAGCGTGTGCATCTTCCCCCAGTGCGGTCGCCCCTCGAAGCCGAGCATGATCTCCTCGACCGCCTCGAAGTACTCCGTGGGGTCCTCGCGCCAGTACCGGTGCACCGCGATGTATCCCGAGGCGCGGCCGTGGGCCGTCGACATCCAGCGGTCGTCGGCCGCGGCGAAGCGCACCTCGACGGGGAAGCCGATGCGCCATCCCCGCTCGTCCACGAGCGCGCGGAGCGCCTCGAACGCCGGCCGCACGTTCGCCACCGGCAGGGCGTACTCCATCTCGCGGAACCGTACCGACCTGCTGGTCGCGAACACGCGGGCCGAGGCATCCGTGAACTCCCGGTCGCCCCACACCTTCGCCGACACGCGGTTGATCGTGGGCACGAGTGCGGGGATCGCCCGGCCCGTCGAGCACGCCACCTGGTGCAGGCCGCTCCCGACGAGCGTGTCGTCGATCCACCTACCCACCGGTGAGAGCGGATGCCGGGGCGCGCCGTCGGGCAGGCGCGTGTTGGTCTTCGTCATCGCGCGGTCGGTGTGCGGGAACCAGTAGAACTCGAAGTGGTCGGCGGCCGCCACCCGGTCATCGAGCGCCGCCAGCACGTCATCGAGTGGCTCCGGCTGCTCCACCGCGTGCAGGACGTACGCGGGAACGCACTGCAGCGTGACATCGACCAGGATGCCGAGCGCGCCGAGCCCCAGAGCGACGGCGGGGACCAGCTCGGGGTTCTCGTCCTCGTTCACGGCGAGCAGGTCGCCGGACGCCGTGACCAGCGTCGCGCCGACCACCTGCGCCGCGATGCCGCCGAAGCGGGCGCCGGTGCCGTGCGTGCCCGTGGAGATCGCTCCCGCGATCGACTGCCTGTCGATGTCGCCGAGGTTCTCCATCGCCAGGCCGAAGGGAGCCAGGAGCGCCGGGATCCGGTGCAGACGCGTGCCGGCGAGCAGGGTCACCCGGCCGCGATCCGCATCGACCGACACGAGGCCGCTGAGATCGCGCAGCTCGAGGAGCGCTCCCGGTGCCACGGCGATGCCGGTGAAGCTGTGGCCGGCCCCCACCGCCTTGACGGGTATGTGCTGGGCCGCCGCGGCGACCACCGCTCGTTGCACCGCCGCCACCGTCGGCGGGAACTCCAGGCGCTGCGGTCGCACCGACTCCGTCCGCGCCCAGTTGCGCCAGACGCCGCCGGGGCGGGTCACAGGAACGCCTTCCCCTCGCCGCGGTACGTCGGCAGCTCGCCGACGCGCTCGTCGCCGTCGACGAGGTGGTACGCGGCGACGCGCTCGGCGAGCTCTCCGCTCTTCGAGTGGCGGAACCAGAGGCGGTCGCCGATCCGCAGGTCGCGTGCCGCGTCCCCGCGCAGCGGTGTCTGCACCTCGCCGGCGCCCTCACGGGGCGCCATGCGCAGCTGCGCCGGCCAGACGGCACGCGGCTGGCGCGATTCGAGAGCGGGCCCCGAAGCGATCCACCCGCCGCCGAGCACGGTGGCCACGTCGGGGGCCGGCTTGCGCACGACCTCCAGCCCGAAGGCCGCCGCCGGCGCCGGGTCGAAGGCGCGGTAGCCGTCGAAGAGGTGGCCGGCGAGCAGTCCGCTTCCGGCGGTCACCTCGGTCACGGACTGATCGGATGCCGTCAGCTCGAGCGACCCGGTCCCTCCGCCGTTGACGAACTCGAGGGGCGCGATGTCGCGCAGGGCGGCGACGATGGCGGCGCGGCGGTCGAGCAGTTCAGCGGCCGAGCGGCGCTGCATCCACCGGATGACGGCATCACCCGACCCCGTCGCATCGCCCTGACCGGCGATCTGGGCCTCATACATCATCAGGCCGACGAGCCGGAAGCCGGGGCGTGCGGCGATCGAACGCGCCAGCGCGGCCACCTCCGCCGCCTCGTGCACGGGCGAGCGCAGCACGCCGATGTGACCGAGCGCGGGCGCACGCCACGAAGCGTCCGCGTCGATGGCGATCCGGATCTCAGGCCGCGCGCTCGGCGCGGCGATGGCGTCGACCAGGTCGAGCTGGGCGAGGTCGTCGACCATCAGGGTGATGCGTGCGGCGGCGGTCTCGTCGGCTGCGAGGGCGGCGATCGCCGCGCGGTCGACCGTCGGGTAGCCGAGGACGATGTCGTCCATGGTCTCAGCGAGCCACAGCGCCTCGGGAAGGGTGAAGGCGAGGACGCCCGCGTAGCCCGGCAACGCCAGCACCGCGTCGAGGACCTCGCGGACCCGCACCGACTTGCTCGCCACGCGGATGGGGACGCCTCCCGCCCGCACGACCAGATCGAGGGCGTTGTAGCGCAGGGCCGCGGCGTTGATGGCGGCGACGGGGCCGCTGATCTCGGCGAGGGCTTGGGTCATCGCGCCCCAGTAGGACGCGGGATGGGCCCAGGGCTTCTTCGCCGTGGGTGTGGACAGCAGATCGAGACTCATACGGCTCGCTTCGGGTGCGTGCGCATCGCACCAGCCTATGGTGCCGCGGATGCGCTCGATGACCGGATCGCGTCAGCATTCGCAGGTGTGCGACAGCCGACGAGGGGGTCAGTCCTTCGCCCTCGCGGCGCGCTCCTGCTCGACCTCGTCCTCGGCCCCGTACACCGCGATCGGCGGGGCCCCGAGAAACAGCGCGGTGAGCTTCCACCACCAGCCGCTCTTCGGCACCTTCTGCTCGCGCGCGCTCTGCTCGTGCGCGCTCCGACCGCCCGTGCTGTTCTCGATCATGTCGGGGACCCTTCGCCGCTCTTGCCCAGGCTAACGGGTCTTCTCGGGCCGCGCGAGGGCGCGGAGCCGGTGCCCCCGGTGGGATTCGAACCCACACTCGAGCGATTTTAAGTCGCCTGCCTCTGCCGTTGGGCTACGGGGGCCCACCACGTTCCGCCGGGAACGCGAATGCCGCAGGCTCATCTTCTCAGACGGGCCTGCGGCATCCTGCGAACCTACTTCGCGGCGACCTTCTCGGCGTCGGCGGCCTTCGCAGCGGGCTTGCGCGCAGGGGCCTTCTTGGCCGGCGCAGCCACGGCGGCGGTCTCGACCGGCGCCTCGACCGGCTGCGGCGGACGCGGACGCGCTGCGAACTCTTCGAACACGTAACGAGGGTTCTGCACCGTCGACAGGTTCACCATGTCGCGGCCGAGCCAGAAGTTGTTCCACCAGCCCCACAGCACGCGCCACTTGCGCTCCCACGACGGCATCGCCAGGCCGTGGTAGCCGCGGTGCGCGAGCCACGCGATGGGTCCCTTGAGCGCGAGCTTGCCCGACTGGAACACACCGACCCAGAGGCCGAGGCCCGCGACGGCGCCGAGGTTCTTGTGGTAGTACTCGCGCGGCAGCTCGCCGCGCAGCACGCCCACGAGGTTCTTCGCGAGGAGCTTCGCCTGGCGCACTGCGTGCTGGGCGTTGGGCACGCAGTAGCCGCCCACGCCGCCACCGGTGAGGTCGGGCACGGCCGACACGTCGCCGGCCGCCCAGGCACCCTCGACGATCTCGTCCTCGCTGCCCACCCGCAGGTCGGCGCGGGTGCGGATGCGACCGCGCTCTTCGACGGGGAGGTCGCCGCCGCGCACCACCGTGGGGTTCGCCATGACGCCGGCGGTCCAGATGATGAGGTCGCTGGGGATGGTCTCGCCCGTGGAGAGCTCGATGTTGCCGCCCACGGCACCGGTGACCTGCGTGTCGAGGTGGACCGATGCGCCGCGCTGGGCGAGGTTCTTGAGCACCCACTCGCTCGTCTTCAGCGACACCTCGGGCATGATGCGGCTCATCGCCTCGATGAGGTGGAAGTGCGTGTCGTCGAACGTGATCTGCGGGTAGCTCTTGACCAGCGACGAGGCGAGCGAACGAAGCTCGGCGAACACCTCGATGCCGGCGAACCCGCCGCCGACCACCACGACGGTGAGGAGGCGATCGCGGTCGGGACCGGGAGGAAGCGTCGACGCCTTGTCGAAGTTCGACATCAGCCTGTCGCGGATGGCGACGGCCTCTTCGATCGTCTTCAGCCCAATGGCGTTGTCGGCGATTCCCGGGATCGGGAAGGTGCGCGAGACCGCGCCGGCGGTGACGACGATCTGGTCGTACTCGAACTCGTACGGCTCGCCGGCGATCGGGGTGATCGTGGCGACCTTGCCGGCGTGGTTGATGCCGGTCACCTTGGCAGCCACGACGTTGGTGCGCTTGAGGTGGCGGCGCAGGGCCACGACGGAGTGGCGCGCCTCGATCGAGCCGGCCGCGACCTCCGGGAGGAACGGCTGGTAGGTCATGTAGGGCAGCGGATCGACGATCGTCACTTCCGCCTCGCCCTTGCGCAGATGCTTCTCGAGCTTCCAGGCCGTGTAGAAGCCTGCGTATCCGCCACCGACGATGAGGATCTTGGGCACGGTGTTGGTCACGGTTTGGAGTACTCCTCCTGTGTCAGCGGCTCGGCGCGCGGGACGCCAATCGGATGCGTCGGACAGCAGCGGTGACGCCGAGCGCCACCAGTATAGCCGTCGCTGTGACCAACAGGAGCGGCAGGCTGCCGTACACCACGGTGTCCCGGTCCGGCAGCAGCGGCGAGGAGACGCGCGTCGCGGCATCCGCGTCGGGGAGCGCCGGAACCTCGACGCTCGGCGCCGCCTCCTCCGGCATGGGCGCGACGGGGGCCCGGCGATACAGCCGCACCCAGTCCTCGAGGCTGCCCATCGGGTTGGCGGTCACCGTGGGGAGGCCGGCCGTCACGGCGGCGGCGGCATCCACCAGTCCATAGCCGTACAGCACATCGGGCACGGCGGTCGCACCCGCGGCGGGACGGGCGGTCTTGACGATGCGGTTGATGACGTTCGCGGCATCGAGGTCGGGGTGCGCGGCGCGGACCAGCGCCGCGATGCCGGCGACGATCGGGGCGGCGCCGCTCGTGCCGTCCCACGAGACCAGCGTCGAGTCGGCCGACACGCCGACGAGCTCCTCGCTGGGAGCCGAGACGCCGATGGTGATGCCCTGTGTGGACGCGTCGACACTGGCCTTCCCGGAGCGGTCCACACCACCCACGGTGAGCACGCCGGGGATGGTCGCCGGCGCACCCACACGGGTCGTGCCGCTCCCCCGGTTGCCGGCGGCGACCACGACGACGACGTCGTGGTCGAAGGCGTAGAGGAAGGCGTCGTCCCAGCTCTCGGGCCAATCTGGGACGTTCGTGGTGAGCGACATGTTGATGACGTCGGCGCCGTTGTCGACCGACCAGCGGATCGCGTCGGCGATCTGGTCGGCGAAAGGCCGCTGCGCGGACGAGCCGAAGGCGACCGATACCGACAGCAGCTGCGCCTCGGGCGCGACGCCGATCATGCCGGTGGCGGGGCCGGTGCCCCGGCCGGCCGCGAGCGACGCGACCCAGCTGCCGTGATCGGCGTCGACTGCACCCAGGGGCGTGCGCCCGTCGGACGAGCCGACCCCCGAGACATCCGTGCCGCCGGCGACGGCACCGTCGAACTCGACCGGGCCGCGGCCGATGCCGGTGTCGATGATGGCGATCTTCACGCCGGCGCCGCGTGTGGTCTCCCACGCCTTCTCTACGCCGTAGTCGTCCAGCCAGTACTCTGCGGCACGGATCGGGTCTTCCTCGGCGGGAGCCGCCTGGGCGGCCATGGGCCCCACTGCGACCAGCGTCGCGGCGACGGCCGCCGACGCGACGGCGGCGAGGGCGCGGCGGATCATCCGCCCGATCCCGGCTGCGCGCACACGCAGCGCTCGGGCGACCACGACGACAGCGCGAGCGCGCGGTCACCGATCGGATTGATCCCGGGCCCCGCGGCGAGGGCGTGGCCCGCGAGCGCGTGGAGGCACTTGACGCGCGTCGGCATGCCCCCGGCCGAGATGCCGGCGATCTCCTCCACCTCGCCGAATGCGGAGCGGTCCCGCAGGTACGCCTCATGCGCGAGCCGGTACGCCGCGGCGACCTCCTCGTCGGCGGCCAGCACGTCGGAGAGCTCTCGCATGACGTGGTCTGCCTCGAGGACCGACATCGCGGCGGTCGCGGCCGGGTGCGTCAGGTAGTAGAACGTGGGGAACGGCGAGCCGTCGGGAAGCCGCGGCGACGTGGCCACCACGGTGGGGTTGCCGCACACGCAGCGCGCCGCGATCCCCACGACTCCGCGAGCCGGGCGACCGAGCTGTTCGCGAAGCACGGCCATGTCGGCATCGCTGACAGGGGGGTATGGCGGGGTCGTCACAGAGCAGCTCCTTGGTCGGGCCCAGAGTACCGACGCCACCTGGGACGGTGCTGGACCGCGACGCCGCTGAGCGGTCGCGGCGGTCCCGGGCGGTCAGGGCGTCGGCGTGGGCGAGGGTTCGGGGTCGGGCACGCCGATGGTCACCGGCGCCACGGTCTGGGCGAGCCCTGCCTCGGTCACCGAGCGGACGAGCTTCGACATCCAGTCCGCGTCGGCAGCCTCGAGCTCGTCGCTCACCGGCTCCTGCTCCTGGGGCGCGAGTTCGGGCGGCAGGTCGTCGTCGACGAGGTAGACGACCTCGCCGGGCTTGACGTAGTACAGCCGCTCGCGCGCCTGGGTGGTGATGTAGGCGGGGTCCTGCCAGCGCTCGCGCTGGGACTCGAGGTCGGCCACCTCGTCACGGCTGAGCTGCACGGCCGCCTCGAGCGCGGCCACCTGCTGACGCTGGTCGACATAGGTGCCGATGGTGGGAACGAGCACGAAGGCGGCGAGCACGACCAGGCCCATCATGATCACCATGAAGCCCGAGAGGCGGATGCCGCCGAGCCAGCCACGTACATCGACGGGGCGTCGCGCGCTCACGGGCCGCCGACGAGGTGCGGTCGCACCCGAGGGACGAGAAGGGGGAGCCGTCGTCTTGGCCACGGCTCCCCCTCACGTCGACTTCAGGCTGTCAGCGCATCAGCCCTTGAACCGGGGGAAAGCTCCGCGGCCCGCGAACACCGCGGCCTCACCGAGCTCCTCTTCGATGCGCAGAAGCTGATTGTATTTCGCCACGCGCTCGCTGCGGGCGGGCGCGCCGGTCTTGATCTGACCCGCGTTGACGGCGACCGCGAGGTCGGCGATCGTGGTGTCCTCGGTCTCGCCCGAGCGGTGCGAGAGCATCGAACGGTAGCCGTTCTGGGTGGCCAGAGCGATGGCGTCCAGCGTCTCGGACAGCGTGCCGATCTGGTTGACCTTCACCAGCAGCGCGTTGGCGACGCCGAGGTCGATGCCACGCTGGAGGCGCTCGGGGTTGGTGACGAAGAGGTCGTCGCCGACGAGCTGCACCTTCGTGCCGATCTTGTCGGTGAGAGCCTTCCATGCGTCCCAGTCGTCCTCCGCGAGGGCGTCCTCGATCGTGACGACGGGGTAGTTCGCGACGAGGTCGGCGTAGTAGTCGGTCAGCTGCTCGGCCGACCATGCCTTGCCCTCGACGGTGTAGACGCCGTCCTTGAAGAACTCGGTCGCCGCGACGTCGAGGCCGACGCCGATGTCGGTGCCGGGGGTGAAGCCTGCCTTCTCGATCGCCTGGATCAGGAAGTCGAGGCCCTCGCGGTTGCTGGGAAGGTCGGGGGCGAACCCGCCCTCGTCGCCGAGTCCGGTCGCGAAGCCCGCGGCCTTCAGCTCGCCCTTGAGGACGTGGTACACCTCGGTGCCCCAGCGCAGCGACTCGGCGTACGTGTCGGCGCCGATCGGCGCGAGGAAGTACTCCTGGAAGTCGATGCCGTTGTCGGCGTGCTCGCCGCCGTTGATGACGTTGAACAGCGGCACGGGCAGGACGTGCGCGTTCGGTCCGCCGAGGTAGCGGAACAGCGGAAGGTCGGCCGAGTCGGCGGCGGCCTTGGCGACCGCGAGCGAGATGCCCAGGATCGCGTTGGCGCCGGTGCGCGACTTGTTCTCGGTGCCGTCCGTGGCGATGAGGATCTCGTCGATGACGCGCTGCTCGCTCGCCTCGACGCCTTCGATCGCGGGGCCGAGCTCGTCGATGACGGCGGCGACGGCCTTCAGAACGCCCTTGCCGCTGTAGCGGGTCTTGTCGCCGTCACGCAGCTCGTACGCCTCGAAGGCTCCGGTCGACGCGCCGGACGGCACGGCCGCGCGCTGGACGATACCGTCGTCCAGCAGCACCTCCACCTCGACGGTCGGGTTTCCACGCGAGTCGAGGATCTCGCGGGCGCCTACAGCCTCGATCTGTGCCACAGGGGTTCTCCTTGCTTAGGGTGATTCGCTGGAGCGTCGTCGGTCCGCCCCTCAGCCTACTGACCCGCTGCCGGCTTGTGACGACGGTCAGACGACCAGCGCGATCGCGATGCCGTCGTAGCCCTTCGCGTCGAGCGTCTGGATGGCCGTGGCATCGAAGCGGGGGTCGCGGCCGAGCATCTCGAGACCGCGCTGCACACCGATGATCTGCGGATTCTCGGTCGCGGGATTGGCGACCTCGCCGCCGCGCACGGTGTTGTCGACCATCACGACGGTGCCCGGCCGGCCCAGTCGCGCCGCCCAGTCGAGGTAGATCGTGTTCGATTCCTTGTCGGCGTCGATGAAGACCAGGTCGAACGGCTCGTCGCCTTCAAGGGTGGGCAGGACGTCGGCGCCACGACCGAGCCTGATCTCGACCTTCTCGCCGACCCCGGCGCGATCGAGGTTCGCGCGCGCCAGCTCCGCGTTGCGGGGCTCCGCTTCGATCGTCACGACGCGTCCGTCGCCGGGGATGCCGCGGGCCAGCCAGATCGTCGAGTAGGCGGCGAGCGTGCCCACCTCGAGCACCCGGCGCGCTCCCGAGATCCGCGCCATGAGGTGCAGCAGCTTGCCGTTGACCGGTGCGACCTCGATCGCCGGGAGTCCCGCGTTCTGCTGGTCCGCGACCGCGCGCTCGAGGTCGGGATCGTGGCCGACGAGCAGCTCCGTCAGGTACTCGTCGACGCGGGACCACTTCTCGGGGGTGGGCCAGGTGTCAGGTGTGGGTGCCGCCATGCCCTCAGCCAATCCGGCCGCGGACCGGGCGTCAAGGCCTCGCAGCCGCCCGGTTCGCCAGCGCCTCGAGAAGCGCGGCGCCCGTCGCCGCGTCGTCCACGGTGACGACGAACCGCTTGCCGCTGCGGCGGAGCACCTCGATCGCCGCCCCGGCGCGCAGCACCACGCCGAAGCGCCTCCCGGTCGACAGACGCAGACCCCAGCCGCCGAACTCGCCCATCGGATCCACGTCGACGCGCGCGGCCGATTCGATGTCGGCCAGCGGCACGTGGAATCGCGGGATGCCGAGCACCGACTCGACGTGCAGACCGCCGTCGTCGACGCGGACGTGGAAGGCGAGCGTGGTGGCCGCGAGCGCCAGGAGCAGCACCGCGGTTCCCACGAGGAGCCACACCAGCAGCGGATCCGCGCCGGTCACCCCCGCCACCGCGGCCGATACGGCGATGACGAGCACCCCCGCGAAGATGGCGATCGCGGCGCCGCGGGCGATGCTGGTCGTCCGCATCCACAGCGCCTGCTCGTGCGACGAGAGGGCGAGCGGCCTCGCCGGCGGGATCGCGGCATCCGCCCACTCCTCACGAGGCTGGAGGAACCACGCCGCCACGCCGACGACGGCCGCCGCGGCGAGCGACGCGACGAGGGCGGGCCACACCGCGGGCGCGTCGGCGGAGCCGTCGAGCCCCGCCTGCATCGCGAGCGTCCATGTCAGCGCCACGCTCACCATCGCCGACACCGCGGCGGCCGTGGCGCCCATCAGGCTGTAGGTGGGTCCGTGATCGCCCCGACGGAGACCCGGGCGGGACGTGAGGGCGATGAGCACCGGCACGCCGAGGCCGAAGACGACGGTCGCGATCGGCTGCGTCCACGCGGGTGCGAACCGGTCCGCCTCGCCGGAGGCGTTCCAGTGGACGGCGATCGTGGCGGGCACCTGCGGCAGCAGCAGCAGCTGCACGGCGACGGCGAGCACGACGAGCGCGACGGGGAGCCACACGGCGACCAGCATGAATCGGCGCAGGGCGGGGCGGGACGGGGCTGTGCCATCAACGGTCACGGGCGATCTCCTTCACAAGGGCGGCGAGGGCGTCGGATGAGAGTCCCGCCGCGCGCGCCCGCGCGACGAGGTCGTGGATGTCGTGGCGGAGGTCCTCGAGCGTGCTGGCCTGGGAGGTCACGACGGCGCCGCGACCGCGGCGGAGCTCGATGAGGCCTTCGTCGCGCAGGTCCTGATAGGCGTGCAGCACGGTGTGCACGTTGACCCCGAGGGCGGCGGCGATGTCGCGTGCCGCCGGAAGCCGGTCGCCGGGCCGCACGCGCCCGGCTGCGGCATCCGCCCGCACCGAGGCGGCGATCTGCGCGAACAGCGGGGCGTCACTCTCAGGATCGATGCGGAGGAGCATGCGTCAATTCTAGTATCACTAGAACAACTCAAGAACACATTTGTGGAGACCCGCCAATCGACTTCTCCGCGCTCACCCGCCTCGGTCATCCTGAAGAACATGCGTGTGACCCCCCGACGCCTCGCTCTCGGCATGAGCCTGTGGATCCCCAACCTGTTCAGCGGCATCCGCGTGCGGAGGTTCGCCGACGACTGGACGAGCGCCACCGTCGAACTGCACGTCAACGTCTTCACCCGCAACTACGTAAAGACGGCGTTCGGCGGGTCGATGTCGGCGATGACCGACCCGTACTACTTCATGCTCGTGATGCATCAGCTCGGCCGCGACTACGTCGTCTGGGACACCCGCGGCGAGATCGAGTTCGTGAAGCCCGGTCGCGGCGTGCTCACGGCCCGGTTCGAGGTGCCGCGCGAGAAGGCCGAAGAGCTCCGCGAGCGCGCCCACGGCGGCGCCAAGGTGCTGGAGTGGTTCGAGACCGACATCACGGATGCCGAGGGCGAGGTCGTCGCCCGCGTGCGGCGCGAGGTCTACGTCCGCGAGAAGAAGCGGGTCACCGCGACGAAGATCGCGCCGCACCACGTGCAGAGCGAGGATGCGCCTCAGCGCGCGCGGTAGTCCGAAGCGGTGAAACCCAGCACCGCGCGGAAGTCGTTCGCGAGGTGCGCCTGGTCGGCGTAGCCGAGCTCCGCCGCGATGTCGGCCAGAGCGGCATCCGGATCGTCGCGCACGCGCTGCGCCGCCTCCTGCAGCCGCCGGCGTCGGATCATCGCGGCCGGCGACACTCCGACCGTGCGGTGGGCGAGTCGCTGCAGCGTGCGCACCGAGACCTTGAGACGCTCCGCGGCATCGTCGACGCGGTGGACCTCCGCATCCGACGTCAGGAGCTCCGCCATCGCGTTCGCGAGGCGACCCTCGGGCGTCAGCGGACCGACGCGCTCGCTCAGCCACCGCGACACGACCGCGGCCGCGGCCCCGAGATCGGGCATCGCCGCAGACACGGTCCGCTCGAGTTCCGGCTCGTCCAGCACGGTGTGCGCGTCGACCAGTTCGCTCGGCGCATCGTGCAGCCGCATGAAGGCGGCGGGCTTCAGCACGGCGCCCGCGGCCCAGCCGCTCCCCCGGAGCACTCGCTCGGACGTCCGCGTCGTGGCGCCCCACAGCGTGACGCCGCACGGCTCCACGGCGAGATTCGCCGCCGGATAGCCGAGGATCGGCTGGCGCGATTCGACGCCGTCGGGCAGGCCCCATTCCGGGAACCAGAACCATTCCACCAGATCGGATGCCGCCGCCGGCGGCGCGAGCCGCGTGAAGCGCGGCAGGCGCTCGGGGTACAGCACACCGCGCGTCGGATCCGTCACAGGCTCACGCTAGTGCGGCGCGCCGACACGGTGCCGCCGAGGGTGTCGCGAATCTCCAAGCCCGCGGCATCCGCCCCGCGTGAGCATGGGGACATGACCACGGAGAACACCACCGGCGTGACCGGTGCCCACACCACCAACGGCCGCCCGCACGGGGCGACGACCCTCACCCCCTTCCTCGCGATCCGCGGGGCGAAGCAGGCGCTCGAGTTCTATCGCGACGTCTTCGGCGCGCGCGTGACCGACGTCACCGAGTTCGACGGCGCGGTCGTGCACGCCGGGCTCGACTTCGGGCTCGGCATCCTGCAGCTGGGCGAGCCGTCCCCCGCCTACGGGCTGGTCGCACCGCCTGACGGCGACGAGGACTGCTACTCGATCGGCATCTACGTGCCCGACGTCGATGCCGTCACGGCCCGCGCGGTGGCCGCCGGCGCGACGGTGCGCGAGGAGCCCTCGACGTTCGTGTCGGGGGACCGCTATGCGAGCGTGCGCGATCCGTTCGGCGTGCGCTGGTCGATCATGACGCGCGTCGAGGACCTCTCCGAAGAGGAGAGCGCTGCCCGCGTCGCCGAATGGGCGGCGTCCGTCAGCACCGGCTGAGGCCGCGGGGCCCGGACCGCGCGTGATCCCGCTGCTCCGGCAAGGCCTCGACAGGTCAACCGGGCTTCCACAGGAGATCTGTTCGCGAAAACGTCCTGCGGAGGCGCGGTTGACCTGTCGATGGGGGGTCAGTCCTGGCCCGCGCCGACCGACGCGAGCTCCGCCAGGACAGCCGGAAGCAGCGCCTCGGCGGTGCGCCGGTACCCCAATGCGCTCGGATGGAATCTGTCGAGGCTGAACATCTCGTCGGGCTGGGTGACGAAGAACGGACCCACCGCGCGCCTCAGCGACACCGGTCGCGCACCGCACCGGGATGCCGCATCTGCCTGGGCGTCCGCGAGCTGGCGGGACAGGCGCGAGCCGAGCGCGCGCAGCGGCTGCGGCACCGGTCGCAGCGCCCCCAGGTCGGGGCAGGTCCCGACCACTACCGCGGCGCCCCGAGCGCGCAGCCGCAGGATCGCGTCTTCCAGGTGCGCGATCGAGGTGGGCACGGGGACGCGGTGGGTGATGTCGTTGCCGCCGACGACGATGACCGCCGCATCGGGCGCGTAGCCGGCAGGGAGCCCGTCGACCTGCTCGGCGAGCACCGACGACTCAGCGCCGACGATCGCGGCCGTCCGCAGCCGCACCGGACGGCCGAGCTTGCGCGCGAGCCCTTTCGCGAGCCGGGCACCCAGCGTGTCCTTGCGGCGCTCGGCGCCCAGTCCTGCGGCGATCGAGTCGCCGAGCACGACGAGTTCGACCGGCTCGCCGTCGAAGCGCCGCGCCCAGATGCGGTCGGCGTCGAGCGCCTCCTCCCCCAGCGGCTTGCCGATGCGACGGCGGGCGACTGCCGCCTGTCGCGACAGCATCGCGCGGCCTCCGAGCAGCACGACCCCTGCCCCGAGGGCGGCGCCGGCGAACGCGGCGACGACGGCGCCCGGGTCGGCGTCGTGCGTGCGTGGCATGGCGTCATGCCACAGCACCCGGATGAACGGATGCCGTCATCCCGGTGACGCACCGGGGGCGACGCGGGTCAGGACGCGCCGACTTCGGCCATCCTGGCCGGTCGGAGCGGGCCGTGCACGCCCGGATCCGCGTTCGCGCGAGAGCGCTAGAGTTCGCGCGTGACGTCCTCCTCCCTGCAGCGCCGGCTCGGCCTCGGCGACGCCGTCTTCATCGGCCTGGGCTCGATGATCGGCGCCGGCGTGTTCGCCGTGTGGGCGCCGGCGGCGGATGCGGCCGGCACGGGCCTGCTGATCGGTCTGGCGATCGCCGCGATCGTGGCATTCGGCAATGCCACCTCGTCGGCGCAGCTCGCGGCCGCGCACCCGACCTCGGGCGGGACGTACGCCTATGGTCGCGCCGAGCTCGGCCCGTGGTGGGGGTTCGTCGCGGGATGGGGTTTCGTCGTCGGCAAGATCGCCAGCTGCGCAGCCATGGCGCTGACGTTCGCCGCCTACGTCGCCCCCGCCGGATGGGAGCGTCCCGTCGCGATCGTGGCCGTGGTCGCCCTGACGGCGGTCAACTGGTTCGGCGTGACCCGCACGGCCGGCGCCGCCCGCGTGATCGTCGTCATCTCGCTGGGTGCGCTGGCCGCCGCCGTGACGGCCGCCTTCTCGGCGGATGCCGCCCCGGGCTGGTTCTCGGCCGAGACGGTATGGGAGGGGGGCGGCTACGGCATCCTGCAGTCCGCCGGCCTGCTGTTCTTCGCCTTCGCCGGCTACGCGCGCATCGCCACCATGGGCGAGGAGGTGCGCGATCCCCGGCGGGTGATCCCGCGCGCGATCGTGATCGCGTTCCTGGTCGCACTCGCGGTATACGCGGTCGTGGCCGTCGCGGTGCTGAGCGCGCTGGGCCCGGCCGGCGTCGCCGTGTCGACGGAGCCGGTGGCCGACGCCGCCGCGCGATCGGGATGGGACTGGATCGACGTGGTCGTGCGCGTCGGCGCCGCGGCCGCCTCGCTCGGCGCGCTGCTCGCACTCATCGCGGGGGTGAGTCGCACAGCGTTCGCGATGTCGCGCGAGGGCGATCTACCTCGCCTCCTCGACCGGGTTCATCCGCGGTGGGGCGTTCCGCACCGCGCAGAGGTGGCCGCGGCGTTGGTGGCGGTGGCATTGGTCGCCCTCGTCGACCTGCGGGGAGCGATCGGCTTCTCGTCGTTCGGCGTGCTCCTGTACTACTTCGTCGCCAACGTCGCCGCCTTCCGCCAGGCGCCCGGCGCGCGGCGCTACCCGATGGCTCTGCAGATCATCGGCGCGATCGGATGCCTCGTCCTGGCGGCGACGCTGCCCTGGCAGTCCGTTGTTGGGGGCGTGATCGTGGTCGCCGCGGGCGTGCTGTACCGGGCGATCCGCCTCCGCGTCGCGCGGCGCGACTGATCGCGCGCCACGTGGCTCAGGCGAGCGGTTTGACCTCGAGATCGTCGGCCGTCGTGCCCGCCGTCACGGTCGCGAACGCCGTGTAGCCGTCGGACGCTGCGCGCTCGAGCAGCGCCTTGAGGTTCTTCGTCCGCTGCTCCAGCCGCACCCGCGAACCCTGTCGCACGAGCCCGGCCTTGAGCGCGAGGAGGCGGGCTTCCGGCACGTCGCGGTCGTGGACCAGCACGACGGCCGGTGCTGCGGCATCCGTGCGCTCCGCGACGAGGTCGACGATCCGCTCGAATCCGATGGAGAAGCCGACCGCGGGCACCTCCTGCCCGAGGAACCGGCCGATCATGCCGTCGTAGCGGCCGCCGCCGCCGAGCGAGTAGTCGACCGAGGGATGGGCCAGCTCGAAGATGGTGCCGGTGTAATACCCCATGCCGCGCACCAGGAAGGGATCGAACACGAGCGGGATGTCGCCGTCGAGCTCGTCGCCCGCCGTGGCGGCCCGCGCCGCGGCCGCCGCCTCGCCGATGCCGACGAGGTGCGCCACGATCTCGTCGGGGGCGTCCGCCGGCAGCGCCTTGCGGATCTGGCGCTCGCCGTACGGGTGGTACTCGAGGGTCACCGGGCGGCGCAGGAACGCCTCGAACGCGTCGATCGCCGCCGACTCCGGTCCCTGAGCCTGTCGAAGGGCCCGCTCGCGCAGCTCGGCGACGATCCCCTCGGGCCCGATCTTGTCGAGCTTGTCGATCGTGATCAGCACGCCGGGGCGCTCCTCGGCGCCGAAGCCGAAGCTGTCGAGCATCCAGTCGAGCACGCGGCGGTCGTTGATCCGCACACTGCCGCCTTCGAGCCCGAGGGCGTCGAGGGTGTCGAGCGTCGCGACGACGAGCTCGGCCTCGGCGCGCGCCGAGCCGTCTCCGATGATGTCGATGTCGCACTGCACGAACTGGCGGTAGCGGCCCTTCTGCGGCCGCTCGGCCCGCCAGACGGGTGCGATCTGGATGGAGCGGAACACCGACGGCAGCTGGCCGCGGTTGGTGGCGTAGAACCGGGCGAGCGGCACGGTCAGGTCGTAGCGCAGGCCGAGGTCGGTCAGGCTCGCGGGGTCGTCGGCCGCGGCGCGGATGGCGTCGGCGTCGAGGCCGCGCTTGAGCACGTTGTAGGCGAGCTTCTCGTTATCGCCGCCGATGCCCGCGTGCAGCCGCGCGTACTCCTCGACCACCGGCGTCTCGATCTCGTCGAACCCGTGCGCGCGGTAGCGCTCGCGGATGACGGCGAGCACGCGCTCGCGACGGGCCTTTTCAGCGGGGAGGAAGTCGCGCATGCCGCGCGGCGGGTTGACGGATGCCACGGAGCCATCTTTTCAGATGCGCTACGAGCCCATTCGCAGGTCGTTGAGCGAGCGAAGCGAGACGAAACGCCTCCCCCGCACGACGAACGCCACCTCAGCGCGTTTCGTCCCGCTCGTTCCTCGCTCGCTCAACGACCGATCGCCTCGGCGGCGCGGATGTCGCGCTCGAGGGCCCGCAGCCGTTCGCGGAGCGCGCGCTCGGCGTCCCAGCCGTTCGCGCGTGCCGTCGCGACCAGCGCCAGCAGCGCATCGCCGAGTTCCGACTCCGAGCGAGGGTCGCCGTCCACCGACGCGCCCCCCGGGCGAGACGACAACGGCGGGACGAGACCCTGGGAGATCCCCACGGTCTCGTCCACCGCGTGGGGTCTCGCGGGATCGGGGCGGGGTGCGCCCGCCTGAGCGGCCTTCGACAGGAGCTTCTGGGCGAGGGCGAGGCTCGGCATCCGCTCGCTCACGCCGTCGAGCACGCTCGTCCGCGCGCTCTTCTCGGCGGCCTTCGCGGCATTCCAGTGCACCAGCACCTCTTCGGGGGTGTTCGCGACGGCGTCGCCGAACACGTGCGGGTGTCGTCGCACCATCTTGTCGGTCAGCCCCCGGGCGACATCGTCGATGTCGAACGGGGAGTCCGCATCGCGTGAGGCGATCTCGGCGTGGAACAGCACCTGCCAGAGCAGATCGCCGAGCTCTTCGCGCAGCTCATCGCGCGAACCCTCCTCGACGGCGTCGATGAGCTCGGCGCTCTCCTCCACCAGGTACGGCACGAGCGCGCGATGGTCGATCTGCTGCGTCCAGACGCAGCGGTCGCGGACGGCGCGCATGACGTCAGCCGCCTCGCGGAGCGGGTCCGCCGCATCGTGCGGGCGAGCGTCGGTCATGTCGTCGCGGATGCGGTCGTCGCCCGCTGCCGGTAGTGCCATGCCCGCCAGGATACGAGGCCGGCTGCCAGCAGGAGCGAGATCACGGAACCGGCGAGCACGCCGAGCGTCGCCTGATCGCGCAGCGCCGCGGCATCCGTGAAAGCGAGCTCCGACAGCAGCAGCGACACGGTGAAGCCGATGCCGCCGAGCGCTCCGGCGGCGACGAGGTCGGCGAACGCGAGCGGCGGCGCACTCCCCCGGTGCGCGACCCGCAGCGACAGCCAGCCGAAGGCCGCGATGCCGACGATCTTGCCGACGGGCAGTGCCACCAGCACACCCCAGAACGCCGGCGACAGCTGCGAGAGGGGTACCGCGGGGATGACCACGAGCGCTGCGGAGAAGGCGAAGACCGGCAGCACGACGACGTTCACCCACGGCTCGAGCGCGTGCCGCACCCGGAGCGCGGGCTGCTGCGCCATCGCGAGCCCCAGGACGACACCGGCGATCGTCGCGTGCACGCCCGACAGGTACACGAGCACCCAGGTCGTGATCGCGAGCAGCACCAGCAGGACGGCGATCGGCACGCGCCCGCGGGTGTCGAGCTGCCTGCTCAGGATGCCGAACGCGACGACCGCGACCGCGGCTCCGGCCAGCGCGGCGATGTTCACGCCGTCGGTGAAGAGCACCGCGATGAAGATGATACCGACGATGTCGTCGAGGATCGCGAGCGCGAGCAGGAACACGCGCAGCGCGGGCGGCAGCCCCTTGCCGAACACCGCCAGCACGCCGAGGGCGAAAGCGATGTCGGTCGCGGTCGGGATCGGCCAGCCCGCCGTCGCATCCGACCCCCACGCCATCGCCGCGTAGATCGCGATCGGCACCAGGACGCCGCCCGCTGCGGCGATCGCAGGCTGCATCGCCTTGCGGCCGGAGTTGAGCTGCCCGCTGGTGAGCTCGTACTGCAGCTCGACGGCGACGACGAAGAAGAAGATCGCCAGCAGGCCGTCCTTGATCCAGTGCGACAGCGTGAGCTCGAAGACACCCGGGATGCCGAGCTCGGCGTGCATCGCCGCGTCGACGGCGGGCCACAGCGTCGAGTTGGCGACGAAGAGCCCGAGACCGGCGGCGACCAGCAGGATGACGGCGGGAAAGCGGGCGGATCGAAGAAGCGGCATCGAGCCTCCGTGACAGGATCGCGGGGTGAGCAGGGGTCGCGCGTCGACCCCGTCCTGAGCCATCGACGAACCCGGCTCTCCAGGGGCAGTGTAACGATCCGATGTTCTTCGGCGGGAGGCCGGCAGGACCGTCGTCACACAACGTCCGCCGTGACGGCGCGGCGACAGCGCGCCGTTAGCCTGGACAGATGCGTGAACTCACCCAGACCGAAGCGATCGACCTCGTCGGGCGGTACGAGGCGGAGCAGGCGATCCCCGAGCAGATGCGCAGCGACGTGCGCATGCTGGGAACCCTGCTCGGTCAGGTGCTGCGCGAGAGCGGATCCCCGGGACTGTACGAGGATGTCGAGCGCCTGCGTACCGCGACCATCCAGGCCTACACCGATGAGACGCCCGAGGCCTTCGCCCGCGCCGCCGCGATCGCGGACTCCTTCACGATCGCCCGCGCCGACGAGGTCGCCCGGGCGTTCACCGCGTACTTCCACCTCGTGAACCTCGCCGAGGAGCACCAGCGCGTGCGCATCCTGCGCGAGCGCGACGGACGTCCCGAGCGCGAGCAGGCGACCGACTCGGTCGCCGCGGCCTTCGTGCGCCTGGCCGCCGAGGTCGGCGACGACACGGCGCTGCGGCGTCTGCAGAACATGCGATTCCACCCCGTCTTCACCGCGCACCCCACCGAGGCGCGCCGCCGCGCGGTGTCGACCAGCATCCGCCGTCTCGCCACGCTCCTCGAGCAGCATGACGCGTCGCTGCGCGGCGGGGCCGACGAGCGACGGGCACAGCGCCGCATGCTCGAGGAGATCGACACGCTGTGGCGCACGGCGCCGCTGCGCCCCGAGAAGCCCGCTCCGACCGACGAGGTGCGCGCCGTGATGGCCGTCTTCGACGACACGCTCTACACGGCCGTCCCCCACGTCTACCGCCGCGTCGACGACGCGCTGCAGGGACCGGCCGCGGGCGGCCGCGCCCCGGTGGTGCGCCCCTTCGTGCGTGTCGGCTCGTGGGTCGGCGGCGACCGCGACGGCAACCCGTTCGTCACGGCATCCGTCACCCGGAAGGCGTCTGCGATCGCGAGCGAGCACGTGCTGCTGGGCCTCGCACGCACCGCGAGCCGCATCGGCCGCACGCTGACGCTGGACGCGACGACAACGCCGCCGAGCGACGCGCTGCTGGCGCTCTGGCAGCGCCTCAAGGCCGCCGATGAGGACGCCGCGAAAGACATCGCCAAGCGTTCCCCCGACGAGCCGCATCGCCGCATCGTGCTGCTGATCGCCCGCAAGATCGAGGCGACGCGCGCCCGCAACGCCGACCTCGCGTACGCCGACCCCGAGCACCTGCTGGCCGATCTCCGCGTCGTGCAGGACTCCCTCGTGCAGGCCGGCGCGCCGCGCCAGGCGTACGGGCACCTGCAGCAGCTGCTGTGGCAGGTCGAGACGTACGGGTTCCACCTCACCGAGCTCGAGGTGCGGCAGCACTCGGCCGTGCACGCCAAGGTGCTCGCCGAGCTCGAGTCCGGGGCGGCGCGCAGCGAGCTGGCCGAGGAGGTGCTCGACGTCATCCGCACGGTCGGGTTCCTGCAGGAGCGCTACGGCCCGCGCGCGGCCGGACGCTACATCGTGTCGTTCACGCAGTCGGCAGAGGACCTCGCCGCCGTCCACAAGCTCGCCGCGTACGCGGTCGGCCCCGACGGCACGCCCCCTGTCCTCGACGTCATCCCGCTCTTCGAGACCTTCGCCGACCTGCAGGCCGCGCCCCGCATCCTCGCCGAGATCGTCGAGCACCCGGAGTTCGCAGCGCGGCTGGAGGCCACCGGCCGGCGCCTGGAGGTCATGCTCGGCTACTCCGACTCGTCGAAGGACGTCGGCCCCGTCGCCGCGAACCTCGCCCTCTACGAGGCGCAGGCGAAGATCGCTGCCTGGGCGGACGAGAACCGGATCGAGCTGACACTGTTCCACGGTCGCGGCGGGGCGCTGGGCCGCGGCGGCGGTCCGGCCAACTCCGCGATCATGGCGCAGCCCCCGCACTCGGTCGACGGCCGGTTCAAGCTCACCGAGCAGGGCGAGGTGATCTTCGCGCGCTACGGCGACCCGGCGATCGCGATGCGGCACATCGACCAGGTCGCAGCCGCGATCCTGCTCGCCTCGTCGCCGTCGAACGAGGAGCGCAACCGCGCGGCGGCAGACAAGTACGCGGGCGTCGCAGCGACGCTGGACGCGGCATCCCGCGAGCGCTTCTTCTCACTGGTGAAGGCTCCCGGCTTCGCGCCGTGGTTCGCCCGCGTCACACCGATGGAGGAGATCGGCCTGCTGGCGCTGGGCTCGCGCCCGGCCCGCCGGGGACTGTCGGTCGAGTCCCTCGAGGACCTGCGGGCCATCCCCTGGGTGTTCGCGTGGACGCAGGCGCGTATCAACCTCGCCGGATGGTTCGGGCTCGGCACCGCACTCGACGCCGTCGGCGACGAGCCGCTGCTGCAGCAGGCGTACCAGGACTGGCCGCTGTTCCGCACGCTCATCGACAACGTCGCCATGAGCCTCGCGAAGACCGACGATCGCATCGCACTGCACTACCTCGAGCTCGGTGACCGTGACGATCTGGCCGCGCTGGTGCGCGAAGAGATGCGGGTCACGCGGGACTGGGTCGTCCGCATCACGGGCGGCACGGAGCTGCTCGGCAACAAGCCGGTTCTGCAGCGGGCGGTCAAGATGCGAAGCCCCTACGTCGATGCGCTCTCGCTCCTCCAGCTGCGCGCCCTGCGCGCGCTCCGCGCGGCTCCCGAGGGAGCCCCGGTCGACCCCGAGCTCCAGCGACTCCTGCTGCTGTCGGTGTCGGGCGTCGCCGCCGGCCTGCAGAACACGGGCTGACCCGCGCCGAGTGCGGCGACACGCGCGTCGCACCCCGGATCGCCGACGGCTGGGCGTACCGTAGCGCCCATGGCACGGATCGTCGTCGCCGAAGTCTGCCCCCGGTGCGGGTCGCTCGATGTGCGGGCGACCGAGCCGAAGTGGTTCCGGATCGAGTGGGATCGTCGAGACGCCTTCGACGACGGCTGGGTCGACCGCCTCGAGTTCGGCTGCCGCGACTGCGGCCTGCTCTGGGACTGACGAAGGCGGATGCCGCGGGGCCGTCGGCCGCGCGGCCGGGACGACCGATGCCTGATGAGCGTGCATCGGCGCCCGCTCGCTATCGCGTGCGACGCGGTTTCCTCGCGCCCAGCATGTAGGGAAGCCCGCGGCCCACGGCCGAGAAGGTGCTGCCGAGGCGGGACCGCAGGGTCGGAGCCGGCGGCACCGCGTCGACGTGGTCCAGATCGGCGACGTCGACGAAGTAGGCGCGGACGATGCCGATGCCCTCGAGGTCCGGCGCGAGCTCGTTCGCGGACTCGGGAAGCGATGCCGCGTCGGAGCGGCAGAGTTCGTCCGTCAGCAGGACGTACTCGGGGATGCCGACGGAGTTCTTCAGCAGGCGGTGCACCAGGATCACATCGATGCCGACGAGCTTGGAGCGGCCGCCCACCCGCTGGGTCGCGACATCGCCGACGTGCGCCACGAACTTCAGGGTCAGGTTCCGCGCTTGGCGGCATCCCCCGCACGGGCAGAGGTTCTGCACCACGTACTCGCGCTCGAGATGGAAGGCGCGGTGCATGACGACAGCCAGCTGCAGGATGTCCGCGAGGATCGTGTCGGGATCCCGCGTCACGGCCCGCCGAGAGAGGAAGGCCGCGTCGCCCTCGATCTCGACGAGTTCGAACCCGCTCGCCGCACGGACGATGCTCTCCAACATCCGCGCGGTGTTGACCTCGGCGTGCGCGAGAGTCATGCGGTGCGAGCCCATGTACTCGGTGTAGCCGCCGATATCAGCGATCAGCAGGGCCGTTCGCTCTGTCCCCATGTGCCCAGTCCCCTTCGTCGGTCGTTCATCACAGCGGCTCTCACGATGCCGGAGGCCCCTCGAGCAGGTCGTCCGGCGCGTAGCGATCCAGCTGCTCCTCCACCGTCGTGGCGGCCGCCTGCGCGCTGGGCGCGTAGCCGAGCACGACGGCGGTGAACCGGTCCGCGGCGAGCGCTTTCAGCTCGAGCGGCGTGCGTGCGACCACCGTCGCCGTCCGCGGCGTCCGGCGGAGCAGTGCGATCTCGCCGAAGCCCTCACCCTCGCCCAGGGTCGCGATCACGCGACCGTCGCCCAGCACGTCGGCCCGGCCGCTCTCGATCACGTAGTAGTGGTCGCCGACGTCGCCCTGAGTGAACACGGCGCTGCCCTGTGCCACCTCGACCGGTTCCAGCCCGCGCGCAAGCTGTTCGATCGCGGGCAGCGGGAGCGGCTGGAGCATCGGCACCCGCTGGAGGAGGCCGACCTCGGCGTCCAGCGCACCGACGGACCGATCGAGGCCGCGCAGCCGCCACCACGATGCCAGTGCGAGCACCGGGCACAGCATGCCGATCGCGATGAGCGCACCCTCGACGCCGAGCCACGCGATCATCACCGACGCGATGATCGCGCCGACGCCGATGGAGACGGCGACCAGGCTCTCGAGCACACCGAAGACCCGCGCCATCAGGGCGTCCGGGGTCAGTCTGCCGATCAGCGTGAACCCGGCGAGGTCGATCAATGCGTTGCCGACCCCGACGAAGGCGAGCAGGAGGAGCGCCGCAGTCTGGGCAGGGAAGACGCCGACGAGGGCGAGCGGCAGACCCCACAGCGCAACGCCGACGGCGAACCACGCGCCCAGTCGGCGGGTCCCGACGAGCAGTGAGGCGGCGAGCGAGCCGAGGACCGCTCCCACTCCGACCGATGCCATCAGCGATCCAGCGCCCGGCTCGCCCATGCCGAGCAGCTCGATGGCGACCACGACCGAGAAGACCGTGAGCGCACCCCGCGTGATCGATTGGGCAGCCGCCAGGCCGAGGATGAGCTGCAGATCGTGGCTCCGCCACACCGCGGCGAGCCCCTCGGCCGCCTCCCTCAGCAGGTCGCGCCGCGGTGCCGCCGGCCTCGGCGGCGCGTCGTAGCGCACGCGGAAGAGCAGCAGCGCCGCCCAGAACGACGCGAGCGCCGCGACGGCGAACACGACGGAGACATCGGTGAAGGCCAGCAGGATCGCGGCGACGAGCGGCCCGACGAGCGTCGCGACGGAGTCCAGCAGCCCTCGCACGACGTTGGCGCTGGCCAGCTCGTGCCCGGTGCGGCACAGCGTGGGCAGGAGCGCGGAATGCGCCGGTCGGAACATGGTCGCCGCGATGGTCGAGACGACCGCGAGCGCGTAGACGACCGCGATCGGGCCCGATACGGCCACGACGACCGCCGCTACCGCGGTGGCGGCGCCCCGCACCACCGATACGACGACGAGCACGCGCTCACGCCGCCCGCGGTCGGCGAACGGCGACAGGATCGGCGCCAGCAGCGCGGAGGGCAGCATGCGCAGCAGGCCCACCGCGCCCAGGGCGAGCGCCCCGCCGGCGTTGTAGGCGACGATGCCGAGCGCCACCGTGAACGCCCACTCCGCAGTCCACGCCCCGAGGAAGCTCAGCTGCGCGCGCCGCAGATTGGGGTTGCGCCAGTTGCTCGAGAAGGCCCCCACGGCCTGATCGAGCCTCGAACGGGTCCCCAGACGCCCCATGTCGCGACCCTACGGCCTGAGCCGTGGGAAGGCCAGAGCCACGTCGATCTCGCCGCCCGCGTACGCGGCCGATGCACGGGGATGTCAGTCCAGGCGGCGGTCGTCCACGTGACGGGCGAGGCTGCGACCGTAGCGCTCGGTGAGCTGCACCATGAGGTCGGGGGTGTCGCGGTCCAGTCCGAAGACGTAGCCGGGGAAGTCGAGCTCGCGCTGCGCGGCCCAGATCTCCTCGTGGCGGTCGGGCGGAAGGATCTGCACCGGGTCGCCCACTGCCACCCACCCGATCGGCACAGTGGTCTCCGGCGGGAGCGTCGTGCGCAGGTGCACGACCGCGTTGATGCGCACTTCGCTGCGGGCTCCGAGCCGTGCCCCGTTGAACACGCGCGTGCCCGTCGCGAGGAACACCTCCTCCTCGACGACGGCGCCCGAGACGCTGGCCATCGGCCCGACGAGCACGTGGTCTGAGATGTGCACCGGGTTCGTGGCCGTCGCCCGGATGAGGGCGTTCTCCATCACGATGACGTTCTCGCCCAGCGTGATCGCGCCGCCTTCGGCGGTGATCACCGCGCCGTGCAGGATCTGGCAGTCGGCGCCGATCTCGACGTCGCCGCTGATCACCGCGGTCGCCGCGACGACAGCGTCGGGGTGGATGCGGGGCTGGGCCCCGAGGTGCTCGAAACGCATCATGCCTCCTCGATCCCGTGCCGGCCCGCCCGTCGTCGGGGCCGTCGCGGTCGGTTCACAGCGTAGTGCGGCACATCCGCACCGCACCCGGTCGCCGGCGCGGGCGTCACCTCGGGTGCTCGGTCAGACGCCAGTAGTAGCCGCTCGGATCCAGCACGCGGAAATCGCGAAGGCCCCACGGCTGCGCCTGCACGTCGTCGTCGACGGGCCAGCCCTCGTCGGCGATCCGCCGGCGGGCGGCATCCAGATCGTCCGTCTCGAGCACGAGTTCCACGCCGACCGGCGGGCGGCGCGGCGCGGCGTCGACCGAGGGGCGCCTTGCCGCCCCGACGCGCACGCGACCGAGCTCCAGAGCGACGTAGGCCCACTCGAGGTGCCGCTCGTCGCGCACGAGGGAGAATCCGAGCACACGGGTGTAGAAGTCGACGGCCCCGTCGAGGTCGTCGGGGAAGATCTCGATGCGAAGATCGGCCACCATCCCCCCACTCTCTCGTACGCGAGCCCGTTGCGTCGCGCCGTGGGCGGGCGTCGCGCCGCGGGCGCGCGTCGCACACTGTGCCAGGATCGAGCTCGTGACCCTTCACGTGAACGTCGATGACTTCGCCCGCGCCGAGACGGATCGGATGTTCCGCGATCTTCAAGCCCAAGCCGGCGGTGTCAACCGCTTCGTGCACAACCGCGAGCCCGCAGCGATCGACAACCAGACGGTGATCCGGTTGAACCGCGACACGCTGTACAGCTTCGCGGTGGTGGATCTCGCCGCCGGCGCAACGCTGACTCTTCCCGAGCACGGAGACCGCTACCTGTCGGCGATGGTGGTCGACCAGGACCACTATGTCGACGCGATCTTCCACGACGCGGGATCCTACGAGCTCGCGAGCGATACCTTCGGCACCCGATATGTCACCGTGGCGGTGCGGACGCTCGTCGACCCGGCCGATCCGAGCGACCTGGCCGAAGTCGCCGCCATCCAGGACGCGATCACCCTCACCGCGGCCTCGTCGGTCGAATTCGCGTACCCCGACTACGACGTCGCGTCGCTCGACGAGACCCGCGAGGCTCTGCTCGTCCTCGCCCGGAACCTGACCGCGTTCGATCGCACCTTCGGATCGAAGGACGAGGTCGACCCCGTCCGACACCTGATCGGCACCGCGGCCGGCTGGGGCGGTCTGCCGTCGAGCGAGGCGTCATACATCGGCGTGGACCCGCGCCTTCCCGTCGGCCGCTACGAGCTCACGGTCGGCGACGTCCCGGTCGACGGATTCTGGTCGATCTCGGTCTACAACGCCGAGGGCTTCTTCGAGCCGAACGACCGGAACATGTACACGGTCAACAACATCACGGGCGTTCGCAACGCGGACGGCTCCACCACCGTGCGGTTCGGGGACTTCCCGCCCGGTACCCCGAACGCCATCCCGGTGGCGGAGGGCTGGAACTACCTCGTGCGGCTGTACCGACCGCGCGCCGAGGTCGCCGACGGCACGTGGGCGTTCCCGACCCTCGACGGCGCAGGCACGGCATCCTGAGCTGAGTCCGTCAGCCGCCCCGCGTCCCACCCGCCGGCTGACGGGCGAGTGACGCACGCCGGCGATCAGGCGTTGACGGCCGCCTCGGCTGCAACATCCGCGTCCGACTTCCTCGGCGGCCAGAGCTGCTCGATCAGCTGCGCGACCCAGGCGATCAGCTCGTCGTCGCCGAGCGGCGCACCACCGGCCGAGGGAAGCGGCACGACCATCGCCTCGCCGCCTGCGACGAGCTTCGCCTTGGGGTGCAGTCGCTGCAGGCGCACGCGCATCGAGTCCGGCAGGTTCGCCGGCGCGATGCGCAGGTTCGGACCCATCGCCACGACGTCCGCGAGCCCTGCCTGCCCGGCGCGGCGCCGCAGCCGCGCGACCGCGAGCAGACCCTCGACCTCGGCCGGCGGCTCGCCGTACCGGTCGGTGAGCTCCTCGACCACCAGGTCGATCGCGTCCGGCTGCGCGGTGACGGATGCCGCGGCCGAGAGCTTCTGATACGCCTCGAGACGCAGCCGCTCGCTGTCGATGTACGACTCCGGGATCCGGGCCTGAACGGGCAGCTCCAGGCGCAGCTCGGCCGGCCCCTCGGTCTCCTCGCCGCGGAACGTGGCGACCGCCTCGCCGATCATGCGCAGGTACAGGTCGAAGCCCACGCCGGCGATATGGCCGGCCTGCTCGGCGCCGAGCAGGTTGCCCGCGCCGCGGAGCTCGAGGTCCTTCAGCGCGACCTGCATGCCCGATCCGAGGTCGTTGTTGACCGCGATCGTCTCGAGCCGGTCGGCGGCCGTCTCGCTGAGCGGCTTCATGTCGTCGTAGAAAAAGTACGCATACGCGCGCTCACGAGCGCGGCCAACCCGTCCGCGCAGCTGGTGCAGCTGGCTGAGTCCGTACTTGTCGGCGCGGTCGATGATGATCGTGTTCGCGTTCGAGATGTCGAGGCCCGTCTCCACGATCGTCGTGCAGACCAGCACGTCCGAGCGGCGCTCCCAGAACGCGTCCACGACCTCCTCGAGGGCGTGCTCCCCCATCTGTCCGTGGGCGACGGCGATGCGCGCCTCGGGAACGAGCTCGGCGAGCTCCGCCGCGACGCGCTGGATCGACTGCACGCGGTTGTGCACATAGAACACCTGACCCTCGCGCAGCAGTTCGCGGCGGATGGCGGCGGCGATCTGCTTGTCGTTGCGCGGACCGACGTACGACAGGATCGGATGCCGGTCCTCGGGCGGTGTCTGCAGCGTCGACATCTCGCGGATGCCGGTGACCGCCATCTCGAGAGTGCGCGGGATGGGGGTCGCGCTCATGGCGAGAATGTCGACGTTGGTCTTGAGCTTCTTGAGCTGGTCCTTGTGCTCGACGCCGAAGCGCTGCTCCTCGTCGATGATCATGAGGCCCAGGTCCTTGAAGATCACCTTCTCGGTGAGGATGCGGTGCGTGCCGATGACCATGTCGACGGTGCCGTCGGTGAGGCCGGCCAGCACCTCGCGCGCCTGCTTGTCGGTCTGGAAGCGCGAGAGCGCCTTGACCTTGACCGGGAAGCCGGCGAAGCGCTCGGTGAACGTCTCGAGGTGCTGCTTGACCAGGAGCGTCGTCGGCACGAGCATCGCGACCTGCTTGCCGTCCTGGATGGCCTTGAATGCGGCACGCACCGCCACCTCGGTCTTGCCGAAGCCGACGTCGCCCGACAGAAGCCGGTCCATCGGGATCGGCTTCTCCATGTCGGCCTTGATCTCGTCGATCGTCTGCAGCTGGTCGGGGGTCTCGGCGAACGGGAACGCCTCTTCGAGCTCGCGCTGCCAGGGCGTGTCGGGACCGAAGGCGTGGCCCTTCGACGCCATGCGCGCCGAGTACAGCTTGACGAGTTCGACGGCGATGTCGCGCACGGCGCGGCGGGCCTTGCTCTTGGCCTGCGCCCAGTCGCTGCCGCCCATCTTCGACAGTGTCGGCGCCTCGCCGCCGACGTAGCGCGAGAGCAGGTCGAGCTGGTCGGTGGGCACGAAGAGCTTGTCGCCCGGATAACCGCGCTTGGACGGCGCGTACTCCAGCACCAGGTACTCGCGCACGCTCTTGATCGCATTGCGCCCACCGCTGGAGACCTCGCGCTGCGTGAGCTCGACGAACTTGCCGATGCCGTGCGTCGCGTGCACGACGTAGTCGCCGGCCTTGAGCTGCAGCGGGTCGACGACTGCCTTGCGTCGCGACGCGAGCTTCTTCACGACGCGGGAGTCGCCGCCGATGGTGCGGCCGTAGAACTCCGACTCGGTGAGCACGGCGAGCTTCGCCTCCGCCGCCTCGAACCCGCGCTCCAGCGTGCTCAGCACGAGGTGGGCCACGCCGGGCTCGGGCGCATGCAGCACCTCTTCGACCCTGCGCGCGGCGATGCCCCGCTCGGCGAGCACGTCGCGCGCACGCTCCACGAGCCCGGTCCCGGATGCCGCGACCACGACGCGCCAGCCGTCCGCGAGGAGTGCGCCGACGTGCTCCGTCGCGCCCTCCACGTTCCCCTGGAAGGACGGCACCGCCGATCCCGGCACGCGGATCGCGGCGGCGGCCTCGAGCGCGACGTCGATGTCGTCGTCGATGAGACCCTCGGCGGCGGCATCCGCCTCTCCTGAGTCGAACGAGCTGAGGCTCCACCAGACCCCGCCGCGCGTGCGGGCCGCGGCGCGGATGGCGGGCAGCGTGAGGAAGTCGCCGGCGCCGAGGTCGATCGGGGTGCTCGCGCCTGCGGTGGCCGCACTCCACGCCGCCTCGAGGAACTCCCGGTTCGTCTCACCGAGCGTGATCGCACGGGCGACCGCGCGCTCCGGGTCGACGAGGGCGACGGCCGAGCCCTCGGGGAGGTAGTCCACCACGGTCACGAGCCTGTCGACGACGGCCGGCAGCAGGGACTCCATGCCCTCGACCGGGATACCCTCGGCCATCTTCTCCAGCATGCCGGCCAGGCCCGGGAACTCGCCCTTCAGCTGCCGTGCCCGGCCGCGTACGGGCTCGGTGAGCAGCAGCTCACGACTGGGGAGCAGGGTGACGTCCCGTACCTCGCCGGGCAGCGAACGCTGATCGGCGACGGAGAACGCGCGCATCTCGTCCACCTCGTCGCCGAAGAACTCGACGCGGTACGGGTGCGCAGCCGTCGGCGGGAAGACGTCGAGAATGCCGCCGCGCACCGCGAACTCGCCGCGACGCGAGACCATGTCGACGCGATGGTAGGCGAGCTCGACGAGGCGGGCCGACACCTCGCCGAGGTCGTGCCCGCGGGCGCCGACGACGAGCTCGACGGGCGGCACATCGGTGAGCCCGGCCGCGAGCGGCTGGATGGCGCCGCGCACCGATGCCGTGATCACGAGCGGTGTGGCGGCCTCCCAGCGCGCGATGCGCGTGAGGATGTCGAGCCGGGCGCCGACAGTCTCGGCGCTCGGGCTCAGCCGCTCGTGCGGAAGGGTCTCCCACGCGGGGAAGTGGAGCACCTCGGCACCGGGCAGCAGTGCGCCCAGCGCCGGACCCAGCGATTCCGCCCGGCGACCCGTCGGCGCGATCAGCAGGACCAGCGGCGGCTTGCCCGCGGCACGGCGGCGCTCGATCAGGGCGGCGAGGAGCGGGGCGTCGAGCCCCTCGACGAGCGAGAAGTCGGCATCGACGGACGCCGCGGCCACCGCGTCCCGAAACGGCTCAGCCTGCTCGAGGGCGCGGACGATCCCGGGAACTGTCACCGCACGAGTCTACGGCCCGCCACCGACACGGGGCCGCCTCGCGGAACGAGCGTGCGACGGCGCGCCGCCGACACGGGGCCGCCTCGCGGAACGAGCGTGCGACGGCGCCCCACCGACGCCGACGGGTGTCGAGCGACCCTCCTAGGATGAGCCTGTGAGCCAGCCCGCCGCGCCCGATGCGCCTCAGAACCCGCCCGTTCCGCCCGGCGCGTGGGCTCCACCCGCGCTCGCCCCGTTCGGACCGCCCGCTGGCGCCGACGCGGGTGTGGGTGGCGCCGGTGCGGCTGGCGCCGGTGCGCCCGGCGCGCAGCCCGGGGTTCCGGCGGGATGGTCCGCGCCGCCTGCCGGGGTTTACGCCTCACCGCCGGGGTATGCCCCACCCGCGGGTTACGCGGCGGCGCCGGTCGCGGCATCCGCCCCGGTGTACGGCGCCCCGCCGGCCAGGCGCAGCGGCGTCCTCGGTGTCGTCGCCCTCGCGCTCGCACTCGTCGCGACCGTCGGCGCGAGTCTGGTGGGGGCGATCGCGAGCTATCGCATCGGACTCGGCGCCGGCCGTCAGATCACCGCGGGGGCCCTCGACACCGACTTCGACTGGTCGATCCTCGCTCCCGTGCGCGACTGGGTGCTGCTGGGCGAACTCTCGTTCTGGGTGGGGACCGCGCTCGGTATCTGGGCTCTGGTGCAGGGTGTGGTCGCGATCGTCACCCCTCGCGGCCGTGGCGCAGGCATCGCCGCCGTGATCGTCGCCGCGCTGGGCCCGATCATCTTCGGCGCCGTGGTCCAGGGCTTCCTCACTGCCGGACTCACCGCCGGCACCGGCATCGGCGCCTGATCGGCCCGGCTGCCGCGAGCCGCGTCCGCCTTCACTGTGCGTCCGCCTTCACCGCGCGTGTTCCTCAGTTGAGGACGAGAGCCGAAACGAGGGCGGATCTCGACGTACTCGCCCGCATCTCGGCTCGGTTCCTCAATTGAGGACAGGCCTCAGACGCGGCTATCACCCCACGCGCCGCGCCGCATCCCGGCATCCGCTCCTCAAGTGAGGACCGGAGCCGAACCGAGGGCCAACTCGGGCCCACGGTCCCGCATCTCGGCACGATTCCTCAATTGAGGACGGCGGAGTCCGGACACCCGCCTCAGACGCGGGGGGCGTGGTGCTTCTGCTGTGCGGCGAGAAGGCCCTCCGCGACGAGCTGCTCGACGGCGTCGGCGCCGTCGCCGACGAGGATGGGCAGGTTCTTGCGCTCGGTGGCGCCGAACGGGTCGAGCACCCAGTCGGCGGGATCCTGCCGCCCCATGGGGCGGCCGATGCCGACACGGACGCGCGGGAAATCCGCCGTGCCGAGCGCCTTGGCGACGTCGCGCACGCCGTTGTGGCCCCCGTGCCCGCCGCCGACCTTGAGCTTGATCGTGTCGAACGGGATGTCGAGCTCGTCGTGCACGACCACCACGTGGTCGGGGGCGATGCCGTAGAACTTGGCGAGCCCGGCGACGGGACCGCCCGACACGTTCATGAACGTGTTCGGCTTGGCCAGGATGAGCTTGGCCGCGCCGGGGCGCAGCCAGGTCTCGACGACGCGCGCGTTCGCCTTGTGCGACTTGAAGGACTCGCCACGCCGCCCGGCGAGCTCGTCGACGACGAGCTGTCCGACGTTGTGCCGCGTGGGCTCATAGCGGGGGCCGGGGTTTCCCAGCCCGACGACCAGCCACGACTCTGCCATGTCATCCATCCTGCCCGAGCGGCGCGGCCGCAGACGAGATCGGTCGACTTGCGCTGAACGTACGACTCGCCCGGCGTGTCGCGTACGTTCAGCGCAAGTGAACGGGTGGGTGCGATCGGCACCCGGTGAGACGGAGCGAGGGGGTGCGGCATCCGCACCCCCTCGACTTCGTGAAAGGGATTACTCGGAGGCGGACTCTTCCGAGGCCTCGGCCTGCTCGGCGGCGACCTCGGCATCAGCCTCGGCGATCTCGTCCTCGGCGGCGAGCGTCGCAGCCGGGACCGAGATGGCGACGATGAGCAGCTCGGCGTCGGCGATCAGCACCGAGCCCTTCGGCAGCTTCAGGTCGGCGGCGGTGATGTGCGTGCCGTCCTCGAGGCCTTCGACGTCGACCTCGATGTGCTCGGGGATGTGCGTCGCCTCGGCCTGCAGGGTGACCGTCGTGTTGTCGAGGTTCGCGATGGTGCCGGGGGCGGACTCGCCCACGACGACGATCGGCACCTCGATCTCGACCTTCTCGCCCTTCTTCACGACGAGCAGGTCGATGTGCTCGATGACCTGGTGCACCGGGTCCTTCTGCACGTCCTTGACGAGCGTGAGCTGCGACTTGCCGTCGAGGTCGAGCTCGAGCACCGCGTTGGCGCGGCGGATGAGCAGCGAGACCTGGTGGCCGGGCAGCGCGACATGCACGGGGTCGGTGCCGTGACCGTAGATGACGGCGGGGATCTTGCCGGCGGCGCGGAGGCGGCGGGCGAAGCCCTTGCCGAAGCTCTCGCGGAACTCAGCCTGGACCTTGGTATCGGGCTCGGACGACATGGGGTTCTCCTTGTGGGCGCACTGGCCCGGTAAGCTGCGGCGCGTGGCCGTTCTGACTCGGCCTGCGCGGTGGCGGGCCCGGGGTATTCGGGATGTCTTCGACTCGAACGCACGCGCGTGAGGAAAGCCCGTTGGGCCGGCATCACTGCGTCGATCACGGATGCCGCAGCCCACCGGAATCGACAGGCGCGAGGCATCCCTCGCCGAAGTTCGACACGAGTCTACCAGCGCCCCCGCTACGATGAGGAACGCACCTGCTTCCCGCTCCCCACGGAGGACCCCATGGACTACGGCTTCTGGAGCCACGCTCTTCTCTGGCTCATCGGCGCCATGGCCGCAGTCGGTGCCCTCGGGACCGCGCTGGCGTTCTGGAGCCTCGGGCGCCAGGGCTACCGCAAGGACTGATACCGCTCGAGCGCCGCCACCGCCGCATCCACGACCTCGGTCAGCGGCGGATCCCCCGCGACGACGACTCCCGGTTCATCCGGCTCGAGATGCTCGAGGGTGCGCAGCTGCGAGGCCAGCAGCGACGACGGCATGAAGTGCTCGCGTGACCCCATGCGGCGGGCCAGTTCGTCCTGCGGCACCCGCAGCTCCACGAAGACGACTCCCGCGGCGCCCGCGCGGATGCGGTCGCGATAGCGGCGGGCGAGCGCCGAGCAGGCCATCACCGCTCCCCCGCGCGCATCGTGCAGCGTCGCGGCGACGACGTCGAGCCACGGCATCCGGTCCTCGTCGTCGAGCGGGATGCCGGCTGCCATCTTCGCGACATTGGCGGCAGGATGCAGGTCGTCGGCGTCGACGAACGCCAGCCCGAGCCGCCGCGCCAGCGCCAGCCCCACGGCGGACTTGCCCGAACCGCTCGGGCCCATCACCACGATGCGCCCCTCGGGCTCGGGGCGCGAACCGGAGGCACCCGGCGGGGCAGGCTCGGGATGCGAGGGCTCGGTCACGACGGCCACGGTAGCCGACGGCCGGCAACGCGTCACACCTTGCCGGGGCCGCGTGTGAGCATCCCGCCGCTGCGGTGTAACACGGACGCGCCAGACTCTAGGCTGAAAGAGACGATCTAACCTCAGGAGCGCGTGTGTCTTCGAACGACCCTTCAGCGAGCGGCAATCAGGCCGAGACCAACATCTCGACGGATCAGGACCAGGCTCCTGACGAGGCGACGACGGCACACGAGGCCGCACCGGCACCCGAGGATGTGGCCCGCCAGACCCCGGAGCCCCAGGGGCCCGACGCCGATCGTGTGGCGACGGCGAACATCGGCGTCGTGGGTCTCGCGGTGATGGGGTCCAACCTCGCCCGCAACCTCGCCAGCCGTGAGGGCAACACCGTCGCGGTGCACAACCGCAGCCGGTCGAAGACCGACGAGCTGCTCGCCACGCACCCCGAGGCCGGCTTCGTGCCCGCGTTCTCGTACGAGGAGTTCGCCGCGTCGCTGCAGAAGCCGCGCGCCGCGATCATCATGGTCAAGGCCGGGCGGCCGACCGACGCCGTCATCGACGCGCTGGTCGAGGTGTTCGAGCCGGGCGACATCATCGTCGACGGCGGCAACGCGCTGTTCACCGACACGATCCGCCGTGAGAAGGCTGTGCGCGAGACCGGCATCAACTTCGTCGGCGCCGGCATCTCCGGCGGCGAGGAGGGCGCCCTCCTCGGCCCGTCGATCATGCCCGGCGGCTCGGACGAGTCGTGGATCACACTCGGCCCGATCCTGAAGTCGATCGCGGCGGTCGCCGAGGGCGAGCCGTGCGTCACGCACATCGGCCACGACGGCGCCGGGCACTTCGTGAAGATGGTGCACAACGGCATCGAGTACGCCGACATGCAGCTCATCGCCGAGGCCTACGACCTCATCCGGCGCGGCACCGGCAAGACGCCGGCCGAGATCGCCGACGTGTTCGCCGAGTGGAACCGCGGCGAGCTGGAGTCGTACCTCATCGAGATCACCGCGGAAGTGCTGCGCCAGGTGGATGCCGCCACTGGCAAGCCGCTCGTCGACGTCATCCTCGACCAGGCCGGCGCCAAGGGCACCGGCGCCTGGACCGTGCAGACCGCGCTGTCGCTGGGCGTCCCGGTGTCGGGCATCGCCGAGGCCACGTTCGCCCGATCGCTGTCGTCGCACCCCGAGCAGCGCGAGGTCTCGCGCGAGCTCCCCGGTCCGGAGGAAGGCCTGGCCGTCGAGGACACCGACGCGTTCATCGAGGACGTGCGCCTCGCGCTGTACGCGTCGAAGATCGTCGCCTACTCGCAGGGCTTCGACGAGATCCGCGCCGGCGCCGCCGAGTACGACTGGCAGATCGACCTCGGCGCCGTGTCGAAGATCTGGCGCGCCGGCTGCATCATCCGCGCCCAGTTCCTCAACCGCATCGCCGACGCGTACGGCGAGACGCCCGACCTGGCAGTGCTACTCACCGCGCCGTACTTCGTCGAGGCCCTCGGCCGCGCGCAGGGCGCGTGGCGCCGCATCGTGTCGACGGCGGCGGGCGCCGGCATCCCCGCCCCCGCGTTCTCGTCGTCGCTGTCGTACTACGACGGACTCCGCGCCGAGCGCCTCCCAGCCGCCCTCATCCAGGGCCAGCGCGACTTCTTCGGCGCCCACACCTACAAGCGCATCGACAAGGAAGGCACCTTCCACACGCTGTGGTCGGGCGACCGCACCGAGATCGAAGCCGAAGACACCCACTGACCGCGACGCGTCGGACCGACGCGTCCCGCACACGGCGAGGGCGGATCCCCACCACGGGGGTCCGCCCTCGCCGTGTCTGCCTGCGCGGCGCGGAGTCTCAGCCGGCGTGACCGTCGGGCACGGGCTTCACGTTGTGGTTGCGGCAGAACACGTTGCCCGGGTCCCACGCGCGCTTGATCGCGGCGAGGCGGGCCATGGTCGCCGGCGGGTACATGCGCTGGACGATCGTGTCGGCCGTCGAGACGGTGAAGTTGCCGTAGACGCCCGACCCCTTGGCCTCGATGGCCTCCCACGCGGCGTTCGCCTCTGCACGCCCCGCGTCGTCGAGCATGCCGGGGATGTCGAACGCGCCGGCCATCGCGAACCACGTCGCGTCCCGCGCGGAAGGCCGAGTCGTCCTGCGCCACGTCTGCGTACGCGCCGCCCAGCGAACGCAGCATCACGACAGAGGCGGGACGCTGTTCCCGGAAGGCGGCGAGACGATCGATCACCTCGTCGTCGAGGACGCCGAGCAGTGTGTTGCCGCCGACGAACCCCGGCATCGGCTGCTCGGGGTCGAACTCGGGGGCCTCCATCAGCACGTCGGGATAGTCCAGCACCCCGAAGTCCCGCTCGGTGACCCCGGGCGCACTCGCCACGGGCGCCAGCGCGCGACGCGCGGCATCCTCGTCGGTGCCGACCCAGACCGCCGTGATAGAGGCGCCCGCCGGCGCATTCGGGTCCATCGCTGGGACGTCCATGTAGGTGCCGGTGAGATCGCGCGGGGCGTCCGCCATGACCTCACGCAGTACGCGCAGGACGGGGCGCGCATCGCCCTCGAGTCCGTAGACGGCGTGGACGACGCCGTCGAGAGGGTGCGCCTCGAAGTCGAACCGCGTCACGACGCCGAAGTTGCCGCCGCCGCCGCGGAGCGCCCACAAGAGCTCCGGATGAGAGGTCTCGGTCACCTCGACCACCTCGCCGCGGGCGGTGACGAGCTGCGCACCCACGAGCTGGTCGGCGGCCAGTCCCCAGGCCCGCACCATCCAGCCGATGCCGCCGCCGAGGGTGAGACCGCCGACGCCGACCGATGCCGTGTCGCCGGAGCTGAGCCCCAGGCCGCGTTCGGCGAGCGTGTGGGCGACCGCGCCCCACAGTGCACCGCCGCCCACGCGCACGCGGGTGCCTTCGACCTCGACGGCGTCGAGCGCGGAGATGTCGAGGGTGAGGCCGCCGGGCACGCCGCCCCAGGCGCTGTGGCCGCCGCCGCGGATCATGATCTCGAGCCGCTCGGCGGAGGCGTAGCGGACGGCGCCCCGCACGTCATCGACACTGGCGGCGCGGATCACCGCAGCGGGCTCGCCGATGCCGGAGTGGAAACGTCGGGCGGAATCCCATTCGGAATCGCCCGGACGGATGACGGTGCCGACGAAACCAGCGCTGAGGTCGTCGTTGCTCATGATCGCAACGCTAGGGCCCGCCGCCGACATCGGGGAGGTGTTCGCCGTCAGCGAGGGAGCGCCTTCCGCCGGGACGCCCGCGTCCGGGCGTAGGCTCGCGCGGGTGACGAGCATCCTCTACATCGGCGGTACCGGAACGATCAGCACGGCGTGCGTTCGCCGCTCCGTGGCTCTCGGGCACGAGGTCGCGGTCCTCAACCGCGGCAGTGCACGACGTCCGCTGCCGCCGCAGGTCGAGTCGATCGAGGCGAATGTGCGCGATCCGAGCTCAGTGCGCGCCGCCCTCGGCGACTGCCGGTTCGACGCCGTCGCCGAGTTCCTGGCCTTCACGCCCGAGCACATCACGACCGACCTCGAGCTTTTCGAGGGACGCACCGGGCAGTACGTCTTCATCAGCTCGGCCTCCGCGTACGAGAAGCCGCCGCGCAGGGTGCCGGTGACCGAGTCGACGCCGCTGCGCAACCCGTTCTGGCAGTACTCGCGCGACAAGATCGCCTGCGAGGACGTCCTCGTCGCCGCACATCGCGAGCACGGCCTGCCGGTGACCATCGTGCGGCCGTCGCACACCTACGACGAGCGGCTGCTGCCAACCCTCGGCGGCTGGACCGACATCGCACGCATGCGCGCCGGCCGTCCCGTCATCGTCCACGGCGACGGCACGAGCCTGTGGACGATCACGCACTCCGACGACTTCGCCGTCGCGTTCACCGGGCTGCTCGGCAATCCGGCGGCGATCGGCGAGGCATTCACGATCACCGGCACGCACGCACCGACCTGGAACCAGATCTACGGCTGGCTGGCCGACGCCGCAGGCGTCGACTCCCCCGACCTCGTGCACGTCGCCTCCGACACGATCGCGGCGTTCGCGCCGGACCTCGGGCCCACGCTCATCGGCGACAAGGCCCACTCCATGCTGTTCGACTCGTCGAAGGTGACGCAACTGGTGCCCGAGTTCCGCACGACGGTGACCTTCGACGAGGGCGCCCGCCGTATCCTCGCCTATTACGACGCGCACCCGGAGGAGCAGCGGATCGACGAGGGCCGCGACGCGCTCTTCGATCGCATCGCGGCCCATGCCCGCTCGGCGGGCTGATCTGCGGAGGAAGCCGCCCGTCAGCGCGTGATGTCGCGCACCGTCCCCTTGTCGAGCCGCAGCCGGCGCCGCGCGCGGCGCGCGACGGCCGAGTCGTGCGTGACGACGATGAGCGTGAGCCCCTCGTCGTTGAGCGCCTGCAGCACCGAGAGGATCTCGTCGCGCATGCTCTCGTCGAGGTTGCCGGTGGGCTCGTCGGCGAGGAGCACGCGCGGGCGCTTGACGATCGCCCGCGCGATCGCGACCCGCTGCTGCTGACCTCCCGACAGCTCGCCGGGCCGGTGGTCCGCGCGCTCGGCCAGGCCGACGTGCGCGAGGGCCTCGGTGACCCGCGTGGCGCGCTCGTCCTGAGAGAGCCCCAGCGGCTCCAGCGCCATGTCGACGTTCTCATGCGCCGTGAGCGTCGGGATGAGGTTGAACCCCTGGAACACGAACCCGATCTCATGCGCGCGGATGCGGCCGAGCTCGCGGTTACTCGCGGTCGCGATGTCGATCTCGCCGAGATGCACGGAGCCGCTGCTCGGGCGGTCGAGCGCGCCCAGCAGCTGCAGCAGCGTCGATTTGCCGCCGCCGGTTGGCCCCTGGATCGTGACGAAGTCTCCCGCGTCGATCGTGAGGTCGACGCCGGCGAGTGCCTTCACGACGCGGCCCTTCTGGGTGTAGGTGCGGGTGACGCCCTCGAGCCGGTACTGCGCCGCGGCTGCGGCATCCGGAGCCGAGGCGGCCTCCGTGTCGATCATGGTCATGACGTGCTCTCCCTTCGTGGAGGTGGAATCGGGTGCGATGGGGATGGTGCCGGACACGGGATGCCTCAGCCCACGGATCGCAGGGCTTCGGCGGGGCTCAGCCGCGCAGCGCGCCAGCCGCCGAAGGCGCCGGCGACCAGTCCGCCGAGCACGGCGATGCCGACCGCCGCGACGACGACCCAGAGCGTGACCGGTGCCTGCAGCACGATGTCGGCGCCGGTCTGCTGCATGACGGCGTTCCCGAACGTGCCGGGGCCTCCGCCGGGCATCTGCGCGCCGTCGCCGCCGGGCCCGAAGCTCTGGGTCGAGGGCGCCGTCGAGATGGTCGGGGCGATGATATTGATGGCGAGGATGCCGGCGAAGCCGATCACGAGACCGACGACACCGCCGATGAGGCCCTGCACGACCGATTCGCCCGCCACCTGGCCGACGACGCGGCCGTTGGACCAGCCGATCGCCTTGAGCGTGCCGAACTCGCGCGTGCGGCGCGAGACGCCCGAGATCGTGAACAGCACCGCGAGGACGAGTGCGACGGCGAGCACGATGAGCGACAGCCACGTGCCGAGGCTCGTGATGAGCGACGACGCGCTCGAGAGCGACCCCGACACCGTCTTGGCGAGATCGGACTGCGAGCTCACGGTGGCGTCGGGCAGCTCCTCCTGGAGCGCTGTCTGCACCGACGAGATCGCGTCGGAGGACTCTGCCTGCACATACACCGTCGAGATCACGTCGCCTGCCCCCGAGAGCTCCTGGGCGACGTCGAGCGGGATGTAGGCGTTCGACGCGGTGTCGGCCTCGTCGGACGTCGAGGCCACGAGGCCGACGATCTCGAAGTCCTGGCCGCCGACGTCGATGGTGTCGCCGACTGCGAGGTCCGCGGTCGTGGCGTAGGTCGCATCGAGCACGGCGACGTACGCACCCTGGTCGGACGCCTCGAGGCCGCGTCCGTCGCTGAGCTCCACCGCGGAAAGCGGGCCCACGGCGTCGGCCGCCGGGTCGATGCCGAGCACGGTGAACGAGTCGACGCCGAACGAGCCGCCGCCGAAGCCGCCGCCCTCGCCCTCGGTCTGCTGCGGAGGCTGCGCCTGGGTCGCGTCGTCGCCTGAGCCGTCGGGCCGCTGCGGCAGCTCGCCCGAGAAGGTCATGTTCGTGAGGCTGAGGGCGGCGGATGCCGACTCCACGCCGTCGACGGCGGCCACCGTGTCGAGCGTCGTGGCGTCGAGGGTCGAACGCATCGGCTCGGTCACCAGCCGCGACTGGCTGAGCTCGGTCGTGCCGTCGTCGGCGGTCTCGCCGCCGTCCTCGCCGAAGTCGAACCGCGCGCCGCCCTGCCCGGGCTCGGCCTGGGCACCCGTGACGGTGAGGTCCGTGCCCACGCCGTACACCGACTCGAGCGCCTGCGCCTGCGCGGTGCTCACGCCGGCGGCGAGCGAGTTCACGATCATCACGAGCGCGATGGCGATCGCGAGGCCGGCGGCCACGATGATCGTTTGCTTCTTGCGGCCGGCCAGCTCCCGCCGCAGATAGGTCATGTACATGGGTCTCCTCCTGGCGGGCGGAATGCCGCCGTCGAGGAGACGCTACGAAGGGCCGTGATGCGCACCCCCAGCGGCGCCTATGGCGACCTTATGAACCGCGAGACCCCAGCAGCAGGACGAGACCGTGGGGTTTCCCCTCGGTCTCGTCCCGCCACTGGGGTCTCGCGGAGACGACCGGTTTTCACAGCCGGCGCATAGCGCGCGCCATAGGAACCACATAGGAACGCATCCACAATGGACGCATGACCAACCCCGCACCCGCCCTGCTGCGTCCCGACGGCTCGAACCTCCGCGTGCTCGTGGTGGACGACGAGCAGATGCTCACCGACCTGCTGTCGATGGCGCTGCGCATGGAGGGGTGGGAGGTGCGGACGGCCGGCTCGGGCTTCGAGGCGCTGCAGTCCGCACGCGAGTTCGAGCCCGACGCCATGGTGCTCGACATCATGATGCCCGACCTCGACGGCATGGCCGTGCTGCAGCGCCTGCGGCAGGCGGGCGACGACGTTCCGGTGCTGTTCCTCACCGCGAAGGATGCCGTGAGCGATCGCGTCGCCGGCCTCACCGCGGGCGGTGACGACTACGTCACGAAGCCGTTCAGCCTCGAGGAGGTCGTGGCGCGCCTGCGCGGCCTCATGCGCCGCGCCGGCACCGCTCACGCCGCGGGGGCGGAGCCGATCCTCCGCGTGGGCGACCTCACCCTGAACGAGGACAGCCACGAGGTCGAGCGCTCGGGCGAGGAGATCGAGCTCACCGCGACCGAGTTCGAGCTGCTCCGCTACCTCATGCGCAACCAGCGCCGCGTCGTGTCGAAGGCGCAGATCCTCGACCGCGTGTGGAACTACGACTTCGGCGGGCGCTCCAGCGTCGTCGAGCTCTACATCTCGTACCTGCGCAAGAAGATCGACGCCGGCCGCGAGCCGCTCATCCACACCGTCCGCGGCGTCGGCTACATGATCAAGGCGCCCCAGTGACCGACGGGACCGGGTCGGAGCACAGCGGGACGAAGCCGGGGACGGATGCCGCCGCGGTCGCCTCGGCATCCGTCGATGAATCCGCACCCCCCGCCGGGGCCGGCCCCGACTCCCCCGCCGACGAACGACTCCCCCGCCGCGCGCCGTGGACGCTGCAGCGCAAGCTCATCGTCACGGTCGTGGGCATCACGTCGTTCATCATGGTGCTGGTCGCTGTCGCGACCAGCGCGATCCTCGGCCAGGTGCTCGAAGAGGGACTCAGCAACGAGTTGCGATCGACGGCAGAACGCACGTCCGCCGTTGTGCGCCAGCCCATCGCGGCCGGTCTCAGCGCTGAGCAGATCCTCGAGCAGCAGCCGCAGCAGGCCGGTTTCCTCCTGGCGATCGAGACTCCGCCGTCGGCGCCCACTGCTGCGGTGACGGAGGCCGACGGGACGGTCACCAGCCTGACGGAAGACCAGATCGAACAACTCGCAGCTGGTCTGCGCAGCGAAGGCCCGCTGGTCGTCACCATCGACGATCTCGGAACCTTCCGCGTCGAAGGCCACGCCGTCGGCGCGCAATCCGTCGTGGTCGTCGGGTTGTCCCGCGATGACGTCGCCGCGACGATCACGCGCATGCTGACCACGATCGCGCTCCTCACTGTCGGCGGCCTGCTCCTCCTCGCCGTCGCCACCGCGTGGACCATCCGCGCGGGTCTGGCTCCGCTGCGCGCGGTCGCCGACACGGCGGCCCGCGTGTCGACGCAGCAACTCGACCAGGGCGAGGTGTCGATCGCTGAGCGCGTGCCCATACGGCAGGCCGACCCGCGCACCGAGGTCGGCCGTGTGGGCGAAGCGCTGAACACGCTCCTCGACCACGTGGACGAGTCGCTTTCCGCTCGCCAGCGCAACGAGGAGCGCATGCGCGCGTTCGTCGCGGACGCGAGCCACGAGCTGCGCACACCGCTCTCGTCGATCCGCGGCTACAGCGAGCTGTCGCTGAAGGCACTCAGTCGCGGGCAGGGTGCGGCGACCATCGAGACCACGGAAGCTTCGCTCGAGCGCATCCAGGCCCAGTCGCTGCGCATGACCTCGCTCGTCGAGGACCTGCTGCTGCTGGCGCGCCTCGACGAGGGCCAGGAGCTCGTCTACGGCACCGTCGATCTCACGCGCGTCGCGATCGACGCGGTCGGCGACGCGACACCCACCGGCCCCGATCACGAGTGGGTGCTCGAGGTCGGCGACGATCCCGTGCTCATCGCCGGCGACACCGGACGCCTGCACCAGGTCGCCGCGAATCTCCTCGCGAATGCGCGGACGCACACCCCGCCCGGGACGACGGTCACCGTGAGCGTCGTCCGCGAGGGCGACACCGCCGTCCTGCGGGTGCACGACAACGGCCCGGGCATCGATCCGTCGATCAAGGACGAGCTGTTCGAGCGCTTCGCGCGCGCCGACCGCTCGCGGGCGCGCCAGACCGGCGGCACCGGCCTCGGCCTCTCGATCGCCCGTGCCATCGTCGACGCCCACGGCGGCAGCATCCGTGTCGACAGCACGCCCGGCGACACGACGTTCGAGGTGCGCCTGCCCGCTCGCTCCGCCGGCCCGGCCTGACCCCCGCGCCGCCCTGTGCCGTCCTGCGCGTGCGACGACCCGCCGCCCCACGACGTCGAGACCTCATCTGACGGCCGAGACCGCGGGGTTCACCCGATGTCTCGGCCGTCAGATGAGGTCTCACGGCCACAGGCCGGGGCCGAGGGACGGCTCAGTAGCCGCTGAAGGCGTCCGTCGTGATCGAGCGGGCGCGCTCGAGCGCCGGCGCCAGATCGGCGATGAGCGCCGCCGGACCCGAGATGTACGCGTGACGCGACCCGATGTCGGGCACGACGCGCACGAGCCCGTCGGCTTCGAGGCGCACGCCCTGCGCCCACACCCAGTGGTCCGGCAGATCGGCCGGCCGGTCGCGGGTGAACAGGATGACGCGCGCACCTGATGCCGCGATCTCGTCGCGGTACGCCAGCTCCGAGGAATCCGACGCCACGTAGACCAGGACGATGTCGCGGTCGAGGGCAGCGGCCTGCGCGTGGCGCAGCTGCGACACGAACGGCGTGACACCGATGCCGGCCGCCACCATCAGGATCGGCGCCGCGTCGCGCTTGGGCAGCAGGAAGTCGCCCCAGACGCCGGTGATCGCGAGCGCGTCGCCGGGCTGAACCTCGGCGAGCGCCTTCTTGTACGAGCTCAGCGGCTTGGTGGTCTTGCCGTCCTTGAACGCCACCTTCAGCAGCGGCAGGTCCTCGGGCGCCGACGCGATGCTGAACTCGCGACGCGTGCCACGGGCGTCCGGGTGGCGGTGCGGCACCTCGAGCTCGAGGTACTGGCCCGGAAGGAACGCGAGCCGGTCATGCACGCGGAAGGTGAGCTCCTGCACGCTCGGCGTGGGCTCGGCGCGTGCGACGAGGGTGAGGCGCACGGCGGTGCGCACGGCGAACGCGAACGCCACGAGGTTGCCGACGAGGAGCGCCCGCTCCTGCCCCAGGGTGATGTCGCCGATCGGGATGGGCCACCCGGCCAGCACGCCGACCACCGTGGCGACGGTCAGCTGCTGCCAGCGGCGTGGCGGCAGCGTGAGCGGCTCGGACAGCATGAAAGCTCCGAGGAAGAGGAACGGCGACGACCAGAGGATCGGCCACAGCAGGTTGAGCACGTCGATCTCGACGCCCGCGGCCTGGTACTGCGCGGCGGTGCGGAAGACCGCGACCGCGACCGCGAACACCAGGAACACGGCGACGACCCGCAGCTTCTCGGTGCGCACCAGCACCGCGAGCCCGAGCAGGATGACGGGCGCGGCGAGCGCCGGCGTCCCCACCCACCAGGACGACGCGCCGAGATCGGGCCATGCCAGGCTCAGCAGCGTCAGCACCGTCGCGCCCACCGCCGCAGGGTTGAAGATGTGGCGTCCGCGCCACGCGAGCAGATACTTCGAGAGCGAGGCGACCGCGGCGGCGATCACGATCCCCAGCAGCCCCACGAGCTCGAGCGTCGGGCGCAGCACGAACAGCAGGATGTGCGCCGTGATGAGCGACGACTCGAGGCGCCACGGCAGGTTGAGCACGCGCTGGGCGGCGGCATCCACCCCCACGCACACCGCCGAGAGCACCGCGAGCGTCACGATCAGCTGCAGCGGATCGGGGCCGACGAGGCCGAAGAACGAGAGCAGCAGGGCCACGACGGCCAGCGTCGCGAGCGCGAGATACACCAGGCGGTACATCGACACGCGGCCGAGCACCGCGAAGGCGCGATTCCAGATGGCGGTGAGAGTGCCCATCCGGGTCACACCGGCTGCAGGGGCTCGTGGCCGCCTGCGGGCGGGATGACGCGAATGCCGTCGCCCGGGCGCACGACGCCGCCCTCGAGCACGACCGACATGACGCCCGCCAGGCGCACGGTGGCGCCCGTGTCGTCGAGGTGGACCAGCTCCTTCATCAGTCCCTCCGAGACGCCGTCGATCTGGACGCAGGGGTTGCGGAGGCCCGTGATCTCGATCACCGCGTCATCGCCCAGTGCGAGTCGCGTGCCGCGCGGCAGCCCGAGCAGGTCGATGCCGGCGGTGGTCACGTTCTCGCCCAGGGCGCCCGGGTGCACCTCGTGGCCGCGCTCGGCCATGTCGTCGAACAGCTCGGCGTGGATCAGGTGCACCTGGCGCAGGTTGGGCGTCGTGGGATCGCGCCGGACGCGGGACAGGTGCTGCACGGTGGTGCCGGCGTGGGCGTCGCCCTCGACGCCGATGCCGGCGATCAGGGTGATGCTCTCGCGCGTCGGCTTGCTGAAGCGATGCGCGTCGTCGCGGGCGACCGCGATGACGTGTCCGGAGAGGGGTTCGGTCACTGTTCCAGGCTATTCGGTCGCGAAGCCGGCGCGATCCCGAGTCCGACATCCGTTCGCACGAACAGCTCGGCGCGGCATCCCGGAGACCACTCGACGCGGCCGTCCGTCGTCATGCGCACCCATTCGACGCCCCACTCGTGGGCGAGGCGGGGGCCGCCGTTGAAGAACAGGGCCGTCGCGACGGCATCCGCGGCCATCGCATCGGCCGCCACGGCCCACGTCGCGGCGATCGTCCGCACCGGCTGCCCGGTGCGCGCGTCGAGCACGTGGTGCAGTGCGGTGCCCGTCGCCGAGGGCCACGCGCGCCGGTTGACGGCGGACGCGCAGAGCGCGGCATCCGTCACCTCCCACACGCCGATGGCACGACGCGGATCGAACGGGTGCTCGAGCCCGATGCGCTGCGGACGCCCCCGCACAGCCAGGTCGCCGCCGGCGTCGACCGTGATGTCGCCCGACTCGGTGCTCCTGAGGATGCCGAGGACCAGGTCCACGAGGCGGCCCTTCCCGAGGGCACCGACGTCGATCGTGGCCGGCTCGACGAGCGCGAGGCTCCCGTCGTGCCAGCTCAGCAGCTCCCGCCATCCGGCAGGCGCCGGCGTCGCCCCGCGATCACGCAGCGAGTAGGCGGCGTCGTAGCCGCGCGCGTCGAGGGATCCACCGACGAGCGGGTTGACGGCCCCCGCCGTCGCGTCCGAGAGGGCGGCGAGGGCGTCGAGCATCGGCACCGCATCCGCCGGCGCGGGGACGGCACCGGCCGTCCGCGCCAGCGCGCTCACGAGCGAGTCCGCCCGGAATCGCGACCACTCGCGGTCGAACTCGTCGATGCGCGAGGTCACCTCGTCGCGCGCCGCCGCCGGCAGGCCACGCTCGGTGACGATCTCCCATGTCGTGCCGATGGCGCCGAAGCGCCAGGAGTCCGGCGCGGTGTGCACGGCCTAGTTCGCCGCCTCGGACTTGATCGTCTCGATGGCCTCGTTGAACCCGCCGCTGGTGAGCGACGACCCCGCGACGCGACTGACCTGGATGTCGTCGATGTCCTGCCCGACGACGACATCGGCGATGCCGCCGATGAACTCGCCCTGGTACTGCTCCGACTCGCGCTTCTGCGGGTCGCCGGTCACCTCGACCGCCGTGATCACGTCGTCCTCGAGGGTCACCGTGACGGTGATCGTCTCGACCGATTCGGGCGTCGCGTACGAGCCGTCCGCCGTGTACGTGCCGTCGGCGTACGCGCCGCTCGAGCCGCTGTCGGTGCTGTCCGAGGTGTCGGTGGTCGCCGGTTCTTCGGCCTCCGAGGCCTCCGGCGCGCAGCCGGCGAGGAGCGCGATGCCGGCGACGGCGGTCAGCGCCGCTCCGGCGCGAACGGGGCGGGAAGCGAGTGCGGTGCGGATCATGACGGTCCTCCTGGCTCGTGTCGGGCTCGTGTCGTGCGAGCGGTGACGCGGAAGCGTCTGGAAAGGATCCTGCCAACCGCTCCTATGAGCCGCCTTTGAGGGTGTCCGGGGTCGTCGATGACGTGCCTCGTGCGCGCAGCACAGCCTTGAGCACCTCGACGGCGAGGAAGATGCCGATGGACACCACGATCGGGAGGATCCAGGATGCCGCGTCCAGCGGCCGCGAGTCGAACAGCACGTTCATGAACGGCACGTAGGTGTAGATCAACTGCAGCACGATGAGGGCGATCGCGGACCACCACACCACGCGGTTGCCCCGCAGCACGTCGAGGGTGAGGCTCGAGCGCCCGAGGAACCGGCAGTTGAGCAGATACGCGAGCTGTCCGAGCGCGAGCATGAGCACGGCCTCGGTGCGGGCCACCTCGATGTCGGCTCCGGTCGCGACGACGCCGTAGAAGACGCCCATCGCGGCGCCGCCGATGAGGAGCGACACGACCAGCACGAACCCGAGCTCGCGGCGATCGATGATCGGTCCGCCGGTGGCGCGCGGGGGGCGGCGCATGATGCCGCGCTCGGCCGGCTCGTACGCGAGCGCGAGCGAGAGTGTCACCGCGGTCACCATGTTGACCCACAGCACCTGCACGCTCGTGATCGGCAGCGCGAGCCCGAACACGACGGCGACGAGGATCACGAGCGACTGGGCTCCGTTGGTCGGCAGCAGGAACACGATCGACTTGCGCAGGTTGTCGTAGATGCGACGTCCCTCGGCGATCGCGCTGCGGATCGTCGCGAAGTTGTCGTCGGCCAGCACGAACTCGGCGGCCTCCTTGGTCGCCTCGGTGCCCTTGATGCCCATCGCGATGCCGACGTCGGCCCGCGTCAGCGCAGGAGCGTCGTTGACCCCGTCACCGGTCATCGCGACGACCTCGCCGTGCGACTGCAGCGCCCGCACGATGCGGATCTTGTGCTCGGGGCTCGTGCGCGCGTACACGTCGACGTCGCGCACGACCTCGCGCAGCTGCTCCTGAGTGAGCGCCTCGAGCTCCGCGCCCGTGAGCACCTCGGCGTCGGAGCCCGCGAGCCCCATCTCGTGCGCGATGGCGAGGGCGGTGCCGGCGTGGTCGCCCGTGATCATCTTCACGCGGATGCCGGCGGTGTGGCAGTCCGCGATCGCCTCGACGGCCTCCGGCCGGGGCGGGTCCACGATCCCCCAGAGGCCGATGAACTCGAGGTCGATGAGGTCGTCGAGCGCGAACTCGTCGGTCGTCGGTCGCACCGGCTTGCGCGCCGCCGCGAGCACGCGCAGGCCCTGCGAGCTCAGCGCCTCGATCGCCGCGTTCCAGCGCACCAGGTCGAGCGGCTCGGACCCGTCGGCGCCGCGCTGGGTGAGCGAGCGCTCGAGCAGGCGGTCGGGCGCGCCCTTGACGAGGATCGCCCGTGAGACCTCGCCGGCCGCACCCCCGGATCGGGCGCCCTCGTTGAGCGTCGCCATCAGCTTGTTGGCGGAGTCGAACGGGATGACTGCGACCCGGCGTCCGCCCGCGCTCCCGACACCGCCCTTCATCGCGACGACCTTGAGCGCACCCTCCGTCGGCTCTCCGACGAGACCCCACTCGCCGTCGTCGCCGCGGACGATGTGGGCGTCGTTGCAGAGCGTCGCGATCGCCAGGAGCGCCGCGAGATCGCCGCGGTCGGCAGGTACCCCCGCGTCCTCGGCAGCAGCGGCGTCGGGGCGCGAAGTCGCGCGAGCAGCCGCACCCGCGCGGACGATCTCGCCCTCGGGCACGTAGCCCAGCCCGGTGACGCTGTACTCGCCTAGCGGTGTGACGATGTGCCGCACGGTCATCTCGTTGCGGGTGAGCGTGCCCGTCTTGTCGGAGCACACCGTGGTCACCGAGCCGAGCGCCTCGACCGCGGGGAGCTTGCGCGTGATGGCGTTGTGGCGGGCCATCTGCTGCACGCCGATCGCGAGCGTGATGGTCACCAGCGCCGGCAGCCCCTCGGGGATCGCCGCGACGGCGAACCCGATGGCCGCCGAGATGAGCTCGGGGTACGGCATCCCGTGCAGGAAGCGCCCGATCATCATCATGATCGCCGCCATCGCCAGGATCACGACGGTGAGCACGCGGCCGAACCCGTCGAGCTGGCGGGTGAGCGGCGTGGCCAGCGACTCAGCCTCGTCGGCGAGGCTCTGGATGCGGCCGAGCTCGGTGTCGGATCCGGTGGCGGTGACGACGCCCCGGCCCTGCCCGGCGCTGACGATGGTGCCGGAGAACGCCATCGATCCGCGGTCGCCCACCCCCGCCTCCGGGACCGACGGGTCGGTGGTCTTCGACGACGGGACGGACTCCCCCGTGAGCGCGGCCTCATCGATGCGCAGCTGGAAGGCCTGGAGCAGCCGCAGGTCGGCGGGCACCTTGTCGCCGGGCATGAGCCGCACGACATCGCCCGGCACCAGGTCGGCGGCGGGCACCGTCACCCAGCCGTCGTCGCGGCGCGCACTGGCGTCGGCCGACAGCATGCCGCGGATGCCGGCGAGCGCCTTCTCGGCGCGCCCCTCCTGGATATAGCCGATCACCGCGTTGATGATCGCGACGACCATGATCACCCAGAAGTCGAGCCAGTCCCCCATGAGCGCCTTGATGACCGCGGCGCCCAGCAGGATGTAGATCAGGGTGTCGTTGAAGTGCGCCAGGAACCGCAGCACCGCCGGCTTGCGCGCAGGCTCGGGGAGGCGGTTGGGTCCGGCGATCTCCAGGCGCGCCGCCGCGTCGGCTGTGCGCAGTCCCCCGGCGTCGGCCTTGAGATGCGCCAGCACCTCGCCGGTGGCCAGCGCCCAGGGACGCGCCACGGTGAGGCGCGCTTCGGTCAACGGTGCGGAGCTCAGCGGCTGCGTCATGGATTCGTCATCCTTCCGTCGCCGCCGCGGAGTCGGGGGTCCGACCCTGTGCCGGCGTCAGGCCGCCCCGTCGAACATGCTGGTGACGGAGCCGTCCTCGAACACTTCGTGGATCGCGCGTGCGAGCAGCGGTGCGATTGGCAGAATCGTAAGGCTCGGGAACCGCTTCTCGTCGGGGATCGGCACCGTGTCGGTCACGACGACCTCGTCGATCGCCGGGCTCTGCAGGCGTTCGGCGGCGGGATCGCTGAAGATCGCGTGCGTCGCGGCGACGATGACCTTGGTCGCGCCGTTGGCCTTGAGCGCCTCGGCGGCCTTCACGATCGTGCCACCCGTGTCGATCATGTCGTCGACGAGCAGACAGACGCGTCCGTCGACCGCGCCGACGATCTCGTTGACGGTGACCTGGTTGGCGACGTTGGGGTCGCGGCGCTTGTGGATGATCGCCAGCGGAGCGCCCAGGCTGTCGGACCACTGGTCCGCCACGCGCACGCGTCCGGTGTCGGGTGAGACGACGGTGAGGCGGGCGCGGTCCGTCTCGCTGAGCGTGTTCTCGAAGTACTCCAGCAGCACGGGCTTGGCGAACAGGTGGTCCACGGGACCGTCGAAGAAGCCCTGGATCTGCGCGGCGTGCAGGTCGACGCTCATGACGCGGTCGGCGCCGGCGGTCTTGAACAGGTCGGCGACGAGGCGGGCGCTGATGGGCTCGCGGCCCCGGCCCTTCTTGTCCTGACGCGAGTACGGGAAGTACGGCGCGACGACGGTGATGCGCTTGGCCGACGCGCGCTTCGCGGCGTCGAGCATGATGAGGGTCTCCATCATCCACTCGTTGACCGGCGGCCCGAAGCTCTGGATGAGGAACAGGTCGCAGCCGCGGATCGAGACCTCGAACCGCGTCAGGATCTCACCCGACGCGAACGTGCGGTACTCGGTGGGGACGAGCTCCGTGCTCAGCTGCTCGGCGACCTGCGCCGCGAGCTCGGGGTGCGAGCTCCCGCGCGCGATGACGAGCCGCTTCTTCGTCTTGGCCACGAGGCCCGGGGCGATGTCATTCGCCCGGTCGAGTTCAACGGTCTTCTTCTTGCGCGCCATCGTCCGCCTTCTGTGCGCTGCGGGCCTTGGCGGCGACATCCGCCGCGTGAGTACCCGGTCTGTTCTTCTCGACCCACCCCTCGACGTTGCGCTGAGGGGCGACGCTGAGAGCGAGAGCACCGGCGGGCACATCCTTGCGGATGACCGCCCCCGCCCCCGTCTTCGCGCCGTCTCCGATCCTAACGGGCGCCACGAAGACGTTATGCGAGCCGGCGTGCACTTCGTCGCCGATCTCGGTGCGGTGCTTGGCCAGGTCGTCGTAGTTGGCGGTGATCGCGCCGGCGCCGAGGTTGACGCCGCGGCCGACCGTGGTGTCGCCGATGTACGACAGGTGCGGCACCTTGCTGCCCTCGCCGATGGTCGAGTTCTTCGTCTCGACGAAGGTGCCGATCTTGCCCTTGTCGCCCAGGTACGTGCCGGGGCGGACGTATGCGAACGGGCCGACGGTCGCGTGGGCGCCGATCACGGCGAGCGTCGCGTCGGCGCGCCGGACGGTGGCGCCCTCTCCGACCTCGCAGTCGACGAGGCTCGTGTCGGGTCCGACGATCGCGCCGGTGTCGATCACGGTGGCGCCGAGGATGTGCGTGTTGGGAAGCACCGTCACGTCGGGGGCGAGCTTCGCGTCGACGTCGATCCAGGTGGTCGCCGGGTCGAGGATCGTCGCCCCCTCGAGCTGCCAGCGGCGCACCGTGCGCGCGTTGAGCAGACGCCCGACCTCCGAGAGCTGGGCGCGGTCGTTCACGCCGTACGTGACCGTGACGTCGTCGACGACGGATGCCGCGACCCTGCCGCCGGCTCGCCGGACGAGCCCCGCGACGTCGGTGAGGTACTTCTCCGCCTGAGCGTTGTCGATGCCGATCGCCGGCAGGTGGGTGCGCAGCGCGTCGACGCGGAAGACGTACATGCCCGCGTTGATCTCGCGGACCGCGACCTCGGCGTCGTCGGCGTCCTTCTGCTCCACGATGCGGGCGACGTCTCCGTCGGCGTCGCGGATCACGCGTCCGTACCCGTTCGGGTCGTCGACGACGGCGGTCATGACGGTCACTTCCGCATCGGTCGTGCGGTGCGCCGCAAGGAACGCGGTCAGGGTCCCGGCATCTGCCAGCGGGCAGTCGCCCGAGAGCACGAGCACATCGCCGGCGAAGCCCTCGAGCTGGGCGAGCGCGACCTCGACGGCGCGGCCGGTGCCGGGGACCTCGTCCTGGTCGACGACCCGCGCCTCGGGTGCCAGGTCGGCGACCGCCGCGGCCACCTGGTCGCGCTCATGGCGCACGACGACGAGGGTGCGCGCCGGCGTCAGGGCGGCGGCGGAGGCGAGGACGTGCCCGACGAGGGGGCGACCGCCGATGCGGTGCAGCACCTTCGGCAGCGACGACTTCATGCGGGTGCCCTGTCCGGCGGCGAGGACGATGACGGCCAGAGCGTTGTCAGGGGTGTCGGTCATGCTCCGCCGCCAGGATTCGAACCTGAACCTCACAGCTCCAAAGGCTGTCGTGCTGCCGTTACACCACGGCGGAACGCGGCGACCAGGACTCCGGATGCCGCCCGTCAAGTCTGCCAGACCTCCTCCGGTCGCTGAGCCTGCGGAAGCACCGGCCCCGCGATAATGAGGGCATGACGGCGCAGAGCGACGAAGTGGACCGCATCGTCGAGGCCTGGACGACGCAGCGCCCCGACCTCGACTTCTCACCGCTCGGCGTGCTCTCGCGCGTCGACCGTCTCTCGCGGCACCTCGACCGCGCGCGGCGCGACGCCTTCCGTCGGAGCGAGCTCGAGCCCTGGGAGTGGGACGTGCTGTCCGCTCTCCGCCGCGCGGGAGAGCCGTTCCAGCTCAGTCCCAAGCAGCTGCTTCAGCAGACGCTCGTCTCGAGCGGCACGATGACCAACCGCATCGATCGCCTCGTCGGCCGACGGCTGGTGCGCCGCGAGTCCGATCCCGACGACGGCCGGAGCGTCCTGGTCACCTTGACAGACGAGGGGAAGATCCGGGTGGATGCCGCCATCACGCGTCTCGTCGACGCCGAGGCCCTGCTGCTCGACGCCCTCTCGCGCGGCGACCGGGACCGGCTCGCCGGGCTGCTGCGCAAGCTCAGCCTCGGCTTCGACGCCCACGACTAGATCGCCGAGGTCAGCCGATCTGCTCGGTGAGCTCGAACCAGCGCTCCTCGACGCCGTCGCGCTTCTTCTCGAGTTCGCCGATGCGCGCCATCTCCGCTCCGAGGCCCACATAGTCCGCCTGGTCGTGGTCGGCGAGCGCGACGCGGGCGGCACCGATCTGCGACTCGAGCTTCTCGAGCCGACGCTCGAGCGCAGATACCTCCTTCTGCGCGGCGCGCAGGTCGGCGCCCGACAGCGAGGGGGACGTAGACGCGGGGCCTGCGGCATCCGTTGCGGCGCCGCGTTTCGTGTCGTCGCGCTCGCTCAGTGCCCGGGCGCGCAGCCGCAGGTACTCGTCGACGCCTCCCGGGAGGTGGCGCAGATGGCCGTCGAGGATCGCGTACTGCTGGTCGGTGACGCGCTCGATGAAGTACCGGTCGTGCGACACGACGAGGAGCGTGCCCGGCCAGGAGTCGAGCAGATCCTCGATGGCGGCCAGCATGTCGGTGTCGAGGTCGTTCGTGGGCTCGTCGAGGATGAGCACGTTCGGCTGCTCGAGCAGGATCAGCAGCAGCTGCAGCCGCCGCTTCTGACCGCCGGACAGGTCCTTCACCGGCGTCGAGAGCTGCGCGCTCTGGAAGCCCATGCTCTCGAGCAGCTGGCCGGGAGTGAGCTCCTGCGCCTTGGAGCCGGCGCCGAACGTGTAGGTCGTGCGCAGGCGAGAGATGACGACGCGCACCGGATCGTTGAGATGCTCCTCGAGTTCGTCGAGGCGCTGCGTGAGCGTGGCGACCTTCACCGTCTTGCCGCGTTTGACACGCCCCGACGTGGGCTCGACATCGCCCGACACCAGGCCCAGCAGGGTCGACTTGCCGGCGCCGTTGACGCCGAGGATCCCAATGCGCTCGCCGGGCGCGATCCGCCACTCGACCGGATGCAGCACCTCGCGGCCGTCGTAGGCGACGGCCGCGTCGAGGAGGTCGACGACATCCTTGCCGAGGCGCGAGACGGCGAGGGAGCGCAGCTCGGTCGCGTCGCGGATCTCCGGCACGTCGGCGATGAGGACGTTGGCGGCGTCGATGCGGAACTTCGGCTTGGACGTGCGGGCCGGAGCGCCGCGGCGCAGCCACGCGAGCTCTTTGCGAGCCAGGTTCTGGCGCCGCTGCTCGATCACCGCCGACTGGCGGTCGCGCTCCACGCGCTGCAGGATGTACGCCGCATAGCCGCCCTCGAACGGCTCGACGATTCGGTCGTGCACCTCCCACGTGGTGTTGCACACCTCGTCGAGGAACCAGCGATCGTGGGTCACGACCAGGAGCCCGCCCTGATTCGCCGGCCATCGGCCCTTGATGTGCGCGGCGAGCCACGAGATGGCCTCGACGTCGAGGTGGTTGGTGGGCTCGTCGAGGAAGAGCACGTCGTGGTCACCCACGAGCAGCGTCGCGAGCGAGACGCGCCGCCGCTGGCCGCCCGACAGGCCCGCCACGGGTCCGTCCCAGGGCAGGTCGCCGAGCAGCCCGGCGATCACGTCGCGCGCGCGGGCGTCGCCGGCCCACTCGTGGTCGGGGCGATCGCCGACGACCGTCTGGCGCACCGTGAGCGTGTCGTCCAGCGTGTCCGCCTGGTCGAGCACGCCGACGCGCACGCCGCCGCGCACCGTCACCCGGCCGCCGTCGGGCTCGAGCCGGCCGGCCAGCATCGCCAGCAGGCTCGACTTGCCGTCGCCGTTGCGGCCGACGACGCCGATGCGGTCGCCCTCGTCGATGCCGAGCGAGACCCGGTCGAAGACGACCTTCGTCGGGAACTCCAGGTGCAGGGCCTCGGCCCCCAGAAGATGTGCCATGTCCCCTCCAGGCTAGGCGAGGTGCGGGGCCCGGCCGCGCGCCGGGCGTCCAGGAGTCCGGGTCAGTGGGCGTTCTGGCGGGGTCAGTACCAGATGCTCAGCCGGGGCGCAGTGTGCCAGCCCAGCACGCGAGCAGCGGCCACGGCATCCGTCGTCTTCACACGTCCCGCCGCGGCGAGCGTCGCCGGCGAAACGGCTCCGAGGTAGGTGGCCGACAGCTCCGTGATGCCGAGCGCGACCGCCACCGCTCCGTCGGGCGACTCGCCGTCGGCGAGCGTCGTCACCCGTCCGACGCCGTCAGCGTCGACCTGGAGCAGATATCGCCCGCTCGAGAGCCCGATCGGGTCTGACACGTCGAGCACGAGCGTTCCCGCCGCGCCGTAGCGACGGGTCTCGAGGCATGCGACCACGTCGATGATCCGCACGTACTGGTGATCGCGGATCGCGACCTTCGCCGCACGCTGATCGGCGATCATCCACAGCAGCGGCTCGTCGATCGACAGCTCGCCCGCGTGGACCTCGGCCACCAGGTCCAGCTCCAGCAGGAACCGCCACAGCGCGGCATACGCGTCGTCCGTCTCGGCCAGGAGGTAGTGGACGGTGACCGTCGCCTTGGTGAAGTCGTCGTGGTTCTCGCGCACGGCGTACACCGCGGCGCCTCGCACCTCGCCCTCGGCATCCGTGTACTGCACGGCGCGCTTCTCGCCCGCCTTCTCCGCGGCTGGACTCGTGCCGGCGAACCCGTCCCAGTGACCACCGGGAACGTCGATCTCGCCCGGGAAGCGGTGGCGCACACGCTCGTGCAGCGACGGCAGCAGTTCCCGCACGCGCTCGCGGGTGACGAAGTCGATGCGCCCGGCGGGCTGCGGGCCGATCCACGCGGCGCGCTTGGTCTCGATCCGCCACGACGCGCTCGCAGCGGCGGGGGCGAATCCGTAGCGGCCGTAGAGCGGTGACTCGCTCACCGTGAGCATCGCCATCGGGATGCCGGCGCCGTGAGCGGCCCGCAGCTCCCCCTCGAGCATGGACCGGGCGACGCCGCGCCGACGGTGGGTGGGCGCCACCGTCACAGCCGAGATCGCGCACGACGGGATCGCCGCGCCGCCGGGCACGGTGAGCTCGCCGAGCCAGGACGCGATGGTCGCGACCGGCGCATCGGCCATCGGTCCGGCGGGGTCGTAGACCCCCGTGAGCCGTCGGTAGCCGCTGCGGTCGCGCGTGGCCGCAACCTGCTCGTCGGTGCGTTCGCCGTCCTGGAAGCCCCGCACCACGCTCTGCAGCCAGCCGACGAACCCGTCGCCGTCGACCTCGAGCCGGCGGTAGTCGAGGCCGTTCGCGGCGAGGCGTGCGCGAGACTGCTCGTCGACGGGTCCGGCCCGGAAGGCCGCGCGGTCGGACTCGTCGGCACCGCGCGTGCGATCAAGCGTGTTCATGGGATCTTCCTCTCCACACCCGCAGAGGCGGGCTCAGGTCGGCGTGCGGGACTCAGGCCGGGGGTCTAGGTGACCACACGCGCACCGGCCACAGGGCCGTGCACGTGAAGCGCCTCGTACCCCGCGGCCGACAGCGTGATCTGCAGTTCGAGTGCGGACTCCGGATCGACGGCCAGGAATGCCAGGGTAGGGCCGGACCCCGACACCAGCCCCGCGAGCGCTCCGGACTCCTCGCCCAGTTCGAGCACCTCCCGCAGCTGCGGGAGCAGCGAGAGCGCCGCGATCTGCAGGTCGTTGCGGGTGTGTTCGGCGAGGGCGACCGGATCGCCGGCGCGCAGCGCCTGCAGCACCGCCGGATCCACGGCCGGCGCACCGGTCGCCGCGATGTCGGGGCGCGCGCGCAGCTCGTCGAGGTGCGCGTACACCTCGGGGGTCGACAGGCCCGCGTTCGACGGCACCAGCACCCAGTCGAACCGGCCCTTCGCGAGGGCAGGGCTGAGCTGGTCGCCGCGGCCGGTTCCGATCGCCGTTCCTCCCATGATGGCGAAGGGAACGTCGGCGCCCAGCCGGGACGCCAGCTTGTGCAGTTCGGCGCTGCCGAGCTCGGCCCCCCACAGCGCGTCGCAGGCGACGAGGGCGGCTGCGGCATCCGCGGATCCGCCGCCCATGCCGCCGGCGACGGGCACGTGCTTGACGATGTCGAGGTGCACGCCGCCGGAGTACCCGATGCGCTGAGCCACGAGCCGCGCCGCGCGCACCGCGAGGTTGCGGTCGTCGGCCGGCACGCCCGACACGTCGACCGTGCCTGAGATCGCCACGGTGAACTCGTCGGACGACGAGGCCCACACGTCCTCGTAGAGCGAGACCGCCTGGTACGCCGACGCGACGTCGTGGTAGCCGTCGTCGTGCACGCCGCCGACCTCGAAGAAGAGGTTCAGCTTGCCCGGCGCCCGCACCCGGACGCCGTCGGGGGCGAGGGCCTGCGTCACCGGTTCGCCGATTCCGCCCAGAGGTCCACGTCGATGCCGTCCGACAGCGCGTCGATGCGCTCGAGCTCCTCGGTGTCGAACGCCGGACCCTCGAGCGCCTTGAGGTTCTCGTCGAGCTGCGCCGGACGCGATGCGCCGATCAGCGCGGATGCGACCACGGGGTCGCGCAGCACCCACTGGATCGCCATCTGCGCGAGCGTCTGCCCGCGCTCCTTCGCGATGACGTCGAGCGAGCGGAGGGTGGTGAGGCCCTTCTCGCTGAGCGAGCCGCCCGGAAGCGACGCGCGCTGCTGCGCGCGCTCGGCGGAACCGTCGCCGAGGTACTTGTCGGTGAGCAGGCCCTGGGCGAGCGGAGTGAACGCGATCGCGCCCATGCCCTCCTGCGTCAGGACGCCCGTCAGGCCGTCTTCGACCCAGCGGTTGAGGATCGAGTACGACGGCTGGTGGATGACCAGCGGGGTGCCGAGCGAGCGGGCCACGGATGCCGCCACCGCCGTCCGCTCGGCGCTGTACGACGAGATGCCCACGTAGAGGGCCTTCCCCTGACGCACCAGCGTGTCGAGCGCCCCCACGGTTTCTTCGACCGGCACGTCGGGGTCGACGCGGTGCGAGTAGAAGATGTCGACGTAGTCGACGTTCATGCGCCGCAGGGACTGCTCCGCGCTGGCCAGCAGGTACTTGCGCGCGCCGCCGTTCCCGTAGGGCCCGTGCCACATGTCGTAGCCGGCCTTCGACGAGATGATGAGCTCGTCGCGGTACGGGGCGAAGTCCTCGCGCATCATGCGACCGAAGTTCGTCTCGGCGCTGCCGTACGGCGGACCGTAGTTGTTGGCCAGATCGAAGTGGGTGATGCCGCGATCGAAGGCGTGGCGCAGCAGCGCCCGCTGGTTGTCGAACGGGATGTTGTCGCCGAAGTTCCACCACAGGCCGAGAGAGACGGGCGGAAGGGTGAGGCCCGACGTGCCGACGCGGCGGTATTCCGCGAGATCGTAGCGGTCGTGGGCGGCGGCGTAGGGGCGGTGGAGGTCGCCTCCACGGGACAGGTAGCGCGCGTCTTCGGTCACCGGTCCAGGCTATCGGCGCGGCGTCCGGTGCGCAGGTGACAGCCGCCGGCGTGTACTCCCCCGGGTGTCTTCGAGCAGGGCACACGCAGTGCCGGCATGTCAAGGGATGCAAGAGGAAACGTCTTCGTAACGGATGATGCCTAGGGTGACCACACCGGACGGCGACACGTCGTCGCCAGCGAAGGAGGAAATATGGCCGCACTCTCGGCTCTGCCGCAGCCCGCCCGTACGTGGACGGGACTGCTGGAGCGCGCGGATATCGCCGTCGACCGCGGCATCCTGCATCTCGTGCACGACGATGTCACGCCGGTCGAGGCCCGCACGTCGGATCTGCTGCTCGTCGCCGGCGCCCTGGAGGCGGCCGGCATCACCGTGACGCTGATCCGCCACGATCGCGCGGTCCCCGCGCTGGCGATCGACCTCGCCGATCGCGACGCCGCCCTGGCTGCGCTCGACGGCCTCTGCGAGACGGAGCCGCTGTACCTCAAGGCGAAGGGGCGTCCGCCGGTGCTCGCCTCAGACGCCCAGCCCCTCGCCGCGGCACCGACGGCCGTGCGCGTCTACCGTCCCCGGATCAGCCGCAACGGCACCCTTCGCTACACCGCCGCGCTCGGCGCCCACCTCGAGCTCTGGCGCTTCACCGACGACCTCGTCGAGGCGCCGCGCGACAACGCACTCACCCGCAAGCTCACGCCCGCCGACGACCTCGCGTACACGACCGTCGAGCGCTACGGGCGCTCCTGGCGAACGATCGACGGCATGTTCGATCCGCAGCCCCACGAGTTCACCGAGGAGGTCGACCTCGTCTTCTCGTGGGTGGACGGCTCATCGAGCGCGTTCCAGCGCATGCGCGCCGCCCAGATGGCCGAGTACGTCGTCGGCGACGGCGACGACAGCCCCGCGCGCTTCCGGCACGTGGACGAGCTGCGCTACGCGCTGCGCAGCGTCCACATGTACGCGCCCTGGGTGCGGCGGATCTTCATCGCGACCGACTCGCCCGCGCCGTCGTGGCTGCTCGACCACCCGAAGGTGACGATCGTCCGCAGCGAGGAGTTCTTCGCCGACCCGTCGGTGCTGCCGACCCACAACTCGCACGCCGTCGAGGCGCAGCTGCACCGGATCCCGGGACTGGCCGAGCACTTCCTGTACTCGAACGACGACATGTTCTTCGGGCGCCTGCTGGAGCCGGAGCTCTTCTTCACGCCCGCGGGGGTGACGAAGTTCGTCGAGTGCGAGGTGCGGATCGGGGCCGGTGCCCCGGCGCCGCACCGCAGCGGACACGACAACGGACTCCGCGTCAACCGCGCCCTCCTCGGCGAGCGGTTCGGGCGCACCATCGTGCGCGACCTCGACCACTGCGCGACGCCGCTGCGCAAGAGCGTGATGGCCGAGCTCGAGGAGGCCTTCCCCGACGACTTCGCCCGGACGGCGGCATCCCGCTTCCGCTCGGCCACCGATATCTCGGTCACGAACAGCCTCTACCACTACTACGCGCTCATGACCGGGCGCGCCGTCGCCACGCGCGAGCCGCGCGTGCGCTACGCGCAGACCACGATGGCGTCGGGTCTTCGCCGCATGCAGCGCCTGGCCGAGCGCACTGATGTCGACATGTTCTGCCTCAACGACGGCGGCAACGCCGAGGTCCCCGAGGATGTGCGCGTGCGGAGCCTGCGGGATGCGCTGGAGCGCATGTTCCCGGTGCGGGCGCCGTGGGAGCGCGCTGAGCTCAGCGCAGCAGAGGAATCGGCTCGGTCGGCGCATCCCTCGGCGCGGCGCTGAGGGGCGCGACGTCGGCCAGGCGCAGCCGGCGCTGCGCCTCGTCGGCGTCGATGTACTCGAGGGTGCGCGGCGCGTCGACGGGCACGACCGAGTGCACGACGGTGTCGTCGTAGACGTGGACGAGATTGAACGCCTGCGCGCCGTCCTGCGGCCGGGTGCCGCCGACGGGGACCGTCAGGTCCTGCGCGTAGCAGGTGGATGACGCCACCGACACGGGGATGCCGGCGAAGGTCGCGAAGGTCGAGTAGTGCAGATGGCCGGCGATGACGGCGCGGACGTCGCTGCCGCGCAGCACCGCCGCCAGGCGCGCCTGGTCGCGCAGCTCGACGCTCGCCGCGAGCGGCAGCACCGCCGGAACGGGAGGGTGGTGCATGGCGAGGATCGTGCCGAGCGGCGCCGGCGTGGCCAGCACGTCGGCGAGCCACGCGAGCTGCTCGTCGCGCAGTTCGCCGTGGTGGTGCCCGGGGACGCTCGTATCGAGGGTGACGACGCGGAGGCCGTCGAGCTCGTCGACGCGGTCGACGGGGCGGAGATCCGATGCCTCGCCGAGCAGCTCGGCGCGGAATGCCGCACGATCGTCGTGGTTGCCCATCACCCACAGCACCCGTGCGCCGATGCGCGCGGCGAACGGCTCGACGAGGGCGCGGAGGTCGGCGTAGGCGCCGCGCTCCCCCAGGTCGACGAGGTCGCCCGTGAAGACGACCGCGTCGGGTCGGATGCCCGAGTCCTCGATGACACCCAGCGCGCGGGCCAGCTGGGCCGCACCGTCCAGGGCGTCGAACAGGCGTGGCGTCGACGCCGCGCGCAGGTGGGTGTCGCTGATGTGCAGCAAGATGCGTTCAGGGGCCGGATATTCGGCGGGTCGCATGTCGATTCACTCCGGTCCGCCGCGAGGCGAGCTGCCCGTGGAACGGGACGGCGGACGCAGAAATGTTACCGGCATGTTTCGGGCCGTCCGGTCACCACACGGTGAACAATCACGAAACTCACACGACGACGGCGTCTCCGGCAGCCCGCGCGATGCGCACGAAATCGTCGATGGAGAGGTCCTCGCCGCGTGCGGTCGGCGCCACTCCCGCGCTCTCCAGCACCGCCGACGCCGCGGCCGCGGTGCCCCCGAGAACGCCCGACGTGGCCTGACGCAGCATCTTCCGCCGCTGCTGGAAAGCCGCGTCGACGATGCCGAACGTCCTCCGGCGGAGGGCCTCGTCACCCCGGGGCTCGGGGTCTCGACGGAATCCGACGAGCACGCTGTCGACGTTCGGGACGGGCCAGAACACCAGGCGCGAGACGGTGCCGGCCAGACGCCAGGGTCCGTACCAGGCGGCCTTGACGCTCGGGGCGCCGTACACCTTCGATCCGGGCGGGGCGGCGAGGCGCTCCCCCACCTCGGCCTGCACCATGACCACACCGCGTTCGAGGCCGGGGAAGTTCTCGAGGAAGTGCAGCAGGACCGGCACGCTGACGTTGTAGGGCAGGTTCGCCACGAGCACGGCGGGGTCGCCCGGAAGCTCGGTGACACGCAGCGCGTCCGCGTCCACAACGGTGAGGGCGCCGTCTGCGACGCCGTGCGCGGCCGCCGTCGCCGGCAGGCGCTCGGCGAGTCGGTGATCGATCTCGACGGCGGTGACGGACGCGCCCGCCTCGAGGATCGCGAGAGTCAGCGACCCGAGCCCCGGCCCCACCTCGACCACACGGTCGCCCGGAGCCACCTCGGCGACGCTCACGATCTTGCGCACCGTGTTGGCGTCCACGACGAAGTTCTGCCCGAGCTTCTTGGTCGGCGTCACGTCGAGGTCGGCGGCCAGCGCGCGGATCTCGGCCGCACCGAGGAGTGTCACGGGCATGCGTTCACTGTACCCATCGTCGCGGCGGGGGCCGGCCGAGAGTCCTTGGTCGCCGGCGCCACGCGTGCCGGCATCCGTCCTGCGGCGCCGGCGGGAGCCGTAGCGCTCGGTTCGCCGACGAGCCGTCGATTGCCTCGCCCTCGGGGCGGTCGGCCGCTAGCGTACGACCATGAGTTCGACCGGATCGATCCCCGCAGACGCGTTCTCTCTCCGCAGCCCCTACGGGCGACGGGCGATCGGCCTCTCGGTCGCCGCCGCCGTCGGCGGCTTCCTGTTCGGCTTCGACTCGTCGGTCATCAACGGCGCCGTCGACTCGATCTCGAAGGACTTCGCGCTCAACGACGTCATCACGGGCTTCGTCGTCGCCATCGCCCTTCTCGGCTGTGCCGTGGGAGCGATCATCGCCGGCACCCTGTCGGACCGTTGGGGGCGCCTGCGGGTCATGTTCCTCGGCGCGATCATGTTCTTCGTCAGCTCTATCGGCGCCGGCCTCGCGTTCTCGGCCTGGGACCTCGCGCTGTGGCGCGTCATCGGCGGTCTCGGCATCGGCATCGCGTCGGTGATCGCTCCCGCATACATCGCCGAGATCGCGCCTCGCCAGATCCGCGGCGGGCTCGCGTCGCTGCAGCAACTCGCGATCACGATCGGCATCTTCGCCGCCCTCCTGTCGGACGCACTGCTGGCGAACACCGCGGGTGGTGCCGACAACGTGCTGTGGTTCGGACTCGAGGCGTGGCGGTGGATGTTCCTCGTCGGCGTGATCCCGTCGGCGGTGTACGGCATCCTGTCGTTCACGCTGCCGGAGTCCCCTCGCTACCTGATCGCGAAGGGCCGCTACGACGAGGCGAAGGAGATCTTCTCGCGGCTCGTCCCGGCCGCAGACCTCGACCACACCATGCGCGATCTGCAGACCGCGATCGAGACGGACCGCAAGAATGCCGGCGTCTCGCTGCGGGGTCCGGTGCTGGGCCTGCAGCGGATCGTCTGGGTCGGCATCATCCTGTCGGTGTTCCAGCAGTTCGTCGGCATCAACGTGATCTTCTATTACTCGACGAGCCTCTGGCAGTCGGTCGGGTTCGACGAGAGCGACTCGTTCACTATCAGCGTCGTGACCTCGATCACGAACGTGCTCGTGACGCTCATCGCGATCTTCCTGGTCGACCGCGTGGGGCGCAAGCCGATCCTGCTCACGGGCTCCGTGATGATGGCGCTCTCGCTCGGGCTGATGGCGATCTCGTTCGTGTTCTCCGAGACCGACGCCGAGGGTGCGGTCACGCTGCCCGCACCGTGGGGACCGATCGCGCTCATCGCGGCGAACGTCTTCGTCGTCGGATTCGGCGCCTCGTGGGGCCCCCTCGTCTGGGTGCTGCTCGGCGAGATCTTCCCCAGCCGCATCCGCGGCAAGGCTCTCGGCGTCGCCGCCGGCGCGCAGTGGATCGCGAACTTCCTCATCACGATCTCGTTCCCCGCGATGTCGTCGTGGTCGCTGCCGCTCACATACGGCATGTACGCCCTCTTCGCGGCGCTCTCGTTCTTCTACGTGCTCCTGCGCATTCCCGAGACCAAGGGCATGGACATCGAGCAGACCGAGACGCTGTTCACGCATAAGGGCGCGGCCACGCCCACGAGCTGACGTCGCGCCCGTATCGGCATCCGGGTCCGCCGGCGCGTCGTGCGACCGCCGCCCTCATAGGATGGCGGGATGCCTTCGCTCGGGGAGATCATCGCGCCGCGCCGCCTCGGGACAGACTTCCGCTGGCTGCTCGCGTCGTCGTGGACGAGCAATCTCGGCGACGGCATCGCACTCGCCGCCGCGCCCCTGCTGATCGCGTCGCTGACCTCGTCGCCGTTCCTCGTCGCCGCGGGCGCCATGATGCAGTTCCTGCCGTGGCTGCTGTTCGGGCTGCTCGCAGGGGCCGTCGCCGACCACCACGACCGCCGCCGCCTCGTCATGCTGGCCAACGGACTGCGCGCGGTGGTCGTCCTCGCCCTGGTCGTCTTCCTCGTCACCGGCCAGGCGACGGTGTGGCTGGTGCTCGCGACAGCGTTCCTCTACGGCACGGCCGAGGTGTTCGCCGATTCCGCCGGCAGCACGCTGCTGCCGATGCTGGTGAAGCCCGCCGACCTCGGCATCGGCAACGCCCGGATGCAGGCCGGCTACCTCGTGGCCAACCAGCTCGCCGGTCCGCCGCTGGGAGCCTTCCTCTTCGCGCTCGGATCGTTCTGGCCGTTTCTGCTGCAGGTGATCTGCGTGTCACTCGCCGTGCTGCTCATCTCGCGCATCGCCCGCACACCCGTGCCGGATCAGCCCGGTTCCGCACCGGGCACCAAGGTGCACGCGATCCGCGAGGGCCTCCGGTGGCTGCGTCACAATGCGCCGGTGCGCACCCTCGTGATCATCATCCTGGTGTTCAACGTCACCTGGGCCGCGCCGTGGGGCGTCCTGGTGCTCTACGCCACCGAGCACCTCGGCATGGGCCCCGTCGGCTACGGTGCGCTCACCACCGCATCCGCGCTCGGTGGCCTCGTGGGCATCGCGAGCTTCGGCTGGCTCGAGAAGCACGTGTCGTTCTCGACGCTGATGCGCGTGTGCCTGTCGCTCGAGGTGCTCATGCACCTGGGTTTCGCCCTCACGACGTCCCCGCCCGTCGCGTTCGTCATCATGTTCGGCTTCGGGGTGTACGCGTTCGTGTGGGGCACGATCTCGACCACCGTGCGCCAGCGACTCGTGCCGATGGAGCTGCAGGGCCGGATCGCCTCGGTCAACATGGTGGGCGTCTTCGGCGGTCTCGTGATCGGGCAGTTCATCGGCGGCATCCTGGCCCAGCTGTTCGGACTCACCGCCCCGTGGTGGTTCGCCTTCGCGGGATCGGCGATCACTCTGCTGCTGGTGTGGCGCTCGATCTCGCACATCGCCGCCGCCAAGCCCGTGCTCGGCGACGGCACGGAAGGCGATGTGCGCCCCTCGCAAGAGCCGGGTGCCGGCGGGATGCCGTTGCCCGACTGACGGGTGCAGCGGCAAGGCCCATCGGCAGACACCCGTGCGGTATCGGATCGACACCTGAGCCGCCGCCCGGTGGATCAGCCGGCTACGCGCCTCGCGACTCCACGAGCTCGGCCAGACGTGTGCCGAACCGCTCCAGCCGCGGCACCCATGGCGCTGCCATCTCGCCCGCCGCTGCGCGGCGGAGCGCCTCCGCGAACGGGACCCACGCGCTCTCGCACACCTCTTCCGGGTCGAGCGTCAGGGCCGGGTCGCCCGCGACGGCCGTGACATAGACGTCGAACAGGGCCGTCCGCTCGGTGAGCCGGCCGACCAGCACCACGTCGTCGGCGCCGACCCGGACCCCGGCCTCTTCGGCGAGCTCACGCACCGCGGCCTGGGCGCTCGTCTCGCCGGTGAGGGCGCTGCCCGCCGGGAACTCCCAGTCCAGCGGGAAGTCCTTGATGGCCGCGCGGCGCGTCATGAGCACGAGCCCGTCGCCGCGCACGACGCACACCGACGCCACGATGTGGAACATCCCCGCCGGGAAGTCCGGGTCGCCGCGACGGTGCGTGCGTCCGGTGGGGATGCCGTCGGCATCCGTCACATCCCACAGCTCGCCGTCCACGGCGCTCCTTGAATTCCCGTCAGTCCTCGAAGGCTCCGTAGACCTCGAGCGTGTTCGCCGCGAGCTGTGCGCACAGCTCGTCGACGTCGACGCCGAGTTCGGCGGCCATGAAGCGCACCGTCACCGGGACGAGGTACGGCGCGTTCGGACGACCGCGATGCGGCGTCGGAGTAAGGAACGGGGCATCCGTCTCGACCAGGATCCGCTCGCGCGGGATCACCGCGAGCGCGTCGCGGAGGTTCTGCGCATTGTTGAAGGTGACGTTGCCGGCGAACGACAGCCAGTAGCCGCGCTCGCCCGCGAGGCGGGCCATCGCGGCGTCGCCCGAGAAGCAGTGGAAGACGGTCCGCTCCGGCGGACCCACCCGATCCAGGGTCTCGAGCACGGCGTCGTGGGCGTCGCGGTCGTGGATCTGCATCGCGACGCCATGCTTCTTCGCGAGCGCGATGTGCGCTTCGAAGCTCTCGAACTGCGCGGGCCGCCCGTCCTCGCCGGTGCGGAAGAAGTCGAGGCCGGTCTCGCCGATCGCACGCACGCGCGGCTGCGCCGCCAGCTCGTCGATCACCGCGATCGCCTCGTCGAGGCGGCCGGCCGTCTTGTACGCGGGCGCCTCGTTGGGGTGGATGGCGACGGCCGCCAGTACGCGGGGATGGGATGCCGCGGCCCACGCCGACCACCGGCTCGAGTCGATGTCGCCGCCCGCCTGCACGACGCCGACGACGCCGACCGCCGCCGCCCGCTGCAGCTGCTCGTCGAGCGACAGACCGACCTCGCCGTCCTCGATCTCGAGGTGGGCGTGGTTGTCGTAGACCGGCACCGCGAGGGGCTCCGGCGCCACGGGGTACGTGACGTCGCGCGAGCCCTTCTCGCGGGTGCGGACGTACTGCGAGGGGTCCGAGCCCTCCGCCGGGTACGGGACGGGGGGTGTCGCCATCAGACCGACTGCTCGACGCGCGGGAAGAGCGGCGCCAGGCCGTTGACCGACGTGCCGGGCTTCAGCACGCCCCATCCGCCCGCCTCGCGGATCGGCTGGTCCTGCAGGCGGCCGATCGACTCTGCGGCGCCGAGCGCGATCCAGAGCTTCTCGGTCGACTCCGGCATGACCGGCGACAGCAGCACCGCCAGCGCACGGAGGCCCTCCGCCGCCGTGTACAGCACGGTGCCGAGGCGCTCCCGCTGGGAGTCGTCCTTGGCGAGCGCCCACGGCTCGTTCTCGGTGATGTACAGGTTGAGCGCGTCGACGATCGTCCAGACCGAGCTGATCGCCTCGTCGATGCGGAATCGCTCGATCGCATCGTCGGCGCGAGCCGCGGCATCCGCCACCGTCGTCTGGATGTGCAGGTCGGCCTCGGTGTACGACGAGGGCGGCGGCACGATTCCTTCGAAGTAGCGCTCGACCATGGCGGTGGTGCGCGACGCGAGGTTGCCGAAGCCGTTCGCGAGCTCCGCCTGGTAGCGGGCCGAGAGGTCCTCCCACGAGAACGATCCGTCCTGCCCGAACGCGATCGCCGACAGGAAGTAGAACCGGTAGGCGTCCGAGCCGAACACGTCGGTGATCTCGGTCGGGGCGATGCCGGTGAGCTTCGACTTCGACATCTTCTCGCCACCGACGAGCAGCCAGCCGTGCGCGAAGACGCCCTTGGGCACGTCGACGCCGGCGGCCATCAGCATCGCGGGCCAGATGACGGCGTGGAAGCGCAGGATGTCCTTGCCGACGACGTGGTAGGCGGGCCAGCGTCGCGCGAACTCCACGGGGTCGCTGCCGTAGCCGACGGCCGTCGCGTAGTTGAGCAGCGCGTCGACCCACACGTAGATCACGTGCGATTCGTCCCACGGCACCTTGATGCCCCAGTCGAACGTCGACCGTGAGATCGAGAGGTCCTTCAGGCCGTTCCTGACGAACGAGACGACCTCGTTGCGCGCCGACTCCGGCCGGATGAAGTCGCCGCCGGAGTAGAGCTCGAGGAGCTTGTCCTGGAACTCGCTCAGCTTGAAGAAGTAGTTCTTCTCCTGCAGCAGCTCGAGCGGCTTGGAGTGGATCGCGCAGACCTTGAGACCCTCGAAGGGCCCGGCGCCGTCGACGATCTCGGACTCCGTCTTGAACTCCTCGCAGCCCACGCAGTAGAGCGCCTCGAACTCGCCGGCGTAGATGTAGCCGCGGTCGTAGATCGCCTGCACGAACGCGCGGACGCGCTCCTCATGGCGCGGCTGCGTCGTGCGGATGAAGTCGTCATTGGCGACGTCCAGCGTCTTCAGCAGCGGGAACCACGACTCGCCCACGAGACGGTCGACCCATTCCTGCGGCGTCGCGCCGTTCGCGGCGGCCGCCCGCATCATCTTCTGTCCGTGCTCGTCGGTGCCGGTCAGCATCCAGGTGTCGTCGCCCGCCTGGCGGTGCCAGCGCGCGAGGGTGTCGACCGCCACGGTGGTGTAGCCGTGGCCGATGTGGGGCACGTCGCTCGGATAGTAGATCGGCGTCGTGATGTAGAAGGACGAGGGGCCGGAAGTCACCCGACGAGTCTAGCCAGCGCGGATGGCGCGTCCGCCGCCGTGACCGGACGCCGCCACGCGCGCGGCGAAACGGACCCGAACGTAATACTCGGGCCTGGAAGGCCGCGCTGAGGCCCGGAGCGCAGCGCTCAGGCCCGGAACGCAGCACTCAGGCCCCGGAACGCAGCACTCAGGCGCTGTCGCGCACGATGAGGGTCGTCGGCAGCGTGATGGGCTCCGGGTGAGCCCCGGCGATGACCTCCAGGAGCAGCGACACCATCCCGTCGCTGATGCGGTCCCATGGCTGGCGCATCGTGGTGAGCGCGGGCTCATGGGTGGCGGCGAGACCCGAGTCGTCGAATCCCGCGACCGCGATGTCGTCGGGCACGCGCAGCCCCGCCTTGCGCAGCGTCGCGACGGCGCCGGCGGCCATCAGGTCGCTCCCGGCGAAGACGGCGTCGATGTCGCGCGTCCGCTCCAGCAGGCGCGCCATCGCGACGGCCCCGGACTCCTGGCTGTAGTCGCCCTCCTCGACGAGCGCGGGGTCGAAGTCCGCGCCCATCTCCTCCTCGAAGCCCACGAGCCGGAACCTGCCGCCCGGCGTGTCGTGAGGGCCGGCGATCATCGCGATGCGGCGATGACCGCGCCCCCGGAGGTATCGCGTCATCTCGCGCGCCGAACCGATCTCGTCGACCGACACCGTCGGCACCTGGGCTTCGTGGCCGAGCGGGATGCCGCAGCATACGGTGGGCACGCCGGCTTCGAGCAGCTCCTCCACGAGCGGATCGGCTTCGTGAGACGAGATGAGCAGCACGCCGTCGACGTGACCGGCACTGACGAAGTGCGTGACGTTGGCGCGCTCGGCCGGTGTGCCGGCGACCAGCAGCACCAGTGTCATCGACCGCTGGGCGAGCGCCTCGGCGGCGCCGCGGAGCAGGAGCGCGAAGGTCGGATCGTCGAACAGCAGGTGCTGCGGCTCGGTGAGCAGGAACGCGAGCGACCCGGCACGACCGGTTGCGAGGCTGCGCGCCGCGTGGTTGGCGGTGTAGCCGGTGCGCCGGATCGCCTCCTCGACGGCCACGCGCGCGTCGGGCGACACCCAGTGCCCGCCGTTGATGACCCGTGACACCGTGCCGCGAGAGACGCCGGCCGCCGCGGCCACATCGCGGATCGTCGGTTTGCGCCGCACGGTCGTCGTCTCGTCCACGACGAGCGACTCTACTCCCCGCCGGGCCGCGAACATCGCGCCGACACGACCTCGACTGTGACCGGTCACAGTTGGGTAACGGTTGACGCCCTGCGCCCGCATCCGGACACACGCTCAGGTAGAACTGTGACCGGTCACAGTCGCACTCCGACCGTGCCCGCCATGACTTGCGGATCACACCCGCATCGACCCGATGGAGCGTCCATGACTTCGCCCGACCGCTGGCCCGAGATCCGGGGAATCGCCTATGGCGGCGACTACACACCCGAACAGTGGCCCCGGGAGGTGTGGCGCGAAGACGTCGCCTTGATGCGCGAGGCCGGCGTCAACATGGTGAGCGTCGGGATCTTCGCCTGGGCTCTGATCGAGACGAGCGAGGGCGTCTTCGACTTCGCGTGGCTCGACGAGCTGCTCGACCTGCTGCACGACAACGGCATCTCTGTCGACCTCGGCACCCCCACCGCCTCTCCCCCGGCGTGGTTCTTCGCCGATCACCCCGATGCCCGCGTCGTCACGCGCGACGGGGTCACGATGGGCTTCGGTGCGCGCGGCATGGCTTCGCACTCCTCACCGGCCTACCGCGAGGCGATCGTGCGCATCGCGTCGGCGCTCGCCGAGCGCTACGGCTCGCACCCCGCCGTGGTCCTGTGGCACGTGCACAACGAGTACGGCGTGCCGGTCGGCGAGGACTACTCCGACCAGTCGGTCCGCGCTTTCCGGGGGTGGCTCCGCGACAGGTACGGCACCCTCGACGCGCTCAACGCGGCGTGGGGCACGACGTTCTGGGGCCAGCGCTACGGCGAGTGGCACCACATCGGCGCCCCCGCGGCGGCGCCCTCGGTCGTGAATCCGGCGCAGCGCCTGGACTTCGCCCGCTTCACCGACCACCAGCTCCGCGCCTGCTTCGTCGCCGAGCGCGATGCCATCCGCGCCCATGCCCCGCAGCCGATCACGACCAACTTCATGGCCAACCAGAGCTGGACGACCGACATGTGGGCTTGGGCCCGCGAGGTCGACATCGTGTCGGACGACCACTACCTGTGGGCGGCCGACCCGGAGGGGGAGGTCGGGCTCGCGATCGCGGCCGACCTGTCGCGCTCCGTCGGCGACGGCAAGCCGTGGATCCTCATGGAGCACTCGACGTCGGCGGTGAACTGGCAGCCGCGCAACATCGCCAAGCGTCCCGGCGAGATGGCCCGCAACTCGCTCACGCACCTCGCGCGCGGCGCCGATGCGATCCTCTTCTTCCAGTGGCGCGCCTCGCGCTCGGGCGCCGAGAAGTTCCACTCGGCGATGATCCCCCACGCCGGCACCACCTCCCGCGTGTGGCGCGAGGTGGTCGAGCTCGGCGACGCGCTGGGACGCCTCGACGAGGTGCGCGGCTCGCGGGTGCAGGCGGAGGTCGCGATCCTGTGGGACTTCGAGTCCTTCTGGGCGCAGGACCTCGAGTGGCGCCCGTCGGTGGACGTCTCGCACGCCGAGCAGATCCGCGCGTTCTACGAGCGGATCTGGCGCGACGGCATCACCGTCGACTTCGCGCTGCCCGGTCAGGACCTGTCCGGCTACAAGCTCGTTCTCGCCCCCGCGCAGTACCTGCTGAGTGCCGCCGATGCCGCCAACCTGACGCGGTACGTCGAAGCCGGCGGCACGCTCGTCGTCTCCTTCTTCTCCGCGATCGTCGACGAGAACGACGCCGTCCACCCGGGCGGTTTCGTCGCGCCGCTGCGCGATGCGCTGGGCGTGGTCGTGGAGGAGTTCCTGCCCCTGCGCGAGGGTGCCCGCCACGCGGTGCAGTGGACGGGTGCCGCACCCGCCACACTCCTCGCCGACGCCTGGCAGGAGGACCTGGTGCCGAGCGGGGCGGACGTAAGGGCGACGTACCTCGACGGCCCCGGTGCCCGCAAGCCCGCGATCACCCGCCACTCGCACGGCACCGGACACGGCTGGTACATCAGCACCCGCTTGGATGCCGCGGGCCTGCGCACCGTGATGAACGACGTGTACGCCGACGCCGGCGTGGCGCCGTCGGTGCACCCCGAGGGGCTCGAGGTCGTCGTGCGCCGCGGAGACGCGGCCGACTACACGGTCGCGATCAACCACCGGGACGACGACGTCACGCTCGCCGCCTCGGGCGTCGAGCTCCTCACCGGCCGGGCGGTCGACGGGGAGTTCGTCGTGACCGCCGGCGGCATCGCAGTCGTCCGCACGGACCGCACCTCCTGACCCGAACCCGAAACCTGCAACACCACCCACCACCGAAAGGGAAACCATGCGAAAGCAGATCGCACTCGGAGCGCTGGCGCTCACCGCAGCGGTCGTCCTCGCCGGCTGCGCCGGCGGCGGCTCGTCCGACAACGGCGACAGCGAGTCCGACGGCAGTGGCGCCGAGCTCGTCATCTGGACCGACGAGGAGCGCGAGCAGTCCATCGCCGACGCCGCGGCCGCCTTCGAAGAGGAGACCGGCGCCACCGTCACACTCGTGCAGAAGAACTTCGAGGACCTCCGCAACGACTTCATCGCGCAGGTCCCCACCGGCGAGGGCCCCGACATCACCGTCGGCGCGCACGACTGGCTGGGCGCGCTCGTCGCCGCGGGCGTCGTCGACACGATCGACCTCGGCGACAAGGCGTCGGAGTTCGAGCCGGTCGCCCTCGAGGCCATGACCTACGACGGACAGCTCTATGCCCTCCCGTACTCGCTCGAGACCATCGCGCTGGTGCAGAACGTCGACCTCGTCGGCGCCGAGGCCCCTGCGACGTGGGACGACATGATCCAGAAGGGCCTCGCGTCCGGCGCCGAGCGTCCGTTCGTGATCAACACCAACGGCGAGACCGGCGACGGCTACACGATGTACGGCTTCCAGACGTCGTTCGGCGCCCCGGTCTTCGTGCAGGACGACTCCGGCTCGTACACGGCCGAGGTCGGCATGGGCGGCGTGGCGGGCGAGGGCTTCGCCACGTGGCTCGGCGCCAACGGCTCGGCCGGCACCGGCTACGTCTCGACGACGGTCGACTACGACATCAACAACGAGCTGTTCAACACCGGCAAGGCGCCGTACACGATCCAGGGCCCCTGGGCGATCAGCGCCTATCCCGACGTCGAGAACATCGCGGTGAACCCGATCCCCACGGCGGGCGGCGAGACGGCGGCGCCGTTCGTGGGCGTGCAGGGCTTCTACCTGAGCTCGCAGTCGAAGAACGCGCTGCTCGCGCAGGAGTTCCTCGTGAACTACCTCGGCACCGAGGAGGCGCAGCGCGCCCTCTACGAGGCGGACCCGCGCATCCCGGCGTGGTCGACCCTGGCCACCGAGGTCTCCTCCGACCCGATCATCGCGGGGTTCCTCGCGTCGGCGCAGAACGGCGTGCCGATGCCGAGCATCCCCGAGATGGGCTCGGTGTGGGACCTCTGGAACGCCGCACAGTCGCAGATCATCGACGGCGCCGACCCCGTGTCGACGTGGAACACGATGGTCGCCGACGTCCAGGCCGCGGTCGCCGGCTGACCTCGGTCGCCTGAACGGGCCGCAGGACCGCCTGCGGCCGATCGACTCCGGGAGGCGGGTGAGTGCCTCTCCCCGCCTCCCGGACCCCACCATCTCGACCCCACACATCCGCACCCCGATTGCCCCAGGTCGACGGGGACCGTGACAGGAGCAGACGAATGACGGTGGACGCACCCACCACCCCACGGGCGCCGGCAGAGCCCGCGCCGCGCGAATCGCACGCGCGCCGCTGGCGGGGCCCCGGCTGGGGCTTCCTCGCGAAGCTCGCGCTGATGGCGCTCGTCAACGCATTCGGGGTGATGACGCTGCTGAGCGCGTTCCGCGTCGAGTCGTGGGTCGTGTTCTCGGCGACGCTCGTGCTGCTGCTCGCGGCCGACGTCGTCTACTTCACCAGACGGTCGCTGCCGCTCAAGTACCTGCTGCCGGGGCTGGTGTTCCTGCTCGTGTTCCAGGTGTTCATCTTCGGGTACACCGCGTACATCGCCTTCACGAACTACGGCACGGGCCACGCCGGCACGCAGGAGCAGGCCGTCGAGGCGGCGCTCATCCAGGGCGAGCGTCGCATCGAGGACTCGCCGACCTACCCGCTCTCGGTGGTCGAGCGGGTCGGCGAGCTCGGCTTCGCGGTCGTCGACGAGAACGGCGACGTGCTCGTCGGGTCGGCCGAGCAGCCGCTGGAAGAGGCCCGGGATGCCGAAGTGGGCAGCGGCGGCGTCCCCACGGAGGTCCCTGGCTGGGACGTCGTGCCGCGCACCACGGTCATCACCGACGCCGAACTGCAGGAGCAGATCGCCGGCCTGCGCGTCGCGGTGTCGGAAGACCCCAACGACGGCTCGATCCGCACGCGCGACGGTTCGTCGGGCGCCGTCTACGAGTCGACGCTGGTGTGGGATGCCGGTGCCCAGACGATCACCGACACGACCACCGGCACGGTCTACACCGCGAACGACCAGGGCTCGTTCGTCGCCGAGGACGGCTCGGCGCTTCCCACCGGCTGGTACGTGAACGTCGGGTTCGAGAACTTCTTCCGCCTGTTCACCGATCCCGCGCTCGCGCAGACGCTGCTATCGGTCACCGTGTGGACCTTCGCGTTCGCGACGCTCTCGGTCGTGCTGCCGTTCGCGCTGGGGCTCCTGCTCGCGCTCATCTACAACGACGCGCGCCTGAAGGGCCGGCGGTTCCTGCGAACGCTGTACATCCTCCCCTACGCGTTCCCCGCGTTCATGTCGGCGCTGCTGTTCCGCGGCATGTTCAACGCCGAGTTCGGCGTGATCAACGACCTGTTCTTCTTCGGCGCCAACATCAACTGGCTGGGCGATCCATGGCTCGCCCGCGCCGCCGTGGTCTGGGTGAACCTGTGGCTCACCTACCCGTACTACTTCCTGGTGTGCACCGGCGCGCTGCAGGCGCTTCCGCAGGACACGCTGGAGGCGGCATCCATCGACGGCGCGGGCCGGACCCGACAGCTCCGGTCCATCATCCTGCCGCTGGTGCTCGTCGCGACCGCGCCCCTGCTGATCTCGTCGTTCGCGTTCAGCTTCAACAACTTCACGGTCATCTACATGTTCAACAACGGCGGCCCGGCGATACCCGGCGCGCCGTACGCGCTCGGCGCCACCGACATCCTCATCTCCGCGATCTACGACATCTCGGGGGTCTCGGGCGGCGCAGCCGACTACGGCCTCGCGAGCGCGCTGTCCATCCTCGTGTTCGCCGTCGTCGGGGGCATCTCGGCGATCGCGTTCCGCCAGACCCGCAAGCTCGAGGAGTTCCAGTGATGACCACCACCACCGAGGTCGCTGCGGGACGGGCCACCCGTGCCCCCGAAGATCGCCGTGCCGCCCGCCGGCGGCGCTGGCTGCTCGAGGTCGGCTGGAAGTATCTCCTCGCCGTCGTCGTGATCTTCTACGCGATCTTCCCGCTCGTGTACGTGCTGTCGGCGTCGCTGAACCCGTACGGCACGCTCGCCGCCAGCAACGCCCTCTTCAGCGTGATCGACGTGTCCAACTACGCCGCACTCGGCGAGACCCGGTTCTGGACGTGGGCGGGCAACACCCTGCTGATCGGCGGCATCGCCGCGGTGGGAGCGGTGCTGATGGGCGCCGCAGCGGCCTACGCGTTCTCGCGCTTCCGCTTCTCAGGGCGCCGGGCCGGGCTCACCGGCCTCCTCATCATCCAGATGTTCCCGCAGGCGCTCGCGTTCGTCGCGATCTTCCTCATGCTGCTGGCCCTCGGCGAGGTGGTTCCCGTGCTCGGACTCAACTCGAAGATCGCGCTCATCTGCGTATACCTGGGCGGTGCGCTCGGCGTGAACACGTTCCTGATGTACGGCTTCTTCAACACGGTGCCGATCGAGATCGATGAGTCCGCGAAGATCGATGGCGCGACGCACGCGCAGATCTTCTGGCGGCTCATCATCCCGCTCGTGACGCCGATCCTCGCGGTCGTGGCGCTGCTGGCCTTCATCGCGGCGTTCGGCGACTACATCATCGCCAAGATCGTCCTCGTCTCGGAGGAGAACTGGACGCTCGCCGTCGGCATGTACCAGTGGGTCTCCAACCAGCTCGCCTCCAACTGGGGCCTGTTCGCGGCCGGCGCCGTCATCGCCGCCATTCCCGTGCTCGTCCTGTTCCTGTCGCTGCAGCGCTACATCGTCGGCGGGCTCACCGCCGGCTCCGTCAAGGGCTGACCCCACCCGGGTCCCTGATCATCGTCGATCGGAGATGTTCATGTCCACCCTCTTCCGCCGCCACCCCGTGCGGTCCTCGCCGCGGCCGCGGCATCCGTCACCCTCATCGCCGGCTTCGCGCTCGCGGCCCCGGCAGCCGCCGATGAGGCCGACGAGCCGGTCGACGCCGGCATCTTCGCCGACATGGTCGACGGTCTCGCCGACGACTTCGCAATGGGCGTCGACGTCTCCACCGTGCTCTCGCTCGAAGAGAGCGGGGTGGTGTTCCGGGATGCCGCAGGGCAGCCCGCCGACCTCTTCGAGATGCTCGCCGCCGACGGCGTGAACTCGGTGCGCGTCCGCGTCTGGAACGACCCCTACGACGCGACGGGCCGCGGCTACGGCGGCGGCAACGTCGACGTCGACCGCGCCGTCGAGATCGGGGAGCGTGCGACCGCCGCAGGCTCGGACGTGCGGGTGGACTTCCACTATTCGGACTTCTGGGCCGACCTCGCGCATCAGCTCGCGCCGAAGGCGTGGGAGGCTCTCACCCTCACCGCCGTGCTGTCGGACATCGCCACGACCTACGACAAGAAGCCCGACTCGACGACGCGGTCGCGGTGGGCGAGGTCGTGCTCGCCGGTTCGAAGGCGACGGCCGTCGATGTGAAGGCGACCACGAAGCTCGTCGAGAAGGCGGTGCACCAGCTGAAGAAGCGGAAGCCCTAGGCGCGCTATCCGCGCATCGAGAGGGCTGCCTGATACAGCTCGCGGCTGGAGTGTCTGGTCAAGCCGGACACCTCGGCCGCGGCGGCCTTGAGGCGTGTGCCCTCGCGGACGAGCTCGAGGACCTGGGTCACCGCGTCGGAGAAGGCGACGGCGCGCGCTGGCGCCCCCTCGACGACGATCACGAGCTCTCCCCGCACGCCGGCCTCGGCCCACGCGACGAGGTCGGCCAGCGGTCCGCGCGCTACCTCCTCGTGCAGCTTCGTGAGCTCGCGGCAGACGGCCGCACGCCGATCCGCGCCGAAGGCGGTCGCCATGTCGGCGAGCGTGGCCGCCGCCCGCGAGGGCGCCTCGAAGAAGACCATGGTGCGCGGCTCCGAGGCGAGCGAGCGGAAGCCCGCCGCTCGTTCTCCCGGCTTGCGCGCCACGAATCCCTCGAAGGTGAAGCGGTCGGTCGGCAGCCCCGATACCGCGAGCGCGGTCACGACCGCGCTCGGCCCCGGGATCACTGTCACGAGGACGCCCGCGTCGGCGGCCGCCGCCACGAGCCCGTAGCCGGGGTCGCTCACCGTGGGCATGCCGGCGTCGCTCAGCACGAGCACGTCCTGTTCCCGAGCGAGCTCCACGAGCTCCGGAGCGCGTTCCTTCTCGTTGTGGTCGTGCAGGGCGATCAGGCGCGGTCTGTTCGAGATGCCGAGCGCGGCCAGCAGCCGCTGCGTCGTGCGGGTGTCCTCGGCGGCGACGACGGTCGCCTCGGAGAGGGCCTCGACGAGGCGGCGGGACGCGTCCCCGAGGTTTCCGATGGGGGTCGCCGCGAGGATGATCACGCCCTCAGCCTAAACTTGCCGGGTGACGGATGCCCCACGGCCCGCGGTCGACCAGCCCAGTGTCGACCAGCACAGTGCCGACCAGTCCGCCGCGCCCCTCATTCCGCCGGCACGTCCGAGCCTGTACGACCGCTTTGCACGCCGCCTGAGCCGGGATGCGCGCGCCCGGCGCCTCTACGCCTGGCTCGGACCGGCGATCGTGCTCGTCATCGCCGCCGTCCTGCGGCTGTGGAACCTCGCCGCCGCGCACGACCTGATGAACCAGTTCGACGAGACGTACTACGTCAAGGACGCGTGGACTCTGCTCAACCTCGGGTACGAGGGATCCTGGCCGGGCGGCGCCAACGAGCGGTTCCTGTCGGGCGATGTCGATGTCTTCTCGACGGACCCGTCGTTCGTCGTGCACCCGCCGCTCGGCAAGTGGATCATCGCGCTGGGCATGAAGGTGCTCGGCCCCGAGTCGGGGTGGGGGTGGCGGATCACGACCGCGCTCCTCGGCATCGCCTGCGTGCTCCTGCTGATGCTGATAGCCAAGCGCCTGACGCGATCGACCACATTCGCGGTGGTGGCGGGCCTGCTCATGGCGGTGGACGGCCTCGCGATCTCGATGAGCCGCGTCGCGCTGCTCGATACCTCCCTGACGTTCTTCGTGCTGCTCGCCGTCCTCTTCCTGCTGCGCGATCGGGAGCGCACGATGACGCGGATCGCCGAGTCCGTGGCGGCGCGGTTCGACGGCGACGAGGCTCCGTCGTTGGGACCCGTGCTGTGGAACCGGCCGTGGGTCATCGCGGCGGGTGCGGCGCTCGGCGTGGCGAGCGCCGTGAAGTGGTCCGGCGCGTGGGTGCTCGCCGGGCTCGGCGTCTACCTCGTGGTGACAGATGCGCTCGCGCGTCGCCGCGCGGGCGTGCTCTTCTGGCCGACGGATGCCGTGCGCCAGGGTCTCGTGACCTTCCTGCTGTTCGTCCCTGTCGCCGTGCTCGTGTACGTCGCGTCGTGGACCGGCTGGCTGGTCACCGACGGCGGATACGACCGCCACGCCGGAAGCAATCCGCTCGAGAGCCTGTGGCTCTATCACGTCGCGATGTATACCTCCACGGCGGGCATCACCTCGGGTCATGCCTATGCGAGCCCGGCGTGGCAGTGGCCGCTGCTGATGCGCCCGACCGGTGTCTACTACCACCACGATGCGCTCGGCGTGAACGGCTGCGGCGCCTCGAACGGCTGCGTCGAAGTGATCTCGACGATGCCGAATCCGCTCGTCTGGTACGCCGGAGTGGCTGCGGTCCTGTACCTGGTGTACCGCTTCGTGGTCGTGCGCGACTGGCGCTACGCGCTCGTGCTCACCGGTGTGGTCGTCACCTACGTGCCCTGGCTGTTCCTGCCCGAGCGCACGGTGTTCCAGTTCTACACGGTGCTCATCCTGCCGTTCATGCTCCTGGCGCTCACCTTCGCACTCAAGGACATCTCCGGGCCGCCGAGGGCCGGCTCGTACCGCCGGCTCACCGGCCAGCGCCTGGTGCTCGTGTTCCTCGGGGTCGCTGTGGCGCTGTCGGCGTTCTGGTACCCGATCATCGCGGCGGCGAACGTGCCGTACGACTTCTGGCACCTGCACATGTGGCTGAGCAGCTGGATCTGACCCTTCGCGCCGCTCAGAGCTGCAGCCCGGCCGGATCGGTGACCGGCAGCCGGCACGCGAAGTCGCGGCAGTCGTAGGCGGTCGGCAGCCCGTCGCGCACGGCCTTGTCGGCGAACAGCCCGAAGCCGGCGTCGGCCCAGGCGGTCGCCTGCGCGGGCGACACGATGCTCACGACGTCGGCACGGATGCCGCGAGCCGCGCTCGCGATCGCCGCTCCGGTGTCGTCCGTCACGACCACGAGCTGCCGCGGCGCCGCGGCGAGAGTGGTGGCGACTCGGAGCAGGGCGCCGTATGCGAGCGGCTGGGCGAGCGCGGCCGACGCATGCGTCGCGACCAGACGCTCGGCGACGGATCGGTACTGTTCTCCCGCGCCCAGCACCCAGAGCACCGCGGCGGCCTCCGCGAGCGCTGCGGCACCGGAGGGCTCATCGGCGTCGGAGGCGGCATCCGGTGCTCCGATCCCCTGCCGGGTGAGCACCGGGTCTCCCCCGCCGGGCACCATGATGCGACCGTCGGGTTGCACGCAGGCGTCGACGAGCTCGCGGGCGCGCACCGCGTAGGCGATCTCGCCGGTGCCGACCGCCAAGGCCAGGAGCCCGGACGCGAGCTGGCCGTGGTCGGCGACGGTCGCGTGGGCGCGCGACGGCACTTCGTCGAGCGATGCCCGCAGCAGCCGGCCGTCGGCGGTGACGTTGGATTCGAGGACGGCGTCGGCGGCCCAGCGTGCCGCCTCGATCCAGGACGCCTCGCCGAGGCGGACGCCGGCGCGGGCGAGAGCGCCGATCGCCAGGCCGTTCCAGCCGCTGACCACCTTGCCGTCCACTGCGGGCGGCTCGAGCGGGGCGCGGCCGGCGGCGTCGCGGGCGTAGTAGCCCCCCTCGCTGCGCGCACCGTCGATCCAGGACTCGGAGTCCTGTGCGGCGCCGAACCCGCCGCTCGGCTGCTGCAGCACGTCGACGAGGAATCCGGCGACGCCGCGCGCGACATCGTGCCGGGCGGGTGACGCCTCCATCGCCACGTCGAGGAGCTGGGCGTTGTCGGTCAGCATGCGCTCGTAGTGGGGCACGGTCCAGTCGGGGCGCGTGGCGTAGCGGAAGAACCCGCCTTCGACGGGGTCGCGCAGCGGCGACGAGGCCATGGCGGCGAGCGCCCGATCGGCGACGCCGGAGGCTGCAACCGCCTGCTCGCGCACGACACGGGTCTGCAGGAACCGCAGCGCCGTCGCCACAGGGAACTTGGGCGCGTTCGAGGCGGGATCGCCGAATCCGCCGTGACGCGGATCCTCGCGGGCGGCGAGTGCGTGCGCGGCGCGCGCGAGATCCTCGACGGTGGGAACGACGGCGTCGGTGGCCGGCGCTTCCGCCCGCACCTCCGCGAGAGCGCCGGCGACGGCATCCGCGGTCTCGTCGATCTGAGCGCGTCGTTCGGTCCATGCCTCCTGTACGGCGGCGAGCACCTGCCGGAAGGCGGGGATCCCCGCTCGGGGCTCGGGCGGGAAGTACGTGCCGGCGTAGAACGGGCGTCCGTCGGGTGTGGCGAACACCGTGAGCGGCCACCCGAGGCTCGGGCTGAACGCGGATGCCGCTGCCATGTACGCCGCGTCGACCTCGGGGTGCTCCTCGCGGTCGACCTTGATCGACACGAAGCCGGCGTCGAGGTCTGCGGCGGTCGCGGCATCCTCGAAGGACTCCCGCGCCATCACATGGCACCAGTGGCACGTCGAGTAGCCGATCGACACCATGACCGGCACGTCGCGCCGCCGAGCCTCGGCGAACGCCTCCTCCCCCCACGGGAACCACGCGACCGGGTTGCCCGCGTGGGCTCTCAGGTACGGGCTCGTCGCATCCGCGAGGCGTGGGTTCACGGCATCCGCTCCTCCCGCTCGCGAGCGGTCAGTTCAGCTCGTCGGGGTGCGCGCTGACGCGGCCGGTGCCGTCGCCGGGGTCCATCGCGTCGATCGCCGCCATCTCGTCGGCGGTGAGCTCGAAGCCGAAGACGTCGAGGTTCTCCTCGAGGCGCTCCCGGCGCACCGACTTCGGGAAGACGATGAAGCCCTTCTGCAGGTGCCAGCGGAGCACGGCCTGCGCCGGAGTCCTGCCGTGCGCCTCGGCGGCGGCCGCCACCGGCGCGGCGCCGAACAGGTCGTATTTGCCCTGTCCGAGCGGGCCCCACGACTCGATCCTCACGTCGTGCGCCGCCGCCCAGCCGGTGACGTCGCGCTGCTGATAGGCGGGGTGCAGCTCGATCTGGTTCACCACCGGCGCCACACCCGTGGCCGAGACGATCTTCTCGAGGTGCGGCACGAGGTGGTTCGAGACGCCGATGCTGCGGGTGAGCCCGGCGCTTCGCAGCTCGATGAGCTTCTCCCACGCGTGCAGGTAGTTGTCGCGGGCGGGAGTCGGCCAGTGGACGAGGTAGAGGTCGACCTGCTCCAGGCCGAGTCTGTCGAGGCTCTCGGCGATCGCCGCGTTCGGCTCGTCGCCGTCGTGGCGGTCGTTCCACAGCTTCGTCGTGATGAACAGCTCGTCGCGCGCGATGCCGCTCGCCGCGATCGCCGCGCCCACGCCCTCTTCGTTGCCGTAGATCGCGGCCGTGTCGATGTGACGGTAGCCGACCTCGAGCGCCTCGGTGACGGTCCGCTCGGTATCGGCCGGCGGCACCTTGAAGACGCCGTAGCCGAGCTGCGGGATGGTGTTGCCGTCGTTGAGGGTCACGGTGGGAACTGTCATGCTCCCAGCCTAGGCGGGCGCAGGTCGGCGGGGTCGGTGTGGCCGACGTGAGCGCCGCCGAGGTGCTCGACGTCGCCAGCCTCGAGGTCGTCGTCTTCTTCGTCGTCACCGGCTGCGTCGGCCGCGCGCAATGCGGGCGGTGGAAAGAGGTCGATCATCGGCGGCACCGGAGGGATGTCGTCCGGAGATGCGTGCGGCTCGCATGCCGTCTGCCGACCGCGATGACCGCGCTTGAGCGCCCTTCCCGGTCCGCGGAAGGGGACGGCGGGGTAGACCGGGAGCACCGCCAGCGGGTCGCGCTGTTGACCGGCGTCGGCATCCCACCCGATCGCGCTCGCCATCTTCAGCTTCAGGTCGGCCACCGCGTTCTCCAGCGTCGCGAAGCCCGAGGGTTTCAGCCGGTACCAGCGCCAGTTCTCGTCCGCCCGCACGTCGACGTACTCAGCGTTGCGCAGCAGCCGCAGGTGCTTCGACACGGCGGTGCGGCTGATGCGGAACTCGAACCCGATGACATCGGCCAACTGACCCGACGTATGCTCGCCGCTCGCCAGTATCTCGATGATCCGTCGCCGCACGGGTTCTGCGAGGGCTTCGAAGGGGTCCATGCACCGACGCTAAGCCGGACGCGTCGTATCGTTCATCGCAAGCGCTCGATCGGTGCGAAGGATGGTCCGCGCGCCTGCTGGGGAGGAAGCGGCCGACGCTCGCGGTCAGCACAGCGCCCCATCGGGCGACACCTCCTCTTTTCGCCGATGAACTTCCGGTTCACACTGCATCGATGAACTTCCGGTTCACACACGCCACCCCCGGCCGGGTCTCCGCCGACAACTCGAGGGACAGGGGCCCGGGAGACGAGGGTTGACGGCGACCCGCGTATCCGCCGCGTGTGTCGACGACGCCTCGGAAATGAGGCCATTGCGACGCCGTCGCTCATGCGTCAGCCCGGACCGTCGCCGACAGCGTGTTCCGGGGATCCGCGTGGACCTCAAGCCCGACGCCATTGGACGCGAAGTTTGTCGACCCGCGTGAACCGGAAGTTCATCGGGGTTTTCGGAAGGTTCGTTCCGGTGGACCTGGCGACGGCGCACGGAAGATTCGGTTCCCGACACTTCGGCCACCATCGCGCCCCGCAATGGCACGGCTGCTGGAACGGCATCGCAGCCCGAACGGCATGGACCGCCCGAACGGCTCAACGGAGGGCCGGTCCCGGCTCCTCAGCGGTAGCGCTTGCCCTCGTCGCGCCGGTAGAGCGCGAGCGAGACGAGGAGCATCACAGCGGTCCAGACCAGGATGCCGACCCACACCCACCACTCGAGGGGTCCACCTTCGACGGCCCAGATGACGAACTCGCGGGCCTGGCGCGACGGGGTGAACTTCGAGATCTCGTTCAACCAGTCGGCGAAGAGGATCGGCGGGAGGAACAGCCCGCCGATGAACGCGAGCGAGAACATGACGATCTGGATGACGGCGATCGCCGCCTTGAACGGCAGCGCATAGCCGATCGCGGTGCCGATCAGCATGAACGGCACCGCCGATATCGCGAGCGTGAGAATGCCCGCCAGAATGCGGACCGGCGGCGCCGCGGCAGCGGTGAAGAAGCCTCCCACGAGCACCACTGGCAGGATCGCCACGAGTCCGAGGGCACCGGTCGAGAGGATCTGCGCCAGCACCCGTGCGATGCCGGGTGCGGGCAGCGTGCGAAGGTACGGATCCCACGGCTTCTCGCGGTTCTCCGAGATCGTCAGGCCGAACGAGAACAGCGCGTTCGACATCACCGCGAACACGCAGAGCGAGATCACCGCCTGCGTCGCGTACAGCGGGTCCTCGGCGACCACCCGCTGCGGTACGACGAAGAAGAGCAGCGCGAGCGCAGGGAACACGACGGTTCCGATGACGGCGATGGGCACGCGGAACGTCTCGATGAGCCCGTACTTCGCATGCAGCGCCGTCAGCCGCATCGTCGAGGGGACGGATGCCGGCACGGATGCCGCGGGCACACGTGCGGTGGTCATGACAGGTCCTTCCGTGAGGAGGTCGGCGATCCCGGCGCGGAGTGCGCCATGGCCGAGCCGGCGGCTTCCGTGAGAGCGAGGAACGCCTCTTCGAGCGTCGCGCCGCGCACGGCAATATCGCGGAAGTCGGCGCCGCTCTGCACCAGCGCGCGGATGAAGGCATCGGCATCCCTCACTGTCAGCACCTCGATGCCGTCCGCCTGCTGATGGCGCACGACGCCGGGAAGCGCGGCGACCCCATCGGCATCGTAGATCGTGAGCTCCACCCGACTCACGCCGACGCGGCCCACAACACTCGCGACGGTGTCGTCGGCGAGCACGCGGCCCTCCCCCATCACCACGACACGCTGGGCGAGTGCCTCGATCTCTTCGAGGTAATGGCTCGTGACGACTACCGTCGCGCCCGCCTCATGCTGGCGCCGGATGGCTGCCCACAGCGTGCGGCGGGCATCGACGTCGAGACCCGTGGTCGGCTCATCCAGCAGCACCAGACGAGGTCGCCCGACGAAGGCGAGGGCGACCGCGACACGCCGCTTCTGACCGCCCGAGAGCGACCCGCACTGTCGCCGCAGCACCTCGTCGAGGCCGAACTCCGCCGCCAGCTCCGCTGTCGGCGCCCGATCGGCGAAGTGGCCGCCGACGTAGTCGATCACCTCGCCGACGCGCAGCGTGTCGGGCAGCGCCGTCTCCTGCGGCGTCGTCCCGAGCAGCCGGCGGTTGCGGGGATCGGACGGATCGCCGCCGAACATCGTCACCCGTCCGGACGTCGGCCGGCGCAGGCCCTGCAGGAGGGAGAGGAGGGTGGTCTTCCCCGCCCCGTTCGGACCGAGCAGCCCGACGATGACACCGGGATCGATCCCGAGGGTGACGTCGTCGACGGCGACGAGGTCACCGTAACGACGTGTGACGTGCACGAACTCAGCGATGGTCATGGCCGTTCCCCTAGTACGGAGCGCAGGGCGTCGGTGTAGTCCTCGAACGCGCGGCGGCCCTGCTTCGTCAGCGCGAGATAGGTGACGGGTGTGCGCCCGCGATGCGTCTTCTCGACCGCGACGTAGCCGGCGTCTTCGAGCTTGCGGACGTGCGTCGAGAGGTTTCCTGCGGTCATGTCGAGCAGTTCCTGCAGGCGCGGGAACGCGATGCTCTCGCCGGGGTCCAGCGTCGCGAGCGTCGCGGTGATCCGAAGGCGCGCAGCGGCGTGGATCACGGGATCGAGCTCGGTCATCGGCGGATCCACAGCCAGGCGACGAGGGCGCCGACGAGGAAGACGCCGCCGCCCGCGATCGAGAAGACGAGGTAGTGCGTCGGATACCCGAAGAACGGCGCGACCAGGGCGACGACCACGATCCAGCCGCCGAGCCACAGCAGCGGCTTCGCGTGCCAGATCCCGCCGCCGACGAAGTAGAGGAGCCCCACCAGCAGCGTCGACGCGGTCGGGTAGTAGATGTTCGCGAGATCGGGCGCCATCCCGTTCTGGACGAGCGCGGTGCCGAAGACGAACATCGCGACGAACGCGATCGTCCAGCTCCAGCCGTACACCGCCCCGGTGAACGCCGCTTCCGCAGATGCCCGGATGCCGCGACCGCTGCGGATGCCGAGGATCGCCGTCGCGCCGAGAGCCCCGGCCATCAGCACGATGAAGACGGTGACCGCCACCGGCAGCGGCACACTGACGGCGGGCTCAGCCCCGTCGATGAGCCACAGCAGCCCGAACCCCACGAACCAGGCGATCCCCCACACGAGCAGGATGAGCGGCACCTCGGCCGCGAGCTGCCGGGTGACGCGGTCCTGCTGGCTGCGGACGAGATCCAGCATCGCGGCGGCGTCGCGGGGCGCGTCGTCGTCGGCCGGATCGGAAGGGTCAGTGGTGCCGGGGATGTTCATCGGAATCCGTCCGCGAGGAAGAAAGGCACGGCGAGCGCAGGAAGCGTCGACAGCAGGTTCACCAGACCGTGGGCGATGATCAACGGCAGCAGCCGCCCTTGGCGCCACGCGATGATGCCGGAGCCGATTCCCCAGACGAAGAAGGCGCTGGCGTAGACGACGACGGCGTCGGGCGTGGGCGCGTACCAGACGTGCTGCAGGCCGAAGAACGCCGCCGAGATGAGGATCGCGGCGGGCAGCGGCATCCGGCTCCCGAGATCCCGCTGCGCCGACCCTCGATAGACGAGCTCCTCCGTCGGCGCGTTCAACGGCGCGAACGTCAGGACGGCGACGACCGCGAGCACCGCCGCGACACCCGGAGACAGCGGCGGAATCGCTTCCGGATCGAAGAAGACGGTCTCGAACGCCGTGAACATGCCGGCGCCGTGCAGCGCCCACATGACGAGCATGATGGTCAGCACGAACGGCACGTACAGCACGGCCAACCACAGCAGACCCCACAGGATGTCGCGGCCGAGGCGCCCGCGCCGGTAGCCGATCAGCGCCGCGGCGCTCGTGCCGGAGGCTCGGAGGCGGCGCACCACCACCAGCAGACACACGACGTTGACCGGCAGCATCGCCACAGCGGCCACGAGAGGCGGCGGCGGGAAGACCGCGGGCCCCGCCCACGCGGTCAGCAGCAGCCATGCGAGCGTGCAGGCCGCGGCGACGAGCAGCACGCGCAGAGCCGGCAGCCCGATGCCCCAGGCGAGCGCGCCGCGATCGGAGCGTCGCCCGGACGGGGGCGGCGGCGCGAGAGTGCGCGACGAGGTGGTCATGAGAACTTTGTACTGCAAAGTTGTTTGCCGATCAAGACCCTGCGCGGCTCGACTCGACGACCCTGCAGGCGGAGCACGCCGCCACACGGGATACGATCGAAGGCTATGTCCGTGCCCGAACCCGTCATCGCGTACCCACCGGAGCTCCCCGTCAGCGCCGCGCGGGACGAGATCGCGCGCACGATCCGCGACCATCAGGTCGTCATCATCGCGGGCGCCACCGGCTCCGGCAAGACGACGCAGCTGCCGAAGATCGCGCTGGAGCTGGGCCGCACGCGCATCGCCCACACGCAGCCGCGCCGGATCGCGGCCCGGACCATCGCCGAGCGCATCGCCGAGGAGCTCCAGGTGCCCCTCGGCTCCACCGTCGGCTACAAGGTGAGATTCACCGACAAGGTGTCGGAGGACACGCGGATCGCGCTCCTGACCGACGGCATCCTGCTCAACGAGATCCACCGCGATCGGCTGCTGCGCCGGTACGACATGATCATCGTCGACGAGGCGCACGAGCGCTCGCTCAACGTCGACTTCCTGCTGGGCTACCTGCGACGGATCCTGCCGAAGCGCCCCGATCTCAAGGTCGTCATCACCAGCGCGACGATCGATCCGCTGAGCTTCGCCGAGCACTTCGCGAAGGCCGACGGCACGCCCGCGCCCATCATCGAGGTATCGGGACGCACCTACCCCGTCGAGATCCGATACCGTCCGCCGGCGCCGGTCGTCGAGCGAGCGAGGAACGAGCGAGACGACACGCCCGACGACGTCGACGGCATCACCTCGGCGCTGCGCGAGCTCGACCGCGAGCCCGCGGGCGACGTCCTGGTGTTCCTGCCCGGCGAGGCCGAGATCCGCGACGCCGCGGACGCCGTGCGCGGGATGTACGCGAAGGATGCCGCGCCCACCGAAGTCCTGCCACTGTACGGGCGGCTGTCGGCGGCCGAGCAGCACCGGGTGTTCGAGAGGTCGCATGTCGCCGGCGTCCGTCGCCGCGTGATCCTCGCGACGAACGTGGCCGAGACGAGCCTCACGGTGCCGGGCATCCGGTATGTCGTCGACACCGGTTCGGCCCGCATCTCGCGGTACAGCAACCGCAGCAAGGTGCAGCGTCTGCCCATCGAAGCCGTGTCGCAGGCATCCGCGCAGCAGCGCTCCGGCCGCGCGGGGCGCACCAGCGACGGCATCGCGATCCGGCTCTACTCGGAGGAGGACTTCGACACCCGTCCCGAGTTCACCGAGCCCGAGATCCTGCGCACGAGCCTGGCCTCGGTGATCCTGCAGATGCTGTCGCTCGGGTTCGGCGACATCTCGTCGTTCCCGTTCCTCACCCCACCCGACTCCCGTGGGGTGAAGGCGGCGTTCGACCTGCTCGTCGAACTCGGCGCCGTGACGGATCGGTCGTTGAGCGAGCGAGGAACGAGCGAGACGAGACGCCACCCGACGCTCACCGACCTCGGGCGCGAGATCGCGCGGCTGCCGATCGACCCACGCTTCGCCCGCATGCTGGTCGAGGCCCGCCGCACCGGCGTCCTGCGCGACGTGCTGGCGATCGTCGCGGGGCTGTCGATCCAGGACGTGCGGGAGCGGCCCGAGGACCGTCGGGAGGAGGCGGATCGCCTGCACGCGCGGTTCACCGACCCGTCCAGCGACTTCCTCAGCCTCCTCAACCTGTGGAACCACCTGCGGGAGAAGCAGTCCGAGCTCGGCTCGAGCGCGTTCCGGCGGCTGTGCCGCGCCGAGCACCTCAACTATGTGCGCGTGCGGGAGTGGGCCGATGTGCATCGGCAGCTGAGCACTCTCGTGAACGCACCCCGCTCCTCGGTCGTTGAGCGAGCGAAGCGAGACGAGACAGGCGCCGCCGACGCCGACGAGGTCCACAAGGCGATCCTCTCGGGCCTGCTGTCGCAGCTCGGGATCCTCGACGAGCGCACGACGGGCACCGCGGTACGGGGCCGATCGGGCGAGCGCTCGGAGCGCGCCGAGCAGCGCCGCGGCGCCGAGTACGTGGGCTCGCGCGGCACGCGCTTCGCGATCTTCCCGGGCTCCGGCCTCAAGAAGAAGCGCCCGAGCGCTGTGATGGCCGCCGAGGTCGTCGAGACCAGCCGGCTGTTCGCGCGCACGGTCGCGGCGATCGATCCGGAGTGGGCCGAGCCGCTCGCGGGCGACCTCGCCAAGCGGTCGCTGAGCGAGCCGCACTGGTCAAAGGCGTCGGGGGCGGCATCCGCCTATGAGAAGGTCACGCTGTTCGGGCTCGAGATCGTGCCGAAGCGGCGCGTGCAGCTCGCCCGGTTCGACCGGCCGTTCGCGCGCGAGCTGTTCCTGCGCCACGCGCTGGTCGAGGGTGAGTGGGACCCCCCTGGGTCCCTGAGTTCGTCGAAGGGCGACAAGAGGCTGACCGCCTTCGAGCGGCGCAACCTCGAGCTGCGCCGCCGCCTCGAGAAGATCGAGGAGCGCGAGCGGCGCCGCGACATCCTGGTAGGCGACGAGGCCGTCTACCGCTTCTACGACGCGCGGATCCCCCGTGACGTCTTCGACGCGCGCTCCTTCGAGGCCTGGTGGCGGGAGGCCTCAGTCCGCACGCCGCGCCTGCTCGACATGACCGAGGCGGACCTGGTCGACGAGGCGTCCCGCGGCGACGAGCGGGACTTCCCGGCGCGGTGGACGCAGGGCGACCAGGTGCTCTCGCTCGCGTATCGCTTCGAACCGGGTGCCCCCGACGACGGTGTGACGGCGGTCGTGCCGCTCGCACTGCTGGCCCAGCTGCGGCCGGACGGGTTCGACTGGCAGGTGCCGGGCATGCGCGACGAGCTCATCACGGCGCTGCTGCGGTCGCTGCCCAAGTCCATCCGCCGCCACGTCGTGCCCGCCGCGGACTGGGCGGCCACTTTCTCGGCCGATCTCGCGGGGCAGGGCCCCGAGGCGCACGCCGGACTGCCGCCGGTGGGGTTGCGCGAGGCGCTCTCCGCGCGCATCCAGCGGGTCGCGAGTCAGCCGGTGACCGCCGCGGACTTCGAGATGGAGCGAGTTCCCGGCCACCTGCAGGTCTCGTTCCGCGCTGTCGACGAGCGCGGGCGCGCCGTCGGCTCGGACCGCGACCTCACCGCGCTGCAGGCGCGTCTCGCCGACCGTGCGCGGGCCTCGGTCTCCCGCTCGCTGAGCGCATCGACACCCGCGTCCGGACCCGCGCGAGCGGCAGGATCGGGGCCCCGATCGACGGGCACGCCGGGCGGCGCAGCGCGCTCCGAGTCCACGTTCGTCGAGCAGACCGGTCTCACCGACTGGACGTTCGGCGACCTCCCCGAGGTCGTCGACACGAAGGTCGCCGGCGGCGTCGTGCGCGGCTACCCCGCCATCGTCGACGAGAACGCCTCGGTCGCGCTGCGCATCGAGACCACCCCCGAGGCAGCGGCCCGCGCGACGCGGGCGGGCGTGCGACGGCTCGTGCTGCTGTCCGTCGCCTCGCCCACGGCGTACGTGCTCGAGCACCTCACCTCCGCCGAGAAGCTCGCCCTCGCGGCATCCCCCTATCCCTCGGCGAAGGCGCTGATCGAGGACTGCCGCGTGGCGGTCGCGGATGCCGTGATCGCCCGCACCGCCCCCGACGCTCTGGTGCGCACGCGCGCGGGCTTCGAAGCGGTGCGCGACGCGCTCTCGGGAGCCGTCGTGGACGAGCTGTTCCAGACCGTGTCGCTGGCCGCGCGGATCCTCACCGCCGCGCGCGAGGTCGAGAAGGCGATGCGCGACGGCAACTCGCTGACACTCCTCGGCGCCCTGAACGACGTGAAGGGCCAGCTCGCAGGCCTGGTGTTCCCCGGTTTCGTGTCGCGCACCGGCACAGCGCGCCTCGCACACCTCCCGCGGTACCTCCGCGGCGCGCTGGACCGCGTGCGCACGCTGGCAGACAATCCCGGCCGTGACCGGCAGCGGATGACGGAGTTCGAGCGCGCCGCGACAGTGTTCGCCGAGGCCGGCGGCACCATCCCGCCGCCCGATGACGCCCCCGTGGCACTCGTGCACGCACGCTGGCTTCTCGAGGAGTACCGTGTGAGCCTGTTCGCGCAGTCCCTCGGCACGGCGGAGCCCGTGTCGCTGCAGCGGCTGCAGCGGGCCCTGCGCGGCTAGCCGCTCGACGAGCAGAGCCCGTGCGCGAACACCCGCCTCGACGACAGGAGTTGCCCCCGCCATGACCACTGCGATCGCGTACACCGAGTTCGGCGGTCCCGAGGTGCTGCATGAGATCCCCGTGCCCGACCGGGCGCCGGGCGCCGGGGAGGTCGCGATCCGCGTCACGGCGGCGGGCGTGAACCCGATCGATGCGAAGCTGCGTTCCGGTGCGCGCCCGTCGGGCGAGATCACCGAGCCGCGTCGGGTCGGCGGCGACGGCGCCGGCGTCGTGATCGCCGTCGGCGACGAGGTGGACGGGTTCCGCGCCGGCGACCCGGTGGTCTTCGCGGGCGCCTCCGGTGCGTACGCGACCGAGGTGGTGGTCGCCGCAGACCGAGTGTTCGCGCGGCCGCCACAGGTGAGCGCCGCGGAGGGCGCGGCACTCGGCATCCCGGTCGGCACCGCGTATCAGGCGCTGCGATCGCTCGGTGTCGGAAGCGGCGACACGCTCCTGGTCCACGGCGGATCCGGTGCCGTCGGCCAGGCGGTCATCCAGTTCGCGGTGCTGTGGGGCGCCACCGTGATCGCGACGTCGTCCGAGCGCCGCTTCGACCGCGTGAGCGCGCTCGGCGCCATCCCCGTCAGCTACGGCGACGGGCTCGCCGACCGGGTGCGCGAGGTCGCGCCGCACGGCGTGACGGCCGCGATCGACGCGGCCGGCACCGACGAGGCGCTGCAGACGTCCGTCGAACTGGTGCCCGATCGACAGCGGATCGTGACGCTGGTACGGGGGCGGGATGCCGGGGGCCTCGGCATCCGTGCGTTCTCGGGCGGGTCTCCCCTGCCGCTCACCGCGCAGCAGCAGGCGTGGCGCACCGAGGCGGTGCCGGTGGCGGTCACCCTGATGGCCGCGGGGCGCTTCTCGGTGGAGCTCGGACCGTCGTTCGCCCTGGTCGACGCCGCCGACGCGCATCGCGCGATCGAGGCGGGCGTCGACGGCAAGATCACCCTGGTGCCCTGACGCCGGCCGTCACACGCTGGCGGTGACCTCGGCCGGCGCGGCGCCGGTGGCGATCGGCCGCCCAGGAGTGTTCGACCACTGGCTCCACGAGCCCGGGTAGATGCCGAGCCGCAGCCCCGCGAGCTCGGCGGCGAACACCGCCTGCGCGGCGGTGACGCCCGAACCGCAGTACGCCGCCGCAGTGACGCCCTCGGCGATGCCGACGCTGGCGAACAGCTCACGCAGGCTCTCGGCATCCCGGAACCGCTCGCCGTCCATGTAGGCACCGGTCGGGAGGTTCGCCGCGCCCGGGATGTGGCCCGCGATCGGGTCGACAGGCTCGACCTCGCCGCGGTAGCGCTCTGCGGCGCGCACGTCGATGAGCACGCCGGAGGCGGCGAACGCCGCCGCCTCGTCGATCGAGAGCACCGGCTCGGCGATGGGCGTGAGCGACACGTCTCCCGGCTCGGGCACCACGGGGCCGCTCTCCAGCGGCAGGCCGGCGGCGACCCATGCACGCAGTCCGCCGTCGAGGAGGCGCACATCGGCGACGCCCGAGCGGGTCAGCAGCCACCACGCGCGCGAGGCGCCGAGTGCGCGGTCGTCGTCGTAGACCACGACCGTGTCGTTGTCGTGGATGCCCCAGCGGCGCACGGCCGCCTCCAGATCCGCGGTCGCCGGCAGCGGGTGGCGGCCGTCCTCGGGACGGCCGTGCCAGGAGAGCTCGGTCTCCATGTCGACGTAGACCGCGCAGGGCACGTGGCCGTCGAGGTGGTCGGCGCTGCCGTCCGGGCGGTCGAGCCGGTAGCGGACGTCGAGCACGCGGACGGTGCCGGAGCGGACAAGGCAGTCGAGTTCTGCGGGGGTGATCAGCTGCGCCACCCGTCCATTCTCGCCCGCGCGCGGGCTACCGCCGTCCGGCAGGCTTGGCTCCGCCGGCGCAACAGTTCGACACACGACGCACGGGGGCGGCCCCCGCGGCTCGACAATGGTCAGCATGCCTCGTGCCACCGACAACGATCTGCCGCCTCGCCCGGCGGCCCCTCGCTCGTTCGCGACGGCCCAGGTGCAGGCCGGGTTCGACTCCGGCGTGGTCGAGAACACCGCCGTTCCGGCCATCCACCAGTCGAACGGCTTCGAGTTCCCCTCGCTCGCTGAGGCACGTGACCTCTTCGCGCTGCGCAAGGACGGCAACATCTACAGCCGCGCCGCCAACCCCACCGTGCTCGTGTTCGAGCGCCGCGTCGCCGAACTCGAGGGTGGCATCGGCGCCGCAGGTGTCGCCTCGGGTCAGGCGGCCGTCGCGGTGGCTCTGCTCGCCCTCGCCAAGCAGGGCGAGCACATCGTCGCGGCACGACAGTTGTACGGCGGCACCGTCGATCTGCTGCAGGACACGTTCGCCGACTGGGGCATCGAAGTCACCTTCGTCGACCAGGACGACGTCGACGCGTGGTCGGCCGCGGTGCGCCCCACCACCCGGGCGCTCTTCGCCGAGTCGATCTCGAACCCCATCGCGCAGGTGCTCGACCTCGGCGCCGTCGCGGCCGTCGCCCGTGACGCGGGCGTGCCGCTCGTGATCGACAACACCGTCGCGACGCCGTACCTGCAGCGCGCCAAGGACTTCGGCGCCGACATCGTCGTCCATTCCGCGACGAAGTTCCTCGGCGGGCACGGCACGTCGCTGGGCGGCGTCGTCGTCGACCTCGGCACGTTCGATTTCACCGCCGACCCCGAGCGCTGGCCGCAGCTGACGCAGACCTACCGTCGCGTCCCGGACGGCAGCCTCGTCGAGCGCTTCGGCGAGACCGGATCGCCGTACATCGCCCTGGTCAAGACCAAGTACGTGCACGACCTGGGGCCGTCGCTGTCGGCGTTCAACGCCTTCCAGCTGCTGCAGGGTCTCGAGACGCTCGATCTCCGCATGCAGCGCCACACCGAGAGCGCACTCGCGGTCGCGCGGTTCCTCGACACGCACCCGGCGGTCGCGCGCGTGCACCACCCGGGGCTCGAGACCAGCCCGTGGCACACCCAGGCTCAGGCGTATCTGCCGCACGGGGTGAGCTCGGTATTCGCGTTCGACCTGCCCACGACCGGCGACGACGAGGGCGACTTCCGCCTCGTCGAGGAGTTCATCTCGCGCCTGCAGGTGATCCGGCTCGTCGCCAACATCGGCGACGCGCGCAGCCTCGTCGCCCACCCTGCCTCGATGACCCACAGCCACATGTCGCGCACCCAGCTCTCGGAGGCGCACATCGGTCCGACCACCGTGCGCCTGTCGATCGGCCTCGAGGACGCCCGCGACATCGTCGACGACCTGGCCCGCGCGCTCGAGCGGATCGGCGAGACGGCCGGCCGTCCCCGGCTGGCGGAGAGCGTCCCGCGCTAGTCGACCCGGCGAGTGCGCCGTGGCGCCACTAGCCTCGTGTCATGACCTCACCGTCCTCACCCCGCTGGGGCATCCTCGGACCGGGCGGCATCGCACGCGCGTTCACCAGCGATCTGCGCACCGCCGGCCTCGACGTCATCGCCGTCGGATCCCGTCGCCGCGAGACCGCTGAGGCGTTCGCCGCCGACTTCTCCATCCCCCACGCCCACGGCTCGTACGCGGACCTGGTCGCCGATCCCGATGTCGACATCGTCTACATCGCGACGCCGCATCCGATGCACGCCTCCAACGCCCTGTTGGCGCTGGAGGCGGGAAAGCACGTGCTCGTCGAGAAGCCGTTCACGCTGAACGCCGACGAAGCGGCAGCGGTCCGCGACGCCGCCGCCGACCGCGGGCTCCTCGCCATGGAGGCCATGTGGACGCGGTATCTGCCGCACATGGTCCGCATCCGCGAGCTGGTGGCCTCGGGCGCGCTCGGCGAGATCCGCGCGGTCACCGCCGATCACACCCAGCTGCTGACGTCCGACCCCGCGCACCGCATCAACGCGCTCGAGCTGGGCGGCGGCGCGCTGCTCGACCTCGGCATCTATCCGGTCTCGTTCGCGTGGGACATGCTCGGCGAGCCGCTGTCCATCGTCGCGTCCGCGCGCATCGGCGACGCCGGATCCGACACGGAGGTCGCGACGATCATGGCGCACGCCGACGGCGCACTGTCGACAACCCTGTCGGCGTCCCGTGGCGCGGGTCCGAACACCGCGTCGGTGATCGGCACAGATGCCCGCATCGACATCGACCGCGTCTGGTACACGGCGACCTCATTCCGCCTGGTGGGGCCCGACGGCACGGTGCGCGAGGAGTTCCGCTCCGACATCGAGGGGCGCGGTATGCAGTACCAGGCGCTGGCAGCGGGGCGGTACCTGGCGGAGGGCCGCACCGATTCCGACATCCTGCCGATCGACGAGACCGTCGCGATCATGGCCACGCTCGATGAGATCCGCACGCTCGTGGGCGTGCGCTACCCCGGTGAGGAGTGACATGCCCGACCTGCAGAATCCCCGCGTCGCGGTGTACCTCGATTTCGACAACATCGTGATGTCCTGGTACGACCGCGTCCACGGCCGCAACTCGTACTCGCGCGACCGCCAGCGCATCGCCGACAACCCCAACGATCCCGAGATCGCCGAGCGGCTCGCCGCGGCCACCATCGACGTCGGTGCGATCATCGACTTCGCGGCCTCCTTCGGCACGCTCGTGCTCACCCGCGCATACGCCGACTGGTCGGCCCCCGTCAACGCGATCTACCGTTCGCAGCTCGTCGCCCGTGCGGTCGATCTCGTGCAGCTCTTCCCCGCCGCCGCATACGCCAAGAACGGAGCGGACATCCGTCTCGCGGTGGACGCCGTCGAGGACATGTTCCGGCTCCCCGACCTCACGCACGTCGTGATCGTCGCCGGCGACTCGGACTACGTCCCGCTCGCGCAGCGGTGCAAGCGACTCGGCCGCTACGTGGTCGGAGTCGGTGTGGCCGGGTCCACGGCGAAGTCGCTGGCGGCCGCGTGCGACGAGTTCGAGGCCTACGACTCGCTGCCCGGGGTCCCCCGTGTCACCCGCGAACCCGCGAGGGCCGCCAAGACGCCGGACAAGGCCGCCGAGAAGGCACCGTCCAAGGCGGCCCCCGGCCGTGCGACCAAGACGAAGGAGACGGCGGCGAGCGCGGCGACCGGCGGCACGGCCGCGCGGTCGGGAGGCCGTCGCGGAGCGGCGAAGTCCGTGCCGACGGAGGCCGCCGTGTCGACGGAGGCCGTCACGCCGACGGATGCCGTCACGGCGGACGCACCGGCTGCGGCCGCCGATGCGACCGCCGAGGCCCGTTCGACGGTCGAGATCGAGGCTGCGCTCAACGAGGCGCTCGAGACGACGGCGCCGCCGAAGCGCGGGAACCGTCGCGCGTCGTCGAAGACCGTCGCCGCGAGCCTCGAGCCACCCGCTCCCGAGCCGGTGCAGCCGATCGAGGAACCTGCCGAGGACCCGCAGGAGACGGCCACCCGCCTGCTGGAGCGCGCCCTGCGCCTCGGCCACGACAAGAACGACGACTCCGAGTGGCTGCACAGCTCGGCGGTCAAGACGCACATGCGTCGGATGGACCCGTCGTTCAGCGAGAAGGCGCTGGGCTACCGGTCGTTCAACGACTTCGTGAAGGCGCGCGAGTCGATCGCCGAGCTCGAGGAGACCGGGCACGAGCGACTGGTGCGTCTGCGCGAGTAGCCCCCTCGCGCGGGCCGCGTTCGTCTTCCTACCGGCGATCCCGCGGCCGATCTGGGAAATCGCAGGTGGGATACAGTGTGAGCTGTGGCACGCCGTCAAGCTCCGCCGGGCTCGCAGACCTCGCTGCGCGAGGCCAATCGCGCGCGCGTCGTCGAGTCCCTCAAGCGCCACGGCCGCCTCACGCAGATCGAGCTGGCCGGCAGCACCGGGCTCTCCCCCGCCACGGTCTCGAACATCGTCAAGGAGCTGACCGCTTCGGGCCTGCTCCACACATCCTTCACGACGAGCAGCGGTCGCCGCGCGACCCTGGTGTCGCTCGCCCGCCGGCTCGGTCTCGTCGCGGGCGTCCACTACAGCTCGAGGCAGCTGCACATCGCGATCGCCGACACCGCACGCACCATCGTCACGCAGTCCTCGCTCCCCCTCCCCCTCGACCACCGCCATGACTCCGAGCTCGACCGCCTCGCACTGCTGCTCGGCGACATGATGGAGTCGCTCGGCGGGTCGCTCACCGATCTCCTCGCCGTGGGCCTCGCGCTGCCCGCCCCCATAGACCCGCGGACCGGCATGGTGTCCACCCCGGGCCTGCTGCGGGGCTGGGAGGGCGTCGACGTCGCCGAGAGCCTCGCGGCGCGCATCGGCCGCCCCGTCTACGTCGACAGCGAGGCGAACCTCGGCGGTCTCGCCGAGGCCCGCGAGGGCAACGGCCGCGCCGCCGCGTCGTCGGTCTTCATCCGCGTCGGCCACACGATCAGCGCCGGACTCGTGGTCGGTGGCGACCTGTTCCGTGGCGTCAACGGCAAGGCGGGCCAGATCGGCCACGTCACGCTCGACGAGAACGGCCCCATCTGCCGCTGCAGCAACCGCGGCTGCCTCGAGACCTACGCGGGCGGGCCCGCGCTGCTGTCGCTGTTCCCCTCGAGCGAGGGCATGCACCGCCTGGGTGACCTGCTCCAGGCCGCCGAAGCGGGCGACGGCGCGGCACGGCGCGTCATCGCCGATGCCGGGCGCCACATCGGCATCGCGGCGGCGAGCCTCTGCAACCTCTTCGATCCCGAGGTCATCGTCGTGGGAGGCGAGCTGGGTCAGGCGGGCGAGATCCTCATGGCGCCGATGCGGCACTCGCTCGAGCGCACCGCCCTCCCCTCAGCCGACGGCCTGCCCGAGATCGTCGGCGCCTCCTTCGGCGAGTGGGCGGAGACGCGCGGGGCCATCGCGATCGCCCTCGACCACGTCACCGTCAGCGCCCAGCTCCCGGCGGCGTCGACGCTACCCATCACGGCATAGGCTCGTCCGATGTCCCGCACCCGACACGATCGGCCGCGGCGGCGCTCGGTCGGGCATCGCGCGGCGGCGGCCGCCGGCATCCTCCTCGTCGCCGCCGGGATGCTGTCCGCCTGCACGGGAGATCCCGGTGCCGGGGAGGGCACGCCGACCGACGACACCATCGCACTGCTCCTGCCCGATGCGAAGACCGCCCGCTACGAGACCTTCGACCGGCCCCTGTTCGAAGCGCGCGTGGCAGAGCTCGGCGACTACGACGTGCTGTACGCCAATGCCGATCAGGATGCCGCGAAGCAGCAGCAGCAGGCGGAGTCCGCCCTCACCTCGGGCGCGGGAGTGCTGGTGCTGGACCCGGTCGACGCGAACGCCGCCGTCAGCATCGTGAACTCGGCCAATGCCAAGGGCGTGCCCGTCATCTCGTACGACCGCCTGATCGCCGGTGGCGACCTGGCGTACTACATCTCGTTCGACAACGAGAAGGTCGGCGTCCTGCAGGCGACCGCGTTCGTCGAAGGGATGCGGGCGACCGAGGACGGCAGCGGCATCCTCATGGTGAACGGCTCGCCGACAGACAGCAACGCGGCGCTGTTCAAGCGGGGCGCCCACAGCATCATCGACGACAGCGGCCTGCGCGTGCTGGCCGAGTACGACACCCCGGGCTGGAACCCCGAGAAGGCGCAGGAATGGGTGTCGGGGCAGATCGCGCAGCACGGCGGCGCGATCGCCGGGGTCTACGCCGCAAACGACGCCACCGCCGGCGGTGCGATCGCGGCACTGCGCGTTGCGAACGTCGATCCGCTTCCGATCGTGACCGGTCAGGATGCCGAGCTGTCGGCGATCCAGCGGATCCTCACCGGCGACCAGTACATGACGGTGTACAAGGCGATCAAGCCGCAGGCGGAGCTCGCCGCCGAGATCGCGGTCAAGCTGCTGCACGGCGAGGAGGTGACGGCGCCGCTGGAGATCGAGGGGACTCCGGCCACGCTGCTCGACCCCGTGGGGGTGACGATCGACGACATCATGGACACTGTGGTCGCCGACGGATTCTGGAGCGTCGACGACATCTGCACCCCCGCCTACGCGGATGCGTGCGAAGCTGCCGGCATCGGGTAGGGTCCTGACTCTGGCAGGGGACGGCGGGGGCTGGGAACGACGATGAGGACAGGGCGAGGATGTCGATGACGCACCCGCGGACCGGGCGGCCGCGTGAACGCGTGCTCACGATGCGCGGCATCGGCAAGCGGTTCGGCGCCGTCAAGGCGCTCACCGACGTGGATTTCTGGGTGAACGAGGGCGAGGTCGTGGCGCTTGTGGGCGACAACGGCGCCGGCAAGTCGACCCTCGTCAAGGTACTGGCGGGTGTGCACCCTCCCGACAGCGGATCGATCGAGTTCGACGGCGAAGAGGTCGGCATCGACTCCCCCGCCGACGCCCAGCAGCTCGGGATCGAGACGATCTTCCAGGACCTCGCGCTGTGCGACAACCTCGACGTCGTCGCGAATCTGTGGCTCGGGCGCGAGCTGCGCGACGGCGCCACGCTCGACGAGGTCGACATGGAGCAGCGCACCTGGACGCTGCTGCGCGAGCTGTCGGCCAAGATCCCGTCCGTGCGCGTGCCGGTGGCGTCGCTGTCTGGCGGGCAACGCCAGACCGTCGCCATCGCCCGCTCGCTCATCGGCGAGCCGCGCGTCGTCATCCTCGACGAACCGACGGCGGCACTCGGCGTCGCGCAGACGGCCGAGGTGCTGAACCTCATCGAGCGTCTCCGCGAGCGCGGGCACGGGGTCATCCTCATCAGTCACAACATGGCCGACGTGATGGCGGTCGCCGACCGCGTGGTCGTGCTGCGCCTCGGTCGCAACAACGGCGTGTACAACGTCGCGGACGTCACCAGCGAGACCCTCATCGCGGCGATCACCGGCGCGGTCGACCACTCCGCGGCACCGCGGCGCGTGCCGGAGCGGACGGATGCCGCGCCCGCCGCCGCGCGCGACGAGCCCTCCGAGCAGACCTCCGGCGGCACGGTCATCCGCATGCCGCGCGGCGGGTCGCGCCGCACCTCCCGACCCCGCGGGGACGGGAGCCGATGAGCGCCCGCGGCGACGAGCGCCTGACCGAGCCGACCGGCGGCGAACGGCTCCTGAGCGGCAGCGGCATCCGCCTCGCCTTGGAGGGCTTCGTGACCCGCATCCGGGGCGGGGACCTCGGCGCGCTCCCCGTCGTCCTCGGGATCGCGGTCATCTGGACCGTCTTCCAGCTGCTGAACCCGGTCTTCCTCTCCAGCGAGAACCTGGTGAACCTCACGATGCAGTGCGCCGCCATCGGCACGATCGCACTCGGTGTGGTGCTGGTGCTGCTCGTGGGCGAGATCGACCTCTCGGTGGGGTCTGTGTCGGGGCTCGCGGCGGCGGTGCTCGCCGTGACGTTCGTGCAGCTGCAGTGGAACCTGGTCCTGTCGCTGGTGGCCGCGATCGCCGTCGGGTGCCTGGTGGGTCTGCTGTACGGCTACCTGTTCACGCGTTTCGGGCTGCCCAGCTTCGTCATCACGCTGGCCGGCCTCCTCGGCTTCCTCGGACTGCAGCTGTGGGTGCTCGGCGAGACGGGATCCATCGCGATCCCGTTCGACTCGTGGCTCGTCCAGTTCGCCCAGCAGATGTTCCTCCCAGCCTGGGCGTCGTACGTCGTGGCCGCGCTGGCCGTGGCAGCGTTCGCGTGGTCGCTCCTCAGGCGCGCGAGACGGCGCGCGGCGGCGAACCTGGTGAGCCAGAGCTACACAGAGATCGCGGTGCGCAGCGGCGTCCTGCTCGCCTTCCTGCTCGTGGCGACGTGGTACCTGAACCTGTATCGCGGCGTCGGCGTGATGTTCCTTTTCTTCCTCGCGCTCATCGTCGCCATGAACTTCGTCCTGACCCGCACCCGCTGGGGGCGGGCCGTCTACGCGGTCGGCGGATCGGTCGAGGCCGCCCGGCGCGCCGGCATCCGTGTCGACCGCATCTACCTGTCGGTGTTCGCGATGTGCTCGGCCTTGGCCGCCGTGGGAGGCATCCTCGCCGCCGCGCGGCTGGCGTCGGCGAACCAGAGCTCGGGCACCGGCGACGTGAACCTCAACGCGATCGCCGCGGCCGTCATCGGCGGCACGAGCCTCTTCGGTGGCCGAGGATCCGCGTTCTCGGCTCTCGTCGGCATCGTGGTGATCCAGTCGATCTCGTCGGGGCTGACCCTCATGAACCTCGACTCGTCGGTGCAGTTCATGGTCACCGGCGTCGTGCTCGTGCTCGCGGTGATCGTCGACTCGCTCTCGCGCCGCACACGTGCCGCCACCGGGCGCGCCTGAGCCTCGCGCAATGCCCGTGCCGCACTGGCTTCACTTGGCGAACACTCCCGATGATGGCTTCGGGCGACCGGTTGCGACCAGGGCGCATTATGCCTCTTCTGCAGCGTGAATCGACGCACTCTGCACGGTAAGCGCTCTCTATCGTCCTGAGCTTGCCGCATCCCCGCTCCAAAGTCAGGTGCGTTGTCAAAGCGTTACGTTCAAGACTTGACGCCAAGAACGCCGGTCATCGATGATCGCATCAGCGTGAAGAAACCAGGGACGCTCCTGGAACGCGCTCGCTTCAACGACGAAAGGCGAATGATGAAGAAGTCTTCGATCCTCGCCGTGGCCGCCCTCACGGGCGCGGCCGCGGTGATGCTGGCCGGCTGTGCCGGCGGCAACGGCGACAGCGGGGACGGCGGGGATGGCGGCGGCGAAGCCGCGGACCGTGCCTGTGTGATCCTGCCTGATGCGGCGTCCTCGCCGCGCTGGGAGAACTTCGACCGCAAGTACCTCCAGGAAGGGCTGGAGGGGGCCGGCTTCGACGTCGACATCCAGAACGCGCAGGCCGACGTCAACAAGTACTCGACGATCGCCGACCAGCAGCTCACACAGGGCTGCGGCGTCATGCTGCTCGTCGACTATCAGGGCGCTGCGGAGGCCGTCGCGACCAAGGCGAAGGCCGAGGGCATCCCCGTGATCGCCTACGACCGCCCGTTCGAGGGCGCCGACTACTACGTGTCGTTCGACAACACCGAGGTCGGCCGTCTCGAGGGCCAGACCGTCCTCGACGGCCTCGAAGCCGCGGGCAAGGATCCGGCGACCGCTGTCGTCGTCTACATGGGCGGCGACCCGACCGACGGCAACGCGGCGATGTTCCACGACGGCGCCGTCGAGGTGATGGAGGCCGCTGGCATCACGCCGGCAGCCGAGCCCCCGGGGATCTGGGACCAGGCCAAGTCGCAGACCAACTTCGAGCAGGCGCTGACGGGCCTCGGCGGCCAGGTCGACGGCGTGTGGGCCGCGAACGACACCAACGCCGCGGGCGTCATCAAGGTCCTGCAGGACAACAACCTCACGGGCGTTGCGGTGTCGGGCCAGGACGCGAACGTCGCGGGCCTGCAGAACATCCTGCTCGGCTGGCAGACCGCCACGGTCTACAAGCCGGTCAAGGACGAGGCCACTGCTGCCGTCGACACGGCCGTCGCGCTCCTGAAGGGCGAGACTCCCGAGGCCGACGCCGAGCTCGAGGACGGCACGCCCTACATCCAGGTCACGCCGATCCTGGTCGGTCCCGACCAGGTCAAGGACGTCATCGCGGCCGGCGACGCCGAGTACGACGATGTCTGCACCCCTGACGTGATGGCCGCCTGCGAGCAGTATGGGGTCACCGCCGAGTAGCGGATCGGCTACGGCTGAACCCGCGAGGGGGCGTCGCGCCGATCGGCGTGACGCCCCTTCTCGCCGGACCACGGGCACTCCCAAGGAAGCGAGCATGTCAGATACATCCACCACCACTCCCGCCCCGGTCGGCGCAGAGCCGATCATCCAGCTGGTCGGGGTCAAGAAGTCCTTCGGCCCCGTCAGCGTCCTGAAGGGCGTGGACCTCAAAGTCCACCCCGGCAAGGTCACCGCCCTCGTCGGCGACAACGGCGCCGGCAAGTCCACGCTCATCAAGGGTCTGGCCGGCGTGCAGCCGTACGACGAGGGCGAAGTCCTCATCGACGGCGTGCACCGCGACCTGCACGCGCCCCGCGACGCGGGGCACCTGGGCATCGAGGTCGTCTACCAGGACCTGGCCCTGTGCGACAACCTCGACATCGTCCAGAACATGTTCCTCGGCCGCGAGGAGCTGACGTTCGGCACCTTCGACGAGGGCCGCATGGAGAAGGAGGCGTCCGACACGCTGCGCTCCCTCTCGGTGCGCACCGTGAAGTCCGTCCGCCAGAAGGTCTCGAGCCTGTCCGGTGGCCAGCGGCAGACCGTGGCGATCGCTCGTGCCGTGCTGAAGAAGGCCCGAGTGGTCATCCTCGACGAGCCGACGGCCGCCCTCGGCGTCGCCCAGACCGAGCAGGTGCTGAACCTGGTGAAGCGCCTGTCGGAGCAGGGCGTCGCCGTGATCCTCATCAGTCACAATCTGGTGGACGTCTTCGAGGTCGCCGACGACATCGCCGTCCTGTACCTCGGTCAGATGGTCGCCCAGATCCCGGCGTCCTCGACGACCCGCGACGACGTCGTGGGCTACATCACCGGAACCAAGGCGCCCGCCGGTGTCACGATCCTCGATACGTCGACCGTTCGCACCGAAGGAGGCGCGGAATGAGCAGCAATGCCACCCGGACCGAGGCCGCTCCCGATCCCATCGCGAGCGACCTGATCGGCAGCGGCGTGGAGGGCGGCGTCGGCGACCAGCTCCGGGCATGGTGGCAGCGTGTGCGCGGCGGCGACATGGGCGCTCTCCCCGCGCTCGGCGGCCTCATTGTGCTCGGCGCGCTGTTCTCGATCATGAGCCCGTTCTTCCTCACCGAGCGCAATTTCGCCAACCTGCTGAACCAGGCGGCGACGCTCGTCGTGCTCGGCATGGCGCTCGTGTTCGTGCTGCTCCTCGGCGAGATCGACCTGTCCGCCGGTGTGACCGGCGGTGTCGGCATGGCGCTGTTCGTCGTGCTGAACGCCCAGTTCGGCATCCCCTGGCCGCTCGCGCTCCTGATCGGCTTCGGCTTCGGGTTCCTCACGGGGGCCTTCATCGGCTTCTTCGTGGCGAGGGTGGGCATTCCGTCGTTCGTCGTCACGTTGGGGTTGTTCCTCGGGTTCCAGGGCCTCGCGCTCGTCATCATCGGCCCCGGCGGCCTGTTCCGCCTCGAGGTTCCCGAGCTCATCGCCCTCCAGAACGGGAATCTGCCCGTGTGGGGCGGATGGGCGATGCTCGTGATCATGCTCGCGATCTCGGGGGGAACGTCGTTCTGGGACCGGGCGCGCCGCACGCGTGCCGGTGTTCCGAACCGTGCCCTGTCGATGGTGTGGATCAAGCTCGCGGCGATCGCCGTGATCGGCGGCGCGGTGGTCTTCGTCCTCAACCAGAACCGCGGCCAGTCCGTGGTCGAGGTGGCCGGGGTCCCCATCGTCGTGCCGGTCGTGCTGACGATCCTCTGGCTCGGCACGTTCCTGCTAGACCGCACCAAGTTCGGCCGCTACATCTACGCCATCGGCGGCAACGCCGAAGCCGCGCGCCGTTCCGGCGTCAAGGTGCGGTGGATCAAGTGGTGGGCGTTCGTGATCTGCTCGAGCCTCGCGGTGTTCTCGGCGCTGCTGAGCGTCGCGCGCGTCGGCTCCGTCGACGCCACCGTCGGCCGCGACATCGTGCTGTCTGGCGTCGCTGCGGCGGTCGTCGGCGGTGTCAGCCTGTTCGGCGGCAAGGGGCGCCTCATGCACGCTGCGATCGGCGCGCTCGTCATCGCGACGATCACGAACGGCCTGGGCCTGCTCAACCTGCCCGCGGGTGTCAACCTGCTGGTGACCGGCGGCGTGCTGATCCTCGCCGCGACCGTGGACGCGCTGTCGCGCGTGCGGTCTGGCGGCGGCAGGGCATAGCCGCAGCACCCGATACGAAGGCGCCGGGCGGAGCAATCCGCCCGGCGCCTTCGTGCGGCGCGGCGCCCTCGACCTTGCGCGACGCGCTCAGCTGCGCTCGACGCCCGCGCGACGTGTCGTCAGCACCTCCTCCACCCAGGCGGGCACCAGCTCGCTCGCACGACCCGCCCGGGCGTCATCGAACGGCACGGCCGCGTCGCTCGGCTCGAGATTGAGCTCGACGGTGCGCGCTCCGAAGGCGGCCGCGAGCGCCACATAGCCGGCGGCCGGGTACACCGCGCCCGACGTGCCGATCGACACGAAGACGTCGGCGGCGACGACGGCGTTCTCGATGCGGTCGAGGTCGTACGGCATCTCGCCGAACCAGACAACGTCGGGGCGCAGCATCCGCTCTTCGCATTCGGGACAGGCCGGGCGATCGATGAGGTCTTCGTGCCACGCAGGCCGGGAGCCGCACGCGAGGCACAGCGCCCGGCGCAGCTCCCCGTGCATGTGGACGAGGTTGCAGCTGCCGGCGCGCTCGTGCAGGTCGTCGACGTTCTGCGTGACGACGAGCAGGTCGCCGCCGATCGCACCTTCCAGTCGTGCGAGTGCGCGATGGGCGGCGTTGGGCACGACGGTTCCGAGCGCCCGGCGGCGCGCATCGTAGAAGGCGAGGACGGTGTCGGGGTCGCGCTCGTATGCCTCCGGTGTGGCGACGTCCTCGATGAGGTGCCCCTCCCACAAGCCGTCCGCGCCGCGAAACGTGGGAACACCGCTCTCCGCGGAGATGCCGGCGCCGGTCAGGACGACGATCCGGGTCATCGGATGGTTCCGGGGGCGACGTGCGACAGCACGCGCTCCCAGACCTCGCCCAGGACCAGGCGAGACTCGGGGTCCGACGTCTGCGGCACCATCTCGACGCGGGCGGAGGCGAGCCTCTCGGCGAACCAGCGTGCTGCGGCGTTCGCGGCATCCGGGTCCTCCCGCGCGTTCATCAGCAGCGTCTTGGCCGGAATCCTCTCCAGCAGCTCCGCGACCTCGTGGCGGCCGAGCTCGGACTCGGGACGCGGCACCGCCAGGAGGGCGAGCCGGTCGACGTCGGCGCCGAGGATGGCGGCGACCTGGATGGCCACCTCGCCGGCGGTGGCGACACCCACGAGGCCGACGGGCCGATCGCCGCGCTCCTCGGTGACGAACTGCGCGATCCGCCGGGCGGTGGCCTCCGCGGGCGTCGTCCCGCGATAGGCCACCGGGTCGTCGATGTCGTCCACCGTGAGCCCGATCGCCACGACCCGCGCGTCGCGTCGTGTCGTGGCGTCGGGCAGCGGATCCGACAGCGCCGAGACGCCCCCGCGGAGCAGGAACACGGCGCGCTCCGCGCCGGGTGCCCCGAAGCTGCGGTGCTCGTAGGCGGCGTCGGGTGCGGCTGCTCTGGTCATGGCCAAAGCCTACGAGCCGTGGACGCCGCCGGGGAGAACCAGCCGGCAGCCGGTCCGCTCAGGCCATGAGCGGGATCGCGCCCACCAGCACGCCGACGGCGAGCATCGCGAGCGACACGACGCACGCCCGCCAGAGCACCTTCTTGTGGTGGTCGCCGAGGTTGACGCTGGCCAGTGAGACGAGCAGCAGGATCGCCGGCACGAGCGGGCTCTGCAGGTGCACCGGCTGGCCGGTGATCGAGGCGCGGGCAATCTCGACCGGCGCGATCCCGAAGTGCTCGGCGCTCTGCGCCAGCACGGGCAGGATGCCGTAGTAGAACGCGTCGTTCGACATGAAGAACGTGAACGGGATCGACAGGATGCCGGTGATGACGGCCAGGAAGGGTCCGAGCGAGGCCGGGATCACGGTCGTGATCCACGTCGCCATCGCGTCGACCATGCCGGTGCCGTTCAGCACGCCGACCAGCACGCCGGCCGCCAGGACCATCGAGACGACGCCCACGATGCTCGGCGCGTGGGCGACGATCTCGTCGGCCTGGCTCTTGAGCTTCGGGAAGTTCACGAACAGCGCGATCGCTGCGCCGACCATGAAGACGTAGGCGAGGGGGAAGATGTCGAGCACCAGCAGCACCATCACCGCGAGGGTGAGCGCCAGGTTGAACCAGATGAGCTTCGGCCGCAGCGTCGAACGGTTCGGGTCGAGCATGGTGTCGGCCATCGCGGTGTCTTCCCGGTCGACGACCGCGGTGGCGACGGGCAGGCTACCCCGTCCGCCGGCGAGCGTCACGATGTTGCCGGTGCGCAGCGTCGCACGGGCGCCCGGCTTCGTGTCGGCGCCGCGGAAGATGCGGGATCCGGCGAGCACTCCCCCGCCGTCGAGGCGCGACTCGTCGATGCTGCCGATGCGCTTGCGCTCCGACAGTCCGAGGAACCAGGCGAAGGCCAGCGAGATGACGATGCCGGCGGCGAGCGAGGGCAGCATCGGCACGAAGATGTCGGTGGGCTGCAGGCCCAGCGCAGTCGCCGCCCGCACGGTGGGGCCACCCCACGGCACGATGTTCAGCGTGCCGTTCATGAGGCCCGCGACGCAGGTGAGCACGACGGGGCTCATGCCGAGGCGCAGGTAGATCGGCAGCATCGCGGAGGTGGTGATGATGAAGGTCGTCGACCCGTCGCCGTCGAGCGACACCGCGCCCGCCAGCACGGCGGTGCCCAGCACGACCTTGGCCGGATCGTCGCCGAGCAGGCGCGTGATCGCGCGGATGAGCGGATCGAACAGGCCGACGTCGATCATGATGCCGAAGTACATGATGGCGAACATCAGCAGGGCTGCCGTCGGGGCCATGCTGCCGATCGCGTCGAGGATCATGTCGCCGAGTCCCAGGCCGGCGCCGGCGAACAGCCCGAAGACGGTCGGCACGATGATGAGCGCGACCATCGGGGTCAGCCTGCGCGTCATGATGAGCGCCATGAAGACGAGCACCATCGTGAAGCCCAGGGCGACGAGCACGCCGTCGGACGGGACGAAGGCGGTGGCGTAGCCTTCGTCGGCCTCGGCGGCGTGGAACAGGAACGGAACTGCCGCGTTCATCTCGACTCCTTCGTCGTGTCGTGCGGGTGGTGGCGTCGCACCGGTGGCGGTGCGTTTCCGCGAGGCTAGGCGCCGCCGCGACGCGTCGCGCGCTAAGTCGCATTCGTGCAGGTTGTGCGCGTAGCGTGTCTTCTGCGCATTGTGCTCACGTGCGTGCACGGCCGGTGCCTCTCACCGGCCCCAGCCCTCATCGGCTCCGGGAGGTGGGATGCGCTTCGCGACGCGGCTGCTGCTGATGCAGCTGGCGACCGTGACCGCCGTCGTCGCCGTGTGCGCGCTCGTCTTCGGGTGGCTGGGCGTGCGCCAGCTCCGTGCCGAGTCGGAGTCCGCCGCCCTCAACATCGCCCGCACGGTCGCGGAGGACCCCGACGTGAAGGCGCTGGTCGCGGAGTTCTCCGCCGACCCGGGAACGCCGGATGCCGCCCAGCTCCGCACGGGCGCGCTCCAGCAGATCGCGGCCGACGTCGCGGATCGCACGGACGCGCTGTTCGTCGTCATCACCGACGACCACGGCATCCGTCTCGCCCACCCGACGGAGGAGCTTCTCGGCCAGGTCGTCTCGACTCCGTTCGCCGAGGTGCTCGAGGGCAATGAGGTCGTCGACTGGGAGGTGGGCACGCTCGGCGAGTCCGCCCGCGCCAAGGTGCCCGTCTACGCGGAGGACGGCGGCGATCCCGTCGGCGAGGTCAGTGTCGGGTTCGAGCGTGCGAGCGTCTTCGACGACCTCCCCGCGCTCGTCGCGACGATCGCGATCGCCGCGATCGGCGGGCTGGCTCTCGCCGCGGCGGCCACGCTGGTGCTCCGACGACGGTTCGAACGACTCACCCTCGGGCTCCAGCCGGAGGATCTCGTGACCCTCGTGCAGAACCAGGCGGCGGTGCTCGAGGGGGTCGGCGACGGCGTCGTCGCACTCGATCCCGACGGCGTCGTGCGGGTGTGCAATGAGGCGGCCGAACGGATGCTGGGGATCGACGCACCGCTCGGGCGCCGCTTCGACGAGCTCGCGCTGCCTGACACGGTGCGCGCCGCCGTGCGGGACGGGGCCTCCGGCGTCGAGGCCGTCGTCGGCGACCGCGTGTTGTACCTCGACACCCGACCGGTGCAGCGGGACGCGCGGGCACTGGGCCAGATCGTGGTCGTGCGGGACCGCACCGACGTCGAAGCCCTCGCCGGCCGGCTCGAGACGGTGCGCGCCATGACCGAGGCGCTGCGCGTGCAGCGGCACGAGTTCGCCAACCGCCTGCACGTCGCGTCCGGCTTGATCGACGCCGAACGCGTCGACGAGGCCCGCGCATTCCTCGGCGATCTGACCGAGCGCGGCACCGTGGACTTCGGCGTCGCGGGGCTCGAGCGCGTCCCCGACGCGTTCCTGACGTCGCTTCTCGGCGCGACCGCCGCGACGGCGCGCGAGCGGGGCGTCACGGTCCGCATCTCGGAGGACACCCTGCTGCTGAGCGAGGTGGCCGCGGCGGAGGACGTCGCGGCGGTGCTCGGCAACCTGGTCGGCAACGCGGTCACCGCGGCTGTGGGCGGCCCACGGCCCGGCTGGGTCGAGGTCGCGCTGCTGGGAGACGGCGACGAACTGGTGATCACGGTGGCCGACTCCGGCGGCGGCATCCGACCGCCGGGGGCGGACCCGTTCGCGCGCGTCGCCGCGCGCGAGACCGAGGCGAGCAGGAATGACACCGTGCACGGGCACGGCTTCGGGCTCCCGCTCTCCCGCGACCTCGCGCGCCGCCGCGGCGGCGACGTCTGGCTGATCGATCCCGGCGGCGCGGCGGCGGGCGCCGTGTTCGGCGCCCGCCTGCCTGGGGCGCTCCGCCCTGCTGACGGGAACCCCGAGGAGAGGAACGCATGAACCGTCCCATCCGCGTGCTGGTCGTCGACGACGACTTCCGCGTCGCCGGCCTGCACCGCGACATCGTCGCGTCGCGCACCGGGTTCACCGCCCTCGAGGCCGTGCAATCGCTCGGCGCGGCACGGCAGGCGGTGCGGGTGCACGCCCCCGATCTGCTGCTCGTCGACGCGTTCCTTCCCGACGGCGACGGCGTCGAGTTCGTCGCCGCGGCCGGCATCGACGCATTCGTGCTGTCGGCCGCGACCGATGCCGCCACGGTGCGCCGCGCCCTGCAGGCGGGGGCGCTCGCCTACCTGACGAAGCCCTTCGACGCCCGGGTGCTCGCCGAGCGGCTCGATCGCTACGCGCGGATGCGGAACCTGCTGGTCACCGACCGACCCTTGGAGCAGGAGCAGATCGACCGCGCCCTCGCGATCGTGCACGGCGGTTCGGAGCCGGCGACCGTGGCGCGCTCGGCGACCGAGCAGCTGATCCTCGAGGGGCTCGGCGACGACGAGGCGTCCGCCGCGCAGATCGCCGACCGCGTCGGCATCTCGCGGGCGACGGCCCAGCGGCACCTCGCAGGCCTCGCCAGCCGCGGACTGGTCGAGGTGCGCCTGCGCTACGGGACGACCGGCAGGCCCGAGCACCGGTACCTCGCCGTACGCCGCTGACCTCGGTGCCGCTCCCGCTCAGCCCCGCAGCAGTCCGCGCAGGCTCTCGATCGTGTCGGCTTCGTCGGCGCGCTTGTCGGGGCGGTAGCCCTTCACCCGTGCGAAGCGCAAGGCGACGCCGCCGGGGTAGCGCGTGGAGCGCTGCACGCCGTCGATGGCGATCTCGACGACGGTCTCGGGCCGCACGTGCACGGCGTACGAGGAGCGATGGCTCTCGATGGTCGGGAAGTACTCGGTCTGCCAGCGCAGGGTCGCGTCGGTCAGTCCCTTGAAGGTCTTGCCCACCATCACGAAGCCCCCGGGCTCGCCGAACGCCCCCTCGGGATCGCGTGCACCGAGGTGCAGATTCGAGAGCTGGCCGGTGCGCCGGCCCGAGCCCCACTCGACGGCGAGCACGACGAGGTCGTAGGTGAGCACGGGCTTGACCTTGAGCCAGCTCTTGCCGCGTCGCCCGGCAGCATAGGGCGCGTCGAGCGCCTTCACCATCACGCCCTCGTGCCCGGCGGCGAGGGCCTCGCGGGAGAACTCCTCGGCGCGCGTCGCGTCCTCGGTGACGATGCCGGGCATGCGGGCGTCGCCGACGGCGCTGTCGAGGAGCGCGAGGCGCGTCGACAGCGGCTCGTCGATGAGGTCGCGGCCGTCGAGGTGCAGGATGTCGAAGAACCACGGGCGGAGCACCACCGCGGCTGCATCGTCGGCGCCCAGCGACCCGAAGCGGGCCATGGTGTCCTGGAACGGGCGCGGCCCGCCGTCCTCGTCGAGTGACAGTGTCTCGCCGTCGAGGATCACCCGGTCGGCCGGGAGGTCCCGCACGGCCTGGACGATCTCGGGCACACGGTGGGTGATGTCGGCGAGGCTCCGGGTGAACACGCGCACGTCCTCGCCGTCGCGGTGCACCTGGATCCGCGCCCCGTCGAGCTTGTATTCGATGGATGCCGCTCCTCCGAGCGTCTCGAGCGCCTCGGTCGCCGAGCCCGCGGTCGAGGCGAGCATCGGCAGCACGCCGCGCCCCACCTCGAGCCCGATCGCGGCGAGCTCGTCTGGCGTGCCGGTGAGAGCGACGCGCGCCGTGGCGCCGAGGTCGCCCGATAGCATCGCGGCCCGGCGGACGGTGGCGGCGTCGCGTTCCGACGCCTTCGCGACGGCGTCGAGCAGCACCCCCTCGAGCGCCCCGGTGCGCAGTTCGCCGAGCATGACGCGGGCGAGGAAGTCCCACTCCTCCGCCGTGGCCGAACGGGCCAGTGCGTCGAGCGCGGCAGCACGCGCGGCGACCGAACCGGGGCCGTCCGCCCCCGCGAGACGATCGAGCGCCGCATCGACGTCGCCCACGGTGAGCGTCGGCTCGTCGGCGTGCGTCACCGCCAGGTTCGACAGGCTCCGCCATCCGACGCCGAGGCGACCCTGGCGGGGGCTCGCGGTCAGGAACCCGATGGCCGGCCCGACCTCGTCGGGATCGAGCAGGTGTAGGGCGTCGGACAGCGCGGCGACCTTGGCCAGTCGCGACGACGTCGAGGCCACGGCATCCGTCGCCGTCACGAGCTCGTGGAGCAGCATTCCCGCATTCTCCCATCCGGCCCCGACACGCACACGGTGGCGCCGCGCGGCCTCAGTGCCGCCGCCCGCTGAGAGACCCCACGACGTCGCGCAGGGCCGGCTCCAGGTGGGGGTACGTGAACTCGTAGCCCGCCCCGGTCAGAGTCTCGGGAGCCGCCCACCTGCTCTTGAGCACGAGCTCCGGCTCGGTTCTCAGCACCCACATCGCGGGTTCCAGCATGAAGCGCCAGGCGGGCAGCCCGATAGGCGCGCCCACGACGCGGCGGAGCGCCGCCATGAGCCCGCGGTTGTCGGAGGTGCCCGGTGCCGCGAGATTGACCGGCCCGGAGATCCTCGGGTCGTCCCGCACGAACCTCACCGCCCCGACGACGTCGTCGAGGTGGATCCAGCTGAAACGCTGACGGCCGCGGGAACGGTGGTGGGGCGCGCGACCGTCGCCGGTGGGATGCGCGCCGATTCCGCGATAGCGCCGATGCGGGAACCACCAGCCGTCGTACTGGGGCCCGCCGAGTCCGAGACGGGCCAGCCGCACCAGGCTGCGCGTCGCGGGCCCGTCGCCGAGGACGATCGCCATGCGCAGCGCGACGCGCCGCGTGGAGGGGAGGCTCCCCGCGAAGAACTCGTCCTCCCACCCGCGTGCGACGTCCACCGAGAAGCCGGCGCCCACTTCGCCGTCCTGCTCCGTCTGCGGCCGGTCGAGCGCGTAACGGTAGATGGTCGCGGTGCTCGCGTTGAGCCACAGCGGTGGCGGCGTGCCTGCGTCGCCGATCGCGGTGCGCAGTGTCCGCGTCGTCTGCACGCGCGACCGCAGGATCTCGTCGCGGTTCGCGTCGGTGTAGCGGCAGTTCACCGATTTCCCGGCGAGGTTCACCACGATCGCCGCGCCATCGACGAGCGCGCGGATTCCGTCTCTGTCGGTCCAGGACGCGTCGGCGCCGGCACGGCCGATGGTGCGCACGTCGTAGCCGTCGTCGGCGAACGCACGCGCGAGCGCCCGGCCGACGAACCCCGACGCGCCCGCGATGACGGCGACCGGCCGGCTCATCCGCGCCTGCCCGCCGCGGGCTCGCTGCTCCAGAGCGCCCAGACCACGAGCAGCGGCTGCAGCAGCAGTCGCACGAAGCGGGAGCGGTCGGTGCGCAGCATCGGGGCCGGGCGACCCGTGCGCCACTGATGGACGTTCCCCGGAAACACCGCCACGAAGAACGCCGCCACGGCCCAGCCGATCCGGCGGCGTTCGGCGGGGAGCGCGACGAGCGCGCCGCCGAGCATCAGCTCGACGACGCCGGAGGCGAGCACGATTGTGTCTTTGTCGGTGTGCAGCAGGCGCGTCGCCCAGTCCGGCACGACGATCCGGTAGCCGCGGCGCCCCCCAGGTCAGATGCGAGGCGCCCGCGACGACGAGGAGCGCGGCGAGCGCCCAGCGGGCGACGACCCGCGTCACGCGACGGCCTCGGCGACCGCGTCGATAAACCGCAGGTGGTCGTCCGCGCTGCCCGTCGGTGTGATCGCGCGCAGCACGACTTCGTCGACGCCGACGCGGTACGCGCCGACGCGGTCTCCCAGGTCGGTCGGGCGGATGACGGTGTCGGCGGCGGCGATGCCCAGGCGGGCGAAGTTGGCGGCGTACGCCGGGTATGCGGCGTAGCGCGAGGTCTCCTCGTCGAGTGCGGCGACCGCGGCGGCGTCGGCGGCCGTCCGCACGTACAGCGCGACATGGGTTCCGGGGGCGATCGCGTGCGCCTGTGCGGCCTGCGCGGTCGCGGCCGCCGGGGTCAGCCAACTCAGCAGGACGCCGTCGGATGCCGCAGCCCCGGCCCGCCGCATCCTCGGGCCGAGCGCTCCGACGACGACGCGCGCGTCGGTGCGCGTGCGCAGCTCGGTCGCGGCATCCGTCACCAGCTCCACCGCGCCGGTGCGCACCTGACCGGAGCCGATGCCGAGCACCAGGCGGGCGGTGGGCAGACCGGACGCCGCGGCCGCGATGTCGCCGGGCGTGCGGCGGTCGACGGGGATCACGCCGGTGGCGAGCACGAGGTGCTCGGTGACGGCAGCTGCCGCGGCGAGAACGGCCAGGGCGTCGTGCCCGGGCGTGTCGTTCACCCAGAGGCCGTGGAAGCCGGCCGCTTCCGCGGCGGGTGCGATCCGCTCTGCGAGGGCCGGGCCGGCCGCGGCCGCGATCCCGAGCGAGAGCTGCGCCGTCACGCGGCGTCCGTCCCGACCAGGCGGGCGACCTCGGCGGCTGCCCGGTAGAACTCGGCGATGTCGCCGCGGGAGGAGGGCAGGAGCACGAGGTCGTCGACACCGGCGTCGAAGAACCGCTGCGCGCCGGCGGCGACCTCTGCGGGGTCGCCCCAGAGCGCGCGCTGGGCGGGGTCGGGCTTGTCCCCCACGTCGGCGATCGCGCAGGCTTCGGATTCCGCGCCGAACGCCGTGACGACGTAGGCGACCACGTCGTGATGGCCGCCGCGCCCGGCAAGTACGCGCGCCTCGCGGATCGACGCGGTCGCCGTCGCGTACTCCTCTGCGGTGTGGCCGCTGTCGAGAACCGTCCCGTCGGCCACTTCGCCGCTCAGCCGGAGGGTCTTGGGGCCTTCCGCCGCCGCGTAGACGCGGGGCGGGGTCGTCGGCGCGTAGTCGAGCCGCACGCCGTCGAGCGTCACGTAGCGCCCTGCCGCGGTGACCTCGTCGCCGGCCAGCAGGCTCCGCAGCGCCGGCACGTACTCGCGCATGAGCGTCAGGGGCGATGCGACCCGCGCGCCGACCTGCCCCATCCAGTCCAGCACGCCGTGCCCGACCCCCGGCAGCAGTCGGCCGGGGAAGAGCCGCTCGACGGTGGCGAGCTCCATGGCGGTCGCCGCGACGTTGCGCAGCGGCATGGGCGCGATGCCGATCCCGATCCGCAGGGCCTCGGTCCAGGCGAGTGCCGCGCCCACCGTCGCGAACGCGGACTGCCGGAAGCAGTCCTCCCAGATCCACAGCTCCGGAAGACCCGACGACTCGGCGGCGAGGACGGCGTCGCGGAACTCGTCGGGAGCGTGGGTGTACGGGTTGAAGATCGCGCCGATGCGGGTCATGCACCCACTCTGTCAGCGGTCGCCGGCACGCGCATCTCAAGGGCGGCTAACGCGGCCGGCCCGCTGATGCAACCCCCGTGCCCGAGGCCGTTCTCGCCCGGCACGCTGGAGCGATGGCACGCATCGGGACGTCGGGATGGGTCTACTCGCATTGGCGGGGCGTGCTCTACCAGGGCCCTCAGCGCGACTGGCTCTCGCAGTACACCGCGGCGTTCGATGCGGTCGAGCTCAACGGCAGCTTCTACCGCTGGCCGGCCGATGCGAGGTTCGCGGCATGGCGGGAGCGGCTGCCGGAGGGATTCGAGATGGCCGTCAAGGCGCCCCGCGGCCTGACGCACGCGCGGCGGCTGCGCGAACCCGAGGTCTGGATCGAGCGCGTGACCCGCGGGCTGCATGAGCTCCGCGGTCGCCGCGGGCCCCTGATCGTCCAGCTGCATCCGGGCATGGAGCGGGACGACGCGCGCCTGGACCACTTCCTGAGCGCCCTGCCCGAGTGGACCCGGCCGGCGATCGAGTTCCGGCATCCGTCGTGGTCGGACGAGGCGGTGTTCGGGATGCTCGAGCGCCACGGCGCTGCCTACTGCGTCATGAGCGGGGCGCGGCTGCCGTGCATCCTCCGCGCCACCGCCCACCTCGTGTACGTGCGCCTGCACGGGCCCGACCCGGATCACCTGTACGGCGGCTCGTACTCCGACGAGGACCTCGCCTGGTGGGCCGAGCGCATCCGGGAATGGGAATCCGCCGGGCACGAGGTGCACGCCTACTTCAACAACGACGGGGAAGGGAACGCCGTCCGCAACGCCTGCACCCTGAAACGGATGCTGGGGACCTGACGCTTCGCCGGGGCGGCGTCCTTCGGCGCGACCGCCCTGGACATGGCGAGAGGCGCCGTGCCCGAAGCACGGCGCCTCTCGCCGAGGAGGTGCTCAGCTCACGCGGCGACCGCGAACGACTCGCCCGCGACCACCGACAGCCGGTCGCCCACGGCATCCACCGTCACGACCCCGCCGTCGACGAGCGCACCCGTCACGAACAGGTCGGCGATGCGGTCGTCCACCTCGCGCTGGATCAGGCGACGCAGCGGCCGGGCGCCGTACTCGGGCTCGTAGCCGTGCTCGGCGAGCCAGGTGACGGCGCCGTCGGTGACGACGAAGTCGACCTCGCGCTTGGCCAGCCGCGCCTCGGACGCGCCGAGCAGCAGTCGCACGATGCTCTGCAGCTGCGGCTTGTCGAGCTTGCGGAACAGCACGATCTCGTCGATGCGGTTGAGGAACTCGGGCCGCATCGCCTCGCGGAGCTTGCCGAACACGCGATCGCGCAGGTCCTTCTCCGAGCCGAACCCGGTCTCCCCTCCCCCATCGGGAAGGAAGCCGATGGCACCGCCCCGCGAGGCAAGGAACTCCGAGCCCAGGTTCGAAGTTATGACCACCACGGTGTTGCGGAAGTCGACCGTGCGCCCCTGGCCGTCGGTGAGCCGGCCGTCGTCGAGCACCTGCAGCAGCAGGTTGAACACGTCGGGGTGCGCCTTCTCGATCTCGTCGAACAGCACGATCGAGTACGGGTTGCGCCGCACGCGCTCGGTGAGCTGGCCGGCCTCGTCGTAGCCGACATATCCAGGAGGGGCGCCGACCAGGCGCGACACGGTGTGCCGCTCGCCGAACTCGCTCATGTCGAAGCGGATCACGGCGCTCTCGTCGTCGAACAGGCTCGCGGCGAGCGCCTTGGCGAGCTCCGTCTTCCCGACGCCGGTCGGGCCGAGGAAGAGGAACGAGCCCACCGGGCGGCGTGCGTCTCCCATGCCGGTCCTGTTGCGGCGCACGGCCTTCGCGACGGCGACCACGGCGTCGTCCTGCCCGATCACGCGGTCGTGCAACTCGTCCTCGAGGGACGCCAGCCGCTCGCGCTCGGTCTCGGTGAGACGGTTGACCGGGATGCCGGTGGCCCGGCTGATGACGGCCGCGATCTCCGGCTCGCCGACGACCGCGTCGACACGTGCGGCGGCGACGCCGGACGCCGTGGCCTGGTCGAGCTTGGCCTGCACCTCGGCGATCTGGTCGCGGATCCGCGACGCCTCCTCGTAGTGCTCGGCCGAGACCGCGGCGTTCTTGTCGGCCTCGAGGGTCGCGAGACGCTCGATCAGGCCGCTCACGTCCACCTTCGCACCGAGGCGCAGACGCAGCCGCGCACCGGCCTGATCGATGAGGTCGATGGCCTTGTCGGGCAGCACCCGCTCGGTGAGGTAGCGATCGCTGAGCTCGACGGCGGCGCGGAGGGCCTCGTCGGTGTACGCGATACCGTGGTGCTCCTCGTACGCGGGCTTCAGGCCCCGCAGGATGAGCACGGCGTCCTCGACGGACGGCTCGCCCACGCGCACCGGCTGGAAGCGGCGCTCGAGCGCGGGGTCCTTCTCGATGACGCGGTACTCCTTGAGCGTCGTCGCACCCACGAGGTGCAGCTCGCCGCGGGCGAGGCGGGGCTTGAGGATGTTGCCGGCGTCCATGCCGCCGTCGCCGGCGCCGCCGGCGCCGACCACGGTGTGCACCTCGTCGATGAAGACGATCAGCTCGCCCTTGTGGGCGGCGATCTCGTCCATCGTCTTCGTGAGGCGCTCCTCGAAGTCGCCGCGGTAGCGGGTTCCGGCCAGCATCGCGGGAAGGTCGAGCGCGACGACCCGCTTGCCGAGCAGCTGCTCGGGCACGCCCCCGTCCACGATCGCCTGCGCGAGTCCCTCGACGATCGCGGTCTTGCCGACGCCGGCCTCGCCGACCAGCACCGGGTTGTTCTTGGTGCGGCGGCTGAGGATCTCGATGGTCTGCTCGATCTCGTCGGCGCGCCCGATGACCGGGTCGAGGTCACCGGCGACCGCGCGGGCGGTGAGGTCGGTGCCGTAGGTGTCGAGCAGGGGGGTGTCGGATGCCGCGGCATCCGTTCCCGCCTCCGCCGCGGCGGCCGCGCCCGGCGTCACCGTCTCGCGGGCACCCTGCATCAGCGCCTCGGCGGTCACGCCGGCACGTGCCAGCACCTGGCCGGCGGGCGTGTCCTGCGCGAGCACGAGCGCGAAGAAGAGGTGCTCGGGGTCCACGTACGTCGAGCCCGACGAACGGGCGACCTGGAATGCGTGGAACAGCGCACGCTGCACGGACGCCGTGACCACGGCGCCGTCGATGTCCGCCGCGACGGAGGCTGCGGGCAGCCGCTCCTCGGTCGCGCGCGAGATCTCGTCGGGGTCGGCGCCGACGCGGCGCACCGCGTCACGGGCCGGGGCCTCGGCGACGAGGATCCGCAGGACGTGCAGGGCGTCGAGTTCCTGCTGGCCGCGGTCCAGCGCGTACTTGCCGGCACGCTGGAGCAGTTCCTGGGTGCGAGCGCCGAGGTAGCGGCTCAGGTCGATCGACCGCTCGGCACGCGCGCGCTCCCCCGCGAGGTAGCGTGCCAGGAACTCGTCGAACGAGCTCCCGTCGTCGCCGGCCTGGGGCGTGAAGTCTTCGGGCATTCCGTCTCTCCTGAAACTTGAGTGATCGAGCATCAAGTTTTGAACTTGATACACGCATTGTCAAGTTCAACGGCACCTGCCCGCGAGTATTCCCTCCTGTTTCGGACATGACTCCGGCCTGAGCCCGTGCCGGCGTCGGTGGGTCGGCGTAGCCTCGTCGGTCGGGGGAACCGCATCCCGGAGGAGAGAACCATGGACTGGAAGATCGAGCTCATCTTCGTGCCCGTCACCGACGTCGACAGGGCGAAGGAATTCTACGAGCGAATCGGATTCCACGCCGACCACGACCAGGTCCCCTTCGAGGGCCTCCGCTTCGTGCAGATGACGCCGCCCGGGTCGGCCTGCTCCATCGCGTTCGGCACCGGCCTCGGCAACGATCTCGAGCCGGGCCGCCAGAACACGATCCAGGTCGTCGTCCCCGATGCGGACGAGGCCCTGGCGCACCTGCGCGGCCTCGACGTGGAGGCACGAGGCGTCGATGAGCAGGGGTGGGGCCGGTTCGTGCAGTTCGACGACCCGGACGGCAACACCTGGACGCTGCAGCAGCTCCCGCCGCGCGACTGAGCCATCCGCCGCCCGAGCGCCGGCTGCGTCAGTCGCGACCTCCGGGCGGGCCGACGATCAGCAGCACCACGAAGAGCGCGACGACGGCGACAGCGATCAACGCGGCGAGCACCCAGGGGCGCCGCAGGAACCACCGCATGAGGCGGTCGTACCAGGCGCCGTCGCGCGGGTCGTCGGACGGCTCGAGCCGCCACGATCCCGCCAGCCGGCCGGTGCGCTGCAGCCATACCTCGGCCGGGATCGTGGCATACGGGATGACGGCGCTGACGAGCGCGATCACGGTCGGCCATGCGCGCCACCGGTTGTTCAGCGCGACGAGGATCGCCGTTGCGCCGTACGACAGGAAGACGAACCCGTGGATGCCGCCGCCGATCGTGACGCCGAGCGCCCAGCCGGTGGTGGCGCGGAGGAGGAGGCCGACGATGAGCAGGGTCCACGAGATCGCCTCGGCGATCGCGAGCGCGCGGAAGAGGGTGTAAGGAGTTCGGAACACACCTTCAGCCTAACTGAAAGGTCTTCAGCGAACCTGAAGGTTCACCCGTCCGATGGTCCTGCCTCCGCACCGAAAGGCTGCTCGTGCAGCCCTTCCAGGGCTGTCGCGAGGGCGGGGGCGCCCTCGCCGAGCGCGCCGTCGAGCGCCGCGAGCCGCTGCTGCGCCGACTCCAGCACGTCGCTCCCCCGCGCGGTGACCCGCAGGTCGGACGCCGAACCCGCGTGCTTCGTCGCATCGGCGACGAGTCCGTCGGCGACGAGGGTCTGCACGGCGGTGTGCGCGGACTGCACCGTGATCTGCGATCGACGGGCGAGCTCGCTGAACGAGATGCCCGGCGTCGCCTCGATGTGCGCGAGCAGCGCGTACTTGCGCGTGGTGAGGCCCAGGTCGCGCAGTTCTGCCCCCAGGCGCGCATCCCACACGGCGGCCACAGTCAGCAGCGAGATGACGGGACTGAACGCACGGTCTGGCACCGTTGAATGCTAGCCCCGCTGTCGCGCGACGGGGCGCATTCGCCGACCGCGCGAACGAGGCGAGGCCCGCTAGCGTGGGTACGGTGACGTTCTCGCTCGACGGACTGCGCCGATGGCCCGACGTCGAGGCTCCGGGCCTCGTGGCGACGGATGCCGCGGACCGGCTGCTCCTCGATGAATCGGCGTCCGCCCGGGCCGGCCTCGGTGACGGCGACCTCGCGGTGATCGGTGACGGCTACGGCGCGCTCACCCTGGCCGCGGCGGGGGACGGCGGGCGCGGCATCCGTGTCCACCAGGACCCGCTCACCGGCGAGCGGGCCCTCGCCGCGAACGCCGAGCGATTCGGGTTCGGCGGCACCTTCGCGTCACTGTCGCTCGCGCCCGGCGTGGTCCGCGACGCGCGGGTCGTGCTGGTGCGTCTGCCGCGATCGCTCGAGGCGCTGCGCGACATCGCGGGCCTCATCGCTGCGCACGCGGCGCCCGACGTCGTCGTCTTCGCCGGCGGGCGCGTGAAGCACATGACGCTCGCCATGAACGACGTGCTGCGCGAGAGCTTCGCGCGGCTCGACGTCAGCCACGCGCGCCAGAAGTCGCGCGTGCTGACGGCGCGCGAGCCCCACGACGGCCGCGACCCGTCGCCGGGTCGGGAGCGGCACGACGACATCGTCGTCTGCGCGTTCGGCGGCGCGTTCGCGGGCACCTCCATGGATATCGGCACCAGATTCCTGCTCGAGCAGCTCCCCGCCGTGTCCGACGACGGTGGGACGGTGATCGACTTCGCGTGCGGCACGGGAGTGGTCGCGGCCGCGCTGGCGCTGCGGAACCCCGGCCTGCGCGTCATCGCCTCCGATCAATCGGCCGCCGCCGTCGCATCGGCGGTCGCCACGGCGGAGGCGAACGGCGTCGGGGATCGCGTGGAGGTCATCCGCGACGACATGCTCGGGGCACAGCCGGACGCCAGTGCATCGTTCGTCGCACTCAACCCGCCCTTCCACTCCGGCGGCGCGGTGCACGAGGGCATCGCCCCGCGCATGTTCGCCGACGCGGCGCGCGTGCTGCGGCCCGGCGGCGAGCTGTGGACCGTGTGGAACTCGGGCCTGGGCTACCGGCCCGCGCTGGAACGCGTGGTCGGACCGACACGGCAGGTCGCCCGCAACACCAAGTTCACGGTGACGGTGTCGACGCGCCGGTGAAATTATCGACGCACCGCTGACGGTTACTCACTCGGCTCGGGCGAGGGCTCCGGTGTCGCATCGGGCGTCGGGCCGAACAGCACCCAGGTGTCGCCAGAGCACTCGTAGAACTGCACGGCGGCCGTGTCGATGAACACGTCGCCGTCTGCGGTGCAGTCCTCGTCGTCAGGTGCCGCGGTGCCCAGGGTGACCTGAGTCCCCGGCGCTCCCGGCGCTCCCGGCGCTCCGCTCGGCCCCTGGGCACCTTCCGCGCCCGGCGCCCCCTGCTCACCGGCAGGTCCCTGTTCACCGGCGGGTCCCTGCTCGCCGGTGAGGTTCTCGGCGGCCGAGTCTCGGATGTTGCCGACAAAGATCCAGTCGTCCTGGAACAGATAGACGTCGGCCGTGAGGATGTCGATGTAGACGTCGCCCTCGTACCCCTTGCCCGCCTCGGGCGCTCCGGAACCCGCCCGAACGGCCGAACCGGCAGGGAGGATCTCGGCGAGCGCCTCCTCATACTCGGGGGCGGCTGTCACCGAGGCGGACGGCGCGGGCGCGGGCGCGGCGGTATCCACCGATCGTGCCAGCCAGGACCCGAGGAACGCGGCGAAGAACGACAGCAGCACGAAGCCGATTCCGAACCACACGAGCGTGCTGCGCGTCACCGGAACCACCGCCGGCGCGGCCGCGACTGCGGGGGCAGGGGCCTCTGTCGAACCCGCATCATCGTCCACGGCACGTTCCCCTTCCATCGCGCGCACGGCCTGCAGCCGATCCCCATCACCGGGCTAGCTGTCATAACTGTAGGAACGCGGGCGCCCGGTGTCACCTGTTCCGGCGGAATTGGCCTCACACGAAGAGTTCCGTGGCGGGGAGCAGCTGCTCGGGGAATTGACCGGGGGGCCGACGCGAGAATGCCGGCACCCCCGGTAGCCGCGAGCTCGGGACCCACGGCCGGGGTGCCGGACCGGGGCTCCGGCGCATCCCCCACTCAAGAGACAGCATCGACGGCCGTCTATTACGCGACTTCGCGCGCCATTCTCACCGACGCCGAGCCGGCCACAAAGGAGAGGACGGATGCCGCGATCCGCGGCATCCGTCCTCCCGGTTGACTTCAGAACTGCGTCAGAAGTCCCAGTCCTCGTCTTCGGTGGCCTCGGCCTTGCCGATGACGTACGACGAGCCCGACCCCGAGAAGAAGTCGTGGTTCTCGTCGGCGTTCGGCGACAGGGCCGACAGGATCGCCGGGTTCACGTCGGTGACCGTCGAGGGGAACATCGCCTCGTAGCCCAGGTTCATGAGGGCCTTGTTGGCGTTGTAGTGCAGGAACTTCTTGACGTCCTCGGTGAGCCCGACGCCGTCGTAGAGGTCCTGCGTGTACTGGATCTCGTTGTCGTAGAGCTCGTAGAGCAGCGAGAACGTGTAGTCCTTGATGTCGTTGCGCGTGGCCTCGTCGACCTTCTCGAGTCCCTTCTGGAACTTGTAGCCGATGTAGTACCCGTGCACGGCCTCGTCGCGGATGATGAGGCGGATCAGGTCGGCAGTGTTGGTGAGCTTGGCGCGGCTCGACCAGTGCATCGGCAGGTAGAAGCCCGAGTAGAACAGGAAGCTCTCGAGCAGGGTCGAGGCGACCTTGCGCTTGAGGGGCTCGTCGCCGCGGTAATACTCCATGACGATCTGAGCCTTCTTCTGAAGGTTCGGGTTCTCGACCGACCAGCGGAAGGCCTCGTCGATCTCCTTCGTCGAGCACAGCGTGGAGAAGATCGACGAGTACGACTTGGCGTGCACCGACTCCATGAACGCGATGTTCGTGTAGACGGCCTCCTCGTGCGGGGTGATCGCATCGGGGATCAGCGAGACGGCGCCGACGGTGCCCTGGATCGTGTCGAGGAGCGTGAGCCCCGTGAACACGCGCATCGTCAGGGTCTGCTCGTCGGGGGTGAGCGTGTTCCACGACTGGATGTCGTTCGACAGCGGCACCTTCTCGGGCAGCCAGAAGTTGTTCACGAGGCGATTCCAGACCTCGAGGTCCTTGTCGTCCTCGATGCGGTTCCAGTTGATCGCCTGCACGTGCGAGAGCAGCTTGAGCGGTTCGGGAGTCATTTCATTCTTCTTTCGGTCCCTGAGGATGTCGCAGGGCTACAGCGTGCAGCTCACGCACATGTCGAGCTCGGTGCCTTCGAGGGCCATCTGCCGCAGACGGATGTAGTAGATGGTCTTGATGCCCTTCTTCCACGCGTAGATCTGCGCCTTGTTGATGTCGCGAGTGGTCACGGTGTCCTTGAAGAACAGCGTGAGCGACAGGCCCTGGTCCACGTGCTGCGTCGCGGCCGCGTAGGTGTCGATGACCTTCTCGTAGCCGATCTCGTACGCGTCCTCGTAGTAGTCCAGGTTCTCGTTCGTCATGAACGGAGCCGGGTAGTAGACGCGACCGAGCTTGCCTTCCTTGCGGATCTCGATCTTCGACGCGATCGGGTGGATGGAGCTCGTCGAGTTGTTGATGTACGAGATCGAGCCGGTCGGCGGCACCGCCTGCAGGTTCTGGTTGTAGATGCCGTGCTGCTGGATCGAGGCCTTCAGCGCCGTCCAGTCCTCCTGGGTCGGGATCGGGATGCCGGCGAACAGCTCCTTCACCTTCTCGGTCTGGGGAACCCACGCCTGGTCGGTGTACTTGTCGAAGAACTCGCCCGACGCGTACGTCGAGTCCCAGAACCCGTCGAACACCTCGCCGCGCTCGATCGCTATGAGGTTCGAGGCCCGCAGCGCGTGGAAGACGACCGTGTAGAAGTAGATGTTCGTGAAGTCCAGGCCCTCTTCCGAGCCGTAGTGGACGTGCTCGCGGGCGAGGTAGCCGTGCAGGTTCATCTGACCGAGGCCGATGGCGTGCGAGCGGTCGTTGCCGTCCTCGATGGAGCGCACCGAGGTGATGTGGCTCTGGTCGCTCACCGCGGTCAGCGCACGGATCGCCGTCTCGACGGTGCGGCCGAGGTTGCGGCCATCCATGGCGAGCGCGATGTTCATCGACCCGAGGTTGCACGAGATGTCCTTGCCGATCTCGGCATACGAGAGGTCCTCGTTGTACGTGGTCGGGGTGTTGACCTGGAGGATCTCCGAGCAGAGGTTGGACATGTTGATCCGGCCCTTGATCGGGTTGGCCTTGTTCACCGTGTCCTCGAACATGATGTACGGGTAGCCCGACTCGAACTGGATCTCGGCGAGGGTCTGGAAGAACTCGCGCGCGTTGATCTTGGTCTTCTTGATGCGCGGGTCGTCGACCATCTCGCGGTACTTCTCGGTGACCGAGATGTCGCCGAACGGCACGCCGTAGACGCGCTCCACGTCGTACGGCGAGAAGAGGTACATGTCCTCGCCGTTCTTGGCGAGCTCGAACGTGACGTCGGGGATGACGACGCCGAGCGAGAGCGTCTTGATGCGGATCTTCTCGTCGGCGTTCTCGCGCTTGGTGTCGAGGAAGCGCAGGATGTCAGGGTGGTGCGCGTTGAGGTACACCGCGCCCGCGCCCTGACGCGCGCCCAGCTGGTTGGCGTACGAGAACGAGTCTTCGAGCAGCTTCATCACGGGGATGATGCCGCTGGACTGGTTCTCGATCTGCTTGATCGGCGCACCCGACTCGCGGATGTTCGACAGCAGCAGCGCCACGCCGCCGCCGCGCTTGGACAGCTGGAGCGCCGAGTTGATGCCGCGGGCGATCGACTCCATGTTGTCTTCGATGCGCAGCAGGAAGCACGAGACGAGCTCGCCGCGCTGGGCCTTGCCCGTGTTGAGGAACGTCGGCGTCGCCGGCTGGAACCGGCCCGAGACGATCTCGTCGACGAGTTCGAGCGCGAGCGTCTGGTCGCCGTCGGCGAGGCCGAGGGCGGTCATGACCACGCGGTCCTCGAAGCGCTCGAGGTACCGCTTGCCGTCGAACGTCTTCAGCGTGTAGCTCGTGTAGTACTTGAACGCGCCCAGGAACGTCTCGAAGCGGAACTTCTTGCCGTAGGCGTGGTCGTTGATCTTCTGGATGAACTCGAACGGGTACTTGGCGAGCACCTCGGGCTCGTAATACTCCTTCTCGACCAGGTAGTCCAGGCGCTCCTTGAGCGAGTGGAAGAACACCGTGTTCTGGTTCACGTGCTGCAGGAAGTACTCCCGCGCAGCGCGCTTGTCGGCGTCGAACTGGATCTTTCCATCGGCGTCATAGAGGTTCAGCATCGCGTTGAGGGCGTGATAATCCATGCCCTCGAAGCGTGCCTCCGTCTTGAAGTCGGTCTGCGTCAGAGTTCCCACCATCGTTCCAATCCCGCGTTCACGCGTTCCACATCTTCAGGCGTGCCGAATACCTCGAGCCGATACAAGTGCGGCACGTTGCACTTGCGGCTGATGATGTCGCCGGCGAGACAGAAGTGCTCGCCGAAGTTGGTGTTCCCCGCGGAGATGACCCCGCGGATGTGGCGCCGGTTCCGTTCGTCATTGAGGAACCGGATCACCTGCTTGGGAACGGCGCCCTTCTCGAGGCCCCGCCCTTGGCCTCCGCCATAGGTGGGAGTCACGAGGACGTACGGCTCGTCGACCACGAGCTCCGGATCCGTCGCATGCAGCGGGATCCGGAGCGCTCGCGCTCCGAGCTTCTCGATGAAGCGTGCGGTGTTGCCCGACACGCTCGAGAAGTAGACCAGCAGCGGTGTCTCAGTTGCTACGACGCCCATGATGCCCCTTGCTCGGACACACCCGACGGCGGTCGTTGAGCTCCGTCGAAACGGGTGGGCTGCGTCGAACTACGCCAGCCGCGCTGCGAGTTCGTCGATCTTGTCGGGACGAAAGCCCGACCAGTGGTCCTCATCGGTGATGACGACCGGCGCCTGGAGGTACCCCAGCGCCTTGACCTGCTCGAGGGCCGAAGGGTCCTGCGAGAGGTCATGGATTTCGTACTCGATCCCCTTGGAATCCAGTGCTCGATACGTCGCCGTGCACTGCACGCACGCGGGCTTCGTGTAAACCGTGATCGCCATGTCGATTCCGTCTCCTCAGTGCTTCCCCCGGTGGCATCCGGTGCTCTTCCCGGTAGTCCCCCCACCGGGAGTCCAATACTACATATGGGTACCGACATCCGATAGCACCACAAGGGCTAGTAGTTACATCCGTGTGATTTTCCACCGTTCTCCCCACGTACAACACAGGTTCTCCACGGATTCATCCACAGCCTGGAGCGGTGGAAAAGGCCAGGATCACGGTGCTTTCGCGAGCCTGGCGGCATCTCTCCACAGCCAGACCGTAGATCCGGGCTCCGACATCGGATCGGCCTGTGGAGAAGTCCTCCGGCGTGTCGCGGGAGTGTCGCGATCGTGTCGTGCGCGTCGGCGCGTGTCGTAACGTTGACAGGTGGCCGGCTACCGGGATCTTCTGCGCACCCCCGGGGTCGCCCGCATCATCGCGGCGCAGCTGACCGCGCGCTTCCCGAACGGGATGATCAGTCTCGTGATCCTCCTGCACATCGAGGGGATCACCGGCTCCTACGGCGCGGCGGGCATCGTGCTGGCGGCGGTGTCGATCGGACAGGCGCTCGCGGGCCCGGTCACGAGCCGGTGGATGGGCCGCTGGGGCATGCGCCGTGTGCTCACGCTCACGACGGCCGTGTCGGCGGCCTCCCTGCTGGCGATCGCGTTCCTCGTCGTGCCCGTGCCGGTCTACATCGTGCTGGGGTTCATCGCCGGCGCGGCGACGCCGCCCATCGTCGCGGCGGTCCGCACCATTTACGCGAAGATGGTCAACTCGACGCAGCTCACGGCGCTGTACTCGCTGGACGCGTCGCTGCAGGAGGTCATCTGGATCCTCGCCCCGGTGCTCATCACCTTCGTCGCAACGCAGGCGGGGACCGTCACCGGCCTCGTGCTCGTCGTGGTGTTCCTGGTGGGCGGCGGGGCGTGGTTCATCCTCTCCCCCGAGGTCGGCCGGGTGCGCATCCCGCGCAGCAAGCGCTCCTTCGGCACCGTGCTGACGCGTCCGCCCATCCTGCTGGCGACGGTCATCGGCTTCCTGCTCGTCGGCTCGTTCGCCGCCGTGGAGGCGAGCGTGGTGGCGACCTTCGACCACGGCGGCCTCGAGGCGGGGCTCGTGCTCGCCGTGTTCGCGATCGGCAGCCTCGCCGGCGGCCTCGCGTTCGGGCACCTGCCGATGGGCAGCTGGGCGATGGCCCGGCGACTCACCGTGGTCACCATCGGTCTGGCGCTGACCGCGCTGTGGATCAACGTGTGGTGGATCGGCAGCACCCTGTTCCTGGCCGGCATCGGCATCGCGCCGGCGCTGGCCGTGCTCTCGGCGGTCACGATCGCCAGCGTCAAGTTCAGCGACACCGCCGAGGCGTTCGGGTGGGTGGGCACCGGCCAGCTCATCGGCGCCGCCGCCGGCTCGGCCGTGGCGGGGCTTCTCATCGACGGTCCGGGCGGGGTGACGGCAGCCTACACCGCCGCAGCGGCGTTCTGCGCGCTCGGGCTGGTCGTCGCGATCGTGTTCGCGCGTGGCCTGCCCGACCTGCGGGTGCGGGGCGCGAGCCCGATCCCCGATACCGAGCCGATCGCGACGATCGGCTGAGGTCCCCCGCCGGATCTCACGCGAGGCGCCGCAGCATCTCCAGCAGCGCCAGGGCATAGGCGTCCGCGGGCTCGGGATGCTCGAACGCCAGGCGCTCGCCGCCGAGCACGATCTCGACCTCATGCGTGTCGGGCAGGCGCCGCAGACCCCGGAAGGCGCCGCGCAGCAGCTCGCGCAGCTGGTGCTCGTGCGGCAGCCACAGCGCGTCCTCGAGCGCGACGGAGTCCAGCGCCCACTCGGTGGTGCCGTTGAAAGCGAGGATGCGGCCGGTCGGGTACTCGCGCGGCTCGATGGTCATCTCGCTGACCGTGAAGACGTCGGCCTCGAACTCGGGCTCATCGAGCTGGAACCGGTCGCCCGAGCGCGGGTGCCACACCAGCCCTGTTTCGCGCAGCGCCACAGCCATTTCCGTCGAGATCACGCCAACCCCCGCATCTATCCTGCCGTGCGTCGGGACGGCCGGGGCCGCGCTCCTAGGCTGAGCGTATGCCCAGTCGCGTCATCCTCCCCCGCCTGTCCTGGGGCTCGCCCCCGGCCGAGCGCCGCGCACTGCTCATCCACGGCCTCGGCTCGAACGGCGCGCTGATGTGGCGCTACGGCGTCGCACTGGCGGACGCCGGCTGGCGGGCGGATGCCGTCGACCTGCGTGGACACGGCATGGCGCCGCGCGCGCTCGACTACACGCTGGCCGCGTACGGGGCCGACGTGGTCGGCACCAGGGCGGGCGCCGACCGGCCGTGGGACCTCGTGATCGGGCACTCGCTCGGCGGTGCCGCATCCGTGCTCGCCGCCGCCGAGGATCCGTCGTGGACGCGCCGGCTCATCCTCATCGACCCGGCGATCATGCTCACCGATCGCGACCGCGACATCGTGCGCAACAGCCAGACCCGGGCGTTCGACGACCCGTCCGAAGAGGCCGTGCGCGAGGAGCACCCGTACTGGCACCCGCAGGACATCGAGCTGAAGGCGCTGTCGGCCCAGCAGGCCAGCCGCTGGGCGGTCGAGCAGACGAGTGCGCAGAACGTGCAGTGGGACGTGACGGATGCCGCCCTCCGTGTCTCGGTGCCCACCCACGTCATCGCGTCCGATCCGCACGTCTACTCGATCTTCCGCGGCAAGCCCGCCGAGGCCGCCGTCGCCCGCAACCCGGTGTTCACCGTCTCGGTGGTGGCGGATGCGGGACACTCGCCCCATCGCGATCGGCCCGAGGCGACGATCGAGGCGCTGCGCGCCGCGCTCGGCTGACCCCGGGCGCCCCGCAGCCCGTCGCGCGGCCGGCTACTGGACGGGGATCTCGACGCCCTGCCCGACGTCGACCACGACACCCACGAACGACGGGACCACTGCGGCAACCGCCTTCTGGAGCTCGTCGAGCGGCGGGGTCTCGCCGTCCTCGGTGGTGACCTCGATCGTCGCGGTCGCGCCCGACCAGTCGACGCCGTAGACGCGGGCGCCCTCGTCGTCGGCGAGCCATTGCGTCGCGGCGCTCTGGATCCCGACCGACCAGCGCGCGAGCGCCACCGAGACGACCGAGTTGACGACCAGCGGGATCGTGATGACGACGGCCAGCAGTGTGACGATGGTGTAGGCGCGGCGGCGATTGGCGACGCGCGAGGATCCGGGATCGCGCGCGTACCCGGCGAGGGTGAAGACGATGCTCCCGGCGATGACGAGTGCGACGACGTTGGAGAGGAAGAGCCACAGCGCACCGACGGCGTCCGTCCAGAGACCCTGGCCCGCACAGACGCCGACCACGCCGAGCGGCGGAACGAGAGAGATCGCGATCGCCACTCCCGGGAGGATGGCGCTCAGGTCCTTGCGGCACATGGCGAAGCCGCCCGCGAAGCCGGTGGCGAGCGCCGCCACCAGATCCATGAAGCTCGGTGACGTGCGGCCCACGACCTGGGAGTTGGTCTCCAGACTCTCCGGCGTGGAGACGAAGACCGAGAACGCGAGTCCCAGCACGATCACGATGGCGACCCCGAGGAGCACCCAGAGGATCGACCGCACCACGAGGCTGAGGTGCCCTCGGACGATGCCGAGGCCGATGCCGAGTATCGGCGTGCCCAGCGGCGCGATGATCATGGCGCCGATCACCGTCGCCGTGGAGTCGGTCAGCACGCCCGCGATCGCGATGATCCCGGCGAGCGTCAGCATGATGAGGAATCCGCTGCGCTTGCCCGCGCGGTCCCCGGACCCCAGGTCGAGCGCCTCGGTGACCTCCGCCGCCGTCTGCCGCTGCGTGGCGGGGATGAGCGCCTGCATCATCTCTGAGAGCGTCGCCATGCGCACATCATGGCGTAAGAATGGCGGGGTGACCCCCAACGATGCCGCCGACCTCCTTCCGGACGAACTCCTCGAGCGCTTCCGCGCCCGGGCGGCGGTGCACGACCGCGAGAACACCTTCCCCGACGACGATCTGGTGGATCTGAAGGATGCCGGCTACCTCGCGATCCTCGTGCCCGAAGATCTCGGCGGTGCGGGGCTGGGCCTCGCCGAGGCATCCGTGCTCCAGCAGCGCCTCGCGAGCGCGGCGCCGGCGACGGCACTCGCGATCAACATGCATCTGGTGTGGACCGGGGTCGCGAAGGTGCTCGCGGATCGTGGCATCGACGCGCTGCGGTTCGTGCAGGAGGGTGCGGCGGCCGGCGAGGTGTTCGCCTTCGGGATCAGCGAGGCCGGCAACGACCTCGTGCTGTTCGGCAGCGGGACGGATGCCGCTCCCCTGCCCGATGGCGGGTACTCGTTCACCGGCACCAAGATCTTCACCTCGCTCGCCCCGGTGTGGACGCAGCTGGGGCTGCACGGCCTCGACACCTCGTCGGAGGACGCGCCGCGCATGGTCTACGCGTTCGTGCCGCGCTCGGAGGTCGAGGTCGGCCGCGTGGTGGTGCGCGACGACTGGGACACGCTCGGCATGCGCGGCACGCAGTCCCGGACGACCGAGCTGCGGGATGCCGTGGCACCGGCCGACCGGGTGGTCCGCCGGCTCGCCCCGGGACCCAACGCCGACCCGCTGGTCTTCGGCATCTTCAGCGTCTTCGAGCTGCTGCTCGCATCCGTGTATACCGGCGTCGCGCGGCGGGCGCTCGACCTCGCGGTGGCGGCCGCCGGCAAGCGCACCTCCCAGCGCACCGGCAAGGCGTACAGCCAGGATCCCGACATCCGCCGGCGCATCGCCGGCATGGCGCTCGCGTACGACGCGCTGCCGTCGCAGATCGAGGCGCTCGCGCGCGACGTCGACGAGCTCGCCGACCACGGGGCGCGGTGGTTCTCGCTGCTCGCGGGCGTCAAGCATCGTGCGGTCACGGCCGCGAAGTCGATCGTCGACGATGCGATGCTTGTCGGTGGCGGCTCGTCGTACTTCTCCGCCAACGAGCTGAGCCGGCTCTACCGCGATGTCCTCGCGGGCCTCTTCCACCCGTCCGACCCCGAATCCGCGCATGCGACGGTCGCGACCGCGTGGCTGGGGCCGCTCGAGGACTGAGCCGATCCCCCTCAGCCGGGCAGCGCCCGCGTCAGCAGCTGCATGAGGCGGATGTGCACGCGGAAGCTCCGCAGCATCTCGCGGGTGGAGTGGAAGTTCAGGACGATGCGGATGCCGCGCTCGGGCACCGTGACGGTCTCGGATGCCGCCGCCGACGCCCGCGGCAGCAAGCCGTACACGGTGACCGATGCCGGGCGCCGCGCCTGGCGGGAGTGGATGCTCTCCCCGGTCACCGGCGGAGACATCGAGACCATCGCGCTCGCGCGCACGTTCTTCGTCGGCCTCCTCGACGAGCGGAGCGAACGCCGGCAGGTGGTCGGCGCGATCCGTGCCCGCGTGGAGTCCCACCTCGCCGAGCTCGACGCCGTCGCACGCGGCGTCGACGCGGCAGAGATCCCCGCAGAGTTCGCCGACGTGTTCGCCTTCAGCGCGCGACGCTGGATTACGGCATCCGGTCGAATCTCCTCGCCCATACCTGGTGCGACGAGCTCGCCGCAAGCCTCGATGCGTAAGGCGCCCGCGCGCTGAGCGCGTGCGAGGATGACCCCATGGCGCGGACCCCGACCCATCTGCTGAGCCCGGCCGACCAGGACCGCCGCCGGGGTCTGCGCACCATGAAGGGCGTCGCCCTCGGCGCGCTGGTGTTCATGGCGGTGCTGTTCGCGTTCTCGTTCGCCTTCCAGCAGGACGTCCCCGCGCTCGCGTACGTCCGCGCAGCCGCCGAGGGCGGCATGGTCGGTGCGCTGGCCGACTGGTTCGCGGTGACGGCACTGTTCCGGCATCCGCTCGGCATCCCCATCCCGCACACCGCGATCATCCCCAGCCGCAAAGACGAGATCGGCCGCACGCTCGGCGAGTTCGTCGAGACCGAGTTCCTCCGCGCCGAGGTGGTGCGCACCAAGCTCGATCAGACCGCGATCGCCGCCCGGCTCGGCGAGTGGCTGAGCTCGCCGGCGCACGCGGAGCGGGTCGCGGCCGAGGGGTCCGTCATGGCGAGCAGCGTCCTGCGGGCGCTGAGCGACGACGACGTGCGCGACGTCATCGAGGAGCTCGCCCGCGAGCACCTCATCACGCCGGAGTGGGGGCCGCCGCTCGGCGAGTGGCTCGGCCGCATCGTCGAGGCCGGCGCGCACCGCGGCGCCGTCGATCTCGCCGCCGACAGCATCGCGGCGTGGCTCGCCGCCAACCAGGCATCCTTCTCCGGCGTCATCTCGCGGCGCCTGCCGGGATGGGTGCCCTCGATCGCGCACCGGTTCGTCGACGACACCGTCTACAACGAAGCCGTCAAGTTCGTGGCCGCCGTACGCGCCGACCCGAGCCATCCCGCGCGCGTCGCGATCGACGCCTACCTCAACCGCCTCGCGGCGAACCTGCAGCACGACCCGGCGACGATCGGGCGCTTCGAGGATGCGAAGCTCGCGGTCTTCGACAGCCCTCGCGTGCGCGACCTGGCCGGCGAGGTGTGGACCACCGCGAAGGCCGGGCTGCTGCGCTCCCTCGCCGACCCCGGGAGCGGGCTCCGACGGCGCAGCGTCGAGGCGCTGGTCGAGATCGGCGGGCGGCTGATGACGGATGCCTCCCTCCAGCGCCGCGTGGACTCCTGGGTCACCGATGCCGCCGTCTTCCTCGTCGACCGCTATCGCCATGACATCGCGTCGATCATCACCGACACCGTGGAACGATGGGACCCCGCCGAGACGACGGAGAAGATCGAGCTCATGGTCGGACGCGACCTGCAGTACATCCGTCTCAACGGCACGATCGTGGGGGCGCTGGCGGGCCTCGCGATCTTCTCCATCGCGCACGCGGTGCTGGGCTGATCGCGCACGCCGTGCTGGGCTGATCGCGCACGCTCTGCGGGGCTGACCGGCGTGCGCGGTCGCGTGTAAACACTGCGTGAAGACCCGGGAGCGCGGCGACGCCGCGCGTTAGCCTGATGCCGTGTCGGTGGATGAGCCCCTCGAGTACCTGTTCAGCTACGGGACCCTGCAGCACCCCGACGTCCAGCTCGACACGTTCGGGCGCCTGGTCGAGAGCGAGGACGACGCGCTCCCGGGCTACACCGTGGACTACGCCGAGATCGAGGACACCCGGGTGGTAGACCTCTCGGGCCTGTCGGTGCACCCCATCGTCCGCGAGACCGGCAACCCGCTCGACAAGGTCGTGGGCAAGGCTCTCGTCGTCACCGAGGACGAGCTCGACGCGTCGGACGAGTACGAGGTGGCGCTGTACCGCCGTATCGCGGTCGTGCTCGCGAGCGGTCGTTCCGCGTGGGTCTACGTCGCGGCCTGACCGGACCGGTAGCGTCGAGGCGTGACGCTCGCCCATGACCCACTCTGGCCCCGCGCCGGCGCGTGGCCTGCCATCGACGACGGCGGCTGGGATGCCGCGATCCTCGGTGTCCCTGCGTTCCGCACCTCGCTCTCCCCGACCGGCGCGCACGCCACGCCCGGCGCGATCCGAGAGGCTCTGCACCGGTACAGTCCGACGCTCCTCGGTCCGCCCCCGCTGGACCTCGGCGAGGTGCTGCGCGTCGCCGACGCCGGCGACGTCGACGAGCCCGACGGGCCCGCGGGCGAGGCATCCGTCCGCTCCGCGGTGGCGGCGCTGCGGGAGCGCGCCGACCTCGTCGTCGCGCTCGGCGGCGACAACTCGATCACGTACGCGGTCACGCAGGGCGCTGCGGCCGGCGGACTCATCACCATCGATGCGCATTTCGACCTGCGCGACGGGGTCTCCAACGGGTCGCCGGTGCGGCGGCTCGTGGAGGACGGCCTCGACCCCCGGCGCGTCGTCCAGCTCGGCATCGCCGACTTCGCGAACTCCGTGGCGTACGCGCAGCGCGCGGCCGACCTCGGGATCACCGTCGTGACGATGGACGATCTGCGACAACGGGGCGCGGCCGACGTCGTCGCCGAGGCGCTGGAGATGGCGGGCGCCGAGGGCGGCGGCGTGCATCTCGACATCGACGTCGACGTGTGCGACCGCTCCGTCGCGCCCGGGTGCCCGGCATCCGTTCCCGGCGGGCTCGCCGCGTGGGAGCTGCGTGCGCTGGTGCGCACCGTCGCCTCGGATGCGCGCGTGCACAGCGCCGACATCGCCGAGGTCGATGCGACGGCGGATGCGCCGGACGGGCGCACGGTGCGGCTGGCGGCGCTGTGCGTGCTCGAACTCCTCGCCGGAAAGGCCCTGCGAAAGGTGGCGTCATGATCCGTCTCGTGCTGGTGCGGCATGCCAAATCGGACTGGGGGGACTCCAGCCTCGACGATCACGACCGTCCGCTGAACGACCGCGGCATGCGGGACGCGCCGCGCATGGCGGCCCGGCTCGCGGCGAGCGGGTTCAGACCCGACATCATCCTGTCGAGCACGGCACTGCGGGCGCGGACGACGGCCGAGGCCTTCGCCGCCGAGCTGGGTGCGGCGGTCTCACTCGACCCCGAGCTGTACGGCGCCCCGGCGTCGAAGATCCTCGAGTCGGCCGCGGCGACCCGTGCTCCGGCGGTCATGGTCGTCGCGCACGACCCCGGAATGAGCGCACTGACCGCGCGCCTCTCGGACGACGACATCGCCCACATGCCGACGTGCGCTGTCGCGACCTTCATCTGGGCGCAGGACGACTGGGATGTCGCGGCCGTCGTCGATCCCGACAACTGGACGTTCGACGCCCCCCGCTGACCAGGGTCCGCCGCGCCTGCTCCACACGAGGTACGGCGCGGAGTTCGCCGAGCGCTGACGACTCGACAGCCGTCCGCCCGCCTGTCACGATTTGTCGCTGCGCCCCCCAGATCGTGACAGGCGAGCGGTCGTCTCACAGCCGCGCGCCACCCGTCCACACGGCGTGCACGAGCGGCACACCGGGACGGTAGGCGAGGTGCACGCGCGTCGGCGCGTCGAGCATCACGAGGTCGGCGCGCATGCCGGGGGCGAGCGCGCCGACGTCGTCACGGCGCAGGGCCCGAGCGCCGCCCGCGGTCGCGGCCCAGACCGCCTCGGACGGCGTCATGCCCATCTCGCGGACGGCGAGGGCCACCATGAGCGGCATCGAGCTCGTGAAGCTCGAGCCGGGGTTGCAGTCGCTGGCGAGCGCCACCGTCACTCCGGCGTCGATCAGCCGTCGCGCGTCCGGGTAGGGCTGTCGCGTCGAGAACTCCACGCCGGGCAGGAGCGTGGCTACCGTGTCCGAGCCGGCCAGCGCGGTCACATCGTCGTCGTCGAGATACGTGCAGTGGTCGACGGATGCCGCGCCCATCGAGACCGCCAGGCGCACGCCCTCGCCGGGTCCGAGCTGGTTGCCGTGCACGCGCGGCTCGAGGCCGTGCGCGACGCCGGCCGCGAGGATCCGCCGCGACTCCTCCGGGCTGAAGGCGCCGCGCTCGCAGAACACGTCCACCCACCGGGTGTGCGGCGCGCAGGCGCGGAGCATCTCGTCGCACACGAGGTCGACATAGGCGTCGCGGCGGTCGGCGTACTCGACGGGCACGATGTGGGCGCCGAGGAAGGTGACCTCCCGGGTGACCTCTGCGGCCAGGCGCGCCAGCCGCTCCTCATCGGCGACGGTGAGCCCGTAGCCCGTCTTGATCTCGAAGGTCGTCGTGCCCTGGCCATGGAGTTCGGTCACGAACCCGGCGAGGCGGGCGCGCAGCTCATCGTCCGTCGCCGCCCGCGTCGCCGCCACCGTGCGCCGTATGCCCCCTGCGGCATACGGCGTGCCGGTCATGCGCGCCTCGAACTCGTCGGCACGATCCCCGCCGAAGACCAGGTGCGTGTGGCTGTCGACGAAGCCCGGGATGACCGCTCGGCCTCCGGCATCCACGACCGACTCCCCGGTCTCCGAGCGAGCGAAGCGCGACGCGACGTCGTGGGCCTCGGTCCCGACGCCCACCCATGCGATCCGGTCGCTCTCGATCACCACTGCCGCGTCGTGCAGCGTGCCGCACGGGTCGCCGTCGCGCTCGACGTTCGTCGTCAGCTCCGCGATGTTCGTGATCAGCGTCGTACCCACGGCGTCCGTCCGTCCATGTCCAGGGCTACGCATCGAGCATCGGCACCTGGAGCCCGCGCTCGCGCGCGACCTCCCTTGCACGCTCGTAGCCGGCGTCCACGTGGCGCATGACGCCGGTGCCCGGATCGTTCGTGAGCACACGGGCGAGCTTCTCGGCGGCGAGCGCGGTTCCGTCGGCGACCGTGACCTGCCCGGCATGGATGCTGCGGCCGATGCCGACGCCGCCGCCGTGGTGGATCGACACCCAGGCCGCACCCGACGCGGTGTTGAGGAGCGCGTTGAGCAGCGGCCAGTCGGCGATCGCGTCGGACCCGTCGGCCATGGCCTCGGTCTCACGGTACGGACTCGCCACGGAACCGGCGTCGAGGTGGTCGCGGCCGATGACGATCGGGGCCGACAGCTCGCCTGAGGCCACCATCTCGTTGAACTTGAGGCCTGCGAGGTGGCGCTCCTGGTAGCCGAGCCAGCAGATGCGCGCCGGCAGCCCTTCGAAGTGCACGGCGTCGCTCGCCTTGTCGAGCCAGCGCACGAGCCCGGCGTTGTCGGGGAAGAGCGCCTTGACCGCCTCATCGGTCTTGCGGATGTCCTCGGGGTCTCCCGAGAGGGCGACCCAGCGGAACGGTCCGCGCCCCTCTGCGAACTGCGGGCGGATGTACGCCGGCACGAAGCCCGGGAAGTCGAAGGCACGCTCGAACCCGCCGAGCTGCGCCTCGGCGCGGATCGAGTTGCCGTAGTCGAAGACCTCGGCGCCGGCATCCTGGAATCCGACCATCGCGGCGACGTGCTTCGCCATGCTGCCGCGGGCGCGGGCGGTGAATGCCTCGGGATCGCGGGCGGCCTCCGCCTTCCAGTCCTCGAACGCGATCCCCACCGGCAGGTACGCGAGCGGGTCGTGTGCGCTGGTCTGATCGGTGACGATGTCGACGGTGACCTCGCCCGCGCGCTGGCAGAGCAGGATGTCGCCGAAGACCTCTGCGGCGTTGCCGACGACGCCGACCGAGACCGCCTCGCCCGCAGCCTTCGCCGCGACGACCCGTGCAAGCGCGGCGTCGAGGTCGGTCGTGTACTCGTCGAGGTAGCCGTGCTCGACACGGCGGGCGAGGCGCGACTCGTCGACGTCGACGATGAGCACCGCTCCCCCGTTGAGCGTCACGGCGAGCGGCTGCGCGCCGCCCATCCCTCCCGCGCCGCCCGTCAGTGTCAGCGTGCCGGCGAGATCGTCGCGGCCGAGCGACCGCGCGACCGCGGCGAACGTCTCGTACGTGCCCTGCAGGATGCCCTGCGTGCCGATGTAGATCCACGAGCCGGCCGTCATCTGGCCGTACATCGTGAGGCCGAGCGCTTCGAGCCGCCGGAACTCGGGCCACGTCGCCCAGTCGCCCACGAGGTTCGAGTTGGCTATGAGCACGCGCGGCGCCCACTCGTGCGTGCGGAAGACGCCTACGGGCTTGCCGGACTGCACCAGCAGCGTCTCATCCGGCTCGAGCTCGTCGAGCGTGCGCACGATCGCGTCGAACGCCGCCCAGCTGCGCGCCGCGCGGCCGGTCCCGCCGTAGACGACGAGATCTTCGGGGTGCTCGGCGACCTCCGGGTCGAGGTTGTTCATGAGCATGCGCTTGGCGGCCTCGGCGCCCCAGCTCTTGGCGGTGCGTTCTGGGCCGCGCGGTGCGCGCACTGCGGGGGCCTTCACGCCGGTCGTCGAACCTGTCGAATCGGACATCTCACTCCTTCGTGGTGGTCTGGTAGGCGGCCCGTGCGACGGCTCCCGACGCGACGAGCGTGGTCGCCGCCTCGATCTCGGGCGACAGGAACCGGTCGGGCCCAGGACCCCCGGCGACGGTGCGCACCAGGTCGCGGACGGCGCCGGTGGCGGCGGCGGGCCGCAGCGGTGCGCGCAGGTCGAGGGCGCGCGCTGCCGTCAGCACCTCGATCGCGAGGACGCGCGAGAGTCCGTCGATCGCCCGGCGCAGCTTGCGGGCGGCGGCCCACCCCATCGACACGTGGTCCTCCTGCATCGCTGACGAGGGGATGGAATCGACGGATGCCGGCACCGCGAGTCGCTTCAGCTCCGAGACGATGCCCGCCGCCGCATACTGGGCGATCATGAACCCCGAGTCGACGCCCACCTCGTGCGCGAGGAACGGCGGGAGCCCGTTGCTGCGGGCCGGGTCGAGGGCGCGGTCGGTGCGGCGCTCCGAGATCGAGGCGACGTCGGCGACGGCGATCGCGAGGAAGTCGAGCACGTACGCCACGGGCGCCCCGTGGAAGTTGCCGTTGGACTCGACGCGCCCGTCGTCGGTGATGACGGGGTTGTCGACCGCGGCGGCGAGCTCTCGCGTGGCGATCATCAGCGCGTGGTCGGCGGTGTCGCGCGCGGCGCCGTGCACCTGCGGCGAGCACCGCAGCGAATACGCATCCTGCACACGCGTGCAGACGGCCCGGTCGCGGTGCGACGCCACGATCGGCGAGCCGGCGAGGACGGCACGCAGGTTCGCTGCCGACACCGCTTGGCCCACCTGTGGGCGCAGCGCCTGCAGGTCGGCGGCGAACACCGCGTCCGTGCCCAGCTGCGCTTCGACCGACATGGCCGCAGCGACGTCGGCGGTGTCGAACAGCACCGAGATGTCGTGCAGCGCGAGCAGCAGCATCCCGAGCATGCCGTCTGTGCCGTTGATGAGCGCGAGCCCCTCCTTCTCACGGAGCACCAGTGGTGTGAGGGATGCCGAGGCGAGGGCGTCTGCGGCGTCGACCTCGTCGCCGTCGGCGTTGCGGACGCGCCCCTCGCCCATCGCGGCGAGTGCCACGTGGGACAGCGGGGCGAGGTCCCCCGAGCAGCCGAGCGAGCCGTACTCGCGGACGATCGGGGTGATGCCGGCGTTGAGCATGCCCGCGTAGGTCTCGACGACGACCGGGCGCACGCCGGTGTGGCCGGTGGAGAGGGTCTGCAGCCGCAGCAGCATGAGGGCGCGCACGACCTCGCGCTCGACCTCGGGTCCGGTGCCGGCGGCGTGCGAACGGATCAGGCTCGCCTGCAGCTGCACGCGGCGCTCGGCGGCGATGAAAGTGGTGGCGAGCGCGCCGAAGCCTGTCGAGATGCCGTAGTGCGGCTCGGGGTCGTCGGCGAGTCCTTCCACGAGGGCGCGAGCGGCGACGACGCGCTCGAGTGCTTCGGGCGACAGGGCGACGTGCGCGCCGTGCCGGGCGACGGCGACGACGTCCGCGGGGTTGAGGGGCGCCGCGCCGACGGTGACCGCACCGCGGGTGAAGGCACCGGTGTCGCTCGCGGGAGGGGGCGTGACGGTGGTCATGCTCCGATTCCACACCGCGGGACTGCCGCGCGACAGCAGACCGTGCCATCCTGTGTCTGTCATGCCAGACAGCCACGATTCCTCGTCCGACCGGCAGCCGGCTGCCCCCGCACGCCCGCAGGTGCCCGCCGCCGACCAGACGCTGCGGATCCTGACGTTCCTCGCACGTCAGCGCGGACCGGCGCCGGCGAGCGTGATCGCGACGGCGCTCGGCATCCCGCGCTCGAGCGTCTATCACCTGCTCGCCACTCTGCAGGAGCACCATTTCGTGGTGCACCTCCCGGAGGAGCGGCGATGGGGCCTGGGCCTTGCCGCGTTCGAGCTCGCCGGAGGGTACTCGCGGCAGGAGCCGCTCGCCCGTCTCGGACGCCCGGTGCTCGCCGATCTCGTCGATCGCGCCGGCGAGAGCGCGCACCTCGCCGTGATGCACGGCCGCGACGTGCTGTACATCGTCGAGGAGCGCGCACCGCGTAGGCCCGCGCTTGTGACGGACGTCGGCGTCCGTCTGCCCGCGCACCTCACCGCGACGGGCCGGGCGATGCTCGCGGCGCTTCCTCGCGAGCAGGTGCGGGCACTCTTCCCGGATGCCGCGGCCTTCGCCGATCGCACCGGCCGCGGCCCCCGTCGGCCGAGCGAGCTGCGCGAGCTGCTGCGCGAAGTGCGGGTACAGGGCTGGGCCATCGAGGACGGCGAGGTGACGCTCGGGCTCGGGTCGGTCGGCGTCGCCGTACTCGACCACGTCGGCTGGCCGATCGCGGCGATCGCGGTCACCTATCCCGCCGAGGGCAAGCGCGACCCGGCGGCGTTCGCCGCTCTCGTCGCCCCCATGGCGACGGAACTCGTCCGGCGGATCCGCGGCGCACGGCCCGCGAGACCAAAACTCTGAAAGGCTCTTGCAGATCTCTCCATCGGAGCGCATAATCTGAAACGACCTTTCAGATTGGACGATGATGGCCGAACCCGAGATCAGACGCACGATCACCGACCCGGCGGCCCTCGACGCCCTCGCCCACCCGGTGCGCCTCGACCTGCTGAGCTTCCTGATGTCGCACGGTGCGGCGACCGCCTCGGAGTGCGCGCGAGCGGTCGACGACAACCCTTCGAACTGCAGCTATCACCTCCGCGTGTTGGCCAAGCACGGCCTGGTCGAGCCGGTCGAGTCCGACGACGGCCGCGAGCGCCCGTGGCGTGCGACCATCACCGGCCTGAGCCTCGATCTCGACTCCGACGACCCGTCGGTCGTCGCCAGCGCGACGGCGATGCTCGAGGCCTCCGTCCAGCTCGACTACCAGCTGGCCCGCGAGCATGTGCGGCGCCGCGACCGCATCGAGGGTCCGTGGCGAGATGTCGACGCCCACGCCCAGTACGGTCTGCAGGTCAGCCCGGACGAGCTGCGGTCCATCGTCGAGCGCATCGACGCCATCGTCCGTCCCTACATCGCGGCGACGCGGCAGGACGCTCCCGAAGACGCCGCCATCGCGAACCTCTCGCTGCTGGCGTTCCCGCGCCCGACGTTCGGCGAGGCCGCGAAATGACCTCCCGCACCGCCTTCGCGATTCCCGCGTTCCGCCGACTCTGGGCGGCCGGGCTCATCTCCGACACCGGCGACTGGCTGCTGTTCATCGCGCTTCCGCTCGTCGTGTTCCAGCTCACCGGCTCGGCGCTCGGCACGTCCATCGCGTTCCTGGTGGAGCTCGTGCCCGCGGTCGTGGTGGCGCCGCTCGCCGCCCGGCTCATCGGCCGGTTCGACCGCCGTTGGATCATGGTCGCGGTCAACATCGGCCAGGCCCTCGCGCTCCTCCCCCTCCTCTGGGTGAACGAGGTCGCCGACCTTCCGCTGGCGTACGCCGTCATCTTCGTGCACGCTTCGCTCAGCACGCTGTTCGAGCCGGCCAAGAACACGCTGCTGCCCGATCTCGTCGACACCGAGCAGCTGGTCTCGGCCAATGCACTGATCGGCCTGAACCAGAACCTCGGCAGGCTCATCGGCGGCCCGCTCGGCGGCGTCCTTCTCGCCGTCGGGGACCTTGGCCTGATCGTCGCCGCCGATGCCATCACGTACATCGTCTCGGCGGTGCTCATCGCGACGCTCCCCGCAGTGAAGACAGCCGCGCATGACGCCGGCAGCGCCGACGCGCCCGTCGATGCCGCCCGCCCCGACACCGCCGGCGCGCGACCGGTCGGTCTGGTCGAGGCGCTGCGCATCCCGCGGCTGCGCGGCGCGTTCGCGGTGATCCTCGTCTCGAGCGTCGCCCAGGGCATGTTCCTCGTGCTCTTCGTGCTGTTCGCGCTCGGCCCGTTGCGAGGGTCGGATGCCGGCGTGGGCCTGCTGCGCGGCATCCAGGCGGTCGGCGCGGTCCTCGCGGGCGTCGTCCTCGGGTTCATCGCCCGCGGATCGTCGCCGCGGGCGCTCACCGCGGCCAGCCTGTTCGCGTTCGGCGTCCTCTCCCTCGTCACCTGGAATCTTCCGACGGTCACCACCGAGATCTGGCCCTACGTCCTGCTGTTCGCGGCTGTCGGGGCGCCGGGGGTGATCATGATCGCCGGCCTGATGAGCGTGCTGCAGGAGCAGTCGGAGCCCCGTCAGCGAGGCGCCGTGTTCGCCGCGGTCGGGCTGGTCAGCGCCGTCGGGCAGGCGCTCGGCATCCTGCCGGGCGCTCTCTCCGACGGCGCGATCGGGCTGCTTCCGCTGCTGGAGGCACAGGGATGCCTGTACCTGCTGAGCGGCGTGATCGCGCTGCTGTGGCTCCCCCGCGCGGCGGATCGCCCGACACCGAAGGCGGCAGGCGCCAAGGATGCCGTGAGCCGCACGCCGTAGGCAGCGGCGGCGCAGGGAGTGGCCGCTCCGCTATCGCAGCACGAGCTGCGGCTCGACCAGCACGTGCGCCGACCCGGCGGCCGGAGTCCGCGGCGCGACGACGCTCCCCGATGCGCCCATCAGCAGCTCGAGGACCCCCACCGCGACGCGCTCCGGCAGCTGCTCCACGCTGCTGAGCCCCATGGCCTCTGCGGCCGGGGTGTTGTCGAACCCGATGATGGGCAGCTCGGCCATGCCGGCGGAGGCAGCGGCCAGATGCGCACCGATCGCGAGGGCGTCGCTGGCGCACACGATCCCGTCGACCCCTTCGCCGTCCGCGAGGAACTCCTCCACGACGGCGCGGGCGAGACCCACGCCCTCCTCGCTCACGAGCCGGCGGCCGTCGGCGTCCGCGGTCGCCATCGCCTCGCGCCAGCCCCGCTCCCGCTCGTCGCCGGTGCCCGATCCTACCGGCCACCCCAGGAAGGCGACTCGCGAACCGCCCCGTGCGAGCACCTCGACCGTGGCCGCGCGCGTTCCCGCTGCACCGTCGACGTCCACCCACAGGTGCGCGGGGACCGCCACGTCGTCCTCGCCCCACGGGCGCCCGAACGAGACGAAGGGGATGCCGCGGTCGGCGAGCCACCGTGTGCGCGGGTCGCCGGGGAAGGTTCCCGTGATGACGACCGCGTCGATCTCGCCGCCATCGGTGAGCTCGCGCATGCGGTCGATCTCCTCGGCCGGCGATCGCGCTGCGTAGAGCTGGATGCGCATGCCACGATCGCTCGCGTGCTCGGTCAGCGCGTGCACGAATCGGTCGAGGACGACTCCGGAGATCCCGCCGGCGTACGGGTCGAGGTGGATGCCGATGGTCGAGCTGCGGCGCGTACGCAGCCGCCGCGCCGCCACCTGCGGGCGATAGCCCAGCTCCGAGATCGCCTGGCGCACGCGCTCGCGTGTCTTCTCGCGCACGATGTCGGGGGTGTTGAGGACGTTCGACACCGTCTGCCGTGAGACACCCGCGGCGAGCGCGACGTCTTCGACCGTGGGCGGCTTCGCCATGATCGTTCCCTTCCCTGCCCTAGGCGTCGGATCGGATCGTTCAAATCGTTATCCTACGGGCGCGCCAACCCCCTTGACACTCACGGTCGACAGTTTCTACCGTGGCATCACGAACGAACTTTGATCGTTCAAATTTCGGGCGCCCCCCACAGTCGCTCGACAGCACATGCGCGATCGATGCCGATCCCGAAGCACTCATCGAAGGAGAAGAGACTCATGACACGGCACACCACACGCGGCCTCCTCGGGGCGGGCGCGCTCCTGATAACCGGAGCGCTGGCCCTCACGTCCTGCGGCTCCGGATTCGACGACGGCGGGGGCGGGGGCGGCGGTGACGCCGGCTCCGGTGAACTGACGTCGAGCGACGATGCCCTCACCGTCCTCATCGGCACGTCGGGTGATGCGGAGACGACCGCCGTCGAGGACGCCGTCGCGGCATGGTCGGAGGAGGCCGGGGTCGAGGCGACCGTCCAGGTCGCCAACGACCTTCCGCAGCAGCTCTCGCAGGGCTTCGCGGCGGGCGATCCGCCCGACCTGTTCTACCTCGCGACCGAGGCGCTCGCCGGCTACGCCGGGAACGGCTCGCTCGTGGCCTACGGCGACCAGCTGGAGAACAAGGACGACTTCTACCCGTCGCTCGTCGAGAACTTCACATTCGAGGACGAGTTCTACTGCGCACCGAAGGACTTCTCGACCCTGGCTCTCGTCATCAACAAGGGACTGTGGGATGCCGCGGGCCTGACCGATGCCGACATCCCGACCACGTGGGAACAGCTGGCGACCGTGGCGCAGACCCTGACGAAGGACGGCGTCGTCGGCCTCGGCTTCGGACCCGAGTACCAGCGCGTGGGCGCGTTCATGGCGCAGGCGGGCGGCGGCCTCGTGGAGGACGGTGAGGCCATCGCCAGCAGCCAGGAGAACGTCGACGCCCTCACCTACGTGCAGGGCAACATGACGGCGGGCACGTTCGCCTACTCATCCGACGTCGGTGCGGGATGGGGTGGCGAGGCGTTCGGCAAGCAACTGACCGCGATGACCATCGAGGGCAACTGGATCACGGGCGCGATGACCAACGACTTCCCCGACGTGCAGTACGTGGTCGCCGAGCTTCCCGAGGGCCCCGCCGGCAAGGGCACGCTGCAGTACACCAACTGCTGGGGGATGGCGGCCGACAGCCCCAACCAGCAGGCGGCACTCGACCTCGTGCAGTACCTGACGAGCACCGAGCAGCAGCTCGCGTTCTCCGAGGCGTTCGGGGTCATGCCCTCCATCGAGTCCGCGGCAGAGCAGTGGACCAGCGACAACCCCGATCTCGCCGCGTTCCTCGCGGGGGCGGACTACGCGCAGGGCATCCCGACGTACGACGGCACGGCGGACGTCATCACCGACTTCAACGCCCAGCTCGAGGGCTTGAAGACCGGCGACCCGCAGGAGATCCTCGACTCGGTGCAGTCGAACCTCGAGGCGATCGTCGGCTGAGCGAGCCATGACCGCGACCGCCACCGCGCCTCGCCGCGCGCGGAGCCCCCGATCGGGGATCCGCCGCGGCGAGGCCGCCGCGGGGTGGATCTTCACCCTCCCCGTGATCATCATCCTGGGCGTCTTCCTGCTCATCCCGGTGCTCATGGCGCTGTGGGTGAGCGTCTCCGACTGGTCGGGCCGGGGCAGCCCCTTCTCGTCGGCCGTCGGGTTCGTGGGAATCGAGAACTACGCGGCCGTCACGACGGGCGACGGCCTCGCCACGCGCGACTTCGGCACGGCGATGCGCAACAACGCCTGGTACGTGCTCCTCGTCGTGCCGCTGCAGACGGCGCTGTCGCTCTTCCTCGCGGTCCTGGTCAACGGCGCGGTGCTGCGCGGTCGCGGCCTCTTCCGCACCGCGTTCTACTTCCCCTCCGTCACCGCGACGGTGGCGATCATGGTGCTCTGGCTCTTCCTCTTCAACGCGATCGGTCCGGTCAACGCGATCCTCGCCGCGATCGGCATCGACGGCCCCAACTGGTGGGCGGATCCGAGCGGGATCCTCCACAACGCACTGGCCGCGGTGGGCATCACCGACGGCCCCGCCGTACTGACCCAGAACGATTTCCTCGGCGTCTCGTGGTGGAACTGGCTCGCGGGTCCCTCGGTCGCGATGTCGGCGATCATCCTCATGGGGATCTTCACGACGAGCGGCACCTTCATGCTGCTGTTCCTCGCCGCGCTGCAGAACATCGGACCCGAGATCCAGGAGGCCGCAATGGTCGATGGAGCCAACGCGTGGCAGCGGTTCTGGCGGGTGACCCTGCCGCAGCTGAAGCCGGCGCTGTTCACGGTGCTCACCCTCGGTCTCATCGGCTGCTGGCAGGTCTTCGACCAGATCTACACCGGCACGCAGGGCGCGCCCGGCAAGACCACCCTGACCCCGGCGTATCTCTCGTACGACGCGGGCTTCCTCGATCAGCACTGGGGACAGGGCGCTGCGATCGCATTCATCCTCTTCGCGATCATCGTGCTGTTCACGATCTTCCAGCGCTGGGTGCTGCGCGAGCGCCCGGTCTCACGGCGACGTGCGCGCCAGTACCAGCTGCCCACCCGCCCGGCGACCGCCACGCCGGCGACCGTCGCCGCCGACCAGGCACCGAGTCCACCCGATCCCGCCGAGACGAGGGGGCGATCATGACCGGCACGACCATCGATGCCGCCCCCACGGCGGCGTCGCCGAAGCCCGCACCGCGCGCGCCATCCGATGCCCGTCGCAAGACCTCACGCATCGGCTGGCAGATCGCGCTTTACACCCTGCTCGTCGCGATCGCCCTGTTCTACATCTATCCCTTCCTGGTCCAGATCGGGACGTCCTTCAAGACCGACGCCGAGGCGGCGAGCAACCCCATCGCCCTCGTTCCGCAGACGTGGACGACGGCGGCGTACGAGCGGCTGTTCCTGCGGAGCGACTTCCCCGTGTGGTTCCAGAACTCCACGATCGTGACGATCACCGTCACGCTCGGGCGCGTGTTCTTCGTGTCCCTCGCGGGCTACGCCCTGGCCCGGCTCAATTTCCGCGGGCGCGGCGTCGTGTACGCGGGGGTCATCGCCGTGATGGCCGTGCCGGGCGTGGTGCTCCTCATCCCGCGGTTCCTCGTCATCAACCAGCTGGGCATCTACGACTCCTACGCCGGGATGATCCTTCCACTCCTGGTGGACGCCGCCGGGGTGTTCATCATGAAGAACTTCTTCGAGTCGATCCCGGTCTCCGTGGAGGAGCAGGCGCGCATCGACGGCGCCGGGACGTTCCGGATCTTCTGGTCGGTGGTGCTGCCGATGGCACGTCCGGCGCTCATCACGATCATCATCCTGTCGTTCCAGGGTTCGTGGAACGAGCTCTCCCACTTCATCGTGTCCACACAGTCGCCGGAACTGACCACCCTCACCAAGGGCGTCGCGTCGCTGGCATCGGGTCAGCTCAGCCAGGGCAGCCAGTATCCGATCAAGCTCGCCGCGGCGCTGATCATGACAGTCCCCGTCGCCGTCATGTTCTTCATCTTCCAGCGACGGATCATGAATGCCAGTGAAGGAGCCGTCAAGGAATGAGTCCCGCCTCGTCCCCCTCGTCCACCACGCCCTCGAAGCCGCTGCAGCCGCTGCTGAACGCGGCGACGATCGTCTTCCGGGCACCGACGCAGGCCTGGTCTGCTTCGAACGGTGAGCTCGGCTCCGCCGCCATCGACGGCGTCTATCACGGGGATGTGCGACACATCCGGGCGATCGCGCTGGCGTGCCCGGACTCGGCGATCGAGTGGATATCGGCGGCGCCCGACGGCGCCGACCGGGTCGTGTTCGGCGGGCTGCTGCGCGGACTCGACGACCCCACCCCGGATCCCAAGGTCCGGCTGACGCGCGACCGCCGCGCGGCGGCAGGGCGGCTCACCGAGACGCTGACCATCGCCTCGCGGCTGACCACGCCGATAACGACGACTCTCTCGCTGCGACTGAGCCCCGAGTTCGCGCCGCTCCACGACGTGAAGGGCGGCCTCCCCCGTGCGCGCCCGGTCGACATCCAGATCGAGCAGGATCCGGATGCCGAGGCCACCGTCGCGGCGGGCCCGCAGCAGTTCGTCCTGCGCGCAGCCGACGCGCGACTCGAGCGCGAGGGCGACGACATCGTCGCGACCTGGGCTGTGCGGGTGGCCGCGGGTGGTCGCACCGAGCTGGCGTGGTCTGTCGAACTCCGAGACGACGCGCTGGTGGTGCGTGAGGCCTCGAGTCCCGCCCCTTGGAACGCGGGAGCGCTCGCCGAGGGTGTGCGCTCCGACCAGCCCCGGCTCGCCCGGTGGCTCGAGACGGCGCTGAGCGATCTCGACGCCCTGCGCCTGGCTCTTCCCGATCACCCTGAGGACGAGTTCTTCGCCGCGGGGACGCCGTGGTTCTTCACGCTGTTCGGGCGCGACGCGCTCTGGGCCGCGCGGCTCGCGCTGCCGGTCGACGTGGGCATCGCGGCATCCACTCTCCGCGTGCTCGCCCGACTGCAGGGCACGGAGGACGACCCCGACACCGCGCAGGAGCCGGGCAAGATCCTGCACGAGCTGCGCGCGACGACGCTCGAGATGCCCGGCGAGGGCATCGTCCTGCCGCCGCTTTACTACGGAAGCGTCGACTCGACGCCGCTGTGGGTGTGCGTCCTCGCGGACGCGTGGCAGGCAGGGATGCCCGAGGCCGAGGTCCGCGACCTGCTTCCCGCGCTGGTCCGAGCGCTGCGGTGGATCATCGAGCACGGCGACAGCGACGGCGACGGCTTCCTGGACTACGTCGACCGCACCGGCCGAGGACTCGCCAACCAGGGCTGGAAGGATTCGGGCGACTCGATCCAGTGGCGCGACGGCACCCTCGCCCAGGGGCCGATCGCGCTGTGCGAGGTGCAGGCGTACGCGTATGAGGCGGCGATGTCGGGGGCGGAGCTGCTCGAAGCGCTGGGCGAGGACCTCGATCCAGACCTCGCGGCACCGGTGCCGGAGGATCTGCGCACGTGGGCGGCCGGACTGCGCGCGCGGTTCGCCGAGGCGTACTGGGTGCAGACTCCGGAGGGCCGTTACCCGGCCATCGCCCTCGATCGCGACAAGCGGCCCGTCGACACGCTCACGAGCAACATCGGCCATCTGCTCGGCACCGGCCTGCTCGACCCGGATGACGAAGCCCACGTCGCGTCCCTGCTCGTGGGCCCGACTATGTCGAGCGGCTACGGCATCCGCACGATGTCCACGGCGGCCGCCGGGTACTGGCCGCTGTCGTATCACGGCGGCAGCGTCTGGACCCACGACAGCGCGATCTGCGCGCATGGGATGGCGCGCGCAGGGCTCTGGATTCCCGCTCGCCGGGTCATCGAGGGCCTACTGGCGGCGGCCGACGGGTTCGCCTACAGGGTGCCGGAACTGCATTCCGGCGACCCGGCGTCCGCGACCTCCGTGCCGACACCGTATCCGGCGGCGTGTCGGCCGCAAGCGTGGTCGGCGGCCGCTGCGATCGTCTGTCGCGAGATCCTGCGGGAGTGACGTGCCGGCGGGCGCTCAGTCGACCTTGGCGACGGTGCCGTCCGTGAGGCGCACGAGCTCGTCGTACGTCATCGGGAAGACGGTGTGAGGAGTGCCCCCGGCGGCCCAGATCTCGGGGTACCCGGCGAGGTCCTCGTCGACGATGGTGCGCAGCGCCGACGGATGCCCCGTGGGGGCGACACCGCCGATCGCCTGGCCGGTGGCCTCGCGCACCTGCTCGGGCGTCGCGCGCTGGATCTTCCCGAGACCGAGGCGCTCGGCGAGCGCTGCGGTGTCGACCCGGTGCGCGCCGCTGGTCATGACAAGGAGCGGGGCGCTGTCGCAGGAGAAGACCAGGCTGTTGGCGATCGCGCCGACCTCGACTCCGAGTGCCGCGGCCGCCAGCGCAGCGGTGGATGCGGCATCCGGGAGCACGACGATATCACCGGTGATGCCGACGGCACGGATCGCATCGTGGACGAGACGGCTGCGGGCGGGAAGCGAGGCGGGCGTCGTCATCGGATCAGCCTAACGACGCGGCCCGCGGGCGAGGATCTCGCCGTGCGGCATCAGCAGCCAGCCGTCGTCCGCCGCGGCCCACTCCCGCCAACCCGCCGAGATGCGCTGCAGCTGCGCGTCGTCGGCGCCCGTCGCCCGGGCCGAGTCGGCGAACGCGGACTGCAGCACGCGGTCGGCCCACATCCCGCCCCACCAGGCGCGGTCGAACGCGTCCTCGAACAGCCACAGCGACGCGGTGACGCGGATGTCGGTGAGACCGGCCTCGCGCGCCCACGCCTTGAGGCGGCGACCGGCGGCGGGCTCACCGGCGACGCTGCGATGGGTCGTGAGGTAGAGCGCGAGCCATTCGTCGAGCGCCGGGATGAGCGGATACCAGATCACGCCCTCGTAGTCGACGTCGCGCGCGGCCACGAGTCCGTCCGGTCCGGCGACGCGGCCGAGCTCGCGCAGCATGTCGACCGGCCGGTCGACATGCTGCAGCACCTGATGGGCGTGCACGACGTCGAATTCGCCGTCCTCATACGGCAGGGCGTAGGCGTCGCCCACCTCGAACGACAGGCCGGGAGCCGTGTGATCGGCGGCCGCCTGTGCGACGACGTCGGTCGAGGCATCCGTCCCGACGACGCGTCCGGGCGCCACGATGGTCGCGAGGTCCGCAGTGATCGAGCCCGGTCCGCTCCCCACGTCGAGCACCGAGACGCCGGGCCGCAGGTGCGGCAGCAGGTAGGCGGCGGAGTTCTCGGCGGTGCGCCAGCGGTGCGACCGCAAGACGCTCTCGTGGTGACCGTGGGTGTAGGCGTCTGGCATCCATCGATGCTATCGACGGCGCGCACTCTGCTGACACCTGCGCAGCATGCTGCGAATCGACCGCGCATTCTGCCCACCCGCCGCCGGCAGGCTTGAACAATCCGACGAATCGGTGTCCAATGAGGGTGGATACCGCAACGCCGCGGCGTCCGCAGCGCACTGCCCACGAGGCCCGCCGAAGGAAGTATCGCGATGACGCACACTGTGCCCACACTGCCCCTCCCCGATTTCGCACACGAGCGGGTGGAGGTGATCACCGGACGGCGCAGCGGCCTGTTCATCACCGTCGCCCTGCACTCGTCCGTGCTCGGCTCGGCTCTCGGCGGCGCACGCCTGTGGACGTATCCGCACTGGAGCGACGCGCTCGGCGACGCGCTGCGGCTGTCGGCCGCCATGACGCTCAAGAACGCCGCGGCCGGCCTCGACGCGGGTGGCGGCAAGTCCGTCATAGCCCTGCCGCCCGGCACGACCCTCGACGCCGACCGGCGTCGCGCCGCCTTCCTCGACCTCGGCGACGCGGTCGAATCGCTGCACGGCCTCTACCGCACCGCCGAGGACGTGGGCTCGACGACCGACGACATGCTCGTCGTCAGCGAGCGCACCGAGCACGTCGTCGGACTGCCCGACGCGGTGGGCGGTTCGGGCGAGCCCGCCGGGCCCACGAGCCTCGGCGTCTACGAGTCCCTCCGCGCGACGCTCGAGCGCGTCGCCGGAACCGCCGACATCGAGGGTCGCCGCATCACCATCTCGGGTCTCGGACAGGTGGGCAGCCGTCTCGCCGTGCGCCTGTCGGCCGAGGGCGCGCGCCTCACGGTGACCGACGTCAACCCCGCGAAACGCGATCTGGCGGCCGAGCTGGGTGCCGACTGGGTCAGCCCGGGCGAGGAGCACCTCGTGCCCGCCGATGTGTTCGTGCCGGCCGGCATCGGCGGCCTGCTCACGGATGAGGTCATCGACGCGCTCGACGCGAAGGCCGTGTGCGGACCCGCGAACAATCCGCTCGCCGATCACAGCGGCGCGGGGCGACTGGCCGGTCGCGGCATCCTGTACGCCCCCGACTTCGTGGTCAACGCCGGTGGTGTGATCTACCTCGATCTCGAGGCGAAGCATCTCGGCACCCGCACCGAGATCATGGAGCGTGTCGGGCAGATCGGCGACACCGTGCGCCGGATCTTCGACGAAGCAGAATCTCGCGGGGTCACGCCGCTCGAGGCGGCCGAGGGTCTGGCCGCCGAGCGGCTCGCCGCGGGTGGCCGTCAACCCGCTCTCGCCCGTTGACACCGGCTCCACCCTGCCCGCTGCGGCGCGGCCGGGTGGACTGGGCTGACACTGCGTTCCACACCTCGCGGAATCGCGTCCCAGAATCCGCGGTCGGGGTGGCATGATGGTCGCACGGCGCGGCCCTGGCCCGTCCACGGCGACTCACGCCGCCCGATCAAAGGAGATCCGGTGTTCACCAGCCCCCAACCTGATGTCGAGATCCCCGAGCTCAGCATCTACGACTACCTCTTCGCGAGCCTGACGGACGAGGATCTGGGGCGCGTCGCGCTCATCGATCCGGCCACCGGCGCCGAGACCACGTACGGCGCTCTGCGCGGGCAGATCGACCTGTTCGCGGGCGCCCTCGCGGCCCGTGGCGTCGAGGTCCACACGGTCGTCGGCCTGTTGTGCCCGAACGTCCCGGCGTTCGCGACGGTCTTCCACGGCATCCTGCGTGCGGGTGCGACCGTGACGACCGTGAACTCGCTCTATACGGCGGGCGAGATCGAGAAGCAGCTGAGGGATGCCGGGGCGACGTGGCTCATCACCGTCAGCCCGCTGCTCCCCCAGGCCGCGACCGCCGCCGAGGCGGTCGGCATCCCGCACGAGCGCGTCATCGTGCTCGACGGCGCCGCGGGGCACCCGAACCTGCGTCAACTGCTCTCCGAGGGGGCGCCGGCTCCCGAGGTGTCGTTCGACCCCGCAACGCATGTCGCCGTGCTGCCCTACTCGTCGGGCACGACCGGCATCCCGAAGGGCGTGATGCTCTCGCATCGCAACCTCGTCGCGAACGTCGCGCAGTGCCGCGTGGCGCTCGACCTCAGTGAGAACGACCGCGTGCTGGCGGTGCTGCCGTTCTTCCACATCTATGGCATGACGGTGCTGCTCAACCTCGCGCTGCGTCAGCGGGCGAGTCTCGTGACGATGCCGAAGTTCGACCTCGTCGAGTTCCTCACGAACATTCAGAAGTTCCAGTGCACCTACCTGTACATCGCGCCGCCGATCGCGGTGGCGCTGGCCAAGCATCCGATCGTCGACCAGTTCGACATCTCGAGCGTGCACACGGTGTTCTCGGGGGCCGCTCCCTTGGATGGCGAGACAGCCGAGACCGCGGGTCGTCGCATCAACTCCCGCATGATGCAGGGGTATGGCATGAGCGAGCTGAGCCCGGTCTCGCACGCGATGCCCACCGATCGCTACGACATCCCGGTGAGCTCGGTCGGCGTGATGCTGCCGAACACGCTCAACAAGCTCATCGACACCGAGACGGGTGAGGAGATCACCGAGGTCGGCGCCGACGGCGTGACGAAGCCCGGCGAGCTCTGGGTCAAGGGACCGAACGTGATGCTCGGCTACCTCAACCAGCCCGAGGCGACGGCCGAGACGCTCGATGCCGACGGCTACCTCCACACCGGCGACATCGCGGTGTACCACGACGGCGGATACTTCTCGATCGTCGATCGGGTGAAGGAGCTCATCAAGTACAAGGGCTACCAGATCGCCCCGGCCGAGCTCGAGGCACTGCTTCTCAGTCACCCGAAGGTGATGGATGCCGCGGTCATCGGCGTGCTGGACGAGGACAAGCAGGAGATTCCCAAGGCCTTCATCGTGCCCGCGCCCGACTCGGGGCTCACCGAGGACGAGGTCATGGCGTTCGTCGCGGAGCAGGTGGCCCCGCACAAGAAGATCCGTCGCGTCGAGTTCATCGAGGCGATCCCCAAGTCGAGCTCCGGCAAGATCCTCCGCAAGGACCTGCGAGCCCGGGAGGCCGCGACCGTCTGAGTCGGTCCGGGGTTCTTTGCTTCTCCGTTCTTCGGCTGGGCGAGCGCGTGGCGTGCGTTCGTCGCGCCTCGCTCGTTCGACGATCGCGGTGACTAGGTTGGCGCCATGGATGGCGTATGGCTTGCAGCGCTGAGCGGTCTTATCGCGGGTGGGACGCTTCTCGTCGGTGCTGCGGTCGCCTGGTTCGTCGACATCCCGCAACGCCTCGTCGCAGGCATCATGGCGCTCGGCGCGGGGGTGCTCATCTCGACGCTCGCGTTCGAACTCGTCGAGGAGGCCGCCGACGACGGCGGGCTGGTCCCGACGACCGTCGGATTCCTCGGCGGCGCGATCCTCTACATCGTCGCGGATCAGCTGGTCTCCCGCCCCCGGAAGCACAAGCCGGGTTCTCCGGGAGAGGGCGGTGCCGCAGGCCGTCCGCAGACGAACGACGCGACAGGGGGCGACGCGACAGCCGACGCGACAGCGGGCGACGCGACAGCCGACGCGACAGCGGCCAACGCGACGACCGGCGCGCGAGCGACCGCCGCGCCCGCGGTGAGCCCTGCGCCCTCGCGCGGTGCATCCCTGAGCGAGCTGCCCGCGAACATCGTGGCGCGGCGCGCTGCCGGGGCCGCGGGCAGCGCGGGCGTCGTGATCGCCATCGGCGCCTTGATCGACGGCATCCCGGAGTCGATCGTGATGGGGTTGTCGGTTCTGCAGGGCGGGATCAGCATCCCCATCGTCGCGGCGATCGCGATCAGCAACATTCCCGAGGGCCTGGGGTCGACGGCGGCTCTGAAGCGCGGCGGCCGTCACGGCCGTTTCGTCGCGCTGCTGTGGCTCGGGATCGCCCTGGTGACGGTCGTCGCATCGGTTTCCGGTTATATGCTGTTCCAGTCAGCGTCCCCGGATCTCATCGCGCTGATCACCACGATCGCCGCCGGCGGCCTGCTGGCCATGGTCTGCAACACGATGATTCCCGAGGCGTTCGACGAGCAGCACGCGCTCACGGGCCTCTGGGCGACGATCGGGTTCCTCGGCGCCTTCCTCCTCCACGAGCTCGCCTGACCCGGCGAGACGCCGGAAGGACCGATGGTCGTCGAAGCGCCGGCAACCACCGAGACGCCGAACGCCGGTTAGGACCGATGGGCGTGGACCCCGACCGATGGACGACGAAACGGGCGAGGCCCGATTCGCATCGAACCCCATCGGCGAACCGCTTGGCCGACCAGGCCGTGCCGCTCCGAACCGGAAGCTCATGCTCGGGGTCAGAACGGCGCGCCGTGGGCGCTCGCTGGATGGCCGGCGAGCTCACGTCCGCCGCCCGCGACGGTGAAGGTGGGCACCCTGCGCTCCGGCGCCACGACGTACCGCCGCCCGGTGGGCGAGGTCCACTCGACAGCCCCGCCGCTGCCATCGATCTGCTGCACGTCCCAGCCGCCGTGATGCTTCACGGTGTGATGGCCTTTGCAGAGTGGCGCGAGGTTGTCGAGGCTCGTTTCGCCGTCGTCGCGACTCCATGCCATCTGGTGGTCGACCTCGCATCGCGAGGCGGGCATGCCGCATCCCGGTCCCATGCATCGATCGGCTCGCCACTTCACCAGCTTTCGCAGGGCCGGTGGCGGCGAATACTGTGCACGCCCCACCGAGAGGACCATGCCGGTCTCCGGATGCGTGAGCACCCGCATCCACTTCGCATCGCCGCCGCACAGCTCGCGGGCGCGCGAGAGCGGGATCGGTCCGACGCCCTCGACGACCGGAGCGTCTCCCGCCGCACCCGCGTTGTCGTCCAGAAGCGACAGCGCCGGAACCGTCACGACCACCGACGCCCGGATACCGGACGCCGCGCCAGGAAGGTGCGTCGTCGTACCGTCGATGAGCAGGTCGGAGACCACATCGGCGCGGATCTGGTCCAGCGTGCGCGTCTCACCCTCGGTGGTCTTGATCACTTTCGCCATCGCCGTGACCCGGCCGTCGATCGCCTGCAGCTCCACGAGAGGCGCGTGCAGGAGCAGAAGGCCCATACCGTCAGTGCCGGCTTCGACCGCGATACACCGACCGGCGACCGCTGACGCGTATCGCTCCTCGAGCGTCTTGGTCTCGACCCGCGCGATCAGATCGCGCAGACGACGCCGGAACGTCCCGACCGGTTCTGCCTCGGCCAACGCCACCGCGCGGTCCACGATGTCGGCACGCAGCTCCGGCATCACCTGGTCCAGGAGGTCGACGAGGATCTCAGCGTGCTTCTCCGTGATCCGCGCCTGGCCGAGAGCATCCAACGCGCCGGAGTAGCGGTTCACCAGGGCATCGGCCTGCAGAAGCAGACGACCCGCCGCGTACTCGGTGATGCGCATGGCGGCCGACAGCTCGAGTCGGATGGAGCGCTCCGCCACGTCGATCGCACCGCTACCAAGACCGACGATGAGCGCGAGTTCTTCGCGACGCAGCGCCTCGATCCGGCGAAGTCGCTCCGCGGCGAAAACCGACAGCATGGTCGCGGTCTCCAGCACCAGGTCCACAGCGTCCGGCACCGGAGGGATGAAGTCGTCGACGTCGTCCTCCCAGCGCGCCGCCACTATGCGGGGTGCTGACAACGGAGGGTGAGTCACGACTCCAGTTTAGAACATAGTTTCGATTCACGCAACGATCATTTGAGTCGGACTTCGGCGCGACAGGGGCCTCGGACGGCGGTCCATGCGCGGGAGTGACAATGGATCCCGCTCGGCCGCTTCGGGCATGACAGCCATCCGCGACGACTCCCGGTCATCGACGAGCTGCCCCCGAACTCGTGTGTGTCGTTCTGGTTCACGCCGAAAGGACACCGACGTTCGCCCGACGACGACGAGCAGACCGGCGCCGATGATCGATGCGAGCGTCTGCGGCAGGTCGACCAGGTCGTTCGCGGCGGCGCCGGTGCGTCCCTGCAGCGCGCGGACGCAGCATCCGCTCAGCGGTCACCGTGGGGCGGTCATGGCTGCACTCACGGCGACGGGGCCGTCGCGCGCTCGCCGGCGTTCGGTCGTCGCGAAGATGGTGCCCGGCAGCGCGACGTTTGCGTCAATCCCTCTCTACGGGAACCTGCAGTTCGGTGATCCAGTCCGACTGAGGGATATCGGGCTCGGCGACGAGATAGACCTCGCGGCACGGGCCGACCATGCGGTAGCCGTCGTCGATGAGGCCGGTCATCAAGAGACTGTACGACTCGCCGATGCTGGGCATGTCTCCGCGGTGCGTGACGACCGCGGCGAGCGGCACGGCGGGGAGCTCCACGACGTCGTAGCCCTCCCCCGGCTGCGGCACGTCGTCGGCGGTGAACGAGACGTGCACGCCGAGCTCCTCCGAGCCCTCGACGTCTTCGTACCAGAAGATGCCGGGCTCGATCAGATCGCGACCCGCGGCACGGAGGGCAGCGGTCAGGCACCCCAGCAGCGGGTCGATGACCGGCGACACGTTCTCGGGGCCCGCGCCCGGCGCGCGCCCCTCGACGGCGTAGACGGTGACAGGGTCGATGGGGCGGTATTCGATGGGTGCGGACATGGCGTCCACGTCTCCTTCCAAAGCGCGGAGGCGCTCGCCGATCAGGGCGATCCGTGCGGTGTCGACGGCGACGGATGCCTCGAGCTCGGCGCCGCGGCGGACGAGGAGCGGGAGCAGCGCCCCCCGCTCGTCGTCGGCCCCGAGCACGACTGCGATGTCGTCCAGCCCGCAGCCCAGCTGACGCAGCTCGACGATGCGCAGCAGGTCGCGGAGCTGCCCCGTCTCGTAATACCGGTAGCCGCTGCGGTCGTCGACCCGCGCGGGCTGAAGCAGCCCGATCGCGTCATAGTGCCGCAGCATCCGCACGCTCACGCGCCCGAAGGCGGCGAACTCTCCGATGGTGTACATGGTGGAGCCCATGCTCGACCCTGACACAGCGTGAGGGTCAACCGGAACGGCGGATCAGGCCGATGCCGACCAGGCCTGGCCGTCGGCCTGACCGCTGTCGTCGTCGACCGCGAGTCCGTGGAGGGTCTCGAGCGCCGCGGTGACCTCGTCGAGGCGGCCCTCGACCGCGAGTTCGCGGATGCGGACCGACGGACGGTGCAGCAGCACCCCGGCGAGGTGGCGCAACGCAGCCTCGGTGTCGTCGCCGGCGCCGCGTGCGCGCGCGCGGGCGATCTCCTGCTCGACGATGCCCAGCACCTCTGTGCGCAGGGTCGTGATCGCCGGCCCGGCAAGGCGGTCGGCGTGGAACTCGGTCGCCGCATCCCCGACGATCGCCCGCGCGTCGGCGTGCGCGCTGAACTCCTGCAGCGGCGCGTGCAGGCGGATGGTCTCGAGGTCCAGCAGCTCGACCGCCTCGACGGCGCCCACGGCGGGGTCGACATTGCGCGGAAGACCGAGGTCGATCACGAGCAGCCGGTGTCCGGGCACGAAGGCATCGGCGTGCACCACGGCGTCGGCGGTGCAGGTGATGACGACGTTCGCCTCGGCGGCGGCGGCGGCGAAGTCCGACACCGGGATGAGCCCGTGCTGCGTCGCGAACGCCTGCGCACGACCCGACGGGGAGAAGACGTGGATGTCGCCGGCGCCGCGGGCGCGCAGTGCGTCGACGGTGCGGGCGGCGTAGCGTCCCGTGCCGACGAGCACAACGCGGGCGGCGGCCCAGTCGGAGACGCGGCTGGAGGCGAGCTCGAGGGCGAGGCGTACGAGCGAACGGTGCGCGCCACGCAACTGCGTGCGGTTGCGCACGCCGCGGCTCGTGTGGGTCGCCTTCTGGAACAGGCGCTCCAGCTCACTGCTCGTCATGCCGTCGGCGCGCGCGGCGTCGAGGGCGCGGCGCACCTGGCCCGAGATCTCGTCCTCACCGACGACCATCGACTCGAGGCCGCTGGTGACGGCGAACAGGTGGGCGGCAGCATCCGCTCCCTGGTGCACCGCGACAGACGCACGCAGCAGGTCGACGGAGACGCCGGACGCCTCGGCCATCGCCTCGACGACCGACTCCACCGCGACGGCCTCGCCGCCGGTGAGCGGCTCGTCGATGTCGAGATATGCCTCGAACCGGTTGCACGTCGCGAGCACGACCGCGCCGGAGACGAAGAGCTCGTCATCCACGAGAGCGCGCGTCGCCGTGGGCGCTCCCACAGAGAGACGCTCCAAGATGTCGAGGCTCGCGTTCCGATGGTTCGCGGTCAGACAGAGGAGCACAGACCTAATCTTAACGTGTGTCTTTGCATGACTCTCACCCTTCCGTTCTTCAGAGAAACGATCCCGCTCCGCTGATACGTGCGTATCGCGGTGAGCGGCCGACCAGGACGCCGGTGTGGTTCATGCGCCAGGCGGGGCGCTCCCTGCCCGAATACCGCGAGCTGCGGGTGGGCACCGACATGCTCGACGCCTGTCTGAACCCCGAGCTCGCCAGCGAGATCACGCTGCAGCCCGTGCGCCGTCACGGCGTCGACGCGGGCATCTTCTTCAGCGACATCGTGATCCCGGTGCGCCTGTCGGGCGTCGACGTGCGCATCGTCGCCGGGCGCGGTCCAGTTCTCGCGAACCCGGTGAGGACGGCGGCGGATGTCGCGGCCCTGCCTCCACTGGACCCCGAAGCGCTCGCGCCCATCCGTGAAGCGGTCGCCCTCACCGTCGCGGAACTGGGCTCGACGCCGCTCATCGGCTTCGCGGGCGCCCCCTACACGCTGGCGTCGTACCTCGTCGAGGGCGGACCGTCGAAGGAGCAGCTCAAGACCCGCGCGCTCATGCACTCCGACCCAGAGACCTGGTCGGCGCTGCTGACGTGGTGCGCCGAGATCACCGGCGCGTTCCTCGCCGCGCAGATCGAGGCGGGTGCGTCCGCCGGGCAGCTCTTCGACTCGTGGGCGGGCTCCCTCAGCCTCTCCGATTACACCCGTCACGTCGCGCCCTTCTCGGCACGCGCCCTGGAGCCGGTGCGTGAGCTGGGCGTGCCGCTCGTGCACTTCGGCGTCGGCACCGGCGAGCTGCTCGCCGCGATGCGCGACGTCGGCGTGGACACGATCGGCGTCGACTGGCGCCTGCCGCTCGACGAGGCCGTCCGACGCGTCGGCCCCGACGTGTCGGTGCAGGGCAACATCGACCCGGCGTTGCTGCGCGCCCCCTGGCCGGTGCTCGAGGCCCACATCGTCGATGTGCTGGAGCGCGGCCGTGCGGCCCGTGCCCACGTGCTGAACCTCGGCCACGGCGTCCCGCCCGACACCGACCCGACCGTACTGACGCGCATCGTGGAGTTCGTCCACGCGCATGGCTGAGCCCTCCTCCGCCGGGCGCTTCTCGGTCGTCGGCGGCGGCGTCGCGGGCCTGGTCGTCGCCCGCCGGCTCGCGGCGTCGGGCGCGGCGGTCACCCTGTTCGAGGCATCCGATCGCCTCGGCGGAACGGTGGCGCGGCACGACGTCGGCGGGATCGCGTTGGATGCCGGCGCCGAGAGCTTCGCCGTCCGCGGCGGGGCCGTCGCGGCCCTACTGGCGGAGCTCGGCCTCGCCGACGACATCGTGGCTCCCGCGCCGGGACCGGCGTGGCTCCAGCCCGCGATCGGCGACGCAGTGCCGCTGCCGGCGACCGCGCTGCTCGGCATCCCGTCCGACCCCCTCGCCGACGACGTGGTGCGCGTGATCGGCAGACCCGCCGCGGAGCGGGCAGTCGGGCTCGACGCTCGCCCGCTGGGAACGGTGCCGTCGACACTCGGCGCCCTCGTCCGCGAGCGCTACGGCGACGACATGCTCGACCTGCTCGTGGCACCCGTGGTGCACGGCGTGCACTCGCAGCATCCCGACGAGCTGCCCGTCACCCGCGCGCATCCCGGGCTCCCCGACGCCCTCACGAGCGCCGGATCGCTCGGCGGCGCCGTCGCGCAGCTGCGCGCCGCCGCTCCCCCGGGCGCGGCGGTCGCCGGCATCCGCGGGGGTGTCAACCGCGTCGTGCCGGCACTCGCCGAGGATCTCGCGCGCCTCGGCGGCGACATCCGCCTCCGCACCCCCGTCGACGACCTCGCGACGCTCGACGGAACGGTGGTCGTCGCGGCGCCCAGCCTCGCGGCGCCCGCCGCCCCAGGGCGACGCATCGACCTCGTGACTCTCGTCGTGGAGCAGGACGAACTGGATGCCGCACCCCGCGGCACCGGGCTGCTCGTCGCCGCAGGAGCACCGGTGGGCGCGCGCGCCCTGACCCACGCCACAGCGAAGTGGGCGTGGCTGCGGGACGCCGCCGCCGGCCGCCACGTGCTCCGTCTGTCGTACGACGCCACCCCCGCCGATCCCGTCGCCGCCGCGCGCGCCGACGCCGAGACGCTCCTCGGCGTGCCGCTGCCGGTGGTCGTCGACGCCGCACACGTCTCGTGGGTGCGGCCCGCCGCCGCGACTGCGCCCGCCGGGCTGACCGTCGTCGGCGAGACCGTCGCCGGGTCGGGCCTCGCCGGCCTCATCGCCCATGCCGAGCGCACCGCCGCCAGCCTGCTCGCCCGCTGAGCCCCCCGCCGGCCTGCGGAGCCCGCCGCCGCCCCGCCCGCCCGCTGAGCCCGCCGCCGGCCTGCTCGCCCGTTGAGCCCCCCGCCGCCCCGCCCGCGCCGTCACCGGATCAGGTGATCTCACGGGTGCAGGACGATTCGCAGCGAAACGTCCTGCACCCGCCGCATCACCTGATCTCGTGACACGCGGCGCGCGGGCTCACGGCAGACGGCGGATGCCGGGAACGGCGCCACCGGAAACGCTCCGCGCGAGGAGTGAAAGGATAGGAGCATGACCGATGTCTCGGCGAGCCCCCCCACGGAAACCCTCGGCTACACCATGTGGGCTGTGTTCCGACGCGATCCCCAGCGCCCTGCGCCGGCCGGCGATCTGACGGCCGCGGTCGCCGAGGTCGAGGCATCCGGAGTCACCGTCCGCGGGTTCTACGACGTCTCGGGCCTGCGCGCCGACGCCGACCTCATGATCTGGCTCACCGGCATCGGTGTCGCGCCCGAGGTCCTGCAGTCCGCCCTGCGGACGCTGCGCCGCGCCGAACCGCTCGCCTCGCTCGTGCCGGTGTGGAACGCGATGGGCGTGCACCGCGACGCCGAGTTCACCGCCAGCCACCTGCCCGCATTCATGCGCGACAAGGACCCCGAGACGTGGCTCACCGTGTACCCGTTCGTGCGCTCGTACGACTGGTACATCCTGCCCGACGAGGAGCGCCGCCAGATGCTCGCCGACCACGGCCGCAAGGGTGCGGCGCACCGCAGCGTGCTGAGCAACACCGTGGCGTCGTTCGCCCTCGGCGACTACGAGTGGATCCTCGCGCTCGAGGCTCCCGAGCTCGTCGAGCTGGTCGACCTCATGCGTGACCTCCGTCAGACCGAGGCGCGCCGCCACGTGCGCGAGGAGGTGCCGTTCTACACCGGCCGCCGCATCGGACTCGACGAGATCTCCGAGGTGCTCTCGTGACCACCCTGCGCATCGGCACCCGCGGCAGCACGCTCGCGCTCGCGCAGACGGGCATGGTCGCGGACGACCTGGCCGACGCGACGGGCGTCACCACCGAGCTCGTCACGATCACCACCGACGGCGACCGCTCGAACGAGCCGCTCTCCCGCGCCGGCGGCACGGGGCTCTTCACCGGAGCGCTGCGCGACGCGCTGCTGGCCGGGCAGTGCGACGTCATCGTGCACTCGCTCAAGGACCTCCCGACCGCACGGCACGACCAGCTCGTCGTCGCCGCGATCCCGGCACGGGAAGACCCCCGCGACGCCCTCTGCGCGCGCGACGGGCTCACCCTCGCCACGCTCCCCGCCGGCGCACGGGTGGGCACCGGCTCGCCCCGGCGCATGGCCCAGCTGCGCGCGCGACGTCCCGATCTCGAGGTCGTCGACATCCGCGGCAACGTCGACACCCGCCTCGGCAAAGTGGCCGGCGGAGAGCTGGATGCCGTCATCCTCGCCGCCGCGGGCCTGCGCCGCATCGGCCGCACCGAGGTCGTGACCGACTACCTCGACGCCGACTCCTGGCCGACCGCCCCCGGCCAGGGCGCCCTAGCGATCGAGGTGCGCCGCGGCGAGGAGGACCTCGTCAGCGCGCTCGACCACGCCGAGACCCGTGCTGCGGTGGAGGCCGAGCGCGAAGTCCTCGCTCTGCTCGAGGCCGGATGCTCCGCGCCCGTCGGCGCGCGCGCCGTCGTCGACGCGGGACTCCTGCTGCTGTCGGCACGCGTGTACAGCCTCGACGGCGCCACCGCCCTGACCTCCTCCCATGCCACCACGTGGCCCGAGGACGAGGGCGACCCGCCGCGGGAGGTCGCGGCATCCGTCGCCCGTGAACTGCTCGACGCCGGCGCCGCCGGCCTGACGGGAGAACGCCCGTGACGTACGCCCCGACTGACCGCCCCCGCCGCCTGCGCTCCACCCCGGCGATGCGGCGGCTCGTCGCCGAGACGCGGCTGCACCCGGCCGAGCTGATCCTCCCGATGTTCGTGCGCGAAGGCGCTGCCGAGCCTGTGCCGATCTCCTCGATGCCGGGGGTCGTGCAGCACACGACCGAGAGCCTGAAGAAGGCGGTGACGGATGCCGCGACCGCCGGCATCGGCGGCATCATGCTGTTCGGCGTGCCCGAGCACAAGGACGCCACGGGCTCCGGTGCGACCGATCCCGACGGCATCCTGAACGTCGCCACCCGCATCGCGGCCGCCGAGGCCGGCGACGCGCTCGTCGTGCAGACCGACCTCTGCCTCGACGAGTTCACGGACCACGGCCACTGCGGCGTGCTCGATGGGAACGGCTACGTCGACAACGACGCCACGCTCGAGCGCTACCGCGACATGGGCGTGGCGCAGGCCGAGGCGGGCTCGCAGCTGCTGGGCCTCTCGGGCATGATGGACGGCCAGGTCGCCGCCGTGCGCGATGCGCTCGATGACGCCGGCCATGCGAACACCCCGATCCTGGGCTACGCCGCCAAGTACGCCTCCGCCTTCTACGGCCCCTTCCGCGAGGCGGTGCAGTCGTCGCTCGAGGGCGACCGCCGCACGTACCAGCAGGACCCCGCGAACCGCCGCGAGGGCGCGCGCGAGCTCGACCTCGACCTCGCCGAGGGCGCCGACATCGTGATGGTCAAGCCCGCGATGAGCTACCTCGACGTGCTGTCGGATGCCGCGGCCACGAGCCCCGTCCCCGTCTGGGCGTACCAGGTGTCGGGCGAGTACGCGATGATCGAGGCCGCCGCGGCGAACGGCTGGATCGACCGGCGGCGTGCGATCGAGGAGTCGGTGATCGGCATCCGCCGCGCCGGTGCCGACGCCGTGCTCACCTACTGGGCTCTCGAACTCGCGGAGTGGATCCGATGACGACCAACGCACAGGAATTCGCCCGCGCCCGCGGTGCCATGCCCGGCGGGGTGAACTCGCCGGTGCGCGCGTTCGGCTCCGTGCACGAGACCCCCCGCTTCTTCGTGTCGGCGTCGGGTCCGTATGTGACCGACGTCGAGGGCCGCGAGTACGTCGATCTCGTCGGCTCGTGGGGTCCGGCGATCCTCGGGCACGCGCATCCCGCCGTCGTGAAGGCGGTGCAGGATGCCGCGGCCCACGGCCTCGGCTTCGGCGCGAGCACACCGAGCGAGACCGAGCTGGCCGAGCTCATCGCCGGCCGCGTCACCCGCCCCTCCCCGGTCGTTAAGCGAGCGAGGAACGAGCGAGACGAAACGCGCCCCACCAACCCCCCGGTCGTTGAGCGAGCGAGGAACGAGCGAGACGAAACGCGCCCCACCAACCCCCCGGTCGTTGAGCGAGCGAGGAACGAGCCAGACGAAACGCGCCCCTCCAACCCCCCGGTCGTTGAGCGAGCGAGGAACGAGCGAGACGAAACGCGCCGAACCGACGCGAACTCGCCGGTTCACGACGCTTCGTCTCATTTCGCTCGCTCGACCGGTATGCGCCCGATCGAGCGCGTGCGCCTGGTGTCGACCGGCACCGAGGCGACGATGACCGCGATCCGCCTCGCGCGCGGCGCGACCGGGCGCGACCTGATCGTGAAGTTCGCGGGGCACTACCACGGCCACTCCGACGGCCTCCTGGCCGAGGCCGGATCGGGCGTCGCCACGTTGGCGATGCCGGGCTCGGCGGGCGTTCCCGCCCCCATCGCCGCGCAGACGCTCGTGATCCGCTACAACGAGCTCGACGCGGTGCGCGAGGTGTTCGCCGCCCGCGGGGACGACATCGCCGCTGTGATCGTCGAGGCCGCACCCGCGAACATGGGCATCGTGCCGCCGGCGCACGGCTTCAACGCCGCCCTCGCCGACATCGCCCACGCGCACGGCGCGCTGCTGATCCTCGACGAGGTGCTGACCGGCTTCCGCGTGGGACCCGCCGGCTGGTACGGCATCGACCCCGTGCCCTTCACCCCCGACCTCATCACGTTCGGCAAGGTCGTCGGCGGCGGGCTGCCGCTCGCCGCACTCGGCGGCTCCGCGGCGCTCATGGAGCTGCTCGCCCCGCTCGGGCCGGTGTACCAGGCCGGCACGCTGAGCGGCAATCCGCTCGCCGTCGCGGCCGGCCGCGCCACCCTCGACCACCTCGACGCGGACGCTTACGCCCGCATCGACGCCGCTGCGACGACGATCGCGGATGCCGCGGCATCCGCCCTCTCCGAAGCCGGCGTGACGCACGTGGTGCAGCGCTCGGGCAACCTGTTCTCGATCCAGTTCGCGGCGACGCCGCCCGTCGACTACGACACCGTGAAGGCGCAGGAGGCGTACCGCTACGCGCCGTTCTTCCGCGCCATGCTCGCGCAGGGCGTCTCGCTGCCGCCGTCGGTGTTCGAGGCGTGGTTCGTCTCGTCCGCCCACGACGACGCCGCGGTGGCACGGATCATCGACGCGCTGCCGGCCGCCGCCCGGGCCGCGGCCGAGGCTCGACCCGACTGACGCCGTCGGGAGGCTGACATCGTCGCTTGCCGGGAACAGGTGATCCGGCGGACACAGGATGGCCGGCGCCGAGACCTCCGGTATGCGCCGAATCGCCTGATCTGGGCAGCAGGGCAGAGCGTCCGGGCCGCTGACGCATGATGGAGCCATGACCACGCTCGTCGCCGTCCATGGAGACATCACCGCCCAGACGACGGATGCCGTCGTCAATGCCGCGAACAACGCCATGCGCGGCGGTGGCGGCGTCGACGGAGCGATCCACCGGGCCGGCGGACCCGAGATCCTGCGGGACTGCATCGCCCGCTTCCCGGACGGGCTCGGCACCGGGGACGCCGGCTGGACCACCGCCGGCGCCCTGCCGGCACGCTGGGTCGTGCACACGGTGGGTCCGAACTTCGGCGCCGGGCAGCGCGATCGCGGACTCCTGGAGTCCTGCTACCGCCGCTCGCTCGCGGTCGCCGCCGAGGTGGGCGCGCGAAGCGTCTCCTTCCCGCTCATCAGCGCCGGCATCTACGCGTGGCCTCGACGCGCCGCCATCACCACCGCCATCGACGCGATCGCCGCCGCGCACCCCGCCGTGGACGAGGTGCGGCTCGTCGCGCACGATGAGTCCGCGCATCACGAGATCGCGTCGGCGCTGCTCATGACGACCTCGGTGCGCATCCTGCAGGGCGTGCGTGAACTGCACCGACGGGGCTTCCACCGGCTCCGAGTGTCGCCGGGCCTCGCCCCCTCCGGCATGTACCACCGGATCGTGCTGACGGATGCCGCCGACCCGGACGCGACGATCCACTACACGTCGGGCGCCGAGACCGAGTTCGCCGGTGGCACCGTCGACGCGATGTCGACGCCGGGCGATGTCGCCGAGCTCATCCTGCGGGCTCTCCCCCGCCTCGCTGCGACGCACGACGCAACCGAGTACGCCGCATGGTTCGCGGGCCTGCTCGCGGCGGTCGAACCGGAGCACGCGCTGCCGGTCTCGTTCGCGGACTACTTCGACGACAGCGCCGGCTGGGAGATCGGCTGGGGCAGCGGCCTGCGGTATCCAGCGCCGCCCGACTGACCCTCCCGATCGTTCGGGGGTCATGATACGCGGCTTGCGCACGCCCGCACCCACCATTCGCGACTCCTGAACAATCCACCCGCTCGGTCGGGGGTCACGACACGCGGCTTCCGCACGACCGAATCCACCATTCGCGACCCTCGAACGCGCCGCCACCCCGGAACCCCCGTCCAACCCGAGTCGCCGGCGACGTCAGACGGCGGCTGCCACCTGCGGCAGGATGACGTCGAACCGGCAGCCGCCCGGCACGTTGCGGGCCGAGATGTCGCCCTCGTGCGCCTTGACGATGCCGTGCGCGATCGCCAGTCCCAGACCGGAACCACCCGCCTGCGGTGTCGGAGCGGGCGTGCGTGACGCGTCCGACCGCCACCCGGCGAGGAAGATCTTCGGCAGGTCGGCGTCCGCGATACCGCCTCCCGCATCGACAACCGACAGCATCGCGGTCCCGTCATCCATGCCACGAGTGGTGACGGAGATGACGCTGCCCGGCGGTGAGTGCTGGATGGCGTTGATGAGGAGGTTGCTCACGACCCGCGCCAACTCGCGCGCGTCGCCCACGACCGCGAGGTCGGGACGGGGCGATTCCTTGATCGTGATGTTGTGGGCGGCGGCCAGCACCCGCAGCTCGGCGACGGCGTCGCTGACCAGGTCGTACAGGGACACCGGCTCCATGGCGAGCGACAGACGACCGGATTGGATCTTCGACAGTTCGAAGAGCTCGTCCACCAGCGCCGAGAGGTGGTCCACCTGCGTGCGCATCTGACGGTGGAAGCGCTCGGGATCGTCTGCCAGCCCGTCCTCCAGCGCCTCCGCCATGGCGCGCAGTCCGGCGAGCGGAGTGCGCAGATCGTGCGAGATCCACGCAACGAGTTCGCGCCGCGAGGTGTCGAGGGCGTCGACCTCGGCACGCGCCTCCTCGAGCCGGCGTCCGGTGCGCGCCAGCTCGCCCTGCAGGGTCGCGAGCTCGGATCGATCGAAGGATGCCGGCGGCTCGACCTGTGCGCCGTCGCCGATGTCGCGGGCGTAGCGCTGCAGCCGGGCGCTCTGCCGCGTGAAGGTGCGTCCGAGCACCACGGCGCCGCCGAGCGACACGAGCGTGGCGCTGGCGGACACCCAGATGCCCACGAGCAGGTCGTGCGGCGACAGGTACATCGCCTGCGCGACGGCGATCATGCCGCTCGTGACCGAGAGCATCGCCGTCAGCACCACGATCAGCACCTGTACCAAGAGCGGCGATCGGCGGGCGATGCGCAGCGCGATCAGCCCCAGCGCGCCGACCACGACGGCGCAGAGCAGCGCGATGCCGACGATGGCAGCCAAGTCGGCGAGGGGGATCATTCGGTCTCCTCGGGCTCGAAGCGGTAGCCCACGCCCCAGACGGTGCGCAACCGGCGCGGGCGGGCGGGATCGTCCTCGATCTTCTCGCGCAGCCGACGCATCGTGACGGTGACGGTGGACAGATCGCCGAACTCCCATCCCCACACCGCGCGCAGCAGCTCCTCGCGTGTGAACACGCGGCGCGGATGCTTGAGCAGGAACGAGAACAGGTCGAACTCACGGGTCGACAGCGCGAGCGGCTGCCCGTCCCGAGCGACGATACGCGCCGACGGATCGAGGTGGAAGGGGCCGATGTCGAACGGCGCCTCCGGAGCGAACTCGGTGAGACTGCGGCGCATCACCGCCTGCACCCGCAGCACCAGCTCCCGCGGTGAGAACGGTTTCGTGATGTAGTCGTCGGCGCCTGCCTCCAGCCCGCCCACGCGGTCCTCGGGCGCGCCCAGAGCGGTGAGGAGGATCACCGGGATGTCAGCCGCCTGTCGGATCCGACGGCACACCTCGGCGCCGTCGATGCCCGGCAGCATCCGGTCGAGCACGACCAAGTCGGGCGCGCGCTCGGCGATCGCGTCGAGCGCCGCGAAGCCGTCGGTTGCGACGTCGACGATGAAGCCGGCGGCCTCGAGATACGTCTCGACGACCTCGCGCACAGTCGGATCGTCCTCGACGACCAGCACGCGCCGATCGGCCAGGTCGGCCAGGGGCTGTGCCGTCCGCGGGGTGGACATGTGGCCAGAATAAGCCGCCCACCTCGGTGGGAGGCTGCCAGGCACCCGTTCCGGGCCGGTTGTCCGCGCTTCGTAATCCTTTGAGCGCGCTCGCATGCCGCCCTCGCGCCTACCGTCGGGGCATGGCCGCTGGAGTCGACGTCATCTTCCCGTGTCTCAACGAGGCGCGGGCGCTGCCGGGCGTGCTCGCGGCCCTGCCGAGCGGCATGCGCGCGATCGTCGTCGACAACGGGTCGACCGACGGATCTGCCGAGATCGCCGCTGTACGCGGCGCCGTCGTCGTCACCGAGTCGCGACGCGGATTCGGCTCCGCGGCCCATGCCGGGCTGCTCTCCGCCACGGCGCCGATCGTCGCCTTCTGCGACGCCGACGGATCGTTCGACTCCGCGGAGCTCGCCCGCGTCGTCGCGCCCGTCACCGCCGGCGACGCCGACCTCGTGCTGGGGCGCCGGCGCGCCCAGCGGAACTCGTGGCCGCTGCACGCGCGCATCGCCAACGCCTTCCTGGCCGCGCGGCTGCGGGCGTTCACCCCGGCGAGCCTCCACGATCTGGGGCCGATGCGCGCCGCGCGCCGCGAAGCGCTCCTCGACCTCGACCTGCGCGACCGGCGGAGCGGCTACCCCCTCGAGATGGTGCTCCGCGCCGCACGCCGGCAGTGGCGCATCGCCGAGGTCGACGTCAGCTATCGCCCGCGCATCGGGCGATCCAAGGTCACCGGCACCGTGCGCGGGACGGCGACGGCGATCGCCGACATGTCGCGGGTGCTGCGCGAGGAGGCGCGATGACCACCGTCGTGGTGATGGCCAAGGAGTGCCGTCCCGGCCGCGTGAAGACCCGGCTGCACCCGCCGTTCACCCTCGAGGAGGCGGCGCGCATCGCCGAGGCGAGCCTCGGCGACACGATCGCGACCGTCACCTCGCTGCCGGTCGACCGGCGCGTGCTGTGCCTCGACGGCGACACCGCTCCACTGATGCCGACGGGGTGGGAGGTGCACGCACAGACCGCGGGAGGCCTCGACGAACGGATCGCTGCGGCCCTCGATGCCTGCACGGGTCCGACGCTGCTCGTCGGCATGGACACGCCCCAACTGCGACCCTCCGACCTGGCCCTCCTGACCGACTGGCCGGACGACGTCGACGCATGGCTGGGCCCGGCGTCCGACGGTGGCTACTGGGCTCTCGCACTCCGCGAACCGCACGGCGATGTGGTCCGCGGAGTACCGATGTCACGCGGCGATACCGGCGCCGAGCAGCGTCGGCGACTGCGCGCCGCCGGCCTCCGCGTCGGCATGCTGCCCGTGCTCACCGACATCGACGACGTCGCCGCGCTGCGCGCCGTCGAGCCATTCCTGGCGGACGGGCATCTGGCACGAGTGCTGCGGGAGACCGCATGAGCGGCGCCGCGGCGCAGGCCGACGTCTTCGGCGAGCACTACGAGCGCGCGCTGCGCACGCCGACGGGTCCTCTGCTGCTCCGCGAGGCGGCATCCTCCGACGGCACCCGGCACGATCTCGACCGCTACCTCGGCGAGGCCGACGAGGTCGAGGTGCGGCTCACCCGCGATCTGCCCGCGCCGGTGCTCGACGTCGGGTGCGGGCCGGGCCGGATGGTGCGCGCGGCGCGCGAGGCGGGACTGTCTGCCCTCGGTGTGGATGTCTCGGCGACGGCAGCTCGGATCGCCCGGCGCCGCGGCATCCCGGTGTGGCACGGTTCGGTCTTCGACGCGCTGCCGGCCGAGGGCGCGTGGGGTACCGCACTGCTGCTCGACGGCAACATCGGGATCGGGGGCGATCCGCTCGCCCTGCTGGTGCGCTGTCGGGCCCTCGTGCGGCCGGACGGGCGGGTCATCGTGGAGACCCACACCGACTCCCGGCGCGATCGCCGCTTCTACGGCGTGCTCGCCGATGCCGACGGCACGGCAGCCGGCGAGCCGTTCCCCTGGGCCGAGCTGGGTCGGCGACCGCTCCGGCGCTGGTCGCGCGAGGCGGGACTCGTCCTCGTGCGCGAGTGGAGTGCGCGAGGACGGACGTTCGCGGAGTACGCCCGGCCGGCGCAGAGCTCCACGCAGCCACTCAGCACGGCGCAGCCGCTCAGCGCCGCGCCGCCACTCAGCCGCGCTCAGTCGCGGAGCGTCGCCGGCAGATTCTCCAGGTGACGAGCACGACGAGCGCTACCGCGGCCCACACGATCACCAGGCGCAACGCGTAGTCGCCGACGAGGATCGTCGGGTTCGCCGACCCTCTCCCCTGCACCCAGATCTCGGGCAGCACGAACAGCGAGAGCACCGCCCCCGTCACGAACGCGATCTGACCGACCGCCGACACCACCTGCGCGCGGTCGCCGGCATCGCGCCACCACCGTGCACGCAGCGCCGACATCGCCGGAGCGAGGATCGCGTCGTGCACGACGACGACCGCGGCCAGCCACACGGCGAGCGCGAGCAGCAGCGACGGTGAGAGGGCGGTGATCAGCAGCACCACGCCGTACCCGGCGAGGCCGATCCCCGCGGCGATGACCGCGACCCTGGCGAATCTCACGGCGGCAGCTCCTCGATCCGGGACAGCCATTTCGTCTGCAGGACGCCAGGGCGCCCGGGCGCGATGATGCGGGCCGGATAGCCGTGATCGATGTCGAGCGGGGCGCCGTTGACCTCGAGGGCCACGAGCGTGAGCGGGTCCCACGCGTAGTGCGGGGGCATCGTCGTCGTCCGGTACGCACCCCGCTGCTGGAGGCTCTCGAGCCGGATCGTGTGAGCGGGGTCGACGCCGACAGCCGTCAGCAGATCGCTCAGCCGTACTCCCCGCCACTCGGCCGTCGTGCTCCACCCCTCGACGCACGCGATCGGCAGCACGGCCTCGGTCTGCGGCATCCGTGACAGCTCCTCGCGTCCGTACACGCGTCGCCCGTCACCCGCACTGCGCACTTCGAGCGACCAGGCAGGATCGAGCGCCCGCTCCGAGACCTCCGCCTGGGCGGCGGTGCGGTTGACGGGGAGCGCCTGCGGCCCTTGCCCCTTCACCCGCGGCGCGAAGAGATTGAGCGGCGCCAGCACGTCGAACGACTGGCCCGCTGTCAGGGCGACCAGCGCCGTGGCGGACACGCCCACCCCGGCGAGGAAGACCCGCCGCTCCATGTCGGCGGGCGTCATGTCGGATCCTGCGGCGCCGCCTCGCGTCGCCAGTGCCGCGCGATGAGTGGCAGCTTGATGCCGAGATGGACGGCGATCGCGCCCACGACCACCCACGACAGCCCCCAGTGGGTGCGCGGGAACGAGAAGGGCCATGGATACCACTGGAACGTGTTCAAGACGCCCATGACCAGCTGCAGCAGGCTCGCCGATACCAGGATCGCAACGGATCCTCGCTCGACCACGTCGACGAGCGACCGTACCGGCGGCCAGGCGAAGAGCCGCGGGTACACGACCCAGAGCTTGGCCAGCACGAGGGGCAGCAGCGCGGTTCCCACCGTGACGTGCAGGCCCTGCGTCCACGCGTAGAGGTCGACGGGGCGCGTGGGCAACGGCAGCCAGTCGAGCGGATGCTGCTGCAGGTGGCTGTACACCCCCGTGAGGAAGCACACCGCGAAGCCGACCCCGACCACCCTGCCGAGCACCACCGCGGAGCGCGGCGTGCGCTCCGGCGCGTCGAGAGCGCGACGGATGCCGACAGCACGATGCTCGAGCACAGTGCCGAGCCGCTGCGTGAACCCCGTCATGCCGCTCAGTGTCCCCCGCAGGCGCGACGCGTGTCCGCAGCATCCGCTTACGAAGCGGAGACAACGCCGTCACTCCGTCACCGAACCGTAAGGTTCCACCCTGCCGGAGACCGGCATCGTCTTGTCAAGCTGGGGGCGTGAGTGAGATCGACGCACAGGGCCCGAGGATCGGCGTGATCGGCGGATCGGGGCTGTACACGCTCCTGGAGCGATCGCGGACGCTCGAGGTCGCGACCCCCTACGGATCGCCCTCATCGCCGCTGTGGATCGGGACGCTCGGCAAGGTCGAGGTCGCCTTCCTCCCGCGCCACGGCGCCGAACACGCCATCGCGCCGCACCGTGTGAATTACCGTGCCAACCTGTGGGCGCTGGCATCCGTCGGCGTCCGAGCGGTGTTCGCGTCCTCCGCCGTCGGAAGCATCACGCCAGACCTGCCCGCGGACACGTTCGCGGTGCCCGATCAGCTCATCGACCGCACCCGCGGCCGCGCCGACACGTACTTCGACGGCGCCGAAGTGCAGCACCTCGCGTTCGCCGACCCGTTCGATCCCGTGATGCGCGCCGCGCTGTGCGAGGCGCTCACCGCGCGCGGCGAGCGCTTCGCGTCGACCGCCACGACCCTCGTCATCCCAGGCCCTCGCTTCTCGACACGAGCCGAATCGCGGGGATGGCGCCTGCTGGGCGCCGACATCCTGAACATGACCCAATACCCCGAGGCGGCGCTGGCGGCGGAGCTCGGCCTGGGTTACGCCAGCCTCTCGTTCGTGACGGATGCCGATGTCGGCCACCACTCCGACGACGAGGCGGTGACGGCCGGAGCCGTTTTCGCACGGCTGACGGCCGCGCGAGACCGGTTCACTGGCACGATCGCCGATGCCGTTCGGCGTCTGCCGGCCGACTTCCGGCCGCGGCAGCTCATCGACCCCGCCGCGGCGGCGCGGGTGCTCGCCCTCCCGGTCGCGTGATGACGGAGACGCTGCTCGTCACCGGCGGTGCCGGGTTCATCGGGACGCACATCGTCGCCCAGGCGATCGCCGCGGGCTGGTGTGTGCGAGTGCTGGACAGCCTTCGCCCCGACGTGCATCCCGTCGATGCTGCGGCACCGGCCGGCACGGAGTTCGTGCGCGCCGACATGACGGACGCCGACGCCATGACACCCGCGGTCGAGGGTGCCGACGTCGTGTGTCACCAGGCCGCGAAAGTGGGGCTCGGCGTGGATCTCGGAGATGCACCGGACTACGTCCGCTCCAACGACCTCGGCACCGCCGTGCTGCTCGCGGCGATGGCGCGCGCCGGGGTCGGGCGACTCGTGCTCGCGTCGTCGATGGTGGTCTACGGGGAGGGCAACTACCGCGACCGGCAGGGCCCGATCGCGGCACCGCCCCGCGACCTCGCCGACCTCGCGGCGGGCAGATTCGAGCCGATCTCGCCGCGCACCGGCGAGGCTCTCGTTCCCGAGCTCATCGACGAGTCCGCACCGCTCGATCCCCGCAACGTGTACGCGGCGTCGAAGGTCGCGCAGGAGAACCTGGTGCGAGCGTGGGCGCGCGAGACCGGCGGCCACGGCGCGCTGCTGCGCTACCACAACGTGTACGGACCCGGGATGCCGCAGGCCACCCCGTATGCGGGCGTGGCCTCGCTCTTCCGCTCGGCGCTCGAGGCGGGCCTGGCGCCCACCGTGCTCGAAGACGGCGCACAGCGGCGGGACTTCGTGCACGTGTCCGACGTCGCCGCGGCGAACCTCGCGGCGATCGACTGGACCGCCTCCGCCGGCGCGGGCACCGCCCGCCCGTTCAACGTCGCGAGCGGCGAAGTGCACACGGTCGGCGAAATGGCCGACGCGCTGGCCGACGCCTTCGGCGGGCCCGCCCCCGTGATCACTGGCGGCTACCGACTCGGCGACGTACGGCACATCACCGCTTCCTCGCAGCGTCTGCGCGACGAGCTCGGGTGGCGCGCGCGGGTCGGCTTCGCCGACGGCATGCGCGAGTTCGCCCGCGCACCGCTGCGCGATCCGGCGGCATCGTGAAAGAGGCGGCATCGTGAAAGAGGCGGTATCGTGCGCGAGTCGGCATCGTGCGCGAGGCTGCATCGTGAGCGAGATCGCATCGTGAGCGAGACGATCGCGCCCGCGCCCGCGAAGACGCGAACCCGTGAACGCGCGGCCCTCGCCGGGCTCGTCACGACGGTGGTGCTCGTGGTCGCGGCCATCGCTGTGCCGGCGCTCACCGGCTGGGACGTCCGCGCGGGCTCCTTCCCTCCGCTGCATTCGATACTCGTACTGCGGATCGGCCCGGGCACACCCGCCGCGATGCTCCTCGCCGTGCTGGCGGTGGTCTACGCGCCGCGGGCGATGCACTGGTCGTGGCGGAGGCTTCTGGCGGTGGTCTACGCCTACGGCGTGGCGTGGATGCTGAGCCTGGCGACCGTCTACGGGCTCGACGGCGTCGGGGCGATCCTCGACCGCACCTCCGAGTATCTGGGCACGGCCCGCCAGGTCACCGACCTGGGGCAGACACTGCGCATCTACATCGAGCACATCCCTCTCGACAGCGCCGACAACTGGCCGGTGCACATCGCGGGGCACCCGCCGGGAGCCCTGCTGTTCTTCGTCGCTCTGGTCGCCCTCGGTCTCGGCAGCGCTCTGGCAGCGGGCGCCGTCATCACCGTGATCGCGGGCTCGACGGCCGTCGCCGTCATGGCGACCGCGCGCCGGCTCGGCGCGGAGACGTACGCCCGGCGCGCAGCGCCGTTCCTCACCGTCGGTCCGGCCGCGATCTGGATGAGCGTCTCGGCCGACGCGATGTTCGCGGCGGTCGCTGCCTGGGCGACGCTTCTGCTCGCCGTCGCCGCGACCTCGCGCCGGTTCGTTGCGCAGGCACTCGTTGGACTCGTCGCCGGCCTGCTGTACGGATACTGCGTCATGCTCTCGTACGGCCTGCCACTGCTGGGAGTGCTGGCAGTGACGGTGCTGCTGCTGGCACGGGCGTGGCGGCCGCTGCCGTTCGCGATCGCGGGCGCTGTGCTCGTGATCGGCGCGTTCGCCCTCGCCGGCTTCGCCTGGTGGGAAGCCTTGCCGGTGCTGCAGCAGCGGTACTGGGACGGCATCGCGAGCGACCGCCCGGGCGCCTACTGGACATGGGCGAACCTCGCCGCGGTGGCGATCAGCGCGGGGCCGTGGGTGGGCGCCGGCCTCGGGGTCGCCCTCGTGGACTGGGCGGCTCACGGCACGGACGACGATGCACGTGCGCGCCGCCGGATCGCTCTGCTCGCGACCGCTGGGCTGGGCATGTGCATCGCGGCCACGCTGTCGCAGATGAGCCGTGCCGAGGTGGAGCGCATCTGGCTGCCGTTCGTGCCGTGGATGCTCCTCGCGACCGCATTGCTGCCCGAGCGTTGGCGGCGCACCGGACTCATCGTGCAGGCATCGTTCGCGATCGTCGTGCAGACGCTGTTCTACACACGATGGTAGGCATCAGGTGCGAAGTCTGCCCGGGGGGCGTACACCTCAGGCGCGACCGCGCGAAACGCTGCACAGCCGGGGAAAAGCAGAAGGCCCCCGACGTGACGGGCGCCTTCTTGTGGTGGACCTGAGGGGAATCGAACCCCTGACCTCCTCGATGCGAACGAGGCGCGCTACCAACTGCGCTACAGGCCCGTGAACCTCAGAAACACTATCACGGTTCGAGGTGCGTCCCGAATCGACGAGGGCCCCGCGGAGGGCCTATTCGCCGGCTGCGCGACGGGTGAGAAGCTGCCGCACGTGGGCCTCGATCTCGGCGTCGTCGACGTACCCCATGCGGGCGTATTCGGAGTCGGCCGAGGCCGTGCGGGCCGTGCGCGCCGTGTCGATCGACGGCGGCTTCTGGGCTTCTGCGCGGGCCAGCATGGCCTGCTCGAGCGCGGCCTGGCGCAGGGCCGCGCGAGCGGCTTCGGCATCCAGCACGGCTGCGGCACGCGATCCCGCCGACGCCGTGAGCGGCCGCGGCAGGTCGCGCGGCGCCCAGGCGCGCTGCTCGCGTTCGAGCGCAACATCCTGCAGTACGGCGGCACGGCGCGGCGCGGTATCCGTCTCCCGCGCCACGGCACGCGCCGCAACGCGGGACAGGCGATGAAGCGTGATGCTCGACGCCATCACGAGACCGACGCCCAGCCACAGCAGCGTCTGCGCCCCCGCGGTGAGCGTCTCGAACACGCCCCAGCCGGCGACGGCGAGGCCGCCGAGCCCGACGAGGGTGGCGACAAGACGGAAGGCGCGACGCACGCGCGCGCGGCGCGCAGCGGGAATCGCCCGCGCGGCGGCCAGTTCGGCGCGTGCGGCCGCCTCGGCCGACGCGCGTTCGGCGCGAGCGCGCTCGAGGTCGACGCGAGCAGCTGCCTCGGCGGCGACGCGCTCGGTGCGAGCCCGCTCGCGCTCGAGACGTGCAGTGGCCTCGGCCACCTCGCGCTCGGTGCGTGCACGCTCGAGGTCGACCCGCGCCTCTTCGAGGGCGGCATGCTCGCGCTCGGCGAGCGCGCGCTTCGCGAGCCGCTGCTGTGCGGCCGCGGTGCGGGCGTTCAACTCGAGGCGCACTTCCTCCGGCGTCTCGCTCGTCTCGGCGAGAACGCGCAGCGCCTGGTTCAGGCGGACGGCGTTGCGCTCTGCCGCGTCGAACTGGCGGCGGCTGTGCCACGTCGGCAGCAGATAGACGAGCCACAAGCCCACGGCGACGAGAACGATGACTCCCCCGCCCCACACCTGCCCACCCATGCAGACCACGGTATGCGACGGATGCCGGTCGCCCCGGCATCCGCTGGCGTGTCCCTCAACACCAGCCGGCGGCCCGAATCGACGCGCTCACCTGGGAAAGGGCGTCGCGCGACCCGTATCGCCTACGCGTGCAAGCGATCCGTGGGCGGGACGGTCGCGGCGTCCTGGGGCGCCCGGCCCGAGATCCAGCGCTGCAGGACGCCCTCGGGGACGTCCTCCCGCACGAGGGCGAACGCGTAGTGGTCGCGCCAGTCGCCGTCGATGTGGATGAACCGGCGGCGGAGCCCTTCGTAGCGGAAGCCCAGCTTCTCGACGACGCGCAGGCTCGCACGGTTCTCGGGTCGGATGCAGATCTCCATGCGGTGCAGCCGCAACTCGGAGAAGCAGATGTCGGTGGCGAGCGCGACGGCAGTCGGCGTGATGCCCCGGCCCGCGAACCGCTCGCTCACCCAATAGCCGATCGTGGCCGATGCGAGCGAGCCGCGCGCGATGCCCCAGACGTTCAGCTGGCCCGCGACCTCACCGTCGTACTCCATGACGAACGGCACGCCGGCGCCGTCGCGATACTGCTGGAGCAGCCGGCGCACACCCATCCGCATGTCGAACGACACCGGCCCATCGGGGCTGGTCGCCTCCCACGGCCGAAGCCAGCCCCGATTGGACAGCAGTTCGTTCTGCAGCACGCGCGCGTCGCGCTGCTTCACGAGGCGGATCGCCACCGACCCGTGCCGACGAGGAGCCGACAGATCCACGTGACTCCCTCGAACGGGCGGCGTCAGAGATTCGCCGCGAAATCCTTGAACCAGGGACGCAGCGCGGGACCCAGATCGTCACGATCCGCCGCCAGCTGCACGATGGCCTTGATGTAGTCCACCCTATCGCCGGTGTCATAGCGGCGGCCACGGAAAACCACCCCGTACACGCCGGGGCCGTCGGGGTCCGCCGCGAGCTCCTGCAGCGCGTCGGTGAGCTGGATCTCGCCGCCCTTGCCGGGCTCGGTGCGCTCGAGGATCTCGAACACGCTCGGCGACAGCACGTAGCGGCCGATCACCGCGAGATTCGACGGTGCGTCCTCGGCGCTGGGCTTCTCGACCAGGCCGTTCACCTTGACCACGCCGTTGCCGTCGGTCGACTCGACCGAGGCGACGCCGTACAGGTGGATGTGCTCGGGGTCGACCTCCATGAGCGCGATGATCGCCGCGCCGGTACGCTCGTGCTCCGCGATCATCGTGGTCAAGAGCGGGTCGCGCTCGTCGATCAGGTCGTCGCCGAGCATGACCGCGAACGACGAGTCGCCGACGTGCGCCTTGGCGCGCAGCACGGCGTGGCCCAGACCCTTCGGCTCGCCCTGGCGCACGAAGTGGATGTCGGCGAGGTCGCTCGACTCCAGCACGCGGTGCAGGCGGTCGGTGTCGCCCTTGTCCTTGAGCTTCTCCTCGAGCTCGGGAACCGAGTCGAAGTGGTTCGAGATCGCGTTCTTGTTGCGTCCGATGATGACCAGGATGTCCTCGATGCCGGCCTGCGCCGCCTCTTCGACGACGTACTGGATCGCCGGCTTGTCCACAACGGGGAGCATCTCTTTGGGCATGGCCTTGGTGGCGGGGAGGAAGCGCGTGCCGAGACCTGCGGCCGGGATGACAGCTTTGATGGAGGTGTGGGGCATCCCCCGAGTCTAGGTGGCACGGACCACCCGGCACGGGCGCACCGACCCGTGTCACGCGCGCCGTAGAATCGACTGCATGTCCGACGCCATCGCCGATGCGAAGCGCGCACTGCGCGCCGAGCTGCGCGAGCGCCGCCAGCTGATCACACCGCAGGCGCGCGAATACGCCGAGGCCGGCGTCCACGCTCAGCTCGACACCCTCGTCGCCGAGCACGGTGCGCGATCGATCTCGTGCTTCCTGTCGACCACCACCGAGCCGGGCACGCGTTCCTTCGTGACGGATGCCGTGGCCCGCGGCATCCGCGTGCTCCTTCCGGTGACGCGCACCGACGGCCTCCTCGACTGGGCCGTCGCGACCGCCGACGGCGATATCGCCGAGGGCATGTTCGGACTCCCCGAGCCGGTCGGCGAGCTGCTCGGACCGATCGCGGTCAACGACGTCGACCTGCTCGTCATCCCGGCGGCCTCGGTCGACCGCAACGGCATGCGGCTGGGATGGGGCCGCGGCTTCTACGACAAGACCCTCGGATCGATGGAGCGCTGCCCGCCCGTGTACGCCGTCGTCTTCGACTCCGAGTTCGTCGACGAGGTTCCGAGCGACGAACTCGACCAGCCCGTGACCGGCGTCGTCACGCCCACGCGCACCATCACCCTCGCGCCCAGCCGGCGCTGACACCCACCGAGAGAGCCATGCCCACCTACGCCTACGCCTGCAAGCAGTGCGGCCACCGCTTCGACGCGGTGCAGTCCTTCGCCGACCCCACCCTCACCGAATGCCCCGAGTGCGGCGGCGCGCTGCGCAAGGAGTACGGCTCGATCGGCGTGACCTTCAACGGCTCGGGCTTCTACCGCACCGACTCGCGCGCCGGCGCGAAGAGCGGTGGAGCCCCGGCGACCGGCGGCGCGGATGCGTCGAGTGGCGCCTCCTCGTCGACTTCGACATCATCGAAGTCCGAGGCGAAGGCCTCACCCGCGTCGCCCGGATCCTGATCGTCCGGAGCCCCCGGCGCGGGCGGACACCCAGGGGGTACGCGTGATCAAGGGCTTCAAAGAATTCATCCTGCGCGGCAACGTCATCGACCTCGCGGTCGCCGTCGTCATCGGCGCGGCGTTCACCGCAGTGGTGAACGCGATCGTGTCGAGCATCATCAATCCGATCATCGCGCTCGTCTGGAAGCCGGACGAGAACGGCAACATCGGCATCACTGTGAACGGCCTATGGGGACCCGTGACGTTCCCGATCAGCGACCTGATCAACGCCATCATCGCCTTCTTCGCGGTCGCGATCGTGGTCTACTTCGTGTTCGTGCACCCGATGAATGTGCTCAAGGAGCGGGCAGCCGCCAAGGCCGGCCTCACCGAGGCCGATGAGGAGCCGAAGCTGCCGACCGAGCAGGAGATCCTGGTGCAGATCCGCGACATCCTGGAGAAGCAGAAGTCCTGAGCGTCTCCGCGGCGCGAAACGCACCCGGTCGTTGAGCGAGCGAGGAACGAGCGAGACGAAACGCGGCCGGTTCTAATAATGCGGGGGGACGTCGCGCCGCAGGCGCTCGTCGTTCGGCCCCGCTGACCCGGGGGTCGCGTCGGGCGCCGCGGTGGCGGCATCCGTCTCGTCGTCGCCCGGGACGGGCTCGGCGCTCGTTCCAGGCGCGGGCGTCAGCTTCGCCCGCCGGGAGCCCTTGACCCGCTCGATGCGCTGGCGGTCACTCGACGACATCGATCGGCTGGGTCTCGTTGTCGACCCGCGGCGCGTCGGGCGGCACGCCGAGCATCGCGGCGATGCGCTGCGCGACGTCGGCGGGGTCGCGGTACAGGTCGAACGAGTGCACGCGCACGTAGTGCCAGCCGAGGCGCCGCAGGATCTGCGGGCGCAGGCGCAACGACTCGCGCAGCGACTCCCCGATCGTCTCTGGGTCGCTCTCGACCACGACCGCCTTGCCGTCGTACTGCGCGACCAGCGGCAGCAGGCCGCGGTAGTGCACGTCGACTGAGAGTCCGGCGCGGCGCAGCTCACGGGCGAGGCCGCGGGTCAGCGGATCGGCGAGATCTTCGAGGCGCGCTTCCCGTGAGCGCGCGGCGATGCCGCCGAGGATCGTCATGAGCGTCGCGGCACCGTACTCGAGGCGTCCGTCGTCGAAGGCCGAGGGCCGGATCGACGACACGATCACCATCGAGCGGCGGGCACGGGTCATGCCGACGGTCAGCAGCCGCTCGCCGTCGGGCGACGAGAGGTCGCCGAAGTCGCTCAGCACACGGCCGTGCTTGGTGAGGCCGAAGCCGAGGGAGAAGACGACGCGGTCCCGGCTCTCGGCGACCGACTCCTCGAGGGTCAGCACGGCGAAGGGCTCGGCGGTGTCGCGCGAGACGAAGTCGGCGACGTCGGAGCGCCCGGCGAAGGCTGCCTCGACGGCGGCGCGGATCCGCTCGGCGTGCCGCGCGCTCGCGGTCACGACCATGAGCGACTCGCTCCCCCGGTTGACCGCGTGCTCGACCACGAGAGTCACCACGCGGGCGACCTCGGAGTCGGGACTCTCGACGGCCCCGGTGACGGGGTCGGGCGTGCCGTGGCCGCCCTCCACGTAGTCGACGGCGAGGCTGCCGCGTCCGAGGTACGAACCCGCCCAGGGCAGCGACACGAGCTCGCCGCCGTAGAACGCGTCGTTCACGAGCGCCGCCAGGTCTTCGCCGCCCGCGCGGTAGCTGCGGGTGAGCGTCTCGACTGGCAGCAGTTCGGCGAGGCGCTCGAACACGCTCGTCGAATCGAAGGGCACCTCGTCGTCCTCCGGCCGGTCGGCCGGGGCCGCTGCGGCGGTGGCAACGGTCCCGTTGTTCTGAGGCGGCGTGGTGGCGCCCGACACCGCGGATCCGGCGGCGACGCGGAACGGCGTGGGCTTCTGCGTGACCGGATCGCCGAACGCGACGACCTGCCCGGCCCGGCGGAGCGCCGGCGCGGCCTCAGCGAGGCACAGGGCGCCGGCATCCGCCAGAATCACGACGTCGAACCCCACAGCGTCGGGGATGCGCGGCACCTCGTACGGCGACGCCAGCCACACCGGTGCCAGCGTGCGCGAGAGCACCGGAGCGACCGTCGCGAGCTCGGCGGGGGTGATCGCCCCGCGCTTGAGCGCCTGCTTCAGCCCGTCGGCCTCGTTCTTGTGGTCCACGATCCCGATGCGCCATTGCGTGGCGAGGTGGGCGGCGAGAAGGGGGCCGGATGCCGAGGCGTGAGCCTCGTCGACGAGCCGGAAGTCGCGCTCCAGCCGATCGACGACGGCGGTGTTCGCGCCGAGCACGGCGCGGTCGGTGCGCAGCAGCAACTCGAGCGCGGACTGCCACCAGGCGTACTCGAGCTCGGCGGCCACCTGGTCTTCGGGCACGTGCCGCACCGACAGCTCCAGCAGGAGGGGCTCGAGGCCCATCGCGGCGAGCTCGGTGCGCAGCGTCGCGCGCTCCTTGAGGTTGTCGAACACGTCGGAGTCGGCGGCAAGGCCGGCGAGCGTGCGCACCAGCTGCTTGACGGGGAGCGTCGCGAGCCGGTCGGCCTCGCTGCGGCCGAGAGCGGCGTCGAGTTCGGCGAGCTCGGCGTCCACGCGCTGCCATGCGACCTGCACATCGGCGAGGCCGAGCGGCAGCTCGGGCGTCACGCCCGTGTCGACGTACCGCTGCCACTCGGTGCGCTGCTGCTGGATGCGCACGAGCGCCTCGTACATGTCGGGCACGTGGACGCCGGGGCGCAGGTACTCTCGCGACAACCGGCGTAGTCGGCGACGGTTGGCGCCGGTCATGTCGGGCGCGTCGCGCCGCGGCGCATGCGCCTGGATCAGCTCGCCCAGCGGCCGCTCGAAGACGGTGAGGCTGAATCGGTCGAGGGAGTCGCGGATGCCGCGCAGCAGGCGCAGGTACACACCGAGTTCTGCGATCGTCCGGAACGGACGCATGCGCGTCTGGGCGATGAGCTCGTAGCCGCGCTCGAGCAAAGTGGGCACGTCGCTGCGGTGCAGCTTGCCGGCGAGCCCGTGGGCGCCGCGGGCCTCTTCCACGGTCGCGAAGGTCACGCCGTACCAGGGCGAGTCGTCAGGACCGAACCGGAACTCGCCGAGCCGTGCGGCGGCGGCGAGCTTGGCCGCGGCATCCTGTCGGGTCGTGGCGAGGTTGGCGAGCGCCTCGGCATCGAAGCGGGCCTCGGTCACCGGTGCGACGCCGCCCGCTGCCAGTTGCGCGAGCTCGCGGAGGATGTCGAGGACCGACACCCCGAACGCGGGATGCTGCGCGGTCACCGCCGAGCGATAGTCGCGGAGCACGCCGCGCAGGCGCACGAGCGCGTCGTCGATGTCGGAGACCTTCGGCGCCTGGGCCTTCTCGTTGCGGCCGATGGCACGGATGAGATCGCGCTGCAGACGGTCTGGCGAGACCGCCAGCCCCGGGAGCCCGATGCCGGCGAGCCGATGGCGCACGCCGTCGAGCGTCGAGCGCCGGGCACTCACGACCAGCACCCGCTTGCCGTCGCGCACGAGGGCGCCGACGGCGTTGATCACGGTCTGGGTGCCGCCGGTGCCGGGGAGCGTGTGGACGACGAGCGACTGGCCGTCGGTCACCCGCGCGAGCACGCGCTCCTGCTCGGAGTCGGCATCCAGCAGCAGCATGTCGGCGGCGGGCGGGCGCTCGTCGGGGCTCGTGGGCACGGGTCCGCGGCGGTGGAGCGTGAGCGACTCGCGGTCGGCGACGTGGCCGGCCAGCGCGTTGAGCACACGGTGATCGAGGTTCGATGCGTCGAGCGCCATGTCACCGCCCACGTCGGCGAAGCTCGACACGAGCAGGCGCGGCTTCACCGCGAAGCTGTCGATGGATGCCGTCAGGGCACGGATGTGGTCGATCACCGGCTGCGGCTTGAAGACGCCGTTCTCATAGGCGAGGGCGGCGAGACCGCCGGCGTCGATCATGATGCCGAAGTGGCTGCGCATCGCTCGGACCAGTTCGGGGTTGACCGAGAACGTGCCGTGCAGCTTGAGCTCGAAGTCGCCGTGATGACGGCGGATCGCGAGCGGCCGCAGCAGCACCGGCGCGCTCCAGCTGATCCCGCCGACACGCCAGGTCGCGAGGCCGACGGCCAGGCGCACGGCATCCAGCCCGCGCGTCGTCCGGAGCTCCTGGTCCTTCGCGGTGATGCGCTCAGCGGCCAGCCTTGCGTTGCGCAGCGCGACTTCGTCGCGGAAGAGGTTCGACAGCAGCGTCGAGCGCCCGGTGATGAACTGGGGCAGGCTGCCGGGGTGCGCCTTCGTGATCTCGATGGACGCGTCCTCGCCGTCCGTGAAGTGCAGGAGCGTCGACCTGCCGCCGAGGGCGGCGGACTGCAGGCGGAGCCGGTCGCGCTCGGACTCGGCGACGTGCACGACGGCGACGTCGGGTTCGGCGAGACCCAGATCGCCCGGGGTCACGTCATACCCGCGCTCGGCGTCTGCTGGGCCCAGCACGGCGCTCCGTTCTGCTCGCCACACACGTGCCACCCTAAAGGCGACGTCCGCCGGTCACTTGCAATGGACCTGAGTTTCGCGGTATTGGACGCGACGCGATCGGGCATCGAGCTCCCCTTCCTCCCCAGGATGCGGTGCGACGCGGCATCCCACAGATCCCGCTCCGACGCCTCCGCCGCGTCGGCGCACGGGGCCAGGATGGTCGCATGACCCCTGAGGAACCGCCTCGCTTCCGCGTCCACCCGTCGCCGATCGGCGACATCCTCATCGTCACGACCGCTGATGGCATCGTGACTCTCCATCCCTTCGACGGCCCCCTGCGCACCGAGATCGAACGCGTCGCGCTGCAGCTGCGCGCAGTGCCGGTTCCTGACGAGGGGACGGATGCTTCGTCTCCTTCCTCGCGCCGCACACGAGCCGCGGACAGCGTCTTCGATGTCGCGATCGCGCAGCTCGACGAGTACTTCGAGGGCGAACGCCGCGGGTTCGAGTTGCCGCTGGACTGGCGGCTGGTCCGCGGCTTCACGCACGCGGCGCTCGAGGCGGTGTGCGACATCCCCTACGGCGAGACGGCGAGCTACGGCGAAGTGGCCGTCATGGCGGGCACCGCTCGCGCGGCCCGGGCCGTCGGCACGGCGTGTGCGACCACTCCGTTCTCGATCGTGGTCCCGGTGCATCGGGTGGTTCGTGCCGACGGATCGCTCGGCGAGTACGGCGGGCGGCCCGACTTGAAGCGGTTCCTCATCGAGCTCGAGCAGGGGCCAGGCATTCCCCCCGCGCCGAGCGGTGCCCACGCGACCGACGCGGAAGCGGCGTCCGACGCGCCGAGCGGGGCCGACGCGACCGGCGCCGGGGCCCCCGCCGCGCCGGTCGGCGCGAAGCCGGCGGCGGGCGTGTAGGCCGCCCGCGCGCCGCGAGGCCCGGGCGGAGTGTCCGCCCGGGCCTCGCATTCCCGATCGATGTGGGGTAGGCCCGCCGTCTCCGAGCCCGGGCGCGGTGGCGGGCGAGCAGATCCCACGGTCGGCGCCGCGCGGAGGCCCGGTGCGATGATCGTGTCCGGGGCGCTTCATCGCGCCCACCGGGGAGACCCGGACCACCTGTGCGCGGTGCCCCGGGTGGTAAAGTCGGCGCTACGAAAGGCGGCGAGGACGCCGTCACCCCTCGGAAGCAGGTAGTCGTGGGCGCGTCCCTCCCACCACGTGCACCGAACCCCGATCGCACTCGCGCGGGAGCCGGTGCCGCTGCCGCTGCACTCGACGGCGACAGCGGCGATGCACGGGCGCTCGATCACGCCGTCGCCGAACTCGTGCGCCGCACGCGATTCCCGGTCGGGTTCGGCGGACTCGCGCAAGGCGATGCGATCCATGTCACCTCGATCCACGGCGCTCGCACGCGCCGGCTCGAGGGCCTCGTGGTCGAGGCGTCCCGCGGACTCGGCGGGCGCGCACTCGTTGAGAAGCGCCCCCGGCTCGCGCTGGACTACGGGTCGTCGCGCAGCATCACACACGACTACGACCGCGCCGTCCTCGGCGAGGGCATCGCCACGCTGTTCGCCGTTCCGGTGATGGTGGGCAACCGCGCGCGCGGCGTCATCTACTGCGGGTCGTGGGCCGAGTCGCCGGTCGGCGATGTCGTCGCCCGGCCCGCGTTCGCGGTCGCCGAAGAACTCTCGGCCGAGCTGCGCATCCGAGAAGAGGTGCAGCGCAGGCTGACCCTCTCCCCCGCGCCGGCCGGCCAGGTCACGATGCCGGCCACCACACGAGAAGAACTGCGCGAGACCTACGCCGAACTGCGCAGCATCGCCGCGGTCGTCGACGACCCCGCGCTGCGTGCGCGACTGGACCGCCTCGAGAAGCGCCTCGCCGCGCTCTCCCACGATGCGACAGAACCGTCGCTCGACCTCGACGTCAGGCTGTCGCCGCGCGAGATCGACGTGCTGGCGTGCGCCGCGCTCGGCGCGACGAACGCCGAGATCGCCTCGACGCTTGATCTCAAAGAGGGCACCGTCAAGTCGTATCTGCAGTCGGCGATGGCGAAACTGGATGCCTCGACCCGGCACGCCGCGGTCGTCACGGCTCGTCGCGCCGGGCTCCTTCCCTGACCCTCGAACGCTCGTTCGGCGTCCCACGCGACATGTCGCGAAATCCGCTGCTGTCAGGGTGAATCATCGGTATTCGACCGACGGTCCGAATTACCTCGGATAGAAGTTCTCCAGACCGCGAAAATACCCGATGGTCGGGAGCGACAATTGGGCGTATTGTGCCACCATGGCCCGAAGAATCGTTCACCAGCTCGTCGATGACATCGACGGTACCCTTTTGGAAGCCGGCGAAGGCGAAACAGTACTGTTCTCGCTCGACGGCGTCGCTTACGAAATCGACCTCACCGAAGAGAATGCCAGCGCTCTGCGCAGCGCTCTCGAGCGGTACACCAAGGCGGCTCGCGCCGTCTCCTCCTCCCGTGCGACATCCAGCACCGCGTCGGCCGGGCGAAAGCGCCGCCGCAGCGGGCAGCAGGATTTCAGCGCCGTCCGCGAATGGGCGAAGCAGAACGGCTATCAGGTGTCGGAGCGGGGCCGGGTTCCGGCATCCGTTCTCGAGGCCTATGAGGCGGCGCACTGACGCACGCCGCCTCGCGGCTATTCACGATTCAGCGCAGTTCGGACGTGCGTGAGAGCTGGAAGAGAATCTCCTCGACTTTCTCCTTCGCGTCTCCGAAGAGCATCTGCGTGTTCTCGCGATAGAAGAGCGGATTCTGCACGCCCGCATATCCGGATGCCATCGACCTCTTGAAGACGATGACATTGCGGGCCTCCCAAACACGCAGCACCGGCATCCCGGCGATGGGGCTGCCCGGATCTTCGGCGGCGGCCGGATTGACAGTGTCGTTCGCGCCGATGACGAGCACGACGTCGGCGGCTGAAAGGTCGTCGTTGATCTCGTCCATCGAGAGGACGATGTCGTAGGGCACCTTGGCCTCCGCCAGCAGCACGTTCATGTGCCCGGGCAGGCGGCCGGCGACCGGATGGATGCCGAACCGCACGTCGACGCCGTGCTCGCGCAGCTTCTGCACGAGGTCGGCGACCCCATGCTGCGCCTGGGCGACGGCCATGCCGTAGCCCGGTGTGATCACGACGGTCGACGCGCCCACGAGCATGTCGGCCGCGCTCTCGGCGTCGATCTCGCGGTGCTCGCCATACTCCTGGCCACTGCTCGTAGGCGCCTCGATGCCGAAGCCGCCGGCGATCACCGAGAAGAACGAGCGGTTCATGGCCTTGCACATGATGTAGCTCAGGTACGCACCCGACGAACCCACGAGCGCGCCCGTAACGATCAGCAGGTCGTTGTTCAGCAGGAAACCGGCCGCGGCGGCCGCCCATCCGGAGTAGCTGTTCAGCATCGAGACGACGACAGGCATGTCGCCGCCGCCGATCGAGGCGACCAGATGCCAGCCCAGCAGGAATGCGAGCATGGTGACGAGAAAGAGCAACCGCATGTCCGGTGTGATGACGTACCAGACCGTGAGGACGAGGAATGCGACGAGCGCGCAGATGTTCAGCGCATTCTTGCCGGGCAGCATGAGCGGTTTCGACGAGATGCGTGCCGACAGCTTGAGGAACGCCACGATCGATCCGGTGAAGGTCACGCCGCCGATGAAGACGCCGATGAACACCTCGGCGTGGTGGATGTCGGCGAGCGCACCCTCGAGGCCGGTGTCGTAAAGGGCGCCGTTCCAGCCGACCAACACGGCAGCCAGCCCCACGAAGGAGTGCAGCAGGGCGATGAGCTCCGGCATCCCGGTCATCTCCACTACCCGCGCGCGCCAGAGCCCGATCGCGCCGCCGACGACGACCGCGACCACAAGCAGCGCCAGCCCCGTGATGGCGGCACTTCCGGAGGCGGAGTCCCACGCGCCGGCGGCCGTCACCCACACCGTGGCACCGAGCGCGATGGCCATGCCGACGATGCCGAATGTCACCCCGCGGCGACTGGTCTCGTGCTTGCTGAGCCCCGCGAGGCTGAGGATGAACAGCAGCGCGGCGACGATGTACGCGGCGCCTGCCACCTGGCCGGCGACCGCGGTCATCGGGTCTCACCCTTCTGGAACATCGCGAGCATGCGCCGCGTGACGGCGAAGCCGCCGAAGATGTTGATACTGGCGAGCAGCACTGCCACCGCGGCGAGGATCTGAACGGTCAGATCGGGCAGCGTGATCTGCACCATCGCGCCGACCACGATGATGCCCGAGATCGCATTGGTGACGCTCATGAGCGGCGTGTGCAGCGCGTGGGCGACGTGGCCGATGACGTAGAAGCCGACGACGATGGCGAGGGTCAGCACGAGGAAGTGCTGCGGTAGCGGGGGCGGTGCGAACGCGCAGATCGCGAACACCGCCGCGATGCCGGCGACCACGATGCCGGTCCGGCCGCCCGCCGACATCGGCTTCTTCGCCGCGACCGCTGGCGCCGCCGCCTTCGCCGCCGCCGGGGCGGCGGAGACCTGAACCGGCGGCGGCGGCCACGTGATCGCGCCGTTCCGCACGACGGTGACCGTGCGCTGAACGACGTCGTCGAAGTCCAGCGCGAGAACGCCGTCCTTGCCGGGGGTGAGCAGTTTCAGCAGGTTGACGAGGTTCGTCGCGAACAGTTGTGACGCCTGCTGCGGCAGACGGCCGGGCAGATCCGTGTAGCCGAGGATCACGACGCCGTTCTCTGTCACGGTTCGCTCCCCCGCGACCGACCCCTCGACGTTGCCGCCCTGCCCCGCGGCCATGTCGACGATCACGCTGCCCGGCCGCATCGAGGCGACGTCTGCGGCGGTGATGAGGCGCGGCGCCGGACGGCCCGGAATCAGCGCGGTGGTGATGATGATGTCGACATCGGCCGCCTGCTCCGAGTAGATCTCGGCGGCACGCCGGTCGTACGCCTCGCTCGTGGCCTTGGCGTAGCCGTCGGCGGAGACCTGCTTCGCCTCGTCGGGCACGACCACCTCGAGGAACTCGCCGCCGATCGACGCGACCTGATCCGCCACTTCGGGCCGCGGGTCGGTGGCACGGACGATCGCACCGAGGCTGGATGCCGCACCGATCGCGGCGAGCCCTGCCACACCGGCACCCGCGACGAGCACCTTCGCCGGGGGCACCTTGCCCGCCGCGGTCACCTGCCCGGTGAAGAAGCGGCCGAACTCGTGCGCGGCCTCGACGACGGCGCGGTAGCCGGCGATGTTCGCCATAGAGCTCAGCACGTCCATCGACTGCGCGCGTGAGATCCGAGGCACGGCGTCGAGCGCGATGGCCGTGATCCCCCGGTTGGCGAGCGCCTCGACCAGGTCGGGCCGCAGCGCCGGCGTCAGCGTCGCGACGATCGTGGCGCCGTCGGCCAACCGGTCGATCTCGGCCGACGTCGGCGCGACGACCTTGAGCACGATCGGCGACGCCCAGGCGTTCATCCCGTCGACGACGGTCGCTCCCGCCTGCGCGAACGCGGAGTCCGGGAAGGACGAGGCGGCGCCGGCGCCGGCTTCGACGACGACGTCGTAACCCAGCGAGATGAGTTTGGGGACGGTGTTCGGGGTCGCCGACACCCGGTTCTCTCCGGGCGCTTCGGCGACGATGCCAATGCGTGTCATGTCGTTCCTCACGGTTGGGTGGGCACGGTCGGGTCGGCAGCGCGTTGCTGCCGGGACAGAAGCCGGCAAGCACCTTCCCCGGCGCTCGCGACGACGCCTCCACCATGTCAGACCACGGCGCGGATAGCCCCCGCGTTGCGCCCGACACGATGACAAGAATCACAGATCTTGCTGTCCGCGCATCACAGTCGGGCTTCTTCGGCCGCTCCCCCTGCCTGCCCCCGCCCGGCGGCGACCGAACGTGGGAACTCCCTCCGAATGCGCGGCTCTCGGCGCGTAGGGGTTGCATCCGCGCTGGGATCTCGGAATCGTGGCCGACTCGGAACCGCACGAGGAAAGGAAAAGCATGCTCACGCTGACCCAGACCGCCGCCGAGGCCGTCGAAGAACTCATCGCCCGCGTCCCGCTCGCCGAAGACGGAGGGGTGCGTATCCGCGACACGGGAACCTCCGAAGGATTCGAACTGAGCGTCGTTCCCGCTCCCGAGGCGACCGACACCGTCGTACGCGAGGGCGGCGCCCGCGTCTTCCTCGACGAGACGGCGGCTTCGGTACTCGAGAACCGCGTTCTCGACGCGGAGCTGTCGAACGACGGCGCCGTGCGTTTCGCCCTCGCAACCCAGGGCTGACGATCTCACGAAGAGCCCCGGCATCCGTTCATGGATGCCGGGGCTCTTCGCATGCCGCTCGCTACTGTCGGAGCTATGAGAGGCGAACCCGTCGATGAGCCCGACACTGCGTGGGAGAGCTGCGATGCGCGCTACCGGGTATTCGTGTACACAGGCCCCGAAGCCGCGGTGAAGGCGATCGACATCGTGGACGCCTCCCTCCACGAGGTGATGGACTCGACGCGGGCGCTGGCCGAGAACGACCGGAACATGTGGTCCCTCGCCCTCGTGATGGATGCGGCCGAGCCTCGCGGTCGCGGGCTGGTCTGGCTGTCGGGGATGGACTATCACTGTGCTCCGGCATCCGCATTCGAATGGCGCCTGCGCGCCGAGATGCAGGACCGCTACCTGTCGGCGCGCAGCCGCCGCCACGAGGCCGTCGTGCTGCCGAACGGTCTGCGTGTGGTCCGCATGTTCCCCGAGTGGGGTGTGACCTGGCCGCTCTGGGAGTCCTTCACCGACAATTACCCGATGGATGCCGCGGCCCTCGGCCTATCGGACTCACTCGCCGCGGAGCTGGCCGCCTGGAACGACCGGTGGCAGGACGGCGGCCTCGAAGGGCCACTCCCCGTGGGCTGGCACGACGAGGGATGGGCGCTGTACGGCCGTCTGCAGGCCGAGCTCGACGGCATCGCCGAGGTGCGCCCCGACTTCGGCCGCTGACGGGCCGTCGCGAGTTCGGCCGCTGACGGGGCGTCGCGAGCAAGCCCGTAGACTGTGGGGGCCAGCCTCTGTAGCTCAATGGAAGAGCAGTTCCGTCCTAAGGAAACGGTTGGGGGTTCGAGTCCCTCCAGGGGCAACGGTGCGGTTGTTGACTTTTGATCTCGGATTTATTGTGTGAATCGGCCTGCCTTGCCCTCGCCTGTTGGCCTCTTTGATTACGACACTGCGACGGTGATCACCACTGCGAAGCTGAGGATTGCGGCGCCGAGCGTGAAGAGGGTGAGGGCGAGGAGGGGCCGGGCGCCCGGCATCCGTCCTCTGTCGCCGTCGCGGGCGAGGGTGTCGTTGAAGGCGCGATAGCGACGACGGGCCCACAGCCACGAGATGCCGGACATGACGAGTCCGGCGGCGCCGACGAGTATCCACCAGCCGCTGCCGAATGCCGCGGGGATTAGTCGCATCGCGACGATCGAGCCCGCGCCGAGCGCGAGGGCGGTGCGGCGCCAGGCCAGCTCGGTGCGTTCGGGCTGCAGTCCGGGGTCGAACAGCTCAGTCATGCGAGCAGGATCGCCAGCAGCACGAGGGCGCCGGCGACGGTAACCGCGCCGGCGAGCACCGGACCCAGTTGCGACGCAGGCAGCGGCTCGGCTCGGCGCAGGGCGCGTTCGGTGTGTGTCCAGTTCAGCCAGGCCAATGCGGGCACAAGCACGCCTACGATCACGAGCACGAGGCTGGCGGCCAGCCGCAGTCCGGCATGCAGCTCGAGGCCGAGCAGCTCGAGCGCGACGCCGCCAGCGACGAGGGCGAGGGCGGTGCGGATCCATGCCAGGAAGGTGCGCTCGTTGGCGAGAGTGAACCGGGCGTCCGGCTCGCTGCCGTGACGGTACACCGATGCGGGGAAGCGGCGGTCGGCGTTCATGCGGCGACCGTCCGAAACCCGGCGTTGCCCATCGACGAATCAGGAGTGTTCTGCGACCTGGCCGCGTTGCGATACCGGTTGCAGTACGAGATGTGGCACAGGTAGCTGCCGCCACGCAGCACCCGCGCCGCCCCCAGTGCCGGGCCGGGCGGGGCGGTGCCGGGAGAGCGGCGGTAATAGCCGGGGTCGAACCAGTCCCGGCACCACTCCCACACGTTGCCGACCGGCTGCCAGAGCCCATACCCGTTGGGTGAGAAGGTGCGCACAGGGGCAGTGGTGAGGAAGCCATCCTCGCGGGTGTTCACACCGGGGAACTGCCCCTGCCAGATATTCGCGCGCCATCCACCCTCGTCGACCTCCTCGTCGCCCCACGGGTACTTCGCCTGGTCGATGCCGCCGCGCGCGGCGTACTCCCACTCGGCCTCGGTGGGGAGGCGTCGACCGGACCACGCGCAGTAGGCCTGCGCGTCGTTCCAGCTCACGTGCACAACCGGGTGATCGCCGATCTCGTCGATCGACGAGTCCCGCCCGCCGGGATGAGCCCAGTCCGCGCCGCGCACCCCGAACCACCACGCTGTCCCCGTCGCCGGCCCCATCACATCCTGCGCCGGTGCCTGCACGGCCAGGTGGAACACGGCGGAGAACCCGAACGTCTCCGCCTCCGTGCGGTACCCGGTGGCGTCCACGAACCGGGCGAAGGCGTCGTTGGTGACCGTGGTCGCGTCGATCGAGAAGCTCTCGAGGGTGACCGGATGCTGTGGCACTTCCCCGTCTCCCGGATTGCGGTCACCCGACGAGTCGCCCATGACGAAGGTGCCCGCCGGGACCACGACCTGCCCCACAGCATGCCCGCCATCACCCGCAGCCGACACAGCACCGGCGGCAGCCGCGGTGCCGATGGTGAGGAACTGCGAGCGGCCTGGTGCCCCGCACGTACACGATGGACCGCAGCCCGCCTCGTTCTCGGAACTCATGTGGGAAACCTCACCTCTGTTCGGACGCCAGCCGACATGCGTGAACGTCGATTATCGCGTGGCTCGAATATCGTCATACGGCCGCTCACAGTCAATTCTCACCGCTGCACTGCTCTCTCGCTGTGCGCAGCTTCAGACGCCGCTCGGCAACGAAACGGTAGCTTCGAATCGGCCTAAGAGCGGGTCTTCCGTGGTTGCCATCCAAGCAAGCAGCGCCGACTGACATGCGCGGAGCGATCCCTTGTGTGCTGGGTCGTCGGCCAGGTTCTCCAGGCAACTCGGATCTTTGGCGAGGTCGTACAGCTCATGGACTGCGCGCGTCCGGTAGAACTCGACGCGCTGCCGCACCGCATCATCAGAATCAGCGCGATCCTGCATGGCCTTCCACGTGAGCCCCAGCATGTTCTCGGCGACGTACTCCTCGCTGCCATCCGCCCATCCGTTCCAGATGTAGCCGAAGCCACGAGCATGAATGCATCGCATCTCGTACCGACGTTTGGCAGCGGTCTCATGGAATACGGTGACAATCGTCGCCGCCTCCGGGGTATCCTCCGTGCCGGTCAGAATGGGAACCAGGCTGGAGCCATCGACGCTGCCCGGCTCGACGCCCGCGACTTCGCACATCGTTGGGAACAGGTCGAGCATGGAGGTCAGCCCGACCCACTCGGACGCGGGTGTGACGACGCCCGGCCACCGCACGATCAACGGGGTGAGCGTCGACTGGAGGTAACAGTTCGCCTTCGAGAACGGAAAGGCCATCCCGTTGTCCGACAGGAAGATGACAAGGGTCCTGTCGGCGTGCCCCGCCGCGTCAAGTTCGTCCAGAACCGCCCGTACCACGTCATCACAGCGTCGCGCGGAACTCAGGTACTGCGCGTACTCGATCCGCACGTCCGGGAGATCCGGAAGATACCCCGGCACCGGGCCCGCATCGTCGGCGCGGAAGACCCGCGAGGGCTGCGGGATGACATCCGCCGCTTCGCCGAACATCGCCTCAACGTCGGCTGCGCCATGGAACGGGCGGTGCGGGTCGTGCGCGTTGACCATCGCGAACCACGGAGCGTCGGCCGACTCATCGAGGAACGACGCGAACGCCTCGGCGTACCGCCGAGGGTCGCGCCCCAGCCCGAGTTGCTTCATCTCGACAACCCTGTCCCAGCCGAATCGAGGGACCGGTTGCAGATGATTCACCTTCCCGAAGATCGCCGTGCGGTACCCGGCACCACCAAGAAGCTCGGTCAGGACCGGGATGTGATCCTGGATCGGTTCGAACCCTTCGGCGCCGTTGCGATGCGGCCACAACCCCGTCATGATCGCCGACCGGCTCGGTTGACAGACCGCGACTGCCACGTGTGCGCGCGTGAAGACCATCCCTTCCGCGGCAAGCCGGTCGAGTCGAGGCGTCGCGTCCCGATGGCCCCCGAAGGCACCAGGCGTGGTGCCCTCCATGTCATCGGCCGTGATGAGGAGGATGTTCCACTTCTCCATGAGATCTCCCGGTCAGCCCACAGCACGCGCGGTGGGGATCCCCCGCGCCTCGTGATCTGCCAGCACGTCCTGCCAAGGAATGACGCCGTGGCTCTCCGCCCATCTCCGGTACGACTCCGCGAGGTCCGCCACCAGCTCAGGTTCCCGCGTTGCGAGGTTGCGCGACTCGGTCCGATCATGGCGGATGTTGTACAGCTCCCAGTCCCCGCCCCATTCGCGGACGAGTTTCCAATCTCCGCGACGTACCGCGCTGTTTCCGATGTGCTCCCAGAACACCTCACGCTCCGCGCCTCGCTCGTCCGGAGCCCTGAGGATCGGAAGCAGACTGGTGCCTTCGGTGTCAGCGGTCGCGCCTAACGCATCCATCACTGTCGGCACGACGTCGATGACATGGCCGACCGCATGGCTGATCGTCCCCCCGGAGGGGACGCCGCCGTGAGGCCAGGCCGCGATGAAGGGTGTGGAAATGCCGCCTTCGTGCACCCATCGCTTCCACAAGCGGAAGGGTGTGTTCGAGACCGTCGCCCAGTCAGCACCATAACTCTGATAGGTCGTCGCAGGCCCGGGCATGATGCTCGGATCGTTGCCGATCGAGATCGGCTCGCCTTCTCGCGTCGTCGTCGGGCACACCATCTCGTTGAACGCCGACAGCCCGGGCGGAAGCTCCTCGGCGCATCCGCCGTTGTCGGAGAAGAAGAGGATGAGGGTGTCGTCGGCAACACCCGCCGCGTCCAGCGCGTCAAGGATCCTGCCCACGCCGCGGTCGAGTGATTCGACCTGCGCAGCGTATACCGACATGCGTTCGATCTGCCAGGCGGCCTCGTCTGCGGGCCATTCCGTCGCTACTTGGGCAGGTGGGAGCTTGTCCACGTCGGGCACCATGCCGATCTCTTGAAGTCGCTGGAGTCGTGCCGCACGAATCTCGTCCCAGCCGCCCGCGAATCGCTCACGGTACTTCTCGATGTCCTCGGGTGCGGCGTGGAGCGGCCAGTGGGGAGCCGTGTACGTGAGGAAAAGGAAGAAGGGCTCGTCGACGGCGGCGTGACGGCTGATGAAGTCGGCACCGTGCTCGGAGATGTCGTCGGTGAAGTAGAAGTCATCCGCCAGCGTCTCGATCGGCACGCGCTCCTCTCCCTCGACCAGCGGCGGCTGATAGAAGCTCGAGGCCCCTGGGAGGATTCCCCGGAATTCGTCGAAGCCGCGACGGGTCGGCCAGGTGGGCGACGGGGTGGTGAAGTCGCTGGCGAGGTGCCACTTGCCGAACAGCCCGGTCGTGTACCCGCGCTCGGACAGCCGCTCCGCGAGCGTGGGTACGTCGGTGGTGAGGGAGCCTGGATAGCCGTTCGGTCGATTGTCGGTGGTCAAGACGCCAATGCCCACGCTGTGCGGGTGGTGTCCCGTCATTAGTGCCGCGCGAGACGGCGAGCATCGAGGCGTCACGTAGTACGAGCTCATGCGGACGCCCCGGTCGGCAAGGCGTTGGAGCGCCGGCGTGTCGATCTCTCCTCCGAATGGCGCAATGTCGGAGAACCCGAGGTCGTCGGCAAGGATGATGATGACGTTTGGCGTGCTCACAGAGTGGTCTTTCAGCGTTCGGGGTGAGAGGTGGGATGACGGGCGCGGCGTCACGCCTGTGCTCGAGGTGAGTTGAGATAGGGCTCGAGGAGGTTCAGGAACAGCTCGACGTGACCGGCCCGGTCGAACGAAGGATCCAGCACCCATTGAGCGCCGAGACCGTGGGCGATCCCAAGCACCCATCGGGCGATCACCGTGGCGTCGACTCCTGGCGGGAGTTTCGATTCGTCGATCTCTCGGCGCACGGATTCGGTCATGCTCTGCGTGAGGTCGATGTTGCGCTGAACGAACCACTCATGACCCGGATGGCCCTCCGCCGTCGCCTCCGCGGCGAGGATGACGAAGAGCTGGACGAGCTCGGGTCGCCGGTCGTTGTCTTTGAGGGTTGAGACGTACGCATCCAGCGGCCGGACGCCTTCGGCCTCGCGGGCTCGCTTATCTTCCGTGTTGCGAGCTTCCCGCTCCTGCAGGACGGCGATCAGCAATGCCGCCTTCGACGGGAAATAGTGCAGGACGCCTGCCTGGGTGATGCCCACTTCCGCGGCGATATCCGCGAGACTTACACGGTTGAAGCCGGCTCCTGAAAACAGGGTCATTGCCGTGTCGAGGATCTCTCGTCGGCGGGCCTCGCCCTTCGCCTTGGTCGCGGTGCCGGGGCGGGCCGCGGCGCGCGGATCATCCAGGTCGTAAGCTTCAGCTCGTCTCATGATCTTCCTTCCCGCCGTTCAGGCGATCGCCTTGTCGAGATCCGGCGTCGCCGACAACAGCGTCCGGGTGTAGTCGTCCTGCGGGGCGCCGAAGATCTGCTCGGTCGTTCCCGTCTCCACGATCTGTCCCTTGTACATCACGGCGACGCGATGGCTGATCTCGCGGACCACGGCGAGGTCGTGGGAGATGAAGAGGAACGCCAGGTTGAACTCCTCCTGCAGGTTTCGCAGGAGGTCCAGGATCTGGGCCTGGATAGACACGTCGAGCGCCGACACCGGCTCATCGAGGATGAGGAGGCGAGGATTCGATGCAAGGGCCCGCGCGATGCCGATGCGCTGACGCTGACCGCCCGAGAACGCCCACGGGTACCGGTCGAGGTAGTCGGGACCGAGGCTCACGCGCTCGAGCAGTTCGATACTCCTCTCCCGCACCTGCCTGCCCGGTACGCCGGCGATCCGCAGGGCCTCCTCGAGGCTCTGTCCGGCGGTACGACGTGGGTTCAGTGAAGAGTAGGGGTCTTGGAAGACGTACTGGACGCTGCGGGCGACCTTTCGACGGTCTTCGGCGCTCAGCTCCAGGATCGAACGGCCGTCGACTCGGATATCGCCCTCCGTGACCTTGTTGATTCCTACGATGGTTCGCGAGAGGGTCGATTTGCCGCACCCGGATTCCCCGACGAGGGCGAGAGTCTCACCTGGTGCCACCGAGAGACTGACCCCGTCGACGGCGAAGAACGGCACGGGCGGTCGGAACATGCTGCGCCGTCGCGTGTTCACGTCGACGCGCAAGCCTTCGACCTCCAGTACAGGCGAATTCCGTTCATCTGGAGCGTCATCCCGCAACGGCGAGTCCATCTTCGGGATGGCCGCCATCAGACCGATCGTGTACGGCTCGCTGGGATCGGCCAGCACCTTGCGGACGGGGCCGCGCTCCACGATATCGCCGCGGTACATCACGACGACGTCGTCGCACAGCTCGGCGACGACACCCATGTCGTGCGTGATGAAGAGGATTGCGACCCCGAGGTCATCGCGAAGGCGACGCAGCAGATCGAGGATCTGCGCCTGGATCGTCACATCGAGCGCGGTGGTGGGTTCATCGGCGATGAGCACCGACGGGTTGTTGGCGAGCGCGATCGCGATAACCACACGCTGTCGCATGCCGCCGGAGAACTGGTGCGGATACTTTTCGGCGGCGACTTCAGGCTCGGGGATGCCGACCTTCCCAAGGAGTTCGATCGCACGCGCCTGGGCGGTCTTGGCATCCACGTCGTGGATGAGCATCGCCTCGGTGATCTGGTCTTTCACACGCATCACCGGGTTGAGCGCGGCCTGCGGGTCCTGGAAGATCATCGCGATCTCTTTGCCGCGCACGTCGAGCATCTGCTGCTCGGTGAGGGAGACGACATCCTTGCCACGGAGGCGCACGCTCCCGCCGGTCACCCGGCCTGGATGCCGGATCATCCGCATGATGGCCCGCGAGGTCACCGACTTCCCGGAGCCGGACTCGCCGACGATGCCCAGGATCTGTCCGGGGCGCAGATCGAAGGAGATTCCGTTGACCGCCTTGAGCGGACCGTTCGGCAGGTCGAAGGTCACCTCGAGGTCCTCGACCTCCAACAGCGGCGCCGTGGGGCTTGAACTGATCATTTGCGGTTCACCGTTTCATTGAGAGCGTCGGAGAGCAGGCTGAACGACATGGCCAGCAGGATGAGGATGATCGTCGGGCCGATGATGAACATGGGGGCCTGCTCGATGAAGCGCATGCCGATATTCAGCAGTGACCCGAGTGACGGCTCGGGCGGCTGGATGCCAAGTCCGATGATGCTCAGGCCGGCCTCGATGAAGATCGCGGCGACCACGAAGATGGCGCCGCCCACCAGGATCGGGTCGGCCACGTTCGGAAGTATGTGTCGGACGAGGATTGTGCCCTTGCCCACACCGAGCGTGCGAGCAGCGGTCACGTACTCGCGCTGCTCCTGCTCGAGAAGCGCCGCTCGCGCCTGCCGGCCGAAGAACGGCAGACCCGCGATCGTGATCGCGACCACGAGCGCACCCCACCCGGGACCCATGATCAGCACGATGCAGACTCCGAGCACGACCCCCGGGAATCCGAGGATGATGTCCAGCAGACGCTGCACGAACACCCCGGCGAACCGGGAGAGAGCACCGAGGAGTCCGAGTGCCGTGCCGATGATCATGCTCGCCGGCACGGCCACGATGATGATGGAGAAGTCCGTGCGAAGCCCGTAGAGCGTGCGGACGAGGAGGTCGCGTCCGAGCTCGTCGGTCCCGAAGGGGTGCGCCAGGCTCGGAGTCTGCAGAGCGTCGGCACTCTGCTGGTCGTAACCGTCCGGGAAGAGCACCGGGGCGAGAAGGGCGAGCAGCACCAGGATCGAGAGGATCACCAAGCCGGTGATACCGCGCCCGGTCTTAAAGGCCGCGAGGTAGCGGCGGAGCGTGGCGTTGGGAGTGAGGCGCCGCTGGCGACGCTGCAGGTTCCGTACGGTCTCCGTCGAGGGGACGGTCGCGTACTTCTGGGCATTCATCTCGGTCATCTCAAGCGTCCAATCTCACGCGCGGGTCTAGCGCGGCGAGGATGATTTCGGTGATGAGCTGGGACAGCACGGCGATCAGCACTGCACCCATGATGAGTATCTGGACCAGCTGATAGTCGCGGGAGTTCACGGCCTGCACGGCGAGCTGCCCGAGCCCGTTGCGGGCGAAGATCGCCTCGATGATGATGGCGCCGCCGAACAACTCGCCGACACGGAGCCCGATTGCCACGACGGCAGCTCCGAGGCTGGTGCGCAGCACATGTCGATATGCGATGCGGCGCGGGGACGCACCCTTCGCCCGGGCGAGGTCGACGAACTCTTCGCCCCGCGTGGTGTTCATGGTGGTCTGCAGCAGCCGCGAGATCGCAGGCGCCTGTGCCAGTCCCAGCGCAAAGGCTGGCAGGAGGAGGTATTGGATGCCGATCCCAGGATTCTCCAGCAGCCCCACCTCACCGCTCACGGGGAGCAGGCGCCACGTCACGCCGAACAGCACGATCAGCAGCAGGCCCGCGAGGAACGCCGGCGTGGCCAGCAGGAGGGTGTTGGTCGCGTCGACAGCGAAGCGACCCAGCTTGGACCGCTCGGACCCGCCCAGGATGCCCAGCCCCATCCCGATCACGATCATGAAGACGGAGGCAAGGAGTGCGAGTTCGATCGTGCTCTCGAGCCGGGTGGTGATCAGGTCGCTCACCGGACGGTTGAAGATGTACGACATCCCCAGGTTTCCCCGGAACACACCGCCGAGCCATGTGAGGTACTGCACCCACAGGGGCTGATCCAGACCGAGCGCTTGGCGGATCTCGTCCACCTGCTCGGGCGTCGCGTCCGATCCCGCGATTGTCTGTGCGGGATCACCGGGAGCGAATCGCGGCAGGAGGAACGCGATGATCGAGGTCGCGAACAGGACGAGGAGGATCGACGGGATCTTCCTGATGAGGAACTGGATCATGACATGCTCACTTCTGCGCCCCGGGGCTCGACGTTGAGGTACGCTCGCAGCCGCTGCACCGATTCGGGGCGCTGCTGCGCGAGGTCGTTCTCCTCGAACGGGTCGGAACTCACGTCGGTCAAGTAAGGATGCTCGAGATCGTCGCTCACGATCATCTTCTCCTCCGATGTGGTGACGGTCCTCCAGTCGCGCAGTTCGACCCACTTGTTCGCACCGTAGTGGCCGACCGCGGCCGCGATCTCCCGGGGAGACCTGGTGAGACCTGAGACGACGAACTCCCGGTGCACTTCGGTAGAGCCCTGCAGGACCCCCAGCACCGATCGCGCAGTCATGTGTCGAGGCTGCGCGACATCGGCGATTTCGAGGACCGTCGCTGCGATGTCCTCGAGGGACACCAGGGCATCGGACTGGACGCCATGCGCGGCGACGACGGGACCGCTGATGATCAGCGGGATGCGGATGCTGGGATCGAGGGCTATCTGCTTCCCCCAGATGCCGTGGTCCCCCAGCATCTCGCCATGGTCGCTCGTGTAGATGACGACGGTGTTGTCGAGGTCTCCCTCTTCTTCCAGGCGATCCAGGAAGATGCCCAAGTGCCGATCGATGTTCTCGATCATCGCCGCGTAGCGTCGGCGCACCTCGTTGTGGTCGCCGTCGAACGGGGCCGCGTTGTGAGGAGCAGGGAAGTCCACATCCGCCCACGCATCCCTCATCCGCTCCGTGACGTCCATGGGGTCGTGGGGGCCTGCGAAGTTGACGACGAGGTGCCAGGGCGTGTCACGAGGACGGCGATCCAGTAGCGAGTGCGCGTTGGCGGCGATCCAGTTGTCGAGATATGACTCCTCCGGCAGCGGACTGAGGGAGACATCACTGTAGGGGGCCTTCGCGCGTCGGCTGAAGTCGGAGAGGTGCGCTTCCGCCAGTCCGGCCTCGTAGAGGTGATGCATATACGGTCCGTGTGGCTGTTCACGTCCAGACCAGAGGGAATCGAACTTGCCCTCGTTGTCGATGCCGTCCGACATCCCCCACTCGCCCAGCAGGCGTGAGCCGTCGAGGTTCCAGTCGAATGTGGCCTTATGGAGATCGAACTTCCCCACTCCGGCGACGAAGTATCCCGCTTCGTCGCGCAGCTGGCGGTAATAGGTTCCGGCGTCCAGTGGGAGGTCGTGAAAGTTGTTCGGCACGGGAGTCGAGTCGTAGTCCAAGCCGGTCGCGAGGCAGGCGCGGGCCGGCGCGCACAGCGGCGACGGGGTCGTCGCGCGGCGGAACGTCACTCCATGTTCCTGGAGCCGCCGGATGTTCGGGGTGCGCACGGGAAGCTCACCCAGCCCTTCGAGCCAGTCGAAGCGGTGCTGGTCAGCGATGACGAGCAGCACGTTAGGTGCGGAAGTCACGGGGTGCCTTTCTCTTAGTGCCCCTCGCCCGCTGGCCGGGCGAGGGGCGCGTCCATCATTCGCTGACGAATGCGGCCTTCGCGTCGAGGTATCCCCGGGACGACAGCGTCAGCCCCTGGGCGGTGTCGGCCTGAACGACCTGACCGAGCACCTGAACGATATTGGCGGTGAACGCCTCATCGGCGATGTACTCCGTCAGCGCCTCGAGCGCTTGCCGATACTCGTCGTCATCCGATGCCGCAACCAGGTCGTCGCGCAAGGTTGCGTACTCGTCGGTCCAGAAATGCGAGGGGTTGCCTTCTCGCAGCGACGGCAGGGTATTCATCAGCGTGATCGGCCCTAGGCCGTTGAGACCATGCAGTGGCATGAAGGCCTGGCCGAGATCGCCGGCGATCTGCTGCTGTCCGAAAGCCTGGGTTTCGATCGGATTGATCGTGGGCACCAGTCCCACTTCTTCCAGGTTGTTCCGCACTACTTCGGCGACGCTCGTGTTGGAGGGAAGGCTGATGACGCTGATCGTCACGGCGGCACCGGCGGCACCGGCGTCTTCGAGCATCTGCTTCGCCTTCTCGGGGTCGTACTCGTACGCGTTCGCGAACTCATCCAGGTAGTCGGGTCCGTTCAGGTCCCAGAACTGGGTCGTCGCGACCGCGGAGTCGCCGAAGATCTGCTCGGCGATACGTTCGCGGTCGATGGCGAAGTTGACGGCCTGCCGCGCTTCCTTGCTGTCGAACGGGGCCTGCGTGACGTCGATGCCGAACGGGTACACGCTGCCGGCGGTGTTCGCGATTGTGAATGCACTGTTGGAGCTGAGGGACTGCACATCGACCGGGTTCATGCCGATCGCGATCTGGGACCGGTCGCTGCGCACCGCGTTCAGCATCGCCGTGCTGTCGGTGATCACCGCGATTTCGATGCCATCGAGGTGAGGAGACTCGCCCCAGTAGTCGTCGTTCTTGGTCAGGATGATCTCAGATCCCGGTGTCCAGCTCTCGAAGAGAAAGGGACCGGTGCCGACGACTTGCGAGCCATCGGCCAGTCCCGCCGCCGTCTCGGAGTCGAGGACGTAGGTCTGCTCGAAGAAATCGAAGATATTGGGAATCGGCGCCGCGAAGCTGATGACGAGCTCGGTGTCACTGACGACCTCGACGTCGGAGAACTGCTTGGCGATATAGCCGACCTGGGCGCTCGAGGCTGCGGACTGTTCGATTGAATACTTGACATCGTCCGCTGTCATGGGCCGCCCCGTGTGGAAAGTCACGTCGTCCCGAAGCGTGACCTCCATTGAGAGGCCGTCGTCGGCGACGGACCATCCGGTCGCAAGCAGCGGCTGAGGCTCGCCCTCCTCGTCGAGGAGCGTCAGGGTCTCGAACACATTCGATGCCCAGCTGGAGTTGCCGAGCCTGCCCGCCAGCACGTTGTTCGGCTGGGCGTCGGAACTCTGCGCGATGGTGAGTACCCCACCGTCGACGGGCTCGCCGGACGGGCCACCGGATTCCTCGAGGTCGACCGCCGACTGACAGCCACCCAGGGCGATCGCCAGGGCCGCCACCCCGGCGGTGACCGCGAGCCAAGGACGCCGTGATTGCTTGAACATCTTTGTTGCTCCTCCACGTTGAGAACTGCTGTGATTGCAAACCTAGCAAGTACTTAGTAGGTTTGCAATCACCGAGGACCGCCAGCGAAGGAGCAGGCCCATGCAAGAGCGACGTCCAAACATCTTGTGGATCATGGCGGACGAACTGCGCGCCGACGCGTTGAGCTGCTACGGGAACACGCATCCGGAGATCTCGACGCCACATATCGACGCCCTCGCCGCCCGGGGTGTGCTATTCGAGCGCGCATACACGTCGTCTCCCGTGTGCGTGCCCGCGCGGCAGGCGATGCTCGCGGGTCAGAGCCCGCTCGACTCGGGAGTGCTCAACAATGAGGGCTACACCCCCGCAGGATGGACCGAGCCCGAGATGTTCCCGGAAACACTCGCTCAGGCCGGTTGGGCCACCCGCAACTTCGGCAAGGAGCACCTCCCTGGGGGACGGTCGCCCTGGCAATCCGATGACCACTCTGGCGCACATATGGGTGACCTTCTCCAGGTCGCGCGGCAGCATGGTGCCGAGATCGTGCGAACACCCGAGATCGGCCACGTCATCTCCGCGCGCCTCCCGCAAGGAGTGCGACTGGGATCCGAGGTCATCACGGAGTCGACGGTCAACTGTCTCGCCGATACTGACGCACCGTTCCTCGTGCGCGCGTCATTCGTACAGCCGCACAAACCGATGGTCGTGCCAGAGCCCTGGGCCAGCCGCTACGCCGATCTCCACTTTGATGCTCCTCGCCGCCCCGACAACGCCCCGAACGCCTTCCAGCGCGCGTGGGGAGAGCTGACACAGGGCGCTGCGTTGAGCGATGAAGAGGCGCAACTGTCCTTCCAGCAGTACCACGCGTGCGTAGCCTGGTTGGACGACCAGGTCGGGCAGATCATGACAGCGCTGGACGAGCACGGCCTCCGCGAGTCCACCATCGTGATCTTCACCACTGATCACGGTGCATCGCTGGGCGAAGACGGCGTCCTTGCCAAGCACACGTTCGCGCCTGAGAGTCATCGAGTGCCGCTGATCTTCTCCTGGCCGGGTGTGCTCCCGGAGAACACTCGGCGCGGCGACCTCACGGTCAGTGAGGACCTTGCGAACACCGTTCTCGGCCTTGCTGGCGTACAGCCACCCGCCAGCATGACGGGGCGCGACCTCTTCCGCGAAGGTGCCCCCGATCACGTCCTCTCTGCGATCGGCTACGGCGACGCGTCCAGCCGCGCGTTCCCCAACCGCGACGCCGGGAGCTGGAACGACGGAAGAGGGTGGCCGCAGCGCGTGTGCGTCCGCACCGAACGTTACCGACTGGATGTCACCACGCGACGCGGCGGACAGCTCGTCGCAGAGGAGGAGCGTGATGGCTTCTTCGCGGACACTCTGGTCGACCAGCAAGAACGGACCAACAGAATCGCGCTGCCCGAATATCAACGGATCATCGACGAAATGCTCGGCCTCGCCCTGAACGCCAGCGCCGCCATTCCCGAGCCGGACGTCCGCGCCGACCTGTTCGAGGCCACGCGCGCGGCGACGAAGGCGGTCTGAGCGAAATGGTCGTTGAGCGCCCGAACATCCTGTGGATCTCCACGCACGATATCAATCCCGACCTGGGCTGCTACCGAGGCGTGTGGCCAACCGCCGATGCGGCGCGCACGCCCCACCTGGACGCGCTCGCGGCGGACGGCATCCGTTTCGACAACGCTTTCGCGACCACGCCGGTATGTGCGCCTTCACGCTCGGCGATCATGACAGGGTGCTTCCCGACGTCCATCGGAACGCACAATATGCGATCCAAGTCGGTTCCCCCGCCGGAGGTCCGGCTGTTGAGCGAGTACCTGCGGATGGAGGGGTACTACGCGACCAACAACGTCTTCACCGACTTCCAGCTGGAGGTACCAGGGACCGCATTCGACGACTGCTCCGCAACCGCCCATTGGCGCAACCGTCCGGATCCCACCCAGCCGTTCTTCGCAGCGTTCCACGGCATGGCGACGCACGAGTCGCAGATCTACCTCGACGACGACGCGTTCGCCGCACGGACCGCCGAGCTGCCGACCGAGCACCGCCACGATCCGCAGTCCGTTCAGGTCCCGCCGTACCACCTCGACACCGAGGTATTCCGCACCGCCTGGGCGCGCTACCACGACCTCATCAGCGTGATGGATGCCTGGGCCGGGCGGCTCCTCGCCGAGCTCGACGAGGACGGGCTCGCTGAGAACACCATCGTCGTCTTCTGGAGCGATCACGGGGCGGGATTCCCGCGTGCCAAGCGCTGGGCGACGGAAGCGGGGCTGCGCGTCCCCGTCATCGTGCGGTGGCCCGCGAGGATCGGCGGCGGGCGCTCACGAACCGACGTCATACACCTGGCAGATCTCGCACCCTCGATGCTTAGGATGGCCGGCGTCGACGTCCCGCCGCACATGCAGGCGCGACCGCTCTTCGACGCCGACGGAAGCGAGTGTGTTCAGGGCGCGTACGCCTACGGCGGCCGGGACCGCATGGACGAGCAACGGGACAGCACCCGTACCGTGCGCGACGAGCGCTACCGCTACATCCGCCACCGGCATCCGGATCGGCCGCCCATGCAGCAGCTCTACTTCGCGGAGAAGTTCCCGACATGGAAGCAGCTGCGTCAGTTCGTCAACGATGAGGCCCGCCAGCTCGCGGCAGGAGAGACACCAGACCGGATGACCGGGCTCCAGCGCCGCACCACCGGCGCCTGCAAGCCTGTGCACGAGTTGTACGACATTTCGACCGACCCGTTCGAGACCGTCGATCTCGCTGACGACCCCGGTCACGCAGGCACGGTAGAGCGGCTCTCAGCTGCGCTCGACGAGTGGATTCGCGAGACGGGCGACGTCGGGCTCATCCCCGAGGAGGATCTGGTGCGCACGTGGCGGCCCGAAGGTACGCGGCCTGTCACCTCCCCGCCCGAGATGGAGCCGGCCGACGACGGCACGCTCGCCCTTCGATGCGAGACGCCGGGCGCGCTCATCGGGTGGACAACCGATCCGCCTGGCCACGAGCTGCCTGCGCTCACGCTCCAGGAACGCATCTCGGGCGACCCGGAGGCCGATGACCGTGTGTGGCACATCTACACCCGGCCCCTCCCCGCCGACCATCGACCCCGTTGGGCACGCGCCTGGCGGCTGGGTTTCCAGGGCAGCGATCAGGTGCTGCTACCGACCTCCTCACGATTGGGCAGATGATGACCGACCCCACGACCACACCGCGCAGCGACGCCGGATCCGACTTCACCCGACTGGACGAGCTGGTGACGGCTCTGACCCTCGAAGAGAAGGTGCAGCTGCTCACGGGACGCGACTTCTGGACGACGTGGCCGATCGAGAGGATCGGACTGCGGCGAATTCTCGTCTCCGATGGCCCCAGCGGCGTGCGCGGCGAAGTGTGGGACGAGCGTTCACCCTCACTCAACCTGCCCTCCGCGACGGCGTTGTCGTCGTCGTGGGACCCCGACATCGCGCGCCGCTACGGTGCCGCCTCGGCCGTGGAGGCGAGACGCAAAGGTGTGGACGTCGTACTCGGGCCCACGATCAACCTGCACCGCTCTCCGCTGGGTGGACGGCACTTCGAGGCGTTCAGCGAGGATCCGCTGCTCACCGCCCAGCTTGCCGCCGCCTACGTCGCAGGTGTCCAGGCGAACGGCGTCGGAGCGACCCCGAAGCACTACGTCGCGAACGATTTCGAGTCCGACCGTTTCACCGCGGAGGTGCAGGTCGACGATCGCGCTCTCCGCGAGGTGTACCTCCGCGCGTTCGAGGACGCCATCACGGAAGCCGGCGCGTGGCTTGTGATGAGCGCATACAACTCCATCAACGGAGCGACGGCCACCGAGAACGAGCTGCTGGAGACGCCGCTGAACTCGGAATGGGGTTTCGACGGTGTCGTCATCAGCGACTGGACGGCGGTGCGGAGCATCGAGAGCGCCAAACATTCGCAGGACCTCGTCATGCCTGGGCCGACGGGACCGTGGGGAGCGGCACTCGTCGAGGCTGTGCGCAATGGGAAAGTCGACGAGGCCGCGATTGACCGAAAGGTCCGCCGCATCCTGCACCTGGCAGATCGCGTCGGCGCACTGGAAGGCTTCGCCCCGGCGGTCGAGGCGCCCGCGCACGTCGAAGACGGCGTCGCCTTCGCCCGCGAGGCGGCCGCCGAAGGGTCGGTGCTGGTGAGGAACGACGGCCTGCTTCCGCTCGGCGCGGTGCAGCGCATCGCTGTCATCGGACAGAACGCACGCAATGCGCGCACCCAGGGTGGCGGCAGCGCGACGGTGATCCCCGAGCGGGTGGTGTCCCCGCTTGAGGGCATCAGCGGAAGCTTCCCGAATGCAGAGGTCACGTACTCGCTCGGCGCTGTGGCGCACGAGGGGCTCGCAGAGCTCGACCGCGCCGGGATGCGCAACCCGGTCACCGGTGGCAACGGGGCCCACGTCGACATGCTTGACGACGAGGGCAACGTGCTCTTCTCGGAGGAGCGGCTCGCCAGCGCGCTGGTCTACTTCGGCGGCGACGCGCCCATCGCTCGCATGTCGAAGCTCGTCTTCGAGACGGACTACACGCCCGCGGAGACCGGCGAACTGCGAATCGGCTTCGCATCCGTGGGGACCGGACGCATCCTCGTCGATGGCGAGCTTCTCGCAGAGGAGACTGCCATCCCCGCTGGGACGGATCTCGGCGCGGCACTCCTATCGCCGCCGGCGGTATCGGTGCCTCTGGCGCTCGTCGCCGGGGAGACCAGACGAATCCGGATCGAACTCGTACCCCGGCGCCGCGCGGACGGCCTCAGTCACGCGTTCAGCATCACCATCGGCACCGAGCCCGCCGAGATCGACGCCGAGACCCTGATCACCGAGGCGTCTCGCGCGGCAGCGGCGGCCGATGTCGCGGTGGTCGTCGTCGGCACGAACTCCCGGGTGGAGTCGGAGGGTTGCGACCGCACCGACCTCAAGCTGCCAGGCCGCCAAGACGACCTCGTCCGCGCAGTCATCGCCGCGAACACGCGCACGATCGTCGTCGTGAACTCCGGGTCGCCCGTCGAAATGCCCTGGCGCGAAGAGGCAGCGGGCATACTGCTGACCTACTTCGGCGGGCAGGAGTACGGAAGCGCGCTCGCCGACATCCTCAACGGCACCCGTGAGCCGGGTGGCCGACTTCCCACCACCTGGCCGGTCACCATGGACGACGTGCCGGTGCTCGAGGTGACCCCCGTCAACGGTGTCCTCCGCTACGACGAGGGCATCCACATCGGCTACCGCGCCTGGCTCCGCGCGGACACCCCACCGGCGTATCCCTTCGGGCACGGCCTCGGCTACACGACATGGGACCTGATCAGCGTGACAACCGACGGTTTCACCGGCGATCGTGCCGCGCTCCGTGTGCGCGTCGCCAACACAGGCGAGCGAGCCGGCAAGCACGTCGTGCAGGTGTATGCCGAGAAGCCAGACTCCACCGTCGACCGCCCGGTGCGGTGGCTCGTCGGCTTCGCCGCCGTGCGAGCGGACGCCGGCGCTACCGCTGAGATCCGAATCGACGTTCCGCAGCGATCGCTGGCCCACTGGGATGCCGGCTGGAGCTACGAGCCGGGCACCTACACCCTGCGCGTCGGATCCAGCGTCGCCGACCTGCCCCTCTCCGTCGTCGTCACACTCTGACGACCGATCCGACTGAATCGAAGAGGACAATCATGACTCGAACCAACATCATCTTCATCATGTCCGACGACCACGCCGCACATGCGATCTCGGCCTACGGCAGCCGCGTCAACCACACGCCGCACCTCGACCGGATCGCGGCGGAAGGGGTCCGGATGGACGCGGTGTTCTGCACCAACTCGATCTGCAGCCCCTCACGGGCCTCGATCCTGACCGGCACGTACAGTCACGTGAACGGTGTGTCGTCGATCTGGACCGAGATGGACTACCGTGTGCCGACGTTCATCGATGTACTGCAGGCGAGCGGGTACAAGACCGCGATGTTCGGCAAGTGGCACCTCGGAGAGCACGGCCAGTCACTGCCCCGCGGGTTCGACTCCTGGAAGGTGTTCCCCGGACAGGGAGATTACGTCGACCCGGAGATGATCGATGAGAACGGCGCCGCGGTGGTGCCCGGCTACGCGACGGACATCGTGACCGACCTCTCCATTGACTGGCTGGATGGCATCGGAGACGACGACGCCTTCTGCATGCTGGTGCACCACAAAGCGCCGCACCGGCCGTGGGTGCCGGACGAGAGGCACAAGCACCTGTACGCCAACGGCAGCATTCCGGAGCCCGAGACCTTCTTCGACGATCTCGAGACCCGCAGCAAGGCGGTACGCGGCGTGCGCATGACGATCGCCGACGACATGGGCGCGGACGATCTGAAACAGGAGGTGCCCGAGCACCTGCGCGGTCCGGAGAACCGCGAGGCGCGCATGCGGTGGAAGTACCAGATATACATGCGCGACTACCTGCAGTGCATCCAGTCGATCGACGACAACGTCGGCCGCCTCCTCGACTACCTGGACGAGAAAGGACTCGCCGAGAACACCCTCGTCGTCTACACATCCGATCAGGGGTTCTTCCTGGGCGACCACGGCTGGTTCGACAAGCGGCTGATGTTCGATCAGTCGCTGCAGATGCCCATGCTGATGCGCTGGCCTGCGGCCATCGAGGCCGGCAGCCGGTGCGAGGCGATCATCACGAACGTCGACTTCGCTGCCACATTCCTGGAGATCTGCGGCATCGACGCCGATGAGGCGCTGCCCACATCGCAGGGGCGCAGCTTCCTCCCGCTGCTGCGCGGCCAACCGGTAGAGGACTGGCCGGATGCCGCGTACTACCGGTACTGGGAGCACGACGACCCCATCCACGCCGCACCTGCTCACTACGGCATCCGCACCAACGACCACAAGCTCATCTACTATTACGGCGCCGGGCTCGGCGTACCCGGCGCCTCGAACGACGTGTTCGAGCCGGAATGGGAGCTCTACGACCTGAAGGCCGACCCCACCGAGGTCCGAAACGTGGCAGACGACCCGGCGTACGCCGGGATCCGCGCGGAACTCGAGGCAAAGCTCGGCGAGTATCAGTCCCGCTACCAGGATGAGCCTTATCGCGGCCCGGACACCCCCCGGCCGGAGTGGGGGCCATACGACGCCGAGTTGTTCGAGCGGGTCGCACAGTACGTCGAGGACATCCGCGGCTCGAGCTGAGACCGTGAGCAAGTAGATGCGCTCGTCCCCCGCACTCCGCGTCCCGTCGTCAGCGTCACGCGAAAAGGGTGATGGCTGCGCCCCCTTCCCCCTGCCACACTCGCGACATGGCGACTCACGAGGGGAAAGGGCGAGCATGACGATCGAGGCGACAACAGGACTAGGGCTGACGACGCAAGAACTTGCCGAGGAATTGGCGCACGTCTCCACGCCGGACACTCTTACAACGCCCTTCGGAGAATTCGAGTTCTTCGACGGGGTTCCGAAACCCCAATCGGTGCAATCGATCTTCGACGGACTCGACCTCGTCCGCGGCATCACTGCATTCCTGAACACCGTTCCCGGCGCATCACTGGTCGCGATGCGGCGCGGACTGCGCACGGCCGGGGTCGACTCCCCGGACAAGATCGGCTACACCGATCCGCGGTGCACCTCGACGCCCATCTTCCTCACCCCGAACACCGAGACCACGTACGGCGTGACGTTCCTCGACCTGAAGGCGTGGGGGCCAACGGTCATCGAAGCGCCGCCGCAGTCGCTGTGCGTCGTCGACGACTTCTGGTTCCGCTACGTCGCCGACATGGGGATCGCCGGCCCCGACCGGGGCGCGGGCGGCAAGTTCCTCTTCCTGCCGCCGGGGTACGACGGCGAGCGACCTGACGGCTACTACATGTACGAGTCGCCGACGTTCACGAACTTCGTCGTGATCCGCGCCCTCGGCGGGGTGCCGGCCATCAAGCAGTCGCGCATCTACCGGCTCAGCGACGCCGCGGCGGCGCCCGAGAACACGTTCGTGAACATCGGCGAGCAGGCCATCAACACAGTCCACGCCAACGACTTCTCGTTCTTCGAAGAGGTCGGCCAACTCGTCACCGAAGAGCCGACGACCGCACTCGACCCTGAGCGCGCGGGCACGCTCGCCTCGCTCGGCATCCATCACGGCACGCCGTTCGCACCCGACGACCGCCTTCGCGGCATCCTCGACAATGCGGCCCAGATCGGCGCGGCGATGGCGCGAGCCACCCTCTACGCGGCCCGCGACCCCCAGTCGTTCCGCTGGGAGGGGTCGTCGTGGAAGGAGGGCTTCGTGGGCGGCAGCTACGAGTTTCTGAACGACGGTGCCCGCAACCTCAACGCCCGCACGCTCTTCCACTACGCCGCCACGGTGATCACGCCGGCGATGGCGCACGCGCAGGTCGGCGCCGGCTCGGCCTACATCTACACCGCCGAAGACGCCGACGGCGCCCTGCTCGATGGCGGCTCGACCTACACGCTGACCGTCCCGGCGAACGCGCCGGCCAAGAACTTCTGGGCGATCGACGCATACGACACCCAGACCCGGTCGCTGCTGCAGTCCACCGCCTACCCGGCCGTCTCGAGCCTGGCAGAGGACATCCAGGCGGAGGATGACGGATCCCACGTGCTCTGGTTCGGGCCGACGGCTCCGGAGGGCAAGGAGTCCAACTGGATCCCGACGCTGCCGGGCAAGTCGTGGTGGCCGCTGCTGCGGCTCTACGGCCCGCTCGAGCCGTGGTTCGACATGACGTGGCGCTTGCCCGAGATCACCCGCGTGCACGACTGACGCGGTCGCCGCACCCACCTGACCCGTCCCGCTCGCGGCACACCGCTCAGCCGTCACATATCGCGAGCGGGACGGCGGCCCTGGCTAGGATGCACCCGTGTCCGAATCGAGCCATGAGGCCGCGTCATCCGTGCGAAGCCTCAGCAGCCATCTGCTGTCGACGAAGACATCGATCAGACCGCGACGCGCGGGCGCGGTCAGCCGGCGCAACGTGATCGACCGCGCGCGCGAGAGCGGCGCGAGCGTCGTCGCCGTCACCGCACCGGCCGGCTACGGCAAGTCGACGATGCTCGCGGAATGGGCGGCCGTCGAGAGCCGGCCCGTGGCCTGGGCGACCGTCGACGAGTTCGACGACGACCCGGTGGCGCTGCTCACGCTGCTCGCCACGGCGGGCGGCCAGATCTCCCCGCGAGCGCGCGAGGTCTCGGAGGCGATGGGCGCCATGGGCGTAGGGGTTCTCGGCCGGTCCGCGCCGATGCTGGCGGAGGCGCTCGCCCAGGCGCCGGCACCGTTCGTGCTGTTCGTCGACGACGTGCATGCCGCGTCATCCGACGCGTGCCATGATGCGCTCGAACTCGTGCTGGCCGGCATCCCGGCGGGATCGCAGATCGTGCTCGCGAGCCGGCGCGAACAGCCGTACCTGGCGCGGCTTCGCGCAGACGGCGCGATGTTCGAGCTCGGCTCCGACGCCCTCCGCATCGATGAGGAGGGCGCTCGTCGCATCTTCAAGGGCGCGAGCGTCACCGTGTCCGACGAGGCGCTGGCTGTCGCCGTCGATCGCTGTGAGGGATGGGCGACCGGCCTCTACCTCTGTGCGCTGGCGACACGGGGCGGCTCGGATGTCGTGGCGATCACCGGCGGCGAGCGCTTCGTGGCGGACTACCTGTACGGCGAGGGTCTCGCCGGCCTCTCGGACGAGCTGCGGGACTTCCTGCGGCGCACGGCGGTGCTCGACCAGATGTCGGGCCCGCTGTGCGATGCGATGCTCCAGACAGATGACTCGCACGCTCTCCTGCGCGATCTCGAGGCCCGGGGCGTCTTCCTCGTCGCGCTCGACGGCGAGCGCCGCTGGTTCCGCTATCACGCGCTGTTCCGCGAGTTCCTGCTGACGGAGCTGTCCCGAGTCGAGGCGTCCCGCATCGTCGGGCTGCATCTCCGCGCGGCAGAGTGGTTCGAACAGGCGGGACTGCCCGAGCGTGCGATCGAGCACCTGCTGGCCGCCGGTGAACGCACGCACGCCGGCGTGCTGGTCGCCCAGCTGGCGATGCCGGCCTACCAGAGCGGTCGCATCGCCGTGCTCGACCGATGGCTCGCCGCGCTCGGGCCGGCGACGATCGAAGCCTCGTCGGGCCTGATGGGCATCGCCGCGTGGACGGCCCTCCTTGCCGGCCAGTCCCCCGCCGCCGAGGAACGCGCGGCCACGCTCGAACGTGCGCGGCTGGTTTTCGCTACCGCGGACGAGGCGCTCGCGTTCGAGTCGTCGCGCGCGATGATCCGGATCGCGATGTGTCTCAGCGGTCCCTCTCGGCTTCTCACGGATGCCGAGCTCGCCGTGGCCAGTGAGCCCCTGTGGAGCCCGTGGCGGGCGCCGGCGCTGTACCTGCTCGGCACGGCGATCGTGCTCGTCGGCGACACGCCCGGCGCGGAGCGCGCGTTCACGGCATCCGTCGAGCGGGCCGCACAGGCGGGCAACACCGCCGCCCTCCTGCTCAGCGAATCGGAGCTGGCGGTGATCGCCCTGGACGGCGGGACGATCGAGGATGCCGCCCACCATGCCCGCGCCGCGATGAGCGTGGTCGACGACAACCACCTCGACGGCTATCCGACCGCGACCCTCGCCCTGGCGGTCAGTGCACGTGTCGCGCTGCGGCAGGGCGATGCCGCGGCGTCCCATCGCCTGCTCGCCCGCGCGATGCGGGCGCGCATCCACTGCAATCACGTGATGCCGTTCGTCGCCGTACGTGCCCGGCTGCAGCTGGCCAAGGTGTTCGCAGGGCTGGGCGATGCGGCTGCGGCGCGCCAGCTGCTCAAGGAGGCCGACGACCTGCTGCAGCGCTGCCCGCAGGTCGCGGCACTCGGCGCCGAGGTGACGGAGTTCCGGCAGTCCCTGGGCGACGGCTCCGGCACCGTGCTGGGACTCCCGCTCACACCGGCAGAGATGCGGCTCCTCCCCTACCTGCAGACGCACCTCATGATCGCCGAGATCGGCCAGCGCCTGTTCATCTCGCGGAACACGGCCAGCACCGAGGTGAAGTCGATCTACCGCAAGCTCGGCGCGACGACCCGTTCGGCGGCCGTGGAGCGTGCGATCGAGCTGGGGCTGCTGGGCGGCTGATCAGGCCACGCGTGCCCGCTCAGTAGAGGTCCAACTCGACGCCCAGTGCCGAGGCGACCTTCGATGACGCCTTGACGATGCACGCGCGCCCGACGAGCGGCATGACGCTGTCCAGCACTCCGACGACCTCCGACGCCTGCGCGCCGGCCGCGACGGCCTCATCGACTTCGCGGTGGATGGATGCCTCGGCCGCCGACACGGCGATGAGCGCACCGAGCCGCACGAGCGCCCGGGTCTTCGCGTCTACCAGGGAGTCACTGGTCGCGGCGCGATCCTCCGGACCGGGGGCATCGATGCTCAGTCGCCGGAGGTGCTCCGTGTAGTCCATATCGACCCTCTCGGTCGCGTCCTTCGTGCCGCCGCCGTGGAGCGGCACGGCATCCGTGTCCAGTGAAGCAACGGGCGGTCGGCTCGGCGTCACACGATCCGTGTGATCTCTGACGGATGCCGTAGGGCGCCGTCGCCGCCCCGGTCACCGCCGTCGCGCGATCGCATCTGCCGAAGATCACTCACCGTGGGTGAGTCGGTCGGCCGCGGCATCCGTCACCGTGGAGATTCCAGAGGAAGGACATCCCATGACCGACCGCACCCTCGATGAACTCGGCCCCGTCGACTTCATCGTCGTCGAGTTCCCACCCGGACACGCCAGCTTCACCGGCGAGATGGCGGCGGAGCTGCTCGCCCTCGTGAATGCCGGAACCATCCGCGTCATCGACATCCTCGTGCTCACGAAGGACGCCGACGGCTCCATCGAAGCGCTGGAGCTGTCGGAACTCGACGATCTCGGTCCACTGGTGCGCCTCGAGGCGGAACTCGCCGAACTCCTCGCCGCGGACGACGTCGCGCATCTCGCGGCCGCGATGGACCCGGGCACGGTCGCAGGCGTGCTCGTCTACGAGAACCTGTGGAGCGCGGGCTTCGCCTCGGCCGCCCGCCGCGCGGGCGGCCAGCTCATCGCCGACGGCCGTATCCCGATCCAGTCCATCATCGCCTCGATCGAGGCCGATGAGACCGCCATCCAGATAGGAGCCTGACATGCTCGGACGAAGAGTAGGACGCGTGGGAGTCATCGGGGCTCCGGTCGCCAAGGCGGCCGTCGTCGGCGCGGCTGTCACGCCCGGTCCCTCGCCGGTGGCGAAGGCCGCGGTCGTCGGGGCGGCCGTCACTCCCGGCCGCTCGCCCGTCGCCACGGCGGCCGTCGTGGGCGCCGTCGCGACGCCCCGGCGGCGCCGGATCTGAAACAACCCGGGCGCCTCGTAGCGAGACGCCCGGGCTCATCCCGGTGCTGAGCGTCGCCGTCATCGCTCCGCGATGTGGGCGTGAGCGGTGCCGGCAGCGACATCCGCCGTGTCGTAGGTGAAGACGAGCCGCGCCGGAACGGTGCCGGCAAGGACCTCGTCGACGGACGCGTTGACCTCGTCGAGCTCGCGTGTCTGCGTGATCACACGCGTGCGACCGGCCGCGTGGAGGTCGAACACCTCGACGAGGTCCTGTCGCGTTCCCACGATGGAGCCGATCACGCTGATGCCCTTGAGCACCGTGTCGAAGATCGGAATCGTCAACGTGCCGTCGGCCGGCAGCGACACCAGCACCAATCGGCCGCCGCGGTTGAGGGCGTCGAACGCCTGCCGGAAGACGGTCGGTGCGACCGCGAGCATCACGGCGGCGTCTGCTCCGCCGAGGTCACGGATCGCCTGCACTGGATCGGTGGTCTTCGCATTCACGACGTGGTCGGCGCCCAGTTCGGACGCGAGCGCGAGCTTCTCCTCGGTGACATCGACCGCGATCACCTTCGCGCCGACGAGGCGCGCGTACTGCACGGCGAGATGACCGAGGCCGCCGACACCGAAGACCGCGACGGTCTCTCCCGGAATGATCCGGGCGTTCTTGATCGCCGCATACGTCGTGACGCCCGCGCACGTCAGCGGAGCGGCATCCAGTGGAGTGACGGCATCGGGAACCGGAACCGCGAAGCGCGGATCGGCCAGCATGTACTCGGCATAGCCGCCGTCCACGCCGTAGCCGTTGTTGTACTGCTGCTCGCAGAGGTTCTCGCGACCGTCGATGCAGTAGCGGCACTCGCCGCACGCGTGACCGAGCCACGGCATCGCCACGCGCTGTCCGAGCGTTCGACTGGTGACGCCGTCACCGAGCTGCTCGATGATGCCCACGCCCTCGTGCCCCGGCACGAGCGGCAGCGGCGGCTTGACCGGCCAGTCTCCATGCATCGCATGGATGTCGGTGTGGCAGAGCCCGCAGGCCTCGAGCCGCACCAGGACCTGTCCGTGCCCTGGCTCGGGAATCGGCCGCTCCTCGATCTGCGCGGCTGCTCCGAACTCTCGGACGACTGCTGCCCTCATGACTGTCTCCTCCATCGAATCGGTACGTCCTCCAGTCTTCGCCGCCGCATCGGACGCTGCCGGGACGTAAGTCCCGCAGGCTCGCCAGGCGCGAGAGGCGACAAGCACCACGATGCGTGGCCGACGACGAGCTACAGCCGGGAGATGCCCATCCCGACGATGAGAAGGCCGATCACGACGAGGATGGCGCTGGTCAGCAGGCCGCCGTTGGTCTCCATCCACAGATGCGCCGCAACCAGGCGCGGCTGCATCCGGGTCGGTGAGGCGGCCGTCACGATGATCGGAAAGGCGACGGTGGATGCCGCGACCACGGTGTAAATGATCACCGGGATGATCGCGACACGGACCGAGCCGGCGTCGGCATAAAGGGTCAGGCCGGCGGCCAGGGCGAGCACGACGCCCTTGGGGCGGAGATTGAGGATGAAGCCCAGCCCCAGCGCCGACCAGGCGCCCATCTTCGCCTCGGCGCGCATCCACTTCGGAGTCGTCGCCGCCACCCCGCTCCGGCGCCGACGGAACCACGAGAGCACGCCGAGCAGCATCGCCGCGACTCCTAGCGCGATCTCCACGATGGCGACGGCGGTGTCGGGCTGCCGGTCGGTGCGCGAGGTGGGGAGCACGCTCGCGAACAGCGCCGCAATGGAGACCGTCAGCACGATGCCGACGACCCAGCCGATGAGAAACGGCACCGCCGAGCGGGACCGGTTCGGAGACAGCAGGATGAGGATCGTCGTCACGATGGGGACGGAGCTGATGGCGACCGCGGTCGCGATGATCAGCAGGTGACCGATAGTCGACACGACCGCCCTTCCCAGCCCTGGTCCGTGAGACAGGCCCCTCACCGAAGTGAAGCACAGATGGACAATGAAATGCCGCTTGGGAATTGTCATCACCCGTTCGTGGTGAAGTGTCACGAGTATCCGAGAGCATTTCATTCGCCCCGAATTGCCTCCCGCAGTTTCATTGACACCGGATCGAAGCCGGGAGTAGGCATGGTCCGTACCGTCGTCGGCGAACCTCGCAAGAGTCCGCCGCCGACCGAATCGGACCCTGGGGGGTCCTCGACGGCAGGGGAAACTGAAGATGGCTTACGGCGGAGAGCACGAAGATGCTGCATAAGAAGGATGACGTCCGCGATGAGCTGCTCGATGAGGTCTTCGCATCGGGAGACCTCTCGGTGTCGCTGCCGAAGTACCGCATGCCCGAGAAGGAGCATCTCGCACGCCACGCGTACCAGGTCGTCGTCGACGAACTGATGCTCGACGGCAACTCGCGTCAGAACCTCGCGACGTTCTGCCAGACCTGGCTCGAGCCCGAGATCCGGTCGATCATGGCCGACACGCTCGACAAGAACATGGTCGACAAGGACGAGTATCCGCAGACGGCCGAGATCGAGGCGCGCTGCGTCCACATCCTCGCCGATCTCTGGAACTCGCCCGAGGCGCAGAACACGCTCGGCACGTCGACCACCGGCTCGAGCGAGGCCGCGATGCTCGGCGGCATGGCGCTGCTGTGGAATTGGCGCGCCCGACGGCGCGAGGCCGGCAAGCCGACCGACAAGCCGAACCTCATCTGCGGACCGGTGCAGGTGTGCTGGCACAAGTTCGCCCGGTACTGGGATGTCGAACTGCGTGAGATCCCGATGGAGGGCGACCGCTTCATCATGAACGCCGACGAGGTGATCAAGCGGGTCGACGAGAACACCATCGGCGTCGTCCCGACGCTCGGCGTCACGTTCACCGGCCAGTACGAGCCCGTGCACGACGTGAGCGATGCACTCGACAAGCTACAGGCAGACACCGGGCTCGACATCCCGATCCACGTCGACGGCGCGAGCGGCGGCTTCATCGCCCCGTTCACCGTGCCCGAGCTGGTGTGGGACTTCCGCCTGCCGCGGGTGAAGTCCATCAACACGTCGGGACACAAGTTCGGCCTGGCCCCGCTCGGAGTGGGATGGATCGTCTGGCGGGATGCCGCGGAGCTACCCGAAGACCTGATCTTCAATGTCAACTACCTCGGTGGCAACATGCCGACATTCGCCCTGAACTTCTCGCGCCCTGGCGGTCAGATCGTCGCGCAGTACTACAACTTCCTGCGTCTCGGACGCGAGGGCTACCGCAAGGTGCACGAGTCGTGCCACGACACGTCGATGTACCTCGCGGAGGAGATCCGCAAGCTCGGCCACTTCGACATCATCAACAACGGGGGCGCCGAGTCCGGCATCCCGGCCGTGTCGTGGAAGCTCAAGGAGGGCGTCGATCATCCGTTCACGCTGTTCGACCTCGCCGACCGGCTGCGCACGCGCGGCTGGCAGGTGCCCGCGTACACCATGCCGGCCGATCGACAGGACCTTCCCGTGCAGCGGATCCTGGTGCGGCAGGGCTTCGGGCGTGATGAGGCGTCGCTTCTCATGGCCGACTACCGTGCGGCGATCGAGCACTTCGACAAGCACCCGATCGTCAACTCCATGACCGAAGAGGAAGCCGGCAGCTTCCACCACTGACGGACGTCGTGCCTGGCGGACGCCCGAGCGCGTCCGCCAGGCGACCACCCCGACTCCACAATCCGCGGGACCTTGGGCCCCCTCGTCCGCGGCGGCATGGGATTCGCTGGGGCTGGGGCCGCGATGCGGCGATCAGACCGGTGGAGGTGACGTCATGGGCGGGACGAGCAACGACGCGATTTCGACGCTGACCGAAGAGGAGTGCTGGGACCTGCTGGCACGGCACGAACTGGGCCGGCTTGCCGTGGCGGTGAACAGCGAGCCGGACATCTTCCCCATCAACTATGTGGTCGACGGGCCCCGCGTGCTTTTTCGCACTGCTCCCGGCTCGAAGCTCGCCGAGCTCTCGGCCAACCCTCGCGTCGCGTTCGAAGTCGACGAGCACGACGACACCTTCGGCGCGAGCGTCGTGCTGAAGGGCGTCGCCACGCGACTGGAGCTGCAGCGTGAGATCGACCTCGCCGACGCTCTCCCCCTCACCCCCTGGACACCTACGCTCAAGTACCGCTGGATGCGGATCACGCCGGTCTCGATCACAGGTCGACGTTTCCATCGCGGACCCGAGCCGGACCGCTACGCCGCGTCATCGGGCGACGCCTGGACCTGACGCCGCGCGGGGCGGATTCCGGTGCGAGCCGGACGACGTCGTCCTTCGGTCTCGTCGGGTCGAAGGTCCCGGCGGGGCCGGTGAGCAAGCGCCGACCGGTTCCGGACAGCTGCGCGCACGGGCACTGGCGGTGTGGCGCGCCCGGCCCTACGTTGGCCGTAACGGCAGTGGAGGAGGACCACAGTGGTCGAGCCCGGCTCGCTGTCATTTCCCGACGGACCTCGCTCTGAGCTCGAAGACGCAATCAGCGCCTTGGTTGCGCAGAGCGCGAAGGTGATGAGAACGCAGGGCCGCCTGCGGGCACTGCTGCGCGCCAATCAGGCCGTCGTCGAGCAGAGCGACCTCACGCTCGTGCTCCGCAGCATCATCGAGGCGGCCGTCGAGCTGGTCGATGCGCGGTACGGAGCGATGGGCGTCATCAGTCCCGAGCGCGACGCGCTGGAGCAGTTCATCTATGTCGGCCTGTCGGAAGAGGATGCCGCGGCGATCGGGCATCTGCCTGAGGGGCGCGGCCTCCTCGGTGCGCTGATCACCGACTCCCGGCCGATCCTCCTGGCGGAGATGGAGGGCGATCCCCGCGCCGCCGGCTTCCCTCCCCATCATCCCCCGATGCATTCGTTCCTCGGTGTGGCCGTCCGCGTCGGCGACGAGGTCTTCGGAAATCTCTACCTGACGAATCACCGCGACGGCGGCTTCAGCGAAGAGGATGAACAGCTGCTGGAAGCACTCGCAGCGACGGCGGGGTTCGCGATCGGGAACGCGCGGCTCCTCGCGGAAGCAAAAGTCCGCGCGCACTGGATGACGGCGGCGGCCGAGCTGTCCGCCGCCATCCTGTCGACCTCGACAACCACCGCCCTGGATCTCCTCGTGACACGGGTGCGCGAGGTCTCCGGGGCCGAGCAGGTCACCATCCTCCTGCCGACTGAGGACGATGGCCGGTTCCGTGTCGCCGCGACGAACGGCGAGGCGGAAGCCGTCCTGCGCGCCACGGAGATCGACCCCAGCACGGTGTTCGCCGGCCGGGTGCTCGACGACCCTCGGCCGCACACGCAGCCGCGACGGCCCATCGACGCAGACGACCCGCTTCTCATCGTCCGGGAGGGAGTGAGTGGTCCGGTGATGGCGATCCCGTTGCAGAACGGGCCGCTGTTCTGGGGAGTGATGTGCATCTCTCGCAGTCCCGACGACAGCCGGTTCTCACCGGCTGAGACAGAGGGGGCCGTCGACCTCAGCTCGCGAGCGATCCTCGCGCTCGAGCTCGCGCGCGCCGGCGAGGAGGCCCAGCGCGCGCTCCTCGCCGACGATCGACGGCGGATCGCGCGCGACCTGCACGATCACGTCATCCAGCAGCTCTTCGGTGCCGGACTCGGCCTACAGGCCCTCGCCAGCAGCGTCGGTCCGGGCCCAGCGGCGGACGGAATCAGCGACACGATCGACCAGTTGGACGACGCGATCGCCCAGATCAGAACCGTCATCTTCGCGCTCTCGCACCGCGACGACACGTCCGTTCGCCATCGCGTCCTCGATGTGGTCGGCGAGGTCTCGAGCGGGGCGCGCCGGCCGCCCGCTATCCGATTCAACGGTCCGGTCGACCTCCTCGTCCGCGACGAGCTGGCAACCGACGTCGTCGCCGTCGCCCGCGAGCTCCTCTGCAACTCGATCCGCCATGCTCAGGCGGACCACGTTTCGCTCGACGTCACGGCGTCCGACGACAAGGTCACCGTCGTCGTCGAAGACGACGGTGGAGGAATCCCCGCGGACGCCGCACTCAGCGGACTGGACAACCTCCGCCAGCGCGCAGAGCAGCGGCGGGGCGCCTTCGCCGTGGAGTCCTCGCCCACCGGTACGACGGTTCGCTGGATCGCCCCGACCGGGTCGGCATCCGGCACCAGCCTGAAGGAGAGCGGATGATCACCGTCTTCCTCGTCGACGACCACGAGATCGTCCGCCGCGGACTTGCGGGGCTCGTCGGCGCGCAGCCCGACATGGAAGTGATCGGCGAAGCCGGCACGGCGCGTCAGTCCCTGGGCAGGATCGAGGCGACCAAGCCCGACGTGGCGGTGCTCGATGTGCGGCTGCCCGACGGCAGCGGCATCGACGTCTGCCGGGACGTGCGCTCGCGTCTGCCGTCGGTGGCGTGCTTGATCCTCACTGCCTACGACGACGACACCGCCGTCTCGGCCGCGGTGCTGGCGGGTGCAGCCGGCTATGTACTGAAGAACATCGGCGGATCCGGCCTGGTGGATGCGATCCGCGCGGTGGCCGGCGGGCGCACTCTGCTCGACCCGGACGCCGTGACGCGTGCGAAGGCGGGCATGCACGATCGAGCGGACGAGGATCCGCGTCTGGGCTCACTGGGGCTGCGGGAGCGGCAGACGCTCAAGCTGATCGCCGACGGTCTGACGAACCGGCAGATCGGCGAACGGCTCGGCATCGCGGAGAAGACGGTGAAGAACTACGTCTCGTCGATGCTGAGCAAGCTCGGTCTGGAGCGCCGGACCCAGGCCGCGATCTTCCAGCTCGAGCACCCCGATCCGGACTAGCGCCGTATTCCGCCCCGTGTGCCGGACACCGCCATGAGCTTAGAGCGCCTGTTGCGATCCTGAGCCCGGACCGTCCGCCGAGGCGGCAGACGGCGTGAGATCCCGCTCGATCCTCCCCGCCCGCACCGGCGGCACGACGCACACCGGGCAGTCCGCCCTCCACAGCACCTCCTGCGCGACCGAGCCGAGCAGCGTTCCGGCCAGTACTCCCCTGCGATGCGTCCCGATGAGCAGCAGAGACGATCTCGAGGCGAATCGGAGAAGGGCCGCAGATCGACTGTCGCGGATCAGCTCCTTCGTGACCGAGAGGGTGGGGCGCCGGCGCGCCACCTCTCGGGCGGTGTCGTCGAGTATCCGACGGTGTCCATCGATCACCACCGCCGGGTCCACCGTGAGCGCGGTGCCGTAGTCGAAGGTGGGGCTGGGCATCAGCCACGAATGCACCAGGCGCAGCCCCGTCCCTGTCGTGCTCGCTTCCCCGATGCCGAAGTCCAGTGCAGCGTCCGAGGAATCGTCGTCCGCGATGCCCACCGTCACGGGATCACCGCCCTCGGTCCACCCGGCAGGAACGATGCACACCGGCGTCTGGACACGCAGGCTCAGACGCAGCGGTGTCCAGCCGTTCGCGGCGGCTCGTATCGGGTGCCCGGTGTGGATCCCGATCACGACGAGGTCCGCTCCTTGCGCGGCCTCCGCGAGCGACGCGGTCACCTCCCCGTCGAGGCGATGCAGTTCGACCTCGAGGCCGGGAATGCGCTCCCGCAGGGCGGCCTCCGCCTCCGCGAGGCGCTCGACGCCCGGAGTGCGGTCCTTCGTCGAAGGCGAGGCCACCAGGACGACATCGACCTTGGTCATCCCGCGAGCCGAACGCGCCGCCGTCCAGTTGAGCGCCGAGACCGCCGCGGGGCTGCCGTCATAGCCGAGGACGATGCGTTCCATGGGAGTCTCCCTTCCCCGGTGCCGGAGTGGCTCCTCTCTTGAACGTAGCCAGGCCGATCTCGCGGGGCCGGGACGTAGGTCCCGCCGTGCGGACGCCCGCCGCCGCCACGCAGGACCAAAGCCCCGCGAATGGTCCTGCGGACGCGGTCGACTGTGGGGACAGGGAGAGGACGACATCATGTCTCATGTGGCGAACCGTTTCACCGGATGCACCATCATCGTCACGGGCGGAGGGGCGGGCATCGGCAGGGCCACGGTCGAGCGACTCGTCGCAGAGGGTGGTCGAGTCGTCGCGGTCGACGTGTCGGCGGACCGCCTGACCGCCCTGACCGACGAGGTCCAGGGCGACGTCACGACCGTCGCCGCCGACATCACCGATCCGGCGTCGACCGCTCGGATCCTGGATGCCGCCGGACCGAGGATCGACGGGCTTGCGAACGTCGCGGGGATCATGGACGGCTTCGAACCGACCGCCGAGATCGCCGACGCGACATGGGATCGTGTGCTGGCCGTGAATCTGACGGCCATGATGCGGCTGACGCGCGCCGTGCTCCCTCCGATGCTCGTGCGGGGCATGGGAAGCATCGTCAACGTCGGCTCCGAGGCGGGTCAGCGCGGCTCCGCCGCCGGCACGCCGTACACGACGTCGAAGCACGCCGTGAACGGATTCTCCAAGAGCACCGCGTTCTTCTACACGCCGAAGGGCATCCGCTGCAACGCCGTCGCGCCCGGACCCGTCGCAACCAGCATCGAAGCGCCGTTCCACTCCGAGTGGGCCGGAGAACGTCTCGGACCGCTGTTCCAGACCAATATCCCGCGCGTCGCTCGTCCCGAGGAGCTCGCCGCCGCCATCACCTGGCTGCTGAGCGACGACGCGTCGAATGTGTCGGGCGCCATCCTCTCGGTCGACGGCGGCTGGGCCTCGATCTGACCACCCGCCTCCGGGCGATCACGACCACGACCACGAGTGCGGCCGTGGTCGTGGTCGGCTGCGTGTCAGACCTTGACCGCGGAGAGTTCCGCCAGCCGCAGCCATGTCTCGACGATGGCGTCGGCGTTGAGCGACATCGAATCGATGCCGCGTGCCAGCAGCCACTCGGCCAGGTCGGGGTGGTCCGAGGGACCTTGGCCGCAGATCCCGATGTACTTGCCCCGCCGTGTGCACGCTTCGATGGCGCGTTCGAGCAGATCGAGCACCGCCGGGTCGCGCTCGTCGAAGGACGCGGCGACCAGGGCGGAGTCGCGGTCGACGCCGAGGGTCAGCTGGGTCAGGTCGTTGGAGCCGATGGAGAACCCGTCGAAGTGATCGAGGAAGGCATCCGCCAGCAGCGCGTTGGAGGGGATCTCGCACATCATCACGACCTCGAGCCCGTTCTCGCCACGGCGAAGGCCGTTCTCCGCGAGGAGGGCGACGGTCGCCGCAGCCTCGTCGACGGTGCGGACGAACGGGATCATGATCTTGAGATTCGTGAGCCCCATCCGATCGCGGACGTGGCGCAGCGCCTCGCACTCCATATCGAAGCAGGCACGGAAGCTCGGGGTCGTGTAGCGGGATGCCCCGCGCCATCCGAGCATCGGATTCTCTTCGTGGGGTTCGAAGAGGTCACCGCCGAGAAGACCGGCGTACTCGTTGGTCTTGAAGTCGCTCATCCGGACGATGACAGGTTTTGGCGCGAACGCGGCGGCGATGGTCGAGACGCCCTCCGCCACCCTCTGGACGAAGAAGTCACGGGGTGAGGGGTAGGCGGCCGTCCGCTGCGCGACCTCGCTCTTCAGCGGTTCCGCCAGCAAATCGAACTCGGCGAGCGCACGCGGGTGGATGCCGATCGCGCGGTTGATGATGAACTCCAGCCGCGCGAGGCCGACGCCGCGGTTGGGCAGCTGCGCAAGAGTGAACGCCTGGTCGGGCACGCCGACGTTCAGCATGAGGTCCACCGCGAGCTCTGGGATCCGATCCAGCGGGGTCTCTTCGATGGCGTAATCGAGGATGCCTCGGTACACGAGCCCGTCATCGCCCTCCGAACAGGCCACGGTCACGCCGGTCCCGTCGGTCAGCGTCTCTGTTCCCGTCCCCGTTCCCACGACGGCGGGGATCCCCAGCTCGCGCGCGACGATGGCGGCGTGACAGGTCCGGCCGCCGCTGTCGGTGACGATCGCCGAAGCCATCCTCATGATCGGCTCCCAGTCGGGGTCGGTGCGGTCGGCCACCAGCACGTCGCCAGTCTGGAAGAGATGCATCAGGCTGAGGTCGTGCATCACCCGCACCGGGCCGTGGCCGATCTTCTCACCGACGGCGCGACCGGCTGCGAGCACATCGCCACGCGCTCGCAGCACGTAGCGGCGCAGCACACTGCTGTCTCTCCGGGTGACGACGGTCTCAGGCCGGGCCTGAACGATGTACAGCGAGCCGTCCACGCCGTCGAGCGCCCATTCGATATCCATCGGGTGGCCGTAGTGGGATTCGATGGCGAGGGCGCCGCGCGCCAGCTCCTCGACCTGCTCGTCCGTGAGGCTGAATCGCGAACGGTCGCCGGCGGCGACGTCGGTGAGGACCGTGCTGTCGCCGACTCGCGTGCCTGCCGCATATCGGAGCGCGACCGCCTTGGTCCCCAGCTCACGGCGGAGGATCGACGGCCGCGCCGCGCGGAGAGCCGGCTTGTAGACGTAGAACTCGTCGGGATTCACGGCCCCCTGCACCACGGTCTCGCCCAGACCGTAGGCGCCCGTGATGAAGACGACATCGTCGAAGCCGGACTCGGTGTCGATCGTGAACATCACGCCCGAAGCCCCGACATCGGATCGAACCATGAGCTGCACGCCGGCGGAGATCGCGATGTCGTCCTCGTCGAATCCCCGTTGCGCCCGATAGACCAGCGCACGATCGGTGTAGAGCGAGGCGAAGACGCCTCGGATGGCCTCGAGCACGTTCTCGATGCCGTCGATGTTGAGGAACGTCTCCTGCTGTCCTGCGAAGGAGGCGTCGGGCAGGTCTTCCGCCGTCGCAGAGGATCGCACCGCCCAGGTGACCTGGTCGGGATGGGCCTGCTCGGCGACCAGCGTCGCGTACGCCGCGCGGATGTCGTCGTTCAGGCCGGCCGGGAACGGCTGACCCTCGATCCAGGTGCGGATGCGCGCCGCCACCACCGCGAGTTCACGGACGTCGCTGGTATCCAGGTCCGCCAGCTGGGCGCGGATCCGTGCCGAGAGGTCGCCGTGCGCGAGGAAGGCGCGGTACGCGTCAGCAGTCGTCGCGAAGCCCCCTGGGACACGGACGCCCGCACTGTGGATACGCGAGACCATCTCGCCGAGCGATGCGTTCTTGCCACCGACTCGTGGCAGGTCCGACATCGTGATGTCTCGGAACCAGAGCAGATTGGACATGTCGTGCGTCTCCTATGACTAGAGCCGTGAGCCGAGCGCGGGAGGAGGCGGCCAGAAGCCGAACCCGACCGCGGCGCGATCACAGCGTGTGCGCTCCTGAGGCCATGCTCTTCACGCGCCCACGGGAGCGCAGGGTCGAAGGTCCCGCCGCGGACGGCGGGACGTTCGGCCCAGTCATCGCCGAGCCGATCGAAGAGTCTGGGTGCATCAACGACGGAAGGAGCGGACGGTGAACGCACTGATCGTGTACGAGTCGATGTTCGGGAACACGCGCAAGCTCGCGGAGGCGATGGCAGGGGCGCTGGAGACGACGGGGGCCGACGTCACCGTCTCACCCGCCTGCGAGGCACCGGCCGACCTGAGCGACTACACGCTGGTCATCGTCGGAGCGCCCACCCACGCGCACAGCCTCCCCCGGCCGAAGTCTCGTGCCGAGGCCGTGGAGTGGGCGGTCGATCCGACGAAGAAGCTGAGCCTCGAGGAGACGGCCCGCTCAACGGGAGTGCGCGAGTGGCTCGAAGGGATCATGCTCGTCGGCAACCCCCGATTCGCCGTGTTCTCGACGCGAGCCGACATACCTCGGATCTTCTCGGGGGATGCGACCGCGGCGATCAGGAAGGGGCTCCGCCGCCGTCTCGCCGACGCCGACGCCCACGCCGACTTCCTCGTCGGTCTGGACAACCGGCTCCTCGAGGGCGAGGAGGGTCGGGCGAGCGAGTGGGCCGGCGGACTGGTCGCCGTGCCCAGCGCATAACGGCGGCGGCATCATGAGCACGCTGCGTGCACTCGGCATCCTGCGTCGCCCTGCCCGCCCCACGCGGTGACGGACGTCGGATGAGCGCGTACGGCACGATCGAGCGCGGTGCGGCCGCGCGAACGGTCGCGTTCGCGACCATCGCGTTCGGGATCTCGTGGAGCCTGTGGTTCCTGCATCCGGTCGTCGCTCACGACCAGAGCCTCGCACTCACTCTGGACCAGCTCGCGACCTTCGGGCCGGCGGTCGCGGCATTGCTGGTGGCCGGCCACCGGGTCGCCGCCGGCGGCACGGATGCTCAGCCCCCGCGACTGCGCGTCATCGTCGCGGCGCTCGCAACTCTGACCGTCACTGTGCTGCTCCTCTCCCCGCGATGGGCGGATGTGTCATCCCCGATGTCGGCCGCGCTGCTGGTCCTGCTGATCACGACTCCCGCAGCGCTGGTCTGGATCTCGGGAAGCCGCAACCCTCGTTTCGCGAAGCTGCTGTCCAGCATCCTGTCGCCGCGTTCGCCGTGGTGGACCTACCTCGTCGCCGTCCTGCTGTTCCCCGTGGCGAGCGCGCTGGGCAGCGGCCTGGTCACCCTGCTCGGCGCGGACGTCGGCTCGCAGCCGCTGGTGCTCGCGGAGGGATCGTGGACCGGCATCCTGATCGTCTTCGGCGTCACTCTGCTCTTCGGCGGGCCGCTCGGCGAGGAGATCGGATGGCGCGGATGGCTGCTTCCGACGTTGCAGGCGCGCCTGAGCCCGTTCCTCGCCAGCCTGATCGTGGGTGCCGTCTGGGGACTCTGGCACCTCCCGCTGCACCTGCGAGGCGTGTACGACGCCGGCATGGGCACGGGTCCGGCAGGCTTCGCCCTCCGCGTCGCCAGCAGCTGCCTGCTCGCGGTGATCTTCACCTGGCTGTACAACCGGTCGCGCGGCGGCCTGCTCGTCGTGATCCTGCTGCACACCTCGGTGAACAACACCTCGGGATACTGGCTGCCGGTGAATATCGGTCTCACGGCGGTGCTGCTCGTCATCGCCACCCTCATGGTGGTCACCGACCGGATGTACGTCCGTCCCCCGCAGGCGTCGCAACGCCGCAGCACCTGGATCCCGGCATGACCGGGCACGAGCATCACGGCCCTCACGAAGGGCGAAGGCCTGCGGCGGAGGCTTCGACGCGGCCATCCTCGCCGGAGGCGTATCTCCTGGACGAAGACGAGGTGCTCGCACGCTACGGCACGCGCCGTGAAGGACTCACGTCGGAAGAGGTCATGGCACTCCGAGCCGAGTACGGCGACAATGTGATCGTCCGCGTGCACACGGAGCCGCTGGCGCTACGGTTCCTCCGCCAGTTCAAGGACTGGATGATCGTGCTGCTACTCGTCTGCGCCGCCATCACGGCATACCTGGGTGATTTGCTGACATCCGGGGTGCTCGTGCTGCTGGTCCTGCTCAACACATCGATCGGGTTCTTCCAGGAGTACCGCTCGGGCAAGACGATGGAGGCTCTGCAGCATCTGTCGCTCTCCCGCAGTCAGGTGCTCCGGGACGGAACCCTCACCGAACTCGACTCGACAGAGCTGGTCGTCGGCGATGTCGTCCGCCTGACGGAGGGCGCTTCGGTGCCGGCGGACACACGACTGATCGAGGCGAGCGCGTTCGCCACCAACGAGTTCGCCCTCACCGGCGAGAGCGATCCGACCCGCAAGTACACCCACCGCATCGCGACCGACGTCATGGTCGCCGAGAGACACAACGTCGCGCACGCCGGCACCACCGTGGCGACCGGCGAGGCAGTGGGGGTTGTGGTCGCCACCGGAACCCACTCGGAGCTCGGGCGCATCGCACAGCTCGCCGACGCGGCGCCGCAGACGCTGAGCCCCCTCCAGCGCGAGATGGGTCACATCGGCAGAGTGATCACCTACGCCACGTTCACCCTGGCACTCGTTCTCCTGGTGGTCGCGGTGTGGGCAGATCTGCCCCTGCACGAGGCGGTGCTCTTCACCGTCGGATTCGCCAGCGCCGTGATACCCCAGGGCCTTCCGGCCGAGGTAAACACCGCTCTGGCGCAGGCAGCCTCGAGCCTCGCCGCTCGCAACGCGCTCGTGAAGCGATTGAGCGCCGTCGAGACGCTCGGCTCCACCCAGGTGATCTGCACCGACAAGACCGGAACGCTCACCAAGAACGAGATGACCGTCACCGGACTCGTGGCGGCCGGTCAGGAGTACATCGTTCGCGGGACCGGCTATGAGCCCGCCGGCGATGTCGAGTGGGCAGCCGACGCCGACGCCGAGACACCACGCGATCGCGCCCGCCTCGTCGGCTTCCTCCGCGCGGGCGTGCTGGCCAGCAACGCCCGCCTGCTTCCCCCCGACGAGAAGCACCCGGCCTGGCATATCCTCGGCGACCCGACGGAGGCAGCGCTCCTCACCGTCGCCGCCAAGGCCGGCATCGACGTCCCCCGCGAGCGCCGGGAGCAGCGCAAGGTGCGCGAGTTCCCCTTCGATTCGTCGCGCAAGCTGATGACGGCCGTCCGCGAATCTCCCGACGGCACCCTGACCGCCTGGGTCAAGGGCGCGCCGGAGGCGGTCGTCGCGCGGGCCAGCCACATCGACGATGGCGGCGGCATCCGTCCCCTCACCGATGCCGACAGAGATGCCTTCCTCGCGCTCCACATCGCACGATCCGACCGCGGTCTGCGCAACCTCGCCTACGCCTCGCGCGCGGCGACGCCTGCCGACGTGGCCGCGGTCGACCCGCTGGCCGTCGAGACGGGTCTGGTGCTCCTGGGGCTCGTCTCGATGGTCGACCCCATCCGCGATGAGGTTCCCGATGCGATGCGGCGTGCCATCGACGCCCGCGTCAAGGTGAACATCATCACCGGGGACTTCTCCCGTACGGCTGAGGCGATCGCCCGCCAGGCGGGACTCGATCACGACCACGCGCTGACGGTCGTCACCGAAGACGAGCTGCGCCTCATGCGCGACGACGAGGTGCTCTCCCGGGCGCTCGCGGGCGGCACCGTGTTCAGCCGCGTGGACCCCACCGACAAGACACGTATCGTCGATCTGGTCAAGAAGTCCGGTCGGATCGTGGCTGTCACGGGTGATGGCATCAACGACGCCCCGGCTCTTCGGCACGCCAGCATCGGCGTCGCCATGGGCGCGTCGGGCACCGACGTCGCGAAAGAGGCAGCCGAGATCGTCCTGCTCGACGACAGCTTCTCGACCTTGGTCGGCGCCGTCGAACAGGGGCGCGTGATCTACGCCAACATCAGCAAGGGCGTGATCAGCTGTCTCACGTCGAACGCCGCCGAGCTCGTCGTCAACATCGTGAGCCTCGTCCTCGCCACGGTCGCGGGTCTGCCACTCGCGATCAACGTCATGCAGATCCTCGCCATCGATCTGCTGGGCGAGCTGCTGCCCATCGCCGCGTTGGGGCGCGATCCCGAGGAGGGCTCGGTAATGAAGCACGCACCGCGAGACCCGAAATCGCACATCGTCGGGCTGCGCAGCATCGGCAACCTGATGTACGCGGGTTCGATCATCGGCGTGCTGGCGATCGGCAACTATCTGCTGTTCTTCCAGCGAGAAGGGTCGTTCCCCTTCGCCGGGCCCGTCGATGCCTCACTGGTAGCACCGGCGACCACGATGACCTACGTCACGGTGCTCGTGTGCCAGTTCTTCAACATCACGCAGCGGCGCAGCGAGCGCGGGCTGTTCACGCGCTACATCTTCTCCAACCCCACCTACTGGCTCGCCTGCGTCGCGGGCATCGGCATCATGCTCGCCATCGTCTACGTGCCCTGGCTGCAGACGGCGTTCCGCACCGGCCCGCTCGACGCGACGGACTGGGCCCTCGTGCTGCTCGCCGCTCTGATCTTCGTCGCGATCCGCGAGGCCGGACTCGCGCTGCGCAGACACGATCGCTGTGCGCGCGGACCGCGACCGACTCACGGCGAGCGCGGGCGTGCGGCCCGCGAGATCCGACCGGCCAGCACCTAGTCCGGATCGGGCAGGGTGGCGGCTCGCGAAGGATCGGGACCTTCGACCCTGTTCGCCGGCGGGATCCGGGAGTGGACTGGGTTCGACGGAATGAGGTTGGACAGGTCGACGGACGACAAGCACGGTGTGGAGCGGGGTCAGAGGTGGACGCCATGCGCGACCTCCCCCGTTCTCTCCGAGGGCGTCGAGGACTTCGGTGTCCTGGGCGCGGCGCGATGCGCACCTCGACGACTTGTGCGGCATCCGGGGGGATGCCGCACAGGTCGCAACTCCGGCATGAAGGCGCGGCTGCGGCGACCGGCTGCACTGGCGGCCGCTGACCGGCTGTACTGGCGGCCGCTGAGGACGCCGGCCGATCGCGTCACGCCAGGCGGGTGGTCGCCTCCGGCCGCGCTGCCAGGGTGGCGGCGGTGCGGACGATCGTCTGCTGCATGACCTCGACCGCCGGTGTGGGGGCGATGTCGGCGACACGCGCGATGCTGATCGTGCGCGTGAGCGTCGGCTCCGTGAGACGCACCGCCCGCAGCCCCTTGCGCTCGATCATCACCATCGCCGGGACGATGGCGACGCCGATCCCGCGCTCCACGAACCGGAGCACGGCATCCATCTCCGCGCCTTCGATGACCGCGCGGGGCCACAGCCCCGCCGCCTCGAAGGCGGCATCGGTCGTGCTGCGGAGGTCATACGTCGGGCTGAAGGCGACCTGCGGCAGATCGGCGACCTCACGGAGCGTGATGCTGTCATGCGAGGCCAGCGGCGGTGCGTCGCCGGACGAGATGACGACGAGCTCCTCGAGCAGAAGGGGGGTCACGGTGAATCTCTCGGTGGATGACCCGCCCGACGTCGTGACCAGCGCGAGGTCCAGCTCGCCGCCGGCGAGAGCGTCGAGCAGCCCACGCGATCCTCGTTCCGTGATGTGCAGCTCGATCGCGGGGTGCGCGGCGTGGAACGCCCCCAGCACCTCGGCGACCAGGCTGATGCAGAGTGTCGGCGTGGCGCCGAGGCGCACACGCCCGCGCCGCAGCCCGGCCAGCGCATTGAGCTCCCGGCGGACGGATTCCGCGTCGGCGAGCATGCGGCGCGCCAACGGGAGGAGCGACTCACCGGCCGAGGTGAGCGTGCTGCCCGCGCGCGCACGGTGGAACAGCTCCGCGCCGAGATCCTGCTCGAGCGTGCCGATCTGACGGCTGAGGGACGGCTGAGCGAGGTGCAGCTGCTCGGCGGCCCGCGTGAAGTTGCCGAGCTCGGCCACGCTGACGAAGGCGCGGAGCTGTTCGAGATTCACGTTTCATAGCATAATGCTATGGATACGAACAGAAAGATGCATTGGAGTAATCGTCTCGATGTTCTTACCGTTAAGCCGTGAGTACTTCCGAGCGCCAGCTTTCCACCACCGTCCTCGTCATCGGCACCGGGGGTTCCGGACTCCGCGCAGCCATCGAACTCGCCGAGGCAGGGGTCGACGTCATCACCCTCGGCAAGCGTCCCAAATCGGACGCCCACACCTCCCTGGCCGCTGGTGGCATCAACGCCGCCCTCGGCACCATGGATGCCGACGACAGCTGGCAGCAGCATGCGGCCGACACGCTGAAGGAGAGCTATCTGCTCGCCAACCCCCACACCGTCGAGGTCGTCACCTCGGGCGCCTCCCGCGGCATCGAGGACCTCGAGCGGTACGGCATGCCGTTCGCCCGCGAGGACGACGGACGCATCTCGCAGCGATTCTTCGGCGCGCACACGTACCGTCGCACCGCGTTCGCGGGCGACTACACCGGACTGGAGATCCAGCGCACCCTCATCAACCGCGCGGCTCAGCTGCAGGTGCCCATCCTCGACACCGTGTACGTCACGCGCATCCTCGTCAACGACGACGGCGCGGTCTTCGGCGCATACGGCTTCGACCTCGAGGACGGCACGCGCTACCTCATCCACGCGGATGCCGTGATCCTCGCGGCGGGCGGACACAACCGGATCTGGCGGCGCACCTCCTCGCGACGCGACGAGAACACCGGCGACTCGTTCCGTCTCGCCGTCGAAGCCGGCGGCCGCCTGCGCGACCCGGAGCTCGTCCAGTTCCACCCGAGCGGCATCATCGAACCCGAGAACGCGGCGGGCACCCTCATCTCGGAGGCGGCACGCGGCGAAGGCGGCATCCTGCGCAACGGCCTCGGCGAGCGCTTCATGCACCGCTACGACCCGGAGCGGCTCGAGCTCTCCACACGCGACCGTGTCGCACTGGCCTGCTACACCGAGATCAAGGAGGGGCGCGGCACCCCGAACGGCGGCGTGTGGCTGGATGTCTCGCACCTGCCGCGCGAGACGATCATGACCCGTCTGCCTCGCGTGTACCAGACGATGCTCGAGCTGCAGATGCTCGACATCACCCAGGAGCCGATCGAGATCGCGCCCACCGCCCACTACTCGATGGGCGGCGTCTGGGTGCGCTCCTCGGATCACTCCACCGACGTCCCCGGTCTCTACGCCATCGGCGAGGCCTCCTCGGGCCTGCACGGCGCGAACCGCCTGGGCGGAAACTCGCTGATCGAGCTCCTCGTGTTCGGGCGCATCGTCGGGCGGGCCGCCGCGGACTACTCCGCGTCGCTGCCGGCACAGCGTCGTTCCGCGTCCGCGGTGGCCGCGGCTCGCTCGGAGATCTCCGACCTGCTCACCGCGTCGGGGACCGAGAACGTGCGCGCGCTGCAGCGTGCCATCCGCGACACGATGACCGAGCACGCCGGGGTGGTGCGTGACGAGCAGGGCCTTCTGACCGGTCTCGCGGAGCTCGACGCCATCGAGGCACGCATGGCCGACATCGGCGTGCACCCCGACATCGCGGGCTACCACGACCTCGCCCACGCGTTCGACCTGAAGTCGGCGGCTCTCGCCGCACGCGCGACCCTCGAAGCGGCGCTCGAACGCCGCGAGACCCGCGGCTGCCACAACCGCAGTGACTTCCCCGACATCGACCCGGAGCTGCAGGTCAACCTCGTCTGGTCGCCGACGACCGGTGTCGTCCGCGAGCCGATTCCCCAGATCCCGGCCGAGATCGCGGCGCTCATGCGCGAGGTGTCGGTCGCCGGGAAGCTCGTCGAGTAGCGCCGTACGGCGGCCACCGCGGCACGCCTCCACTCTTCACACCCGCAGCGTCAGGGGAACTCTCGGTCAGCTGTAGCCCGTTCGCTGACATGCTGCAACCCCCAGAGGTGTCTGGAGGGCATGCGAGTAGAAAGGCAGAGTGAAGAGAGTGACGTACGCGGGAAGCGAATTCGTGACCGGGGATGACATCGCGTCGGCACTGCTCAGCTGCGGTCGGGCGCTGGCGGAGGCCGGCGAGGCCGAGGCCGTGACAGTTCCGTCATGGGAGGAGGGCGGCACGATCACCGGGGTGATGATACTCATCGGCCCGGCGAGCCAGATCGTCGTCCAAGACGCCCATGTCGACGCGGATGAACTCGTCGACGCCACCGCCGTAGCGCGGCTGAGCGCGATCGAGCGCCGCCTGAGGCCGGTTGCGGCCTTCGACGTCGACGGCCGGACTGACGGCTGGGACGGCGACAACCGCAGTCAGGCCTGGGACGGCGAGATCTGACGACCGGAGATCTGACGGCTTGAGCATCCCGCTCCCGCAGCGAGCGGGACGCCGACGCGTGCGAAGGCACGGACGATGCGGTGCGCCGTCGACCACACGCTACTGCAGACAGAATTCGTTGCCCTCGGGGTCCCTCATCTGGAAGTAGGTCTCGGGCCACGGACCCCAGGTCTGGTCGACCAGGCGCACGACCTCGGCCCCCAGGGCGACGAGTCGATCCTTCTCGGCGTCGAGCTCTTCGCGCGTCGGATGCCGGCCGGGTGTGGCGCTGATGTCGAGATGCAGCCGGTTGCGCCCGTGTTTCGCGTCGTCGGCGTGGTGGAAGAACAGCCTCGGTCCCACACCTTCGGGATCCTCGGCCAAGCCGCGCTTGGCGAGGTCCGTCTCCGTCAGTCCGGCGGCGAGCAGCTCGTCCTTCAGCGGGTCGTCCCAGGTGGCCTCGGGATAGCCGAACACGGCGGCCCAGAAGCGGGCGAGCGCCGGAGGATCGTCGGCGTAGAACGTGATGTTCCCGAGTTTGCCGGCCATGACGACCTCTCTCCCGCGGCGTCGGCGCCGCGACATCCGTCACGCTAGCCCTCCCCCCTGACACGCCTCAGCGGAAGTCCCTCGCGCGGTGCTGCACGCCCACACGGAGGTCTTCGAACCGGTCGGCGATGAGGTTCGTCACCCCCTCGGCCGAACGCTCCAGAATGCCGCGGGCGATGAGCGCCGGCGAATCGCGCACGACCCGGCGATACCTGTTCCAGACCCCGAGCGAGCACACGACGTTCACAAGGCCATGCTCGTCCTCGAGGTTGAGGAAGGTGATTCCGGATGCCGTGGCCGGCCGCTGCCGGTGGGTCACGAGTCCGGCGACCTCGACGCGGCGACCGACCTCGTGGCTGCGCAGTTCGCGAGACGTCAGGACGCCGCGACCGTCGAGCCCGGAGCGGTAGTGCGTCAGCGGGTGGTCGTCGGTCGAGATGCCGGTGGCCCAGAGGTCGGCGGCCAGCCGCTCGTAGCTGGTGGGATCGGTGAACAGCGGCGGCTGCACCGCGATAAGGGAGTCCGGCAGGAACTCGGGGCGATCCTGCGCTGCGGATCCGGCCAGCCAGATCGCCTCGCGCCGGCTGAGGCCGAGGCACTCGAACGCCCCCGCGGTGGCGAGCGCCTCGACCTGCGTCGCCGTGATGCTGGTGCGCCGCACCAGGTCGCGCTGGTCGCGGAAAAGGCCACCGGCCTCGCGTGCCGCGACGATGCGCTGCGCGACGGTCGCGCCGATCCCCTTGACCCCGGCGAGGCCGAGTCGCACCGCGTACCCGCCGTCGCGCCGATGCGTCGCCGACTCGTCGGGTGCGTCGAGGTCGAAGAGCCCGACCGGCGGCTGGTCGCGTTCGAGGCAGGAGTCCATGCCGGTGGGCTCCGCTCGTTGAGCGGAGGGCGCTCTAGCGCCCGCAGACGAAGCGCCCCGGGCATCCGCAGACCTCGGGTCGAGGTCGTCCGCGTGCTCGCTGCGTTTCGTCTCTGCGTTTCGACTCGCAAGCCCGCTCAACGACCGAGAGGCCGGCTCCACGCCCTCGAGCACGGCCTCGGCGCCCGACAGGTGCAGGTCGGGGCGACGCACCTCGACCCCGTGGTGGCGTGCGTCGCCCACGAGGGTCGCCGGCGAGTAGAAGCCCATCGGCTGTGCCCGCAGCAGTCCGGTGAGGAACGCCGCCGGGTAATGCAGCTTGATCCACGAGCTGGCGTACACGAGCAGTGCGAACGACAGCGAGTGCGACTCGGCGAATCCGAAGTTCGCGAACGCCTGGATCTTGGCGTAGATCGCGTCGGCCTCCTCGCCCACGAGTCCGTTCTCGGCCATGCCCGCGTACAGCTTCTCTTTCAGCGAATCGATGCGCTCCACTCCGCGCTTCGATCCCATAGCCCGTCGCAGCAGGTCGGCGTCCTCGCCGGTGAGCCCGCCGACGGCCATGCCCATCTGCATGAGCTGCTCCTGAAACACCGGGATGCCGAGCGTGCGCTCGAGCACCGGCACGAGCTTGGGGTGGGCGTAGGTCACCTTCTCCTGCCCGAGCTTGCGCTTGACGAACGGATGCACGGCCCCGCCCTGGATGGGCCCGGGGCGGATGAGCGCGATCTCGATGACGAGGTCGTAGAACCGCCGCGGCTGCAGGCGCGGCAGGAGTCCCATCTGCGCACGCGACTCGACCTGGAAGACGCCGATCGAGTCGGCGCGGCACAGCATGTCGTAGACCGCCTTCTCCTCCTTCGGGATCGTCGACAGCTCCCAGTCCTCCCCCGTCGAGGCGCGGATCATGTCGAAGCAGTACTGCAGGGCCGCCAGCATCCCGAGCCCCAGCAGGTCGAACTTCACGAGCCCCATCCAGGCGGCGTCGTCCTTGTCCCACTGGATCACCGTGCGGTTCTCCATGCGGGCGTGCTCGATCGGCACGACCTCGCCCACCGGCCGGTCGGTGAGCACCATGCCGCCGGAGTGGATGCCGAGATGCCGCGGCGCCTTGAGGAGCTCGGACGCGAACTCGAGCACCTGATCGGGGATGTCGTGGCCGGCGCCCGTCTCCAGGAGCGCCCCCCACCCTTCGATCTGCTTCGACCAGGCGTCCTGCTGCCCCGGCGAATGCCCCAGCGCCTTGGCCATGTCGCGCACGGCGTTCTTGGGCCGGTACTGGATGACGTTCGCGACCTGCGCGGCGCGGTCGCGCCCGTACTCCTGGTAGACCCACTGGATGATCTCTTCCCGACGATCGGAGTCGAAGTCGACGTCGATGTCGGGCTCCTCCTCGCGCAGGCTCGACAGGAACCGCTCGAAGGGCAGGTCGTAGCCGATCGCGTCGACCGCCGTGATATCGAGCAGATAGCAGATCGCACTATTGGCCGCCGACCCCCGCCCTTGACACAGGATGCCGCGGCGCCGCGCCTCCTGGACGATGCCGTGCACGATCAGGAAGTAACCGGGGAAGTCCTTCAGCTCGATGACACCGAGCTCCTTCTCGATGCGCGCCCGGTTCTCCTCGGTCAGGTGGGGGTACTTGCGCGGCACGGCATCCCACACGAGCTTGCGCAGCCACGACATCGGCGTGTGCCCCTCGGGCACCTTCTGCTTCGGCAGCGCGGGCTTGGCCTTGCGCAGCGGAAAGGCGAGCTCGTCGGCGAGCGTCACGGTGCGGGCGACGGCATCCGGGAACCTCACGAAGCGCTCCGCCATCTCGGCGCCCGACCGCAGGTGCGCCCCGGCGTGGGCCGGAAGCCAGCCGTCGAGCTCGTCGAGTCCGCGGTTGGCACGCACCGCCGCGACGGCCGCGGCGAGCAGCTGCCTCTTCGGGACCGCGTAGTGCACGTTGTTCGTCGCCAGCAGCGGCAGCCCGCGCTCGCGCGCGAGCCCCGCGAGCACGTCATTGTCGCGGGTGTCGAGCGGGTTGCCGTGGTCGATGAGCTCGACGTGGACGGCGTCGCGCCCGAACAGCGTCACGAGGCGGTCGAGCTCGTGAGCCGCGGCATCCGCCCCCGCCTTCCCCGGCGCGGATGCCAGCGCGCGGCGCACGGCGCCCTTGCGACAGCCGGTGAGCACCGCCCACTCCCCCGCCGCCTGCTCGGCGAGCTCGTCGAGGCCGTAGACCGGACGCCCCTTCTCGGCCCCCTGCAGCTGCGCGTGCGTGATCGCGCCGGCCAGCCGGTGGTAGCCCTCCTCGCCGCGGGCGAGCACGAGCAGATGCGCGCCGGCCGGGTCGGGCTCACCGTTCTGCGGCTTCGGCAGCTCGAGCGACAGCTCGGCGCCGAACACGGTCTTCAGCTGCAGCGCCTCGACGGCCTCGGCGAACCGGACGATGCCGTAGAAGCCGTCGTGGTCGGTGATCGCGAGGGCGTGCAGTCCCAGGCGCTCGGCCTCTTCGGCGAGCTCCTCCGGAGAGGAGGCGCCGTCGAGGAACGAGTACGACGAGTGCGCGTGCAGCTCGGCGTACGGGATGGCGTCTGCCGGACGCTCGATCTCGGGTGCGACATACGGCCCGCGCTTATGCGACCACGCCGGGCTGTCACCGCCGTCCGCACCGACCGGCGGTGCCTCGGGCCTGCGACGGCCGCTCAGCACGCGCTCCATCTCGGACCACGGAACGCCCGGGTTGTTGAAGCCCATCAGCCCTCACCACGATCCCGGTCGTTGAGCGAGCGCAGCGAGACGAAACGCGCCGCATCGACGCCGTTCGTCGGCCCGGGGCGTTTCGTCTCTGCGTTTCGACTCGCAAGCTCGCTCAACGACCGGGACAACGATCTCGGTCGTTGAGCGAGGGAGCGCCAGCGACCGAGACGAAACGCCTCGAATCTCACTGCTACGCCCGGCCCGGGACGTCTCGTCTCTGCGTTTCGACTCGCAAGCTCGCTCAACGACCGGGACAACGATCTCGGTCGTTGAGCGAGGGAGCGCCAGCGACCGAGACGAAACGCCTCGAATCTCACTGCTACGCCCGGCCCGGAACGTCTCGTCTCTGCGTTTCGACTCGCAAGCTCGCTCAACGACCGGGACAACGATCTCGGTCGTTGAGCGAGGGAGCGCCAGCGACCGAGACGAAACGCCTCGAACCTCACTGCTACGCCCGGCCCGGAACGTCTCGTCTCTGCCTTTCGACTCGCAAGCTCGCTCAACGACCGGGACAACGATCTCGGTCGTTGAGCGAGGGAGCGCCAGCGACCGAGACGAAACGCCTCGAATCTCACTGCTACGCCCGGCCCGGGACGTCTCGTCTCTGCCTTTCGACTCGCAAGCTCGCTCAACGACCGGGACAACGATCTCGGTCGTTGAGCGAGGGAGCGCCAGCGACCGAGACGAAACGCCTCGAACCTCACTGCTACGCCCGGCCCGGGACGTCTCGTCTCTGCGTTTCGACTCGCAAGCTCGCTCAACGACCGGGAAGCAGGCCCGCTAGTCATAGGTGGCCTCCGCGGTCCACGCGTCGCCGTCGCACACCAGCAGCCACGCCGATCCGTCGGCGTCGACGACCTGGAACCGGTACGCACGCCGCGAGCGCGCGGCATCCCATCCCCGCTCGACCACGGGCCACGGCCCCGCCCAGGCCTCGATCGCCCGCCGGCGCCCGCTCTCGATGAAGAACGCGGGGACGGCTGCGACGTTGCCCCGCTCGTCGACATCGACCAGCTCGCCCCCGAGCGCGCGCACGTCGACCGGCACCGGATCGGCGAACACCGTCGTCGGCAGCGGATCGGGCAGACTCCCCGGCCATGGACGCGCGCGCTGCGCCGCGAGGCCGCCGGCGCCTGTCGTTTGCCGGTCGCGCTCGTCGCGGTCACCCCAGGGCACGAGCACCTGGCGCTCCGCCAGCCATCGCCCGCCGCCGATCGCGGGGGTCAGCACACCCCGGTGCCCGAGCATCGCCTGCACGCGCGACAGCGCATGGTGCACCCGCTCCTCGGGGCCGCCCCCGAACAGCGCGGGGGCGTGATGGGATGCCGCGTCCACAGTCTCGGGCGAGATCCGCACCAGGGCGACCCCACTGCGCAGCCCGCGCCCCGCGGCGTCCCCGGTGCCGACGTCTTCGGCGAGCTGCCACCGCACGCGGTCGACGACCGCGGCGGCATCGAACGAGCCGGGATGCAGCCACACCCGCTCGCTGCGCTCCCCGCGGTCGCCGACGAGCTCGACCCGCAGCTCGGTGCAGACGAGATCCACCGCGCCCAGACCCGCGACGAAGTCGTCGGCGGTGACGCGCATGGCGAACGCCACCTGGTCGGCGATCTCGAGCGGCGGCTCGAACGCGACCTCGCGCTGCAGCTCGGGCGGCGGCGTGCGCGGCTGCACCGGCCGCGAGTCGTGCCCCGCGGCGAGGGCGTGCAGCCGGACGCCCCGCTCGCCGAACCGCTCGCGCACGCGGTCGGGCTCCATCGCGGCGAACCCGCCGAGCGTCTGCACGCCCAGCCGCGCGAGGAGTCCCACGAGGTCCGCTGCATCCTTCGTCCCGGCTGCGCCCGCGCCGATCATCGCCGACGCGTCGAGCACGGCGACCGACAGCGGCGCGAGGAACCCCGCCGCCCCACCGGCGGGCACGACGAAGACCGGGTCGTCGGCGCTCGTGCCGCCGCGCGCCGCCTGCTCCGCGGTGAACGGGCCGTCGGCGATCCCCGCCCGGACTCCGTCGAGGCCGGCATCGCGCAGCGCGCCGATCAGCATGCGGGCGGCCTCGGTCTCGCCGCCGTAGTACCGCGCCGGGCCGCGGGCGCGCAGTGCGCACAGTCCCGGCCGCACCAGCTGGACGCCGGGCGCCCGCTCCTCGATCAGCGACACGATGGGCGCGAACGCGCGGTGATCGCGCGCGGCATCCGCGTTCACCAGCTTCAACCCCGGGCATCGCGCCTGCGCATCGCGCCGTCGCTGCCCGCGGCGCACCCCCTCGGCGCGCGCGGACGCCGAGCATGCGACGACGAGATTGCGCTCGATGACGGCGATCGGATGCCGCGACCTGTGCTCCGCGCCCGACGGCGACCCACCAGACGCGGCCGCTCCAGAACCGGCCGCGCCCGGCAGCGCCGCGCCAGACACTGCCCCGCCAGACGACGCCGCGCCAGGCAGCGCCGCGCCAGGTAGCGCCCCGCCCGACGGCGACCTGCCGGACCGAGCGCCCCGCCTTGTACCTGCCCGCGCCTCCGGACCCGCGCCCAGCCGATCGCCCGTGTCACGCTGCTCCGCGACCTCGTCCGACTCGGAGCCCGGCCGCTTCCCGGAGACGGCCGGCCGCGAGCCCGGCCGCTGCGCAGCCGCACCCGCCTCCCGCTCGAGAGCCGTGACCGGCCAGTCGGGAAACCACAGCACGAGGCTCCGAACGGGCGTTCCCGGCGTCATGTCACCCCACCGCCCTGACCCGATGACCGAGCGAGACCTCGTACGCCGAGGCGGCGGCCGGATGCAGCGACTCGACAGGACGCATCCGCTCGGGCGCGGCGGAGACGTGGCCCGCCGCATCCGGGAGCATCACGCGAGCTCGCCGGGATCGCGGCCAGCGGCGGCTCGAGGAGGTGAGCGTCACCTCGCGACCCGAGAGATAGCCGTGCCCGCGGCCGACGCCCTCCCATGCCGGCTCACCCACCTCGATCACGGCCTCGGCCTGCGGCCACGGCCCCTGCACGAGCAGCACCGCACCGCGATCGCGCAGCCGCGCCGCCAAGCGGGAGATCTCGCCGTCGGCGGCGCGCCCGGACGGACGCACCGCGACCACCGGCAGCACCTCGGCGACGGTCGAGGTCACCGCGAGCCAGCGCGCCCCCGGATCGGGGATGAGCACGAGCCGCGACAGATCGACCCCCAGCCCCTCGGCCGCCTCGGCGCCGAGCCGCGGCATCCCGACCACACCGCACCAGGACCCGGACTGCGACGGCTGGGCGAGCAGCGCCAGCAGCACCGACGTCGACCGCGGGAGGGAGTAGGCCGATCCGGGACGCAGGCCGCCCCCGGGAAGCAGCGAGGCGAGGGCGGGATGCACCGGCAGCACCGGCGCGTCGAGCCGGCGTCCCTGCACCCGCTCGAGCTGAGCGCGCAGCTGTGCGACGGTGTTGGTCGATCCTTGGCCCATGCCCGCGTCTGCCGAAGCTGTTCTCCCCGCGCGGAGGGCGGCAGGCTCGGGGGCCGTCGGCTCATGCCCGACGGTCTCGTGCACGTGCTGTGCCGTGAGCTGCACGATCGCCCCCATTCCCACATTCTAGAACAGATGTTCTAGTCATTCAACCGCTGGGAACGAGCGTACCTTCCACTTCCGACAGTTATGTTCGATTCCACCACCCGTTCCACCGCGAACGCAGCGTGTAGCCTCAGGGCCATGAGCGAACCGAGGATCCCACGGAAGGCCTACGAACAAGAGCTCCGTCGCCTGCAGGCTCGACTCGTCGACATGCAGGCATGGGTGCAATCCAGCGGAGCGCGCATCGTGGTGATCTTCGAGGGGCGCGATGCCGCCGGCAAGGGATCCACGATCAAACGCGTATCGGAGTATCTCAACCCGCGCGTCACCCGCATCGTCGCTCTGCCGACGCCGACCGAACGCGAGCGAACCCAGTGGTACTTCCAGCGCTATGTGCCTCACCTGCCGGCCGCCGGCGAGATCGTGCTGATGGATCGCTCCTGGTACAACCGCGCCGGCGTGGAACACGTCATGGGCTACTGCACGAACGCCGAGTACCACCGCTTCCTCCACCAGGCGCCCATCTTCGAGCGCATGCTCGTCGAAGACGGCATCCTTCTCCTCAAGTACTGGTTCAGCGTGTCGGCCGCCGAACAACTGCGACGGTTCCGCTCTCGCGCCGACGACCCGACACGACGGTGGAAACTCAGCCCCAACGACGTGCTGTCGATCACGAAATGGGAGGACTACTCCCGCGCGAAAGACAGCATGTTCGTGCACACCGACATCCCGGAGGCGCCCTGGCACGAAGTGCCATCGGTGGACAAGCGCCGCAGCCGGATCAACATGATGTCGCATCTGCTCTCGCGCATACCGTACGAAGTCATCGAGTGTGACGAGGTCGTCATCCCGCCGCAGGCCCCCTCGCACGGATACGAACGACCGCCGCGCAATCTCGAGAACTATGTTCCCGACGTCGCGTCCACACTCCTCGACGAGAGCTGACCCGCCGGCGCATCCAGCGGCGCGCTCTTGCCCGCGCACTCCGCCCGAGGATCACGCCGCCAGTGCGAGATACGGCTCCCACCGCGGATCGGTCCGCTCGGTGCCCCGCACGGTCCACTGTCCGCCACGCGGCGGGCGCGGGAGGAAGCGCAGCTCCCAGTTCATCTCCTGCGGTGTGCGATCGCCCTTGATGTTGTTGCAGCGCAGGCAGCACGCGACGAGGTTCTCCCACGAGTCCGCTCCGCCGCGCGAGCGCGGAAGCACGTGGTCGATCGTCGACGCCGCCTTGCCGCAGTAGCCGCAACGGTGGTTGTCACGCCGCAGCACGCCGCGCCGCGTCACCGGCACATGGCGACCTCCCGGCACCCGCACATAGCGGGTCAGAATGATCACGGCGGGGCGCTCGTACGAGCGTCTGGTGCCCCACACCGGATCTGTCTCGGTGTGTTCCACGACGGTGGCCTTCTCGTTCATCACGAGCACGAGCGCCCGTTTGAACGACACGACCGCGAGCGGTTCGTAGCCCGCATTCAGCACCAGAGTGCGCATTGATCATCCTCTCGAATGGCCGGGACGGCTTCTCGGTTATTCGACATGCGACGATCAAGGGCGCAGGGGCATGAAAAAGGCGCTGTCTTATAGACAGCGCCTTGGCGCCACGGCAATGCCGCGGCATCCACTCGTGCAATGCCGAAGGACGAGGCGTCCAAGCGCATCCATGGTTCGGATGCGTGGTGTGCAGCCCATCGGCTCCCTCCGCTCTCTCAGCGTCGGGATTCAGGCTAACGCACCCAGCGGACACCGGGGCGGTGAAGCCGGTGAACGATGGCGGGCGTGTCGAACAACGAATGCCCACTCCCTTGAAGGGCAGTGGGCATTCGCGGTGATGCGATCGCAGGGATCAGCGTCAGCCGGCGTTGGCCTGCAGCCACGCCCAGGGATCGACGACCGAGCCGTTGATGTGGACCTCGAAGTGCAGGTGGTTCGCCGTGGAGCTTCCGGTGCTGCCCACGAGGCCGATCAGCTGGCCAGCTTCGACGGTCTGGCCGACCGAGACTTGACGGCTGCCGTACGTCATGTGCCCGTAGAGGGTGTTCACCTGCTGACCGCCGATGACATGGTCGATCGAGATTCCGACGCCGTAGCCGCCGTAGCTCTCCTGCGACACCTTGACGACGCCGGCAGCAGCCGCATAGATCGGGGTGCCCTGGGGCGCGAGCAGGTCGACGCCCTGGTGGTAGCCCGAGTCCCAAAGGCCGCGACCCTTGGTGAAGTTGAGGATCGGCCAGCGCACTTCGCCGGTTCCGGGCGAGGTGAGGGCGATGTTGATCGGAACGGACGAGCGCGATGAGGTCGACGCGAGCTTCGCGACCTGACGGGCGCGTTCGGCCGCAGCCTCCTCTGCCTTCTTCTTGTCGATCTCTTCGGCGGTGGTGGCCGCGTAGCTCTCGCGCGACAGCTCGCTCGCGTTCGCATCGGATGCCGCGACGAACGTCTGCGCGTCATCGACCGCCATCTGCTGAAGGGTGACGGCCTCTTCAGGGCCGGCTCCGGCAGTCGCGGCGAACGCGGGGATGGCCACCGTCGCGACGAGTCCGCCCACCATCGTCAGCACGACAAGGCTGCGCAGCGGCTTGGCCACGCGCCCCTTGGTCGACGGTGCGGATGATGAGGTCGCGCGCGCGGTCGTCGGCTTGGACTTCGCGGGCGGCACGGCTCGGGAGCGTCGCACGGGGGTCTTCCGGTTGCGCTCACGACGGTTGGGGTCCGTCGCCGCATGCTCGGGCACGATCGCGTGCGAATCTATCTCTTCAGCCAAACTTGGTCCTCCGGCGCCTCTGCGCCGAGGCGCCTGGCTCGTCAGCACTCGATGTCGGGGCACGATGTGCGGGCTGCACCGCGTGGACGACGAGCCGGTGAGGCAATCCATGCGGGGTCCGGTCGGCGGGCTTCTCGCCTGGTGGACTTCTTGAGGCTACCCGAAGGTCACGTTTATGTCACGCTCCACGCCTGGCAATCTCCGCACAGTGCATTTACGGATGCCGCGGGCGCAGGAAGCGCCGTCATTCCGCAAGGGGCTCGGCCCGGCATCCGCTTTCCCTCAGCGAGGGGCTCGGCCCGGCATCCGCTTTCCTCAGCGGGTCTCGTCGACGAGGAAGATGTGCGACGCGATCTCGACCGGAAGCTCGAGGCCCTCGTCGTTGCCCTGCATCTGCACGAGCACGTAGCCCTCGTTGTAGCGGTAGTCGCCCACGGCGCCCGGCACGACGCCGGCGCCCTTGAGCTGCTGCAGCAGCTCGGGGTCGACCTGCGCGGGCTCGGCGAGGCGGCGCACCGTGCCGGTGATCGGCTCGCCGGCGTCATTCAGCCGGCGCACCAGCCCCACAACACCCTGCTCGAAGCCGTTCGTCGGCACATCGCCGAGCTGGTCGAGCCCGGGGATGGGGTTGCCGTACGGCGACTCGGTGGGGTGGCCGAGCAACTCGACGAGCCGGCGCTCCACCTGCTCGCTCATGACGTGCTCCCAGCGGCAGGCCTCTTCGTGCACGTAGGCCCAGTCCAGCCCGATGACATCGGACAGCAGGCGCTCGGCGAGCCGATGCTTGCGCATGACGTCGACGGCCTTCTGCCGGCCGGCGGCGGTGAGCTCGAGGGAACGGTCCTCAGAGACGACGACGAGCCCGTCGCGCTCCATACGGCCGATGGTCTGCGACACCGTGGGGCCCGAGTGCCCGAGGCGCTCCGAGATCCGTGCCCGCAGCGGCACGATGTTCTCCTCTTCGAGCTCGAGGATCGTGCGCAGGTACATCTCAGTGGTGTCGATCAGATCGGTCATCGCGGTGTCCTCAGTGTTGTCAAGGGGCTGAGGACAGCCTATCCTCTGCCCCCGATGCCCAGGCCGGCCCCCGGGGAGTCCTCCGCCGAGTTCGAGCTGCCAGTGCTGGAGGACCGGGACCGTCGGAATAGTGTTGCGCCATGACTCAGCCGATGCCCGGGGAAGAGTTCTTCGCCCCCGACGAGAAGGCCGTCTCGATCTACCGCGCGCTCGCCCGGCCGCTCGTCGGACTCGAAGGCGTCGAGGTCGTGGTGTCGAAGAGCCAGGTGGCATTCCGAGCCCGTCGAGGATTCGCCTACGCGTGGGCACCCGAACGTTACGTGAAGAGTGACGTGCCAGTAGTCGTGTCCATCGCGCTTCGGGAGGAACTGCGCTCCCCTCGATTCAAGGAGGTCTCTCATCCGTCGTCGTCGACGTGGATGCACCATCTGGAACTGCGCACGGTGAAGGATGTCGATCGCGAGCTGATCACCTGGATGGAGCGCGCCTATGAAGAGGCTCGCTAGCGTTCTTGCGCATCTCCACTGATCGACACCCGCACCGCGGCGGGCCTGTTGGACGATGCGTGAGCGCGCCGCCGCGGCCGGACGCACTCGTCGCGGCATCCAGTCCCCGTCCGGTCCTCCCCCACAGGTCAACCGCCCTTCCACAGGTCAACCGCCCTTCCACAGGAGGTTCCGACGTCCGTTCTCCTGTAGAGGCGCGGTTGACCTGTTGACGGAAGCACGCACACGGCCCAGTTCGCTACCATCGGGCCAATCCAGACGCGAAGCAGGTGCAGCGTCCCACTTGATCCTGCGAAACAGGTCGATCACGCTTCTAGAAGAAACTCGCGCACCCACCACGTGTAAAGGCGCGGTTGACCTGTCGGCGAAGGAAGACCGCGCTCGGTCGCACGTGCCTCACACCGCCCGATGAAGCCCCTGCGCGACCGCGCGCATGATGAGGTCCTGCACCTCATGCCAGCGTTCGATCACCTGCACGTAGGTCACTCGGATCACGTGATAGCCGAGCAGCATCAGCGCAGCGTCGTGCGCGACATCCTCGGCTCGCTGCAGACCGACGTGGTGCCCGCCGTCGATCTGCACGACGAGACGGTCACCGATCAGGAAGTCGACGCGGTGCCCCTGGATCCAGATCTGGCAGCGAACCGGATGCCGCAGCCATTTGAGACGCACGGCGAAGAGCGTCTCCAGCCCCGAGTCCGAGAACGGGCCCGCCGCATTGAGCACCCGGCGCGCCGCGGGTCGCAGGCTCAAGCGCGCGAGTTCGCCCTTCGCCACCAGCCCGTTGTTGAGCGCGGACTCCCACACTGCCAGTGCCCGCTCGTATGGCTGACAGCTCGCCACGATGACGAGCGTGTTCAGGATGCTGTCCTCCAGCGCACCGGGGGCGCGTGGCTCGGCGGGAACCGACCAGTGCACCGTGGCCTTGCCGTCGGGCAGGTTCAACCGTGACGCGGTGGGAGGCACACCGACGTGCGCCCCGAATTCCCCCAGCACCCAGAGACCGAGCCGCTTCGCGCGGGTGACACACGTCAGCACGACACCTGCTCGGGCCGCCGCGAGGAGATACGGGTCGGCATCCCCGACTGCCACCCATCCGCGCCGAGGACTCGTGAGCCGTCCGTCAGCCAGCGCCGCGGCGATCGCGTGCCGGCTCGTGCCTGCGTCCACGAGCGCGGTCGTGCGGACAACCCCGCCGAGGTCTTTCACTTCGTCCCGGAGATCTGCCATCCCCGCAGAGTCTCGGATCCTCAAGGGCTCGACCGTCGGCCACGGCTGTTTTCGGGACAACTCGGCCCGACAGCATCCGTTCGCCCCTCTGTGGAGGCGGCGGCGAACAGGTCAACCGCGCTTCCACAGGAGGTCTGCGGCGCAGTTCTCCTGTAGCGGGCCGGTTGGCCTGTTGCACGCAGGTGCCGGGCCCTCGGAGGTCGCGCCGCGCCAGATGCCGCCGGTTCACACGTGAGTGGCGACAACGCCACCCCGTTCGACAGGACAACCGCGCGTCCGCAGGACATCTGCGGCCCCGGTTCTCCTGGAGAAGGCCGGTTGACCTGTGCGACGACGGGTGCCGACAATACTCACGACGACGGACGCCGACACCCGCGACGACGGATGCCGGCACGCTCGACGACGGGTGCCGACACCCGCGACGACGGATACCCGCACCGCTCCGTATCCCGCCCCCTCACCCGCGACTGGTGACACCTCCCGCTCGCCGTTCAACAGGTCAACCGCGCTTCCGCAGGAGATCCGCGCCCCCGGTTCTCCTGTGGAGGGCCGGTTGACCTGTTGAAGACGTGGCGGAGGCCCGGCGGGCGCCGCGCGATCCCGAGCCGCAGCGTCACAGGCTGTCACGGGGACGGGGCGCCGGCGCGCGGCTCTCTAGAATCGACGCATGGCCCACGTCCTCCTGCCCCGCGAGATCCTTCCCACCGATGGACGCTTCGGGTGCGGCCCGTCGAAGATCGCGCCCGCCCACATCGAGGCGCTCGCAGGACCCGGAGCGGCGCTGCTGGGCACGTCGCACCGTCAGGCGCCCGTCAAGGACCTGGTGGGCCAGGTGCGCGCCGAGCTGAGCCAGCTGTTCCGTCTGCCGCACGGCTACGAGGTCATCCTCGGCAACGGCGGCTCGACCGCATTCTGGGATGCCGCGGCCTTCGGCCTGATCGAGAAGCGCAGCCAGAATCTCGTGTTCGGCGAGTTCGGCGGGAAGTTCGCCGCCGCGGCGAAGACGCCGTGGCTCGATGCTCCCGACGTCCGCAAGGCCGAGCCGGGCACCCGCACCCTCGCTGAGGCGGTCGAGGGCGTCGACGTCTACGCCTGGCCGCACAATGAGACCTCTACCGGCGTCTCGACCCCGGTCACGCGCGTGCACGGCGACGAGGGCGCCCTCACCGTCATCGACGCGACCAGCGCCGCGGGCGGCATCGACTTCTCGGTGCACGAGGCCGACGTGTACTACTTCGCGCCGCAGAAGAACCTCGGCTCCGACGGCGGCCTGTGGTTCGCGCTCGTCTCGCCGGCGGCGATCGAGCGCATCGAGCGCATCGCGGCGTCGGGCCGCTACATCCCCGAGTTCCTCAGCCTCAAGAACGCCCTCGACAACTCGCGCCTCAACCAGACCCTCAACACCCCGGCGCTCGCGACGCTGTTCCTCCTCGACAAGCAGCTCGACTGGATCCTCTCGTCGGGCGGCCTGCAGTGGGCGGACGCCCGCACGCGCGAGTCGTCGCAGGCGCTGTACGACTGGGCCGAGGCATCCGCCTTCGCGACGCCGTTCGTCGCCGATGCGGACGACCGCTCCCCCGTCGTCGTGACCATCGACTTCGACGAGTCGGTGGATGCCGCGGCCGTGGCCAAGAGCCTCCGAGCGAACGGCATCGTCGACACCGAGCCCTATCGCAAGCTCGGTCGCAACCAGCTGCGCGTCGCGACGTTCGTGTCGATCGAGCCTGACGACGTGCGTCAGCTCATCCGCTGCATCGACTACACGGTCGAGCGACTGGGCTGATCCGCGTCCTCGCCGGCGGCGTCGTCGAGCGGTGACGGTGACGGCGACAGCACCGCGGAGACGATCGCCTCGATGGCGAACTCCGAGGCGTGCGCCAGGTCGACGGCGTCGGGGTCGAGCAGCCACTGCACCTGGAGCCCGTCCATGACGGCCAGGATGCTCGTCGACGCGAAGCCGACGGTGTCGGGCGCCGTGATGCCGCGTTCGGCGCACACGACCGCGAACGCGTGCGCGACCTCGGCCCGCAGCGTCCGGTAGCGCTTCTCGAAGAAGTCGCGACCGGGGTGGTCGTCGGTCACCGACTCGGCCGAGAGCACGACGTAGGCCTGCACGATGCCGGCCCGGTGCGCATTGACGAATGCCGTGCGCACGAGGTGGCGGAAGAGCGCCAGCCCGTCAGGGATGTGCTGTTCATCGAGGTCTGCGACATCGGTCTCGTCCCGGTGCTGCAGCACTTCGAGGAGCAGTTCGTGCTTCGAGCCGAAGTGGTGGAGGATCCCCGCGTGGGTCATGCCGACCTGGTCGGCGATCTCCTGGAGCGTGCCTCCGGTGAACCCCTTGCTGCCGAAGATCTCGACGGCGGCATCGAGGATGTCGCGTCGCTTGGCGAGTGTCTCGGGCCGCGAGCGCGGCTGCCGACGCTGTCCTGCCATCGGTCGGCACCCCCTTCTTCGCCGGGTCCCGAGTGCGATTTCGCCGGCGCTGTGAGTCTACGCACGGCCTTCCCATGCGCTGCGGACCACCCTAGTTGCAAAAGTTACTTACTTGATTGTAAGTTGATCCGGCAATCACCCTGACGCCGTCGTCACTTGCGGGAGACACGACGTCGTGCTCACACATCAAGGAGAAGCAATGAGGCTCAGAACAACGTTCGCCGCCGTCGGTGTCGCCGCGGCGCTGGTGCTCACCGGCTGCGCCGGTGGGGGTGGCAACGACGCCGACTCCGCCGGAGCGGCGCTCACGATCGCCAAGCCCGACGGCGCGATCACCACCGAGTCGAACAACCCGTACCTGGGCGACTCGTCCGCCTCGAAGTACGCCTACGGCAAGGTCATCTTCGAATCCCTCGCACTCGTCAACCCGACCGGCGACCTCGGCACCACACCGTGGCTGGCCGAGTCCGTGACGTGGAACGACGACTACACCCAGCTCACCGCGGTCGCCCGCAGCGGCGTGACCTGGAGCGACGGCGAGGAGTTCACCGCCGACGACATCGCGTTCTCCTTCAATCAGGTGCTCGACGGCAAGCTCAACGACACCAACGCACTCGACATCAAGAGTGTGAACGTCGACGGCGACACCGTCACCATCGACTTCAACAGCTCGAAGTACACACAGCAGGCCCGCGTGCTGCACTTCCAGATCGTGCCCGAGCACATCTGGAGCGAGATCGAGGACCCGAACACCGACCCTCTCACCGGCGAGGGCCAGGTCGTGGGCACCGGACCGTACGTGCTCGACTCGTGGACGACCGAGTCGGTCACCCTCACCGCGAACCCCGACTACTGGGGCGGCGAGCTGGCCGTGCCCGAGCTGCACTACGTCTCCTACGGCGACAACGCGGCCCTCACGACCGCGCTCGCCACCGGCGAGGCGGACTGGGCGCAGGCGTTCATCCCCCAGATCGAAGACAGCTACCTGTCGGCCGATCCCGACAACAAGTTCCTCGCGTCGCCCACCGCGGGCGCTGGAACGCTGTTCATGAACCTGCAGACCAAGCCGTTCAACGACCCGGCACTCCGTCAGGCGCTCGCCTGGACGATCGACCGTCAAGCCTACGTCGACATCGCGCGCGAAGGCGCGAGCGAGGTGGTCTGGAGCGTCACCGGTCTCGGCACGCTGCTGGATGACGAGGTCCTTCCCGAGTACGCCGGACAGAACTACTCGGTCGACGTCGACAAGGCCCGCGCGATCCTCACCGACGCCGGCTACACCTGGGACGGCGACGCGCTCATCGACCCGGACGGAGAGCCGGTCTCGTTCTCCATCTCGGTCCCCGCGGGCTGGAGCGACTGGAACACCGAGCAGGCGCTCATCGCCGAGGAGCTCAAGGAAGGCCTCGGCATCGACGTCAAGGTCGACCAGCCCGACTGGGGCGGCTGGGATGCTGCACGCCAGGAGGGCACTTTCCAGGCGATCATCCACTGGCTCGAGGACACCGGCAACGCGTACGGCCTGTACACGTCCACGATGGACCCGAAGTGGATCGTCGACGGCAAGGCTGCGTTCAACTTCGGCCGCTTCGACGACCCCGCGGTCACCGACGCGCTGAACACCTACGCGAACGCGTCGTCGGACGCCGATCGTGAAGCCGCTCTCGCGGTGATGCAGACGGCGTTCGTCGAGAACGTGCCGGCGATCCCGCTCGGCGCGCACCCGCTCCTGGGCGAGTTCAACACGCGCAACTACGTCGGATGGCCGTCGGAGGACGACCAGTACGCCTCGGCCGACCCGACGCAGCCCGCGATCGTGCAGATCCTCACGCAGCTGCAGCCCGCCGAATGACACACCGCAGGCGGGGCGGATGCGCAGCATCCGTCCCGCCTGCACGTCAGCCCTCACGAAAGCGAACCAGCACCGATGAGCGAATCGCTGCTCTCCGTCCACGACTTCTCGATCGTCTACGACGTCGATCCCCCGGTACGGGCGGTCAAGAACGTCACCCTCGAACTCCAGCGCGGTGAGATCCTCGGACTCGCCGGCGAGAGCGGATGCGGCAAGACGACCCTCGCCTACGGCGTCCAGCGCCTGCTCAAGCCCCCGGCCGTGATCACGAGCGGCTCCGTCGTCTTCCACGACGCGACCGGCGAGGACGTCGACATCAACAGCCTCGAGGCCGAGGAGATGCGCCGCTTCCGCTGGGACAAGATCTCGATGGTCTTCCAGGGCGCGATGAACTCGCTGAACCCGGTCGCGACCATCGGCTCCCAGCTGGAGGACGTCTTCGAGGTCCACCGCCCCGCTCTCTCCCGCTCGCAGCGGCGCGAGGCCGTCGTCGAACTGCTCGAGATCGTCAAGGTCGGCGCGCAGCGCTACCGCTCGTACCCGCACGAGCTGTCCGGCGGCATGCGACAGCGCGTCATGATCGCGATGGCGCTCGCGCTTCGCCCCCAGCTCATGGTCATGGACGAGCCGACCACCGCCCTCGACGTGCTCGTGCAGCGCGAGATCCTGCGTCAGATCTCGCACCTGCGTCACGAGTTCGGATTCTCGGTGATCTTCATCACCCACGACCTGCCGTTGCTGCTCGAGATCAGCGACCGCATCGCGATCATGCGCGACGGCGAGATCGTCGAGCTCGACACCGCGGAGCGGATCTGGACCGACCCCCAGGACGAGTACACCCGTACGTTGCTGGCCTCGTTCCCCAGACTCACCGGCGAGAGAGGGGTGGTCCACCGATGACCGTCCTCGAGTTCGACGGCGTCACGAAGGTGTACTCCGTGCGCGGCGCCGGCCAGGTGAAAGCGCTCGACGACGTGAGCTTCACGCTCCGCTCCGGCCAGACGATCGGCCTCGTCGGCCAGTCCGGAAGCGGCAAGTCGACCATCGCGAAGATCCTCACCCAGCTCGAGACGCCTACGAGCGGCGAGGTGCGTCTCGACGGCGAGCCGATCCCCCGTCGGGGCAAGGGCCTGCGTGCGTACCGTCAGCAGCTGCGGATGGTGTTCCAGGACCCCTTCGCGTCGCTGAATCCGTACCACTCGATCCGCTACGCCATCCAGCGGCCCCTCCAGCTCGACGACGTCGTCCCGAAGGGCCAGCTCGACGACGAGGTGCGTCGGCTCCTCAGCCGCGTGCGGCTCGACGCCGACGCGGTGATCGACCGCCGGCCGCACGAGCTCTCGGGGGGTCAGCGCCAGCGCGTCGCGATCGCCCGGGCCCTGGCATCCCGCCCGAAGCTGCTGGTGGCCGACGAGCCCGTCTCGATGCTCGACGTGTCGATCCGCCTCGGGGTGCTCAACCTGCTCGCGGATCTGCAGCGCGAGGAGGGGCTGGGAGTGCTCTACATCACGCACGACCTCGCCACCGCCCGGCACTTCAGCGACGAGATCCTCGTGCTCAACCAGGGGCGGGTCGTCGAACGCGGACCCGCCGACGACGTGATCCTGCGTCCCGACAACCCGTACACCCAGGAGCTGCGCGCCGCATCTCCCGATCCCGACACCTACTTCGCGCACGCAGCCGGCATCCTCGGAGGTGAGAAGTGAGCGCCGTCGCCCCCCAGCTGCCAACTCCGGGCTTCGACGCGATCGAGGAGGGCACGACCGCGACCAGTGCCGTCAAGGGCCGCACCCGCGTCCCCTGGCGCTTCCTCGGCAACCGCGCCCTGTTCTACCTGTTCACGCTCTGGGCTGCCATCACGATCAACTTCTTCCTGCCGCGCCTGATGAAGGGCGACGCGGTGAGCGCGTACCTCGCGCGCAACCGCAACGTCACGCCCGAGGCGGCGGAGGCTCTGCGCGCCCTGCTCGGAATGGATACCGACACCTCGCTCTGGCAGCAGTACGTCGATTACTGGGGCCTCCTTCTCCGCGGCGACCTCGGCATCTCGCTGCTGCACGGCATGCGGCCGGTGACCGAGGTGGTCGGCCAGTCCCTGATCTGGACGGTCGGCCTCGTCGGCTTCGCGACGCTCCTCGCTTTCGCGATCGGCACCATCGGCGGCGCCATCGTCGGCTGGCGCCGAGGCAGCCGACTCGACGTCCTCATCCCCATCACCACTTTCTTCAGCACCATCCCCTACTTCTGGCTGGGTCTGCTGGCGATCTCGGTCTTCTCGGTCGCGCTCGGGTGGTTCCCGATCGGCAAGGCCTACGGCGTCGGCGTGGCGCCGGAGTGGTCGTGGGAGTTCATCGGCGACGTGCTCCATCACGGCTTCCTCCCCGCGGCGACGATCGTCATCGCCTCGCTCGGCGGCTGGATGCTGGGCATGCGGAACATGATGCTCACGGTGCTCGACGAGGACTACGTCACCGTCGCGCAGGCCAAGGGCATGCCCAACGACCGGGTGCTCTGGCGCTATGCCGCTCGCAACGCCGTGCTCCCCCAGATCCAGAGCTTCGCGCTGGCGCTCGGCTTCATCGTCGGCGGCACGATCGTGATGGAAGTGGTGTTCAGCTATCCCGGCGTCGGCAAGCTCCTGCTGGACGCCACCAACGCGAAGGACTACGCCCTGATGCAGGGGGTGTTCCTCGTGCTCACGATCTCGGTGCTGCTGGCGAACCTCCTCGCCGACGTCGCCTACGCGTTCCTCGACCCGCGCACGCGCCAGACGGAGGCCTGAGCATGAACACGATCGTCAACGACACGACAGCGCAGCGTCCGACGAACACGCCGGCGACGGCCACCGTCCGCAGCCCCGCCCCGGCCGGCAAGGTGCCGGGCAAGCCGACCTTCTGGTCCAAGCTGGGCGCCGCATTCGCGATGTTCCGCAACAGGAAGTCGATCACGGGCCTGTCGATCCTCGGGTTCTTCGTGCTCGTCGCGATCTTCGCCGATGTGCTGGCCCCGTACTCCCCCACGAAGGTCGACAACACGGCGCGCTTCCAGCCGCCGTCGGCGGAGCACTGGCTGGGCACGACGCACATCGGCGAGGACGTGTTGAGCCAAGTCATCCACGGCACCCGCGGTGTCATCGTGGTGGGCTTCCTGGCAGCGATCATCGCCACGGTCATCGCGATCGTCGTCGGTGTGCTGTCGGGCTACCTGCGCGGGTGGCGCAGCGAGGGCCTGTCAGCTCTCACGAACGTCTTCCTCGTGATCCCCGGCATCCCGTTGATCATCATCGTGGCGTCGATGTTCGAGGATCCGCCCCTCATCCTCGTCGCGGGAGTACTGGGCCTCATCGGCTGGGCCTGGGGCGCGCGCGTGCTGCGCGCCCAGACGATGTCGCTGCGCAGTCGGGACTTCGTGCAGGCCGCCCGGGCCAACGGCGAACCCCTGCGACGGATCATCGCCGTCGAGATGCTCCCGAACCTCATGGCGCTGATCGCCGCGAGCTTCGTGGGCACCGTGACCGCAGCGATCATCGGCCTCACGACCCTGTCGTACATCGGCATCATCCCGGTGACGACCTACAACTGGGGCACGATCCTCAACTGGGCGAGCGCGCAGGGCGCCTTCCGCCAGGGCCAGTGGTGGTGGTTCCTGCCTCCGGGCCTGTGCATCGCCGCCATCGGCGTGGCTCTCTCGCTGATCAACTTCGGCATCGACGAGTACGTCAACCCGCGCCTGCGGTCCGCCGGTGAGCGCGCCCGCGCCATGAAGAAGAAGGGCATGAACGTGAACGACACCGTCACCGTCGTGCGCACCGACATGAAGACGCAGGAGGACGCGTGACCACCGCGACCAGTCCCGCGTACCTCGACGTCTCGCTCCCGGTCGCCGACCGCATCGCCGATCTCCTGGGCCGCATGACGGCAGAGGAGAAGATCGGCCAGATGCTGCAGCTCGACGCGCGCGAAGATCTCGAGGATCAGGTCGTGCGCATGCACGCCGGGTCGATCCTGCACCCCTCGCCCGAGAAGGTGCTGCGCGCCCGCGAGCTCACCTTGCAGACGCGCCTGCGGATCCCGCTCCTCGTCGCCGAGGACTGCATCCACGGCCATTCCTTCTGGGAGGGCGCGACGATCTATCCGACCCAGCTCGGCATGGCGGCGTCGTGGGATGCCGGACTGGCCGAGCGCGTCGCACGCGCGACCGCGGTCGAGGTGTCGGCCACCGGCATCCACTGGACCTTCTCGCCGGTGCTCTGCATCGCGCGGGATCTCCGCTGGGGCCGGGTCGACGAGACATTCGGCGAGGATCCGTTCCTCATCGGCGAGCTCGCATCGGCGATGGTGCGCGGCTATCAGGGTGGTGGCCTCGACGACCCCACCGCGATCCTCGCGACGGCCAAGCACTTCGCCGGCTACTCCGAGACCCAGGGCGGCCGCGATGCGAGCGAGGCCGACATCTCGCAGCGCAAGCTCCGCTCGTGGTTCCTGCCGCCGTTCGAGCGGGTGGCGAAAGAGGGATGCCGCACCTTCATGCTCGGATACCAGAGCATCGACGGCGTGCCCATCACGGTCAACGACTGGCTGCTCAACGACGTGCTGCGCGGCGAGTGGGGATACACCGGCACCCTCATCACCGACTGGGACAACGTCGGGCGCATGGTGTGGGAGCAGAAGGTGCAGCCCGATTACGCGCACGCCGCCGCTGCCGCCGTGCTCGCCGGCAACGACATGATCATGACCACGCCCGGCTTCTTCCAGGGCGCACTCGATGCGCTGCGGCACGGCCTCATGACCGAGGAAGCCCTCGACCGCGCGGTGACCCGCATCCTGCTGCTCAAGTTCGAGTTCGGCCTCTTCGAAGACCCGCGTCTGCCCGACCGCGAGCGCATCGCGGCGGCGGTCGGCTCGGCCGAGCACACCGCGCTCAACCTCGAGGCGGCACGTCGATCCCTCGTGCTGCTGCGCAACGACGGCACGCTGCCGCTCGCCGGCGGCGTGACGGCGGACGAATCCGGACGCGTCCGGGTCGCGGCATCCGGCCCCCGCCGCATCGCTGTCGTCGGCCCCCTCGCCGACGATGCGCAGACGCAGCTGGGCGACTGGGCCGGATCATCCGGCCAGGTGGACTGGATCCCCGACGGCCACCCCCGCGGGATGATCACGACGGTGCTCGACGGCCTGCGCGCGCATGCCCCCGCGGACTGGGAGATCCGGCACGCGCGCGGTGCCGACATCCTCACCCTCGAAGAGGACCCCGAGGGCGCGTTCTTCCCCGACGGGCAGCCTCGGCCCCAGGTCGTCGTGCCGAGCCCGCCGGACGCGGCGCTCATCGCGGAGGCGGTGGCCGCGGCCGAGGGTGCCGACTACGTCGTCGCCGTGGTCGGGGATCGCATCGAGCTGGTCGGCGAAGGCCGATCGACTGCGACGCTCGAGCTCGTCGGCGGCCAGCTCGCCCTGCTCGAGGCGCTCGCCGGCACCGGCACCCCGCTGGTGGTGGTGCTGCTCGCATCGAAGCCGCACGTCCTGCCGCAGACGGTGATGGATGCCGCGGCCCTGATGTGGGCTGCGAACCCCGGAATGCAGGGCGGTCAGGCTGTGGCGGAGTTGCTGCTGGGGCTCATCGAGCCGACCGGTCGCCTGCCGATCTCGTTCGCCCGCCACGCCGGCCAGTTGCCGATCTACTACAACCGGATCCGCGGCCAGCACGGCGACCGCTACGCCGATCTGACGCAGAGTCCCGCCTTCGCGTTCGGCGAGGGCCTGTCGTACTCGACGGTGGAGTACTCGGGCCTGCGGATGGTGGATCCCGCGCCGGACCGCGAGGGCACGGTGCGCGCGCTGGTCGAGCTGCGCAACAGGGGCGAACGCCCCGCGCACGAGGTCGTGCAGGTCTACGTGCGCGACCCCTTGGCATCTGTCAGCTGGGCCGACAAGGAGCTCAAGGCCTATCGGCACGTCGATCTGCAGCCCGGCGAGACTGCCACGGTCGAGCTGTCGCTGCCGGTGGCCGACTGCACGATCGTGGATGCCGCCGGCAGGCGCCTCGTCGAGGCCGGGGAGTTCGAGCTGCTGGTCGGCCCGTCCTCACGCGAAGATGCCCTCCTCAGCGCCCGATTCCAGGTCGCGGACGCCGCGGCAACGTCGACCTCGTCCGACCGACGCGCCGTCGAGCACCGCTGACGCCGACGCGAGAGGGTGGATCACCGCTGCGCTGCGGGCAGCGGTGATCCACCCTGTCGTCGTGCTCCGAGGGGCCAGGCCTCACGACTCGTCGGCGTCGTCCTCTTCTGAGTCCTCGTCGTCCGAGTCGTCGTCCGAGTCGTCCTCGTCGGACTCCTCGTCGTCGTCGAGGTCGTCGGACTCGTCGTCATCATCGCGGTCGTCGTCGAAGTCGTCGTCCTCTTCGTCGTCCTCGTCGAAGTCGTCATCCTCGTCGGAGTCGTCGGCGTCCTCGTCATCGTCGGCACCGGCCTCGGCGAGCTCGTCGATGTCGACCCCGTCGACGTCGCCGGCGTGGAGGATGGACGATCCGTCGTCGTCGAAGTCCGACGCATCGAGGTCATCGACGTCGTCGAGGTCTTCGTCCTCGTCGTCCTCGTCATCCTCGGCGTGGGCGGCCTCGGCCAGCGCCGCCTGCGCGGCGTGGTAGTCGGCGAGGCGCACGGCCCACGGCACCCAGTCCGGCGCGAGCAGCGCGCCGTCGCCCGGCAGAAGCTCGACCTCGAGCACGGTGGGCTCGGCATCGTCGACGCGCGCGAGGCTCACGGTCCAGAACCACCCCGGGTAGCCCGAGAGGCGGTTCGCGAACCGGAGCGAGACGACTCCTCCGGCTTCCACGCGATAGTCCGCGGGTTCGCCGATCGACGTCTCGGGAGTGATCTCGCGCAGCGCCGCGAGCGCGAGGTCGTGAGCGGCGAGCAGCTGCGGATCGGGCTCGATGACGGCAGCCTCGTCCGGCTCGACGACGGCAGCCTCGTCCGGCTCGACGACGTCGGCCTCGTCGGGCTCGACGACGGCAGCCTCGTCCGAGGCAGCGGATGCGGCATCCGTCACTGCGGACTCGTCAGATGGCGCGTCAGAGGCGGCGTCCGCTGCGGCGACGACGTCGGCAGGATCGGCCGGATCAGGCGTCGAGCTCATCAGCCACCTTGCGCAGCACGGCGGCGACCTTCTTGGCGTGCGCGCCGCTCGGGTATCGGCCGTGGCGGAGGTCGCCGCCGATGCCGTCGAGCAGCTTCATGAGGTCCTCGATGATGATCGCCATGTCGTCGGCGGGCTTGCGGGAGCGCTTGGCGAGGCTCACCGGGGCCTCGAGCACGCGCACCGACAGCGCCTGCGGGCCGCGCTTGCCGTCGGCGATGCCGTACTCGAGCCGCGTGCCGGCCTTGGGTGCGGGCGTGCCGGGAGGCAGGGCGGTGGCGTGCAGGAAGACGTCCTGACCGTCTTCAGAGGTGATGAAGCCGAACCCCTTCTCCTCGTCGTAGAACCTGACCTTGCCGGTGGGCATCGAAACCTCGCTGGATCGGTCGCCGCGAACACCGCGGCGAAACAGAGCATGACAAAAGCGGGGTCTTCCAACCCCGGTACCCAGCCTAACGGACCGGTGCACATTCGGATCGTGGCGCCGACGCCAGCGAGTAGGCTGGAGCGGATGAGCACAAACCCTGCCGGCGACGTTCCCGTCCGCCGCATCGACCGCATCCTGGCCTTCATGTCGCTGGGCCTGCTCGTGCTCTCGATCCTGAGCTTCTTCGCGATCATGATCGCGTCCGCCGCCGGCGCCGACATGAGCACCGGCGTCTGGCCCCTCGTGGGCGTGCTGGTGTACGTCGCTCCTCTCGTGGCGTTCGCACTGCTGCTCGCGGTCTTGATCATGAGCTTCGTGCGGAGGGCTCGAGCCAACCGAGGAGGCTGACACGCTTGGTCTCCGACGCGCGCGCTCTTGCGACGCGGCTCGCCGAACTCGGTGACGCCGCGCTCGCCCGGACGCTCGCGGCGCGCGGCGTCTCGGCACAGAGCGGCTGGCACGACTTCTTCGACGCGGCCGAGGGGCTCCTCGATCCCACGTCGGTCGACCGCGCGCTGACGCATCTCGACCGGCGCGACCTCATCGCCCTGCACACCGGAGCGGGTCCGCTCGACGGCGCGCCCGCGCGTCTCGCGCTCGTCGATGCGGAGGGCATCGCCTACACGGCGGTCGTCGAGCGGGTCGCTGCGGCCGCCGACGCGACTCCGAACGCCTTCCGCCCCGTCCTCGCACCCGCCGACCCGGTGCCGGCCGAGCCGCGCGCCGCCGCGGCCGCCGCCGAGCGTGCGTTCACGACCGCCGGCTCGCTCGCCGACATCCTGCTGGCGTGCCTGCACGCTCCGCTCGCACGCACGGGGGCCGGACCGATCAGCGCAGTGGACCGCCGGCGGCTGACGGATGCCGGCGCCATCGAGTTCGCCGAGGACCTCGAAGACCTACTCGCCTCCGCCGCCGACGCGGGACTCGCGGACGCCCGCGAACGCGAGTGGACCGTCACCGACGCGGGCGAGCAGTGGCTCGAGGCCCCGACGCCGGAGCGCTGGGAGACCATCGCCGAGGGGTTCCGCGCCGCGCTGCCCGACGGGCTGCGCACCCCGGCGCACGGCTTCCTCGTGCCCGACGCGTGGCCCGACATCTACCCGCTCGACCCGGAGTGGCCGGCACGCGCCGACAGGCTGCGCCGCATCGGCGTGCGCTGGGGGTTGTTCGGCAGGGACGACCCCGCCGCCGAGTTCGCTTGGACCACGGCGCTGCGGGCCGGCGAGCCTGCGGATGCCGGCACCATGGCCGCCTACCTCCCCGCCGAGATCGACCGTGTCTATCTGCAGGCCGACCTCACGGCGATCGCGCCGGGTCCGCTCGCGCCCGCCCTCGACCTGCGCCTGCGTTCCATCGCCGTGCGCGAGTCCCGCGCGCAGGCGTCGACGTACCGGTTCACCGCGGCGTCGGTGGGCGCTGGCATGACCGAGGGCGAGACCGCCGATTCGATGCGCGCCTTCCTCGCCGAACTGTCGCTGACCGGCATCCCTCAGCCGCTCGACTACCTCATCGAGAGCACGGCCGCACGCCACGGGCTCGTGCGCGTGAGCACGGACCACCTCACCGGGCGCACGCGCGTGGAGAGCTCCGACCCCGGCCTCCTCGACGCGATCGCGATCGACCAGGCACTGCGCCCGCTGGGCCTCATCGCCGACAGCGGCCTGCTCACGTCGCGGGTGGCTCGCGACGCCGTCTACTGGAGCCTCGCCGACGCGCGCTACCCGGTGGTCGCGCTCGACGCGGACGGTGCGGCCGAGTCGGTCCACCGCCGGGCCGCGGTCGCGCCGTCCGTGCCCCCGGCGGCTCCGGAGGCGACGTATGCCCGCCTGATCCGCACGCTGCGGGGCGGGCACGGCACTCAGGGCGAGGCGGGCTGGCTCGAACGCGAGCTCGAGCAGGCCGTGCGCGCCCGCGCCGAGATCCTGGTGGTCGTGCGGATGCCGGACGGCTCGGAGCGCTCGTTCGTGCTGGAGGCGGCCGGCCTCGGCGGCGGACGCCTGCGCGGGCGGGATCGCGCCGCGGACATCGAGCGCACCCTCCCGGTGTCGAGCATCGTGAGCGTCGGCGCGGCGTGAGTCCATCCAGGGTGCGCCGGTCGCCGGCGAGCCCCGGTAGACTGGCACGTTATGGCTGACGGCCCCCTCATCGTCCAGAGCGACCGCACGGTTCTCCTCGAGGTCGCGCACCCCGATGCGGAGAGCGCGCGGCACGAACTCGCGATCTTCGCCGAGCTCGAACGCGCCCCCGAGCACATCCACACGTACCGCATCACCCGGCTCGGGCTGTGGAACGCACGGGCGGCCGGTCACGACGCGGGTGACATGCTCGCAACGCTCGATCGCTGGTCGCGCTTCCCGGTGCCGCCGTCGGTGTCGATCGACATCTCCGAGACGGTGGGCCGCTACGGGCGCTTGGTGATCGAACGCAACGAAGAGGGCGAGCTCATCCTCCGATCGACGGATGCCGCGGTCCTGGCCGAGGTGTCCAAGAACAAGCGCATCCAGCCGCTGCTGATCGGCCGCCCCTCCCCCGACGCCTTCGTCATCGACGCGTGGGCGCGCGGCCACATCAAGCAGGAGCTGCTGAAGATCGGCTGGCCCGCCGAGGACCTCGCGGGGTACACGCCGGGCACGCCGCACCCGATCGACCTCGCGGAGGACGGCTGGCACCTGCGGCCGTACCAGCGGCAGGCCGTCGACATCTTCACGCAGGGCGGGTCGGGCGTCGTCGTGCTGCCCTGTGGCGCCGGCAAGACTCTCGTCGGCGCGGCGGCGATGGCCGACACCAAGACCACGACCCTCATCCTCGTGACGAACACCGTCAGCGCCCGGCAGTGGCGCGACGAGCTGCTCAAGCGCACGTCGCTCACCGCCGAGGAGATCGGCGAGTACTCCGGTCAGGCCAAGGAGGTCAAGCCGGTCACGATCGCGACGTATCAGATCCTCACCGCCAAGCGGAAGGGGCAGTACGCCCACCTCGCCCTCCTCGACGCCCTCGACTGGGGCCTCATCGTGTACGACGAGGTGCACCTGCTGCCCGCGCCCGTGTTCAAGCTCACCGCCGACCTGCAGGCGCGGCGGCGGCTCGGGCTCACCGCGACGCTCGTGCGCGAGGACGGCCGCGAGGGCGACGTGTTCAGCCTCATCGGGCCCAAGCGGTTCGACGCGCCATGGAAGGAGATCGAGGCTCAGGGCTTCATCTCGCCGGCCGTCTGCTACGAGGTGCGGGTCGACCTGCCTGCCGGCGACCGCCTCGAGTATGCCGCGGCCGCCGACGACGAGCGGTACCGCCTCGCAGCAACCGCGCCCGCCAAGATCGGCGTGGTCCGCGACCTGGTGGCGCGCCACGAGGGCGAGCGCATCCTCATCATCGGCCAGTACCTGGACCAGATCGACGTGCTCGCCGAAGCTCTGAACGCCCCCAAGATCACGGGCCAGACCCCGATCGACGAGCGGGAGCAGCTGTACCAGGCGTTCCGCGTCGGCGAGATCTCGGTGCTGGTGGTGTCGAAGGTGGCGAACTTCTCGATCGACCTCCCCGAGGCATCCGTCGCCATCCAGGTATCGGGGTCGTTCGGCTCGCGCCAGGAGGAGGCGCAGCGGCTCGGACGCCTGCTGCGTCCCAAGCAGTCGAACCACACGGCGAGCTTCTACACGCTGATCGCCCGCGACACCGTCGACCAGGACTTCGCTCAGAACCGGCAGCGGTTCCTCGCCGAGCAGGGCTACGCCTACACGATCCTCGACGCGCACTCACTCGCGGCCTGACACCCAGAGAACGCCGAACGGCCCGGCGGTGCGATGCAGCGCCGGGCCGTTCGTCCGCGCTTACTGCTGGATGATGCGGTCGAGCGTTCCGGGCGCGTACGGGCTGTTCGCGCTGAGGTACGCAGCGAACGCGTCGATGTCGAGCCCGCCGTAGTACACGTTGCCCGCCGCCAGGAACGTCGGGAACCCATCGCCGCCGCCCGCGAGGAAGTTGTTCGTCACGACGCGATACACCGTCGTGTCGACCAACGGCTCGCCGTTCAGCGTGACCGTGCCGAGCGTGGTGCCGGAGTACGTGTAGGCGAAGCCCTCGCTCACCTGCAGGATCTTCGGCTGGGCGGTGTTCGGGCCGCTCCACTGCTGCACCAGCAGCTCCTTGATCTGGGCACCGGTGAGGTCCAGCGACACGAGGTAGTTGTTGAACGGCTGCACGTTGAACGCCTCCTCGTAGGTGACGTCACCCGGCGCTTCGCCCCACGCCGACGCACTGTAGGTGAGATCGGTGCGGATCCCGCCGGGGTTCATCAGCGCGATCTGCGGTGCGGCGTACGGCCCGATGACGCTCGGGTCGGCCAGCTGGGCGTCGGCGATCAGATCTCCGAGCGCCGACTCGCCGCCCGCGTTGGGCACGCGGTTGATGTCCGACGCGATCGAACCGATCACCTCGCTCGCGATCGGCGCGACCAGTTCCTTGTACTTTGCGATCAGATCGGTCTCGGCCGGGTCCTTGTCCACGTTGCGCGTCACGAGCATGTTCTCGCTCGTGACAGACGTGCGCACGATGTCCTGCGTGCGGCGGTCGTACGAGAGATTCGTCTCGGTGTACAGGCGCCCGAACGAGGAGGCGGACGTGACCATGCGGCTCTGGCCCGCGGGGTCCGGGATGTTGCAGACGTACGGCGCGTGGGTGTGCCCCGACACGATCAGGTCGATCGCCGGATCGAGGTTCTGAGCGATGGGGATGATCGGGCTGTTCGCCGCGATCTCCGCCCCGTTGCCGCAGGCCGCGTTGTAGGCGGCGCTCGACGGAGGTGTGCCGCCCTGGTGGATCAGCACGACGATCGCGTTCACGCCTTGGGCCCGGAGCACCGGCACCAGGGCGTTCGCGGTTTCCACCTCGTCCTTGAAGTCCAGGCCGGCCACACCGGAAGCGGTGACGATGTCGGGGGTCTCCTCGAGCGTCATGCCGATGAAGCCGATCTTGGCTCCTCGCACATTCTCGATGGAGTACGCGGGGAGGATCGTCTCGTTCGTCCCGTCGTAGACGACGTTCGCCGCGAGGAAGTCGAAATCGGCCCCGGCGAAGGAGCCGTCCGGGCACGAGTTCTGGTTGTTCGCGCCGTCGCCGTCGTCGATGCAGCCGCCGTTCGCCATGCGCAGCAGCTCGACATAGCCCTCGTCGAACTCGTGGTTGCCGACGGCCGAGACGTCGAGGTGGAGCGCATTGAGCGCCTCGATCGACGGTTCGTCGTGGAAGGCGCCGGACAGCAGCGGCGAGGCCCCGATGAGGTCGCCTGCCGCGACGGTGAGGGAGGTCTTCTCGTGCCCCTCCCGCGCCTGCGCGAGGTGGGTCGCGAGGTATTCGACGCCGCCGACCCCGGGAGGGGCGAGAGTGTCGGTGGTCACGCCGCCGGGCAGGTTCAGCCGGCCGCTGGAGCCAGCGGGGGGCTCGAGGTTGCCGTGGAAGTCGTTGAACGACAGCAGCTGGATCTCGATCTCCGGGCCGTTCGGCTTGTTCTTCTCGCCCGGAGCGGCGCTGGCGGCTCCGGGACCGGCCAGTGCGAGCGCCACGGCAGTCGCGGCGATGACCGCTCCTCCAGTCAGGCGCGAGATGGATGTCGTGCGCGTGTGCACAGGGCCCTCCCCTTCTCTGGCGGACGCCTCCGCCCGCCGTATGCACGCGTCCTCGTGGGCGCGATCAGGATGAACCTAATACAGAGCACGCGGGTGCGACAGAGCCGGTGCCAGGATGCCGTGCACCTGTTAACGGAGACGTCACGGCGAAGTCGCCGAATCGCACGGGCGCGCAGAGCTATCGAGCCATGGCGAACCTCTTGCACTACATAAATAGTACCTTTACACTACGTTCGTAGTAGGCGTGATGAATCAGGCGCCCACGACGGGGACGGAGGGACGACATGCCGACAGCACTCGTCACCGGAACGAGGCGCGGGATCGGAAGAGCGGTCGCCCGTCGGCTCGCGGGGTCGGGATGGACGGTCTTCGCGGGGGTCCGCGACCTCGCCGATTGGAACGACGTCACGGTGGCGGACGAGCACATCACCCCCGTCAGCCTCGATGTCACCGACCAGACACGTATCGACGCCCTCGCCGACGCCCTGCCCGAACGTGTGGACGCGCTCGTCAACAACGCCGCGTTCGCCGCTCTGGGACCGATCGAGACGCTCACCACAGCGGATCTTCGGCGACAGTTCGAGGTCAACGTCGTGGGCACGGTCGCCGTCACCCGGGCGGTGCTCCCCCGACTGCGCGCCGCAGCGGGCAGGATCGTCTTCGTCTCGTCGGTCGGCAGTCGGTCTGTTATCCCCATGGAGGGCGCCTACTGCGCCTCGAAGTGCGCCGTGGAGGGGATCGCCGATGCTCTCCGGGTGGAACTGCGCCCCTGGAACATCGCCGTGTCCGTCGTCGAACCCGGGCCTACCGACACCGAGACCTGGCGCGAGGTCGACACCATGATCGACGACATGGAGACCCGGATGTCGCCGCGGGATCGCGACCTCTACGCGCGGCACGTCGTCGGGCTGCGGAACAACATTGCGCGAATGGGATCCGTTGCGGCACCACCCGACGCCGTCGTTCGCGCCATAGAACATGCGTTGACCGTGCGGCGGCCACGCGCGCGCTATGTGGTCGGGGCTCCGGCACGGGCGATGGTCGCCATGCACGCACTTCTTCCGACCCGCACCGGAGACGCGATCGGCGCCCGCATCGCGGGTCTGACGTGAGCCACTGAGCCCCGCCGACGCGATGGCGCTCTGCGCCCAGCCGTCGCCTATGGTCAGAACATGGCTTCAACGAGAGATCGCGCTCTGGAAGCCGCGGTCGCGCTCGTGGGTGAGCAGGGCATAAGGGCGTTGACACACGCCCGGGTCGACGAGCGCGCCGGGCTGCCAAGGGGATCGACCTCGAACTGGTTCCGCACGCGTGACGCACTCATCGCCGGGGTCGTGACGTGGCTCGCCGAGAGCGAGCGAGCCGATTTCGGCTCGGACGCGAGGCCCTCGATCGAGACGCCCGAGCAGCTCGTCGACGCGCTCAGCGGTGCGATCGCGCTGCAGACCGGGCCACTCGCCTCGCGGACGAAGACGCGGTACGCGATCTTCCTCGAGTGCGCCGGTGATGCCGAGCTGCTGGCCCCCCTGCTCGCTCAGCGTCGGGTCTTCGTGGACTGGACCATCGCCCTGCTGACAGCCGTCGGCGCGCGCTCTCCCCGGGATGCGGCCCGCACGCTGATGGCGACCGGCGAGGGACTCGTCCTCCATCGCATGACCGTGGATCCGGATGCCGAGATCCGGCCCGTCATCGAGCGCGCCGTGCGCGCCGCGCTCGACTGAGGCAGGCCCGCGCCTGCCCGGCGGCGTCACACCACGACGTAGCGCAGGAAGACGAATCCGTCCTCGTCCGTCATGACTCCGGCGAGCGCGAACCGGCGATCGGACTCGGCCGCACCCTGTGCGATGCGTCCCGCGTCGCCGCTCACGAATCGGGGTGCCACGGTGAGGCAGACCTCATCGACCAGGCCGGCGTCGAGCAGCGCACCGAAGAGGTGCGGTCCGCCCTCGCACAGCACCTGATTCCATCCCCGGCGGGCGAAGGCGTCGAGCGCGGCGACGAGATCGACCGACGCCGCGCCGCACGGCAGCACCTCGGCCACCGCTGCGAAGAGATCGCCGCGGGCGTCGGCGGCGGCATCCGTCGTGACGATCAGCGGGCGCCCCGCCGCCTCGGCGAACACGGAATCGTCGGGCTCGAGGTGCAGGCCGCCGCTGACCACGGCGAGGGCCGGCTGATCGGCGAGGCCGTGCGCACGCCGCCACTCGACGTGGCCGGCGTCGACCTGCAGTCCTCCGTAGCCCTCGGCGCGCACGGTCCCGGCGCCGACCACCACGACGTCGGCCATCGCGCGCAGCACCTGCATGAGCATGCGATCGGTGTCGCCGCCGAGGGCGCCGCTCTGCCCCCCGAGCGTGACGGCGCCGTCGGCGCTCGAGACGAAGTTCATGCGCACCCGCGGCTCGGTTCGGTCGGGCAGCTCATATGCGTCGAAGAGCTGATGGCGGGTCGGCATCAGGCGTTCCCTTCGGCGCGGGCGTTGTGCAGTTCGAGAACCGGCTCGCGCCAGCCCAGGATCGCCTCGACCATGCGCATCGCGTCGACGGTCTCGCGCACGTTGTGGGCGCGGACGATCCGGGCGCCGTGGAGCACGCAGTACACCGCCGCGGCGAGCGAACCCGAGAGGCGGTCGCCGCGGTCACGACCAAGCGTCTCGCCGACGAAGTCCTTGTTCGAGAGAGCGACGAGGAGCGTGGATCCCAGCGCGGTCAGCTCGTCGAGCCGCCGCGTCAGCTCGAGCGAATGACGCGTGCTCTTGTTGAGGTCGTGGCCCGGATCGAGCACGATCCGCGCGTCGGGCACGCCGCGTTCGCGCGCGAGCTCGCGCCGGTCGGCCAGGAAGCCGGCGATGTCGCCGATCACGTCGTCATACCGAGGCAGCGGATGCGGGGTCCGGGGCGCGGCAAGGCTGTGGGCGATGACGACGCCCGCACCGCCCTCCGCGATGACGTCGGCCATCGCCGGGTCGTGCAGGCCCGTCGTGTCGTTGATGATCGCGGCACCGGCCTCGATGGCGGCGCGTGCCACCTCGGGCTGGAACGTGTCGACGCTCACGCGCGCGATCGGCGCCAGCTCGCGCACCACGGGCACGACGCGTGCGATCTCCTCCTCGACCGGCACCGGGGGTCCGGGCGCGAACTTCACCCCGCCGACGTCGACGATCTCCGCTCCCGCCTCGGCGGCGGCGACACCGGCTGCCACCGCGGCGTCGAGGGCGAAAGTCGCACCGCGGTCGTAGAAGGAGTCCGGCGTGCGGTTCACGATCGCCATGACCGCGACGTGCCGCGCGAGGTCGAGATGGCCGCCGGGAAGATCGAGCCCTCCCGTGAGCAGCGCGGCGGCCGAATCGGGAGCGAGGGTCACGGAAGAAGGCTACTCAGTGGCACGTCCGCATTCCGCAGGCGCTCCGCGTCGAGCCGCTCGCCCGATCGGATCAGCGCCTGCACGGTCTCGTTCACGTCCCAGATGTTGACGTTCATACCCGCGACCACGCGACCCCTGCCTGTGGAATCGGGGGCGTCGACCCAGAACGCGATGAACTCCCGGCCCGCGAGATCCCCGCGGACGACGAGCTCGGCATCCGTCATGAGCGGCGCGTAGCCGGACAGCTCCATGCCGAGGTCGAACTGATCCGTGTAGAAGTACGGGATGTCGTCGAAGGATGCCGGCTTGCCGAGCATCGACCGCGCCGCGACCTTGCCGGCGTTCAGCGCATTCGCCCAATGCTCGTTGCGCAGATGCCGCTGCAGCACCGGGTGGAACGGGTTGGCGACGTCCCCCGCCGCGTACACGTCGGGTGCGCTGGTGCGCAGTGCCGCATCGGTGAGGACGCCGTTCAGGATGTCGAGGCCGGCCGCCTCGGCGAGCGCGGTGTCGGGTGCGGCGCCGACGCCGACCAGCACCAGGTCTGCGGGAAGCGTCTCACCGTCGACGACGACGCCTTCCGCTCGGTCGGATCCGGCGATGCGCTCCACCGCGACCGACGTGCGCAGGTCCACGCCGTGCTCCAGGTGCAGACCCCGGAAGACCTCCCCCATCTCGGGACCGAGCGCGGCCGCGAGCGGCACGTCGTCGCGCTCGAGGATCGCCACGTCGTTGCCGAAGCCACGCGCGGTGGCGGCGACCTCCATGCCGATCCACCCCGCACCGATGACCACCAGCCGCCGGCCCCCGTCGCGCAGCTGCGCGGCGAGCGCGTCCGAGTCGTCGAGGCGACGCAGCGTCACGACGCCGGGCAGCTCGTGGCCGGGCAGCGGGATCATGCGCGGCGTCGCACCGGTCGCCAGCAGCACGGCGTCGTAGCCCAGTCGTGTCCCGTCCTCGAGCTCCGCCGTGTGAGCGGCGGCGTCGAGCGCACGCACGGCTACGCCGGCGATCAGCCGGATGCCCCGCTCGGCGTACCACTCGGCGGGGTGCAGGATGACGGCATCCGTCCCCTCGCTCCCCGCGAGGTACCCCTTCGACAGCGGGGGTCGCTGGTAGGGCGGATGCGGCTCTGCGGCGACGACCGTGATGTCGCCGTCGAAGCCCTCGTCGCGCAGGGCCTCGGCCGCCGTACCGCCGGCAAGGCCCCCTCCGATGATCAGCATGTGGCTCATGACGGCTCCTCTCGTCGACGTGCGGGCGTCAGGGGAAGCGCGCGGACGGCAGACGTCACCTCGATCCATCGCGCAACAGCGAACGGCTCGCCTTGCCCTGACGCTACCCTTCCTCGCCTCCGCAGTGGCCGCTCGAGGTTCGAGATCCGCCGCACCGGCGCGTGGACTAATTCGGGGCCGCGTCGCAGATATCCAGACGCCGCATGGATTCCGCCGACATAATGAGGGCATGACCGCACCGCGCATCCTCGTCGTGGACGACGAACCGAACATTCGCGATCTGCTGATCACGAGCCTGCGATTCGCCGGATTCCAGGTACGGGCCGTCTCCAACGGCGCTCAGACGATCTCGGCCGTCCTCGAAGAGGAACCGGACCTCATCATCCTCGACGTGATGCTGCCCGACATGAACGGGTTCAGCGTCACCAAGCGCCTCCGCGGCGCCGGCTACACGGCGCCCATCCTCTTCCTGACCGCGAAGGACGAGACCGAGGACAAGATCACCGGCCTCAACGCCGGCGGTGACGACTACGTCACCAAGCCCTTCAGCCTCGACGAGATCGTGGCCCGCATCCAGGCGATCCTGCGCCGCACGATGCAGGCGGACGAGGAGTCCGTGATCCGCGCGGGCGAGATCACGATGGACCAGGACACGCACGACGTGCAGGTCGGCGAGGCCTCCATCGACCTCAGCCCCACCGAGTTCAAGCTGCTGCGCTACCTCATGCTCAACCCCAACCGCGTGCTGTCGAAGGCGCAGATCCTGGACCACGTCTGGGAGTACGACTTCAACGGCGACGCCGGCATCGTCGAGAGCTACATCTCGTACCTCCGCCGCAAGATCGATCCGCACTCGTCGGAGCCGCTCATCCAGACCAAGCGCGGCTTCGGCTACATGCTGAAGGCCGGCAAGACCGCCTAGCGGCGGCGAGCAAGGGGGACGATCTGGCGCAGAAGCCCGACGCGATCACCCGGTGGTGGCGCGGCACGAGTCTGCGCGCGAAGGTCACCGGGGTCACTGTCGCGCTCCTCGCGGTCGGCCTCATCGCCGCCGGCGTCGGCACGGCGGCGTTCCTGCGCAACTCGCTGATCGACGGCGTCGACACGCAGGTGGACTCGCTCGCCCGCACGGATGCGGCAGGCCCACTGATGGATCTGAGCGCCAACGAGGGGAATCTCGAGGCCGAGCCGATCACGAACGCGCCGCCGACGGATTATTTCGTCGCGGTCTACGAACCGACCCACGGCAAGCTGCTCGAGACCGCGGGAGGGCGAGGCGGCCCGGAGCCGGCGTTCCCTTCGGCGTTCCCCCTGGACGTCGCGCAGTCGCAGGAGCTGCGGATCGCGACGCTATCCTCCGAGGACGGCGACACGGAATTCCGCGCAACCGTCACGGTGCAGGAACTGGCCAACACAGGACTGCTCTACACGCAGATGGTCGCCGTCCCCCTCGCCACCGTGAACCGCACGATCGCCTCGTACATCGGCATCTACAGCATCCTCGCCATTCTGATCCTCGTGGGCGGGGCGGTGGCCACCCGCTACCTCGTCACCCTCACCTTCCGCAGCCTCGGCCAGGTCGAATCGACGGCCGACGCGATCGCCGCGGGCGATTTCAGCCTGCGCATGACCGACATCGAGCCCACGACGACCGAGGTCGGGCGCCTCAAGACCGCCATCAACGCGATGCTCGACCGCGTCGACGCCGCCATCACGCAGCGCGATGCGACCGTGCGGCAGATGCGTCGGTTCATCGGCGACGCCAGCCATGAGCTGCGCACCCCGCTGGTGACCGTGCGCGGCTATGCCGAGCTGTACCGCATGGGAGCCGTGCGCGGCGACGAGGACGTCGCGCAGTCCATGGAGCGCATCGAGAAGGAGGCGATCCGCATGGGGCTGCTGGTCGAGGACCTGCTTGCCCTCGCGCGCCTCGACGAGCGCCGCGACGTCGTCATCGGTCCGGTCGACCTGCGCCCCGTCGCCCGCGATGCCGCACTCGACGTCCGTGCGGCCTCCCCCGCACGCCCGGTCACCGTCATCGACACCACGGTCGAGCATCCTGCGCGGCCGGTCGAGGAGGAAGCGGCAGGCGTCGCCGACGAGAAGCGGCGCACCGGAAGCACTTCGGCGATCTCCCGGGCCGGCGCGACGCTGTCGCTGCTGCGACGGCGTCCGAAGCCCGTGCCGGCGACCGGAGCGGCGGCATCCGCCCTGCCCCCGCTGCTGCCGGATGCCGACGGCACCGCCCCTGCGGACGGGCTTCCGCCCATCGTGCTCGGGGACGAGAACCGGATCCGCCAGGTCGTGACGAACCTCCTCGGCAACGCGCGACGGTTCACCGCCGACGACTCGCCCATCGAGCTGCGCGTCGGGACGGACGCGCGCTCCCGCATGGGCTGGATCGAGATCGTCGACCACGGCGAGGGCGTGCCGGATCAGATCAAGGACAAGATCTTCCAGCGCTTCTGGCGGGCCGACACGTCGCGAACGCGTGAGACGGGCGGCTCCGGGCTCGGTCTGTCTATCGTGGCATCGATCGTGGAGGCGCTGCACGGCTCGGTCGACGTCGTCGACACCCCAGGCGGCGGCGCGACGTTCCGCGTCGCGTTCCCGCTGGCCGACGCCCGCGCCGCTGCGGAGCACCTCGACGTCCTGACCCAGCCGATGCCGCGCCTGGCCGACGCGTCGGAGTGACGCGCCTCCTCCCCCGCCGGCGATTCCGCGCCTCCGTCCCCAGATGACGACGGATGCCGTTTCCCGCGCATCCCAGACCCCTAGCGTGGCGTGCACCGCGGGTTCGGCATCCGGCCGCCGCACGTTGATCAGGAGTCCCGAATGGCCGTCTTCACCGTCGACAGCGACAGCATCCTCACCTCGACCGCCACGGTGCGCGGCACGATCGACCGGCTGCAGGCGGAGTCGAACGCGATGCTCTCACAGCTGACCCAGCTGCAGTCCTCGTGGACCGGCTCTGCCTCTGCGGCATTCGCGGGTGTCGTCGAGCAGTGGCGCGCCACGCAGCGCCAGGTCGAGGAGTCCCTCGCCAGCATCAACGCGTCGCTCGCCGCCGCCGGCCGCCAGTACGCCGACACCGAACTGGCGACGACGAGCCTGTTCCGCTGATCTTGTTCCGCTGAACCCCCCCGAACGCAGAACGGCCCCTCCGCGAGGAGGGGCCGTTCTGTGAACGCGTTACGCGAGGGGCGGGATCAGAAGTCCATGCCGCCGGTCGGGTCGCCGGCCGGAGCCGAGACCTTCTCCGGCTTGTCGGCGACGACGGCCTCGGTCGTGAGGAAGAGGCCGGCGATCGACGCAGCGTTCTGCAGCGCCGAACGGGTCACCTTGGCGGGGTCGATGATGCCCTGTGCGAACAGGTCACCGTACTCGCCCGTGGCGGCGTTGAGGCCGTGGCCCGCGGGGAGCTCCGACACCTTGTTCGCCACGACGCCCGGCTCGAGACCGGCGTTGAGGGCGATCTGCTTCAGCGGGGCCTCGATCGCGACACGCACGATGTTGGCACCGGTCGCCTCGTCACCGGTCAGCTCGAGGGCGTCGAGCGCCTTCCGGCCGGACTGGATGAGGGCGACACCACCACCGGGGACGATGCCCTCCTCGACGGCCGCCTTCGCGTTGCGAACGGCGTCCTCGATGCGGTGCTTGCGCTCCTTGAGCTCGACCTCGGTGGCCGCGCCCGCCTTGATGACGGCGACGCCACCCGCGAGCTTGGCGAGGCGCTCCTGAAGCTTCTCGCGGTCGTAGTCGCTGTCGGTGTTCTCGATCTCGCGACGGATCTGCGTGACGCGACCTTCGAGCTGTCCGGGGTCGCCGGCACCCTCGATGATCGTGGTCTCGTCCTTGGTGACGATGACCTTGCGCGCACGGCCGAGCAGGTCGAGGGTGGCGTTCTCGAGCTTGAGACCGACCTCCTCGGTGATGACCTGGCCGCCGGTGAGGATCGCGATGTCCTGCAGCTGCGCCTTGCGACGGTCGCCGAAGCCGGGAGCCTTGACGGCGACCGACTTGAAGATGCCGCGGATCTTGTTGAGCACGAGGGTCGCGAGAGCCTCACCCTCGACGTCCTCGGCGATGATGACGAGCTCCTTGCCGTCCTGGATCACCTTGTCGACGACGGGCAGAAGGTCCTTGATGTTCGAGATCTTCTGGTTCGCGATGAGGATGTACGGGTCCTCGAAGACCGCCTCCTGGCGCTCCGGGTCCGTGACGAAGTAGGGGTTGATGTAGCCCTTGTCGAACCGCATGCCCTCGGTGAGCTCGAGCTCGGTGCCGAACGTCTGCGACTCCTCGACGGTGACGACGCCTTCCTTGCCCACCTTGTCGATGGCCTCGGCGATCAGCGCGCCGATCTCCGGGTCAGCGGCCGAGATCGATGCCGTGGCAGCGATCTGCTCCTTGGACTCGACCTCCTTGGCGGACTCGAGCAGCTCGGCGGTGATGGCGGCGACGGCCTTCTCGATGCCCTTCTTGAGCGAGATGGGGTCGGCGCCGGCTGCGACGTTGCGCAGGCCCTCGCGCACGAGCGCCTGGGCGAGAACGGTCGCGGTGGTCGTGCCGTCACCGGCGACGTCGTCGGTCTTCTTGGCGACCTCCTTGACGAGCTCCGCACCGATCTTCTCGTACGGGTCGTCCAGCTCGATCTCCTTGGCGATGGAGACACCGTCGTTCGTGATCGTGGGTGCGCCCCACTTCTTCTCGAGCACGACGTTGCGACCGCGCGGGCCGAGCGTCACCTTGACGGCGTCGGCCAGGATGTTGAGGCCGCGCTCGAGGCCGCGGCGGGCCTCCTCGTCGAAAGCGATGATCTTTGCCATGTGTGTGTCGTCCCTCCGGAACGTTGGCTTTGGGTATTAGCACTCAACAAACACGAGTGCTAAATCATTCTGGCACTCGACCCTATCGAGTGCAAGCCGCGGTGACGGATGCCGACATACGAGGAGACGGGATGCCTCGCGGCATCCCGTCTCCTGGGTCATGTCAGCGCCGGGCGCTGGGTCGGCTGGTCAGACGACGCGCACCGACTCCGCCTGAGGGCCTTTCTGGCCGGAGCCGACCGTGAACTCCACGGTCTGACCCTCTTCGAGCACGCGGAAGCCCGACATGTCGATGTTCGAGTAGTGGACGAAGACGTCCTGGCCGTCGGCGACGGTGATGAAGCCGAATCCCTTCTCGGCGTTGAACCATTTGACGGTGCCCTGGGTCATGCGAATCTCCTGTAGCCGACGGTGCAGGGCTTCATCGTATGCAGGCGAAAACTCGGCCTCGGCGCGATTCGTCACTTGTTGACACGCAGGAATACAAGTGTTTACCGGCGCGAAACACGACGCCCGGCGATCAGGGAGTGGGTGCGGGCGTCTGCCCCGCGGCGGTGCGGTCTAGGCCGATCACGACCGTCAGCTGAGGGACATCGGGCGAGGTGGCCGGATAGGCCTCGCTCTGCTCGATCTCCGCGCCGCCGATGACGCCGGCGAGGCCGGCCGCAGCCGCTTCGTCGGCAGGATCCACGTAGAAGACGGTGGTCGTCGGGAAGTCCTGCGAGCCCGCTTCACCCGCCGTCACCTTCTCGTCGGCCCATCCGGCGCCGACGACGACGTCCTTCATCTGCGTGGCCAGTCCCTGCTCGGGAGTCGCGTTGAGGATCATGACGTCGTAGTTCACGTCGACGACCGGCGTGACCTCGGGGAGGGGCGCCACCGTGGGAGTCGGCGTCGGCACGAGCTCGATGCGGCCGGACGCCAGCAGCGTCCCGAAGATCCCGATGACGATGAGCACGACGGTGGCCAGCGCCGCCCACAGCAGCACGACCCAGCCGCGCATCCGCGGGTTCTCCGCCCGGTGGGCGCCCACGCGGTCCGTCTCCGGCACATCGTCGAAACGATCCCGAGGGAAACTGGTGGTCGGCACCCGTCGATGCTACCCGGCGAACGCCGGGCGTTCCGTCTGCGACAGCCGGTCCGGGCCCGAACCGCGACTCAGCGCGCGTCGGCGGCGCGGGCGGCGCGCTCGTGGAGGCGGACCTCACGCAGCCGGCGCAGCCGCTTGACGAGCATCGGATCGTGCTCCTGCGCCTCGGTCGTGTCGATGAGCCGCCCGAGGAGTTGGTAGTACCGTGCCGGCGAGATCCCCAGCTCGGCGCGGATCGCCTCCTCCTTGGCTCCCGCGTGCCGGCGCCATTCGACCTCGAATTCGAGGATGGCGCGGTCGCGGTCGGTCAGAGGCACGCGTCCACGCTAGCCCGCGGCATCCGTCTCTCCGGTGCGCCACGCGCGCCAGTGCACGAACGAGCCGAGCGGATCCACCGCGGCGAGCGCCTCGCCGTCGCGGCCGAGCACGAAGCCGCCCCACGCGTCGGGGTCCACGGGCGACCGCCACCCCTCGTGCAGGGCCGGCGGATCGATCGTGATCCACACCGCGTCCAGTCGCCGCACGGCCTCGATGAGGCGCTCGCGTCCGGCACGCGGGATGTGCGGGAGCACGCCCGGGGTCGTCACGACGAGCGTCGCGCCGGCCGGCGCGGCCCCGGCGGCGGCGTGCAGCACGTCCGGGTCGGACGCGTCACCCGCCCGCAGCAGTGGTGGGTCCGCCGCGGCGATGTCGAGGGCTGCGGCGATGCGGTCGGCTCGCCCGGCCTCTCCCGGCCACACGAGGCTCGTGAGGAAACGGCGATCGCCGGCGTCGGCGGCGTCTAGCGGATCGAGGTCGATCCCGCCGCGCCACACCAGCTCCGGCATGCGCAGGGGCGGATCGCCGGTGATCTCGCATTCCAGCACCACCGTCGATTGACCGCCGGCAGGATCCAGCGCCACGACGCCGCCACCGCTGCGGTAGCGGTACGAGTAGCGGTCCGGATAGAGGCACAGTCCCGCGCTCGCGCCGACCTCCAGCAGCGCGATCGGCCCGAGGATCGTCGCCAGCGCGGGGAGCAGGACGGCACACCGCATCGGCTCGTTGGTCTGCAGGCGCCGCACGGATGCCTCGGCCACGGTCTGGTCGGCGTGAGCTCGCAGCCACGCGGCCCACGCCGCGAAGTCCGCCTCGGGCGCGCCGAGCATGCGCGTGACCGCGAAGACGAGCGGCGGCTGCCGGCGCGTGGCCGGGATGCGCGCGAGGATCGCGGCGACCTCCGGGTCGGCGGCCACACCGCCGGCCCAGCCCGCGTAGAGCTCCGAGCGCCCGGGGGCCTCGTCGCGGGCGAAGCGCGCGTACCGCTCCACGACCGCCGCGGTCTCGGCATCCGGGTCCTGGATCATCCCGCCATCCTCCCCCACGGTCCTGCTCTCCGGGGTTTGGGGCGCCCGGTGAACGTTCGGGGCGCACGCGACGCGCCCCGAACGTTCCTGGCGCGCCCCGAACCCCTCCACCCGACGACCCGCTGCCCCACCGGCTGGGGTTGAATGGAACCTGGAATACACGGGCCGGATGCTGTGCCCAGGAGGAGACCATGAACTACGCCGTCGACAAGAGCGACGCCCAGTGGCGCGAAGACCTGACCGCCGAGCAGTACGCGGTCCTGCGCGAAGCCGGCACCGAGCGGCCGTGGACCGGTGAGCTGCTCGACGAGGGCCGCGCCGGCCTGTACACGTGCGCGGCGTGCGGCGCCGAGCTGTTCCAGAGCGGCACGAAGTTCGACTCGCACTGCGGGTGGCCGAGCTTCTACGAGTCGATCCGTCCCGACGCGGTCGAACTGATCGAGGACAGCAGTCACGGGATGGTGCGCACCGAAGTGCGCTGCGCGAACTGCGGCTCGCACCTCGGCCACGTGTTCCCCGACGGCTTCGGCACCCCGACGGGCGACCGCTACTGCATGAACTCGATCTCGCTGCAGTTCACGCCGGGCGACGACGCCGGGACCGTCTGATGCCCGGAGCACTGGAGGCTGCCCTCGCGCGCCGTTCGTGGTCGAAGGTGACCGACGAGGCGCCGACCCACGCCGAACTGCTGCAGTTCGTGGCGGCCGCGGGCCGAGTCGCCGACCACTCGTCGCTGCGGCCGTGGCGGCTCATCGAGCTGCGCGGCGAGGACCGCGAGCGACTCGGCCGCGCGATCAACAAGGGGCAGGGAGACAAGGGCGTCTCGTCGAAGCCGCTGCGCGCACCGCTGCTCGTCGCGGTGGTGGCGAGCTACCACAAGAGCCACAAGGTGCCGCGCTGGGAGCAGGAGGCCGTGGCCTCGGGCGTCGCGCACATGCTGAGCCTGCTGCTCGACGAGGCCGGCTGGGGCGTCTTCTGGCGCACCGGCCACTACACGCGTGCGAAGGCCGTCGCGAAGGCCCACGGTCTCAAGAAGAACGAGGAGCTGCTCGGCTGGCTCTACGTCGGCGGCAAGCCGCCGCGCTCCCGGCCGGAACGGCGCAAGGCCGTCGACGCCCGCGCGTTCGTCACCCGCATGCCCTGAGGCAGGCACATCGTCGCCCTGGCGCCACGTAGGCGCCCGGGAGGCGGGCGGATCGAGACGGATGCCGCGATCCGCGCTCCCTGCCGGGAGAGCGTCGGCGGCCGGGCCGAACCCGGCTCAGGCGGCGAGCTGTGCCCGGAGGCGGTCGACGTGGCCCTGCGGGTCGACGCGGTACTCGGCGGACTCCACCGTGCCGTCGGCGGCCAGCACGAAGGTCGAGCGGATGAGACCCACGCGCTCCTCGCCGCCCACGACCTTGGCGCCCCAGGCGCCCCACGCCTCGGCGACCGCGTGGTCCTCGTCCGAGAGCAGCGGGAACTCCAGCTGCTCGGCGTTCGCCCACTCCGCGAGCCGCTCGACCGGGTCGGGCGAGATGCCGACGACGGCCACGCCGGCGGCCTGGAGCGAGGCGAGGTTGTCGCGGAAGTCGCAGGCCTCGGTCGTACAGCCGGGTGTGAACGCGGCCGGGTAGAAGTACACGATCAGGCGGCGCCCGGCGAAGTCCTCCGGGCGCACGACGGCGCCGGTGGAGTCGGGAAGGGCGAAGCCGGGGTTCCGGTCGCCTTCGTGCAGGCGGATGTCGTCGGCCATGTCATTTGTCCCTTCGAGGGTCGGGGGTGATGCGGCGGTCACGACGTCGGGTGGACGCCGAACGCCATCGCAAGCTTCTCGATCTTCTGCGCCCGGCCCAGGCGAGGCAAGTCGCTGCCGTCGCGGATGACGCGGCCCCGGCCCTCGAAGTCGGCCAGGAAGTCCAGTGCCCACTCCACCTCGCTCGGGGTCGGGCAGATCACCTCGTTGATGACGGGCGCCTGCTCGGCGGCCAGGCACAGCTTGCCGGTCATGCCCATCGAGACGGTGATCGCGGAGTGCTCGCGCAGCGTCGGCATGCTGTTGCCGACGGTGGGGCCGTCGATGGGGCCGGGAAGGTCTCCCACGCGACTGGCGACGACCAGGCGGGCGCGCGGGTAGGCCATGGCCTCGGCATCCGCGCTCATGCCGGTGTCGCGCCGGAAGTCTCCGCTGCCGAACGCGAGCCGGAACGCGCCGCGCGCGCGGGCGATGTGCGCGGCATCCTCCACGCCCAGTGCTGACTCGATCAGCGCCACCACGGGCACGCTGGCGCGCAGGCGGTCGAACGAGCTTGTGACCTGGTCGGGCGACTCGGTCTTGGCGAGCATGATGCCCAGCAGCCCGGGCGCGCCGACGAGCGCAGCCAGATCGTCGGCCCAGAAGGGGCTCGCCGCGTCGTTCACTCGCACCCACGCGCGGCCGCCGGCGGTAAGCCAGTCGACCACGTCCTGACGGGCCTGCGACTTGTTGCTCGGATCGACCGCGTCCTCGATGTCGAGGACCACTGCGTCGGCACGCGAGGCCGCCATGTCGTGGAACGAGTCGGGGCGCGTTCCGGGCACGAGCAGCCAGGAGCGGGCGATCGACGGGTCTACGGCGCGATGGGGCCCCGGACGGGTCGAGATCAGGGTGCGCAGATCCTCCTCGGGATCGAGCACCTCTGCACCGTTGCCATAGGGATCTGCCGACATCTCACTCTTCTTCCGTGCTTCGGGTCTCGCGCGGCCCGGGCCGTCGGGGTCTCGGCCACGCGGGGCGCGACGGGCGGCCGGCCGGATTCTCCGGTCGACCGCGTCGGGTGCGCGCTCGCGGGGGTTCCACACGGAGCACGACGCCTCGGTGCGGCTGACGACGCCGGGGGTCCGACGGTCGCGCCGCCATCCATTCCATCATCTTCTCGAGCGCGACAGCGCATGTGACGGCGGCAGGGACCCGCGGAAGCGCCGGACGGGTGCGTCGTGCGTCCGCGGGGAGAGCCGCCGATTCTTCCGCGGGGAGCGCTGCCCGTTCGGGCCGCAGCGTCAGCGCCGCGGCCGCGGCATCCCTCGCCAGGGCACGGCCGCCACGACGACCGATAGGATCGCGAGCGTCGACATCAGCAGCGACACCCCGAGCGCCGGCCCGCCCGCCGCGGGCCAGATCGCATCGATCAGGACCGACGTGACCACCTGCCCCACGACGGTGCCGAGGCCGAGCAGGAGCACCCCCGTGAAGGGCACGAGGGCGGCGGCGAGGAAGATGTACGCCACCCCGATCACGCCGCCGAGGTACAGCCACGGATCCGCCGGGTACGACGTCGGCGCGCCCGCGACCGCCGCGTGGATGAGCTCGGCGACACCGAGCACCGCCGTGCCGCCGATGAAGTTGACGAGCGTCGCGGTCAGCGGTGTGCCGACACGCTGACGCAGCCGCCCGTTGACCGCAGACTGCCAGGCGATGCCCGCCCCGACGAGGAACGGCAGCACGACGAGCACGGGCGGCGCGTCCACGCCCCCGGCCAGCGACACGCCGGCGGCGAGCATCGCGAGGGCGCCGCCCAGGAGCCGCGCCGGCGTCACCGCGACGATGCCGGCGGGACCCACGCCCGCGCGGTCGAGCAGCAGGCCGCTCACCGTCTGCCCGGCGACCGTTCCCACGGTGAACAGCGCGACGCCGATGATGGCGACGGAAAGCGACTGGGTCGCGACCGACAGCGCGCCGGCGACGCCGCCGCACAGCATCCAGATCGGGAGGCGGCGCCCGCGGACTCCGGTGACCAGCGCGGCGAATCCTCTGCGCCCCTGCGGCAGCGCCGCCGAGAGCACGAGGACCACGATCAGGCCGGAACCGAACGAGATCACGGCCGCGGCGAACCCGTCGCCGATGCGGACGCCGAGCTGGCCGTTGATGCGGGCCTGCGCCGCGGTGAGGATGCCGATGAGCGCGGCGCCGCCGAGGCCGATCCAGACGGGCGGGCGGGATGCGGTCACCCGATCCATCTTGCCCGCTGCCGGTTCGTGGAGCCGACTACGGGACTTGAACCCGTAACCCCCGTATTACAAGTACGGTGCGCTACCAATTGCGCCAAGTCGGCAGAGCGCCCAGTCTAGCGGCGCCCGCGCGGGCACCCGATCAGGGGGCCGTCGTCGGCGTCGGCGTGGGAGTCGGCGTGGCCTTGTAGTACGCGTCGCTCGCGACGGTGAGCACGAACTGGGCGAACTCCTTGGGGTCGTCGAGCTTGCCCACGTACTGGGTGCCGTTGACGAGCACCATCGGCGTGCCGGTGAGGGTTGCACCGTCTGTGTCAGGCAGCTCCTGCAGGGCACGCTCGGTGGCGGTCTTCGCCCACGAGGCGTACGACTGGTCCTCGATGCACGCGCGCACGACCTTGGGCCCGTCCAGGCCGGTCGCGATGGCGAGCGCGGCGAGCTCGCTGTCGCTGTAGCCGTCGGAGTCGACCTCGGGCTGCTGGCGAAGGAGCGCGTCGTTGAATGCGAAGAAGTAATCGGGCGCGTGCTGCGCGACGCATGCCGCGGCGCCGGCGGCGCGCAGCGAGTACTTGGTGCCGTTCGACTTCGCCGTCAGCATCGCCACCGGGTAGTAGGTCAGAGTCGCAGCGCCGTCGCCGACCCACTCCGACAGCTGCTTCGTGTTCGCGAGCTGGAAGTCGCGCGAGCCGGTCGAGAGGTAGTCGACGTAGACACGGATCTCGACGGCGGGGGCCTCGGTGGGGCTGGCGGTCGGTGTCGGCTCGGGCTCGGGGGTCGGGCTCGGTGTGGCCGCCTCGCCCTCGAGCGAGCCGTTCGAGTCGGGGTCTACGGAGTCGACGCCGCCGCCCCTGACATCGCTCACCACGAAGCCGTCGTTCACGACGTTCGCGGGGCTCATCATCGGCTTCGACGCGCTCGACGACACGGTCCACGTCACCACGACGGCGATGACGGCGACGAACGCGACCGCGACCACCGCGAGCGAAGTGCGCCGGATCAGACGCGCCCGCGACTGTCGCACCTTCACCTGCTGTGCCTTCTCACGCACGGCGTCGCGGCGCTCGCTGGACGCGGCGTTCTGTGACTCGTCGCTCGACATGGAACCTCTCGGGGCGGAAATCAGCCGGCATCCGGCGGGGCCGAACGGGAAAACGGCCGTCCACGATGCTAGTCAGCCACCCTGGGAAATGCCCAGACGCAACCTCCGTGCGCGCCGTGTCATACTGTTCGTGCGCCCGATGAAGGGCGTGCGGGAAAGCCCCCGCTCATTCCATCACTACGGATCGTCCGGCACGTACCTGCCGGTGAAGGAGAAGAGAACATGGCGTCCGTCACGTTTGACAACGCAACTCGTCTGTACCCCGGGGGCACTCGCCCCGCTGTGGACAAGCTCAACCTCGAGGTCGCCGATGGCGAGTTCCTGGTTCTCGTCGGCCCCTCGGGCTGCGGCAAGTCCACGTCGCTGCGCATGCTGGCCGGCCTCGAAGAGGTCAACTCGGGCCGCATCCTGATCGGCGACCGTGACGTCACCGACGTCCCCCCGAAGGACCGCGACATCGCGATGGTCTTCCAGAACTACGCGCTGTACCCGCACATGACCGTCGCCGAGAACATGGGCTTCGCGCTCAAGATCGCCGGCGTCGGCAAGGAGGAGCGCGCCGCTCGCGTGCTCGAGGCCGCGAAGCTCCTCGACCTCGAGGAGTACCTGACCCGCAAGCCGAAGGCCCTCTCGGGTGGTCAGCGTCAGCGCGTCGCCATGGGCCGCGCCATCGTCCGCCAGCCGCAGGTGTTCCTCATGGACGAGCCGCTGTCGAACCTCGACGCCAAGCTCCGCGTCCAGACGCGTACGCAGATCGCGTCGCTGCAGCGCCGCCTCGGCGTCACCACCGTCTACGTGACGCACGACCAGACCGAGGCCCTCACCATGGGCGACCGCATCGCGGTCCTCAAGGACGGCCTCCTGCAGCAGGTCGGCACCCCGCGCGACCTGTACGAGAAGCCCAACAACGTGTTCGTCGCCGGCTTCATCGGCTCGCCTGCCATGAACCTGTTCCCGGCGCACCTCGCCGAGGGCGGCGTCCAGTTCGGTGACACGGTCGTGGGCATCGAAGCCGACACGCTGGGCAAGGCGCACGGCTCCGACGTCACGATCGGCGTTCGTCCGGAAGACATCCAGGTCGCCCCGGCCGACGGCAAGGGCCTCACGGTCACGGTCGACCTCGTCGAGGAGCTCGGCGCCGACGGCTACCTCTACGGACACGCCGACGTCAACGGCAAGCGCACCGACATCGTCGCGCGCGTCGACGGACGCCGTCACCCGATCGCGGGCGACAAGGTCGCGCTGGCTCCGGTCCCCGGACACGTCCACGTCTTCGACATCGAGTCGGGCGAGCGCCTCACGGACCGGGCGATCGCCGCGGCGTAACACCGTTTCGCATATCGCGACGGCGCGGGTGGGAGCAATTCCCCCGCGCCGTCGCTGTCTTCTCCGGAGGGAACGTGCCTGACGCCCTGAACATCACGGCCAGCAGCGTGGATCCCGGGCTGCTGACGCTGCCCTGGTCGACACCGCTCGGCGACTGGCCGTCGCAGCACATCGTGTTCCTCCCGAAGGGCATCTCACGCCACCTGGTGCGTTTCGCCAATCTCTCTGGCCGCGTCGTCGCCATCAAGGAGACGACGCAGGCGATGGCGCAGCGCGAGTACGACATGCTCGGCAACCTCGCGCGTCTGGACGTCCCCTGCGTCGAGCGGGTCGCGGTGATCGCCGGACGCACGGATGCCGCGGGCGAGCCGCTGCCGGCCGCGCTGGTGACCGCGCACCTGAAGTTCTCACTCCCCTACCGGGCCCTGTTCACGCAGGTGCTGCGGCCCGACACCGCCACGCGCCTCGTGGATGCGCTCGCCCTGCTGCTGGTGCGTCTGCACAACGTCGGCTTCTTCTGGGGCGACGTCTCGCTGTCGAACACGCTGTTCCGCCGCGACGCCGGCGCCTTCGCCGCCTACCTCGTCGACGCCGAGACGGGCGAGCTGCACGAGAGCGGTCTGACGCCCGGTCAGCGCGCGCACGACCTCGACGTGGCCCGCACGAACATCGCGGGCGAGATCATGGATCTCGAGGCGGGCGGGCGCCTCGAGGGCGGCGTCGACGCCATCGCGGTCGCCGACGGCATCGTGTCGGCGTACCACGCGCTGTGGGCGGCGCTCACCGACGAGGAGAGCTTCCGCGCCGACGAGGCCTGGCGCCTGACCGAGCGCGTGCAGCGGCTCAACGACCTCGGGTTCGACATCGGCGAGATGTCGATCCAGGCCACGGCCGACGGCGCCAGGGTCTCGATCCAGCCCAAGGTCGTCGACGCGGGACACCACCAGCGGCGGCTGCTGCGCCTGACAGGCCTCGACGTCGAGGAGAACCAGGCCCGCCGCCTGCTCAACGACCTCGACGAGTTCCGCGCGCGCATCTCGCGCCTGGGCGACGACGAGGAGATGGTCGCCCACGAGTGGCTCACGCGCGTCTTCGAGCCGGTCGTCAAGGCGATCCCGTGGGACCTGCGATCCAAGCTCGAGCCCGCCGAGGTGTTCCACCAGCTGCTCGAGCACCGCTGGTACCTGTCGCAGGCCAAGGGGAAGTCGGTGCCTCTCGCCGAGTCGCTCACGAGCTACATCGACAACGTGCTGCGTCACCGCCGCGACGAGGCGACGCTGATGGGCCCGCCGACAGAGACGGTGTCGCTGTCGGTCATCACGTCGCCGACCCCCGTCGTCGACGACGACGAGGCCGACATCGACTGGCGCGACCTGGTCTGACGCGCCCCAGAACAGCGCGAGAGGCAGGTCCCGCCGAGCGGCGACCTGCCTCTCCGCGATCAGCGCTCAGTAGCCGACGGTGAACCGCTTGCGGGGGTGCTGCGGCTTCTCGATCTCGTCGACGATGGCGACCGCGAGGTCTTCGCCCGAGATGTACGACTCTCCCTCGGCGTCGGTCACGATGACGTCGCCGCCGGTGCGGTACGAGCCGGTGCGCTCGCCGGGGTTGTAGGCGCCGAACCCGCCGGCGGGGTGGATGTAGAACCAGTCGAGCGACTCCGGCCCCGCCTGCAGGTCTTCGAGGATGCCGATCGCCTCGAGGGCCTCTGCCTTGTACTCCTCGCTGAACGACGGCAGGTCCACGACCCGCTGCCCGTCCTCGGTGACCAGGCTGCCGCCGGCGCCGCCGATGACGCCCAGCCGGACGCCCTCGGGCAGGAGCGAGGCGAGCGCGGCGATGTTGGGGCGCACGAGACCCTGCATGTCGCCGCGCGGCGCGACGGCCGACACGACGACGTCGACGCCCTCGAGCTGGGCGAGCAGGTCGGGCACGTCCGTGAGCGAGCCCTCGATGTACACCGCGCCCGGCTGGCGCTCGCTCGGGACGCGGCGCGCGATCGCGAGGACGCTGTGGCCGCGATTCACCGCCTCGGCGACGATGTGTCGTCCGGCGTAGCCGGAGCCTCCGATGACGGCGATGCGTGCCATGTTGTGCCTTTCGATCTGTCGTACCGCCGAACGCTCGCCGGCTCTGGGTGGGACAAGCGCGTCACGGGGCGGTTCATTCCAGTGAATGCGTCATGCGGCGACTCAGGCGGGCGGAGCCGTCCGGAGAGTCGCGACCTGATAGAGGGCGACGGATGCCGCGATGCCCGCGTTGAGCGACTCGGTGCTCGACGAGATCGGGATCGAGACGATCTGGTCGCAGGTCTCGGTGACCAGCCGCGAGAGGCCTTTGCCCTCGGAGCCGACGACGATCACGACCGGGCGATCGGCGAGCTGGAGCTCGGGGAGGGAGACCTCTCCCCCGCCGTCGAGCCCGAGCACGAACACGCCCTGCTTCTTGAAGTCCTTGAGCATCGCGGTGAGGTTGGCGGCGATCGCGACGGGGATGCGTGCCGCCGCGCCGGCGCTCGTCTTCCACGCGGCCGAGTTGACGCTCGCCGAGCGTCGCTGCGGCACGATGACGGCGTGGCCGCCGAACGCCGCGGTCGAACGCAGGATGGCCCCGAGGTTGCGGGGGTCTGTGATGCCGTCGAGCGCGACGAACAGCGGCGTCTGGCCCTTCTCGATGACCTGCTCCAGCAGGTCCTGCGGGTGGGCGTACTCGTACGGCGGCACCTTGAGGGCGACGCCCTGGTGCACACCGTCGAAGCCGGCCATGCGGTCCAGCTCGGGCCGCGTGACCTCGAGCACCGGGATCTCCCGGTGAGTGGCGATCGCCAGCATCTCCTTGACGCGGTCGTCCATCTCGACGCGCTGCGCGATGTAGAACGCGGTCGCCGGGATCTTCGCCCGCAGCGCCTCGAGCACCGAGTTGCGCCCGGTGACGGTCTCGGTGTCATCGTCCTTCTTGCCGGGCCGTGACGACCGGGGAGCCGGCTGCCCGGGCTTGCCGGTGCCGCCCGCGGCGGCGTACCGCTCGGCGGCCGCCTTGCGCTTGCCGGCGGGGTGCCACGCGCGGTCCTCGGCCTTGGGCGTCGGCCCCCGGCCGGCGAGCGACCGCTTGTTCTTGCCGCCCGTGCCCTTGGTGGGGCCCTTCTTGTTGCCCTTGCTCGCGCCGGGGCGTCCTGGCTTGGCCATCAGTTCTCCTTCATGCGGGGCGCCGCCCCGTCAGTTTCTCTCCGCGGGGCGAGGCGTGTCGGCGACACTCCAATGCGTCCCGTCGGGTCCGTCTTCGAGGGCGATGCCGGCCGCCGCGATCGCATCGCGGATGCGGTCGGCCGCCGCCCAGTCCTTCGCCGCGCGCGCGTCGGCGCGCTGCGCGATCATCGTCTGCACGAGGGCGTCGAGAGCGGCTGCCTCGGCTGAGACGTCCGTCGAACGCCAGTGCGGGTCGAGGGGGTCGATGCCGAGCACCCCGGTCATCACGGCGACGTCGGCGAACGCGCGCAGCGCGCCGGCCCGGTCGCCGGCGTCCAGCGCCGTGTTGCCGTCGCGCACGGCCTCGTGCAGCACGGCGAGCGCCTGGGGCACGCCGAGGTCGTCGTCGAGCGCTGCCGCGAACGCGGCCGGGACGGCGGCATCCACCCGCACATCCTCGGTGCCCCGAAGCGTCCGGATCGCGCGCTCGAGGAACGTGCGGATGCGGTCGAGCGCCGCCTCGGCCTCGTCGAACGTCGAGCCGGTGATGTCGAGGCTCGAGCGATAGTGGGCCGCAGCGAGCGCGTAGCGCACGACGAGCGGGTCGCGTTCGCGCAGCACGTCCTCGGCGAGGACGAAGTTGAACAGCGACTTCGACATCTTCTGCGCGCCGACGGTCACGAGTCCGTTGTGCACCCAGTAGCGCGCGAAGCCGTCGCCGGCGGCCGTCGACTGGGCCAGCTCGTTCTCGTGGTGCGGGAAGCGCAGGTCGAGGCCGCCGCCGTGGATGTCGAACTCGCTGCCGAGGTAGCGCCGCGCCATCGCGGAGCACTCGATGTGCCAGCCGGGGCGTCCGGCACCCCAGGGCGAGTCCCACGTCGCCGATGCGGGCTCGTCGGCCTTGGCGCCCTTCCACAGCGCGAAGTCCCGGGGGTCGCGCTTGCCGCGCGGGTCCGCGTCCGCGGCGGGCTCCATCGCGTCGAGGCTCTGCCGTGTGAGCGAGCCGTACGAATCCCATGACCGGACGTCGAAGTACACGTCGCCGGCGGCATCCGCGGCCTCCGAGCCTGTCGAAGGCGCGGCGTAGGCGTGCCCCGCGTCGATCAGCCGCGCGATCAGCTCCTGCATCTGCGGGATCGAGGCGGTCGCGCGCGGCTCGTATGTGGGAGGGAGGATGCCGATGGCCGTGTACGCGCGCGTGAACTCCAGCTCCATGCGGTAGGCGAGCGCCCACCACGGCTCGCCGTCGCTCGCGTTCGCGAGCACCTTGTCGTCGATGTCGGTCACGTTGCGGACGAACGTGACGCGGCCATAGCGGTGGGTGAGCCAGCGCCGCAGGATGTCGAAGCTCAACGCGCCGCGGAGATGCCCGATGTGGGGACCCGACTGCACGGTCGGACCGCAGACGTAGATCGTGACGTTTCCGGGGTCGAGGGGCACGAAGTCGCGCAGGGTCTGCGCCTTGGTGTCATACAACTGAACCGTCACCGCACCAGCCTACCGGCGGGTGCCACGGCGGCCCCTGGGAGCCCGGTGGGGCCATGTCGGTCGGAGGGCGCCGATGCGGATATAAACGGAGGGTGCATGTCCTCGCTGTCCTCGCCGCCGCGGTGCTGTTCGGCACGACCGGGACATCGCAGGCTCTCGGCCCCGACGGCACGACCCCGCTGTCGATCGGTGTCATGCGCATGGTCATCGGCGGCGCGGGTCTGGCCCTCATCGCGTTCGCCCTCGCCGCCCGCCACGCCCGCCGGCGCCCGGACGCCGCGGCTAAGAGCCTCCGGTCGCTGAGCCCCTCGAAGGGCGGCATCCGCCCGCTCGCTCTCATGGTGCTCACCGGCGTCTGCATCTCGGTCTACCAGCCCCTCTTCTTCCTCGGCACCGGCCGCAACGGCGTGGCGGTCGGCACCGTCGTCGCGCTCGGCTCCGCCCCGATCCTCGCGGGGCTCCTGGAGTGGGCGCTCACGCGACGGATGCCGAGCTGGACGTGGATGGCGGCGACCGCCCTCGCGACGATCGGCGTCGTGCTGCTGGGCTTCGGCGGCGAAGCGGGCTCCGCGGGCGGGACCGATCCCCTCGGGATCCTCGGCTCCGTGGGCGCCGGCGCGTCGTTCGCGGTGATCGCCAACGCGCAGCGCCGACTGCTCGACGACGGCTGGGATCCGTTCACCGTCGTAGGCGCCATGGGGGCGAGCGCGGCGCTCATCTGCGCCTGCGCGCTGCCCTTCGTCGACCTGACCTGGCTGGGAACGCCGACCGGCGTCACGATGGCGCTGTGGCTGGGACTCGCGACGATCGCGATCGCCTACGTCCTGTTCACGTGGGGCTTGAGCGGGCTGACCGCCGCCACCGCGGCGACCCTCACCCTGGGCGAACCGCTGACCGCGAGCGTGCTCGGGATCGTCGTGCTGGGCGAGCGGCTCTCGGCGCTCGCGGTCATCGGCCTGGTCGTGCTCGCCGCGGGCCTGGCTCTGCTCGCCTGGGGTTCGCGGGCGCCGCGCGACCCCGCGCCGTTCGCGGTCGAGGCCTGACAGCCCCGGGCGCTTGAAACACGCCGGCAACAGCGGCGTGGCACACTGGGCGCGACATGCAGCGCACCATCGAGATCCACACCGACGACCTGAGCGGCGAGGCCACACGGCGTCTCATCGCTTTCCACCTGGCAGGTATGCATGACATCTCTCCGGCGGAGAGCGTGCATGCGCTCGACATCGACGCGCTGCGGCATCCGTCGCTCTCCGTGTGGTCGGCGTGGATAGACGGCGAGCTCGCGGGTGTCGGTGCGCTCAAGGAGATGGATGCCGACCGCGGCGAGGTCAAGTCGATGCGGGTCGACGACCGGTTCCGCGGCAGCGGCGTCGGGCGGGCGGTGCTGCGCCACATCGTCGACGAGGCACGGCGGCGAGGCATGTCGAGCCTGTGGCTCGAGACCGGCACGACCGCCGACTTCGCACCGGCGCAGCGCCTGTACGAGAGCGAGGGCTTCGTGGTGTGCGGGCCGTTCGGCGGCTACGCGCTCGATCCGTTCTCGATCTTCATGACGCGTGTTCTCAGCTCCTGATCCCGTTCACGCGGGGATCACGAGGGCGACGGCGAAGACCGACACGCCTTCGGTGCGCCCGGTGAACCCGAGTCCGTCGGTGGTCGTCGCCGAGACCGCCACCGGTGCTCCGCCGAGGGCGGCCGAGAGCACCCGTTCGGCCTCGGCACGGCGGCTGGAGAAGCGGGGGCGGTTCGCCTGCACCTGCACCGACACGTTGCCCACACCCCACCCCGCCTCGCCGAGGAGGGCGACCGCGCGGCTGAGGAAGACATCCGCGTGCGCGCCCGCGTACTCCGGATGATCGGTGCCGAAGTGCGTGCCGATGTCGCCCAGGCCGGCGGCGGAGAGCAGCGCGTCGACGATGGCATGGGCCACGGCATCCCCATCGGAGTGTCCCGACAGCGGAGTCTCGCCGGGCCATTCGAGGCCGGCGAGCCACAGCGTGCCGTCGCCGCCGAACGCGTGCACGTCCGTGCCGACGCCGACGCGAGGAATCGGATGCGGGTTCTCCAGGTGCCCGACAGCATGCGGGGCGGGCCGGGCGAGCAGATGGCGGGCACGGTCGAGGTCGGCGGCGGTCGTGATCTTGAAGGCGAGCGGATGCCCCGGCACGGCCGCAACGGCATGACCGGCCTCGGCGACCAGAGCGGCGTCGTCCGTGAAGTCGGCACGGGCCGCGGCATATGCCGCGTCGAGCACGTCACGGCGGAAGCCCTGCGGAGTCTGCGCGGCGGCGAGCTCGGACCGGTCGACGACGGCGACGATCTCGTCCGCGACGACGCGCTTGATGGTGTCGATGACCGGGAGCACCGGGATCGCGCCGGACGCCCCGGCGTCGATGGCGGCGACGACGCGTTCGAACACCTCGGGCGGGGTCAGCGCCCGCGCCGCGTCGTGCACGAGGACGATCTCGACGTCGGCCCAGAGGGCGTCGAGTCCGGCGGCCACGGAGGCCTGGCGGGTCTCGCCACCGGGGACCACGGACACGAGGTCACGACGATCCCCTGCGGTCGCGAGCGCCTCGCTCCACGCATCGCCCTCGCGCCCGTCGGGGGCCACGATCACGACCTGCGCCGCCGGGGCGGCGAACACGCCCTCGAGCGCGTGGCGCAGGATGCTGCCGCCGTCGATGCCCACGAAGGCCTTCGGCGCACCCGCTCCGAGGCGGGTGCCGGAACCTGCGGCCACGACGACGATGCCGATGCGCGGCACGGGGGTGATCCTCACCCGATCACGCTATCGCGATCGGCCTCGGGCGCCGCCGCGCGCGCTGCGCCGGGCGCCGGCGAACAGGCGGCGCACACAGCAGAACGGCGCCCCGCGGGGCGCCGTTCTGGGAGTCTCAGCTCGCGAGGACCTCGTCGAGGAGGACGCTCGCCTTCTCCTCGTCCGTCTTCTCGGCGAGGGCCAGCTCGGAGATCAGGATCTGCTTCGCCTTGGCGAGCATGCGCTTCTCTCCGGCCGACAGGCCGCGGTCCTGATCGCGGCGCCAGAGGTCGCGCACGACCTCGCTGACCTTGATGACGTCACCGGAGGCGAGCTTCTCGAGGTTGGCCTTGTATCGGCGCGACCAGTTGGTCGGCTCCTCCGTGAAGGGAGCGCGCAGCACCTCGAAGACCTTGTCGAGACCCTCCTTGCCGATGACATCTCGGACGCCGACCAGGTCGACGTTCTCTGCGGGGACTTCGATGATGAGATCACCCTGCGTGACGTTGAGCTTCAGATACTTCTTCGTCTCGCCCTTGATGATCCGGTCTTTGACCTCGATGATCGTTGCCGCCCCGTGGTGGGGGTAGACGACCGTCTCGCCAACCTCAAAAAGCATGGAGTTATGTCCTTTCGGCAACCTCCAGGATACCACAGGAGAAATACGCTAAGGTTCTCCGCCCCACCGGCCGGGGCGTGGCACATCCCCCACCGGGCATCGGCCGCGGAGGTGCTCCGCGCGCTCGGCGACGAGCCCCTAGAATGCTGGAGAACCGTCATCCGTCTAGGAGGATCCGTGATCTCGATACACCGCCGCAGCGGTTCTACGCGCGGACGATCCGCGGCGGCCCCCGGCACCCGCAATCGCCGGCTGATCGCGTCGCTGGCCGTCGGCGGCGCCCTCGTCCTCACCGCCACCGGGTGCAGCATGATCTCGCCCCAGGCGACCACGATCGCGTACTCGGCCGCCGAGGGCACGAACGTCTACGGCTCCGGCCCCCTCGAGGTGCGCAACGCCCTCATCGTGGCGAACGAGGACGGCTCCGAGGGCAACTTCGTCGCCGCGATCATCAACCGCACCGACGACTCGCACACCCTCAACGTCGAGATCGGCGAGGACGGCGTCGCCCTGACGGTGCGCGTCCCCGCCAACACGACGGTGAGCCTCGGCTCCGAAGAGGACGAGCCGCTGCTGATCGAAGAGCTCGACGCTCTGCCCGGCACGGACGTCACGGCCTTCTTCCAGTCCGGCGACGCCGAGGGCACGCTGGTCTCCGTGCCGGTTCTCGACGGCTCGCTCGACTACCTCTCCGCGCTCGCCCCCTGAGCGGACGCGTCGCACGCACCACGAAGAGGGCGCCCCGGTCGGGGCGCCCTCTTCGTTCGTCTGCCGCGCTCAGCCCTCGAAGCGGTAGCCCAGACCGCGGACGGTGACCAGCATCTCGGGGGATCCCGGGTTCCTCTCGATGCGCGAGCGGATCCGCTTGATGTGCACGTCGAGCGTCTTGGTGTCGCCGAAGTAGTCGCTCCCCCACACCCGGTCGATGAGCTGCCCACGGGTGAGCACCCGGCCGGCGTTGCGCATCAGCACCTCGAGCAGCTCGAATTCCTTGAGCGGCATGTTGATCTCGCCGCCCTCGACCGCCACGGTGTGCCGGTCGATGTCGAGCACCACACGCCCGCCCTCGAGCACGCGATCCTCGAGGTCTGTGTCGATCTGCGAGAAGCGCCGCAGCACGGCACGCATGCGCGCCAGCAGCTCACGGGCCGAGTAGGGCTTGGTGACGTAATCGTCCGCGCCGAGCTCGAGCCCCACGACGATGTCGACCTCGGAGTCCTTGGCCGTCAGCATGATGATCGGCACCGCCGAGGTGGTCCGGATCTGCCGGCACACCTCGGTCCCCGGCATCCCGGGCAGCATGAGGTCGAGCAGTACGATGTCGGCGCCGCGCTCCCGGAACGAGGCGAGGGCGGCGGGACCGTCCTCGGCGATCTCGACGTCGTACCCCTCGCGGCGCAGGAGGTAGGCGAGCGGGTCGGCGAGATCGGGCTCGTCCTCGACGATCAAGACGCGGGTCATGCGGGGTCTCCATTCCTGCCGGAGGCGAGGTTCTTGCCGGCAGCAGGGCCGACGATGGTTCGGGGGGCGGTCGCGCCGCCGGCAGCGGAGGTCGCACCGACGGCGGGGCCGGTGGCCCCGGTGGAGGTCGCGGCCGGCCGCTTCTTCTTACGCCCGCGCTTGGGTGCCGGGTCGAGGTCAGGGGCGTCGATCTGCGGCAGCCGGATGGTGAACGTCGACCCGCGGCCAGGGCGCGACCACAGCCGCACCTCGCCGCCGTGCCGCTGGACCGCATGCTTGACGATGGACAGTCCGAGGCCGCTGCCGCCGGTGCGGCGCGCTCGGGCCGGATCGGCGCGGTAGAAGCGCTCGAAGACACGGTCCTGCTCGCCCTCGGCGATGCCGATCCCGCGGTCGGTCACGGTGATCTCGACGACGCGGTCCGCGGCCTTGATGCCGACCCCCACGCTCGAGCCGCGGGGCGAGTAAGCGATGGCGTTCGCGATGAGGTTGCCGACGGCCTCGCTCAGGATCTGCGCGTCGCCGCGGACGTAAAGGCCGCGGGCGCCGCCTCGCACCACCTCGACGCCGGCCGAATCGGCCTGAATGGCGTGCGCGTCCAACGCGGAGGCGATGACCTCGTCGACCGAGACGTCCCGCTGCGGCAGCTCGTCGGATGCCTGCAGTCGCGAGAGGTTCATGATGCGCGACGTGAGCAGTGCGAGCCGGTTCGCCTCGGCCTGCAGCCGCGTCGCGAAGATCCGCACCTGCGGCGGGTCATCGGATGCCGACTCGATGGCTTCGGCGAGCAGGCTCACCGCGCCCACCGGCGTCTTGAGCTCGTGACTCGTGTTGGCGACGAAGTCGCGGCGCATCTCTTCGACGCGCTCGCGTTCGGTGATGTCGCGGAGCACGAACAGGGTCAGCCGCGGCGAGATCCGCGACGCCCGGACCACCACGAGACGAGGCTCCGCCGGCGGGGCGCCCCGGCGCATGCGCATGGTCTCGGTCGCACTGGTCTCGGTCGCGACCGCGTCGCTCGTGCGCACACGGCGCACCAGGGCGCGCAGCTCGTCGTTCGGGAGCGTGCCGCCCTCCACGAGGTCGAAGGCGGCGGCGGCCGCCGACGCCGCCAGGACCGTGAACGACGCGTCGACCACGAGCGCGGCGTCATCCATGCCGTGGAGCACGCCGCGGACGCCGTCGGGAATCTCTACAGACATCTCCGCGTGCGCACGATCGCGCGCCCGCATCGCCGCGACGACGACGGCGGAGATCGAACCGCCGATGATGATCCCCGCGAGGAGGGCGAGCAGCGCGAGCTGCGTCGTGTCCATGCGACCAGCGTAGAGCCACGCTCACGGTGGGGTTTGACGCGAACGGGAAGGACTCCGCATCGGCCGGGTACTGTTCACCGCGGAGGCACCATCCGTTAACCTTCCCTGGCGACAATCGGCGGGGCGCGGGGCCGAGCCTCATCCCCCGAAACCCATGAAAGGTGCGTCGGAATGCGCGAAGTCTTCCACCAGTCCCTCGAGGACGTGCAGGGGCGTCTCGTCGAGATCGCCGAACTCGTCACGGTCGCCATCGACAAGGCGACGCGCGCGTTCGGCACGAGCGACGTCGCCCTGGCGGAGGAGGTCATCGAGGCCGACGCGGTCATCGACGAGAAGGCCGTCGAGCTCGACGAGCTCGCGATCGAGATCCTCGCGCGTCAGCAGCCGGTGGCCCGCGACCTGCGCATCGTCGTGAGCGCGCTGCGCATGAGCGCATCGCTCGAGCGGATGGGTGACATCGCCGAGCACATCGCGCAGCTCACCCGCATGCGCTTCCCCGAGCGAGCCATCCCCAAGGGGCTGAAGTCGACCTTCCTGAAGATGGGCGAGCTCGACGTCGAGGCGGCTCGCCAGCTGACCGAGCTGCTGCGCACCCAGGACGGCGACCTCATCGACGAGATCCGCAACGCCGACGACAAGCTCGACGAGCTGCACGTGTCGGTGTTCGAGAAGGTGCTGAGCGACAGCTGGCAGGGCGACCCGTCGGCCACCGTCGACGCGACGCTCGCCAGCCGCTACCACGAGCGCTTCGGCGACCACGCCGTCTCGGTGGCGAAGAAGGTCGCCTACCTGTCGACGGGCGACTGGACGACGAGCACCGACACCATCGACGTGGTGACCCCGCAGTAGCCCAGACGCTACCGCCACGCGGAACAGCAAGCGCGGATGCCTCGGGGGGAGGCATCCGCGCTTCTCTGCGCGTCTGGGGTCAGGCCTTGCCCTGATTGGCGACCGCGGCGGCCCCGGCGGCGGCGGCCTCGGGGTCGAGGTACTCCCCCGGGCTGAGCGGCTCGAGGTTCTCGTCGAGGCGGTACACCAGCGGGATGCCGGTGGGGATGTTGAGCTCCGAGATGTCGGCGTCGCTGATGCCGTCGAGGTGCTTGACCAGCCCGCGCAGGGAGTTGCCGTGCGCCGTCACGAGGACGGTCTTGCCGGCCTTGAGGTCGGGGACGATGTCGCTGTGCCAGTACGGCAGCATGCGGTCGATCACGATCTTCAGCGACTCGGTGTCGGGCACCTCGCCGTCGATGCCCACGTAGCGCGGGTCGCCGACCTGACTGTACTGGTCGTCGGCAGCCAGCGGCGGCGGCGGCACGTCGAACGAGCGGCGCCACAGCATGAACTGCTCGTTGCCGAACTCCTCGAGGGTCTGCGCCTTGTCCTTGCCCTGCAGAGCGCCGTAGTGCCGCTCGTTCAGGCGCCACGAGCGCTTCACCGGGATCCAGAGGCGGTCAGCCGCGTCGAGGGCGATGTCGGCGGTCTGGATGGCGCGGCTCAGCACCGAGGTGTGGAGGACGTCAGGGAGGATGCCGGACTCGGCGAGCAGCTCGCCGCCGCGCGCGGCCTCGGCCTTGCCCTGGTCGGTGAGGCGGACGTCGACCCAGCCCGTGAACTGGTTGGTCTTGTTCCACTCGCTCTGGCCGTGACGGAGGAGGATCAGCGTATAGGGCGCGGTCATGCGCCCCATGATATCCGGGCGATGCCGCCCGCCCCGGCGCTGTGTCGGCGGGCGGGACCCGTCAGCTCGACCGTGGCGACGGCCTGGCATCATGGGGGGATGGCGCGGGGACCGGTCGGGCAGATCACGCGCGGCACGACCGGGACCAACCGGCTGCGGCGCGTGGATCGCTGGATCGCGCGGCAGCCCGCTCTCCGCCGGGCCGCGGATCCGCTCGTGGTCGATCTCGGCTACGGCGCGAGCGGCGTCACCGCGCTCGAGCTGCACTCCCGGCTCGCGCACGTCCGCCCGGACGTCGAGGTGCTGGGTCTCGAGATCGATCCGGCGCGTGTGACGCGCGCCCGCGCGCAGCTCGAGCAGGTGCGCAGCGGCGGCACCTCGTTCGCACGGGATGCGCGGGTCTCGTTCGCGCGCGGCGGGTTCGAGGTGCCCGTGGCCGGCGGCCGCCGGCCGGCCGTCGTGCGGGCATTCAACGTCCTGCGCCAGTACGACGAGGCCGAGGTCGCCGAGGCCTGGGGGACGATGGCCGCGCGTCTCGCCTTCGACGGGCTTCTCGTCGAAGGCACCTGCGACGAGATCGGGCGGATCGCGACCTGGGCCGCGATCGGCCCCGACGCGGCACCGCGGACCCTCACGGTGTCACTGCGGCTGGCCGGGCTGGAGCATCCGTCCGTCGCCGCGGAGCGGCTTCCGAAAGCTCTCATCCACCGGAACGTCCCCGGCGAGCGCGTGCACGCGTTCCTGGCCGCCCTCGACGCCGAGTGGGAACGCGCGGCGAGCGTCTCGCCGTTCGGGCCGGTGCATCGCTGGCGCACGTCGCTTTCCGCGCTCGTCGAGGGCGGATGGCCGGTCCTCGAACGGTCGCGGTGGCGCCTGGGCGAGGTCACCGTCCCCTGGGAGGCCGTCGCGCCGCGCTGACCCCGGATCCTCACACCCGCGGCAGCAGGGCGCGCGCCTCGGCCGACGGCATGCCGGTTGCGGTGAGAAGGTCGACCGCGAGAGGGCGCAGCGCCGTGATGAGGTACTGCTCGCCCTGCGAGCCGTCAGGCAGGATCTGTGCCGGGTCGAGACGGGTCGCCACCGCCCGCACCGCCTCCTGGGCGGCGGGCTGGAACGAGATGTCGTCGAGGCTCTCGCCGACGAGGGAGGCGCCACGCATCAGCTCGGCCAGGAGCTCCGCCGGCACCGGGCGGCGCTGGCCGTCGTCGCACAGGTACACCGCCCGGCGGGCGACCACGCGAAGATTGCGCGTGGCGAAGTCCATGGCCTGCAGCACCGTCTGATGGCGCCGCAGCTCGGCGCGCTGGGGACGCAGCCACGGCGAGAATCCGGCCACCGCGAGTCCCGACTCCAGCGACGCGCGCCATTCGTCGATCCGGGGGCCGATCGCCCGGGCCTTCTCGAGCCCTCGTGTCGCCCGCAGCGCATCGCCGCGGCGGAGCGCCTGCACGATGGTGCGCGCGGCGGCATCGGCCGCCGCGAACACGGCGTGTCCGTCTCTCGCCTCCTCGCTGCGGGGGTTGCGCGGGATGAGCGCGGTCACGACGAGGGCGGCCACACCGCCCACGATCCCGTCGATGAGCCGGGAGAAGGGCTGCGACGCCGGCAGCGACATCACGATCGACGCCTGGATCCCGGCCATGATCGCGAACGGCGGATACGGCGACAGGAACCGGGCGACGAGCAGCGTGACACCCAGCGCGAGCGCGAGCTGCCACCACCCCGGCCCGACGACCACGACGAAGCCCTCGGCGACGAGGATGCCCACCAGCATCCCGACGACGGTCTCCAGCACGCGGCGAGGACGGGCGTCGCGCACGAGGCCGAGGCTCGAGATCGTGACGGTCGCCGCGAGCAGCGGCGCCGGATGCCCCACCACGTAGTGCGCGAAGGCCCACGCTGCGGTCGCGGCCACCGTGATCTGCACGATCGCGATCGCGGATCCGCGGACGCGCGCCAGCTGCGGCCGCAGATCGAGCCGGGCGCGCCAGCCCGTGGGCACGGTCTGGGTGATCGCGGCGGTGTCGCCGTCGCCGCTCACCGCCGCCGCTCCTACTGCGCTGCCGCGCGCCGCGACAGCCGGGTGATCCGGGGGACGTTCGCCGTGGCGCCGGCGTCGGGCGGCACGACGACCTCTTGCGCCGCGGCGATGCGGCCGTCGGCGGTATCCACCGTGAGCGGCGCGTCGACCGGAGTGGTGCGGCGCACGACCGCCAGGGCGATGGGCCCCTCCTCGTAGTGAAGCGCCGCGGACGTCACGATGCCGACCGCGTCGTCGCCGACCCGCACCGCAGCACCATGCTCGGGCAGGACGCTGTCCGAGCCGTCGAGCTGCAGGGCGACGAGCCGTCGCGGCGGGTGGCCGAGATTGTGCACCTTCGCGATGGTCTCCTGGCCGCGGTAGCACCCCTTGTCGAGGTGGACGGCGGTGCGCAGCCAGTCGAGCTCGTGCGGCAGCGCGCGCTCGTCGACATCGGCCGTCCACCGCGGCCGCCATGCCGCGACGCGGAGCGCGTCGACCGCTGCGAGCCCGGCGAGCTCGAGATCACCGGCGGCCGCGGCATCCGCGATCCGCTGCTCCTCGTCACGCGTCACGATCGCCTCGGCCCAGTCGCGGTCGGCACCGGGGTGCGGGTCGACCGGGGCGTATGCGTGCCCGCCGGGCGTGACGGACGGCCACGGGTCGTGCCACACGACGGGCATGCCGGACGGCGCGGCGGGCGAGATGCGCTCGAGCGCCGCGGCGGTGCCGCCGACCACCGTGTACTCGTCGTCGGCGATGCGCGGGTCGACGCGCAGCCGGAAGCGCATCTTGCGCAGCCAGTCGAAGAGGCCGTCGACGTCCGCCCGGTCGGCGATCAGCCAGGTGGTCTCGCCGTCGTCGAGGACGGATGCCGCATGCTCGACGTGTCCTTGCGGATCGAGGATGAGAAGCTCCGTGCTCACGCCGGGCTGAAGGCGCGCCAGCGCCTGCGACGACAGCGAGTCGAGCCAGGTCAGCCGGTCCTCGCCGGGAACCGCGATGACCGCGCGGTCGCGGCGCGGCGCGATCGCGGCGCCTGCGGCGAGACGACGCTGCTCCACGAGGGGGCTGCCCACGTGCTGCAGACCGGCGTCGTCGACGACGGCGCCGGGGACGGCGGCGAACGGGTCAGTCATCGATCACTCTGCTCATTTCGGGGAGTGCTCATTCCACAGCGCTCATTCCAGCTTCGCGAGGCGGGCTGAGGCATGCGCGCCGAGTTCGAAGCCGAGTGCGGCGATGTCCCACGCCCACAGCAGGTGGCCGTCGACGAGGCCGTACATGCGGGTCGCCGCGGCGTAGGCCTTGGCGCTCGCCGGACGCACCACGGCGTCCGTGGCGATGTCGATGCGGGGGCCTTTGATCTGGCCGAGGTACAGTTCGCTCACGCCGTCGGCGTGCACGAGGGCCACCTCGAGGTCGAACCCGCCGTCGCTGTTGCGCAGCCCCTCGATGTCGTCGGCGGTGCGGGTGACCGGAGCCGAGACGGCGGGGAGCAGGCCAGGTCCGGCGTCCGCGTCGGTCGCAGAGAGGGTGAGACGCCAGTAGCCGAGCTCGGCCACCAGTCGCGTGCGCGCCTCGGGATCGTCGGCGTCGTGCAGCCATGCCTCGGCGGAGTAGTTCAGGTAGTCGCCGCCATCGTGGCTGAAGCTCACGCGGTGCGTGAACTCGCCCGTGTAGGCGTGGTCACCGTAGTCGATGACGCCGGTTCCCTCCCACACGCCGATGAGCCACGACAGCGGCACGAGCTCTGCGGGAAGGTCGGTCGGAATCTCGAGCACGACGCGACCCGTCAGCGCTGGCCGCGGTACAGGTTCTTGACGACGACCGCGGAGACGAAGGCGATCGCGAGCGACGCCAGACCGAGCAGGCCCACGAAGAACAGTTCGAGCGCGACGAGATCCATGAGACCGAGTCTAGCCGGGAACGAGGGCGGCCAGACCGAAGCCGAGACTGATGACCCCCATCACCAGGGCCGCACCGAGGACGCTCGCCGCCACCCGCTCGGTGAACCCCTGGGAGCGGCCCGACCAGAGCTGGGTGGCGAACGCGACGATGAGGCATCCGCCCAAGCCGACGCCCAGCCAGGCCGCGCGCCAGTCCGGCGTCGCGAAGACGCCGACGACGATCGCGATCAGCGCCGCCAGCACCCACACGGCGACGATGCCACCGAAGGTGCGACGAGGGGCGAGTTCAGGGACGGCCACGCCTCCATCATCGCCCATCGGGTCGCTCGGCGCACGCGTCCAGACAGCGTCCACGAAGTCATGAGAGCGAACCGCAACCCGGCCACGCCCTACACTGGGGTTCGCGGCGCGCCCCCACGCGCCGGGAAGGCGATCCATTGGCACAGCTCCTGGTTCTCAGTTCCACTCACGGAGGCGGCCCCGTGCTGCCCTCGCTCGAGTTGCTGAGCCACCGCGTGCGCCTGATCCCCGCCGAGCCCGCCCAGCTGGTCAACGCCCCCAGCGCCGACATCATCTTCGTCGACGCCCGTGTGGACCTCGTCGGAGCGAAGTCGCTGTGCAAGATCCTCAACACGACGGGTCTGGACGCGCCGCTCCTGCTGATCGTCACGGAGGGCGGTCTCACCGCCGTCTCGCCGGACTGGGGCGTCGACGACGTGATCCTCTTCACCGCGGGCCCGGCCGAGGTGGACGCGCGCATCCGGCTGGCGGTCGGACGCCAGTCGGCCGAGCAGGTGTCGACCCGCATCCAGACGTCGGGCATCACGATCGACGAGTCGTCGTACTCCGCGAAGGTGCACGGCCGGCCGCTCGACCTCACCTACAAGGAGTTCCAGCTCCTGCACTTCTTCGCCACGCACCCGTCGCGGGTGTTCACGCGCGAGCAGCTGCTGAGCGAGGTCTGGGGCTACGACTACTTCGGCGGCACCCGCACGGTGGACGTGCATGTCCGGCGACTGCGGGCCAAGCTCGGCGACATGGAGCAGCTCATCGGCACCGTCCGCAACGTGGGCTACCGCTTCAACGTGTACGAGGACGAGCCCGAGCCCGCTCCTCGCGAGCGCACCGAGGCGTAGGCGACCGGGCTCGACCCGCGGCATCCGTCACCCCGTTCACACTCTCGTCACGTGACCCTGCAATGATGAGGGGATGATCGAACCCGAGGTGCTCGACGCCGGCCTGGGCGATGCGGACGACGACGACTTCGACCTCTCGGAGGTCTTCGACTCGCAGCTTCCCGACCATCGCTACCTGGACCGCGAGCTCAGCTGGCTCGCCTTCAACCAGCGCGTGCTCGAACTCGCCGAGGATCCGAACCTGCCCACGCTGGAGCGGGCGAACTTCCTGGCGATCTTCGCGAACAACCTCGACGAGTTCTTCATGGTGCGCGTCGCGGGCCTCAAGCGCCGCATCGTCACCGGTCTGGCGCTCCCGACGAACATCGGCCGCTCCCCCGCGGACGTCCTCGCCGACATCTCGGCGGAGGTGCGCCGCCTGCAGCTGCGTCACGCCGAGGCGTGGACGTCGCTCGTCAAACCGGCGCTCGCCGACGCCGGCATCCAGATCGTCTCGTACGACACCCTCGACGAGGACGAACGCGCACGGCTCTACGACTACTTCCAGGCGCAGGTCTTCCCCGTCCTGATGCCACTCGCGGTCGACCCCGCACACCCGTTCCCCTACATCTCCGGGCTGTCGCTGAACCTCGCGATCCGCATCCGCAGCGCCCGCACCGGTCGTCAGGAGTTCGCGCGTCTGAAGGTGCCGCCGATGCTCCCCCGGTTCGTCGAGCTGCCCGCCGCCGCGGGCACGGTGCGCTACCTGCCGCTCGAAGACCTCATCTCCAACCACCTCGACGATCTGTTCCCGGGCATGGAGGTGCTGGACCACCACGCGTTCCGCCTCACACGCAACGAGGACGTCGCGATCGAGGAGGACGAGACCGAGAACCTCATCCAGGCGCTCGAGGCGGAGCTGCTGCGGCGCCGCTTCGGCCCGCCGATCCGGCTCGAGATCACGGACGACATGGACGACGTGACGCTCGACCTCCTCGTCAAGGAGCTCGACGTCACCGAGCAGGAGGTCTACCGCCTCCCCGGTCCACTCGACCTGCGCGGCCTGTTCGATCTGCGCATCGATCGCCCGGACCTGCGCTTCACGCCGCATCTGCCGACGACCGCGGTCGCCTTCCAGCCCGGCGACAACAACGAGCGGCCCGACATCTTCGCATCGATCCGCAAGGGCGACGTGCTCGTGCACCACCCCTACGAGTCCTTCGCGACCAGCGTGCAGGCCTTCCTCGAGCAGGCGGCGAAGGACCCCCACGTCCTCGCCATCAAGCAGACCCTCTACCGCACGTCGGGTGACAGCCCCATCGTTGAGGCGCTCATCGACGCCGCCGAGGCCGGCAAGCAGGTCCTGGCGCTCGTGGAGATCAAGGCACGCTTCGACGAGGCGAACAACATCGTCTGGGCGCGCAAGCTCGAGAAGGCGGGCGTCCACGTCGTATACGGCCTGGTGGGCCTGAAGACCCACTGCAAGCTGGCGCTCGTGATCCGCGAGGAGAACGGCGTGCTGCGCAGCTACAGCCATGTCGGCACCGGCAACTACAACCCGAAGACCAGCCGCGTCTATGAGGACTTCGGCCTGTTCACGGCTGACGACGTCGTGGGCCGCGACCTCACCCGCCTGTTCAACGAGCTGAGCGGCTACGCGATCGAGAAGAAGTTCAAGCGCCTCCTGGTCGCGCCTCTCCACCTGCGCAAGGGCCTGCTGCGCCTCATCGACAAGGAGCGCCGCAATGCCCTCGCCGGCAAGCCCGCGAGTGTGCGCATCAAGGTCAACTCCATGGTCGACGAGCAGATCATCGACGCGCTCTACCGGGCCAGCCAGGCCGGCGTGAAGGTCGAGGTGTGGGTGCGGGGCATCTGCTCGCTGAAACCGGGCGTGGTGGGCATGAGCGAGAACATCACGGTCCGCTCCATTCTCGGTCGCTACCTGGAGCACTCGCGCATCTTCGCGTTCCACAACGACGGCGACCCGGTGGTGTACATCGGCAGCGCCGACATGATGCACCGCAACCTCGACCGCCGGGTCGAGGCGCTCGTGCGCGTGTCGATGCCCGCCCACGTCAAGGAGCTCAACGACCTCTTCACGCTGTCCATGAGCGACACCACCAGCTCGTGGCATCTGGGACCCGACGGCGAATGGGTGCGCCACAACGTCGGCGAGGACGGCAAGCTGCTCCTGGACCTCCAGGACCGGACCATGATCAACGTGCAGCGCCGCCGGCGGGCACGGGCGGTGCGATGACCGAGACGGCCGTCTACGCGGCCGGGGGCGTCGTCTGGCGTGTCGTCGACGGCAAGCTGCGCGTGCTCCTGATCCACCGCACGAAGTATCGCGATGTGACGCTGCCCAAGGGCAAGGTCGACCCCGGCGAGATGCTCGCCGAGACCGCGGTCCGCGAGATCCACGAAGAGACGGGCATCCGTGTCGCTCTCGGCGTGCCCGTCGGCGTGTCTCGCTACCGACTGCCCAGCAAGCGCACCAAGATCGTGCACTACTGGGCGGCGGAGGCGACGGAGACGGCGATCCGCACCTCCGCGTTCGTCCCGAACAAGGAGATCGCCGCGATCGAGTGGGTCTCGCCGAAGAAGGCCCTCCGCCGGCTCAGTTATCCCGTCGACGCCGAGATCCTGGAGTACTTCGTCCGGCTGATCGACGAGGGCGTGCTGCGCACCTTCCCCATCGTCGCGCTGCGGCACGCCAAGGCGGTCGCCCGCGAGGAGTGGGACGGCAGCGATGCCGCGCGTCCGCTCGCGGCGCGCGGCCGCAAGCAGGCGAACTCGATCGTCGGCCCGCTGGTCGCGTTCGGCGTCCGCAAGATCGTGTCGAGCCCGGCGGTGCGCTGCGTCAAGACGGTTGCGCCGCTGTCGGCCGCTCTCGGTCGCAAGATCGACACCACCAGGATGATCGGCCAGGACGCGTGGGAGGAAGGCACCTCCGACGCGCGCACCGTCGTCGGCGAACGCGTCCGCGCCCGCAAGCCCTCCGTGCTGTGCAGCCATGGGCCGGTGCTGCCCGACATCCTCAGTGAGCTCGCACTCGCGACGGGCACACTGCGCGGGTCGTACCTCGGCAGCGCGTCGGCGCTCGAGCCGGCAGCGTTCTCGGTCGTGCACATGTCGGTGGACAATCCCGGCTCGGGCATCGTCGCCATCGAGACCCACATCCCGAAGGTCTGATCCGCGCGCCTCAGCCGGGTGAGTGAACAGCAGCCACCGGATGCCGCGGAATCCCGCGGCGGGACGCCGTGCGACCTCGATGCCGGCGCATGGATGTCGGCATCCCGTTCACCTTCCGTTCACCCGCGCAGCGCACTCTCTTAAGAGTCCGAGCCTACGTTTCAGAACGAACCCCGCACCGGGTTCGAACCCGAAGGCCTTCCCGGGCCTCTTTCCCTGACACGTGAAGGATTCACACAGTGAAGATCTCTCGCATCGCCCAGGTGGGCGCTGTCGCCGCAATCGCGGCCCTCGCCCTCGCAGGCTGCGCCTCCAACGAGACCCCCTCGGGCGAGACCACCGACGCACCCGAGTCGAACCTCTCCGGCGAGATCGCCGGCGGCGGCTCCTCGGCTCAGGAGGTCGCCGTCCAGGCGTGGACCGCCGGCTTCCAGACCGCCAACCCCGACGTGACGATCACGTACGACCCGTCGGGTTCCGGCGCCGGCCGCGAGTCGTTCCAGGCGGGAGCCTTCCCGTTCGCGGGCTCCGACCGCGCGTTCACGATCGAAGAGGTCGAGGCCGGTCCGTTCGACGGCTGCGTCGAGGAGTCGGGCATCATCGAGCTGCCGACGTACATCTCGCCGATCGCCGTCATCTTCAACGTCGAGGGCGTCGACTCGCTCAACCTCGACGCGGCGACGATGGCCGGCCTGTTCGCCGGCACGATCACGAACTGGAACGACCCGGCGATCGCCGCTCTCAACCCCGACGTGACCTTCCCCGACCTGGCCGTGACGCCGGTGCACCGCGCCGACGACTCGGGCACCACCGAGAACTTCACCGACTACCTCTACCAGGCGGCCGGCGACGTGTGGACGAACGAGGCCGACGGCGTGTGGCCGCTGTCCAGCGGTGAGGCCGCCCAGGGCACCTCGGGTGTCGTCTCCGCCGTCGCGGGCGGCAACGGCACCATCGGCTACGCCGACGCGTCGCGTGCCGCTGAGGAGGGCCTCTCGACCGCTGCGGTGAAGGTCGGCGACGAGTTCGTCGAGTACTCGCCGGAGGCGGCTGCCGCCATCGTCGACGAGTCGCCGTTCGAGGAGGGCCGCGGCGAGGGCGATCTCGCCATCGAGCTGAACCGCACCTCCGACGTCGCGGGCGTCTACCCGATCGTGCTCGTGAGCTACATGATCGCGTGCCAGGAGTACGCCGACGCGGCCGCGGCGCCGATCGTCAAGGGCTACCTGCAGTACGTGGCCAGCGCTGAGGGCCAGGATGCCGCTGCTGCCGCCGCCGGCAGCGCGCCGATCTCGGACTCCCTGCGTGAGCAGGTCAACGCCGCGATCGACCTGATCGTCACCCCGTAAGACCCCGATACCCGGCCCGGTCCTCGCGATCGGGCCGGGTATCACCCTGAGAGAACCCGAATCCAGAAGGACACCATGACCACGACGACCGCCCCCGCCTCGGGCAAGGTCAAGCAGCGGCCGGGCGACCGCTGGTTCTCGGGAACCGCGCTCGGCGCCGGCGTGATGATCCTCGTCACGCTGGCCGCGGTCGCCATCTTCCTCCTCATCCAGTCCGTGCCCGGTCTGACCGCCACGTCGGAGACCGCCAGCATCCTTGCGGGGAACTTCTGGGAGTACGTCTGGCCGCTCGCCTTCGGCACCGTGTGGGCCTCCTTCCTGGCCCTTCTGATGGCCGTCCCTCTGGCAGTCTCGGTCGCCCTCTTCATCTCGCACTATGCACCGCGTCGACTCGCGCAGGGGCTCGGCTACATCGTCGACCTGCTCGCCGCCGTTCCGTCGGTGGTCTTCGGCCTGTGGGGCATCCTCGTGCTCGCCCCCGCCGTCCAGCCGATCTACGCATGGCTCAACGCCAACATGGGATGGTTCCCGCTCTTCTCGGGCACCGTCTCCAGCACCGGCCGCACCATCTTCACCGCCGCGATCGTCCTCGCGGTGATGGTCGTCCCGATCATCACCGCCATCTGCCGCGAGATCTTCCTGCAGACCCCGGTCCTGCATGAGGAGGCGGCCCTGGCGCTCGGCGCCACGCGGTGGGAGATGATCAAGATGGCCGTCTTCCCGTTCGGCCGCAGCGGCATCGTCTCGGCCTCGATGCTGGGCCTCGGCCGCGCGCTCGGCGAGACGATGGCGGTCGCCATGGTGCTCTCCGTCGCGAACGTGGTGACCTTCCAGCTGTTCACGGCCGAGAACCCCGGCACGATCCCCGCCAACATCGCCCTGACCTTCCCCGAGGCGTACGGCGTCAACATCAACGTCCTCATCGCCACCGGCCTCATCCTCTTCATCGTCACCTTCGCGGTCAACGCCATCGCCCGATGGATCGTCAGCCGCCGCAAGGAATTCTCGGGAGCGAACTGACATGACCGTGACGACCGCTCCACCCCGGGCTCCGCAGTCGGCGCCCGTGCGCGAGACCCCGCGGCTGACCAGCGGCCACCTCCCCTCCTGGGCGCCATGGGCCATCCTCGTCGGCAGCCTCGTCATCAGCGCCATCCTCTTCGCGATCGTCGCGATGGGCTCCGGAGACGGCTTCAACGTCGCCGGCTGGGCGGTCGTGGCGGCGCTGGTGTACCTCGCGCTGATCACGACGACGTCGTCCCTCGTCGAGGGCCGCCGCAAGGGCATGGATCGCCTTGTGACCGGCGTCGTGACGATCGCATTCCTCATCGCCATGGTCCCGCTGGTCTCGGTGGCGATCACGGTCGTCGTCAACGGCGTCGCCGGCATCTCGGCCGAGTTCTTCACCTCCTCGATGCGCAACGTCGTGGGCGAAGGCGGCGGCGCGCTCCACGCGATCGTCGGCACCGTCCTCATCACGTTCGCAGCCGCCGTGATCTCGATCCCGATCGGCATCTTCACCGCCATCTACCTCGTCGAGTACGGGCAGGGCGGACGCCTGAGCCGCGGCATCACGTTCCTCGTGGACGTCATGACCGGCATCCCGTCGATCGTCGCCGGTCTGTTCGCGTACGCCCTGTTCGCGCTGTTCCTCGGGCCCGGCATCCGCATGGGCATCATGGGCTCGGTCGCACTGGCGGTGCTGATGATCCCGGTGGTCGTGCGTTCGACGGAGGAGATGCTGCGCCTCGTGCCCAACGAGCTCCGCGAAGCGTCGTACGCGCTCGGCGTGCCCAAGTGGCGCACGATCGCGAAGATCGTCCTGCCGACCTCGCTCGCCGGCATCACCACGGGCGTCATGCTCTCGATCTCCCGCGTGATCGGCGAGACCGCTCCGCTGCTTCTCACGGCGGGCGTCGCGACGTCGATGAACTACAACCTCTTCGAGGGCCGCATGATGACGCTGCCGGTCATGGCCTACTCGCAGTACATGAACCAGGGCATCCCCGCCCAGGCCTACATCGACCGCGCGTGGGCGTGCGCTCTCGTCCTCATCGTCATCGTGATGCTCCTCAACCTCATCGCGCGCCTCGTCGCGAAGGTGTTCTCCCCCAAGCTGGGCCGCTGAAGCAGCCTCCACCCGAAAGCACTGACAGGAACCATGTCCAAGAGCATCGAAGTCAACGACCTCAACGTCTACTACGGCGACTTCAAGGCCGTCGAAGGCGTCTCCCTCGGCATCGAGCCGCGCAGCGTCACCGCCTTCATCGGCCCGTCGGGCTGCGGCAAGTCGACGTTCCTGCGCACGCTCAACCGCATGCACGAAGTGATCCCCGGCGCGCGTGTGGAGGGCGAGGTGCTCCTGGACGGAAACAACCTCTACGGCGCGAACGTCGACCCGGTGCTCGTGCGCCGTCAGGTCGGCATGGTCTTCCAGCGCCCCAACCCGTTCCCCACGATGTCGATCAAGGAGAACGTGCTGGCGGGGGTCAAGCTCAACAACAAGAAGATGTCGAAGTCCGACTCGGATGCTCTCGTCGAGAAGTCGCTGCGTGGCGCGAACCTGTGGAACGAGGTCAAGGACCGCCTCGACAAGCCCGGATCGGGCCTGTCTGGCGGCCAGCAGCAGCGTCTGTGCATCGCGCGCGCCATCGCGGTCTCGCCCGAGGTGATCCTCATGGACGAGCCATGCTCCGCCCTCGACCCGATCTCGACCTACGCGATCGAGGAGCTGATCGGCGAACTCAAGAACGACTACACGGTCGTCATCGTGACGCACAACATGCAGCAGGCGTCACGGGTGAGCGACAAGACGGCGTTCTTCAACATCGCGGGCACCGGCAAGCCCGGCAAGCTCATCGAGTACAACGACACGCGCTCGATCTTCACGACTCCGTCGGTGCAGGCGACCGAGGACTACGTCTCCGGTCGATTCGGCTGAACCGCCCGATCGCTGCCCGAAGCCCTCGCCGATCGGCGGGGGCTTCGTCGTCGGCTCAGTCGTGCGGGATCAGTCGGTCGGGCTCAGTCGCGCGGGCTCAGCAGGTAGCGGTTGAAGGATGCCGTGACCTCGGCATCCACCGGCACCGCCGCGCCGTCGATGGCTGTGATGGGCGCCGCCAGTCGCACGCTCGACACCAGCCACGCGGCATCCGCGTCCGTCAGCGCGCTCGTCGGCAGCGTGGCGTAACCGGTCTCGTGCCCCTCCTCCTCGAGGTGGGCGAAGAGGCTCAGCTGCGTCGTGCCGTGGAGGATGCCGCCGTTCGGCGCGGGCGTGACGAAGCGGCCGTCGATGCGCAGGATGAGAGAGGCGGTGGGCGCCTCGAGCACGAAGCCGTCCGAGGTGACGAAGACGGCGTCGTCGGCCCCTCGGCGCTTGGCCTCGCGGATCGCAGCCATGTTGACCGCGTACGACAGGGTCTTCGCGCCGAGCAGCAGCCACGGCGCCTTCGCAGGGGTGTCGATGCCGTAGCCGCGATCGAGCGTGACGACCCTGATGCCGTGCTCGCGCACGGCGGTGTTGTCGGCGGCGGCAGCCACCGTCACCCACGCCGTCGGTGCGGGGCCGTGCTCGACGCCGCGGCTCAGGATGAGCTTGATGACGCCCTCGCCCTGGCGAGGCGCGTGCTGCGCGGCGGCGTCGACGGCCTGGCGCCACTGCTCGAGGTGCGGAGCGGCCAGGTCGCAGATGCGCGCGGAGTGTGCGAGCCGCTCGAGGTGGGCCTGTGTCTCCTGCGCGTGGCCGTCGACGACCCCGATCGACTCGAAGATGCCGTCGCCGCGCTGCGTGCTCAGCTCGCCGACGCTCAGGGCCGGCGCCGACGGGTTGATGACCCGGAACGTGCCGGCGAAATCGGACCGAGGATCATCGGATGCCGCGGGGTCGATGACGAGCGCGAAGAGCAATGCCATGTCCCCGAGCCTAAGTGCTCGGGAATGCCCGGCCCCTCGTCTCGGTTACACTGGATCGGCCGGGCCGCAGTAACCCCGGGCTCCAACTTTTGCCGCTACGAGCGGCGCCGCGCCGAGAGGCGTTCTGCGGCCCGGCACTTTCGTACCCGGCATCCGTCCGGGCGCTTCCTTCGCGCCGTGCTCCGTGAGACCTCAACTGACCGCCGAGACCGTGGGTTTCACCCGCAGTCTCGGCAGCCGGCTGCAGTCTCACCGCCAGGGCTGTGAGCGAAGCGCCAGCGGATCTCAGGTCAGGGCGTCGCGGCGCCAGAGGGCTGCGCAGGCCGACAGGTCGGCGCCATAGTCCGAGAGGCGCAGCGCCCGCGTGGTGAACGCCGACGCGCGCTCGGGTTCGGTCGTCTCGTAGTCGTCTGCGAGGTGTGTCGCGCCCGATGCCTGGACGCGGCAGAACGCCGCGGCGCGGTCGAGGGCCACCGCGAAGTCGCCCTCGAAAAGCCCGCGCAGGATGGTGTCGACCAGGGCGACGAGCTCGTCGGGACCGGCGGGCGATGGCGCGCCGGCCACGACGTCGTCGACGGAGGCGAGCTCGGCACGGCCGCGCTCGTACAGGAGCGCGGCCGTGCGCGGGTCGTCGTGGATCATGAGCTGCACGAGGTACAGCCGCCACAGCGCGCCGGGCAGCGTCTTCGCAGGCGAACGCGACCACAGCTCGGCGAGGTCGTCGATGCCGTTCTCGTCGGTGAACGAGACGAGCCGGTCGACGACGCCGCCGTCCGGGTCGGCGCGGACCCTGGCGAGCAAGGCGTGCGCGGTGGTGTGCGCGACGCGCGAGACCTCAGCCGGGTCCTCGGCTGCGAACGCCCGGTCGAAGACCTCGGCCGGGCGCCGGACGGGCTTGTGGAACTCCCTGGACGAATCGCTCATTCGGTCCAGGCTACTCGCCGCCACGAGAACCGGCTCGCGCGGCATCGCGGCCGCCCAGGGGAGGCACATGACCCGGCGCTCAGACCTGGTTGATGCGGATGTGGTTGCCGGCGAGGTCGCGGAAGGCGCAGTCGCGCGGACCCCACCCCTGCTCCTTGGGCTCCTGGAGCACCTCCGCGCCGAAGGCGCGCAGCTTCTCGAACGTCGCGTCGAGGTCGCTGGTCGTGAAGACGTAGGGTCCGGGGCCGGACCCCTTCACGATCAGACGCTGGAGCGCCTCGCCGTCGTCGGGCGAACGGCCCGCGGACGGATCCGACACCACGAGCGAGAGGCCGGGCTGGCCCGGGAAGCCGAAGCTCACCCAGCGGTGACCGTCGTACGAGACGTCGTTGACGACCTCGAGGCCGAGACCGTCGCGGTAGAAGGGGATGGCGGCGTCGACGTCGTCGACGGTGATGGGGCTGTATGCCAGGGCGATGTTCGTCATGCATGCCACGCTACGATCCCTCGCGAACCCGCGCTTCTCCGATCCTGCTCGGTTCACGAGCGGCGAGCCGGGCACTGCGCCGAGCCGCTCCGCGTCAGACGTACCGGGTCGGCCGCGTGAGGATCTTCGCGACGCACAGCGGCATGGCCTCGGCGGCATCGTGCGGGCGCGAGCGGTATGAGCTCGGGGTCTCCCCCACGATCTCGGAGAACGTCGAGCTGAACGAGCCGAGCGATGTCGCACCGACGGCGGTGCAGGCATCCGTCACCGAGACACCCTCGCGGAGCAGCGCCATCGCCCGCTCGATGCGCCGCGTCATGAGGTACGCGTACGGCGTCTCGCCGTAGGCGGCCTTGAACTCCCGGGAGAAGTGCGCGGGCGACATCAGGGCCCGGGTCGCCATCGTCGGCACGTCGAGCGGCTGGGCGTAGTCGCGGTCGATGAGGTCGCGGGCGCGGCGCAGGTGTGCGAGCGTCTGGGTCGTCTGCGGAGCGGAAACCACGGACTTCACGCTACCGGGATGACGACTGCGCGCGCTTCGGATCGCGGTTCACGCCGTCGGGATCGTGACGATCGGAACCGTCGACGGCTCGCCGGTGGGCGACCCGCCCTGCGGCTCGATCGTCACCGCGATGACATCGCCCGGCTCCAGCGCACCGTCGAGCAGTGCCGTCGCCTCGCCCTCAGCGGAGTCGAAAGTGCCCGCCGAGACAGCACCTCCGTCGCGTACGAACCACAGCTCGAAGCTCTCGTCGTCGGCGATCTGCGGGAGCCCTTGCGAGACGAGCACGACCGTGCCGAGCGATTCCGACCAGTGCGCGGTCGCGGTGCCGCCGTCGGTGACCTCGACCGTGGCCGACTGCGCGTCGGGGGCATCCTCGATCTGCTGTAGCGCGACGACCTCGGCCGGCCGGTTCAGGTAGTCGTTGATCATGGCCGCGCCGAGCCCCAGCGCGACGAGCAGCACCAACGATGCGGCGAGCGCGACGATGCCGCGGGTCCAGCGACGCCGGGAGACGGCCTGGATGACCGCGGTGGCGGGCGGCGGCTCAGAGGCCGGCCGATCGCTGCTCTCGGACCACGCGGCGACCGGTTCGGCGACCGCGGCGGCGGACGCGTCCATGGCAGGCAGCTGAGGGGTCGCGGCGACCCGCGACAGCAGCGTGGACCGCAGCGTCAGCGGGGGCACGGCATCGGCGACGGTGTCGGCGAGGGCGGCGGCGGTCGCGGCATCCGCGTCCACTCGCTCCTCCCACTCGGGGTGCCGGCGGCGCGCAGCCTCGAACGCCTCGCGGTCGGCGGGCGACAGCGCGTTCAGCGCAGCACCTGCGGCGAGCTCGGCGAACTCCTCCTCGTTCATCACGCGGTCACCCCCATCTCTGCTCTCAGGCGGGACAGACCGTCCCGCATCCTCGTCTTGATCGTCCCCAGCGGCGCTCCCACCAGGGCCGCGATCTCGCTCTGACTGTAGCCCCCGTAATACGCGAGGGTCAGCGCTTCCTTCTGGGCGTCCGGCAGTGCCGACAGCGCGGTCGCCACCCTCTCCCCCTCGATGCGCAGCTCGACCTGTTCCGCCACCTCGTCATGGGCTACCCCGAGGTCGCGGAATCCCGCGCGCACGTCGCGATCCGTGCTCGACTGCGAGGCCCGCACACGGTCCACAGCCCGGCGGTGCGCGATCGTGAGCACCCACGTTCTCCCCTGACCTCTGTTCGGAGCGAACCGCGACGCGGATTGCCACACCTCGAGGAAGACCTCCTGCAGCACCTCCTCGCTCTGCGCCCGGTCAACGAGCACCCGCAGGATCAGACCGAAGACGCGCGGCGAGAGCAGGTCGTAGACGCGCGCGAAGGCCGCCTGATCGCCGGCAGCCACCCGCAGCAGCAGCTCTCCGATGCGGTCGACCGGCTCCGTGCCGTCCTCCGGCACGTCGATCCCGTCGATCACCATGTCCACCAGCATGCCCTACGTCACCTCCCCGCGACCTGATCGCACCCGGTGTCAGCCGAACGTGAACGAGTAGACGTCGACTCCCGGCGAGACGCGCACGTCGAGCACGTGCGCGGCCGCATCGTCGGTCTCCGCCACGGCATACGAACGCGGCGTCCCCGACACGGCCAGGGTCTGCTCGCGGCCATCGTCCAGGCGCACGCGCACCTCCCCCTCGCCGGCGAGCACCATGCGCACCTCCTCGGCATGGAACTGCAGACGGATGCCGCCGCCCGCGGTCCCCGACGGAGCCGCGTACTGCGTCTCGACCCGCCACGCGCCGTCCAGGGCGAACGAATCGGCCGGCTGGTCGTCGGGCAGCCGGTACTCGGCTTCGCCCGCCCGATACGCGGGCTCACCGCCGTAGTTGACGTCCTTCGCCGACCCGAGGAACGTCTCGCGCGTGCGGGTGCCGGCGTCCGGAGTGTGATCGGCGACGTCGGTCGGATCGGGCAGCGTCACATCGGGATCGGCATCCTCCAGCAGCTCGCGGATGAGCTTCTCGGTCGCGGCGTAGTTGCCCTCGCCGAGCGCGATGTGCCGGACCGTTCCGTCCGCGTCGATCAGATAGTGCGCGGGCCAATAGCGGTTCCGGTAGTTCGTCCACGTCGACAGGCTGTTGTCGAGGGCCACCGGGTAGGTGATGCCGAAGTCGCGCGCGCCGGCGACGACGTTGCCGGCATCCTTCTCGAACGCGTACTCGGGAGAGTGGATGCCGATCACCTGCAGCCCCGCGTCGCGGTACGCCTGGTCCCACGCGACGACGTGCGGGATGCTGCGCTGGCAGTTGATGCAGGAGTACGCCCAGAAGTCGATCAGGACGACCTGGCCGCGAAGGTCTTTGAGGTCGAGCGCGGCGCCGCCCGGCGTGTTCAGCCACGCCCCGATGCCGCGGATGCTCGGCGCCGTACCGCACGACTCGAGCTCGGACGCGCCGTTCGTGCACTGGTCGAGCTCGCGGTTCTCGTCGGTGACGAGACCGCCGAGGTCGAGCGCCCGCCGGGCGTCGGAATTGTCGGTGAGCTCCCGCTGGACGCCTGCGGTGTAGTCGGGCACGAGGCGCTGCAGCGCCTGCGGCACGTTGAAGACGAGGCCCACGGCGAGGGCGAGCATCGCGACGCCCGCGGCGACGCGCAGGCCGCGCTCGCGCTTGCGGAACGCGCGGATGCGCTCGACGAGCCCACGGCCCGCCAGTGCGAAGAACAGGAGCGGGATGGCGACCCCCACCGCGAACGAGACCGTCAGCACGACCGTGCCGGCGTCGATGCGTCCCGTGGATCCGGCGACGATGATCGCCGCGAGCACCGGTCCCGCGCACGGCACGAAGACGGTTCCCAATGCGAGCCCCACGCCGTACCCGCTTCCCCGGTTCTGCACCTCCGAGCGACGCGCGAGCTTCTGGAAAGGCTTCTCGAGCAGCTGCTCGAATCGCGGCACGAGCAGCCCGATACCGATGAGCACGAGCACGGCGATACCCGCCCAGCGCAGCACGTCCTGGGGAAGCCCGAGGGCTCCGAGCACGAGCGAGCCGAGCAGCGTCACGAGGGTGAAGCTCGTGATGAGACCCGCGATCACGAGATAGGGCCGCCATCGCGACACGGGCGCCGCGCCGCCTGCCGCGTCGTCGAGCCGGGCGGACTGCGCGCCCCCGGTCAGGAAGATGACCGGCAGCACCGGCAGGATGCACGGCGAGATCCCCGTGATGAGTCCGCCGAGCAGACCGATGATGACGAGCTCCATACGTCCCCCTAGGTGTTGCGGGTTGTTCGCTCCGGAGTCCGGTTCGGATTGGTCGGACGCGTGTGATGCGGGCGTGCTGGGGATCGGCATCCGATTCTTCCAATCCGTTCCGGCGAGCCCTCCGAACAGTCCGTGTAGCCGCTCCTGCGGCACGCTCCCCGCACCGGGGGCCACCAGACCGCGGTCGCACGACCGCATGGAGGAGGAAGACATGTCTCGCATCACCAGGAAGCGTCTGTCGGCCGGGCTCGCTCTCGCCGTCGCCGCGACCTTCGCGCTGTCCGCCTGTTCGATGGGCGGCTCGGCCGCCGAACCTTCCACCGAACCGTCCGCACCCGCCATGGAATCGAGCGAGGCGCCGATGGCGGCCGACCCCGCCGCAGACCTCGTCGGCCCGGGCTGCGCCGCCTACGCCGAGGCCGTGCCGGACGGCGCCGGCTCGATCGAGGGCATGTCGGCGGACCCGGTCGCGGTGGCGGCATCCAACAATCCGATGCTGACGACCCTCACCGCTGCCGTGAGCGGCCAGCTGAACCCTGAGGTGGACCTCGTCGACACTCTCAACGGTGACGAGTTCACGGTCTTCGCGCCGGTCGACGAAGCGTTCGCGGCGCTCGACCCCGCCACGATCGAGTCGCTAAAGACCGACACCGCGACGCTGACATCGATCCTCACCTACCACGTGGTGCCTGGCCGGATCGAGCCCGCCGACATCGCCGGCATGCACACCACCGTGCAGGGCGCCGATCTCGAGGTGACCGGCAGCGGCGACGCCTGGATGGTCAACGACGCGAACGTGATCTGCGGCGGCGTGCAGACGGCCAACGCCACCGTGTATCTCATCGACTCGGTCCTGATGCCTCCGGCACAGTGACCGACGCCGGCTTCGGCCGGCATGCAGGGGGGCACGAGGCCGCCGGCGAAGCGAGGTCGCCGGCGGTCTCGTGGTGTCCACATGCACGCGGTCGCGGGAGAGTCAAGGGTGTGGGCCTGATCAGTTGTGCTGTCTAGCCTTATCCTCGGCCTGGGGTTGTGCCGGAGGGGTGCGGACACCGGGTGGGAGGAGACGTGACAGACCTGCGCGAGTCGGCGGAGTTGTCCACCGGCGAGATCTTGGACGATCGCTACGTCCTGCATGAGCGGATCGGCGAGGGTGGAATGGCGCGCGTCTATCGCGCCGAAGACACCCATCTCCAGCGCTCAGTGGCGGTGAAGGTGTTCCGAGAGCCCACCGACGGCATCGACTCCGTCGAGCGTGCGCTGTCGGAGACGACGCTCCTCGCCTCTCTGAGTCACCATTCCCTGGTCACCGTGTTCGATGCTCGCGTGGGCACGGGTGAGACCAGCTACCTGGTCATGGAGCACGTCGACGGCATCACCCTGCGCGATCTCATCGCGCGCGGGTCTGTCGATCCGCGGATCGTCGCATCGATCGCGATCGACATCGCGGAGGGCCTGCACGTCGCGCACGAGCACGGGGTCGTGCATCGCGACATCAAGCCCTCGAACGTGCTCCTGTGGTCATCTCCGCGGCCGGGATGGGAGTGGCGGGCGAAGCTCGCGGACTTCGGCATCGCCTACTTGATGGACACGGCGCGCGTCACGACCCCCGGAGTGATCGTCGGCACGATGGCGTACGTCGCTCCGGAGCAGGCGCGAGGTGTGCCGCCGGCGCCGGCCGCCGACATCTACGCGTTCGGTCTCCTGCTGATCGAGGCGCTGACCGGCGAACGCCCGTTCGGCGATGCGGAAGGCATCGGAACCGTTGTGGCACGTCTGTCGTCGGCGCCCGAGATCCCGGAGTCGCTCCACCCGTCGTGGCAGGGCCTGCTGCGCGGCATGACGGCGATCCGCCCGGACGACCGACCCACCGCGCTCGAGGTCGTGACGGCGGCTTCCCGCCTGGCGGCGATGGAGAACACCATCGCCCGTGAAAGGGCCGACCCCGCGACGGTGCCTGTCGCGTCGCCCGTCACCGGCCCTACCCAGGTCTTCCCCGGGCCGGCGCTCGTGGCTCATCCCCCAGGCCTGGTCGAGCGCGGCGCGCTCCGCCGCGATGCGCGCATGGCCGCCCTCGCCTCGGGAGCTTCGGCAGTGACGGATAGCGCGGCCGTGGTCGTCCCATCCGTTCCGGACGAGCAGCGCCGACCCTCCCGTCGAGTCCTGGTGATCGGTGCTGTCATCGCGGCGCTGCTGGTGCTCGGACTAGCGCTCGGGTCGCTGCTGCTGGCGAACAGCTGGTCCCCAGAACCGGACCCCGCATCCACTCCCCCCGCGGAGCAGCTGGCTCCGGCGGTGCCCACCCAGGAGGCTCCGGTCGAGGATGCGCCGGCGAACGTGCCCGCTGAGCAGCTCCCGGCCGAGGACGTGCCGCCGGTAGACACCGGCGGCGGAGGCGACGTCAACGACAACAGCGGCCCGGGGAACAACAACGGCAACGGAAACGGAAACGGCAACAGCGGGCGCGGGAACGGGAACGGGCGGGGCTGAGCCGCGTTCAGCGCGAAGCGATATCGCGCATCGCTCGTGATCGCCAGTTGTCGCCGCCGCGCTCGAGCGTCACGATCGCGTGACAGTTGCGGCACCTCACGTCGCACTTGGCGATCTCCTCCGACAGCTTGGCGATGCTGAACCCCTCCTTGACCATCGCCATGACGTCCTTGCGCTTGTGAGCGCCCGGCCTGTGGTCGAAGTCGAGGACGCGGAGGTCAGTCACACCGCAATCCGCACACGGGTGGTCGCGCAGGTAGGTCGCGAGGAACGCCTTCGCCTCGGCGCGGCGCTTCGCGGTGCGTTCGACGATGACCCGCACATGACGTTCACGATTGCGCGCGTAGTAGTCGCGCGACGACTGCCGGTTGCACTCACGGCATACCTCCTGGAGACCGTCGGGGCGGGACGCCTTGCGGTTGAACTCGGTGAGCGGCTTTGCGCGCCCGCATGCGCCGCAGTGCTTGCTCATCACGCTCCCGTCTCCTTCCCCAACGCCTCCAGAGGTGGGAACCCACAGCGTAGATGCGGGCTCCGACGCTCCGACCACCCGCGTCGCCTTGCTAGGGTGGAGGCGCCCCTATAGCTCAGTTGGTTAGAGCAACGGACTTCAATACAACAAAATGGAGCGCCAGCGCCGAAATGCGCTGGATGACCGCCGCTATATGCTGGAACACCCTGAGAGCCCGAGGTACTCGCCAAGTGTCTGAACGACACCTGGCAGTGAAAATCCGAGGGATTGGGCAATCAGCAGGTAACCGCAAGGGAACCTCAGAGACTACACGCGGCGCACCTGACCGGTCCGGCCGAAGGTGAAGATATAGTCCAGACTGCAAGCCGGAGACGGTGGCTGGGGAAACTCAGTGCAGCAGGTTAATCCGTGGGTCCAGGGTTCGAGCCCCTGTGGGGGCACCACAACCGATCGAGCCGCAGCGCTACGCGCCGCCTCCCCTTCAGCGGGCGATCGCGGCGGCGATGAGCCACACCACGATGCTCAGCACGAGCGCGATCAGCGGATACCAGAACGCCGTGTGTTTGCGCGAGAGCGCGATGATGCCTGCAACTCCCCCGATGACCGCGAGAGCAAGCGGCATGTAGCCGCCCAGCACGATGGCGAGCGTGTTGTCATAGCTGCCGATGGCCCAGGCGAGCGAGACGAAGAACAACACCACCGCGGCGCCGACCGAGAACCCGATCAGCAGCAGTGTGGCGACCATGTCGCCGGTGGAGCGCTCGGCGGGCGCGGCGTCGGTCGTCATCATCGGTTCAGTCCGATCTCGTAGTGCACGAACCCGGTGTGGCTCGCCACCCGGTCGTAGAGCGTGCGGGCCGTCCCGTTCGTCTCATGCGTGAGCCAGTAGACCTTCGCCGCATCGTGCGTGTGCGCCCACTCGGTCACGTGGTCGATGAGTGCTCGACCCGCACCCGTGCCGCGGGTATCGGGGGCGACGAAGAGGTCTTCGAGGTAGACGTACGGTGTCGCGGACCACGTGGCCGCATGCGTCAGCCAGTGGACGAGTCCGACCGCCCGGCCCCGGCCGTCGATTGCGATCGCGCCGTGGATCGGGAACTGCGGATCGAGGAGGCGGTTCCATGTCAGCTCGGTCTGCTCGTCGGAGAGCTCGGACTCGTAGAACTCCAGGTAGCCGCGCCAGAGCGGCAGCCATGCGTCGTGGTCGCCGGTGGCGAGCGGGCGGATGTCGGTCACAGGACAGACGCTAGCGGGTCGCGGGCGTCAGGTGAGTGCGGTGCGCGCCGTGCGTCGCGCGTGCGCGCTGAGATCGGCGCTGCGACGCGCGAGGAATTCCTCCAGGCGCGCACGATCGACCCGCCCGATCTCGCGCAGCGCCACGCCGACGTTCGTCTGCACCAGGTGCTCCGGGTCGTTCGCGAGGATCTCGCAAAGCGCGAGAGGGTCGTCGAGGTCGTGCGCGCGGATGATCCAGAACGCCGCCGTGATCGCCGTACGACGCCGCAGCCAGTCGTCGGATCGCGCGAGGTCGAACAGCACCTCCCGCGGCCGGTCGAGCAGGTACCCGCCCAGGACACGGGGAGCCCCGCGGTCGATGAAGTCCCAGGTGTCGATGCGGTCCATCCGCCGCATCCAGAGCTCGTACAGCGCGGCGCGGTCGGCGTCCTTCGTGCGCGCCTGGAAGTCGAGGATCGAGACCGCCACCATCCGCATCTCGTAGGCATCCGCGTCGAGGAGCCGGTCGACCTCGGCCAGCGGCATCCGTGCATTCGTCTTCGCGATGCCGAAGACAGTGCCCATGCGCGCGCCGATCACCTCGGTGCGCGCATCTGCCATGCGCCGCTGGGTCTTGGCCCGCTCCTCAGCGGATGCCGCGGCCTCGAGCGCCGCGCGGACGCCCTCGGCCGTCGGTGGCATGCCTGGGGCTCAGTCACCGCCGGAGAGACCGGAGTGGCTCAGCTCGGCTCCGGCGTGGGCGAGCTCGGCCAGTGCGGCGTCACTCGATTCCGGCGCGACGCCGGCGACGAGGTCGGTGAGGATCCGCACGTGCCGCCCGTGCTCGATGGCGTCGAGGGCGGAGGCGCGCACGCAGTAGTCCGTCGCGATGCCCGCGACGTCGACATCCACCACCCCGTGCTCTTCGAGCAGGTGCGCCACGGTGGCACCGTCGTCGGTGGTGCCCTCGAACAGCGAGTAGGCCGGCGCGCCCTGGCCCTTCTTGACGTGGTGCGTCACCGCCGAGGTGTCGAGGCCGGCGTCGTACTCCGCGCCCTCGGTGCCGCCCACGCAGTGCACCGGCCACGTGTCGACGAAGTCGGGCTCTGCGCTGAAGTGCCCGCCGTTGTCGCCCTCGCCGTGATGCCAGTCGCGCGAGGCGACGATCACGGCGTACTCCTCGGCGTGCGTGACCAGATACTCCGTGATGCGCTGCGCGACGGCATCCCCGCCCTCCACGCCGAGCGCACCGCCCTCGGTGAAGTCGTTCTGGACATCGACGATGAACAGCGCCTTAGTCATGATTCGAGCGTACGCCTGTACTCCTCTCGAGTGAGGGGGTGTCCGTCGTCTGCGACGAGCGCGGCCTCCGTCTCCGCGGGCAGGGGCTGGTCGACCGGCTCAGCGGGAGAGCCCTCGGAAGAGCCGGGGTCGCGCCCGGCCGATGCCGTCCCGTCGCGTCTCGCCAGCTTCGACGGCCACCAGATCGCCAGGCCGATGTCATACGACAGCGCCGGCACGAGAAGAGATCGCACGACGAAGGTGTCGAGCAGCACGCCGAGGGCCACGATGAAGGCGAGCTGCACCAGGAACAGGATCGGAATGACGCCGAGAGCGGCGAAGGTCGCTGCCAGCACCAGACCCGCCGAGGTGATGACGCCGCCGGTCGCGACCAGACCCCTCAGGATGCCGGGCCTGGTGCCGTGCACGAGGGACTCCTCGCGCACGCGCGACATCAGGAAGATGTTGTAATCCACACCGAGCGCCACCAGGAACACGAACCCGTACAGCGGCACCGCGGGATCGGCGCCGGGGAACCCGAACACCTCGTTGAACACGAGCGCGCTCACACCGAGCGCCGTCGCGAACGACAGGATCACCGTCGCGATGAGCAGCACCGGCGCCAGGATCGACCGCAGCAGCAGCATGAGGATGAGCAGGATCACCAGCAGGATGACCGGGATGATGACGGTCCGGTCGCGCGTCGACGTGTCGTTGGTGTCGATGTCGGTCGCCGTCTCGCCGCCGACGACCGCGGTCCCCGCGCCGAGCGTGTCGTCGAGATCCGCACGGAGCTGCCGGACGGTGTCCTCAGCGGCGAGCGAGTCGGCGGCATCCGTGAGCGTCCCGACGACGAGGACGTCGCCGTCGGCGACGGTCGCCTCGGGAGCAGGCGTGCCGGGCGGGTCGACCGCCGTGAGCACCGGCTCGCCGTCTTGGACCTCGACGGCGGCCTGTCCGGTCGGGGAGTCCTCAGAGGCGACGGCCACCGATTCGATGCCGTCCGACGCCTCGAGCACCTCGACCGTGCCGGCGAGGTCCTCTTCGGGAACGATCACGTACGCCGGCGATCCCGACCCCGCCGGGAAGTGCTCGGCGAGCACCTCCTGACCGTCGCGGGCCTCGGACGCTCCGAGCACGAGGTCGCTCGTGGGCACGCCGTCCGCCTTGAGCTGCGTGATACCGATCGCACCGGCGAGCAGGACGATCGTGCACGCGATCCACACGACGCGGGCATTGCGCGCCACGAACCGCGCCTGTCGCGGCCAGACGCCCTTGACCGGCTGCGTCAGATCGTCGGGGATCATGGCCAGCGGCTGCTTCGGGATGAAGGGCCAGAAGGCCGCGCGGCCGCAGAGCGCCAGGAGCGCCGGCAGGAACGTCAGCGCTGAGAGCACGGAGAACGCGATGCCGATGGACGCAATCGGTCCGAGGGCGCGGTTGGTCGCCAGGTCCGAGAGCAGCAGACACAGCAGGCCCGCGATCACGGTGCCGCCGGACGCGAGGATCGGCTCGAACGCTCCGCGCCACGCCGAGAGCGTCGCGTCCCATTTCGACGCGCCGGACGCGATGGATTCTCGGAATCGGGCGACGTACAGCAGCGCGTAGTCCGTCGCGGCGCCGATGACGAGGATGAAGAGGATGCCCTGCACCTGCCCGTTGAGCACGACGATGCCGGCGAAGGCGAGCCACCACACGGTGAGCAGCGCCGCGCAGAGCGCGAAGAGCGACGTCAGGAGCACGAGGACCGGCAGCAGCGGCGAACGGTAGACGATCACGAGGATCAGGAACACCGCGATCAACGCCACGCCGAGCAGAAGTCCGTCGATGCCGAGGAAGCCCTCGACGAGGTCCGCCGTGAAGCCGGCCGGCCCGGTGACCCAGGCCTCGAAGCCGTCCGGAAGCTCGTCGGCCACGAGGGTCCGGAGGGCCTCCACCGTCTCGCCCACCTCGCCGGAGGCATCGATCGGGACGAAGATCTGCACCGCCTCGCCGTCCTCCGACAGGATCGGCGGCGAGACATCCTCCTGCACGCCCTCGATCCCGGCGATGTCGTCGGCCAGCGCCTGGACGTCGGCGACGTCCTCCTCCGACAGTTCGCCGTCGCCGGTGACGACCACGACCGCGGGGATGCTGTCCTCGCCGAGGAAGTCGGCCAGCCGCTCGTTGACCTGCGTGGCGTCGGCCCCCTCGGGCAGGAAGCTGGACCGGTCGTTGGTCGACACCTCGTCGACCTTGCCGAAGTAGGGTCCGCCGATAGATCCTGCCGCGAGCCAGATCAGCACGAGCAGGGCGGGGATGCCGATGCGCAGCCACCCGGAGGGGCGGCGGTTCGCGTGGTGAGGCGAGGACATATCGCTAGCTTATCTAGCGAACTGCGTTTCGTGAAACGGAGTCCGGATGCCGCCCGAGGGTCTCGGCCTGCCTCCTATGCTGGGTCGCGATGCTCTCCGCCGCCCTCGCCCTCGTCGGCGCCGTCATCTACGGCTCCGCCGACTTCCTCGGCGGCCTGGCCGCGCGGCGGCTGCGCTCCATCGTCGTCACCGCCGTGGCGGCTCTGTCCGGACTCGTCGCGCTCGCGCTCGTGCAGCCGCTGGTGTGCGGCGTATGGACGGCCGCGGACGTCGGGTGGGGCATCCTCGCCGGCATCGTCGGCGTCGTCGCCATCGCCCTGCTGTACGCCTGTCTCGCGATCGGACCGATGAGCATCCTGTCGCCGCTCACCGCGGTCGTCTCGGCGATCGCCCCGATGCTGTGGGGTCTGCTCGTTAAGGGCGATGCGATGGCGCCCATCGGCTACGCCGGGCTGGCGGTGGCCCTGGTCGCCGTCGTCCTGGTCGGCTTCATCCCGGGCGAGAAGATCGTGCGGCCGAACCCCCGTGGACTCGCAATGGCGGTCGGCGCCGGACTCGCGATCGGCGCCTTCCTCATCATCGTCGACCAGACCTCCGCCGACAGCGGCCTCGTGCCCCTCGTGACCGGCCGCGCCACGAGCAGCGTCGTCACGATGGCGGTGGTCGGCATCCTCTCCCTCATGGCGATGCGCCGCGGCGCGCCGGCGCGCTCCGTGCTCGCCGTCGCAGGTCCGCCGCTCGGGGCGATGCCGAGCGGACACGCCGATCTGGAGCACGCGGCGGAGCCGGGAGGCATGACGATGACGGCACGGCGGGCGTGGACGCTCGCCGTCGCATGCGGGATCGCGGATGCCGCCGCCAACGCGCTCCTGCTGGTCGCGCTGCGCATCGGCGACCTCGCGGTGGTCTCGGCGCTCACAGCGCTGTACCCCGCCGGCACGATCCTGCTGGCCGCGATCGTCCTGCGAGAGCGCGTCGCAGCGATCCAGTGGGTAGGCCTCGGTCTGGCCCTCACCGCCGGAGGCATGCTCGCCGTCGCATAGGCGGCCGCCGGGGACGCCCGAGCGCTCAGCCGCGGGCGAAGAGCATCACGAGCGAGGTCACCAGTGCGACCACGCCGAGTGCGAGCATCCCGCCGGCAAGGAGCGCGACGGCCCGCACCGCCGGCGAGCCCTGCGTCAACCGCATACGGTTGAGGGATCCGCGCCGGACGAAGATGTCGGCCATGTCGGCGTCGCCGATGTGGTGCTCCTGCTCGTGGGTGAGGTGCGCCTCCCCCACGCCGCCGTCCTCATCGAACCAGCGGACCAGACGGCCATGGGCGGTTGACTCGACGACGGCTCGCGCCGGCACCCATGTGCCGTCGAACAGGTACATGATCAGCGCGACCCCGGCGAGCAGTGCGCCCACGCCGAACCCGATCCACGAGAAGATCTCGGCGAGGGCGTCGATCGCCTGGGACACCGCACCACCGTCCTTCACATACGGAAAACGGCCGCTGCTCGCGGCCGTTCCGGTTCTGAGCCACCTAAGGGAATCGAACCCTTGACCTATTCATTACGAGTGAATCGCTCTGCCGACTGAGCTAAGGTGGCGCGCCTCGCTTGCGCGATGCACAAGCAACGATCTTACAGGGTCTCGCGAGTGCTCGCGAACACGACGGGTCGCCTGCGGCTCGGCCTCCTCCCCCGGCATCGGCGCTCGCTGGGTGTCGACGTGTTACGGCCCGGTTCGAGCGAGCGGCGGGCGCCACATAGGTTCGAACGCGGTCCGCGACGAAGCGTGCGCGGTCCCGTGGATCGTGCACGCGGTCACCCGCCGACACGGGCCTCGATCCACAGGAGCACGCACATGTCCACGCCCAAGAAGCTCATCACCACCGCAGCGCTCGCGCTGCCGCTCGCCCTCCTCCTCGCCGGCTGCGCCGGAAACGGGACGGATGCCGCCGCCGGCGGCTCCGCCGAGGACGAGGTGGTCCGCATCGGCGTCGTCGACTCCGGCGACCCGTACTGGGAGACCTACAAGGAGGCGGCCGCCGACGAGGGCATCGAGGTCGAGCTCGTCAACTTCAGCGAGTACACGCAGCCGAACCCCGCGCTCTCGGCCGACGAGCTGGATCTCAACCAGTTCCAGCACATCATCTACCTCGCGACCTACAACGTGCAGAGCGACGACGACCTGCAGCCGATCGGCGCCACCGCGATCTACCCGCTGGGCCTGTACTCGTCGCAGTACGCGTCGGTCGACGACATCCCCGAGGGCTCCACGGTCGCCGTGCCCAACGACGAGTCGAACCAGGCCCGCGGGCTTCTCGTGCTGCAGTCGGCCGGACTCATCGAGCTGGCAGACGGCGGCTCGGTGTTCTCCACCGTCGCCGACGTGCTCCCCGAGTCGACGGTGAAGGTCGAGGCGCTCGACGCCGCGTTCACCGCGACATCCCTGCCCGACGTCGCCGCGTCGATCGTGAACAATGACTTCCTCGCAGACGCCGGCCTCACGCCCGAGGACGCGATCGCGACCGACGACCCGTCGGACCCGAACGCGTTCCCGTACATCAACATCTTCGCGGCCAAGGCCGAGGACGCCGACAACCCGACGTACCTCAAGCTCGTGGAGATCTACCAGAACACGCAGGACGTGCTCGATGGCGTCGTCGAGGCGTCGGGCGGCACCGCCGTGCTCGTCAAGACGCCTGTCGACGAGCTCCTCACGTCGCTCACCGACGTCGAGGACGACATCCGCGCCAACTCGTAAGACCGCCACACCGCGTCACTCGCCTGTGCGGCCCGTCGGCGCCTCGTTCGCCCGGGCCGCACACGCGCGTTCCGCCGAGGAGCATCCATGACCCTCATCCGCCTGAACGGCGTGACCAAGACCTTCCCGGCGTCCGCCAAGGACGCCCCGCCCATCGTCGCCGTCGACGACGTCTCGCTCGACGTCGCGGCCGGCGAGGTGTGCGGCATCATCGGCTACTCCGGCGCCGGCAAGAGCACCGTGCTGCGCTTGGTGAACGCACTGGAGACCCCGACCAGCGGCACCGTCGAGATCGACGGCCGCGACATCACCCGGCTTCGCGAGCGCGAACTGCGTGAACTGCGCGGCGACATCGGCATGATCTTCCAGCAGTTCAATCTCTTCGACTCGCGCACGGTGGCGAAGAACGTCGCCTACCCCCTCGAGGTCGCCGGCCGCTCGCGGGCCGAGATCGCAGCGCGCGTGGACGACCTGCTGCGCTTCGTCGGCCTGGCCGACAAGGCGCGCAGCTATCCCGAGCAGCTCTCGGGCGGGCAGAAGCAGCGCGTCGGCATCGCCCGGGCGCTCGCGACGAGCCCGCGCATCCTGCTGGCCGATGAGGCGACGAGCGCGCTCGATCCCGACACCACCCAGGAGGTGCTCGCCCTCCTCGCACGCATCAACGCGGAGCTCGGCGTCACGATCCTCGTCATCACCCACGAGATGGACGTCATCCGCACGCTCGCCGACCGCGTGGTCGTGATGGAGAACGGGCGCATCATCGAGAGCGGAGCGGTCTTCGACGTACTGTCGGCACCCCGCCACGCGGCGACGCGCCGGTTCGTCGCGAGCATCATCGAGGACGTGCCCGCCGGCGACCAGCTGCGGACGCTCCGGGATCGACACCCCGGGCGGATCGTGACGTTCACGGTGCGCGAGGGCGACGTCACCCAGGCGGACGTGTTCGCCGCTCTGTCATCTCACGGTGTGCGGTTCGAACTCATCCACGGCGGAATCAACGACATCGCCGGCCGTGTGTTCGGGCATCTCACCCTGGCACTGACCGGAGAGCCGGATGCCGTGCAGCAGGCGATCGACGCCGCTTCGGCGTTCGCGCCGCTCATCGAGGAGGACGCCCGTGGATAGGCTCGTCGATCTGCTTCCCGAGCTCTGGGCCGCAACGGCCGAGACGCTGTACGTGGTGTCGCTCAGCCTCGTGTTCGGCGGCATCGCCGGCTTGTTCGTCGGCTTGGCGCTGTACGCGACGCGACCCGGAAGCCTCTTCCCCAACCGGTTCCTCTTCGGGACCATCAACGTGATCGTCAACTTCTTCCGGCCGATCCCGTTCGTGATCCTGCTCGCCGCGGTGCAGCCGATCGCCCGCAGCCTCGGCATCCCCGGGATCGGCCCCGAGTTCGGGATCTTCGCGATCACCATCGCGTCGCTGTTCGCCATCAGCCGCATCGTCGAGCAGAACCTGCTCACGGTACGCCCCGGTGTCGTCGAGGCGGCCCGGGCCACCGGCGCGAGCCGCTCGCGGATCCTCCTGCGCCTGCTCCCCCGCGAGGCGCTCGGCCCGCTGATCCTCGGCTACACGTTCATCGTCGTGGCGCTGGTCGATATGACCGCCATCGCCGGCGCGGTGGCGGCCGGCGGCCTCGGCGAGTTCGCGATCGTCTACGGCTTCAAGCAGTTCAACCCCTGGGTCACCTGGGCGGCCGTGCTCGTCATCATCGTGATAGTGCAGGCCGTGCAGTTCATCGGCAACGCTCTCGCCCGCCGGGTGCTGCGGCGCTGAGCGCTTCGGCGGTCCACCGCCATGAGAGAAGCGGATGCCGTGTGCTGCGGCATCCGCTTCTCTCATGCGTCGGTATTCACTCGCAGCGCAGACCGTCCTCGTGCGGTGTGCCGTCGAGGAGGTAGGTCTCCACCGCGGAGTCGACGCAGGCGTTGCCCTTGTTGTAGCCGGTGTGGCCCTCGCCGACACGGGTCACCAGGACGCCGGACGACAGCTGCTCCGCCAGCGAGACCGACCACTCGTACGGGGTGGCGGGATCGTTCGTGGTGCCCACGACGACGATGGGCGCGGCGCCCTCGGCGGTGATGCGCTCGCGGACGCCGGTCGCCGGGTACGGCCAGACCTCGCAGGGGTCGGGACCGCTCCAGTACGGGGCGACGGTCGGCGCCTCGGCGGCGAGCAGCGCCTCTGCCGCGGCCTGCTCCTCCTCGGTCGCGTCGACCGGGTAGTCCATGCAGTTGTACGCGCGGAACGCCTCGGTCTGGTTGTCGAGGTAGGCGCCGTTCTGACGGTTGTAGTAGAAGTCGGCGAGCTGGAACGCCACCTCGGCGTTGCCTTCGAGCACGTCGCTCAGCGCCGTGGTCAGGTAGCCCCAGCTGTCCTGCGAGTACAGGGCGGCGACGATCGCCGTCATGAGCGAGTCGGCGCCCAGCAAGCGCCCGTCGCCGTTGGGGATCGGGTCGCGGTCGACGCTCGCCAGCAGCGTCCCGAGATCGGCCATCGCCTCGTCCACGGTGCCGCGGAACGGGCACTCGTCGTCGGTGAGGCAGTCCGCCATGTAGGCGCGGAGGGCCGATTCGAAGCCGATGCCCTGAGTGATGCCGACGTCGAGCCCCGGGATCGAGGGATCGATGGCGCCGTCGAGCACGAGGCGCCCGACCTTCTCGGGGAACAGCTTCGCGTACGTGGCTCCCAGGAACGTGCCGTACGAGTAGCCGAGGTAGTTCAGTTCCTTGTCGCCGAGCACAGCGCGGAGCAGGTCCATGTCGCGGGCGGCGTTGTCGGTCGTGATGTACGGCAGGATGCCGTCGCTGTTCGCCTCGCACGCCTCGCCGAACTCCTGGTGCCGGGCGAGCAGCTCTTCGCTCCAGGCATCCGTTCCCCGTGCGTCCTGCGGGATGTCGAAGAGGTACGCGTCCATCGCGCTCGCGTCGAAGCAGGTGACGGCCGTCGACTCGCCGACGCCGCGCGGATCGAACCCGATCACGTCGAAGCGCTGGCGCACCGGGTCGCTCACGGCGAACGAGACCGAGTCGCGGATGAGGCCCACGCCGCTCGCACCGGGTCCGCCCGGGTTGGTGAGCAGCGACCCGATGGGCTCGCCGCTCCCCTCGGCACGACTGCGGATGACGGACAGCTCGATCTCGCCCTTCGACGGGTCCGCCCAGTCCAGCGGGGTGGTCACCGTGGTGCAGTCGAAGCCGTCGCAGTCGGTCCAGGCGAGGTCCTGCTCGTAGAACGGCAGCAGGTCTGCCGGCACGCCGTCGACGTCGGCCGCCTTGCTCGATGTCGGACGCGGCGACGCGTCGGGGATCATCGCGGAGAGACAGCCGCTCAGGAGGACGGATGCCGCAGCCAGGCCGGCCACGAGGGCAGGGGTCCTCCACCGGTCGCCGAGTCTGTCGAAGCGCGGTGGCCGAGGGCCTCGGCGGGGGCGGGTCTGGTTCACGGGGTCCTTCCGCTTGCGACGGTGACGAGCATGCTCTCCAGCGCCAGCGCCGGCGCGGCGTTCAGTTCGAGATTCTCACGGGTGACGCCGATGCGATCCACGACGGTCAGGGTGCGCTCCGGTGTCCACGCGACGGCGAGCGCATGCAGGTCGGGCTCGAGCTCGCGGTTGATGAGGACGGCGTCGCGGCCGAACTGCAGCATCAGCACATCGCGGAACATGGACTCGAGGTCGGTGAGCACGCGATCGATGCCGTCGCGCAGGCTGCGCGTGGCGCGGCGCTTCTGATCGTCCTCGAGGGCGGACAGCTGTGAGCGCACCGCCGGTGGGATCGCACCGCCTTCGGCGATGCCGAGGGTGCGCAGGAGCGAGGCACGCTCCGCCTCGTCGCGTTCCGCGGTGAGCGCCTTGGCGTCGTCGGTCGCCGCGGCGACGATCGCTCCGGCCACCTCGACGGCGTCTCCGACGCCCCGCACAGCCAGGACCCCCCGCAGCGTGGCGTCGCGGCGCGCGCGGGCCGCGGCATCCGTCGCCAGCCGCTGGGCCATGCCGATGTGACGCTGGGCGTGCCGCGCCGACTGCTCGGCGATCACCGGATCGACGCCGCTGCGCCGCACGATGAGATCGGCGACGTCGGCGATGTCGGGCTCCCGCAGCCGCAGCGTGCGCACGCGCGAGCGGATCGTGGGCAGGAGGTCGGCGTCGCTCGGCGCGCACAGCACCCACACGGTTCGCTCGGGAGGCTCCTCGAGCGCCTTGAGCAGAACGTTCGACGTGCGCTCGGCCATGCGGTCGGCGTCTTCCATGACGATGACCCGGTAGCGGCCCAACGACGGTGAGAAGTACGAGCGCTCGACGAGGGCCCGGGCGTCCTTGATGGAGATGATGACGCCTTCGGTGCGCAGCGCCGTCAGATCGGGATGGGTGCCCGCCAGCACCTGGTGCATCGCCCGCTCGTCGCCCGGCTCGGCGATGAGGGCCGCCGCGAACGCGTGCGCCAGCGTCGAGCGGCCCGACCCCGGGGGGCCGGTGATGAGCCACGCGTGCGTCATCGACGCGGGGTCGGATGCCGCCTCACGCAGTGCGGCGACCGCCTCGGGCTGTCCCCACACATCGCCCCACGGCAGGGCCGCTCCGCTGCCCGCGCCGTCGCGCGCGTCGCGCTCGTGCGCGCTGGCAGGCTGGGTCGCGGCATCCATCCCGCCCAGCCTAACCGCGGGGGCTGACAGCGCGCGCCTCGGTCGATAGCCTCCGCGACCACGTCTCCAGATCAGGTGATGTGGCGAAGGCAGGACGATTTGCGGGCCAAGCGTCCTACCCCGGTGAAATCACCTGATCTCGCAGCAGACACGAGCGCGGGAGCCACTCCGTACCGGGGACGTCCGTCCGCACCGGGGCATCCCTCCCCGAGCATCCGTCGCACCGGGCATCCGTCGGGGCATCCCTCCTCGAGCACCGTCCGCACCGGGACGTCCGTCCGCACCGGGACGTCCGTCCGCACCGGGGACGTCCGTCCTCACCGGGGCATCTGCGAGTCACCAGATCAGGTGATGTGGCGAAGGCAGGACGATCTGCGCGCAAGCGTCCTACCCCGGTGAAATCACCTGAACTCGGAACGGATGCCCGCGGCCTGGTGAAATCACCCGAACTCGGAACGGATGCCCGCGGCCTGGTGAAATCACCCGAACTCGGAACGGATGCCGGCTGCCCGGTGAAATCACCTGAACTCGGAACGGATGCCGGCCGTCCGGCGTACGGTCAGCCCAGCATGGTGGCCACACGCTCGCGCACGGCGGCGGCGAGCTCGTCGACGGGGCGGGACGCGTCGAGTACGAGGAAGCGGGCGGGTTCGGCGGTCGCGAGTGCCAGGAACTCCTCGCGCACGCGGGCGTGGAAGTGCTCCTTCTCGGCCTCGAGCCGGTCGAACGGCTTGTCGTCGGCGTCGAGCCGCGCGCGCGCCGTCGCGGGGTCGAGGTCGAGCAGCACGGTCACGTCGGGCAGCAGGCCGTCCGTCGCCCACAGCGACAGCTGGCGCACCTCATCACGGCCGAGCACGCGTCCGGCGCCCTGGTAGGCGACGGAAGAGTCCAGGTAACGGTCCTGGATCACGACCTCGCCGCGCGCGAGCGCGGGACGCACCAGCGTCTCGACGTGGTGCGCGCGATCCGCGGCGTACAGCAGGGCTTCGGCGCGGGCGGCGACCTCGCCCCGGTGGTGCAGGACGATGTCGCGGATGAGCACGCCCACCTCGGTGCCGCCCGGCTCACGCGTGCGCACCACGGTGCGTCCGGCATCCGTCAGCCACTCGTCGAGGAGCGCCGCCTGGGTGGTCTTGCCGACCCCGTCGCCGCCCTCGAAAGTGACGAACAGTCCGGTCGCCGACGGCCGCCCTTCGGAGGGCTCAGGAACCGATCGGGGCTCGGTGTCCGCCGTCACTTCTTCGCCGCGGGCTTGCGCGTGGTCGTCGTGCGCCGCGCCGGACGCTTGGCCGGACCCTTCGCCCGCTTGTCGGCCAGCAGCTGCACCGCGCGCTCGAACGTGACCTCCATCGCGTCCTCGCCCTTCGGGATCGTCGCGTTCGTCTCGCCGTCGGTGACGTACGGACCGAACCGGCCGTCCTTGAGCTTGATCGCCTTGCCGCTCGTGGGGTCGGCTTCGAACTCCTTCAGCGCCGAGGAGGCGCCGCGGGCGCCATACTTCGGCTGCGCGTACACGGCGAGCGCCTCATCGAGCGTGATGTCGAAGATCTGCTGCTCGCTCTGCAGCGTCCGCGAGTCGGTGCCCTTCTTGAGGTACGGACCGTACCGGCCGTTCTGCGCGGTGATCGGCTCCTGGGTCTCGGGGTCGAGGCCGACCGTGCGCGGAAGGTCGAGCAGCTGGAGTGCGGTGTCGAGGTCGATGGTGTCGACCGACATCGACTTGAAGAGGGACGCCGTCCGCGGTTTGGGCGCTGCCTCTTTCTTCGCGCCGCGCTTCTTCGGCGCGGGCTCGGGCTCGACCGCGACGACTTCGCCGGTCTCCTCGTCGACCTCTTCCGCCGCCGGCGGGTCGGTCTCCTGCACGTACGGGCCGAAGCGTCCGTCCTTCACGACCACGAGCTTGCCGCTCGCCGGGTTCTCTCCCAGCACGCGGTCGCCCGCCACGGGCGCGTCGATGAGCTCCTGCGCCCGCGACGGGGTCAGTTCGTCGGGCGCGAGATCCTCGGGGATGTTGACGCGGCGGGGCTCGGCATCCGGATTCTCCTTGTCGGGCACCTCGAGGTACGGCCCGTACTTGCCGAACCGCAGGGTCGCGACATCGCCGATCGGCGTGGAGTTGAGTGCGCGGGCGTCGATCTCGCCGAGGTTCTCGACGATGTTGCGGAGACCGACGTGGTCGGTGGAGCCGAAGTAGAACTCCTGCAGCCAGTCCTGGCGCTTCTGCTCGCCGCGTGCGATGGCGTCGAGGTCGTCCTCGAGCGCCGCGGTGAAGTCGTAGTCGACGAGGTCGGCGAAGTGCTGTTCGAGCAGGCGCACCACGCTGAACGCGAGCCAGCTCGGGATCAGGGCCTGGCCGCGCTTGGTGACGTAGCCGCGGTTCAGGATCACGTCGATGATGCTCGCGAAGGTCGACGGGCGGCCGATGCCCTTCTCCTCCAGCGCCTTGACGAGGCTGGCCTCGGTGTAGCGCGGCTTGGGGCTCGTCGAGTGTCCCTTCGGCTCGACCTCGCGAAGCCGCAGCACGTCGCCCACGGCCATCGCGGGAAGCGCCTGGTCGTCGGACTTGTCGGCGTCGCTGCGCTTCTCGTCGCGCCCCTCTTCGTAGGCCTCGAGGAAGCCCTTGAAGGTGTAGACGGTTCCGGAAGCCGTGAACTCGGCACGACGCCCGCCCGCCGCGACCTCGAGGGTCACGGTGGTGGTCTCGTACTTCGCGTCGGACATCTGGCTCGCCATGGTGCGCTTCCAGATGAGGTCGTACAGGCGGAGCTCGTCGCGGTCGAGCTGACTCGACACGTCGGAGGGCGTGCGGAAGGTCTCGCCCGACGGGCGGATCGCCTCGTGCGCCTCCTGGGCGTTCTTGCTGTTGTTGCGGTAGGTGCGCGGGTTCAGCGGCACCGACGCGGCGCCGTACATCGCGACCGCCTGCTCGCGCGCGGCCTCGATGGCCTGCGTCGACAGTGCGGTCGAGTCCGTGCGCATATAGGTGATGTACCCCTTCTCGTAGAGCCGCTGTGCGACGCCCATGGCGTGCTTGGCGCTCATCGAGAGCTTGCGCCCGGCCTCCTGCTGGAGCGTGGACGTCGTGAAGGGGGGCTTGGGGCTGCGGGTTCCGGGCTTGGACTCCAGAGCGGTGACGGATGCCTCGCCCGCAGCTTCGATGGCCGCGGCGAGCTCGCGCACCTGCGCCTCGTCGAGGACGACGACGGCCTTCTTCAGCTGGCCCTTGTCGTCGAAGTCGGTGCCGCGGGCGAGAACTGCGCCGTCGAGGCGCGCGAGGCGCGTCGAGAACGACTCGTCGATGCCCTGCGGCCGGTTGGGCGCAGCGAGCGCCTCGATGTCCCAGTAGGACGCCGACACGAAAGCCATCCGCTCGCGCTCGCGGTCGACCACGAGGCGGGTGGCGGCCGACTGCACACGGCCCGCCGAGGTGCCCTGCTGAACCTTGTACCAGAGCACGGGGCTGACGTCCCAGCCGTACAGGCGGTCGAGGATGCGCCGGGTCTCCTGGGCATCGACGAGCGCGAGGTCGAGTTCGCGCGTGTTGCCGACGGCGGCCTGGATCGCGTCCTTGGTGATCTCGTGGAACACCATGCGCTTGACCGGGACCTTGGGCTTGAGCGTCTGGAGCAGGTGCCACGCGATGGCTTCGCCTTCGCGATCTTCATCGGTGGCGAGCAGGAGTTCGTCCGCCCCCTTCAGCGCGCGCTTGAGCTCGGCGACGGTCTTCTTGCCGCGCTCGCTCTCGACGTAGTAGGGGTCGAAGCCGTTCTCGACGTCGATCGAGTACTTCCCGTACGCCTGCTTCTTGTCTGCCGGGATGTCGCGCTTATCCGCGAGGTCGCGGATGTGGCCGACCGAGCTCAGCACCTCGTAGCCGTCGCCGAGATACCCCTGGATCGACCTCATCTTCGTCGGTGACTCGACGATGACGAGCTTCTTGCCTTCTGCCAACGGGGGCGTCCTTTCTTCGACGCAAACCATACACGCCAGTTATCGGTACAGGCGCTGTGAGCCGGGATCACGGCGGTGGGCCTGCGCGTGCCGCGGCCCGCGCGGTCACCGGTCCCAGCTGCGCGGAGACGGTGATCGTCGCGATGAGCCCGTCCAGTCGGCAGTCCTCCACGGTTGCTCCGAACGTGCCGGCGACCTCGGCTGCACGCTCGCACGGAACTCCCGGGATCGCGCCCGATGCAGCGTCCGCTGCGGCAAGGGCACCGGCGTCCGCCGCGGATGCCAGCCGCTGCCCGGCGACCGCCGCGCCGCCGACCATCGCGAGACCTGACGCGAGGACCGCCGCGGCGGCCACGATACCGGTGACCGCCATCGTTCCCGGCATCAGCGGCCGCCCTCAGTCGGCCCGACGCCGCGGCGCGGAGCGGACACCGCGCCCGATCGACGAGGCCGCGGAGCGGACACCTCGCCCCCCGGGGCGGGCGAGGTGCGACCCCCGCGCCGTGTCACAGGCCGCCGCCCAGCGCGCAGCCGGTGGCGGTGATCCGGAGCCCGAACAGCGCCGACGCGGACGCGCTCACGCACACCAGCTCGCCGCGCGGGACGATGTCGACGGATGCCCCGACCACCGCCGCCGACACGGCGGAACGCGCACGCTCGTCCGACTCGCCGCGCGCGCTCAGGCGCGCGGCGTCCGCCACGGCATCCTGCAGGCGCACTTGCCGCGACGCGCCGGCGAGCGCTCCGACTCCGACGACGAGCACGAGCACGAGGGCGGGCAGCGCGACCGCGAACTCGGCGACGACCGACCCGCGGTCGTCGCCCAGCCGCGGGCGGCTCATGCCACCGTGAGCGCGCGTCGCACGAGGTCCGTGAGGATGCCGCGCACCTCGTCGCTGCGCATGATGACGACCAGGAGGCCCGCGAACGCCACGGCCGCCATCGTCGCTATCGCGTATTCGGCCGTCGCGGCGCCCGTGTCGTCGGCCGGCGCGCCGTCGACCCGCTGTGGGCGGAAGAGGCGCTCCGCGCGTCGACGGGTGAGAGTCGGCAACGAGGGCTTGCTCCAGGGGAAGGACATGATTTCTCCGTTCGATCGAAGGGTGTGCGGGCACGGTTCAGGGAGTCGGGACGCGGTGAGCCGAGCGCCCGCCGTCGCGTGCCGGGCCGGAGGCCTTAGGCGCCGACGCCGTCACAGCGAGACCGACATCGTCGACATGACGCTCAGCATCATCGGGGCGACTCCGAGCAGGAGGAACGCGGGCAGCGTGCAGACTCCGAGCGGGAGCAGCAGTCGCGATGAGAGTCGCGCGACGCGGAGCCGCCCGTCGATGCGGGCCCGGTGGCGCTCGTGGGAGGCGGACGCGCGCAGCAGCTCCACCGCCGGCACGCCGGCCGTGCGGGAGAGCGCCAGCACGGCATCCACGTCATAGCTTCCGGCCTCGCGAGCGGCGTCGGCGTGACGTGGCGCCGGCGCAAGCCCGACGCCGACGCCCTCGGCCGTCGGCGGCCGCGCGGCGCGGGATGCGCGGGCATCGCGGACGACCGAGCGCGCCCGATCGATCGAGACACCACCCGTCAGCGCGATCGCGATCAGCTCGGCTTCGAGACCCGGGATGTCATCGGACGCGTGGGCGCCGCGCACCAGGCGCGACGTCCAGCGCTGCGCCACCACCATGAGGATCGCACCACCGGCGAGGCAGGCGAGTCCCAGGGGGTTGGTGAAGAGTGTCCCGAACGTGTCGAAGCCCAGCGCTGCTCCCAATCCGACCGCCACGAGCGGCAACCAGCTCATCAGCCGCGCCGTCCCGGCCGGTTCGGCGAGCGCGACACGCACATCGTCGGCCGCCTCGTGCGCGTCGCGCAACGCGACGGCCAGCCCGCGCAGGCACTCGGCGAGGGGCGCTCCGACGACGAGGGCGACCTGACAGGCCGCCGCGACATCGGGCCATGCGCCCGGTCCGGCTGCCGCCACCGCCGCGGGCAGGGGCATCCCCGCGTCGATCGACGACACGACCAGTGCCGCCGATGGATCGCCCGCGTCGGCGAGGTGCTGCCACGCCCTGGCGGGAGACACCCCGGCCTGCAGCAGCACGGCGAGCCGCAGCACCGTCGCAGCGACATCCGCGGCCGGCGACGGGGCCGACTGCCCGCGCCGCCGCAGCAAGCGCCCCCGCGACGCCAGACCGCCGAACCGGCCCGACCTATCGGACGCCGGCTGCGGGCGCGTCATCGCTCGCCGACCCATCGCGCCTCCTCGATGGCGAGGCGACCGTCGCCGTCCATCACCGGGCGCCCGGCCGCGACGATGCGCCGCGCTCCGTCCGCGCCCCTCTCGACGTGCAGCACCAGCCCGATCGCGCTGGCCGCCTGGCGTGCCAGGGCATGATCGTCGAGCCCCGCGAGGGCGCCGAGCGCCTCGAGCCGGACGGGCACGTCCCGCAGGCTGTTCGCGTGCACCGTCCCGGCGCCGCCGTCGTGACCGGTGTTGAGCGCCGACAGCAGCTCGCGCACCTCGTCGCCGCGGCACTCGCCGACCACGAGCCGGTCAGGGCGCATGCGCAGGGCTTCGCGCACCAGCCGCGCCAGACCGATGCCACCGGCGCCCTCGATGTTGGGCTGGCGCGCCTCCAGCCGGACGTGATGCGGGTGCACGATCCGCAGCTCCGCGACATCCTCGATCGTCACGATCCGCTCATGGTCGGGAGCCTCGGCGAGCAGTGCGGCGAGCAGGGTGGTCTTCCCGGCGCCGGCCGCGCCGGAGACCAGGAGATTCGCTCGCGCCGCGATCGCCTCGCCGAGCCGGCGCCGCATGCGTTCGTCGAACATGCCCGTACGCTGCAGGTCGTCGAGCGTCGCGACCTCCAGACGCGGCACGCGGATCGAGAGCACTGTCCCCTCCGGTGCGATCGGCGGCAGGACGGCGTGCACGCGTATGCCTCCCTCGAGCCGCACGTCGACGCACGGCGTCGCGTCGTCGATGTGCCGCCCGCCCGCACCGATGATTGCGACGGCGAGATCGCGTACCTCTTCTTCTGTGGCCCGCCACTCGCGTGCCGCGACGACCCCCGCACCGCGGTCGACGAAGAGTCCCGCGCCGCCGTTGACGAAGAGGTCCGTGACGTCGGGTTCGTCGAGGTACGCCGCGAAGGGCGCGAGCACCGCGGGCCGCTCTTCGGCGGTTCTCCGCGCGGGAGGCGGCGCCTCGCGGCGATCGCGCAGTCCATCGCCGCGCGGGGGCGGCGTCTCCGAGCCGCCGTTGCGAAGCACGCCCGCGAGTGCCGTGTCGTCCGCGGCAGCGCCGCGCTCCGGCACCCAGGAACCACGCGCTGACCGCCCTGCGAGTGCTGTGCCGGCGCGTTCGACAGGTGTGACGGCGCGCGACGCGCGATCAGCCACCGCGTGCTGGACCGTTCCCCGCTCGGCAGCCGCGCTCTTCGCCACCGGACGCCAAGCCACCATGCCTCCCACGTCAGCACCCTCACGGGCAGAGCGGGTCCCTGCATCCCATCCGTCCTTCACCGCCGGCGCAGCGCCGACACCGGAGCGGGGGCGGGCGACGAAGGGAGCGGACATGCCCCGACGCTATGAGTTGACCTACCGTCGTCTGACGGCGAACCGAGCGATCCGTGGATGACTCACGCCCACCAGCGGTTGGGGAGGAGCGGGTGACAAGTGGAGCGGTACCGCTCCCAAAAATTAGAGGCGGCATCCCATGGGGGGAATGGGATGCCGCCAAGCGCGGGCCCGAATTCGGGGGGTGACGTCGGGCGCCGCAATGCCAGAATCGAAGTTCGGCCAACGGTCAGCATATGCGAGGTAGGGGGCCCGACAAAACGAAAAGGAGAGGATTCTCACTGATATATCGGTCCGAGTCCAACATCACCTCGCCACCTACTATCGGGGGTAGTCGCGTCCGGCGCCTCTGGGTACATTTCCTGGCAGACTCGCCGACACCCCTCGGCGTCCACCTCAAGCCCGCAAAGGAGCGCGCTCCCATGAGCGAACAGTCACCTGTCACGCAGTCCGGAGGCAGCCAGATCGACCACCTGCTCACCGAGAAGCGGCACTTCGCACCCACGACCGAGTTCGCCGAGAACGCGGTCGCGACGGCCGAGCTCTACGAGCAGGCGAAGACCGACCGGCTCGGATTCTGGGCCGACAAGGCGCGCGACCTCCACTGGCACACGCCGTTCACCGAGGTCCTGGACTGGTCGAATCCGCCGTTCGCGAAGTGGTTCGCCGACGGTGAGCTCAACGTCGCGTACAACTGCCTCGACCGTCACGTCGAAGCAGGCAACGGCGACCGCGTCGCGCTGCTCTGGGAGGGCGAGCCCGGCGACGAGCGTCGCGTCACGTACGCCGAGCTCACCGACGAGGTCAAGCGCCTGGCGAACGTGCTCGAGGGGCTCGGGATCGGCCAGGGCGACCGCGTCGCGATCTACCTGCCGATGATCCCCGAGGCGGTCGCCTCGATGCTGGCGGTCGCCCGCGTCGGCGCCATCCACTCGGTCGTCTTCGGCGGCTTCTCTGCTGACAGCCTGCGCGCCCGCATCGACGACGCCGGAGCCAAGCTCGTCATCACCGCTGACGGCGGCTACCGCAAGGGCAAGGTCTCCCCGCTCAAGCCCGCCGTCGACCTCGCCCTCGGCGATCGCGGAACCGGCGAGCAGGAGACCGTCGAGCACGTTCTCGTCGTCAAGCGCGGCGACAACGAGGTCGACTGGACCGACGGTCGCGACCTGTGGTGGCACGATGTCATCCCGGCCGCGTCCGGCGAGCACGAGGCGCAGGCCTTCCCTGCAGAGAACCCGCTGTTCATCCTCTATACGTCGGGCACGACTGGGAAGCCGAAGGGGATCCTCCACACCTCCGGCGGCTACCTCACGCAGTCGGCCTTCACCAACAAGGTCGTCCACGACATCCACCCCGAGACCGACGTGTACTGGTGCACCGCCGACATCGGCTGGGTGACCGGCCATTCCTACGTCACCTACGGTCCGCTCGCGAACGGTGCGACCCAGGTGCTCTACGAGGGAACGCCCGACACCCCGCACCCGGGCCGGTGGTGGGAGATCGTGCAGAAGTACGGGGTCACCGTGCTGTACACCGCGCCCACGGCGATCCGCTCCTTCATGAAGCTCGGGCGGGCGATCCCCAAGCAGTTCGACCTGTCGTCGCTGCGGCTGCTCGGATCAGTGGGCGAGCCCATCAACCCCGAGGCGTGGATGTGGTACCGCAAGATCATCGGCGGCAAGACCGCGCCGATCGTCGACACATGGTGGCAGACCGAGACCGGGTCGATCATGGTGTCGGCGCTGCCCGGCGTCACCGAGACGAAGCCCGGCTCGGCGCAGGTCCCCCTGCCCGGCATCTCGATCGACGTCGTCGACGAGGACGGCACCCATGTGGGCAACGGCAACGGCGGGCTCCTCGTGGTCACCGAGCCGTGGCCGTCGATGCTGCGCGGCATCTGGGGCGACCCCGACCGCTTCGTCGAGACGTACTGGGAGAAATTCCAGACGCAGGGCTACTACTTCGCCGGCGACGGCGCGCGACTCGACGACGACGGCGACGTCTGGCTGCTCGGCCGCGTGGACGACGTCATGAACGTGTCCGGCCACCGGCTGTCGACCACCGAGATCGAGTCGGCGCTGGTCGGCAACGAAGCCGTCGCCGAGGCTGCCGTCGTGGGCGCGTCCGATGAGACGACGGGCCAGGCGGTCGTGGCGTTCGTCATCATCAAGCAGTCGTACCTGTCCGCCCACGCCCCCGACGGCCTCGCGCAGAGCCTGCGCCTGTGGGTCGGCGAGCAGATCGGACCGATCGCGCGTCCTCGCGACGTCTACATCGTGGGCGAGCTGCCCAAGACCCGCTCCGGCAAGATCATGCGGCGCCTGCTGCGCGATGTCGCCGAGGGCCGCGAGGTCGGCGACACGACGACCCTCGCCGACACGGCGGTCATGTCCGTGATCTCGGCCCAGGTCAAGTAAGACCCCGGTCGTTGAGCGAAGGGCGCTCTAGCGTCCGCAGACGAAACGCCCCGGGACAGTGCGGAGAGTCCGGGGCGTTTCGTCTCGCTCGTTCCTCACTCGCTCAACGACCGACATCGGGCGAACGAGAAGAGCGGATGCCGCAGCCCAGGGCTGCGGCATCCGCTCTGTCGTTGGTGTCAGGCGTACGAGAAGACGACCTCGACCTCGACGGGGGCGTCGAGCGGCAGCACGGGAACGCCGACCGCCGATCGCGCGTGCCTCCCCGCGTCGCCGAAGACCTCACCGAGGACCTCGCTGGCGCCGTTGATCACGCCCGGCTGGCCGGTGAACTCGGGAATGGATGCGACGAAGCCGGTGACCTTGACCACGCCGGTGAGGCGGTCGACCCCGCCGACGGCGGCCGCCGCCGCGGCGATGGCGTTGAGGGCGCTCTGGCGGGCGTATCCCTTGGCGTCGGCCGCGGGGACGAGTCCTTCACCCTCGCCCACCTTGCCGGTCGCGGGCAGCGCGCCCGAGACCATCGGCAGCTGGCCGGCGGTGTAGACGAGGTCGCCGTACGCCTTGGCGGGCACGTACGCGGCGACGGGCGGGACGACGTCGGGAAGGGCGATGCCGAGTTCGGCGAGACGGTCGCTGACGGCCATGGTCAGGCCCCCTCGAACTGCTGGGCGGCCTGGGCTGCGGCATCCAGTCCCGCGTTCTGCTCTCCCCCGCCGACAGGGCGCTTCAGGTACGCGACGAGACCGCCCTCGGGACCTGGGACGACCTGGACGAGCTCCCAGCCCTGCTTGCCCCAGTTATTGAGGATGGCAGCGGTGTTGTGGATCAGAAGGGGCGTGGTGAGGTACTCCCACGTCGTCATCGCGACTCCTCGGGTATGCGGAAAGGACGGCAGGTGAAGGCTGGGAAACACCTCAGCGGGCGCACGTCTCTGAGGGAATCGCCCAGGTATCTCCCCTACGATCAAGCCTATGCCTGATACCAAACGCACGGCCACAGGTGTGCTCGGCGGACTCGCCGGGCTCGTGGGCCTCAGCGCCGCAGCCGGTGTCCTCATCGCAGCGACGATCACTCCCGCGGTCGCCATCACGAGCACTGCGGCCGAGCGCGCGATCACGATGTTCGACAATCTGCCGAGCTCGCTCGAGATCGACAAGCTCATGCTTCCGAGCAACTTCTACTACACCGATCCCGCCACGGGTCAGCCGAGCCTGATGACGCAGTTCCTCGAGCAGGACCGCACCCCGGTGTCCTTCGACCAGATCAACCCCGTCATGTACGACGCGCTCCTGTCCAGCGAGGACCCGCGCTACTACCAGCACGGCGGCATCGACCTCATCGGCACGACACGCGCTCTGCTCTCCAACGCGGGGGGCGCCTCGGAGACGCAGGGCGGCTCTTCGATCAGCCAGCAGTACGTGAAGAACGTGCTGATCCAGAAGTGCGAGCAGAACGCCGAGACGGAGTACGAGACCGACGAGGCCGGCGAGCCGGTCCTCGACGAGAGCGGTGCGGCGGTGGTCAAGGTCAGTCGAGACCAGGCGCTCCTCAACTGCTGGACCGATGCGACGACCGCAGAGGGCTCCGAGGGCTACACGCGCAAGCTGCAGGAGATGCGCTACGCGATCGCCCTCGAGCAGAAGTACTCGAAGAACGACATCCTTCTCGGCTATCTCAACATCGCGAACTTCGGCGGCATCACTTACGGCATCGAGGCCGCCGCGCGCTACTACTTCACCACCAGCGCCGCGAACCTCACCGTGGCGCAGGCGGCAACGCTGGCCGGCATGGTGCAGAACCCCAACAATTACCGCATCGACAAAGCGGGCGGCTCGATCTTCGGCGCCGACGGTGCGACGTTCAACAAGGCGCCGGACGGAGTCATCGACGAAGGCGCGAACCTCACCGTGCTCGACGACCTCGTAGCCTCGGGTGAGATCACCGAGGAACAGAAGCTCGCCGCGGCCGACGGCTACACCTCCACGAAGGTCCGCCAGCTGTACGTGCTGAGTCGCATGCTCGACGACGGCAAGATCACACGCGAGCAGTACGTCGAGGCCGCGGTCTGGCCGATCACGCCGGCAATCAACCCGCCCAAGACCGGCTGCGCCAACGCCGGCGGCGCCGCCTACTTCTGCCAGTACGTCAAGTACGTCATCCTCAATGACCCGGCATTCGGCGAGACCGCCGAGGACCGCCAGGAGACGCTCCAGCGTGGTGGCCTCAACGTCTACACGACACTCGACCCGCGCGTCCAGGCCCCGGCCGAGCAGGCTATGGCCACTTACGCGCCGTCATCGATCGAGATGCGCCAGGGCACGACTGTTCCTTCCCCCGGTCGTTTCGGTTCCACCACCGTGAGCGTTGAGGCCGGCACCGGCCGAATCCTCGCGATGGCGCAGAACACCAAGTTCAGTGAGGACGCCTCCGTCGCGCCCGACTTGAATTACTCGGCGCAGGTTTATGCCGGCGATCTGCAGTTCGGCAACTCGACCGGCTTCAACGCCGGGTCGACATTCAAGCTCTTCACACTCCTCGACTGGCTCGAGAAGGGCAAGTCCGTGAACGAGACGCTCAACGGCACGCTGCGCCTGTTCAAGAAGCTGACCGTCTGCGGCGAGACGTGGACGAACACGGCGACGAAGCCCACAGGGAACTTCGGCGGAGATCGAGGCCGCGTGGGTACGCCGATGCAGTTCACCGCGTCTTCGCTGAACACCGGCTACTTCGCCATGGCGGAGAAGCTCGACCTCTGCGACATCGCAAACGTCGCCACGAAGATGGGCGTCACGCAGGGCAACGGCGATCCCATCAAGATGGAGAATCTCAACTCGGTGATCGGCACCGCGAACGTCTCGCCCCTCGCGATGGCCGAGGCGTATGCGACAGTCGCCAACAACGGCATCTACTGCCAGCCGCAGGTGATCGACCGAGTCACCGACTCCGATGGCAACGACCTGCCGAAGCCCGAGCGGACGTGCAACCAGGTTCTCGAGCCCCGTGTTGCGGCGACTGCGGCATATGCCCTTCAGGGCGTGATGAACGGTGGCACCGGAAATCAGGGCAACCCGCGCGACGGCACGCCTCTCATCGGAAAGACCGGCACGCACGAAGAGATCCAGTCGTGGCTCATCGAGTCGAGCACGAAGGTTGCGACGGCGACGTGGGCAGGCAACGTCCAGGGCGGCGGCGACATCTTCAAGACGTCGTACAACGGCGTCCGCCTGTCCGACATCCGGTATCGCATCACGCGGGACGTGCAGGCAGCAGCGAACGCAGCCTATGGCGGCGACAGGTTCGCGGGCCCGGATTCCGAGCTGACCAAGCAGGTGCTCACCGACCTCCCCAACGTCATCGGTCAGACGGTCGAACAGGCGACCAAGACGCTCGAGGACGCCGGCTTCAGCGTGAGCGTCGGCGACCCGGTCGACTCCGATCAGCCCGCGGGTGTCGTAGGCGCTCAGAACCCGGGCGCAGGCAAGGTCGCGGGCGGCAGCACCGTCACCATCAACCCCAGCAACGGAGAGGGTCTCACGATCCCCAACGTATCGGGGAGCACGCTCGAGGACGCCAAGAAGGCGTTGCGCAGCGCGGGCTTCGGCAACGTGAGCGACGGCAGCTGTACGGCCGACGCCGCACTGGGCGCTCAGACGAGAGCGGGCGCGACCAACCCGTCCGCCGGCAGCGTGGTGAACCGCAACACGTCGATCGCCGTCGACTACACGGCCGCAGTCTGCGGCGGCGGGGGCCGCGGGCCTGGCGGCGGTGACGACGACTAGTGCCGCCTGCAGCAACTCGCACCGCCCTCACCGTGCTCGGCACGGTGGGGGCGGTCGGCGCGGGCGCCGCGATCTGGGGCGTCGGCATCGAGCGCTACCTGTTCACGGTCCGCTTCCATGACGTTCCGATGCTTCCCGCCGGTTCCGCGCCGATCAGGGTCCTCCATCTCTCCGACGCGCACATGGCGCCGTGGCAGCATCGCAAGCAGGAGTGGATCGCGGCCCTGGCCGAGCTCGAGCCCGACCTCGTCGTGAACACCGGCGACAACATGGGTCACGTCGACGGCCTTCGCGGTCTGCGCGCGGCCTTCGACCCGCTGCGCGGCATCCCGGGCGTCTTCGTCCACGGCTCGAACGACCACGCCGCTCCCTCCCCCCGCAACCCCCTGAAGTACTTCACCGGGCCGTCGAAGGTCAAGCACACGTCCGAGCCGCTCGACACCCAGGCGCTCGACGAGTACCTCACCGACGAGCTCGGCTGGCTCGACCTCAACAACCGCGTCGGAACGATGGATGCCGCGGGCCGCCGTATCGCGGCGTTCGGCGTCAGCGACGCCCACCGCGAGTGGGACAAGCTCGACGCCCTCCCCGGCCCGCTGTCGGCGCTGCGCAGCCAGGAGTCCGCCGACCTCACGCTCGGTGTGACGCACGCCCCCTACCGGCGCGTGCTCGACGACTTCGTCGACCTCGGCGCCGACGCCGTCTTCGCCGGTCACACGCACGGCGGTCAGGTGCGCATCCCCGGCTTCGGCGCTCTTGTCGCGAACTGCGACATCCCACTGAAGCAGGCGCGCGGACTCAGCTCGTGGACGCACGGCGGGCGCACGGTGCCGTTGAACGTCAGCGCGGGTCTCGGACACTCGATCTACGCACCCGTGCGCTTCGCGTGCCGGCCCGAGGCGTCGCTTCTGACCCTCGTGGCTCAGGCGTAGCGCTCAACTCCTCCCCAAGCGGGGCTTCGCGCGCTTGGTCCACAGATCGGCGCGACGGTGGTCCAGGGAACACACGGGGCGGGCAGTCTCGCAATGTGCCGAGAACAGAACCTCCGTCCTTCCCCCTGACACCGCGTCGCCCCTCCCGCCTCGTGCGCTTGCTTCGATCGCGCACTCTCCCTCTGCCCGCCTATATCCTCGTCATCGTCGTCCTGGCGGTGCTCTTCGTCATAGACGTCGCAGCACCGCCGCGCGCCGACGCCGCCGAGCGCGGTACCGGATTCGGCACGTGGGCACCGATCTCGGCCTACGGATGGCATGGCTCGATGCTGATCGACGGCGTGCATACGTACTGCATCACCCCGGGTGCGCCTGCTCCCACCGGGCCGAGCAGCGACCACGGCATCAGCGGATCGGCCGCCGGGCTGTCGTCGCAGCAGCTCGCCGGGATCAATCTCCTGGTGTCCGCCTACGGGCAGACCGATGATCCCGTCCAGGCTGCCGCGGTGGCGTGGGCCGTCAAAGCGATCGCGAACCGCGAGGAGACGCTCCACGCGTTCGGATACCGGGGCGACTCGCTTGCCGGAGCGATCCACTGGACGATGTCTGCACTCGCGCCGCAGCATGACCTGGCCGTCCAGGAGCGGGCTGTCGCCTACTACGACGAGGCCGTCCGCGCGGCGCAGAACGCGGTCGACGCGAGCGGAAGTCTGGCGTTCTCGACCGACCCCGCAGACCACCGGACCGGCACCGTGCGCGTCGACGCCACGAGCGCCGCGACCGGGACGGTGACCCTTGTGAACGCCGTCTTCGCCACGACGGGTTCACCCACGCTGGAGGGCGCAACGGCGGGCACGACCTACGCCATCCGCACGGTCCAGCCTGAGCCGGGCCGCGCGTACACCGTCAGCGGCACAGGCCGCTTGACCGCCGGCCTTCCCGCCGCAGTGCGCCACTACACCACGCCGGGCGGCCAGCAGACCGCCGGTCCCGCCGGCGCTGTGCCGTTCGACATCGCGGGAGCCGATGCCGCCCCGCGCGTCCCCCCGTTCTCGCCGTCCATCGCGACACAGGTGCCGGCGCGGGAGACGGCTCCAGGTCCGTACATCGACCAGGTCACGTTCGCCGCAGAGGACGGATCGTGGCCCCGTTCCGGGGACGGCTCATATCTGCCCGTGACCGCCCGTGCGGTCGTCTACCGCACCGATGCTGAGCCGGCTCCGAACTCGGAGATTCCCGAAGGCGCGACCGTCGCAGGAACCCTGCAGGTCACGACCGATCCCGTCCTCGGTCCGACAGCGGCGTACACCGTCGCATCACCGTGGGAGATGACGGCCCCCGGCTTCTACACAGCGGTGTGGAGCGTCAGCGGTGCCGACCAGATCGCCACGGTGGCGGCCCACACCGGACCGGACTTCGTGTGGACCGAGCGTTTCGGCGAACCGTCGCAGGTCGCCGTCGTCGCGCCGCCTGCGGTGGAGCCGACGCCCGCCCCGACGCCCGCTGTGACGACGCCTGGCCCCGCCGCTGCCGACGTCGCTCCGAGTCCTCCGCCGGCCGCGCTCGCCGCGACCGGGCTCGATGTCAGTGCCGTCCGCACGCCCCTGGCGATCGCCATCGGCCTGGTCAGCATCGGCGTCGCGATCGTCGCGTCCCGACGCCCTCGGTTCGGAGCACGGCTCACGATCAGGTAGACTCATGGGGTTGTCGACGGGGTGTGGCGCAGCTTGGTAGCGCGCTTCGTTCGGGACGAAGAGGCCGCAGGTTCAAATCCTGTCACCCCGACAGCGAAGAGGCTCCGCCGCGAGGCGGAGCCTCTGGCATGAAAGGACGGACACCGTGACGGACAGCATCCCGCCCCTTCTCGTCGCCTTCGACCTCGACGACACCCTCGCACCCTCCAAGAGCCAGATCGACGAGCGCATCGGCGGGCTGCTCATCGCGCTGGCCGAGCGCGTCGAGGTGGCGATCATCTCCGGTGGTCAGCTCGGTCAGTTCACGACGCAGGTCGTCGACCGGCTTCCGGAGGCGTCCCCTGCCGCGCTCGCTCGACTGCACCTGCTGCCGACCTGCGGCACCCAGTACTACCGCCTGACCGAGGACGAGGTCGTCACGGTCTACAAGCGCTCGCTCACCGACGATCAGAAGTCGCGGGCACTCGCTGCCGTCGAGGGTGAGGCGCGTCGCCTCGGGCTCTGGGAATCCGAGACGTGGGGCGACATCCTCGAGGACCGCGGCTCGCAGATCACCTTCTCGGCGCTCGGCCAGCAGGCTCCTGTCTCCGCCAAGACCGCGTGGGACCCGACCGGCGAGAAGAAGAACGCCCTGCGCGCCGCGGTGGCTGCGCTGCTGCCCGACCTCGAGGTGCGCTCGGGCGGCTCGACGTCTGTCGACATCACCGAGCAGGGCATCGACAAGGCCTACGGCATGCGCCAGCTCGCCGAGCAGACCGGCATCGCACTCGACGACATGCTCTTCGTCGGCGACCGCCTCGACCCGGACGGCAACGACTACCCCGTCCTCGCGATCGGCGTGCGCTGCCATGCGGTCGAGGGCTGGGAAGACACCGCCGACTACCTCGAAGAGCTCATCCCCACGCTTCCCGTCCGCGTCTGACGCGTTTGCCGGGGGCCGGCGTGAGCCCCGCGCGTTTCGTCTCGCTCGTTCCTCGCTCGCTCAACGACCGAAATCCTCGCTCGCCCTCGCTCGCTCAACGACCGGAACGCGACCACCCGCTCCCCCGGACCATCGAGCACGCGACGCAGACCCCCGGTCGTTGAGCGAGGGAGCGCCAGCGACCGAGACGAAACGCCCCGAGCTTCGCGACTGCGCCGGAACCCGCGCGTTTCGTCTCGCTCGTTCCTCGCTCGCTCAACGACCGAAATCCTCGCTCGCCCTCGCTCGCTCAACGACCCGAATGCGACGACCCGCTCCCCCGGACCATCGAGCACGCGACGCAGACCCCCCCGGTCGTTGAGCGAGGGAGCGCCAGCGACCGAGACGAAACGCCCCGAGCTTCGCGACTGCGCCGGAACCCGCGCGTTTCGTCTCGCTCGTTCCTCGCTCGCTCAACGACCGAAATCCTCGCTCGCCCTCGCTCGCTCAACGACCGACGAGACCGGTGCGGGCGTTGAGCGAGCGAAGCGTCGAACGGATCAGCCCTGGGGGCGCGACGTGGTGCCCTTCGACGCCGTGGTCTTCGCCGGACGGGATGCCGCAGCATCCGTCTTGCCGTTCGCCGTCGTCCTCGGAGCCCGCGCCGCCGCGCCGGACGCGACGCGCACGCGCGGTGCACCGCCGCCGACAGCCTCAGCCGGCGCGCCCGCCAGCGGCATCAGGCGCGTGAGCTGGGTGACGTGGCGCGGCTCCAGCTCGGCGAGGGTGGAGACGCCGAGCAGCTTCATGGTGCGCTCGATCTCGCTGCGCAGGATCTCGATCGTGCGGTCGACGCCCTGGCGGCCACCCGCCATGAGGCCGTAGAGGTACGCGCGGCCGATGAGGGTGAACTTCGCACCGAGCGCGATCGAGGCGACGATGTCGGCGCCGTTCATGATGCCCGTGTCGACCATGACGGTCGCATCCTTGCCGACCTCGCGCACCACCTCGGGCAGGAGCCGGAAGGGGATCGGCGCGCGGTCGAGCTGGCGCCCGCCGTGGTTCGAGAGGATGATGCCGTCGACGCCGGCATCGATGAGCCGCTTCGAGTCGGCGACGTTCTGCACGCCCTTGACCACGATCTTGCCCGGCCAGATGTCGCGGATGATCGCGAGGTCGTCGTAGCTGATCGTCGGGTCCATCGCCGAGTTCAGCAGCTCGCCCACCGTGCCGCCGGTGGTCGAGAGCGAGGCGAACTCGAGCTTCGGCGTGGTGAGGAAGTCGTACCACCACCACGGCCGCGGGATGGCGTTGATGATCGTGCCCAGAGTCAGCTGCGGCGGGATCGAGAAGCCGTTGCGCTTGTCGCGCAGGCGGGCACCGGCGACAGGCGTGTCGACGGTGAACTGCAGCGTGTCGAAGCCGGCTGCGGCCGCACGGCGGGCGAGTCCGTACGAGACCTCGCGATCGCGCATGACGTACAACTGGAACCAGTTGCGCCCGTGCGGGTTGGCCTTCTTCACGTCCTCGATCGACGTGGTGCCGAGCGTCGAGAGCGTGAACGGGATTCCTGCGGCACCGGCTGCGCCCGCGCCGGCGGTCTCACCCTCGGTCTGCATGAGGCGCGTGAAGCCGGTCGGCGCGATGCCGAAGGGCAGCGCCGACGGACCCCCGAGGATCTCGGTGGACATGTCGACGTGCTCGGCCGGTCGCAGGATGTCGGGGTGGAACTCGACGTCCTCGAACGCCTGGCGCGCACGCGCGAGCGAGAACTCGCCCTCGGCGGCGCCGTCGGTGTAGTCGAAGGCCGCCTTGGGCGTGCGACGCTTCGCGATCGTCCGCAGGTCGTGGATCGTGAGCGCCGCCTCGAGCCGGCGCTTGCGCCCGTCGAGTTCGGGCTTCTTGAATTGCATGAGCTCGAGCATCTCAGCAGGCTTGGGGAGCTGACGCTGGACCATGGGGTTGCCTTTCAGAAGGTCGGACCCGTCGCAGCGGATCCGGGGACGGGGTCGGCGGCGGAGCGCGCGAGGCCCGCCGAGGCGTAGTAGCCGACGATGTGGTCGTGGACGAGGGTTCGGGCGCGGGCCGCATCGCCCGCGTCGACGGCGTCGAGGATCGCGTGGTGCTCGCGGCGGAGGCGGTCGGCAGCGGCATCCCATTGCGCGATGCCGGCGGCACCCGCCTGCACGTACGACTCGATGGCCGTGCGCAGGCCCGCCATCATGGCGGCGATCACGACGTTGCCCGACGCCTCGGCGAGGGCGAGGTGCAGCTGCGCGTCGAGCGCGAGGAACTCCGGCGCGGTGAGGTCGACGGCATCCATCGCGTCGAGGACGTCACGGGCGCGCGCCGTGGACAGCGCCGGGTCGGTCGCGACCGCGTCCACGACGGCGGATTCGAGCACGAGACGGGTCGCGACGACGTCGTCGAAGGGGAAGCCCTGCGCGGCGACCTGCAGCCGCAGCAGGGCCGACATGCCGCCCTCGGGTGTCGCGATGATGATGGCGCCGGACGTCGGCCCCGAGCCGGTGCCGGTGCGGATCAGGCCCATCACCTCGAGCACGCGCAGCGCCTCGCGCACGCTGGACCGACCGACCCCGAGGGTGGCGGCGAGCTCGCGCTCGGGGGCGAGCCGATCGCCCGGGCGCAGCGTGCCGTCGAGCAGGTCGGTCTCGATCCTCTCGAGCACGACACGCCAGGCGCGCGCCGGTGCGATCGCCGGGGGAGTGGGGGTCCCTGCCACGGATCTCCTCGTCGATGTCGGATCCGCCTGCCCTCCTCGATGAAGAGCACGGTGTGGTCAGACCACGATAACGTGTGGTCCGACCACAGACAACCCGTGTGACGCGCGATGTCGCCCGGGAGCGATACTCTGACCGCATGGATCCCCTCCCCCTCGTCCTCATCGTCGCGGGCGTCGCTGCCGCGTTCTGCTGGATCACCTCGCTCATCACGAACGAGACGTCGTGGATCGACCGGATCTGGTCGATCGTCCCGGTCATCTACGTGTGGATCTTCGCCGGGGCCGCCCTCGCCGCCGGAGCCGACGCCACGCGCTTGGTCGTGATGGCGGTGCTGGTGACCGCCTGGGGTGTGCGGCTGACCTTCAACTTCGCGCGCAAGGGCGGCTACACCGGCATGGAGGACTACCGCTGGGCGGTCCTGCGCGGGCGGATGAAGCGGTGGCAGTTCCAGGTGTTCAACCTGCTCTTCATCGTCGGGTTTCAGAGCGCCCTGTTGGTGCTCATCACGCTGCCGGCCCTCATCGCCTGGCAGCATCCAGCGCCTTTCAACGGGTGGGATGCCGCACTCGCCGTGGTCTTCGCGGCGCTCCTGGTGGGCGAGACCGTGGCCGACCAGCAGCAGTGGAACTTCCACCAGGCGAAGAAGGCGGCCGGCGGCACGCTCGAACCGCCCTTCCTCACGACCGGCCTGTTCGCCTACAGCCGCCACCCGAACTTCTTCTTCGAGCAGGCTCAGTGGTGGGCGTTCTACGCGCTCGGTGCGGTTGCTCTCGTCGCCGACGGCGGCGGCTGGCTCAACTGGACCATCGCCGGGCCCGCGCTGCTCACGGTCCTCTTCATCGGCTCGACGATCTTCACCGAGTCGATCTCCGCCGCGAAGTACCCCGCGTATCGGGACTACCAGCGAACGACCTCGATGCTGGTGCCTCTCCCTCGTCGCCGCGGACGCGCGCCCGAGACCGCCTGAGCGCCGCCCGCCCGGTGGTCACTCCAGGCGCCCGCCCGACGCGCGCAGGTAGTCCTCGGCGCACAGCGATTCGTACGTGATGCGGTCCGCAGTGAGCTCGTCGATGGCGACCTGGTCACCGTCGAAGACGAACCGGCCGCCGACCAGGCGGGCGTTGAACAGCGCCTTACGACCGCAGCGGCAGATCGTCTTGAGCTCTTCGAGGCTGTGGGCCAGCTCCAGCAGCCGCGCCGAGCCGGGGAACGCCTGCGTCTGGAAGTCGGTGCGGATGCCGTAGGCCAGCACGGGGACGCCGTCGAACACGACGATACGCAGCAGGTCGTCCACCTGCTCGCGGGTGAGGAACTGCGCCTCGTCGATGAGGAAGCATGCGACGTCGACCTCGTGCTCCTCGGATTCCGGAACCAGCGTGGCCGCGGCATCCGCCCTCACACGCGCGCGGTGCTCGGCGAACAGGGCACGGATGTCGTCGTCGGGGCCGACGAGGAAGTCGACCGTGCGCTTGACGCCGAGGCGGCTGTCGATCTGGTCGGCACCCTTGGTGTCGATCAAGGGCTTGGCGAGCAGCACATGCTGACCGCGCTCCTCGTAGTTGTAGGCGGCCTGCAGGAGCGACGTCGACTTGCCGGAGTTCATCGCCCCATAGCGGAAGTAGAGCTTGGCCACGGATCGAGCGTAGTCGGTGGCGGCGTCACCGCCCGCCGAAGCCGCCACCTCCTCCCCCGCCGCCCGAGAATCCGCCGCCGGAGGAACCGCCCGACGATGACCAGCTGCTCGAGAACGACGACCCGGACGAGCTCGAGGAGCTTCCGCGCGAGACGGGTGTGGCGGCGAGGCGTCCGATGGACGAGGACGCATTCGACAGCGAGTCGGACGTGACCGAGTCGAACAGGGCGACGCGTGCCACGGGCGTTTCGGCGGGCTGCGCAGCACGGATCACCGAGACCCACTCGCCCTGCATGCCGAACAGCACCGCGTACGGCAGGAGCCGCTCGTACAGGTTGACGACCTCCGCACCGGGTGCGTTCGGGGCGTCGGTGTAGGCGCGGCGTCCGCCCGACACGAGGTCGGCGGTCCGCGGTGTCTGCGCCGCCCGGAGGCGATCCTCCTCAGCCAGGCGGAGGTACGCGCGGATGCCCTCCAGGTACGTCTTGTGCGTGCCGCCGGCGAGCGTGAGTGTCGTCTTTGGGAGGCCGATGCACGGCAGCACGATGAATGCGCCGAACGCACTCGCGATCGAGAGGAAATTGATCCAGCCGCCGAGTGCCCCGAGATCCGCCAGCACCGACGGCACCGCGTCCAGGAAGAACGTCAGCATCACGGCGACCGCCAGGCCGCCGAACTGCAGCAGGCCGCGAACCCCGCCGACCCAGCCCGGGGTCTTGCTGCGATAGCCGCGATCGACCGTCGCGTCCTCGATCCGCCGCACATATGTCACCGCTCGGACCGGCGGCTTCTTGGCGAACACCCCCAGGTCCACGCGGTCGCCCGGTGCGGCATCCCTTCCGAACAGCGTCGTCACGATGCGTCTGTCGTCGTGCTCGAGCCCGTTCGCATCCCGCAGGATCACGTCGAAATCGTCCGCGTCGGACCGATCGCCGGATGCCGTGATCTCGACCTTGTCTCGCACCGCGAGGTCGACGACATGGGCGGCGAGCGCCTTCGCGGGCACGCCGAGGACACCGGCCGACAACGTTGGCGACTCATCGACCGGTGGCGAGTACTGCACGATGACCGGCGAGCGATCGGGATTGCGGCGCAGGAAGCGCCTCATCGCGAGGACGAACAACAGTCCGCCGAACCCGGCGAGAAGCCCCAGGACGGGCAGGATCCACTCCCACCAGGGGTACGGCGGAGGCGGTGGCGGTGTCGGCGCCGAGAACGTGCCCAGTTCGAAGCCGATCGCCACGGTGACGTTCTCGTCTCGCCCGACGCCTGCTTCGGCTGCGGTGAAGGCGAGCTGCCGCTCCCCCGCTGCCGTGATGCCATGCCCCAGAGCCCACACCGCGATCTCATCGGGAGGCGCGGTCGGTGGCGCCGCCTGGATGTCGCAGGGCTCGGTCGATTCGGCGGGTCCGCTGTAGCAGGAGACCCGGTCGGGCTGCAGCCCTGCGGCCGCGTCGCCCAGGACGTGCACGTGCGCACTCACCTCGCCGAACGGCTGTGTGTGGTCGGTGCCGACGGTGTCCCAGTAGAACTCATCGGCGTCGGTGTCTTCGTAGCGCAGCACGACGTCGCTCATCGTGTAGGTGATGACGTAGGTCTGCGTCCCCTGCACGTAGGTGTCGTCGCCGGTCAGGACATAGACGAATTCCTCGTCCTCCTCGGTCCACCAGGGGATCGGTTCGCCGCCGGCACCCGTGACGCTGACGATCACGGTGTCGTGCGCGATGCCCGAATCCGCCTGCGGGATCCACCGGACGATGCCCTTGTTCTGGTCGAAGTCCGGGAAGCGGGCGACGATCGTCTCGGTCGTGTAGAGCTGGCTCCGGCCGCCGGCATCCCTTCCGAGCCAGTAATCGGCCTCGAACGAGTCGTACGCGAAGTCGTCGACGGATGCCGCCACCCGCAGTGCCGCCGCGCCACCGGCGCTCGATCGCAAGGCGACTCCCCCGGCGCCACCGTCGGACGCCGCCGCGCGGACGAGAACGACGGCACCGGCCACCACGACGACGAGGATCAGGGCGACGGCGATCGCCCAGACGCGCCAGGTGAGCCGTGCTCGCATGCCCCCACCCTAGGGGGCGAGCACTCGCGCTCCCACGGTCGGGCGTTCCGGTCGAGGCTCGACGGATGCAGCGACCACTGCCCCACGCGCGCTACGCGGTGAGGGCAAGTGTCTCCGCGGTCTCGCCGAGCAGCTCCTGCGCGACCTCGGGCCGAGCGTTGAGGGTGTCGCCGTAGGTCGGGATGAGCTCGCGCAGACGCGGCTCCCACGCGTCGATGCGGTCGGGGAAGCAGGTCTTCAGCAGACCGAGCATGATCGACACCGCGGTCGACGCCCCCGGTGACGCACCCAGCAGGCCGGCGATGGTGCCGTCGGCGCCGGTGACGACCTCGGTGCCGAACTGCAGCACGCCGCCCTTCTCCGGGTCCTTCTTCATGACCTGGGCGCGCTGGCCGGCCTGGATGATCTCCCAGTCCTCGTCCTTCGCGGTCGGCATGAAGACGCGGAGGCTGTCGACCTTCTTGGCGTGGTTCTTCAGCAGCTCACCGACGAGATAGGTGATGAGGCTCGGGTTGTCCCACGCGACCTTGAGCATCGGACCCAGGTTGCCGGGCCGCACCTGGCCGACGATGTCGAACCACGAGCCGGTCTTGAGGAATTTGGGGCTGAACGTCGCGAACGGGCCGAAGAGAAGAGACGCCTCGCCGTCGACGACGCGCGTGTCGAGGTGCGGCACCGACATCGGCGGGGCGCCCACCGACGCCTGCGAGTACACCTTGGCCTTGTGCTGAGCGACGACCGCCGGGTTCGAGGTCTTCAGGAACTGCCCCCCGATCGGGAACACGCCGTAGCCGGAGATCTCCGGGATCCCGGAGCGCTGCAGCAGCTTCAGCGCCCAGCCGCCGGCGCCCACGAAGACGAACTTCGCGCGGATCTCGCCGGGCGTGCGACCGACGGTGCGACGGTACTTGACGCGCCACGAGCCGTCGGGCAGGCGCTTCAGGCGACGGACCTCGGTGTTGAGGCGGACGTCGGCGCCGTTCTCGGCGAGCCGGTCGATGAGCTGATGGGTCAGCGCACCGAAGTCGACGTCGGTGCCCGCCGGCATCCGGGTCGCCGCGAACGGCTCCCCCTTGCGGCGCTTCTGCATGAGCAGCGGCGCCCACTGGTTGATGACCCGGGAGTCCTCGCTGTACTCGATGCCGGCGAACAGCGGTTCGTCCCTCAGCGCTTCGTAGCGCTTCTTGAGGTAAGCGACGTCCTTCTCACCGCGCACGAAGGTCATGTGCGGGGTGGAGTTGATGAACGTCGACGGCGCGTCGAGCACGCCGGCCTCGACGAGCGACGACCACAGCTGACGGCTCTGCTGGAACTGCTCGTTGATCGAGATCGCCTTGGCGGGATCGACCGTGCCGTCCTTGCCCTCGGGCATGTAGTTCAGCTCGCAGAGCGCTGCGTGGCCGGTGCCGGCGTTGTTCCAGGGGTTGGAGCTCTCCTGCGCGACATCGCTCAACCGTTCGAAGACCGCGATCTTGAGGTCGGGCTGCAGCTGCTGCAGCAGCGTGCCGAGCGTCGCACTCATGATGCCGCCGCCGATCAGCAGAACGTCGACCGTCCCCGTGGGGAGATCGCTGTCGTCAGGGCTGGGCAGGGCGTCGGAGGGCGTTTCGGTCACCAGATGATTCTAGTTCCGCCGGAAAGCACCCCCGACCGGGCGCCGGCTCCTCCCCCGAAAGTCCTGCGGTTCTTGCCGAAACGAGAAGCGAGCGGATGCCGCGGCCGCGGCATCCGCTCGCTTTCGAGTCGTCGAAGGGAAGGTCAGACGCTGACGCCCAGGTTGGCAGCGACGAGCTCCGCGATCTGCACGGCGTTGAGCGCCGCACCCTTGCGCAGGTTGTCGTTCGAGATGAAGAGCACCAGCCCCTTGCCCTCCGGCGCGGACTGGTCGGCACGGATGCGACCGACGTATGCCGGGTCGGTGCCGGCAGCCTGCAGCGGCGTCGGCACCTCCTCGAGCTTCACTCCGGGGGCGCTCGAGAGCACCTCGCGCGCACGCTCGGGCGTGATGTCGCGGGCGAACTCCACGTTGATGCTGAGCGAGTGGCCGGTGAAGACCGGCACGCGCACGCAGGTGCCGGCGACGCGGAGGTCGGGCAGCTCGAGGATCTTGCGGCTCTCGTTGCGGAGCTTCTTCTCCTCGTCGGTCTCGTTGAGGCCGTCGTCGACAAGGTTCCCGGCGAAGGGGATGACGTCGAAGGCGATCGGAGCGATGTACTTCTCGGGCTGGGGGAAGTCCAGCGCCGAGCCGTCGCGGGCGAGCCGCTCGACGTCGCCCTGAGCGAGCACGCCCTCGACCTGGCCGAGCAGCTCCTGAACCCCGGCGAGGCCTGAGCCGCTGACGGCCTGGTACGTGCTGACGATGAGCCGCTCGAGACCGGCCTCGTTGTCGAGCACCTTCAGCGCCGGCATCGCGGCCATGGTGGTGCAGTTGGGGTTCGCGATGATGCCCTTGCGCGCCTCGGCGATCGCGTGCGGGTTGACCTCGCTCACGACGAGCGGCACGTCGGGGTCCATGCGCCACGCGCTGGAGTTGTCGATGACGACGGCGCCCGCCTCGGCGAAGCGCGGGGCGTGCGCACGGCTGCCCGTGGCGCCGGCCGAGAAGAGGGCGATGTCGATGCCGCCGAGTTCGGCGGTGGCGACATCCTCCACGGTCACGGCCTTGCCCTGGAAGATGATGTCGGATCCGGCCGAGCGTGCGGTGGCGAAGGCGCGGATCTCGCGCACCGGGAACCCGCGCTCCTCGAGGATGTCGATCATGGCGCCGCCGACCTGGCCGGTGGCGCCGACGATGGCGACGGAGAGTCCTGAATCGGAGATGCGGGTCATGGTGTTCCTCAGCGTGGGCACAAGCGTGGAGCGGACGCGCGGGCACCGTCGGACGCGCGGGGTTGCCCGATTCTACCGCCCTGCCGCTGCGGCGAGGTCCGCCGTTACGGGCTGCTCCAGGGCTGCGCGTTGTCGCGAGGCGGGCGCGGCGCCAGCTGCTGCCCGCGGGCGGCGGGCGTCACGGGGTCAGGTGATCTCACGAGGACAGGACGTTGCGCGAGGGATCCTCCTGCACCGGTGACATCACCTGATCTCGTGGCATGAGACGGGATCGCCGCCGAGCGAGTCGGGGTCAGCGGCCGGTGCCGGCGTAGACGGTGGCCTCGATGTCGCCGTCCAGGCCGTACGCGGTGTGGACGACGCGCGCGGCCTCGGCCAGATCGTCGCCGCGCACCACGACCGAGATGCGGATCTCGGACGTCGAGATCATCTCGATGTTGATGCCGGCGACGCTGAGCGCCTCGAACAGCGTGGCAGAGACACCCGAATGCGTGCGCATGCCCGCGCCGACGACCGAGAGCTTGCCGATCTGGTCGTCGTGGACGAGGTTCTCGAAGCCGATGTCGGACTGGTCGCCGGCGAGCGCCTTCAGCGCGGTCGCGGCATCGGTCTTGGGGAGCGTGAACGAGATGTCGGTGCGGCCGGTCGCGGCGGCCGACACGTTCTGCACGATCATGTCGACGTTCGCCCCGGACTTCGCGATGACCTTGAAGATCTCTGCCGCCTTGCCCGGCACGTCAGGCACGCCGATGACGGTGATCTTGGCCTGACCCAGGTCGGTGGCGACCCCGGCGACGATCGGCTCTTCCATCTCTTCTCCCTTTTCGCCCTCGGGGACGCTCATCCCCGGGCCGAGCACATAGGTCCCCACGCCCGAGCTGAACGTGGAGCGGGCGTGGATCAGCACGCGGTGGCGCCGCGCGTACTCGACGGCGCGGATGTACAGCACCTTCGCGCCGTTGGCGGCGAGCTCGAGCATCTCCTCCGCCGACACGACGGTCAGCTTCTTCGCCTTCGGCACGACGCGGGGGTCGGCGGTGAAGATGCCGTCGACGTCGCTGTAGATCTCGCAGACGTCGGCCTGGAGTGCCGCCGCCAGCGCGACGGCGGTGGTGTCGGAACCCCCGCGGCCGAGCGTCGTGATGTCGCGTGTGTCGCGGTTGAACCCCTGGAAGCCGGCGACGATGACGATCGCGCCCTCGTCGAGGGCCTCACGCAGGCGGATCGGCGTGACGTCGACGATGCGCGCGGAGCCGTGATCGGCGGTCGTGATCATGCCGGCCTGGCTGCCGGTGAACGAGCGGGCCTCGAATCCCATCGAGTGGATGGCCATGGCGAGCAGCGCCATCGAGATGCGCTCACCGCTCGAGAGCAGCATGTCGAGCTCGCGCGGTGCGGGGATCGGCGCGACCTGCCCCGCCAGATCGAGCAGCTCGTCGGTGGTGTCGCCCATCGCGCTCACGGCGACGACGACGTCGTGCCCGGCGCGGCGCGTGTCGACGATGCGCTTCGCGACGCGCTTGATGCTCTCGGCATCCGTGACCGACGATCCGCCGTACTTCTGGACGATCAGCGCCACATCGAACTCCACGCGTATGTCAGGGGTGGGCGAGAACGGATGCCGCACCAGAGCTTCTGAACTTCACCCGACGCTCCATCTTACGGACGCTCCCATGCGCCACCGGCCATGTGTCTCGGCGCTAGCATCCGAGCATGGAGCAGATCGAGGCATGGTCGGAGTTCAACGTCGCGATGGTCGGCGCGACGGCGGCTCTGGCCGGTCTCGTCATCGTCGCGGCGAGCGTCAACATCGGCGACATCATCAAAGAGGCTTCTCTCACGGCGCGTCTCGCCGCGGGCATCTCCGGTCTCGTCCTCGCGCTCATCGGGTCGGCGGTCGGACTCATCCCCGAGGTCGGCGCGCTCCCCTACGGGGTCGCGATGATCGTGCTCGCGCTCGGCGCCGGCGTCTTTCAGGTGCAGGCGGCACGGCGGATCTTCGAGAACCGGCATCCGGCCAACCGGCTTCGCGCCGGCAAGTCCGCGGTAGGCTTCATCGCTCCGCTCGCCTACTTGGTCGGCGGCGCGCTGCTGGCGGCGGATCAGCCGGGCGGACTGCTGTGGTTCGCGTCCGGCTCCCTCATCGCGGTGGTCGCGGCGCTGCTGGTGTCATGGATCGTGCTCGTCGAAGTGCTCCGCTGACGCGGGGAGGATGCCGGCGGCCGCGCCGGCAGCGGTCAGCTCGGGCCGATCGGCGGCAGGTCGGCCGTCGCCTTGCGAGCTCGCACCGTGCCGCCGGTGGCGGCGAGCCAGCACCCGGCGATCACCAGCGGGAATCCGATCAGCAGGCCGAGGGTGAGCGGCTCGCCGAGGATGAGCGTGCCGAGCACGATCGCGACGACGGGGTTGACGTACGTGAACAGCGGCGCCCGCACCGGGCCCACGCGCGCGATCAGCGCGAAGAACGTGATGAACGCCACCGCCGTGCACAGGACGGCCAGCGCGATGAGCGACAGCGTGCCCTCGAGGGTTGGCACCTGGTGCTGCGTCAGGAACGCGATCGGCGTGTAGAAGATCCCGACAGCGAGGAGCGCGAGGGTGATGGAGCCGAGCGAGGGCACGTCGCGCAGCTTGGTAGCGATGACGAACGGCGCGATCGCGTACAGCAGCGCGACCAGCAGGACTTCGCCGACCGCGATGAGACCGCCGCCGCCTTCGACCGCGAGGCCGGGGCCTGCGACGATCACGAAGACGCCGACGAAGCCGACGAAGAGGCCGATGCTGCGCGCCGGGCTGAGAACCGAACGGTCACCTCCGCCGAACGCGATGATCGCCGCGAACAGCGGAACGGTCGCGACGAGCCGACCGGTGAGCCCCGACGGCAGCGTCTGCTCGGCATGACCGAGGAGCAGGAAGGGCCCAGCCATCTCGATGGCGCCGAACAGCAGCACCCAGCCGATCTTGGCGAACGCGGGGCGCAGCGCCTTCTGCCGGATCGCGAACGGCAGGAGCAGCACGGCGCCGAGAAGCGTGCGGCCCGCCACCACCGCAGCCGGAGAATACGACTCCACGGCGATGCTGATGAAGAGATAGGGAATGCCCCACAGCACTGCCATCGCGGCGAACAGCAGCCACGCGCGCGTGTCGAAGCGCTGCGAGGAGTTCATATGGTGTCTCTCCGTCAAGTGATCGTCCGCCGCGGCACGGATCGGTGCGCAGGCCTCGGGATTCAGCATCCGGGAACCGGCACCCCGGCGCGAGGCGGGCGACCGCCAATCTACGGCGGAGTTCCGACATCCGTCGAGATCAGACCGAGCGTCGGCCCTCGAACGCCCGGCCCAGCGTGACCTCGTCGGCGTACTCCAGGTCGCCTCCGACGGGAAGGCCCGACGCCAGACGGGTGACCGAGATCTCGAGCGTGTGCAGCAGCCGGCTCAGGTAGGTCGCAGTCGCCTCGCCCTCGAGATTCGGGTTCGTGGCGAGGATGACCTCCTGCACCGTGCCGTCGGCGAGCCGCTGCATCAGCTGGGTGATGCGCAGGTCGTCCGGACCGATGCCGGCGATCGGGCTGATCGCGCCGCCGAGCACGTGATAGAGCCCGCGGAACTCCCGCGTGCGCTCGATCGCGGCGACGTCCTTCGCGTCTTCGACGACGCAGATGAGGGTCAGGTTGCGGCGGGGGTCGCGGCAGATCGAGCAGCGCTCCTGCTCGGAGACGTTGCCGCAGACCTCGCAGAAGCGCACCCTCTCGCGCACGACGCTGAGCAGCTCGGCGAGATGCGACACGTCGAAGTTGGGCGTCTGCAGGATGTGGAAGGCGATGCGCTGCGCCGACTTCGGGCCGATCCCGGGCAGGCGGCCGAATTCGTCGATGAGATCTTGGACGATGCCGTCGTACATGGGCTAGCTGAACCTCGTCGGCGGCTCGTAGGGCTCCTCGCGCACGAAGGTGGCGCCGAGAACCTGGCGCACCACCGCCTCGCCGTAGCGCTGCACGCCGCCGTTGCGCGTCGTGACCACCGGAGTCAGGGGCGGCGCGACCGTCGGCGGCACCGGGACGTCGGCGACGGCATCCGGCTCGTCTTCGGGCTCGTCGTCGTCGCGCTCGATCGAGGGGACGACCTCGGTGCGCGGAAGAACGTCTCCCTCGCGCGGGGGCGCCAGGGTCGCGACGCGCGCCATCGAGGTCGCCGCGTCTTCGGGCTCGTCGTCGACCGCGAACTGGCCGGGCGTCTCGGTCGGCAGCGCCGCCGGCCCCGGGTCGAGCGGCGGGGCGTCGTCGTCGGACGGGATCGCCGCGACGGCCCAGTCGGTCACGGGGGCGGCCGCAGCCGACGCTGTCGACGCAGCCCCGGATGCCGAGGCGCGGGGCGCCGAGACCAGGCCGCGCTGGGTGGGACCGGATGCCGACGCACGGGGTCCTGACGAGTTCGAGGGTCGTGCTGCGGCGGGGGCGGCAGGTGCCGTCGCAGGCGTTCGCGGAGCGGCGGGGGTCTCAGGTGCGGCGGTGCGCGGGGGCGCCTCGCGTGCGGGACCCGTCGGCGAAGGGCTCGCCGGACCGGATCCGGCCGCGCCACCCGGGCCGCCGCCCGCGTCGTGGCGGGCGATGTACTTCACACGGATGCCGAGCACGGCCAGGATCGCCTGGCGCAGGTCTTCGCTCGGGCCCTTGCCGGCGGCGAGCTGCTTGAACTTCGCGACGTCGCTCTGGCTCGAGAAGGTGAGCGTGAGCACGTCGTCGTCGAGTGCCGCGATACGTGCGCCGGAGGCGAGCATCCACGACGAGCGACTGACGTTCTCGAGCTGACCGAGCACCTGCGGCCAGGCCTGCTGCAGGCGCTCCAGCGTGACCGGTCCCGCGGGAACCGGAGGGGCTTCGACGGGAGCGGGTGCCGGCGCTGCGGCCGCGGGTGACGGCGTGGGCTCGCTCGGAGACGCGGGCGCCGAGGCCGCAGCAGGACGATCGCTCGTCGCGCCTACCGGCGCCGGTGCGCTCGACGCGGGCGCAGCCGCCGGCGCGGCAGCAGCGGCGGCCGCCGGCGCCGCGGCAGCCGCAGGCACTGTCGGCCCCGCACTGCCCGCTCCGCGAGCCAGCACGCGAGCGACCATGAGCTCGAGCTGGAGCCGAGGCGAGGTCGCACCCGTCATGTCGTCGAGGGTCGCGATCACGAGGTCGGCGATGTGCGACAGGCGCGACGTGCCGAAGGCATCGGCCTGGCGCTGCATGCGGGCGAGGTCTTCCGCCGAGACGCCGCGCAGCACCGCGGCGGCGCCCTGACCGGTCGCCGACACGACGATGAGGTCGCGCAGGCGCTCGAGCAGGTCGTCGACGAACCGGCGTGGGTCCTGGCCCGTCTGCACGACCCGGTCGACCGCGGCGAACGCGGCCGCCGCGTCGGAGGCGGCGAACGCGTCGACCACCTCGTCGAGCAGCTCGGCGTGGGTGTAGCCGAGCAGCGCGACGGCGCGGGCGTACGTCACGAGAATGGTCCCTGAGCCTGCCGAAGGGTCGGACCCGGCGATGAGCTGGTCGAGCAGCGACAGCGTGTCTCGCGGCGACCCGCCGCCCGCACGCACGACGAGCGGCAGCACGCCCTTCTCCACCTCGACGCCCTCCTGCCCGCAGAGCTGCTCGACGTACTCGAGCATGGCCGCGGGCGGCACGAGGCGGAACGGATAGTGGTGCGTGCGCGAGCGGATCGTGCCGATGACCTTCTCGGGCTCGGTCGTCGCGAAGATGAACTTGACGTGGTCGGGCGGCTCTTCGACGAGCTTGAGCAGGGCGTTGAAGCCCTGCGGCGTGACCATGTGGGCCTCGTCGAGGATGAAGATCTTGAAGCGGTCGCGCGCGGGGGCGAACACGGCGCGCTCGCGCAGGTCGCGGGCGTCGTCGACGCCATTGTGGCTCGCGGCGTCGATCTCGACGACGTCGAGCGAGCCGCCACCGCCGCGCCCCAGCTCGACGCAGCTGTCGCAGGTGCCGCAGGGCGTGTCGGTCGGCCCCTGCGCGCAGTTGAGACAGCGCGCCAGGATGCGGGCCGACGTCGTCTTGCCGCACCCGCGCGGGCCGGAGAACAGGTAGGCGTGCCCGACCCGGTCGCTGCGCAGCGCCGTCATCAGGGGTTCGGTGACCTGCGACTGCCCGATCATCTCGCCGAACGACTCGGGCCGGTAGCGGCGGTAGAGGGCGGTGGTCACTCCCCCAGCCTACGGCGTGACGCCGACATCGCGGTGGCCGCTCCCGCGGCCTGCTAGATTGCTCGGCAGTGACACGGGGTGCCCGCGCGACGGGCTGAGAACACACCCGTCGAACCTGATCTCGATCATGCGAGCGAAGGGATGTCGCGATGAACGCGCGCACCGAACCCCACCTGTCCGCCCTCTCCCCCGCCGCCGCGCTGACGGCGCTGCGGGAGGCCTCACCCCTGGTGCAGTGCATCACCAATGCGGTGGTGACGAACTTCACCGCCAACGCCCTCCTCGCCGTCGGCGCGGCCCCGGCGATGTGCGACATCCCCGGTGAGGCAGGGCTGTTCGCAGGCGTCGCAGACGGCGTGCTTGTCAACCTCGGCACCCCGACCGCGGAGCAGCGCGATGCCGCCCGCGAGGCCGTGCGTCACACGTCGCGGTGGGTGCTCGACCCCGTCGCGGTCGGTGTGCTCCCGGTGCGCACGGCTCTCGCGGCCGAGCTGATCGATCACCGACCGACGATCATCCGCGGCAACGCCTCCGAGATCCTGGCGCTGGCAGGCGCGGGCGCCGGCGGTCGCGGTGTCGACGCGACGGACGGGACGGATGCCGCGGCCGGCGCCGCGCGATCGCTCGCGTTGCGCACCGGCGGCGTGGTCGCCGTGTCCGGCCCGGTCGATCTCGTCACCGACGGCGAGCGGGTCGTGCGGATCCATGGCGGCGACGCGCTCCTCACCCGCGTCACCGGCGGCGGCTGCTCGCTCGGCGCGGTGATGGCCGCGCTGCTCGGTGTGTGCGCCCCGCTGGAGGCGGCGGTGGCGGCATCCGCCCTCTACGCGGTCGCCTCGGAACGGGCCGCGGCGCGGTCGGAGGGGCCGGGGTCTTTCGCCGTGGCGTTCCTCGATGCGCTCGACGCCGTGGTGGCGGCGCCCGCCGACCTCGATGCACGCGTCGCCGACGCGCTCGCGGCTCGATGATCCGCGCCGCGCGCCTCGCGGTGCATCTCGTGACCGACGACCGCGTGCCGTTCGACCGGCTGGTCGACGTCGTCGACGCCGCAGTCGGCGCCGGAGTCGACGTCGTGCAGCTGCGCGCCAAGTCCATCAGCGCGCGCGAGCTGCTGCGGCAGGCGGTGGCGATGTCGGACGTCATCGACCGCCGCTGCCTGCTCCTGCTCAACGACCGCGTCGACGTCGCCGTCGCCGCGCGCGAGGCGGGGGCGCTCGTCGACGGCGTCCACCTCGGCCAGGCCGACGTGCCGCCCGAGACGGCGCGACGCCTGCTCGGCGCGCACGCCGTCATCGGATGGACGGCGAACTCGCCGGAGCACCGGGTCGCGGCATCCGCTCTGCGTTCCGGCACGGTCGACTACCTCGGAGTCGGGGTGATCCGGCCGACCTCGACCAAGCCCGACCACCCGCCGGCGCTCGGCATCGACGGCTTCGCGGCGTTCGCGACGAGCACGACCGTGCCCTGCGTCGCGATCGGCGGAGTGCGCCTGAGCGACGTCGCACCGCTGCGGGAAGCCGGCGCAGCGGGTATCGCGGTGATCTCGGCCATCTGCGGCGCCGACGATCCCGCAGCGGCGTCGCGCGCTTTCCGCAGCGCCGCCGACGTGCTCGCGCTCGAGGCCGAGGGGGTCGCTCGGTGAGCGACGTGTCCGTCGCGCAGACCGTGACGGCGCCGCATCGCCCGCAGGCGATCCCGCGCGTGCTGAGCATCGCCGGCACCGACCCGACGGGCGGCGCGGGCATCCAGGCCGATCTCAAGTCCATCGGCGCACTCGGCGGCTACGGCATGGCGGTGGTGACCGCCCTCGTCGCGCAGAACACGCACGGCGTGCGCGAGGTGCACGTGCCGCCGACGGCGTTCCTCGCCGCGCAGCTCGACGCCGTATCGGATGACGTCCAGATCGATGCGGTGAAGATCGGGATGCTGCAGTCGGCCGAGATCATCGAGACCGTGCGGGAGTGGCTCGCCCGCGTGCGCCCGCCGGTCGTCGTGCTCGACCCGGTCATGGTGGCGACCAGCGGCGATCGGCTGCTCGACCCCGCCGCCGAGGACGCGCTGCGCACGCTCGCGACCGCGGTGGACCTCATCACCCCGAACCTCGCGGAGCTGGCCGTGCTCGTCCGGCGCCCACGAGCGACGGCATGGGAGCAGGCTCTCGACGACGCGTGGGCTCTCGCGAGCGCGACGGGAACGGCCGTGCTGCTCAAGGGCGGGCATCTCGACGGCGCGGACTGCCCCGATGCGGTCGTCGCGGCCGACGGCGCGGTCCACGAGGTCGGCGGCACCCGCGTCGCAACCCGGAACACCCACGGCACCGGCTGCTCGCTCTCGTCGGCGATGGCGACCCTGCGCGCGGGCGGTGCGGCCTGGCCCGACGCATTGGTGCGCGCGAAGACGTGGCTCACCGGCGCACTCGCACACGCCGATGCCCTGGGTGTGGGTGGAGGCAACGGCCCGATCGACCACTTCCACGAACAGCGGGTCGCGGCTGAGCCCACGCGGCCGGAGGCTCCGCGCGACGCGCCGGCGGTGCGTGGCGGGGCCGTGGGGAGCGCCCCCGCCGCCTCTTGGGCGGCGCAGGTGTGGGATGCCGCGGCCGCCGTGCGCGCCGACGTCGACGCCCTCGCCTTCGTCCGAGGGCTGGCCGACGGCAGCCTGCCGCGCGCGACGTTCCTGCGCTACCTCGCCCAGGACGCGCTCTACCTCGGCGAGTACTCCCGCGTGCTGGCGAAGGCGAGCGCGCTCGCGCCGACCTCCGCGGAGCAGGCGTTCTGGGCACGCGCGGCCGAGTCCTCGATCGTCGAGGAGAGGCGGCTGCATGAGTCGCATCTCGGGTCGCCCCCCGACGCGCCCGCACCGCAGACCCTGGCCTACACGAACCACCTGCACGCCTCGGCGCGGTCATACGGCGAGCTCGTCGCCGCGCTGCTGCCGTGCTTCTGGCTGTACACCGACCTCGGCGTCCGTCTGGCGGCCTGGCGCCATGACGCGCACCCGTACGACGACTGGCTCGCGATGTACGGCGACCCCGCCTTCACGGCCGCGACCGCGCGGGCGGCCGACATCGCCGACGCAGCGGCGCGGGAGGCCGGACCGCACGAGCGGGCGCGCATGAGCGCTGCGTTCGCCCGCTCGATGGAGCACGAACTGGAGTTCTTCGCCCGCGCGTGATGCGTCCGGCCCGCCGCGCACTCGCCCGAGAGCAGGAGATCCGGCGGAGACAGGACGGATCGGCTCGGATCGTCCCGTTCTCGCCGTATCTCCGGTGCTCGCGAGACCGTCAGACGTCCGCCCCGTGCTCGACGTCCGCCGCTCCCACGATGATCGGGATCGTCGAGGTGACGGTGGGCACGGACGCCGACAGCAGGGAGCCGTCCTCGCGGCGGGCGTCGCCGAGCTCGCGCAGCGACGGGCGCCCGGCGATGACGGGTCCCTGCCCGTCGAGAGCGGCCACTACCTCTTCGCCCGGGCCGACGACGTAGCCGACGCCGCGCACGCTGAAGCCGACGGGGTCGCCCTCCATCGCGCGCACGCGCAGCTCGTCGCGGGTTACGGTGACGAGCAGGCGCGTGCCGTGCCAGTGCAGCACGAACTCGAGCGAGGGCCACGCCTCGGGCAGCCGCGGGTCGAAGGACAGCTCGCCGAAGTGGTCGCGCATGCCTCCGAAGCCCGAGACCAACGCCGTCCACACGCCGCCGGCAGACGCGACGTGCACGCCGTCGGCGGCGTTGTGGTGCAGGTCGCCGAGGTCGACGAAGATCGACTCGCGGAAGTACTCGAGCGCCAGGTCCTGGTAGCCGACCTCCGCCGCGAGGATCGCCTGCACGACCGCCGACAGCGTCGAGTCGCCCGTGGTCAGCGGGTCGTAGTACTCGAAGTCGGCGAGCTTGTCCTCGTCGGAGAAGTGGTTGCCCTGCAGGAACAGCGCCAGCACCACGTCCGCCTGCTTCAGCACCTGATAGCGGTAGATCACCAGCGGGTGGAAGTGCAGCAGCAGCGGCCGCTTGTCGGGCGGCGTGTTCTCGAGGTCCCAGATCTCCCGCTCGAGGAACACGTGATCCTGCGGGTGGATGCCGAGGCTCGGGCTGAACGGGATGTGCATGGCCTCCGCGGCCCGCTCCCACGCCTCGGGCTCGCCGGGCTCCAGGGCGAGGCGGTCCACCATCTGCCGGTAGACCTCGCCGTCGACCTCGGCCATCTCGCGCACCGTGCGCGCGGCGAAGCGGAGGTTGAACCGCGCCATGACGTTCGTGAACAGGTTGTCGTTCACGACGGTGGTGTACTCGTCGGGCCCGGTGACGCCGTGAATGTGGAAGGTGTCTCCTTCGCCGTCGATCATGCCGTCGCTCGAGCGCCAGAAGCCGAGGGTCGCCCACAGCCGCGCCGTCTCGACCGCGATGTCGACGCCCTCGCGGAACAGGAACTCTTCGTCGCCGGTGGCACGGACGTACTTCGCGAGGGCGAAGCTCACGTCGGCGTTGATGTGGTACTGCGCGGTGCCGGCCGCATAGTAGGCCGACGCTTCTTCGCCGTTGATGGTGCGCCAGGGGAACAGGGCACCGGCCTCGTTCAGCTGGAACGCGCGACGGCGCGCGGCGGGCAGCATGAGGTACCGCATGCGCAGTGCGTTACGGGCCCACAGCGGCGTCGTGTACGCGAGGAACGGGAGCACGTAGATCTCGGTGTCCCAGAAGTAGTGCCCCGAGTAGCCCGAGCCCGTCATGCCTTTCGCCGGCACGCCGAGGCCATCCGCCCGGGCGGTGGCCTGCGCGAGCTGGAACAGGCACCAGCGCGTGGCCTGCTGCAGGTCGGCGTGCCCGGCGATCCGCACGTCCGAGCGCTCCCAGAACGCGTCGAGCCAGGACCGCTGCCGCGTGCGGATGGCGTCGACGCCCTCGCTCAGCGCCCGGTCGAGGGTGCGCCGGCAGCGGTCCACCAGTTCCCGCGCTGGAACGCCGCGCGAGGTGTGGTAGCTGACGAGCTTGGTGACACGGATCGGCACGCCGGCCTTGGCCTGCACGCGGAAGACGTTCTTCGCGATGTCGGGTTCGATGAGCGTGCGCGACGTGTACTCGTTCTCGGTGTCGACGAGATGATCGGCGACGACGGCGATGGTCATCCCGGAGTCGGTGACGCGGTACGACAGCGCCGAGCGCAGCTTGTCCTGCCAGTACTCCTGCGGCTGCAGCACGCGCTCGTGGAGCTTCTCGGTCTTGCGGGGGTCGAAGCCGGCCTTGCGCGAAGCGGTGGGGGTGCCGCCGTAGACGTCTTCGCCGTCCTGCCGGTTGATGATCTGGCTGGCGATGGTGACGGGAGCGTCGGCGTTCAGCACGGTGACCTCGATCGTCATCAGCGCGAGGTGCTTCTCCTCGAACGACACCAGTCGCTCCATGCCGATCATGACGTCCTTGCCGGACGGCGTCGTCCACCGCACGTGGCGGCGCAGGATCCCGTCGCGCATGTCGAGCTCCCGCTCGTACTCGCGGACGTCGGCGACGTCGAGCGACAGCGGCTCGTCGTCGACGTACACGCGCATGACCTTCGCGTCCGGGGCGTTGATGATCGCCTGTCCGACCTCGGCGAAGCCGTACGCCTGCTCGGCGTGGCGGATCGGGAACGTCTCGTGGAACCCGTTGATGAACGTGCCGTCCTCGTGCGCGAACCGCCCTTCCGAGTGGTTTCCGCGCAGGCCGAGATAGCCGTTGCCCACGGCGAACAGCGTCTCGGTGACACCGGAGTCGTCGAGGTCGAACGACGACTCGATCAGCCGCCACTCGTCGACGGGGAAGCGGTCGCGGTCGATCATCGTACGAATTCCTCCAGGTCCTGAACCACGATGTGGGCGCCGGCGTCGATGAGGTCCTGCACCCCGACGCCGCGGTCCACGCCCACGACGAGTCCGAAGCCGCCGGCCGCCGCCGAGCGCACGCCGCTGATGGCGTCCTCCACCGCGGCGCTGCGGGCGGGCTCGACCTCCAGCATCCGGGCCGCCTCCACGAACACGTCCGGCGCAGGCTTGGAGGCGAGGTGGTCGCGTTCGGCGATGACGCCGTCCATCACGACAGTGAATCGATCACGGATGCCGGCTGCCGTCAGCACCTCCTCCGCGTTCTTGGAGCTGGACACCACTGCGACACGGGTGCCGGCATCCGCCAGCGTGTCGAGCAGGCGCAGCGATCCCGGGTAGGGCGCGATGCCCTCCGCCCGCAGGACGCGCTCGAAGACCGCGTTCTTGCGGTTGCCGATGCCGCACACCGTGTCGGCGGTCGGAGGATCGGACGGATCGCCCCACGGCACCTCCACGTCGCGCGAGCGCAGCAGGCTGGCCACGCCGTCGTAGCGCTTCTTGCCGTCCAGGTGGTCGAAGTAGTCCCGCTCGGTGTACGGCGGCGTGATGTCCCACGCGGTGAAGAGCTCCTCGAACATGGTCTGCCACGCGTGCATGTGCACTTCGGCCGTGGGCGTCAGGACGCCGTCCAGATCGAACAGCACGGCGTCGAAGGCGGTCAGATCGGGCAGGGCGTCGTGGGCCACAGAACCTCCGGGGGCGAGTGCGGGTGTGTGTGCTCGGCACTCCGTCGCGCCGCTCAGCAAGCGTAATGCGGACGGGCGCCCGCTCGACACCCCGAGAGGGTTACGGACGGGCGACGCTCAGAGTCTGGCGGGCGATCTCGAGCTCCTCGTCGGTCGGCACGACGAGGACGGTGACGGCCGACGCGTCGGTCGAGATGACACGGATGCCGCGCTCGGCGCTCTCGTTGCGCTCATGGTCGATCTCCACGCCGGCGAATCCGAGCGTCTCGAGCGCCCCGGCGCGTACGCCGGGCGCGTTCTCTCCGACACCGGCCGTGAACGAGATGACGTCGGCGCCGCCGAGCTGGGCGAGATAGGCGCCGGCGTAGGCGCGCAGCCGGTGGACGTAGACCTCGAAGGCGAGGAGCGCCCGCGGCTCGCCCCGCCCGATCGCCGCGCGGATGTCTCGCAGGTCGTTGGATCCCGCGAGGCCGAGCAGGCCGCTGCGCTTGTTGAGGAGGTCGTCGAGGTCGTCGACCGACATGCCGGCGCGCCGCTCGAGCTGGAAGAGCACCGCGGGGTCGATGTCGCCCGACCTCGTGCCCATGACGAGTCCCTCGAGCGGAGTGAAGCCCATGGACGTGTCGATGGACCGGCCGCCGTCGATCGCGGTGACCGATGCGCCGTTGCCCAGGTGGAAGACGATCTGCTTCAACTCGACCAGGGGTCGTGCGAGGAAGGCTGCCGCCGCCTCGCTGACGAACTTGTGCGACGTGCCGTGGAACCCGTACCGGCGGATGCGATGGGCTGCCGCGACCTCCGTGTCGATCGCGTAGGTGTACGCCGCCGGCGCGAGGGTCTGGTGGAAGGCCGTGTCGAAGACGGCGACATGGGGCACATCGGGGAACGCCGTCCGGGCGGCGACGATCCCGGCGAGGTTCGCCGGATTGTGCAATGGCGCGAGCACCGAGAGCTCGTCGATGTTGATCTCGACGAGCGGGGTGATGAGCGTGGGCTCGAAGAACCGCGCGCCGCCGTGGACCACCCGGTGACCGACCGCGACCGGCGGCGTCTCGGTGAGCGACGGACCGTAGGACGCGAACGCGTCCAGCATGACTTCGAAGCCCGCCGTGTGGTCGGGGATCGGCAGCTCGCGTGTGCGCGTCGCGTCGAGGAAGGTGGGCGTGCCCGCCACGCCCCCTGTCGCCGCCGGAGCGGGCGTCGCGTAGACCGTGTGACGGGCGACGCCGATCGGCTCGCCGATGCGCTCGACGAGGCCGGAGGCGAGCGTGCGCTCGGTGTCCATGTCGAGCAGCTGGTACTTGAACGACGAGGAGCCGCTGTTGATGACGAGCACGGGGGTCATGCGGTTCACTCCCGGATTCCGGTCGTTGAGCGAGCGAGGAACGCCCGAGAGTGGCATCACTCCCCCTGCGCCTGGATCGCGGTGATCGCGATCGTGTTGATGATGTCGTCCACCAGGGCGCCGCGCGACAGGTCGTTGATGGGCTTGTTGAGGCCCTGCAGCACCGGTCCGATCGCGACGGCGCCGGCCGAGCGCTGCACCGCCTTGTACGTGTTGTTGCCGGTGTTGAGGTCGGGGAAGACGAACACCGTGGCGCGCCCGGCGACCTCCGAGCCCGGCATCTTCGCCGCCGCCACGGCGGCGTCGGCCGCCGCGTCGTACTGGATCGGTCCCTCGACGAGCAGCTCGGGCGCCCGCGAGCGGACGAGGGCGGTCGCGTCCCTGACCTTCTCGACCTCGGCGCCCGAGCCCGATTCGCCCGTCGAGTACGACAGCATCGCCACGCGAGGATCGATGCCGAACTGCGCGGCCGTCGCGGCGGACGAGATCGCGATGTCGGCGAGCTGCTCGCTGGTGGGGTCGGGGATGACGGCGCAGTCGCCGTAGACCAGCACGCGGTCGGCGAGCGCCATCAGGAACACGCTCGAGACGACCGAGACGCCGGGGCGGGTCTTGATGATCTCGAACGCCGGGCGGATCGTGTGCGCCGTCGTGTGGGCGGCGCCCGAGACCATGCCGTCGGCGAGGCCCAGGTGCACCATCATCGTGCCGAAGTACGACACGTCGGTCACGGTGTCCGCCGCCTGCGCGACGGTGACGCCCTTGTGCGCGCGCAGTCGGGCGTACTCCTCCGCGAACTTGTGCACGTGCACCGCGTCGAGCGGCGACAGCACCTCGGCCCCCTGGATGTCGATGCCGAGCTCGATCGCCCGCGCCCGCACCTCGAACGGCTCGCCGAGGATCACGAGGTCGGCGATGCCGCGCTTGAGCACCGTCGCCGCCGCGCGCAGGACCCGGTCGTCATCCCCCTCGGGCAGCACGATGCGCTTGCGCTGCGCGCGGGCCCGCTCGATGAGCTGGAACTCGAACATCAGCGGTGTCACCACCGTCGCCCGCGCCAGGCCGACCGAGACGAGCAGTTCATCGGTGTCGACGCTCTGCTCGAACAGGGCGAGGGCGGTGTCGTAGCGGCGCTGCGAGTCGGCGGCCAGGCGGCCGCGGGTGCCCATGATGCGCACCGCCGTCTCGTACGTACCGAGCTCGGTGGTGATGATGGGCACGTTCGACCCCAGGCCGTCGATCAGCCGCGTCACGGGCTCGGGCAGCTCGAACCCGCCGTTCAGCACGATGCCCGAGATCGACGGGAAGGTGCCCGAGGCATTCGCCAGCAGCGTCGCCAGCAGCACCTCCGACCGGTCGGCGGGGATGATGACCACGGCGCCCTCGAGGAGGCGGGGCAGCACGTTCACCATCGACATCCCCGCGACGACGACCGCCAGCGCTTCGCGGGTGAGCAGGTCGGGGTCGCCGGCGAGCAGCTCGCCGTCGACCGAGCGCATGATGCCGCGGATCGACGGCGCCACCAGATGCCGATCCTCGGGGATGGCCCAGACCGGCACGGGCGTCGCCGGCACGGTCACCTCGCCGTGGTGCGCGTCGATGGAGCGGCGGATCGCGGCGATCGTCTCGTCGGCGATGTCCGCCTCCGCGCGGTTGGCCACGACGGCGAACAGTTTCGCACGGCCGTGCCGCAGCTCGGCGAGCGCGAGATCCGCGATCTGGCCCATCTCGGCAGGCGTGCGCGGGAGCGAGGACCCGAGCTGCTCGGGCTGCGTCTGGTTCTGCGCCGAGCGCCCGCCGAGCACGAGCAGGACCGGCGCGCCCAGGTTCGCCGCGATGCGGGCGTTGTACGCGAGCTCGGCGGGGCTGCCGACGTCGGTGTAGTCGCTGCCGACGATGACCACGGCCTCGCACTGGGCCTCGACCGCCTTGTAGCGCTCGACGATCGTCGCGAGCGCGGCATCCGGATCCTGCCGCACATCGTCGTATGTGACGCCGATGCAGTCGTTGTAGGGCAGGTCGACGCCGTCGTGGTCGAGCAGCATCTCCAGCACGTAGTCGCGCTCCACGGTCGATCGCGCGATCGCCCGGAACACGCCCACACGCGCGGTCGCGTGACTCAGGGCATCGAGCACGCCGAGCGCGACCGTCGACTTCCCCGAGTGGCCTTCGGCCGACGTGATGTAGATGCTCTGCGCCACCACCCCAGCCTATGGGCGGAGGAGGCGCTCCGTCTCGGCCTCGCTCCGCGCGAGCCCCCGGGACAGGGGCCCTCGGAGTGCGCCGAGGGCGCGCGGCTACGCTCGAGGCATGGATGCTCCCCGACCCGGAATCGACGTTCCCGACCATCGCGGCCGCACGGGACTGGATCGGATCGGGCGCGATCTGCAGCGCAATCCGGACGTTCGGGTGACGGACGTCGAGGTGCTTGCCTCCGCCTGGCATGTGCTGCGCCGCACGACGCTCGAATACCGCGATCCGTCGGGCGGATGGGAGACCCAGCAGCGCGAGACCTACGATCGCGGCAACGGGGCGACGGTGCTGCTCTACGATCCGGATCGGCGCACGGTGCTGCTCACCAGGCAGTTCCGCTACCCGGTCTACGTCAACGACCACCCCGACGGGATGCTCATCGAGACGGCGGCGGGACTGCTCGATGACGACGATCCGGCGACGGCGATCCGCCGGGAGGCGGTCGAAGAGACAGGCGTCGAAGTGGGCGAGCTCGAGCACGTCTGGGACGTGTACATGAGCCCGGGCTCGGTCACCGAGCGGCTCCACTTCTTCGCCGCCCGCTACGACGGCTCGACACGCACCGCAGACCGAGGCGGGCTCCCGGAGGAGGGCGAGCACATCGAGCTGCTCGAGATCGGGATCGGCGACGCGCTGGCGATGGTGCGTGATGGGCGGATCCAGGATGCGAAGACCATCATGCTGCTGCAGTGGGCGGTGCTCGACGGCCCCTTCGCCGCCGGTCGCTGACCGGATCCGGGCACTCGCCTGATCGAAGCGCCCGGGAAGATTAAGACTCTCCGCGAACCCGGCAGAGCCTGGTTACCCTTGCTACGTTTCCGTCCTGGGGGAGTTGGCCTGGATGCCGCCTCGCGGAGAGCTTCTGACAGTCTACCCGCTCTGCGCGGGGCTGACGTCACACCACCAGGGGGCCCAGCTGCGCGGCAGCCGGCTGCAGCACCGCCAGCACCGCCGCCGGCTCGTCCACCCGGTGGCGTGGCCCCGAGAACCCGACCGCTCCGGCGAACCGACCGCTGCCGTCGAGGATCGGCACCGCGACACAGCCGTATCCGGGGGCGAGCTCGCCCCGCTGGCGAGTGGCGCCCAGTTCGGCGAAGTCCCCGCGCGACGCGCTCTCGGCAGTCCCCTGCTCGATCGTCAGCAGCCGCCCGATCGCGAACCGCGCCGGCTCGCGGGCGAGACGGACCTCGTCCGACAGCGGGAAGTCGGGATCCGCGTCGATCACCGAGATGCGACCGTCGACGAAGAAGACGACATGCACGCCACCGCGCAGCGCCGAGCGCGCCTCGGCGACCACTCCCCTGGCCGCCGACGTCAGACGTGCCGGCGGCGCAGCCACGGCGGCGAGCTGCACGACCTTGGCGCCCAGCGCGAACCCCGCGAGGTCGGGGGTGCGCACGAGGTACTCGTCCTGCACGAGCAGGTTCAGGAGGCGGTAGGTGGTGGCCCGCGGCAGCCCGAGCTCGAGCGAGATCTCGCGCGCGGTCGCACCGGCGCCCAGGTGCGCCACGGCCTCGAGCACCGTCAGTGCGCTGTGGACCGCCTTCGGCTGACGCGCCGTCAGGGTCGGCCCCGGCGACACCCTCTCAGGCACCGCCCCTCCGCTCCCGCCGGGCGATGCCGCCCAGCACCTCCGAGGCGACGGGCTCGTCGTACGACCCGACGCGCGCGAGCGACGGCGTGCCGCGGCGCAGCCGGACGAGCACCGCGATCGCGGCCACGGCGCCGACCGCGAGCACCACCCAGACCGCGACGCTGCCCGCGGCGGCGTCGACCACGAAGAACGTGACGAGCGCACCGGTGAGCACGACCGCCGACACGGTCGCCGTGATCGCCGATCCGGTCGTGAGCTCGCCGATGCGCCGCAGGAAGACCGGTGCGGCGATGCACACCAGGATGTAGGCCACGATGTACCCCGCGCCGCCGACGGCGATGGTGGCATGCATCGCGCCGCGCACGTCGACGCCCGACAAGAGGAGCAGGAACGGCACGCCGGCGATGAGCGGGAAGGCCAGCGCGACCGCGCCGATGGGCGTGCCGAATCGCGGATGCGCACGGCCCGCCGGCGACGGCAGCACGCGGTCGCGCCCCATGGTGAACAGCACGCGGGTGAGGGCGGTGGTGGACCCGATGGCGCACGCGAGGAACGAGGCCGCGATGCCGATGTCGGCCACGACCCCCCAGCCGCCCAGACCGTACGCCGACGCGAGCTCGTTGATCGGCGAGGCGCTGGCGGCGAGCGAGGCACCCATCGCGTCGAAGCCGGCGACCTGGGCGACCGCCGCCAGGACATACAGACCGCCAGACAGCAGCACCGTCCACACGATCGCCCTCGGCACATTGCGCAGCGGGGCGCGGGCCTCGACGCCGAGCGTCGACGCGCTCTCGAAGCCGACGAAGGCGGTGAGCGCGATGACCGAGCCCGCGGCGAGCGCCGCGGGGTCGATCCCGCCGAGCCCGAGCATGCGACCGGGGTCGATCGGGCCGATCCGGATCAGGAGCACGACGAGGAGCACGGCGATGAGGGCCACCGAGAGCACCTCGACCACGAGGGCGATGCGCGAGGACAGCCGGATGCCGCGCACGAGCACGACGGCGACGAAGGCCGCCTCGGCGGCGAGCACGGCGGCGAGCGTCCCCGGGCCTCCTGCCGCGGGCCACGCCGATTCCAGGAGGAACGTGACGTAGTACGCCCCGCCGAGCAGGGCGAACATCGCGATCGCGCCGTAGCCGACGAGGATCGCCGCCCCGGAGGCGAGTCCGGCACCCGGCCCCAGGCCGCGTGCGGTGTAGGTGTAGGTCGAACCTGCAGCGGCCAGCCGCCTCGCGAACTGCGAGATGGTGCGTGCCACGAGAAGGCTGAGAACGCCGGCGAGCACGATCGAGAGCACCGTCGCCGAGGGCGAGATGCCGGCGACGAGCAGCACGACGGTGGTCGCCGCGGCAGCCGGGGCGACGGCGGCCACGGACTGGGCGAGGACGTCGAAGAAGCCCACGCTGCGGCGATCCAGCCCGTCCAGCGGTGAACGCGCCCCGAAGTCGTGGACGGGGTCGGGTCGCGCGATCGCGCGCTCGAGTGCGGTCATGTCGCCTCCGGTGGTGCGCGTGAGACGTTACGCGGGCGCGGTTGCCGGGCCGCTACCCGCGTGTTTCGCCCGTGTGTCACCCGAATGAGACGGCCGCGCCGGCCGATCTCACTCGGTGTGCACGAGGTTTCACCGGCGCGCGACGGCGCCGCAACGCGGTGCCGCGAGGCTCAGGGCATCCCGTTCCCGCGTTCGCCCGGAGGTTCTGCCATGACCCAGCTCGAATCGAAGGGAGTCGAGGCGTCCGCGAAGCGGACGCTGACCGGCTCGCTCGGAGTCACCGCCATCGTCTTCATGGTGGTGGCCGCCGCATCCCCCCTCACCGTGATCGGCGGCGCCGCGCCGCTCGGCATGCTCCTGGGCAACGGGATCGGCTTCCCCGCGCTCTACGCCATCAGCGCCGTCATCCTGCTGCTGTTCTCGGTGGGCCTCGCCGCGATGACCCGCCACGTGCCCAGACCGGGCGCCTTCTTCACGTACGTCGGTTACGGTCTCGGCCGCTCCACCGGCCTCGCGAGCGCGTGGATCGCGATGCTCACTTACACCACGATCCAGGTGTCGGTGTACGGATACATCGGCTACATCCTGTCGGTGACGGTCCAGTCGATCGGTGGCCCTGCCCTGCCCTGGTGGCTGATGTCGCTCGCCACGATCGCGGTCGTCGGCGTGCTGGGCTACCGCCACATCGACCTGTCGAGCAAGGTGCTCGGCGTGCTGCTCGTCGCCGAGGTCGGGATCGTCCTGGCGATGGTGGTCGTCGTGGTCGCCAGCGGCGGGCCCGAGGGCCTGAGTCTCGCACCGTTCGAGCCTGCGAACGTCGCGAGCGGCTCCCCCGGCGTCGGACTGATGTTCGCGATCGCCGCATTCATCGGCTTCGAGGCCACCGCGATCTTCCGCGACGAGGCCAAGGACCCGAACCGGACCATCCCTCGCGCCACGTACGCCGCGGTGATCGGCATCGGCGTCTTCTACACGCTGGCCGCATGGGGGCTGGTGATGGCGTGGGGGCCGAGCAATGTCCTCGACGCCATCGCGGAGGACCCCGGGACGTTCATCATCACGACGATGGCCCGCTACCTCGGCTCGTTCGGCGAGATCGCCGTCAACATCCTGCTGATCACCGCGATGTTCGCCTGCGTCCTGTCGTTCCACAACGTCGTCACGCGCTATCAGCACTCCATGGCGAACGCCGGCGTCCTTCCGGACAAGATGGGCGCGGTGCACGCCAAGCACCTCTCGCCGCACGTGTCGTCGCTCGTGCAGACGGGCACGGCGGTCGTGCTGATCGCGGTCTTCGCGGTACTCGGCCTCGACCCCGTGCTGCAGGTCTTCACCTGGTTCGCCGGTGTCGCGACCCTCGCCATCGCGATCCTCATGGCTCTGACGTCGGTCGCGGTGATCGTCTATTTCGTCAGGACCAAGAAGGACCGGCGCGTGTGGAACACGGTCGTCGCCCCCGCCCTCGGATTCGTGGGGCTCATGCTCTCGGCCGCCCTCATCGTCGCCTACTTCCCGATCATGGTCGGCGACGTCGATGCCGACGGCAACCCGGTTTTCGCCGCCGTCAGCTGGTTCCTGCTCGGACTCGTGGTGGTCGTGCCCGTCATCGGGTACGTCCAGGCCGCCTGGATCAAGAACCGCCACCCCGCCGCCTACGCGAAGCTCACCGACTCGATCGCCGGCTGACGCACCGCGCCGACATCCATCCCCGCACCGAAGGAGCACCATGACCATCACCGACATCGCCACCGCCTCGGGCTTCGCGGCGCCGCCCGCGCCCCGGCATCCGCTCGCCTCACTGACGCCCGCCGAGATCGAAGCGGTCCGCGCGGTCGTGCTCGGACTGGACACGACGACGGAGGCGACACGATTCGCCTACGTCGGTCTCGAAGAGGCGCCGAAGCCGGAGATCCTGGCGTGGGAGGCGGGCACCGGCCCAGTCCCCGAGCGCCGGGCACGCGTGCAGCTGCTCGACATGCGATCGGCCCGATCGCTCGACCTGGTCGTCTCGCTGGCCGACGGCGAGGTGGTCTCGACCGTCGAGCTCGACGGCACCGCGGGCCAGCTGCCGATCCTCGACGCCGAGTTCGAAGAGGTGGGCGTGATCGCCAACGAGAACGCGGAGTGGGTGGCCGCTCTCGCCGCTCGCGGGCTGACGCCGGAGGACGTCGTGCTCGTGCCGCTGTCGGCGGGCAGCTACGGGTACGAGGACGAGGCCGGGCGCCGCATCCTGCGCACGTTCGCGTTCCAGCAGTTCCACGCCGCCGACCATCCGTGGGCGCACCCGGTGGACGGACTCACCGCCTACATCGACGTCGCCGCCCGCTCGGTCATCAAGGTCGTCGACAACCCGGGGTACGACATCCCCCAGACGAGCGGCAACTACGACGACCCCGCCCTGCAGGGCGCGCCCCTCGAGGGCCTCAAGCCCATCGTGATCACGCAGCCCGAAGGATCGAGCCTGAACGTCGACGGCGAGCACGTCACGTGGGGCGAGTGGGACCTCCGGATCGGCTTCGACACGCGCGAGGGCCTGATCCTGCGACAGCTCTCGTTCGCGGGACGCCCGGTGATGTACCGGGGGTCGATCAGCGAGATGGTGGTGCCCTACGCCGACCCGCAGCCGAACCGGTTCTGGCAGAACTACTTCGACACCGGCGAATATCTCTTCGGCCGGTACACCAACGAGCTCGAGCTGGGCTGCGACTGCGTGGGCGACATCACGTACGTCGATGCGATCCTCGCCGACGAGCTCGGGATGCCGCGCACCGTGCGCAACGGCGTGTGCATGCACGAAGAGGACTTCGGCTCGCTCTGGAAGCACACCGATCTGTTCACCGGCGCATCGGAGGTGCGGCGGTCGCGGCGGCTGGTGATCTCGTTCTTCACCACCGTCGGCAACTACGACTACGGGTTCTTCTGGTACCTCTACCTCGACGGCACCATCGAGTGCGAGGCGAAGCTCACGGGCATCCTGTTCACCTCCGCGTACCCGGGCGTGAACGAGGACGGATCCCCCTACCCGTTCGCCTCGGAGGTCGCCCCGGGTCTCGGCGCCCCGTACCACCAGCACCTGTTCTCGGCGCGGCTCGACATGACCGTCGACGGCGTCGCCAACGTCGTGAACGAGATCGACGCCGTGCGGGTGCCGATCTCGGCCGAGAACCCGGCCGGCAACGCGTTCACCAAGAGAGTCGTGCCGATCGCGTCCGAGAAGGTCTCGGGCCGCGTCGCCGACGGCGCCCGCAACCGCGTCTGGCAGATCGCCTCCACCGAGAAGACCACCTCGATGGGTCAGCCCACCTCCTACGTGCTCTTCCCCACCGAGACGCCGGTGCTCCTCGCCGACGATGCGTCGTCGATCGCCTCGCGCGCCGCGTTCGCGACGAAGAACCTGTTCGTGACGAAGTACGACCCCGCCGAGCGGTACGCGGCCGGCGACTTCGTCAACCAGCACCCGGGCGGAGGCGGTCTGCCGGCCTTCATCGCCGGGGACGAGCCCCTGATCGGCGAGGACGTCGTGCTCTGGCACACGTTCGGGCTCACCCACTTCCCCCGCAACGAGGACTGGCCGGTGATGCCCATGGACTACGCCAAGTTCACCCTGAAGCCGTACAACTTCTTCGAGCGCAACCCCACGCTGCACGTGCCGGCACCCGAGTCGGCGCACTGCGCAGCGGGCACGGGTCACGTGCACGCCGCGACGGGCGGCTACGGACCGACCCCGGGCGCCCACGCGCATGACGCCGGTGGCCACGGTCAGGGCGAGCACGGGCACGCGCACGACGCGCACCACCACCACGGCTGATCCGTGACCGAACTGCTCCACGCCTGGGCCATCGCCCCGGCCGCGATCGGCGCCTGCTGTCTGGCAGCCGACCGCGGCCGGGCGCGGTGGCCCGACGCCGCGGCATCCGTCCTCATGCTGGTCGCGATGCTCGACGCCGCCCTCACCCGGCTTGTCGCCCCGGTGTACTGGACCGCGCTCCTCATCGCCGCCGCGATGGCGCTGGCCGCCTGGCGGCGTCCGCGCGGACGGGCGGCGTCGGGCACGCACCCCCGGCCGGGCGTCGGCATGGCGGTGCACACGGGCCTCGGGCTGATCGCGATGGCCGCTCTGCAGCTGAGCATGGGGCACGACCCGGTCGCCGCGGCAGGCGGCGCGGCGCACGGGCACGGAGGCGGGGGCACGCTGCTCCTGGCCGTCCTCCTGGGCGGCGCGGTCGCGTATGCCGCCTTCTCGACGCTCCTCCTGGCGCGGGCCCACCGGTCTCTCGACCGGGCACAGCTCGCCTGCATGGGTGTCTCGGTGCTGCTGATGGCGGCAGCGTCGGTGTAGGCGGCCGACGGCGGGCGGCCGGCATCCAGCGTTCTCCCAGTGCCGCACCGCGCGCGCCGTGGTTAGGATCGAGCCGTGGGCGAAGACGCTCGCACCTACCCGCCGGACCCGCCCGCTCGCAGGCGGAACAGGAGGCCTCGATGGTCGATACTGCGACGGATGCCCGGACGGGACCCGACGCCCCGGCCGGCGCGCTCACGGCGGAGGGGTTCGCCCGCATCACCGACGCGATCCTCGACGCGGTCGGCACCGTCATCGACGGCAAGCCCGACGCGGTGCGCAGCTCGCTGGTGTGCCTGCTCGCGGAGGGGCACCTCCTCATCGAGGACGTGCCCGGTGTCGGCAAGACCATGCTGGCGCGGGCGCTGGCCACATCGGTCGACGCCACCGTCCGTCGCATCCAGTTCACGCCCGACCTGCTCCCGGGCGACGTGACGGGAGTGAGCGTCTTCAACCCGGTGGAACGCGAGTTCGAGTTCAAGCCCGGCGCCATCTTCGCGAACATCGTCATCGCCGACGAGATCAACCGCTCGTCGCCCAAGACCCAGTCAGCTCTCCTCGAGGCGATGGAGGAGCGCCAGGTCACCGTCGATGGCCGCACGCACTACGTGCCCGAGCCGTTCCTGGTGGTCGCGACGCAGAACCCGCTCGAGATGGAGGGGACGTACGCCCTCCCCGAGGCGCAGCGGGACCGCTTCATGATGCGCATCTCGATGGGCTACCCGGATGCGCGGTCGGAGGCTCTGATGCTTCGCCAGCGCGACACCGCGAATCCCCTCGACCAGCTGGCGCCGGTGGTGTCGGCCGACGAGGTGTCGGGACTCGTGGCGTGGGCCCGGGCGGTGCACGTGGCTCCCGCGATCGAGGACTACGCGGTCGCCCTCGCGCAGGCCACCCGCACCCACAGCGATCTACGGCTGGGCGCGAGCCCTCGTGCGACCCTGCAGCTGGTGCGCGCGGCCAAGGTGTGGGCGGCTCTCGACGGACGCGCGTTCGTCATCCCCGACGACATCACCGCTCTCTTGGCGGCCGTGTTCGCGCACCGTCTGATCCCGACGCGCGCCGCGGGCGGCGCGCGGGGCACCAGCGCCGCCGACGCGATCGCGACGATCCTGGAGCGCATCGCGGCGAACGTGCGGGTGCCGATCGCCTCCCGTCAGTGAGCAGACGATGAGACGCGTGTGGCCGCTGACTGTCCGGGGAACCGGAGCGCTGGTCCTCGCGATCGCATGCTTCATCGTCGCCAACGAGGCGGGACTCGCCGAGCTGATGTACTTCGGCATCCTGCTGCTGGCCGTCGTCGCGGCGAGCGTCGCATCGCTGTACGTGGGCCGTCGCACCGACGCGGTCACCCGATCGCTCGTGCCCGACGTCGCCTCTGTGGGGCGCGACGCGCGCGTGTCGGTGCGGGTCGAGGTTCGCACCGCACTGCCGACGGCGCCGGGCACCTGGCGGGACACCGTGCCGAAAGGACTCCGCGGAAAGGCGGAGGGCGCCTTTCCGGCTCTCGGCTCGGGACTGCGCGGCGGCGAGCGCGGCGGCGTCCGCAGCATCGACCTCGTGTACACCCTCATCGGTGCACGGCGAGGTGTGCATTCCATCGGCCCGCTCACGGTGCGGTCGTCCGACCCGTTCGGGCTCGCCCGGCGCACGGTCGTCTTCAACCAGCGGACACCCGTCACCGTCGCCCCGGCGGTCGTCGATCTGCCACCGCTGATCGACTACGCCGGGGCCACCGGAGGGATGCTGCACACCACGACGGATCAGCTGGGCCAGGGCGCCGACAACCTGGTCGCCCGCCCCTACGCCTCAGGCGACTCGATGCGCCGCATCCACTGGCGCGCGACCGCTCATCGCGACGAGCTGATGGTGCGGCAGGAGGAGCAGGAGTCCACTCCCGAGGCGACCGTCGTGCTCGACCGTGCGGCGCTGCGCTGGTCGCCCGAGGCGCTGCGAGCACCCGGCGCCGACCCGGGCTTCGAAGCCGGCGTCTCAGCCTGCGTGTCGGCGGTCGCCCGGCTCGTGCACGACGGATACGCCGTCGAGGTCCTCGATTCGGAGGGCACCGTGCTCGTCGACCGCATCGAAGGCGGCGACATGACCGACGTGGACGCGATGCTGGTCCAGTTCGCGACGGTGACGGCCCACCGTGACGACGCCCTCCCCCGGCTGTCGCGGCTGTTCGCCGGACTGTCGACCGGGCCGATCGTGGTGATCGTCGGCCGACTCGATCCCGCTGACGCGGTCGCGCTGGGGTCGGTCGCCCACCACAGCACGCTGCCCATCCTCCTCACCGCAGGCCCCGTCGGCGACGCACTCGACATCGCCGCCGACCACGGCTGGCATGTCGCCTCCATCGGCCCGGACCGCGACCTCGCCATCGCGTGGGCCAACGCGATCGGCCGCGGGGTGCATCATGTCCTCGGCTGAGTCGGCGCGGCCCGGCCGCGGACGCGGCGGCGAGCGGCTGCTCACGATCTCGATCCTGGCGGCGCTCCTGGCGGCGCTGCTGCCGGTAGTGCGGGTGATCGACCCCGGCTGGTGGCTCATCGGCGCACTCCTGCTGGCGGCGATGATCCTGGCGGCGGGCTATACCGCTCGTCGGTACCGCCTCCCCGCGGTCGCGGTCACGCTCATCGAGGCGGCCGTCTGGGCGGTGTTCATGACCCTGGTGTTCCTGCGGGACACCGCGCTGCTGTGGGCGATCCCGACGCTCGATACGATCCGCGCCGTGCCGCTGCTGGTCGAATCCGCGATGGAGGAGATCACGGTCGGCGCGGCCCCGCTCGAGCCCACGGTGTCGCTGGCGTTCATCGTGGTCGGGGCGATGGGGCTGCTCACGATCGTCGTCGACCACGTCGTCGTGACGGCGCGGATGCCGCTCCTCGCCTCCGTAGGAATCGTCGCGGTGTCGCTCATCCCCGCGATCGCGGCGCCGAGCGACGTCGATGTGATCGGCTTCGTGTTCCTCGCGATCACGATCCTCTTCCTCATCCGGTCCGAGACGCGCTCGCGCGAGAAGCCGTTGGAGCGCGAGGCGGAGCGCACTGCGGGCGTTCCCGCCACGGCGCTCGGCATCGGCGCGATCGCCATCGTCGTAGCGGTGGTCGCCACCCCGGTGCTGCCCCAGCCGGGCGCACGTGCGGGAACCGGCCTCGGCCCCGGGCCGGGGATCGACGCCACACTGCAGCTCGGCGACGACCTGCGCCGCCCGCAGGACGCCGAGGTGCTGCGCCTGCGGACGAACGCGCCGTCGGTGCCGTACCTGCGTGCGACGACGCTCTCCCGCTTCGAGGGCGGGGTGTGGTCGCCGGATCGTGCGCAGACCATCTCGCTCGACGCGGACAGGGCCTTCGGGGCGGTCGACGCCGACGATGACATCCGGGTGACGGACTACTCGGCGAAGGTCGACATCATCAACCTCGACTCGCCGTGGGCCCCGGTGCCCTACCCGGCGATCGGCATCGACGGTCTGAGCGCCGGCCTGTGGGGCGCCGTCCCTTACAACCACACGGTCGCCTCCACGAACAGCTCGACCCAGGGACAGTCGTACGAGGTCGCCTACGCCCCCGCGCGGCCTTCGCTCGAGCAGGTGCGCGCCGCATCGGCGGTGGGAGCGCAGGTGCGCGACGAGACCACGGAGCTGCCCACCGACATCCCTCAGGTGATCGGAGAGCTCGCTCTGCAGATGACGGCGGAAGCCACTACCGACTACGACCGGCTGACGGCGCTGCAGCGCTGGTTCCGCGGCGGCGATTTCTTGTACTCGCTGGATTCTCCCGTCGAGGAGGGCTTCGACGGCAGCGGCGCCGATGCCGTGGCCCAATTCCTCGAGGTGCGCGAGGGCTACTGCGTCCACTTCGCATCGGCGTTCGCCCTCATGGCCCGGACGCTGCACATGCCGTCGCGGATCGTCGTCGGCTATCTGCCCGGCACGCCCACGACGCAGAGCATCGACGGACAGCCGGTCTTCTCGGTGTACAGCTCGCAACTGCACGCATGGCCCGAGGTGTATTTCGAAGGCATCGGCTGGATCCCGTTCGAGCCGACGTCGGGTCTCGGCGTGCCGACGACCTTCTCGTCCGAGGCCACGCTGCCCGGCCAGCCCACCGACCCGGATGCCGCCAACCCGCAGACCGGCGCCACGCCGACGGCACCGGGCGACCAGGCTCAGATCGACCTCGAAGAGCAGCGCGAGAACGCGGCGGGCGATGCATCGCAGACCGGCCTCGACCCTCTGCCGATCCTCGGCGTGGTCGCGGCGGTGATGGTGCTCCTCTCGCTGCCCTTCCTCATCCGCGAACTGCGTCGTCGCACGCAGGACGCCGCCGCTCGAGGCGGTGACGCCGCCGCTGCGTGGCAGTCCGTCCAGGAGGCGGCGATCGACGTCGGCATCACGGTTCCCGCCAGCGAGACCCCTCGCGCGTTCGCACGCCGGCTGGTCGAGCAGCACGGCGCACCGGCATCCGAGATGGACACGGTCGTCCTCGCCATCGAGCGCGCCAGCTACTCGCGTGCCGGCAACCGTTCGCAGTGGATGGGGGATGCCGCCGCCGACGCCGCAGGTTCCGTGAGGGTCGCGCTGCTGGCGTCGGTGCCGCCGTCACGGCGGATCCTGGCGCTGCTCGCCCCGCGATCGCTCATCATCCGTCCGGGCAGCGTCTATGCGGGAAGCGCGCCGGTTCGGGCACGGTAGCCGCGCAGGGTAGGATGGTCGACGGCCCTCCGGGGCCTCCTGGAGGATTCGCCTAGTGGCCTATGGCGCACGCTTGGAAAGCGTGTTGGGTGCAAGCCCTCGGGGGTTCGAATCCCCCATCCTCCGCCACCGTTCTGCCTAGAAAACACTGGGATCGCGACCTCGCCCGATCTTGCGTGACACGCGTACTGGCACAGTTATCGTTCACTGTCTGGCCAACGCGGCCGGAAGTCCCGCTTGCACACCTCTCGTGTCCCGGCCAAATCCGGCCATGGATGAAACGTGACCGCATGTGCGCTAGCGGTCTGCTGACACGCCACGTCCCATTGAGTGACAGGTTCGCCTGTACGCCGATTTAGTCGCCACGCGCCGAGGAGCGCGCTCTTCGGCGATTCAGTTGCTCGCTTCGAAAGTGCGGCTACTCGTCGTCCTCGAGCGCCGAATCATCCCAAACGGTTTGCTGAATTCCGGCGGGTCCCTCAGCGGGCGTTGTCTGGCCAACATCCGATGCGTGATAGAGCCACCAATCTCGTCCGTCCTTCTCGAGCGTTCCCGAGAGCTTCAGCCATTGGTGGGCGGCGTGGGCCGCCACCGCGGTGTCGTACTGCTCCGGTGTTAGGCGCACACGCACACGTCGTGCCGCTGCACCCTTCATCACGTCGACGCGAACGAGACGAATCGGCGCGGCGGTCGAGTTGTCGAGGAGGCTAACCTCGCCCACGATCTCAACGGGAGTCGGTTCAGGAACCTTCGCGAACGAAGCGGCCACTCGGTCCAGAACGGGTGCCTCGACGGCGTCAAACGTAATCTCTCGAGTTGCTGTAGAGGCCTCTCCTCGCTGAACGGTAACCGCGGCGTCGCCATCTCGTGCCAGGGCGGCGAGAGACCTAATCAACTCGAACGAGACGCCCTCCGGCACGAGGTCTTCGAACATCTCCATACGAGGCGATCGCTTGTATTCCGTGAGGGCATCCCGCACCGCGGCGATGGAGTTCTCGAACACATCAACGATCGCGCGCCCCGAAACAACATCGGCCTTGCGTTGATCGACCTTGGCAGCTTCTTCGGACTTCTTTGAGACGTGGAAACGAGTGGACGCGGGCACGTGGGCAGTGACGATGAAGCTGCCGACCTCTGTCTGCCCCATGAACACCTGCTCCATGAAGGTTTTTGCCAGGTAGCGACTCGCCTTTCCCTGCACCGATCGCTTACTCCGGACTGCACGTGCTGCGGAGACAAGCGACTCTCTCGCGGCAGCGTAGATAGCTTCCCCCTCGATCCAAGGGATCAAGCCGGCGTCGACTGACGTCTGTTTCTGCCACTTGGTGGAATCAAGGTCGGCTGCGGCGGAGATCAGAAGCAGCGCTTCCAGTCGCTCGGCTTCGGCGCCATACCGGCGAAGAATGTGGCGGCGCGCGCGTTCGAGCAGCACGGCATAGTCGCCCGCCTCGGGGTTGATCGGGACGATCACCTCGTCAGAATCGGTCTCTTCGGGCGTCCAGACCTCGTAGCGCCCGAGCGCCTTAGAAGCTGGCGCCCAGGAGAGACGACGCAGGAGTGCGGTTACGATCTCCGCCGCATCGGTGGCGAGCTCCAGGCTCACGGCGCACCCCCTTTGCCGATCCGGACCATCATGTCGCACAGCGCACGGTCATCGAAGCGTTGCGTGAAAGGTGCCGTGACCGTCGGCTCCGCGGCGGCACTCGACGGCATCCCCTCGAGGTTGACCCAGTACGCCGCATTGTGGACCCGCGCACGCTTGTCGGTCGCGTGTATCCAGTCATCTTGGCTGGGGGGTACCGACATTACGATCAGGATCTTCGCGATCGATGGGTTCGGGGTGCGCAAGTAGTCGTATCGGTCGCGGCTGATCTGGACGCTGAACCCGGTCGTCGTCGACGCGGTGTACGTCGACTTGAGCTGCACTTCCAACCGCGCGGACTCGACGTGGGTGTGGACGTCACTACGGTGGGTGAGCGTGAGGTCAATGCCCTCGTCGATCTCCGGTCTAGACACCACCACTCCGCTCGCGGCAGCGATGGCGCGGACCAGTCCCTCCTGATAGGCCTCCATCAGATCGGTGAATCGCTTGGGCGAGCCACGCACGATCGGCGGCAGGGGCAACGGGGCCGGCGTCCCCACAGTCGACATGTCCACATGCTAGTGGGATGCGCACAGCGCCCCGCGTTGATGTTGCGTCGGGCCGTGCCTACCACGATCGCATCCTTCTGCTCAGACGCCTGGCATCTCGCGATCTGGCGAGACGGCGGCCAGGTGATTCAGTCCAATGCGACACGCGACGAGTCCCGCGACAGTAGCTCACCCACGAGATCGGCAGCACCCCGCTGAAGAGTGCGCACGGCGTGCGAGTAGGTGTTCAGGGTGGTCTGGATGTCAGCGTGTCCGAGGCGCTCGGAAACAATCTTCGGGTGAACGCCGGCGCGTAGTAGGAGCGTCGCGTGGGTGTGCCGCAGCTCGTGCAGATGCAGAGCGTCGAGATCCGGGTGGGCCTCCCCGGCCTTGGCCATACGCTCGCGCCACTGACGGGAGAACTGCGTCGGGTTGTGTGGCCGGCCGAACCGGTTACAAAAGATCAGTTGCTCGCCCCGCGCCAGTTCTGGCGCCACTGCTCGGAGCATATCCCGCTTTGTACGCAGCGTCGACGCAAGCCGCGCGTCGATATCAACGTTTCGCACGCGGCCGCTCTTGGTCGCGTGAAAGTCGATGACCGGCTTCTTGCCGGATTCCTTCACGTACGACATAGCGCGGGCGATCGTGATGACGTTGTTCTCGAGGTCAACGTCCTTCCACCTCAGCCCGAGCAGTTCGCCACGCCGCATACCGGTGCCCAGCAGGGTGAGCCATGCGAGCCAGAGGTAGTCGCCGCTCGACTCCGACCAATCGAGGAACAGTCGGGCGTCCTCCGCCGACCAGGTCATCATCTCGGGTGGCGCGGCCTCCAGCTTGGTCGGCGGCGAGGCCCGCTTGGCGGCGTTGACCCGCACCAGCCCGTCTTCCAGCGCGTGCTGCAGGATCTGTGACACCAACACGTGGATGTGCCGGATAGTCGCCGCACCGAGGGGCTCGCCAACGTGTCCCCGGTCTCTCCTGCCGTCGCGCTCCAACTGGCGGTAGTACCGGTTCAGCTGGTCCTTCGTGATCTCGCTCAGCGGTGTGCGTCCGAGCGAGGCGGGCTCGACATGCACACGGTAGTGCTTCCGGTAGCCGGCGAGGGTGGTTGGTCGCACCCGTAGGCCGTCGAAGTACTTCGTTGAGTAGGAGTTGAGCGTCTCGCGTGTCTCCTCGACATGGACTCCCCGCCGGATATCGACCTGCAGCGCCGTCACTTCCTCACGTGCGGCGCGTTCCGTTTCGAAGCCACGGCGGAATCGGCGCACCAACTCGCCATCGGGACGGGCCACCCAGTACGCGATTCGGTAGCGCGTTTCGCCTAACGGCGTCGTGTAAGGCGAGATGGTGCCTTCGTGGTTCACGCGCCGCGCCATGCTCCCTCTCCTCAGTTGATCGATGGCCCGCTGGTCCGAGACGGGCCGACAACCGGGCCGGTTGCGTCCGCATCCGGGAGACGAATGCCAGCAGCCAAGCCGTCGATGCGGGCACGGTTCATCAATCGCGTCGCAGTACTCTGACTCACGCCGAGGCAGTCCGACACGGTCTTCAGCGGCGGCAGGTTGACTGCGACCGCAAGCCGATACGTCGCTGCCGCGTCGACCACATTCTCGGCAGCTGATCTATCCGTCCGCTCCCGCATGCGCCTAACGTACGCCGCGCCAGTCACGGGCGCCTTGGAACCGTCGGCAACTGTGGAAACTAGGAGGCCCGTCGCCTGCAGTGCGGCCTGCACGCGCACCTCTCGCAGGGTGAGGCTGGTGACTTCGTCGCCCTCTCCCGCACGTTCGACCGTCACCGACACCGCGGCGCTCCGCGCGAGCCGCGGATCGAACTCCACCCGCACACGGATGGCGCCGGGGACACCAGGCTCGTCTCGAACGATCGCCGTCCAGGAACGCGGGACGCTCACGCCGTTGCCCACCTCCACGCGCTCCGGGCTCACGTCGGCGGTCTCCAGCTTCACCATGATCGTCATCATGACAGGTCGCGAAATAGCGAGCAAGGTGCGACATGACGCATTCATGACACATATGGCTCAATCGCGTGCTACGGTGTGGGCACTCGCTGTCAAAGGTGGCTCACGAGAGGGTGGTACAGATCATGAACCGTTCGGAGAACTCGCTGGCGCTGACATACAAAGACGCCGCCGCGCTGGTTGGCGTCGAGTACCGCACTATCAAGGCCGGCGTCGAACGCGGCACGATCCCGACCGTGCAGCTGGGACCTCGCCGGATGATCCCCCGCGCCGCCCTCTTGCGCGTCTTCGGCGTCGAGTCCTGACGTCTGCGCGCGATCATCATGGTCGACGCACGGCTCCCGGCGGAGTGGTTGGGGAGCATCCGCATCGACAACCTGAGCGACCGAGCCTTCCGCGTCCTCGCCGGTGCGCTGATGTGGTGCAACGGCCAGGGTACGGACGGTGCGATCCCCGCCCGCTACACCAAGTACTTGCACCCTGACGGCGAAGACCAGAGCGCCTTCGATGAGCTCGAGGCCGCCGGCATCTGGCGCCGCGTCGAAGATGGCTACTTGCTGCCCGGCTGGTCGGAGGACCTCCGCCAGTCGACGGCCGAGGAGGTCGAGCGCTACCGGGAGGGCGCACGACGCCGCCAGAAGGCCTACCGCGATCGTCAGCGCGACGGCACACACGCCCTCGCCGACGTGCCGGACAGCGTTACGCGTGACGTGACGGCGAACGTAGGCACAGGCCAGTTAAGGACTTTGAAGAGAGCGTCTGCCTACGCGACGGGTGACGACTCGCGTGACGTCACGCATAACGCGCCCTCGCCTCACTGCGCGAAGCATCCGGGCGGCACCCGACAGCCGTGCGGTGCGTGCGCGCGCGCCAGAGCGGCGTCTGAAGCCCGTCCACGACCAGTCCCCAGCCGGGCGTGGGACTGCAACATCGATGGCCACAAACTCGTCGCCGACGGCACCTGTGCCGTCTGCACCCATCGCCCCGGGAAGACTTCGGTCGCCTAACGCGGGGGCGGCCCACCGAGCCCGAGAGTGTAGCGCTCGCGCGCGGCTCCGTGCCGGGCTTTCGCGGCGTATCCTCGCACCTCCGCTGGCGCTCCGGCGCTGCGGTACTCCACGGTCCCTGCACTCCACCGCACTCGACCGCTGAGATAGGCCGATGTCGGTGGAAGACCAGAAGTGTGGCGCTGATCAAGTGGGCTTACCCACTCCGCGACGGAGCCTCAGCTCGACCCATGCGATCGCACCCAGAGCGCGTGCAGGCGTCGGATGGCTGCGTTGGTGTGTTGCTGATCGGATCACAGCTCCCCGCACATCGTCTTGCAGCGGGGCCATGATCGCGTGTCAGTCAGCCAGCGAGTCATCTCGCTTCGCCGGTCGACAAGGAGACGTCACACGCTCAACCCGACACTGCTTCCTCGCTCGGAGCACAGGCCGACCGAACAGCAAGCCGCCCAGCGAGCTGCGATCCGAAACCGCACGGCTAACGAGCCCGCACTCGAACCAGGACCAAAACAGCAATGCACGCAGGCACTGTTCAGTGGAAGGCCGCGATGTCTTGCGATCACTGGGGTCGCCTGACAACCTGGTTACATGGCTCGCGGGCGCCGGAATTCCAAGCGGGAAGCCGCGCAAGCGCGGGAACTCGAGGCACTGGATCGCGCTGAGCGGGAACAGCGGGAGATGGAACAACGAGCCGCTCTACGCCGCCGACTGGACCGAAGATTGGGCGACCCACGGGCAGGGCTTGATCGCTTGAGCGCTCTTAGCCGGGACCTGGAGAGGCTCCACCGTGATGAGGCACGGCTGTTAGAAGAACGCGATCAACTCGTGTCCTGGCTGAGGGATCGCGGGCAGAGCTGGGTCGCCCTGAGCGCACGAACGAAGCTGAGCCGGCAGGCTCTGATGAAGCGAGCTGGCCGCAGAGAATGACCTGGCCGACTAGCGATGGGCGCGGCGGGCCTCTTCATGTGCCGCAGAACGTGCGGTGCGGTGCGGTCCCTGTCGGGGCCGGCCGCGCGAACCGCAGGTACTCACTTCCCGGGCGCTCGGTGTAAGGCTTGCGAAGCAGCTCGAGCAGCTGCTCGAACGGCGTCAAGTCACCCTCGTTCGCCGCTTGCAGCGCCTCTTCGACGATGTGATTGCGGGCGATGTAGCGAGGATTCACGACACGCATCATCGCGGCATCGGGCGCGAGCGCACGCCACCGCACCAGCCAGGTATCCAACTCGGGAACCGGCCCGAGGAATCGATCCCGCACCGCTCGGTCATCGCCCTCCACCGCCGTCGCGAGACCCCGCCAGAATCCCGTGAAGTCCACCCTGTGCTCCGCGAGCAGACTGAGCGCGTCGTGGGCGAGCGCGGCGGCGTCGGCCGCGCTGACCGCCACATCCAAGCCGAGCTTCGCGCGGAAGGCCTCCGCCCAGCGTCGCTGGTACTGCGCATCGAACCCGGCGACGATCTCCGCCGCGACCGCCTCCCCCGCTGCCGTCTCATCCGCAAGCAACGGCGACAGCGCATCGCCGAGCCGCTCCAGGTTCCACCGCATGATTGACGGCTGCCGGTCGTACGCATAGCGCCCGAACCGGTCGATCGAGCTGAAGTGCGCGCCGGGCTCATAGGCGTCGAGGAAGGCGCAGGGCCCGTAGTCGACGGTCTCGGCGGCCACGAGCACGTTGTCGGTGCTGAGCACGCCGTGCACGAAGCCGAGGCGCATCCAGTGCGCCGTGAGCCCGGCGACCTCGCCGACGATCTCCTCGAGCAGTGCCCGATACGGATGCCGCGCCTCGGCCGCCTGCGGATAGTGGCGGGCTATGACGTGGTCGGCGAGCCGGCGAAGCAGCGCCATGTCTCCCTGCGCGCGCACGTACTCGAACGAGCCGAACCGCACGTGACTGGATGCCGTTCGCGCGAGAACAGCTCCGGGCAGGGTGGAGCCGTCGAGTGCTCGGGGTCTGCCCGTGGCGACCACCGCGAGCATGCGGGTCGTGGGAACTCCCAGGGCGTGCATGGCCTCGCCCATCAGGAATTCGCGCAGCATCGGGCCCACGACCGCGTACCCGTCGACGCGCGAGAGCGGCGTCGGCCCGATGCCCTTGAGGTGCACATCGCGGAGACGACCGTGGCTGTCGCGACGTTCCCCGAGAAGCGCGGCGCGCCCGTCGCCCAGTACCGGCTTGAAGACGCCCCATTGGTGCCCGGCGTACAGCTGGGCGACGGGCGGCCGGCCGTCACGGAACGATTCGCCGGTGAGGAAGCGTAGGCCTTCGGCGGAGCCGAGGTAAGCCGGGTCGAGGTCGAGGTCGCGCGCGACCTCCTCTCCCAGCACGAGAATCCGGGGGTCGGAGGGCCGCACCGGGGTGACGGGGCGGGAAAGCTCGGGGAACGACTCGGCCCAGGTCTGCTCCAGCCCTGGCGAGCATGCGGGCAGATCGAGCGTGGCGTTCGTCGCGGCGCGGGACGCGGCATCCGTCATCATGAGGTCAGCCCCATCGCCCCCCGCGCTCCCCCGCCTCTCGGCCGTCACCGCGCGACGGTGGCGTCCGCGCCCAGCACGCGCTCCAGCGCGGGCCATTCCGTATCGAGCCACCCCTGGATGACCTCTGCGCGGCGGTCGGTCTCGGACGCCGGAAACGCGATGCCCCGCGTCGGTGTGGATGCTCCGAGTTCGACCAACAGCGGGCGCAGGCTGTGCTCGACGGCGAGCGCGTGGGTCGGCGCGCCGATCGTGAGCAGGGGAACCGCCGTCACGCCGTTCAGTTCGCCCGCGTCGAAGCGGTCCAGGAACGCCTTGAGCAGCCCCGTGTACGAAGCCTTGTAGGTCGGGCTTGCGACGACGACGAGGTCAGCCGCCGTGACCCGGCGCCGTAGGTCGTCGATCGTGTCGTCGGGGAAGCGGAAGAGCAGCGGTGCGACGTCGACGAGGTCGATCGTCTCAGTCACCTGAGCTCCGGAGCGCGCGGCGATCCGCTTGGCTACTTCCTCGGCCACCAGGCGCGTGCGAGACGAGGGCTGCGGGTTCCCGACCAGGACGACGATGCTCGACATGCCCCCATGCAAGCCGATCGCGAGGGGATCAGCACCTTCGACGACCTCATGCGCCGCCGTATGACGGCGCGTTTCCTCGTGTTTCACTCCGATCCCGCCCTGGCCGGGGAGCCGCGCCTACCGTCGTGCCATGACCGCTCTCCCCAGTGCTTCCGCGACCGATCAGCATCCCGCGACGCGTTCGATCTGCGGTGCGATCGCGCCGGCGGAGTTCCGCACGCTCTTCCGGGGGCACCCCAGCGGCGTCGCCGTCATCACCGCGACCGGCCCCGGCGGTCCGGTCGCGCTCACCGCGTCGTCCGTGTCATCGGTCAGCGCCGATCCGCCCCTGTTGGTGTTCTCGGTGTCGTCGATCTCGTCGTCGACGCCGACGATCCTCGGGGCCGACTCTGTGGTCGTGCATCTGCTGGACGCCGACGACATCGATCTCGCACGCCTGGGAGCGACGAGCGGCGTCGACCGATTCGCCGACTCCGAGTCGTGGGCACCGCTGCCCACCGGTGAGCCGGTCTTCCGCGGGGTGCGGGCGTGGGTGCGGTGCGCCGTGGTCAGTCGCATGGATGCCGGCGGCTCGACGGTCATCGCCGCACACGCGGTGCAAGCGCACATCGCCCGGGCGGAGTCCAACACCACCGGGGGCGGTGCACTGGTCTATCACAACCGCGGCTGGCACCGGCTGGGCGACCACTCCCGCGTGGGCTGACGCCCGCGCATCAAGATCAGAACCCGAGCTAGAGGAAAGAACGACCGTGACCGAACAGGTGCACATCGCCATCGCCTTCGAGCGCGCCGGCTGGCATCCCGCCGCCTGGCGCGAGTCCACCGCGCGTCCCAACGAGCTGACCTCGCCCGCCTACTGGCGCGATCTGCTGCGCACCGCCGACGACAGCGGAGTCGCGCTGGCGACGATCGAGGACGCGTTGTCGCTGACCGACCGCTTCGAGCCGCTCGAGGGCCTGCGGCGCGACCGTGTCCGCGGCCGCCTCGACGCCGTCCTGATCGCTTCCTTCGTCGCACCGCTGACACGCCGGATCGGCCTCGTGCCGACCGTGACGACGGCACATCCGGAGCCGTTCCATGTCGCGACCGGCATCCAGACCCTCGACTTCGCCAGCCGCGGCCGCGCCGGCGTACGCCTGGTCGCGGGAGCTTCCGCCGCCGAGCGGGCGAACTTCGGACGCCGCGCCGCGGGCGTCGACGGGATCCCCGCCTCCGGCCGGGTGGAGGACTCCCCCGAGATCATCGCGGCGTTCCGCGAGGCCGGTGAGTTCGCCGACGTCCTGTCGCGACTGTGGGACTCCTGGCAGGACGACGCCATCATCCGGGATGCCGCGACGGGCCGCTTCCTCGACGCCGATCGGGTGCACAACATCGAGTTCGAGGGCGAGTTCTTCTCCATCACCGGGGCGTCGATCGTGCCGCGGTCGCCGCAGGGCCGGCCACTGCTGACGGTCCTGGCGCACCAGACGGTGCCCTACCGACTGGCCGCAGCACATGCCGACCTCGTCTTCACCACGCCGCACGAAGCAGGCGGCCGCCCCGGGTTCGAGCTGGACGGCATCCGCGCGGAACTGGATGCCGCGGCCGACGAGCTGCGCACGGGCGACGAGCGCCTGCGGGTCTACGCCGACCTCGTCGTGCTGATCGAAGACACCGGGGCGGCAGCACGCAGCGCCTTGGCTCGCCTGGACGAATGGGACGGCGCGCCGCTCACGTCGGATGCGCGCATCGTCGTGGGCACGCCCGGCGACGTGGCGGACGTCGTGCGCGAGCTGGCCGCCGCCGGTGTCGACGGTGTGCGCCTGCGGCCCGCCCGACAGCCCGCCGACGTCGTGGCGATCACCGAGAAGCTCGTGCCGCTGCTGCGGTCCACCAGAACACTGCGCGAGGACGACGGCGCCGGCACGTTGCGCGCGCGTCTCGACCTCGCCCGCCCCGAGAGCCGCTACGTCCGAGAGAAGGTCGCGCTGTGAGCCGCAGCATCCGTCAGATCCACCTCGCCGCCCACTTCCCCGGGGTCAACAGCACCACCGTCTGGACCGACCCGACCGCGGGCAGCCAGATCGACTTCGCGTCGTTCGAGCACTTCGCCGCGACGGCCGAGCGCGGGCTGTTCGATTACGTCTTCCTCGCCGAGGGACTGCGCCTGCGCGAGCACAAGGGCCGCATCCACGAGCTCGACGTGCTGGGCCGCCCGAACACGCTGTCGATCCTCGCCGCGGTCGCCGCCATCACCGAGCACGTCGGCGTCGTCGGCACCCTGAACACCACGTTCAACGAGCCGTACGAGCTGGCGCGCGAGCTCGCGACCCTCGACCACCTGTCGGGGGGCCGCGCGGGCTGGAACGCCGTGACGAGCTCCGACGCCTTCCACGGCGCGAACTTCCGTCGCGGCGGCTACCTGAACCACGCCGACCGCTACGAGCGGGCACGCGAGTTCGCCCAACTCGCGAAGGAGCTATGGGAATCCTGGCCGGTGGACGGCGTGCGCGCGGATGCAGCGACCGGTGTCTTCCTCGACGACGGCGTCCCCGCGGGCGTGCGTCACAGCGGACCGCAGTTCGATGTCGACGCGCTGTTCGACGTGCCCCGTTCGCCGCAGGGTCGCCCGGTGATCGTGCAGGCCGGCGACTCCGCCGACGGTCGCACCTTCGGTGCCGAGCACGCCGAGGTCATCTTCTCGCTGCATCAGGAGTTCGAGGACGCGCGAGAGTTCTACGACGACGTCAAGGGCCGGCTCGCCCAGTACGGCCGTGGGGAGGACTCGCTCAAGATCCTGCCGGCGGCGACCTTCGCGATCGGCGACACCGAGGAGGAGGCGAAGGAGCGCTCGCGCGAGATCGCGCTGCAGCAGGTGCGACCGGAGGTCGCGCTCACGTATGTCGAGCAGGTGTGGGGCCGCGACCTGAGCGGCTACGACCCCGATGGGCCGCTGCCCGACGTCGACCCCGACACCGGATCCGAGACAGCGCGCGGCTGGGCCAACCGGCACGCGGCGGTGCGGGCACGCATCGCGAAGCTCCGCGAGCTGTCGGAGGCCGAGGGTCTCAGCATCCGCGAGCTGGTCATCCGTCTCACCGCTCAGCACACCTTCGTCGGCACGCCCGCCCACATCGCGACCGAAATCGATCGGTATGTGCAGGAGCGCGCGACCGACGGCTTCACCATCGTCGGCCACCTGACCCCCCACGGCCTGGACGAGTTCGCCGAGCGCGTCGTGCCGCTGCTGCAGGAGCGAGGTTCGTACCGCCAGTCGTACGAGCAGGGCGCGACGCTGCGTGACCTGCTCGGCCTCCCGGCGCTCCAAACAGCTCGAGCACAGTCCGCACCGGCCCTCGCTGCGCGATGAGCGATCGCGCGCGCCTGCTGTTCGTCGGAGCCGGCCCCCGGGCGATCATGCTCCTCGAACGCGTGCTGGCGCGCGCGGACGACCACACTCAGATCGACATCGACCTCGTCGACCCGCACCCTCCCGGTGCCGGCCGCATCTGGCGCCACGCGCAGTCGCCGCTGCTGAAACTCAACTCGATGACGCGCGACGTCACGGTGTTCACCGACCACAGCTGCACGATCGACGGGCCGGTGCATCCGGGTCCCTCGCTCAGCGAGTGGCTCGAGCTCTGGCGCGCGGGCGACCTTCCTGACGTCGACCTCGACGAGCTGTCGGCCGCCGAGGCACGCACCCTGGCGCCGGAGGGGTTCCCGACGCGGCGCCTCCACAGTTACTACCTCGACTGGTTCTTCCGCCGCACTGCCGCGAACGCGCCCGGGGGTGTGACGATCCGCCTGCACGCGGACACGGTGACGTCGGTGCGGCCGGCGCGGTCGGGGCGGCACACCGTCTCGCTCGCAAGCGGTCGCGAGATCGTGACGGACGCTGTGGCCTACTGCCTCGGCCACACCGAGCGGGAGCCCGATCCGGCGGCTGCAGCGCTGGCGGCGGCCGCGCTGCGCAAGGGGCTCGTGTACGTGGGCCCGGCCTTCACCGCGGATGCGGACCTGTCCGTGCTGCCGGAGCAGGGCGACGTCATCGTGCGCGGCATGGGCCTCGCGGCCGTCGATCTCGTGGTGCTGCTCACCCAGGGACGCGGCGGCCGGTTCGACCGCGACGGCGACGGCGCCCTCCGCTACCTGGCATCGGGACGCGAGCCCCGGCTGCACGTCGGCTCACGGCGCGGCGTGCCGTACCGCTCCAAGGTGACCTCGACGCTGCAGGGCGACGCGCCGCTGCGCGAGGTGCTCACGCCGGAGGCGATCGCCGACCTCCAGCGCGCGGCACGGCCCCTGGACTTCGACCGCGACGCCTGGCCGCTCATCGCCGGCGAGCTGCTGCACGGGCACTACCGCGAGCTCTTCACAGGGCACCCGGACCGGGTGGCCACCACCTGGGATGACTTCCGGTCAGTGCTGCAGACGCACGCGTGGGACGACCCGGCGCTTCGGGACGCCATCGCCGCCGTCGTGCCCGATCCCCTGGACCGGTTCGACGTCGCGGCATTCGGTCGCCCGTTCGCCGGCGCGACGTTCGCGGACACCGAAGAGGTGCACCGCCGGGTGCGCGCCCACATCGCGGAGGACCTGCTGCTGCGCACGAGCCCGGAACGTAGCCCCGCCCAGGGCGTCTTCATGGCGGCGCTGCTGTCGTTCATGGCGCTGTCGGAGATCCCGAAGGAACGCTGGAATGCGCGCTCGCGCGCACACACGCTTCCGGTCCGCTGGCACACCTTCTTCAGCTACCTGGCGAGCGGACCGCCGCCGCATCGGCTCGAGGAACTGCTCGCCCTCGCCGATGCGGGGGTGGTGCGCTTCCTCGGACCCGACGTCACGGTCGCCGTCGAGCCACGCGGGTTCGCGGCATCCAGCGCCCGCGTTCCCGGCGAGACGGTCGCCGGAGCGCTCGTGGACGCGTGGCTTCCGGCCGCCGATGCCGCCCTCAGCATGAATATCGCGCTGCGTGAGCTCGCGACCGTGCACGGCAGCGAGCTGCGGGTCGCCGATGAGGATTACGACGGCTCGCTCGGCCGCGTGCGCGTCGGCGAGGATGGGCGCGTACTGCGACCCGACGGCTCCCCGCACGACACCCTGTTCGCGATCGGGCCGTTCACGTCGCAGACCGAGGCGGGCGCGTTCACCCGGCCCGCGGCGAACTCCCTGTCGCTGCGGCAGACCGACGTCGTCGCGGGGGCCATCACCGCGCGACTCGGCCTCGCGGTGCCCGTCGCGCCGTAACTGGCCGTACCCATTTGCCGGGCGTTCACCCCGCCCAAGCACCGGTCGTTGAGCGAAGGGCGCTGTAGCGCCCGAAGACGAAACCCCTTCGGCGACGACGAGGCCGGGTGCGCGTTTCGTCTCTGCGTTTCGACTCGCAAGCTCGCTCAACGAGCGCGTACCTCGCTCGCTCGACGACCGGGCCTTATATGACGCCGCGTGACGGCGTGTGACCGCGCGCAACCGACCTTCACGGCGTGTGACACGCGCCTTCGGGGTCGGCCCCGCACCCCGGGGACGCTGAGATCACGAGCCGGCACCCCCGCCGCGACTTCCCGCCACAGCTTCTGGAGACACCATGTCGTTCACCCGACCCCGCATCGCCGCGCTTGCGGCGATCGGCGCCGTCGCGCTCACGCTGACCGCGTGCGCGACCGGCGCCGGCGACCCCGCACCGACCGCATCCGCCGAGGCGGAGCCCGTCACGGGCGGCAACCTGACCTTCGCGATCTCGGTCGACAGCCAGTGCATCGACCCGCAGCAGGTCGGCAACAACGACGCGATCGCCATCGCGCGCCAGACCGTCGCGTCGCTGACGATCCAGGACCCCGAGAACGGTGAGATCCTGCCGTGGCTCGCCACCGACTTCGAGGTGAACGACGACGCGACGAGCTTCACGTTCACGCTGCAGGACGGTCCCAGTTACGCCGATGGCGAGCCCATCGACGCGGCGTCCGTCAAGACGAACTTCGAGGCCATCCAGGCGCTGGGCGCCAAGGCGACCCTCGGCTCGTCCTACCTCGCCGACCTCGAGAGCATCGATGTCGTCGACGATCAGACCGTCACGATCAACTTCTCGGAGCCCAACGCGCAGTTCCTGCAGGCGACGTCGACGTTCACCCTCGGCCTTCTCTCCCCAGCCAGCGCCGCGGTGAGCCAGGCCGACCGCTGCCTCGGCGACTTCGTCGGCTCGGGACCGTTCTCGGTGCAGAGCTACACGCCCAACGAGGGCGCCGTGCTCGAGCGTCGCGAAGGGTATGAGTGGGGTCCGTCGACGGCCGCCCACACCGACGAGGCCTACCTCGACACCATCACGTACAAGGTCGTGCCCGAGTCGGGCAACCGCACCGGCAGCCTGCAGTCGGGTCAGATCGACGCGACCACCGGCATCGCGACGGCCGACGCCGTGCTCTTCGAGGGCGATGACTTCTGGTCGCTCAACCGCGCCAACCCGGGCTCGGTCTACAACCTGTACGCCAACCAGTCGACCAAGAAGCTCGCCGACGAGAATGTGCGCCTCGCGATCCAGAAAGGCATCGACCGCGAGCAGATCACCTCGACCCTCCTCGGCCCCGACGACGTGCCCGCCGTGTCGCCGCTCGCCTCGTCGACGCCGTACTTCACCGACCTGAGCGATGTGCTCGAGTACGACCCCGAGGCCGCGGCCGACCTGCTCGAAGAGTCGGGCTGGACCGAAGGCGATGACGGCATCCGCGAGAAGGACGGCGAGAAGCTCAGCTTCCACGTGACGTACTGGCAGTCGCCCAAGGAGGTGCTGGAGCTCGTACAGCAGCAGCTGCGCCAGATCGGCGTCGACCTGCAGCTGACCTTCGCGAGCATCGCCGACGTGCAGGCCGCGAACGCCGACGGCACCTACGACTTCTCGTACGGCAACCTGACGCGGGCCGATCCCGACGTGCTCCGCACGGTGTTCTCAGTGAGCGGCACCAGCAACGCCACGAAGCGCACCGAGCCGGCCGAGATCGACGAGCTGCTCGACGAGCAGGCGGCGATCATCGACCCTACCGAGCGTCAGAAGGTCGTCGACGAGGCCGCCGAGCTGCTGATCACCGGCGGCTACTCGATCCCGATCTACCAGCTGTCGACCACGATCACGGCCGCGTCGAAGGTTCAGGGTCTCGGCTTCGAGGCGTCCAGCCGCCTGGACTTCTACGACGCCTGGATCGCCGAGTAAGCCCGCACGGGCACGACGAAAGGGATGAGGGACGAGACATGTGGGGTCGATACATCGCCCGGAGAATCGGGCAGGGCGTGATCGTCCTGTGGGCCGCATACACGATCTCGTTCCTCATCCTCTATCTCCTGCCGGGCGACGCCGCGACGTTGTTCGCGGGCGGCGGCGATCAGGAGGCGATCGACCCCGAGCTCGTGGCGCAGCTGCGCAGCGAGCTCGGGCTCGACCGCCCGTTGTACGAGCAGTACCTCGTCGCCCTGGGCAAGGCGCTGACCGGAGACTTCGGGGTGTCGACGCAGACCGGGCGCCCGGCATCCGATCTCCTCCTGGAATCCCTGCCCCCGACGATCGCGCTCACCGCCTTTGCGTTCGTGCTGTCGGTCGTGTTCGGCATCGTCCTCGCGCTGGCGGCCTCGCTCGCCCGCGCCCAGTGGCTGCGCAACCTGCTGTCGTCGCTGCCGCCGCTGGGCGTCTCGATCCCGGTGTTCTGGATCGGACTCCTGCTGCTGCAGGCCTTCTCGTTCCGCATCCGGCTCTTCCCGTCGATGGGCAACGAAGGATTCGAAAGCCTCGTGCTGCCCGCGATCACGATCGCGATCCCCTCGGGCGCCTTCATCGCGCAGCTGCTGTCACGGAGCCTCCGCTCGACCCTCGCCCAGCCGTACGTCGAGATCGTGCGCGCCAAGGGAGCAAGTGAGCGCCGCGTGCAGCTCGGCCACGCGTTCCGCAACGCGGCGATTCCGTCCCTCACGATGGTCGGCGTGCTCATCGGGGGCCTGCTCTCGGGTGCCGTCGTGACCGAGACGGTGTTCTCGCGCCTCGGCATCGGCCGCCTCGTCGTGACCGCCGTCAACAACCGCGACGTGCCCGTCGTGCAGACCGTGGTCGTCTTCGCCGCCCTCGTCTTCGTGGTCGCGAACCTCGTCGTCGACCTCGTCTACCCCCTCATCGACCGCCGCATCACGCTCGCCCGCACGGCGTTCGTCGCAGCCTGACAGGAGCAGTCATGACCGTCGAGAACGTGCTCTCCCCGCCCGCGCGCACCCTGGAGCCGCACGACCCGTTCGTCGCGTCGATCGTCGACCCCGACGCCGATCCGTCGGGCGGCCCGCTCGCGGCGGCCCTCGATGAAGAGCGAACGGATGCCGCCACCCGCCGGTCTGCGCTGAAGCCGGTCATCGCGCTGCTGAAGCAGCCGACCCTGGTCGTGTCGATCCTCGTGCTCGCGCTCGTGACGCTGTGGGCGCTGGTGCCGTCGTGGTTCACGGCCTGGGATCCCAACGTGGGAATCCCCCAGGATCGGCTGCTTCCGCCGAGCCCCGAGCACGTCTTCGGGACCGACAACCTCGGTCGCGACCTCTACGCCCGCGTCGTCTACGGCGCGTCGACGTCGCTGGCCGCGACCTCCGTTGCCGTCATCGTCGGCCTCGCCGTCGGGTCGCTGTTCGGCCTGCTCGCCGGGTTCCTCCGCGGGTTCGTGGACGACGCGATCATGCGCTTCATGGACGTGCTGCTCGCGATCCCTAGCCTGCTCCTGTCGCTGGCGCTCATCACCGCGCTCGGCTTCGGCACGCTCAACGTCGCGATCGCGGTCGGACTCGCGAGCATCGCCTCCTTCTCCCGGGTCATGCGCGCCGAGGTGCTGCAGATCGCCACCGCCGTCTACGTCGAGGCCGCCCGCGTCTCGGGCGTGCGCTGGTACACCGTGCTGCGCCGTCATGTGCTGCCCAACGCATCCGGCCCGGTGGTGGCGCTGGCCGCCCTCGAGTTCGGCGTGATGGTGCTCGCGATCTCGTCACTGTCGTTCCTCGGCTTCGGCGCGCCGCCGCCCACCCCCGAGTGGGGATCGCTCGTGGCGGGCGGACGCGACTACCTCGCCGTGGCGTGGTGGCTCACGACACTGCCGGGCCTCGTGATCGTCACCGTCGTGCTGTCGGCCAACCGCATCTCGCGCGCCCTCGAGCGCAATGGAGGAATCCGATGACCGCACTCCTGGAGGTCTCGAACCTGTCGGTCTCGTACACGCTGGGCGGGCAGCCGCGCCCGGCCGTCCGCGACGTGAGTTTCACCGTCGACCGCGGCGAGGTCGTGGCGATCGTGGGCGAATCGGGCTCGGGCAAGAGTACGACCGCGCACGCGGTCATCCACCTGCTCGCCTCGAACGCCTCGGTCGACGCCGGCTCGATCGTCTTCGACGGCACCGACCTGACCGGGCTCTCGCGCCGGGCCTGGCGTGAGGTGCGCGGGCGCGGGATCGGGCTCATCCCGCAGGATCCTACGACGAGCCTCAACCCGGTCAAGCGCGTCGGACGCCAGGTGGGCGAGCCGCTCGTCATCCACGGGCTGGCCACCCGCCGAGGCGCTGACGCACGGGCCGTCGAGCTGCTGCGCCTCGCCGGGATCGGTGAGCCCGAAGCCCGCGCCAAGCAGTTCCCGCACCAGTTCTCGGGCGGCATGAAGCAGCGCGCGCTCATCGCGACGGCACTGGCGGCCGAGCCGCAGCTCGTGATCGCGGACGAGCCGACCAGCGCCCTCGACGTCACGGTGCAGAAGCAGATCCTCGATCACATCGACGCCCTGGCGTCGACGCTCGGGACCGCCGTGCTGCTCATCACGCACGACCTCGGCGTCGCCGCAGACCGCGCCGACCGCATCATCGTGATGCAGAACGGCGAGATCGTCGAGACGGGTCCGGCGCGCGAGGTGCTCGAAGACCCGCAACATCCCTACACGCGCGCGCTCAT